>NZ_QLYY01000009.1 GCF_003350295.1 Vibrio tetraodonis
ATTATTTTGCTTGCCTATAATTTAGTACGTTTAGAAATGATTCATATTGCCGAAGATGCCAATGTAAGCCCAACTCGGGTTAGCTTCACAGCAGCAATAAATTTGATAGATGCCCAGTTGCGATGGCTAGCGCTCAGCCCCGATGGCACTTTACCTGTCAGGCTCAAACAAATGCGAGAGAGCATCAGCCATTTCATTTTGCCAGATAAAAGAAAGGACCGAACGTTTCCACGTTCAGTCCTCTTTGTTCGGGCCAAATATCCATTTAGATATAAGTGTTAATACTTATCCGAACGGCATTACTACAAACATGTGGGGCTTTTCTTTTATATCCAACGCCTAACACGCTGCTTATAATCCACATAGGTTGCTCCAAATAACTCCTCTAAAGCCGCTTCTTCCGGCAAAATTTGAAATCTATTAATGTAGAATACAAAAGTAAATGTAATCAACATACTTAAGATATTTTGCTGCCAGTAAGCAAAACCAAACAGCAAAACGAACATACTTAAGTACATTGGATTTCTAGTAAACGAAAATACACCTGTATCGACTACCTTTGACGCTTGCTTTACCTGAATAGGATTAATAGTTGTCTTCGCTTTTCTAAACTCATAAACACCCGCAAAACCAACAAGCACCGATACGACAAGACATGCTATCAATACGATGTGAGCGAACGGCAAATTAACAGACAGGGTATTAAATTCTTCGCTGGTAAACTTAATCGCTAAACACAAGATGATAAAAACAAGTGGTGGAGGAAGCTTTCTTTCAAGACTTTTCATATCCCATACCAACCTGACTGACTTAAATAAAAAATAGCCCAGCACAGTGTGCTGAGCCAGATCATTCAAACAATCTTTAGTAATGCTTGCAATGGGTGCTGCATTTTGGTGCTATCAAACCGCTTAACTTGGGTTCGACAAGAATAGCCCGTAACAAGGCATCGATCTTTAGGCAACTGCTCTATCTGGGGTTTCCAACTTAAGCCATAGATATCCCGCGACATTTCAAGTTTGTCGACCTCATGGCCAAAGGTTCCAGCCATACCACAACAACCCACGGGGACAGTGTTTAGACTTGCCCCAAAATGAGTGAATATCCTACCCCATTCTTTTTCAGCATTGGGCATTTTTGTCTTCTCAGTACAATGAGAAAACAAATACCAAGGTTCCATAAATTTCGAAGCAGCAACTTCAAACTCGTCGAGTCTCGGTTCTAGCCACTCGTGAACATTGAGCACTTCGAAATCCCCTCGTTTTTCTCCCAAGACTTCGTTGTATTCATCTCTGTAACAAAGGACAAGTGCGGGGTCAACACCAACCATGGATAGGTTGCAATTAGCTACTTGTCGCAAAAAGTTCGCTGTAGTTTCTGCTGTGTGAGCAAATCGCTTCAAAAAGCCCTTAACGTGTTGAGCTTTGCCATTAGGCTTAAATGGCAGTAACACGGGTGTTTTTCCGAGTTTAATAAGCAGTTTTGCAAAGTCTTCGACGACATCCGCATCGTAATAGCTGGTGAACGGATCTTGGACAATAACCACATGATTAGCCTTATCATCAGCAGATAGGCGTGTCATTTCGTCCAAATTAAATCTTTTATAGATGCTCATTCTTGCATTAAGTGTCGGTACAGACATCAGAGGAAGATCTGTGTAGCCGACCACAGAAGTAGTCAATTTCTGCACCCAATTCTGACCCAAAACACCGTTTATAAGCTTCGGTGTCTTTGCCATTAACGGCAGTAGAGACTCAATATTAGCAACAAGATAGTCTTTTGCGGGGCGTTGATATCGCGAGTAATAAATATTCAGAAATCGAGAGCGAAAGCTTGGTACATCAACTTTAATCGGACATTGGCTGGCGCACGCTTTACAAGCTAAGCAACCATTCATAGCTTCGAGCACTTCATGCGAGAAATCATAGTTTCTATGCTTGGTAAGAGAATTTTTTACTCGCTCAATCATAGACTTTATCGACACCGTATCAGCAAGCGTTTTCTTCTCGAGATCAAGAATATCGATACCCTGCTCGGTGAGCTGCCTTAACCATTCCCTCACAAGGCCAGCTCGCCCTTTTGGTGAGTGGCGTCTGTCGGCCGTCACTTTCATTGAAGGGCACATGGGCGAGGACGTATCATAGTTAAAACAAAGCCCGTTGCCATTACATTCCATCGCTTGTTTAAAACTGTCACGAACCTTTACATCGATCTGACGATCGTAATAACCCCGTTTAAGCCCTGCCACTTTGACCAATTCAGCTTGGCTATCAAGAGGTGTGCAAATCTTACCTGGATTCATTTTATTATGTGGATCAAAAGCGGCTTTCACTCGCCTTAATTCCGTAAATAACTCGTCGCCAAAAAACTCGGGACCATATTCAGAGCGATAGCCTTTACCGTGCTCTCCCCACATCAAACCACCGTATTTTGAGACGAGCTTAACTACCTGATCAGAAATTTCATGCATGAGCACTTCTTGCTTAGGATCACACAGGTCCAAAGCTGGACGTACATGTAAAACTCCTGCATCAACATGACCAAACATGCCATAAGACAGTGATTTAGAATCAAGTAATTGACGAAAGTCAGAAATAAAATCGGCTAAGTTTTCGGGAGGTACACAAGTGTCTTCAGCAAAAGCCACTGGTTTAGCACGCCCTTTAGCAGCGCCGAGTAAACCTACGGCTTTCTTTCTCATGTTGTATATCCGTCCGATACTCGATAAGTCTCGACAGACTTGATAACCTATGATCCCAGCTTCTTCACTGGCAATCATGTTGTCGAGCTTTTCGGTCAAAGCCTTGAGTTGGCGATCAACTTCCTCAACATCATGACCAGCATACTCCACCATGTTAATCCCTTGCATATCTTTACCAGGGACATCGGTCAATAAATCACTTACCGTGTGCCATACAATGTCTTGTTTGGCTAAATTCAACACGTTGGAGTCTATAGTTTCTACCGATAATGCGCTTGCTTTAACCATAAAAGGTGCATTACGCAGTGCCGAATCAAAACTGTTGTACTTAACATTCACCAAAACTCTTACTTTAGGGATCGGGGTGAGATTGAGTTTGGCTTCAGTGAGAAATGCTAAAGACCCCTCAGCACCACAGAGAACTCGGGTGATATCAAACTCGCCAGTTTGCTCGTTAATGGCATTATTTAAATCGTATCCGGTTAAAAAACGGTTAAGTGGTGGGAATTTTGCTTTGATTTGGTCTCGCTTTTCACGACATACTTTTTCGGTGACTTGCAAGGCACGATGAGCCAAACCTTCTTCATTCGGTCTACCACCAGACATATCGGATTCGAGCAACGAACCATCTGCAAAGACCGCCTGGACGGACAAAACATGATCTGACGTTTTTCCATATTTTAACGAGCCTTGTCCAGACGCATCGGTATTGATCATGCCGCCAATCGTTGCTCGGTTGCTGGTTGAAAGATCCGGTGAGAAAAAATACCCATAAGGCCTTATGGCATCATTTAGTTGATCTTTAACAACTCCAGTCTGAACTCTTACCCAGCCCTCCTCTTGATTAATTTCAAGTACCTTGTTCATATGGCGAGAAAGGTCAACAACGATTCCTTGAGTCAAAGACTGACCATTCGTCCCAGTTCCACCGCCACGAGGCGAGAAAGTAATCCGCTCATAATTTTCTTGTGTGCTGAGCCTGCTCAATAAAACGACGTCTCGAGTCGATTTAGGATGCACAACAGCCTGAGGGAGCTGTTGATATACGCTGTTATCAGTGGCGACCGCCAAACGGCTAGAATATTGACTTTCGATGTCGCCTTCAAAACCCTCATTTTTGAGGTCTTTGAGAAAACCGAGTACAATCGGATCAACATCAGACTGTGAGTGTAATCTTGGTAACATTTGCTTCCTGCCCCTACTTCACTATTCCTAACAGTAAAGGGTCCTAATAAACGGATAATATTTTTTGATTTTCGTCACTTTACAACATTTGAAACGGCGAATAAAACATAAATACGATTTGAAAATGGCGCTTATCTAATTTCTTATCCACACTTAGTCATTATGGATTAGTTAGCACATGTCTTTTATAAGAGAGCCATCAATGAAAAAAAATCAAATCATCACTACAGAAGATATTCTTTTAAAACTTTGCCAATCCGTATCAACCATATTGAGCGAAGCGAGTAATTCAGATATCCATTACTCTGCCATGGTGCAAAAAATCACTAAAACAGGTTTAAAGCCTGATTTCGGCTGCTTTGTTCTGTTTGATGGTGGTTTCTCCGGTTTGGTTGTCATCAATTTCACTTCAAAAGCTGCATTAGAACTGTATACGAATTATATGCGCCATATGGGCATGCCAGAAGAAGAATTAGCTACATTACACACCTCAGACGAAGTGGCAGATGTTCTCGGTGAGTTGATGAACCAGATAGTTGGAGGCTTCACCAACCAAATACGTAAAGACCTCCAGACGCACATTACTCAAAACCAACCCAAAATGCTTACGCTAAATAAACAAGTCATTCTGTCAGTTGATACAAACCTTGATCGCCCACAAGCGAGACGAGTAACGTTTTCCACCGAAACAGGCAATATTTTCTATCTTGAACTTGCCATGGACAAGACAGAGTTTATTCAGCTTGAAGAGTTCGAATCACATGAAGAGGAAAGCCCTGACGCTATCTTGGAACAGGCACTCTTGGATGTGAGGGAAGAAAAAGAAGGTAAAGAAAAATCAAATACACAAGCTTCTGATTTAATGGATGACCTTGGTATTTAGGTTCTCACACACTATATCTACAGCCGCTCATACTGAGCGGCTTTTGTTTGTCTTAATTATGCACCTTCATTAAGATTCTTGCTTCAAGAGTTCCGTTTTAATGTCAGAAGAGTTAAAATACCCGACTTCTTTAGAAACGGTGAGATTTTCTGTTGTCGATGGATAAACAAAAAGCCCTAAAAAAGATCGCTAAATGTCTTGAACTTGGTAACTCTGCCAATGTTAACGAAGCTGCCAATGCAATAAAAATGGCACATCGTCTGATGCTTAAATATGGCTTAGACAAAGATGATATTGAATTCATCAAAATGGGTAAAACTCAATCGACACACCTGCTCCCCTCCAATATCAGCTCTACCTTATTGCGTATTATTCGCGGAATTAACACAAAATTTGGCGTTGAGGCAGTGCTTACAAACCATAAAGGATTGAAAAGAGCTGAGTTTATTGGCGAAGCAGACCGCGCTATCTTTGCAGCCTTCGCATTTGATATCGTTTATCGAGAGCTTAACGAACAGACTGGAAAATTTCGTAACAGCTTTGCGGGAACAGGGACCTCTAACACCGAAGTAACCCGCCGCGTGAACTCATTTATCTCTGGGTGGGTCGAAGGGGCACTCGAAAAGCTGCCGATGATCAACCCTGATGAAGACTCTTGCAAAAAAATCGACGATTACATAGACAAAGAGTTTAAAAACATAGATCGCGAAACCTTCAAGAAACAGTTGAAGGAAGCCATGAAAAACCTAACCGAAGACTATGAGGTCGGCTTGAAAAAAGGTCGCTCTGTATCAGTAAGCAGACCTATCGACGGCGCGCAAGCACCCAAAATGTTACGAAAACATTCCCAGTAATCAGTACGAGGTGGTTAAATTTCATCCACTTATGTTTGAAGTAAGCAAATATTCAGTAAATTGATACATATATAATTGACACAAATATCATCTAGAGCATTAATTGCTTTGCTCACACTGTCGAGTGTGGGCGCATTCAATCAATGATTCTACATGGAGATTTTTTGTGAATAAATTAGCTTTAGCAGTGGTGGTAACAACTCTTCTTTCCGGTTGCCAAGCAACCCAACGTGAAAATGCAACAACAGGTGATAGTGAGACCAACTCTGCAACCAAGGGCGCCTTACTAGGTGCAATAGCAGGCGTGGCTGTCGGTCTTGCGACAGGGGATGACGCTACCGAACGCCGTCAGCATGCATTAATAGGTGCAGCAGGTGGTGCTGCCATAGGTGGTGGTGTGGGCTATTATTTTGATCAGCAGGAAGCCGCTTTAAGAAAATCACTACTCAATTCCGGCGTACAAGTAGAGCGTGTTGGTGAGAACCAGCTTCTTCTGCGCATGGAAAATGGTATTGGATTTCAAAGTAGTGCATACAACCTCGACACTAGCATTCACAAAACCCTGCAAGGTGTCGCCAAAATATTGGTTGAGTACCCTGACACAAGCCTCGTTATTGAGGGGCATACCGATAGCACAGGTAACGATACTAGCAACCAAGTACTATCTGAAAAGAGAGCAGAATCTGTGCGTTCCTACCTAATTTCACAAGGCGTAGCCTCCGGCCGTGCCATCGCACGCGGCAACGGAGAACGCTTCCCTATCTGCACTAACACTACCACCGAAGGTCGAGCTTGTAATCGTCGTGTAGAAATTAAAATTCTTCCGCTTAAATAAAACGTATTGACCTGACTTACTACTGTACCTTTCTCATTACCCAATAAATACATTACACTATAGGTCAGGTCATTCTGCTTATTTCGTAAAGGAATACATTGAAATTTGTTAGCCTTTCACTGCTTCTGTTCTGCTCTTTTTGTATGGCAGAATCCATCGACGCTTTAACAGCTAAAGCGCAGAACAACGACGTTGAGGCTCAAATTCTCCTTGCTGAGCAATATCTCACTACCTCTTCGCCTACCTCACGTGTCGATGCGTTATATTGGTTTGAACAAGCCGCCAACAATGGTAGCTCACAAGCAGCCGCTCGGTTAGCTTCTCTGTATCTTGAAGACGGAGCGTCAAAACGTGATGTCCAAGAAGCCATCTACTGGTTGACCCGTTTAGCTCTTGAAGGCAGTACAGATGCGCAAATTAATTTGGGTAAAGTCTATGAAAGCTTGCCTCAACTACCCAAGACACTAGATTTAGCTGAAGTGTGGTATCGAACCGCATCTGCTGGCAATGAAAAGGCGGATGAAGCCTACTCGGGAGTGCTGGAAAAGAAATTTAATGCTCAGAGAGCCAAGCAAATATCATCAATAGAGCAATTAGAGATTCAGTTCGACGATCTCAGCCTTAAGATTGATCCTATTGCTAAAAAAGTATTAGGTTCATCGGTCAATAATGACAGCTTAATCTATGCGCTATTGGGTTTTTCCCTGATCCTTTTAATGGTAATCATCTGGTACCACTTAAAGCTACGTAACTTTTCGACTCAATCAAGCGCCCTAGAAATAGACTTAGATTACGAAAAACGTGAATTACAAACAAAGCTAGCAGAGAGAAACCATCAGCTTAGGCAGCAAAAGAAGCAATTAGAAACCCTCTACAGACAATTCAAAAAGATTCAGTCCTCTTCCGCTTCGCAGCAAGCTAAGGCGAGACTCAATCCTACAGCTCCGGAAAAAGATCAAAAGCTATCACTCGCCTGCGCACTGTTTGGGTTTAAGATTAATTCCATTCCCAGTGAAAAGAATATCAAGATTCGCTACAAGCAGTTGTGTAAGATTTATCATCCAGACTTAAAAGGGAGTGATGAAGAGATGAAGAGGCTGAATGGCGCACTTAAAATCATCCTTCACCACGTTAATGCCCCACTTCAAAGGTGACAAGCCCCAACCTCTTCTAGTCAATTCATGACGTTACGTAATCGATTCCTTTCGCAATTCACATAACAAATAGTTAACTTTAATTTATTGGCCGTGTAATAATTCGCGCCAAAAATAACACCGCAGAATAGGTTTAGGGGTGAAGGATGTTTACTATTGAAGGTGTTTGCGATTGGTGCAAAAAGCTCAGTATGGTCACCAAACATGAATATATAGATGGGCTTTGCCATCACTCTTGTGAAGAGTGTAACGACATTGCTAAATTAGATGTTCGCCAATTTAATGCAGCTGAGATCCAGCAGCAAGAAAAAGACGCTCGTTCATCAAGTTAAATAAAGCATAATAATGGTAGAGATTGGAACGCGTACATACCAAATAGTATGTACGCTTGCAGGTTAGGCTTTAATAAATGGCTTGTTTTGTGGATGTCGAACTCAATAGAGGCTGTGCAGACGTGTTAACTTTAACAGCTTCTATATGAGGCTCGCTGTTATTCACTTCTGACCTCTCCCACATCTGTATATAAGCTTCTGCCGAGTTCATAACCGCCTCGTATACTCGAGCAGATCCTTGCTCTCGCATATCTTGAATGTGATCGGCCAGCATACCGTAATGAGCCATTCCTTCCTGATTAAAATCAAATACCCGATTTCCTGAAACTTGCTTGTCAAACACTAATCCAAATTCCGACACGTAAGGATAATTGAGAGGATTAGTGGATACATCAAACCTAGGTCCCGGCTGAGTGCCTAAGCCATTCATATCTGTGCCAACACCAACTCCAGCTAAGTAAGGCGTCTTTTCTAACTCATCAAGATACCTAGATACCATAATTTGCATTTGATAAGCGTCACCATTGTAGGGTCCAACAAAGCCACCAGCATGAATCAAACGCTTGGTGTTAGGATGAAGTCCGTCACCTCTTGATGTATTCATCCAGCTGTGAGATGAAATGACCCCACTGTATTGCCTCTGCTCGACAATATCCATCACAGCCGTGGCTGTGTCTGGGCTCATATGGTCCATTTCAATCAGCATTTTTTTATCTATCATTCGATTAACTAAATATTCACCAAGTGTGCTTAAGCCATGCTGGTTACAATGCAAAATGGTCTCATCATATTGAGGGTTTAAACCAGCTGCATCGAGAATGGGTTTGATGAAAGGAAGTTGGCCGATTAAAGGGAAACCTGGGTAAAACTGTTTGTCCGTTCCAGTTTGAGCATCGCATTCTTTAGTTTCAAAAAAGTAACCTGTCGATAGTAGTTGGCCAATATTGATAAACTCATGTTCAACCCGAGAGCCCGCCAATTGATTGTCAAACTTGTGAGTGGGGTAGACGATTCTTACTCCCAAGTCATAAAGCTCATTAAGCCCAGCTTCGATAGTCTCGAGATTACATATATCCTTCTTGCCACAGTTAAAAGTTTCAGACGCTTCAACACCCATCAGCACCGCCATCTTTCCGTCTGCAATCACTTGGCGAGCTTCACTGGGTGAAGTCACCAGACGAAAAAAGCCCTTGCCAACCCCACCTGATTGAGCATCTATATAGTCCTGCATCTGATTGAGTCTTTGGATCTGTAAGCGTATGCTGTCCATAGTGTTACAACTGTTTGGATTTATCCAAGAACCAGGATTTACTGTCGATTGAATATGGCAAAGCACTTCATTTTCCACTAAATGACTGACCATTAACCTAAGACCAGATAAATACGCCCGTTCGATCCACTTGTAGTAGTATCCCATATGGCTCATTTCTTTATGGTTCGGCCAAAAAGGGAAATCAGGCCAACCTCGGGTATCGTATCTATGCGTAATATCATTGAAAGCCAGTAAGTTACCAATAATGTCAAGCGATCCATCAGGGCCATGCGCTTCAGCGCTGTCTTTTAAAGCTTCTTCCACTCCCCATAGATGAAACGGCTTGCCATGCATCATTTTGCCACCCATAAATTCATATGATGTAACATGGGTGTGAGGATCCACATACCCTCTAATCGGTTTATTAACATCTCCGGCTAGGGCAGTTCGGTCGCCAGTAACATTGACCTCAACTTCAGGAAAGGCTTTACAACCCGTTTGCTCAACCAGCAAAAACTCTCTTTCGCTGGTTTTATGTCTTGGGTTCAGTAAGTCGAAGAAATAGAGGTCTCCATCTTGCCAATTGTGCCTTAGTCCCATATTCAAAGCTTTATTATACAATCCAAACCGCTGTTCATTTGCAACTTCAGTTGATGAGACACTCCACTCAGCAAAACTTCCAACATATTGTCCTGCGCTTATCTGCGACGGCAAATGGCTGGCAAGAAATCGCCCTTCTCTATCGGTCAAAAAATAATTCGTAAATGATGTCGGTTTCATGTAAAACCGCTCTGCCTCAGCTATTGGGACAGCCTCAAACCGATAACTCAGACCATCATTTACAGGTCCTCCTTTATCATACTTGGTTAGAAAAGTTCCATTGTGAGGCGATTGGATGGAGTAGCACCCCAGTGCTAATTGGTTTACGACTTCGTTCTTTGGTTCGGCATAAGTATTTGCAGAAACAGCAACAGCGCAGATCACCAAGCCAGAGCAGAGAGTAATTTTCATTGCGCTCTTTCCTTGTTGTTTGCATTAAATCTTACTACTGACGTTCGAGTTGATATGAATCGCCTAATATGAGATATAGCTCATATCAACATTAACAAAATAGTCAGGAATAAGTGCAATGGCTAGATTTTAATCACAAATAATTAGATTTAAAGTGACATGATCAATCTTATGGCCTTATCAGTGGCTAGTTAGTAGGGCAATGGAGGACAGAGGTGCGCCAGGAAAACCAGTTATTGGCGCCGAGTTTTATCAGTTCACAACTTCGGTTACCACTTCAGTGTTTACTGAATTGGCAATAAAGCAGTTTTCATGAGATATATGGTGCATTTTTGTCAGTTGTTCATTGGTGGGAATTTTATCACCGGAAAACACTATATGTGGGCGCAAAACGACCTTAGTTATGGCTTCCCGACCCTCACTATTTTTGCCAAGCATGCCAATCGCTTCATCCGTATAGCTATCGATCACATACTTACGTTTAGCTGCAATCGACAAAAAGGTTAAGATATGACAGCTAGATAAAGCTGCAACAAATGCTTCTTCGGGGTCAAGGTTAGATTCATTAGATAATGGTAATGGCACAACATGTGGGGACGGAGATGCTGGTATCGATAGTCCACCATCAAATTCCCAAATGTGCGCCCGATTATATTGATTATCTGTAAATGTCTCGTCTTCATCTCGTACCCAGCGAATAACGGCTAAATGCTGTGACATATTATGATTCCTAACGGTAATAAATAGAATTTGTTGCTAATTTTTAAATATATCTTGGTCACCTTCAATCTAGATAATCGGGGGTGTGCAAGTTCGTTCCGCACAACTTACATTTATAATCACCTGTTGGCTCACCCGACATTAAGATGTTGGCTATTCTGGCGAATAATCCAGAAAAGAATCCTTTAACTTCTGTTTCCATACTTTGTTCAGGCTCAGAAAAACCATAGTACTTGTGAGACGTCACTTCTTTACAATTGCAACAGAACGCTTTAGTTTCTTCAGCGCCGTATATTTGAACCAATTTCATTACCTCAAAAATGGTAATTTTCATCGAGCGATTAATACAAAGCTAGATGGCAAATGATTTATAAGGACCAAATTTACTGCAAGTCTATATCTCTTACCCATTTAATTAGACCAAAAATTAGATGCTCATCAAGTTTTCGTGGCATTTATATAACTATATGAAATTAAAAACGAATTATCTTGTTCCCTCTTACCTTAATTCTTGTATTTGAGTTCGAGGTATTAGTCACCGTCTACTTGGTGACTTGTATGAGCCGAAAACTGTGGTCGCGATGACAATTTATTTAATTAGGGAGAACAAGAACTATGACCAAGAACATCATTATCGCGCTAGGAGCTGGTTTTATCGGAAGCCTAGCCAATGCACTAGCAATCTACCTTATTAATCCCTTGCAAGGACTAGCGTCACCGGATCACCTTTTTGTTTATAAACAAGTCTTTTGGGGCAGCTTGTGGGCATTGTTGTACTGTACGCCTTGGTTTAATACGCAAAGATGGCACATTAGAGGTATCTTAGTTGGCGTTGCAGCAAGTCTATGTACGTTTTTTGTTTTTCAAGCCATCCCTCTCAATCCAATGAATCTTATCAAAGCATTTATAGTCAATGTAATTGCTTGGGGCATGTTGTCTTCGTATTGCTATGAGCAAGCAATAAGTCATGAGAAAAATGAAAACAAGGCAATTGAACTTACTTCATAAAAATCAGCGCTATATTGTAGTTTGAGCAATATAGCGTTTCTCATAACTATCATGTTGCAACTCTTCATAGTGTTTCCAATATTGAATATCCAACTTATGGTTTCATAGGATAGAACCATCCTAATATTAATAATATTGTTTTTAAAAATGGCAATTTGGTCCTGGAGCGGTAAAACTTAAACGAGACGGAGGTGGATATGGAAAAGTTCAACAATCTACTGTTCTTAACCAAAGGTGTGATGGATCATAACGAGCCTCTTGCTCAGTCCATCCACATTGCCAATAGGAACCAAGCTAAATTGACAGGCCTTGTCGTTTGCCCGCACCTTCCTGATGATATGCACGAATATCGAGAACATTATGAAGGTTCGCTGATTGAATCATTGCAAAGTCAAATCCAAAGTAGCTTATTGCTATCCATAAACGATATGGATATTGCAGTCGAGCTGATTGTGGCCGAAAAGCCGGATGTTGAAGCCATTCGTTATGTCGAAAAACACAAGATTGATTTGGTCATCAAAGAGGCAGAAACTGGCAAAAATAATAGTTTGGGCTTGCGTGCTATTGATATGAACTTATTGCGTAAATGTCCATGCCCAGTATGGCTAAATCGTCCAACCAATAAACCTACTGATCAGCAAAGAGTTGCCGTAGCTATTGATGCAAATGCAACAACAGAAGAAGAGCGTAGGCTTTCCATTGATCTTCTTAGACTGGGTCGCACAATTACCGACAATTGTGATGGCCAGCTTCACATTGTTTCTTGCTGGGAATATGTTTTAGAAAGCTACTTAAAAGATAATGTATGGTTTAAACCTTCGGAAGAAGAGCTGGATAATCATATAACGTCAGCTAAGCAGCAACATTCAGTCGCATTACAAGCATTAATCGATGATTCTGGTATTGGAGGTGATATCACTACTCATCGACTTCATGGTGCTCCAGATGATGAAATTCCAGCATGTGTTGAAGAAAAAGAGGTTGATATTCTGGTTATGGGCACATTGGCACGTACTGGAATAGAAGGGGTAATCATAGGTAATACGGCTGAAAATATCGTACAAAGCGTAAGGTGCTCATTGGTTGCATTAAAACCCAAAAATTTCAGCTCATAGAGAAAATCACCTAAGTCGCCAGGTATAGCTTTAGTGCAGGACGTAAAGTGTAGATGGGCAGCCACCTATCAAGATAGTGAAAGATGGCTAGCTAATCATGTTATGGCAAGAAGACGTTTGCTACAAATCAGCCTTCATCCAATAACAGCATCAGGCTGATTTTCTGGCGCAGCATCAATGAATGCGGATAGCTCTCTTAATGCAGCAGAAACTTCTCTTATTATTGGAAATCCAGTCAGGTCAACATCAAAGCGCTCGGCATTATATACTTGTGGAATCAAACAAATATCAACCAAACTCACTTCATTGCCCACACAATACGTTCCTCTGCTTTTAGCCAGTTTTTGCTCTAAACCTTCGAATCCGAGTAGGATCCAGTGTTTGTACCAATCGGACTTGCAAGATTCTTCCAGCGACAATTCTGCCGTCAAGTATTGTAATACTCTGAGGTTATTTAATGGATGAATATCGACTGCAATATCCTGAGCCATAGCCTTAACTAGGTAGCGCTTCTGTTTATCCAACGGAGTCAATAAAGCTGTTGGATACGTTTCATCAAGGTAATCGATGATCGCTAGAGACTGATTAAGTTGTATATCACCATCAATTAAGACGGGAACAAGCTGGCTTGGATTTAAAGACTTAAAATCACTCGCATGCTGCTCGCCGCCATTTTTGACTAAATGAATGGACTTTTGTTGATACGCAAGCCCTTTGTAATTTAATGCGATTCGAACTCGATAGGCCGCTGATGAACGCCAATAGCCATAAAGCGTGATATTAGACATTAGTACTTCACCACTGTCTGGTCGATAGCGCCAAAAATGGAATCACCTGCTTTGTTTTTCATTTCTATTTTGATGGTATCGCCAAACTTCATAAACTGCGTAGAAGGCTTACTATCGCGAATGGTTTCTATCATACGTACTTCTGCAATACATGAATATCCTACTCCACCTTCTTGGATTGAAGTACCAAATTCAGTGCCTTGCTTATTCGATACCGTACCCGATCCTACAATCGCACCAGCGGAAAGAGGTCGAGTTTTGGCTGCGTGCGCGACTAGCTGCGGAAACTCAAAGGTCATATCCACGCCAGCGTTAGGGCAGCCAAATGGCTCATCATTGTAATAGGAAAGTAAAGGTAAGTTAACTTTGCCTCCATCCCATGCTTCACCTAATTCATCAGGCGTCACTGCAACTGGAGAGAAGACTGACGAAGGCTTTGATTGAAAGAATCCAAACCCTTTAGCCAATTCATTAGGAATTAAACCACGTAAAGAGACATCATTGACCAACATGATAAGGCGAATTGAATTAGCCGCTTGCTTAAGACTTGCGCCCATGGGTACATCATCGGTGATCACCGCAACTTCGCCTTCGAAATCGATTCCCCACTCTTCACTTCCAACCGGAATATCATCATGAGGACCGATAAAGGCATCGGAACCACCTTGGTACATCAGCGCATCCGTCCAAAAGCTTGGCGGCATTTCTGCGCCGCGCGCTTTGCGTACTAGTTCGACATGATTGACGTAGGCACTGCCATCGGCCCATTGATAGGCACGCGGTAATGGTGACTCACAAGCTTCTTGGTTAAAAGGCATTGAGTCAGCAACACGCCCTTCATTCAAGGCAAGGTAAACTTCATTCAACTGTGACTCAACTTTAGCCCACTGATCGAGCGCAAATTGCAGCGTGGGTGCAATATCTTTGACTGCCGAACAAACACTAAGATCTTTGCTTACGACCACCAGCTGGCCGTCACGAGTTCCATTTTTTAGGGTGGCTAACTTCATTATAATTCTCTTTGTTATTTATTAGGGTGTGATTTCCAGCTGTACACGTATTCCTGATTCTCAACCGATTGCGCTTCATCACTAAAGCTCAGTGCATGGCGAGTATCTATCATTACAGCCACTTCGTCAGTGAACTTTTTCTTGTACTCTCTGCCTGCTTGAAATGCTTTTGGATGAGGGCCGTGAGTGAAACCTGCCGGATGGAATGTCACCATACCTGCTTCTATGTTATCTCGGCTGAAAAAGTCACCCGCGTGATAGAAAAGGACTTCATCATAATCATCATTATTATGGTAGAAAGGTACTTTCAGAGCACCAGGATCACTTTCTATTGGGCGAGGGACGAAGGTACAGACAACAAAACCTGCACCAACAAACGTTGTATGTGCAGAAGGCGGCAAATGATATCGATGTGACATTAATGGTCTGATATCACGCCAGTTCAGTTTCACTACTGCCAAATCACCATGCCAACCAACAGCGTCAAGAGGATTAAACGGATAAGTGATCACGCTCACCTGACCATGCCTTTTGACTTGAACCTGTGTTTCTTGTTCGGAATATTGATCCTTAAACTGCTGATTGATTGATGGTACTTCTAACACTGCAGGATCAAAGACCGCATGATTACCTACCATACCTTTCTCTGGCAGTGAGTATGCAGCATCAGTGTTTTCAACCATCAAAATGAACAAAGGTTCTAAAGGTTCAATCCGCCAGTTAGTCGAACGCGGGATGACAACATAATCGCCTTCACCAACCGTCAGATGGCCATAATCACTGTACAAATCCGCTTTACCCTGATGAATAAAAAGCAGTTCATCACCATCAGCGTTTCGCACCAGAAAGTCCATCTTTTCTTCAAGACGCCAAGTGCGAATCTTACAATCGTTATTGAACAGTAGGTCTGGTACAGCCCACGGCGAAATTTGCGCCGCTTTTTCTACCAAATTGAAGTTAAACGCTCTTGGGCGCAAATCACCTTCCCACTCAATCCAACCCGTTGGAGCATGTTGATGATGAAAATGTGAGGCAGGTCCGAAGAAACCACTTCGGCCTGTTTCACGCTCATAAATAGCCTCTTGCGGAAAATCTGCATGCGCCTGCTTCGAGCACACTCCCTCCCGGTGAGGGAATGTAATCCACTTATGCATCGCTCAACACTCCTCGGCGAATTTGATCTTCTTCAATTGATTCAAACAGTGCCTTGAAGTTGCCTTCACCAAATCCTTCATTCCCTTTACGCTGAATGATTTCAAAGAAGACTGGCCCTATCACAGTTTGAGTAAATATTTGTAGTAAGATCCCATCTTTCATAGGTGCACCATCAATTAGGATTTGTAGTTCCTTAAGCTTATCAACATCTTCAGTGTGACCTTCAACTCGAGAGTTCACCTTCTCATAGTAAGTATCTGGGGTTGGCATAAAATCCATGCCTCGGTCACGCAGTGTCTGCACCGTTTGGTAAATATCGTCTGTTGACATTGCAATATGTTGAATACCTTCACCATTATATTCACGAATAAACTCTTCAATTTGCGATTTGTCATCAGAAGATTCATTGATAGGAATTCGAATTTTGCCACAAGGTGCGGTCATGGCTCGACTGACTAAACCTGTTAGTTTGCCTTCAATGTCAAAGTAACGAATTTCACGGAAGTTACCGATACGTTCATAGAAACCGGCCCAAGTATCCATATTGCCTTGCTTAACGTTATGAGTGAGGTGATCAATTTCAAACATACCCACGTCCGCTTTTTTCAAGCGATCGTCGGCATCATCATAAAAGTTGAAATCAACATCATAGATACTCTTCTTCCCATAGCGATCAACAAAGTACAGTAAGCTTTGTCCGATACCATAGACAGCGGGAATACTCAGCTCCATAGGCCCAATTTCGGTTTTAAATTCCTCTGCGCCGTTGTCAAGTGCGTGCTTAAGAGCAATAGAGGCGTCTTTTACACGAAATGCCATACCACAGACTGACGGGCCATGAACTTTGGCAAATTCTTCGGCTTGGCTATGTGGTTGAGCATTAACAATGAAACTGATGTCTCCTTGGCGATATAGCCATGCTTGTTTCGAGCGATGCTTAGCAATCTCTGTAAACCCCAAAGAAACAAACAAGTCTTTTAGTTGTCCAATACCCTCTTCTGTTGCGGCTGTGTATTCGACAAATTCAAATCCATCGGTTCCTAGTGGGTTATATTCCTGAGTCATTGTTTTTTCCTCTGTGATTTTATTGACGTCCTTTTCTATCTAACTTGTACTAACTTTTACGTTAAGGGAATAAAAGACCATCAAATTATTAAATCAGAAAAACACGTGGATTTTGTAAACAAAACGTAACACAGAGTTATCTTGTCAAAAAACTTCATGAGGATAAGGGAAATACAGGCCTTCATTGTAACATTTATTTTACAATTAATTTTCTATACTTGAATTGATCGAGGTACTTTCAAGTAATTCGATTTGCTCACATAACTTGTTACCCCAACCGTTAATGAGTTCTACATATCGAATCTCATTTGGGTAATGGTGATAACTCCATAACAAAGTTAGTCAGCAAATCGCCTCGCATTTCGACTTGTTGCTCACGCACGAGCTTAAATCCCATACGCTCATAAAAAGGGCGAGCGGTAATACTGACCTCGGAATAAAGTCTTGAGATACCACGTTGCTTGGCCTGCTCTATAACATATTCCATCATTGCACGACCGACGCCTTTCCCTTGAAACTTATAGTGACAAAAAAAGTGATCAATCAACCCAGAATCTTGCAAATCTGTATAGCCTGCAACCTGACCATTGATTTCAGCAATATAGGGACTGATTTGCAGCATTTTTTCCTGCCAAACTTCTTGATTCCAGTTATCTGGCGCCCATGCTTCAACTTGCTGCTGAGAGTAATGCTGAATATTAATATTGCGAACAGTGAAGAAAAACACTTCCCATAGTGCCTGTACGTCTTCAGGCTTGTATTGACGAATTGTAATCATTAACCGCTCTTTAAGTCTTAATACAAGACTCGCATCTTGTGCTAGAAGTAACAAAAAATCAATACATTACCATGAGCCGTATATAGATATCGAAAGACAGACGAAAGTTAATCAACCGATTCGTGGCAAATACTTTCACTGAACCATTGCGCGATTGCATTCGCTTTCGAGAGGTTATTTTCTTTATTGACTGGAAGGTAGCCAAAGCCCCTGAACACAAATTGCATATATTCAGCGGTCAGTTCAAATGGCTCAATAAAACAATCTGGTAATTCTTGCTCATGACCAGTAGAAAGCACAGAAATTTCTTTCCCTTGTAGCTTGCGCCCGAGAGATTTTTCTATGGTCAATAAATCAGAAAGTCGGTCAAAGAAGACCTTGAGTTGTGCGGACATCGAGTACCAATAAACAGGGGAAGCAAAGACAATATGATCATAATTCTTTAGCATGCGAATCAGTGGGATAAAGTCATCATTGCGATTTTCATGAAAATAATCGTAATACGATATTTTGTAATCCGCTAAATCAAACACTTCAGCTTGGGTCAGTTCAACGAACTGATTGACCAAATAAAGTGTATTCCCATCTGCTTTTGACGTCCCCAACACCACTGCTATCTTCATTGGAAATCCCTCCAATAATTCAGCTATTTCGCATTTTCACAAAAATGCCCGCACTCCTTGCATCGATATCCATGTTTGCAGAAAAACAATGGAAATCCAAGAAGTATAAATACCAAAAACGCAGAGCGTTTACCTTTGGTAAACGGCTCAATTTTTACACTATCACATTTTGGACAATGATCTTGTGAAGTGGCGCTTTGTTCAGCACATAATACATCTGAAAAGTCAGTGCTCAGAATATTCTCGGCTTGCTCTAGATCTTGCTCAGCAACCATCAAGCGCACACCCCCGATTGCATTAGAGTACAACCACTGCGTATTGATCGTATGCTCATCAGCAATACAAGTCTCAATACCAGCCGCCTCAAGACTCGCTTTCGCAATATGCGCTTCATGCGGAAACGAAAAGCGCGCGACAACAATCATACTTCACCCTCCGGTGCTAGGCCTTTAGAACAAAAGATAGCATTAATCACTATTAAAGCGATTCGTACCGACCCTAGCAATAGTAAAGCTGGCTTGGGTGAAATTTTTACATTCCTCAAACATAAAGGCCCAACCGAAAGCTAGTTTTGTATATCAAACGCCGTTTTGGGATCGATAGAAAATGTAACGAGTTCGTCGCAATCCTGATAGAGATTTAAGTCCGGCTCTGGCGTCATCCCAAAAGAACCAAATGAAACACGTCCACATTAGATTCAAAGAAGTCATAGAATTGAGTTAGTTAAAGCATCTTTATTTGCTCGTCATGTATCTATAAAATAGCGGGGTTTATTTATTAAATGTGGAAAAACCATGGCAAAGCTATCGCTGCAAGAACAAATGTTGAAAGCTGGTTTAGTGAATGAAAAGAAACTAAAGAAGGCGAAGAAAGGATCCAAAAAATCTCGCACTCAAGCTCGTGAGGTTAAAGCCGCTGTAGAAGAGCAAAAACGTCAGCAGCAAGAGCGCGACAAGGCACTCAGTACAGAAAAAAATGAGCAGCGCCTCAACAAAGAAATTCAGTCGCAGATTAAGCAACTCATTGAAATGAATAAGCTTGCTAATAGTGACGGCGACATTAAGTATAATTTTACCGATGGCACATTAGTTAAATCTCTATATGTCGATAGCCTAATGCGTGAACAACTTATTAAAGGGATATTAGCTATTGCACGCTTTGGTGAAGGTTATGCGGTCATTCCTAGTGTGGTGGCAAACAAAATTTCGCAGCGCGATAGCGATATCATTATTGACCTAAAAGAGCCTGAATCTGATGTCCCTGCAGAAGACGATCCATACGCTGACTTTGTAGTACCTGATGATCTTATGTGGTGATCGGTTGTGCCACTCATACATGAGTGGCTAATTACCCCATTTTACCTCGCAAGCCGATAAGATTACCAAAGGGATCTTCCATCTGGCAGATAGATTGCCCCTGTTCAATCTCCATTGGACCTCGATATAAGGTTGCCCCTATAGATTGCATAAAGTCGATTGATTCCCTGATATTATCCACCAACCAGTAAAGGACGGTTCCTGACTTCCCAGACGACACCTTGTTATCGGCTTGGACAATCTCCAGCGAAAACCCTTCAATATCGAGTACAGTAAAATCAAACTCGGGCAGATAACGGGGAGAGGCAAGAGGAAACGCTTTCTGGTACCACTCAAGTCCTACAGAGACGTCAGGTACGTGAACAAGAAGTGCAATTGGATTATACAGAATATTTTATTCCTCATAGGTTAGGTAGTGGTATCCACCAAACTCGTCCATGTGTTGTGATTGACTTATAAAGCCATGAGATTGATAGAAGTTTAACGCTGATTTATTTGGCTGCATACATTTTAAATTTAAGCTAGTGTATCGGGATTTAACAAACTCAAGTAACCGAGCACCAATGCCTTTTCTCGTATATTCAGGCGAGATGTAAAGGTGATGGATAAAGTTCTCAGGCTCCCAAATAGAAATAAACCCAACCGGCTTACCTTTGCAAAGAGCTACCCATATTTGCTCACCTTCCACATCAATATCAAAATCAGCAAGACAAAACTGCTTGCTATCTAGCCATTTAAAAGTCGTTGTTCTCGAGGCCAGATAAATCTGCCTCAGTATTGGTAAGAATTTATTTTGATTTGAGGTAATAATGATTTCATCTGGCACCGCGCTTCTCCCCGACTCCGATACAGATTATGACTTTTTAACAAAATGAGCCGTGATCATCATCTCTCCTGCTCCATCTACTTTGCAATCTAACTGATGGTCTTTACCTTCGACTATCCGCTTTATTAAAGCCTTGGTACCGATTTTTAATACCAAGGAGCTGCTTTTCACTTTGAGATCCTTTGCTAAGGTGACTTTGTCGCCTTCTACCAACTCATTGCCATTCGCATCTTTGACGGTCACAATTTCTGGCTTTTCGTCTGGGTTCCACTCATAGGCACATTCTGGACACACAAGGTGGTTCTGATCTTGGTAAACATAGTCAGATTGACAGTTTGGGCATGAGGGATAAGACATAAAAAGTACTCCAGTTACGATATCCTGCAATAATACCTAGCTAGCACTCAAAGCGCTAGCTAGGTGCAAAATTTGGGGATAAACAACATTATATAGGTGAGCACCTAATCTATGGGTTTGATTGCGGCGTTCCCCAAACCGCTGAAATTGCCGATACTAAGGGCAACATCGCCAGAATCCGTTTGCGGTGTCTTAGTTTTGCTTTTTGAAACCATACGATAAGATTCAGTAATATAATGCTTAAGCTCATCATCTCGATACCAAATCGTATCAAGTTGTTGGATCCACTTTCCATCACGACCCGAGGCATGAGGCGCGGGTGTATAGCCTTTATGGCTTTTTAGAAACTCATAATTTGAGTCTGACGTTTTAAAACTAAATGCAGGCTTTCCACTTCTGCCTCTCCCACCAAAAGCGAATACTTTTCCATTGATTTTCCAAACATGGCCATTACCACCTTGAGCCACTTGGGTGGTATCAGGTAGCGAGCGACAAAATGCATTAAACTGGTCATAATTCAAGTTAAAATCCTCTTTATTTTACGACTAACCCTGAGAAAAGGCCGAGTAAAAATGAGGAAGAAAGTAAAGCGTCGTCACTAACACGCTCAGATAGATGGTAGGTTGTTAATAACGAAGTTTGCTCGCTCTGCTATTGAAGCTTTAGGCATCTCAACCAATTGATAACCAAACCTTTCGTATGCATTTACCATCTGCTGATACGTCGCAACCGCTTGACTAAAGTCTTGCTTACGTTCTTCATCATTCTTATAAATTTCCTCCCAAGGAGGAAAGATAAAAACCTTTGAGTTATACATAAGCTCATTACATCGATTTATTAGTTCGGTAGATAGGAAAATTTGCTCAAGTTGGCTATATCCGTAACAATCTATAATGCTACGGTCATAAAACATTACATTAGGATCGGTATACATTTTGTGATTACGCACTTCTTGAATAATCATTAGATCGCGAAACGCTGTTTTATTTGCCCATGGAAGGCCTGTACCGCCAGTCCTTATTTGATCTTGAATCACTTTACGTCCGGACTCTGGTGCTGACGTATATCCCATGTCGCTGAGGTGCTCTAATACGGATGTTTTTCCCGCACCAGGGCCACCAGTAAACACAATTCTGTTATTCATATATCTTCTGATTTCTGATGAGTATTCATCGGCCTATTCTAATGTCTGTGCTCAAAATCATGGGTAAATAGGATAACCGAGTAAATAATATCGCTATGACTCAGTTTTCAATGACAGAGACCCAACTTGAAAAAGTCATTGGTATTCATCGCTTCCCAGTAAGCAAGAACTACACTTTTCGCATCCATTACACACCGTCTATTTTTGTAAAATAAACAGCAGGTTAGCAAAAAAGAATGTAATAGGTAAATGTATTGTCTGACGTTTTGAGATATGTATCCTTGACACAGCAATGGCACAGTCAGTCGCTGTGCAATACTCTGCTCAATGGATAGATCTTGCAAAATGCGATGGGTACTCTTGGATGATATGACGTTGTTCTTCAACCATATTTTTAAAGGTTGGCCCTTCATTCAGTTTAAGAATAACTTCGCCATTATCAAAGCGCAGAACCGCCCCTTTGAACTCTATTTTCTCTTGGCTGTGAAGCTCAAGAGTGCCCGACATCAACAGACCTTTATACCAGTCGGTAAACATGTTCATCACAACACGTATACCTCCTTCTGACACCTCTGTGACATAGAAAATCTGATCGTATATACGTATACAAGGCCGAGCTTTCTTAGGATACTTCAAGCGATAAAATTCTCGTTTTTGATTCTGTTCAATCATAAGCAGTCTCCTACCACAACAAATAGCTTGTTCTTGCGGTCCTATCTCCTGATATGAAAACAATTAATTCCTACATCTAGTATCGACCTCAGTGACAATAACTTTAGAATATTCCAATTCGAGCAGAAGATAGTCGAGTTCCCCCCTTTTATAAAACTAGGCTAAATCATAAGCTTTAATCAGGGCTGACGTATCCATTCGGCCCAAACCTTGCTTCTGAAGAGCAGCATACATACCATCGACTTCCTCTGTCATAGGCAAGGATATATTCTTACTTGATGCTTCATTTAAGCAGATACCCAAGTCTTTTCGCATCCAGTCAATAGCAAAGCCAAAGTCAAATTTTCCTTGAGACATTGTCACGGCACGATTCTCCATCTGCCATGAACCTGCAGCTCCATGTTGCAGAACGTTCACTACTTTTTCTATATCCAAATCCGCAGACTGTGCAAGCTGAAGGGCTTCACTCAACCCCTGCAAAATACCCGCTATGCATATCTGATTGACCATTTTGCAGCGCTGCCCCTGACCATTTTCTCCAAGAAGAACGGCTTGCTTACCATATGTATCAAATACCGGAGACAGAGCTTCAAATACTTGTGTTTCTCCTCCACACATAATAGTCAGAGCTCCGTTTTCAGCGCCAGCTTGCCCTCCTGAGACTGGAGCATCGACAAAATGTACGTTTTTATCATTACAAGCTTTTGCTAATTCCTCAGCCAGCTCAGCTGAAGTCGTAGTGTGGTCTACTAAAATAGACCCTGGTTTCATGGCCGCTAAAGCGCCATTGTCACCAAGCACAACACTTCGAACATCATCGTCATTACCCACACATACAGCAACAAGATCACAACCTTGCGCAGTCAGATAAGGCGTGGCAAAGCATTGGCCCGAATGCTGCTCGGTCCACTGCTCTGCTTTTTCGATAGTACGGTTATACACACGAGTAACAAAGCCTGCATTCGACAAATGCACCGCCATGGGGAAGCCCATTACACCTAAGCCGATAAATGCCACTGTCTCTATTTTCATGTACTACATCCTTATGTTAGGCGGTTCAACTAACTGAGTATGATATCACATATACTTTTGTTTTTACTAAGTTAGTTGAATAGTGAACAAACCATATAGTTTCACTGAGGCATGGGTCTATAAAGTGCAAAAAATTATCTTCTGCGATTGGCTGTAGGAAATATTTTGAGTTAATCTTTTATAAAACTCAATGCATACTTTCGCAAAAATCATCTTCGCTGTTTACGTATGATAATTACTAAGCGTAACACCGTTAGAACCTATCCATGAGTATTTTCTCTACAACAACTAAGGACGTAATACTATGCCAAATGGTGTGACACTCTATAACAAGTATCTTTTTGGAGACTGTATTCAATCTACAGTTATTCAAAGTTTAAATAACGCACCTGGACTTCCGGGTAGCGGAGGAATAGATAGCGATACGGCTGGCCGTATCGGTTATAAAAATATAGACACGGGCGCAAAAGTCGCTGGATCCAACAAAGGCAGAATTCAAGGAATATGTTGCGGTATTACCGCTGGGTGGATGGTAGCTCTACTAGGCGGAAATGAAGAAGCCGTAGCACATAACCAGTTCACCAGTTTTTTTAAAGGTCCACTAAGGTTTCAAGGGGGCTATGTCAAAGACTTTAAAGGCAATTCTTCATCAATAAAAAGCTTACTCGCTGGGTTCGGCCTTAAAAACACTAATAAAGCAAACTCCTCAGAAACAATGACACCTGAAAAAATCACCTCTGTGTTACCAGGCGAACAAGGTTACTGGGCAGGTTATCTTTCAGCCTACGCTCATGCAATCGGAATCGGTTATAAAAATTATAGGTATTTTATTATGGAACCCAATGGAGGCTTGTTCGAATACCGCAACAAGAAAAAATTTGCAGCAGACCTAAAAGCTTTTCTGAAGGCAAGGCGTGACAGAAAAAGCCCAGGGACTGACGCAACCATGGAAGCTTATTTCTATACGTCTTAAACATGAAAGCAGGGCGTTGCCCTGCTTTTTCATTTAATGAGGAGAGTCACAAGGGTCGTACCCAAACTCTGATTGTTGGTAAATATCTGATAAAGCCTTTTCTTTTCTCAACTTCGTTGATCTTTTCAGGGGTTTGATATTATCCCCCCCCTGTAACTCTAACGCTTTTTCATGTGCTTTAGCTGAGCGAATAAACTCAGGGTTATTTAACGCCACTTGGCGCAGGCGGTTAACACGTTCAAGGGTATCCCATAACATAATTCACCTCCAAATAACTGGTTACATATACAGTATACACATCTCCAACTACAACTCAAGAAAGAACTGGTTATTTAACCAAATACACTTTAGTTCATATATGCATTAAACATCCACATTAATTTTTCTTGTTCGCGAATATAATCACCCATGAGTGCTGCAGTACCTTCATCGTCAGCATCTTCAGCTTGGGCTAAAATTTGGCGCTGTTGAACAAGTAGAGCGCTAAATCCGTGTACTAAGCCCCGAACACACTCTTGTCCTGTGGTTGAATTTTGGTGTTCTTGAATACTACTTTTATTCAGATATTGGCTGAAGCTATGATCTGGTGTAGAACCAATCGTCAAAATACGCTCCGCCAGTTCATCAATCTTGGTTTGTAAATCAACATATATTTCTTCAAACTTTTCGTGAAGTTCAAAAAACTGCTGACCTTTAATATTCCAGTGATAACCTCGTGTATTCATATATAATACTTGGTAGTGCGCTAACAAAGCATTTAACTCGTTTGCAAGAGCTTGAGACTTTTCGTTATTTAGGCCGATTAAGTTTACTTGGTTGGTCATAATCTATTCCTCATCAATTTATTCGGGTTTTACCCTTTCTTTGAGTTCAATATACACATTAGTTTACAATTGATGAAGGCATTCATATCTATATAATTGATAGTCATAAACTATCAAAAAACATTCAATGGTTAGAAGAGAAAAAGAGGTAGGCGCCGTTAGTTGTTATCAAGTGCTGAGAGATTAAGCTCAACGGGTTTTCCTAACCAATAGGCATACTCTGTATGATCAGTAATGTCATCACCAGTAACGGCATGGACTAGAATAGACAAGCCTCCACGAGCGTTATCTAGCCAAGGGATTAATTGCTCAAAATCTGCTTTCTCAAAACTGATAGAAAAGTTCCACATCGTATGTGGCCCAACTAATTTCTGATGAAAGCGCCCTACTGCTAAAGTGAAATCTTGAGTAACCTTTGACCGTAGCTGCGCGGCAAAATCACTTGTTTGAGCATCAAAATAAACATGAGCATGGTAGGACTGATGAATATTGGTTGGGAAAGTCATGAAAAGTTCACTTTAGATAGGTGTGTAATCCCCCTAATATACCATATCAGCGTGGGAAGAGCTCACTTCTCAAACAGATCACAGGTAGTGTACCAACAAAAAGAGCCTCGATATTATCGAAGCTCCAACTGGTACTGCGTATCATTTCGCATAGATGTCTACTAGCTAGCGTTTTTTAAACGGTCTTATAAATAACTTTATTACCAGCTAGCTGTTCTTTCGCGACTAGATTCTCTTCTAGTAATTTTTTAAGTGCACTTGTTGCCCAAGAAGCGGCTTTTGATTCCTCTTGTCCAGCAGCAAGGCCGATACCTTTAGGGTTGATACCGTCAGCATTGGCAACGACAATATCAAGTACTTGCTGCTGCTTAGGTGTTAAACTAGTGTCTACCACTTTCGCTACAGCCGCTTTCTTTTCCGTAGCGGCAACTGTGACTTTTTTCTCAGCCTGTGGCTTTTTGCTTGGTGTCGCTTCTTCTTTAGCAACCGCCGCCTTCAAGTGCTTTTGCAGTTTCATCTGCACTTTGCGCTTATGAGCTAGTCTCATCGAGTATCTCTCCATTTCACTGCATTATGAGCAGTGGAAAAAAATTAATGGCGTTTTATAGCAAAAATCTGACGACATTGACAGTATCTAACAAGCTTAATCCAGTAAAAATACGTGTTCTACTAGGTGGAGGCTACAATTTAATCTACACCTAATGTGATCTATGCTGTGGCCACTGAATATATAAACAGAGGTAAAAAGATTTACTGGGAGCGAACTATGGAAACATTGCATATTACCCATCAACCTATCCAACTATCTTCCCCAGGAGCAAAATTGCTCGCAGCAATTATTCTGGCAGGCCTCATTTCTCTTGTAGTCCTTGCACCCAACTTGCAGCTGGCAATTATTACCTTAATTGCTGTACTAATTTTTCTCGGTTTTGCGCAATGGTTAGTCCACAAAAGTACGGTTTGCTACACCTTGACTGCTTCTCACTTTCAGCAACATCTACACAAGGGAGGCTGGGTAGTGAAATGGAACAATATCGGTAAGATTGGTATTTGCCATTATGACAACCAAGGATGGCACCAGCCCTTGCCATGGATTGGTATCAAATTAAAGCGATACTCTCCTTATTTAGAAAGTATATGCCCGAGAATTGCTACGGATATTCTTTTAAGTCAACGTGCCCTGCTGTATATGGGGATGAAACAAAGTATTCTGAATGCTCACTTCGAAGACATAGTACTTGACTCAAAACCGTATAAAAGTGAGCAAGGCAGAGAATATCGAGGCTTACAAGCAATGCTGGCAAACCGAATGAACTACCAAAGGAGCTATTTTGACTATGACATCTTTATTTCAGCCAATGATATCGACCGAAGTGCTGAAGAATTTGTCGGCTTAGCAAGGCGCTATATGGCTGCTGCAGAGCCAGAAGGTACGAATTGACCTGACGAGCATTCTTCGTCAACCACTATAATTCATCTGCAACAAATGGGTTTGATGCTCGCTCATAGCCGAATGTGGATTCTGGCCCATGACCCGGTACAAACCTTACATCGTTACCCAAAGGCCAAAGTTTCGTTTTAATTGAGCGTATCAGTGTATCAAAGTCACCTTTAGGAAAATCCGTACGTCCCACAGAACCGTTGAATAAAACATCTCCGACAAACGCCAATTTTGCTGATTCACTAAAGAGCACAACATGCCCTGGGGTATGTCCTGGAGTATGATAAACCTTCAAACACTCTTTACCAAAATGTATTGTGTCACCATCGTTGAGCCACTTGGTAGGTTCAAAAGCCTGAGTAGGCGGAAAGCCAAACATTTGACTTTGCTCTGCAAGTCCTTGGAGCCAGAAGTTATCGTCTTTGTGAGGGCCTATGATATTGACGCCACCCAAAAGCACAGAAAGTGATTGAGTTCCACCAACATGATCTAAATGTCCATGAGTTAAAATAAGCTGAGCAATGTTAATCCCATTGGCTTTGATTACCGAGGATAATTGCTCAACATCTCCTCCCGGATCAACAACAATACCGTCCATCGTTTCATCACACCAAACAATAGAACAGTTTTGAGAAAATGAGGTGACAGGAACAACTTGGTACTTAAGAGACATATCCTAGCCTTAATCAATAACTAAACTGGCAAGACTATGACACTTGGGGAGGTTTTTGACAACCTTATAGCATAAATCTATTGTCTACCAGTGGCGTACTGGCCCGGTATCTATATGGACGAAGTTACTTCTTGGATAATAGCCTACTCCTCCCGCTTTTAGATCCATAGCTACATCTCGTACCTGTTTTAGGTTAACACCGTCTAAGCGAAAATCGATTGCCTGCCCCAGCATGTGATAACTTTTTTTGGCAACCCCACTCGATACTGAACGCAATGCTTGATTGGTTTCAGGTGAGCGGTAACCAGAAATAATTTGAACCTGAGTATCCACACCTAATTCAGACTGGATCAGGGAGATCATATCAAACAAATTCTTATCCATCTGATGAACTTGGTTTAAACGAAAATCTCTGCAAATATTATCGATTCGAGCCAATTCTCTGTTTATATAATTTCGACCATCGAAGTAGCAAGATTCTAGCTCCTCACCTGTATGCAAATTATTAAATGCAAGGCTCCGCGGTGCTGTGGCACATGCTGATAAAGCAACAGATGGTGTGCAACTCGCTGCAATAACACTGCCACTGGCAAATTTGATAAAATCTCTGCGAGAGAAGTTCACAATAAGGCCCCATTCATATCTTTGGCGAATATATTTTGAGCGAGGACCTTACCTAACAATGAATGAGAGTGCAAACGCCAAAACGCGTTTTTACAGGCGCAGATACTCTTGCGTCAGGTTACTATCTGACAAGGTTAGAAAAAACCAAGATGTGAATAAATGTTATTTTTTGGCAAATTTAGCTTTTACCATGGATTCGTCTATCAAAACGATATATATCGTCCCTGTATTGAATTTTTCCACCTTCCGACCACGCGGTTTGGTAAATGATGTGCACAGGAACTTTGCGTGTAAGAGGAATCGCCTGGTTAGCGGCTACTTCGTTTTCATCGACTAGCGACATATCGGCTCCTTGTCGTTTCAACAAAATTGAAGCAAACTGCTCAGCATTTTCAACTCGAACACACCCCGAGCTAAATGCTCTACTTACTTCTTCAAAAAGTTCTTTACTTGGCGTGTCATGCAAGAAAATTGCTCGTCGATTTGGCGTATTAAACTTGTATAAACCCAAGGCGTTATTATCACCTGACAATTGCGTCATTTTGTAAGGAAATGAACTCGGACGAAGGTTCTGCCAATCAATTTCGTTAGGATCGATTAACTCTTTAGAACCCCACCTTGGTACAATAGTAATATTTTCTTTGACCAGATATTCAGGGTCTTTCTTAACCCTAGGTATAATGTCACGTACCATAATCCGCCAAGGCACGTTCCAAGTAGGATTGAGAATCAATGATTCAAGTTCAATAGTCATCAAGGGGGTCGGCCGGCCTCTGCGTCCGACCACTACCTTGGACTCGAACACTTCTTTACCAGAAGACCAGTATTTCATCTCGAAACCGGGCACGTTCACAATAATCAGGTTATCGAAATTAATCGGCCACAAACGACTTCGTTCAGCATTTAGAGCAAGGATAGCCAGCCTTTTATGGGGCGATGTGTTTAACCACCGCAAAGTGTTAGAACCTATAACACCGTCATCCTTTAAACCATGCAGTCTCTGAAACTCTTTGATTGGCGCTTCTAATGTTTCGTCATACCAATCAACATCGCGCCTAACTCCTGATAAATCAACATCTACCATTTCCATTCGCACAAGAAGAATTTCTCGATTGTCCAGAGGCTCACCAACCCCTCTAAGCCCTTCCTGCGTGTATTCTGGAATGTCCAATTTAGTGAACTTAACCACATGAAGGTAGCTATCAAGCAATTTCTGATAGTCCGAGCTATCAGGGGTATAAGCTTCGATGAGCTCGCTCAGTTGCTTGTTTACTATGGATGACACCACCATTTGTAGAACAGCACTGCTCAACCTTGGGAGTGGCTTATACAACATAGATTTGAAAAACCAATCATAGCCCAACACTTTGGCTTGTTCGGCATAACTGATGTAGAGAAGCAGAGTGTCTGTTGCTAGAACGTCATATTCATGCCAACGGTTGCTTTTCCGATAGTATTCCAAGTATTGAAGTTGGCGGGAAAAAAGAGGGCTAAACCCTGCGCTTGCAATAACCTCCAACTGGAACTCAAGACGAGTGCTTTGTTGAAGATCGAACCATATAAAGCGATTATCATACTCATGATAAATACTCTCTACATCTTTTGAGAACTGCAAGACACGAAGAACATGGCTATCTTTCTCCAACCAACCAATTTGTTCAAAGTAACTATTAGCTAAAGATTGGAAAGGCATCAAAATTACTAGCAGCAATAAAGGATACAACCTAGCCATCTTACTCTCCGATTCCTTCATGTAGATCGAAAGTATGGCAGAGAAATAAGAGGCTAGTAGTAAATGTTGATAAGAAAGTTAATTTTTTTAAGTTTTACAATAAGCTAGGTTAAAAAATCCTCGACCAATGGTTATCCCATTGAATTCCCGACTGAATTTTGTTCTTTTTGTGTGGGGAGTGTTGGGTGATAATACCTCCAGCACCCGAGCTAATTTTGAAATACCCCGCATCTGCAATCACTCCGGATGCATCAGGTAATGCATTTAACTCTTCCAACAGACCGGTTTGTTTGGACCAAATACCATAACAGTTTCCTCTTGGAGATGTAGCCAGAATCCACTCTTCCGTCGCCGCAATACTAGCAATATAGTGATTAAACCTAGCCCATTGCTCTGGCTGAGCATGTAAAGAGCGCATTTCTCCACCTTGTGTGTGCATAGCTAATAGAGATGGATACGCATCGGGTTCACCTCTATATTGCTGACCACAAAGGACAGTATCAGACCCATCGTGAGCAAGATGACGAATACTCAGGTGGTGATCAGGTAGAGAGATTTGTTCTACTAGCTCACCAGTCGCGTCTAAATAACTCAAACTTGGCTTCATAGATGAGAGGTTCACCGGCTTGCGTCCATCGGTATGAACCCCGCCAACTCCGATAGCAAGTTTATCATCGGGCATCACAATAACCTCATGAGGCCCGATACCAAAGCCTGTGAATTCGGCCACCTTTTTGTAGCCAGCGAGCACATCATAAACTCCAATGATCCCTCTACTGGTTATACGCTCTCCCTCTGTCGCATACAACCACATACCATCATTTGAGTAGACACCATGTCCGTAATAATGTCGATTAGGCGTTGCGGTCGTGAGAGTAATTGTTTCACCCGTTATGTAGTCAAACACAATAAAGTACTGACCAGGTCGCCTTGCAAAGGCAACGGCATGATTCAGTGTTTGATGAGTTGCAACACCATGACCACGTGATGGAAGTGGCAGTTGTTTGAGAGGCAAACCTTGTTCGTCAGCAATAACAACAGAGTATTTATCTCTACCTTGTAGGGCACAACCAATAAGAGCAGGCTTTCTCGTTGACGTAACCTTGTTTGCACACCCGAGCGGAAGTGCAGGCACAGCTATCCCCACCAGTGCTGCTTTTAGTAGGTTACGTCTTGTATTATCAGTCACCATCTGTTGCATTAAACCCTATTACCACGCCCAATTTAATCGCCACTTCCTCATGAATAAGATACTTAAGCTGTTCCAATTTGTTATATTGGGCATAAGCGACGCGATAGCCTTCTTTAGATTGAAGTAATTCAAATAAGCTTTCTTCAACGGGCCATGTTTCCAAAGTAGATGAGAACTGGCGCGTTATACTATTAGCAAGCTGAATATGCCCATTTTGACGTAAGGTATAATCTAACCCATTACCATCAGACAGATACAAAGTTTGCATTGCAGTAATATTTGCTTTTAAGTTTTTCATTGACGTGCGAGAGCGCCATGATTCGGCAAAATAAGGCCGTGGCTTACCAAACTTTGCAAGCGGACGAGTCATCTTCTTCATACTGTATTCCAGTTGATTGGACAGCAAAGAAATGTACTCAGAAGTCCACGCCTTTTCATCTAATCCTGACCAAGGGTTTTCTTCCCAAGCAGAAGCTATCAGAGCCGCATTATTGGCCAAATTACTCGCAATTGCTGTTGCGACTTGACAGTGTTTAGTTGAAGACTTAAGCGTTGAATCTCGGTCATATAGCAACCATTCAATGGAACCAAGGCCTTGAACAGTCACACTCTGCTCGGCAATATCATCTTGGTTCCAATGTTTGTCACTATTGACCAAAGCTGCCATTTTGCGGCCCGTTGTGTTCTTTTTATCCGGCCAAAACTGTATATTCCAACTCTTTTCCAAAGCGCTCTCTGGGCCTCTTTCTTGGCCTTGTAGTGCCATCCAGGACAACATGGTTTGCTGCCACTGCTGTTGAACTTGTTGTAAATCCCCATCTTCACAAAAGGTGAGCATTTCGCTTTCTAATTTATTGGCTTGCTGCATGAAATGTTTAGCAGAAGCTAATTCTACCTGATACACACCTTGACTAGGGTGCTCCTCTTCATAAGACACCAAACTACAACCTGCTACACTGGTCAGTAGAAAAGTAATAGCGGCTATTGATAAAGGCTTCATTTCCTTTCCTTATAATGAATTCAGGAATGCTATCAAAGCATCACGTTGCTTTTGATTAAATGTCAGCACCGTCTGTTTTGACGACTCGGCTTCACCACCATGCCAAAGTACCGCTTCCATTAAATTACGTGCTCGACCATCATGCAGGAAGTAGGTATGTCCATTAACCTCTTTGGTATAACCAATTCCCCAAAGCGGGGCTGTTCTCCACTCTTTTCCATTAGCTAAATATTCCGGGCGATTGTCTGCTAAGCCCTCCCCCATATCATGCAATAGTAAATCCGTATATGGATGGATGGTTTGATTGGATAATGCTGGCAAACCTTCACGTACTGATGTGGTGACTTGACTCTTATGGCAACTGTCACAACCTGCTTTAACAAATAAGCTTTGTCCTAGTTTGACGTTTGGTTGATCCAAATTGCGTCTTGTTGGAACGGCTAGATGTTGCGTGTAAAACTCAACGAAATCAAGTATATTATCACTTACTTCTGGTTCTCCACCATTGGGCAGCTCGGCGCAGAGGGTTTGCTTTGAAGTGCAGTTTTCATTGGGAAATAGGCGACTAGTCAGACCGACATCACCATTAAACGCCGCAGCATTTTGCTGCATTAGGGTTGGTTGACCTGACTTCCAACCAAATCGGCCAATAGCAAATTGGTTTTTCTCAACATCCCACACCTTATTCACTTTGCCAGAAATACCATCATTATCATTATCACTTTCGTCTGCCCATGACATGAGTGTTTGTTCTGAGATACTTTCCAATAGCCCTAAACCAATCATTGGTGGTGCGACACGAGTAGAAAACTGGGTATCAGGGTGCATTTTACCGTAGACAAGCTGCTGTAGTTTTAGCTCAGGTTTACGTAAGATGACTTCTGTTCCATCGGCAAAGCGCACGGGAACTTGCGTATAAGTGATACTTATCTGTCCTTCTGCTACTTGATCTTGCAGAGCGAAGTCTTGAAGCTGACCACCATACGTCGGCTCTGGTACAATCCCTTCTTTTATGAATATCTTTTTCTGCTCGGCTGACATAGCAGGGATGCTCAGACGAACTAACATCGATACTGCATGAATATCATCTTTCTCAGGCGGATGTCCTCGACCATCTTTAATATGGCAGTTCTGACACCCATTAGTATTGAAAAGCGGACCTAACCCATCTCTTGCATCTGTCGTTGCAGGCGCTTGAATCCATGGATTACGGAAAAAACTGTTACCAACACTAAAATCAAGTCGTTTAGTCAAGGGGAGATTAGCGGCAGGAAGTGAGAAAGCGTTAGATCCTTCCTTTGCTACGCTTGTCGCTCCGCCAGAATCTAACTCATATGCCGGTACACTGCTACTCAGGGTGATCAAAGTGGCTAACAAGGATTTAAAGTACAACTTCATACTAAAGTTTCTCAGGAAAATGGCACCACATAATTGAGATGAGTTCTCATTAAAATATGGCTTTAAAAACAACAAAAGGGCTCTAAAAGAGCCCTTATAAAAACGTGTATCTTAATTAGAATTCATGATCCGCTGTATCAGGGTTCAGACTGCTAATACCGACAATTTTTGCGGCACGTTCAATAGAGGCAGTTTGATCGACAAGAGACATAATAGTTTTGTTAACCAACGCATTACCTTTTACATTATCGGAAGCAATCAGTTGATCAAAGTACTGACTATTTTTTTCCGCTGATGTAACAAGTTGTCCTACTTGAGTACGAGTCGTATCGAACTGTTGCTGGATTTCTTTCGCTGCTTTTGCATCTTTTTGAGCCACTAATTGAGCAATGCTTGCACCAGAAACTACTGTTCCATCAATTCGCGTGTATGAGCCAGTGTAGACATTGTAAATGCCCTGCTCGTTGTAGTAATGCGAGTTGTGGGTGTTATCTGAAAAACAATCGTGCTCGTCTTCGGTAGAGTTAGCTTCCAACGCCACTTTCATCCGTTCACCTGCAAGTTCTCCCAGAGAAAGAGAACCCATACCAAATAGCATCTTGCGTAAGCCATTATCCGCAGATTCGTTTAGAAGCTGCTCTCTGTAATTGCCCTTAACACCCGCTTGCCACTGTTTCTCCATCCACTCCAGATCTTGGACTAAAAGATCGGCAGTCGCTTTTAAGTATTCTCCGCGACGATCACAGTTACCATTGGTACAACCTTTACCAACTACAAAATCCGTATAAGCACGCTCGCCAGCTCCCGCCTGAGTGCCATTTAAGTCCTGTCCCCATAGAAGGAATTCAATGGCATGATAACCACTAGCAACGTTCGCTTCAGAGCCGCCGATTTCATTAAGGTCTGCGATGGTTTTTGGTGTTAGTTTATTAACATCTAATTCAGTTGCACCGATCTTAAGCTTTTTATTGGCAACAATATTTGCACTCGCACCTTCGTTACCTAATTCGTATTGGTAGCCAGTTGCAACATAGTCAATAAGACCTTCATCAAGAGGCCAAGCGTTAAGTTGACCTTCCCAATCATCAACTATTGAATTGCCAAATCGAAAGACTTCTGACTGCTGGTATGGTACTCGCGACTTAATCCAAGCTTGCTTTACTTGATCTAATGATTTTTGTGAAGGCGCGGCTAAAAAGGATTCGATAGACTTGTCTAGCGCCTTAGCAGTTGTCAGTGCATCGGAAAATACCGCATGAGCAACATTAGCGTACTGCTCTACGACCTGTTCTTTTGTCACATCTGCAGCAAAAACTGAGCCACTGGCAATCAAAAGTGATGTAGCCACAGAACGGGCCAAAAGTGATTTTACATTCATTTAAAAGCGTCCTTGGTGAACTTAATAATTATTCTGATTTACAAGTGCTAATTATTCTCATTTGCACTCATTGACGCAAATAATACAAACTTGGATTTTTTTTGCAAGTCATATACTAGAAAGCCCCATAAAAATGAGGCTTTTGTCAGGGGAGGTTCAAGGCACTATAATTTCAGATCATGGTTCCCATGAGCAATTTTTGCCTTGAGATAGTTCTTATTACCGTCTTTAACGTGAGCAGACGTGTTAATCGATTGCTCTACGGCAATACCATGCTCACTCAGCTCTCGAATCTTTTTGGGATTATTGGTAATCAATTGAATTTTCGATACACCAAGAGCTTCAAGCATCTGCGCTGCTTCAGAGAAATCACGAAGATCATCACCAAAGCCTAAATGATTGTTCGCCTCATAAGTATTCATCCCTTCACTCTGTAGCTTGTAGGCATCAATCTTGTTATACAGCCCAATACCTCTTCCCTCCTGCCTCAAGTAAAGGATTATACCTCCTTGCTCTCCAAGCTTACGGATGGTTTCATCTAATTGTTCACCGCAATCACATCGAGAAGAATGAAAAACATCGCCAGTCAAACACTCAGAGTGTATGCGAACGATAGGAACAGATTGTGTTTGGTCAGCTTGTTTAAATACTATCGCTACGTGTTCTTTATCCGTCTTGAGCCCTTCAAAAGATAAGAGTTCAGCCTCTATGTCGCTATTCACACCGACTTTAAAATCTACTCTGGCTCTAACTTCCGCCATAACCCTACTCACTTGATTCATTATTATTGTCTGTTTCTTTGATTATAGAAACCTTACGGGTGACTAACTAAGAGGATTCATTTGGTATAAATCAATGGTCAGATCACTTAATGTTATAATATAACATGTTTGGTTTTAGGCAATAAAAACCTCAGCGGATTCTATCACTGAGGCCTTTTAATGTGTACAAAAGAAGATACTTATTGTGTTTAGTGATTATGACTGTTTTTCCATACAGAAAGCTCAACCCACATATCTGCAAGAAACTGCAGCTCTTCTTCAGTGAGTAAAGAGAGTGTCGGCTTAGTATGTGGCAAAGAGTAGGCCTGCAAAGCGCTAATTTGGGCATAAAACTCTTTATGCAACTGAGATATTTTTGTTTCCACCACGGTTCTCTGCCTGTCTTTGCAAAAATAAATAACGAAAGCTACGTACGTTGAAAATGATAACAAACTTGATAATTGCAGCAATTCAGCAAACTGCGTTTTGCAACATAGTTCACATTTGGTTTTAATGCCATACCGTTACAATTCAATGAATTATCTCACAATGCTCCTCATCTACGCTGAATTACTTAAATACAGTTTGTATGACAGGTGATATTACATCACCCAAAATAATGTAGTTGCATATACTGTATACATGTCGTTCAAATAACCCACGCAATGGAGCGCTATATGTTTCTAGTCAGATTGGTGTATGCGAGTGAGATTACTGAAGGTGTGACAGAGTCAGATATTCAAAATATCCTAGATAAAGCACGTAAAAAGAATACAGCATTAAATGTCACTGGCGTATTATTGTTTAGCAGAAAGTATTTCCTTCAGTGCTTGGAGGGTTCAAGAGAACAAGTAAATAAAGTTTACCATCACATCCTAAACGACAACAGACATAAAGATGTGATATTACTAGATTACTCAGAAACTAATGAAAGAGAGTTCGCCGACTGGTCTATGGGTTACATTCCTGAGATGGAGATAACGCGACCGATTACTCTAAAATACTCAGAAAGCGCAAGTTTCGAGCCTTATAACATGTCTGGCTCAAGCGCGCACAATCTGCTAACAAGCTTAACCAAGGTCGTCAATGTAGTTTAGTGATTTGCCCGAGTATTAGACTCAAATGCCTCAAGTAGATAGCGAATAAATACTTTCTTTCGTTTTGGCATCAACTGTCGGTCAGCATAGACTAGGCTCACCGAGACTTCAGGCATTGTATATTCAGGTAGCAGTTGAACAAGCTTACCACTAGTGAAGTGCTCTCGGCATATAAACTCAGGTAATACTGCAATCCCCAAACCGTCTAGACATGCTTTGAGACAGGCAGTAATCGTGTTCACCCGTAAACGATAAGGTAAATCTATCTGTATAGAGTCTTTATCTTTGGGTGTAATTAAGTGCCATTTGGGTAACTTAACTGCGCGACTATACACGTCTACCATTTGGTGAGGACTCTGGAGATCTTGATGTGAGCTGATTTTACCAAACTCGTCCAGATACTCTGGACTAGCCGCCAAGACACGTTGAGACTTGGTTAAGTGTCTTGAAATTAAAGAGGAATCTTGTATCTCCCCCACTTGTGCGTAGAGATCGATCCCTTCGGAAATAATATCCACTTCTCGATTAGATAATTCAAGATTGATGGTGACATTAGGGTATTGTTTTAGGAACGTATTGATGTACGTACCTAATACTTGATGGCCCAGCTCGACTGGCAAAACAACTTTTAGTGGGCCACGGATCAAGTCTTGGTTAGCTGATACTTCGAGCTCAGCTTGATTCAATAGTTCTAAAATTTGCAAACTAGATTGATAGAAGCGCTCTCCTTCTGGTGTCAAAACCAGACTTCTAGTCGATCGTGTTACTAACCTAACACCCAAATGCTTTTCTAATTCCACCAATTTTCGACTAACTGTCGACTTTGTCATATCTAACGCATCAGCCGCATGGGTAAAGCTTCCACAATCAACAACTTGAGCAAAAACAGTAATAGCGTTTAAATCCACCCTTCCCTCCTTGGTTTAATTGGTAAGATATTTGCAACAGTGTTTCCCTTTTTTCCTATCTTATCAGTTAATCATTTTCATTTACAATTTGTGATCATTAACAATAACGATAAGAGACACAGCATGACGGATTCAACCCATATCAGACCGCAGAAACAAAGCAATAAAGTCCTGTTTATCGCAACCAGTGCGATAATGATTATCGCCATACTCTGCATTGGATATTGGCTTGGGTACGCTCGATACTTTAAATCCACCGATAACGCCTACCTGCAAGGAGACATAACAACCATACGACCAAAAGTCTCCGGTTATATTGCCAAGTCTTTCGTTAGCGATAACCAGAAAGTAAAGAAAGGAGATTTACTGGTTGAGCTTGATCCACGAGATTATGTAACTGAACTTGAACAAGCAAAAGCTCACCTTGCGGTATCAGAATCAAGTATCGACAATCTATCGGCGCAAAGAACCTTACAAGAAAGTCAAATAAGACAGGCTGAAAGCCGCGTAGATTCAGCTAAAGCTGAATATCAACGTTCCGCTCAGCAGTTGGAACGTTCACGTAGTCTTCGCAAGAAAAATTATGCTTCCCAAGACGAAGTCGATGATATGCTCGCACAGCAGAAAGTCGCTCTTGCAGAACTGAATGAAGCCAATGCTAACTTAGTCGCGGCTCATGACCAACTGTCCGTAATTGACAGTGACATTCGTAAAGCTGAAGCCGCTATTACCGAGTCTAAAGTGGATGTTGACCAAGCTGAACTTAACTTGAGTTATACAAAAATTTACGCTCCCGCAGACGGTATCATTGGAAAAAGAAGTGTGCGCCAAGGGCTCCTTGTTCAATCCGGAACCCCGCTAATGAGCCTTGTACCTACGAGTAATATTTGGGTGGAAGCCAATTTTAAAGAAACGCAAATTGGTGATATTCATAAGGGGCAAAAAGTGAACATTGAATTTGATGCTTTCCCTGATAAGCCTCTAATAGGCGTAGTGGACAGTTTTTCTCCAGCAACAGGAGCAAAATTTGCCCTACTTCCACCAGAGAATGCAACGGGTAATTTTACAAAAGTCGTTCAGAGGGTACCGGTTAAAATCACCATACCCAATCAACAAAGTCTTAAAGGCCGGCTACTACCCGGACTGTCTGTTGTCACCACAATAGACACTCGGGGTTAGCCCCATGTCTGTAAATGCTACCTACACTCCTACGTCCACTGAGAATGAAGTACCGATCAAAAATTGGATTGCTTTGATTGGTGGTTTGATTGGTGCTTTTATGGCCATTTTAGATATCCAAATCACCAATTCATCACTAAAAGATATTCAAGGCGCGCTGTCCGCTACACTCGATGAAAGTTCTTGGATATCAACATCCTATTTAGTCGCAGAGATGATAGCTATCCCACTCAGTGGTTGGCTGTCTCAGGTATTAGGCAAGCGCAGATACCTCACATGGACAACAAGTATTTTTACCGTATCCTCGCTGTTGTGTTCATTGTCTTGGAATATGACATCAATGATAGTGTTTCGAGCTATGCAAGGTTTCAGTGGAGGTGCATTGATCCCGCTCGCTTTCTCCTTAGTTGTTCAATTGCTTCCCCTAAACAAACGTGCCGTGGGAATGGCTTTATTCGGTGTCACCGCCACCTTTGCACCGGCAATTGGGCCGACATTTGGCGGCTGGTTAACCGAGAACCTTTCTTGGCATTACATTTTCTACATCAACGTTCCTCCAGCAATTCTACTTATCGTTATGGTTCGTTATGGCTTAGACGATGAAGTAGCTAGCTTTTCAAAATTTAAGAAAGCAGATTGGTTTGGCATCGCAACAATGGGAATAGGACTCGGCTGTCTCGAGGTGGTACTCGAAGAAGGCAATCGCGAAGAGTGGTTTAGCTCTCAATTTATTATTGCTCTGAGCGCTATCTCCGCTATTAGTTTAATCTATTTTGTGATCAACGAGCTGCAACACCAAAAGCCACTGGTCAATCTCAGATTACTCAGGGACCGACAATTTGCTCTGTCATGTATCGCTTACCTGATCTTAGGGATGGCATTACTGGGTTCCATTTATGTTCTACCTCTGTACTTAACGCAAATTCAACAGTTTAACGCTATGGAAATAGGCCAAGTACTCATGTGGATGGGGTTCCCACAGTTACTGTTTTTCCCATTAGTACCAAGGCTCACCCAAATCATAAAGCCCAAGTACTTGGTTACATTTGGCTTTGTTATGTTTGGCTTAAGTTGTTTCGTCAATACACATATGACTATAGACTTTGGCGGACAGCAACTTATTCTATCAATGCTTCTTAGGGCGGTAGGAAGCCCATTTATTATGGTTCCCCTATCTTTGGTCGCAATGAAGAATATCGATAATCATAATACCGCTGATGCATCCACATTAACCAATGTGATGCGCAATCTTGGAGGCGCTTTTAGCATTGCTATCATTGCAACTTTGTTAGATAACAAAACTCGTGAGCACTTATCTCATATTAAAGAGTCACTACCCTATGTTAGTACCACGGCATGGGATGCATTGCGTGAGCAGCAGTCATACTTCATGCAAGCGGGACGTGACGCTGTAACAGCAATTCAGCAAGCAGAAGCTGTGTTACTTAACACCATGCAGCGTGATGCTGCAATTATGGCTTATAACGATGTGTTTTTAATTATGAGTATATTCTTAGCGATAGCGGCTGTACTGATACTAAGTATGAAAGATTAAGTCAGGTCTTGAAGTTAAGATGTCCTTAAATGCTTCTTAACTTAGCTGACTCCATGCCTATCCGCATATAGGTCAGCAGCAGTAAAATTTGTTTTAAAAGTAAAAGCGAAAGGGGTATCACCGTTTGCTCTAAGGTGGTCACGTCTTTCTATAGCCTCTTGCGGAGTAGGAATATAGTCGTCTTCTATCCACCAAAGCACGTAAGTGTCTTCTGCGACTTGATGAAACCATTCTTTTTTTCGGCGCATAAAATCTCTATGAATAGTGCGAAACATAAAGTCTTTGAGAGAGTCTGCCGTTTCCCATACTGACATATTGACTATGATATTGGGGTGATCTAATGGATATTTAGCATGCGCGATATTGAGTTGTGCTAGTTTCATTTTAACTTCCCTGTAAAAACGAATTTAATTTTCTAATCTTAGATATGTTATCCTTTTTATTATTTTCAAAGTCAAGCTTTAAGCGATTTTATTAGTTTAAAGACCTTAATCTATAATAAATAACTTTTCTATCAGAAAAATCAAAAAGCCACTCAGTTTCACCACTAACATATAATAGTTGCTCTTGCTTTTCGGTAGATTTCAGCCTCTCCTTAAAATCAAGCATTGCGTCATTGGGTAAGACAAAGCGTCCTGACGATTCATTAGAATCAAGGTTGTTATTAACGACGATATCTGTTGCTGATCTTGGTATAATTTCAGGTAACCAGCCACGCTGAAATAGGTCATCTTCTTTGGCACTTTGGTATGTTGGATACTCACTAGTAACTATGTCACTACACCCATACATAGTAAGCAAAATTATTGGAAGTAAATATTTTTTTAATCTCATTAGTCTCAATCTCTGTGTAATTAAGTCAATGTTTTCTATGATGTTATCGATTACCTATATCTGCGTACATGATATGCTGAGATCCAGCTTCACCACCTAAATAGAGCTGCTGAGTATCAAGAAAACCACCTTTATGATAACACGCTTTGGCTGCTGGATTTTTGCAATTGACAGTAAGATAAACGCTTTTATATTGGGAATAATTAACGCCAAGATATGATAATAAAGCTTTGACTGCCAGAGTTCCAATCCCCTTCCCCTGACAATTAATATCTATTGCAAACGCTTTTACACCTAAGCTATTTTTGGAACAGAATGAAAAATTATCAGAATACAGGGTGTCAATTTTGAAAAAACCCACGGGTTTACTGCCACTTTTAATAACGTAAAGATGCGTGGTTTCGCTACCTGAGCTAAGGAAGCTTTCAGCATTTCCTGAATATTTTTCTTGCTCATCCGACAATGTAATATTCTGAACATCGATTAAGTGGGCTGAGTCTAAGGGAGAAATAGAAACATTGCATGAGGTGTTATTAGTTGTCATTTATAATTTAAGTCCATCAAATCTATATAGACACCATGATGCAATATAAAAATAGAAAACTCAATATCATATCGAGCTCAGTACTTTTATGTATACGTATTCATTTCAGTTAATTTCAATAAAGAAGCATCACGAAGCATCACGAAGCATCACGAAGCATCACGAAGCATCACGAAGCATGATAAATGAAAGACATTGCCGTGCGAAATTATGGTTTCTTTCAGCTCTGAGTCGAGGCAAGAAAATAAAAAAAGATTACTCTTTCATGCTTTGGTTATGATGTTCAACTAAGGATATAAACTCGCTCGGTGTCAGAGGTTGAGAATACAAGTAACCCTGATAAGCGTCGCATTTTTCTTGGCGCAATACTTCGAGCTGCTGCTCATTTTCTACTCCTTCCGCAACTACGCTAATATCTAGGCTATGCCCCATTTGGACTATTGTTTTGAGTAAGATCCGATCCGCTTCATGTATTGCGCACTCATTAACGAAATACTTATCTATTTTTAGAACATCAACTGGCAAATGTTTTAGGTATTTCAAACACGAGTATTCAACACCAAAATCATCCACTGCGATTGATACCCCCAACGCTCTTAATTGATTACATATCTCAGTCACACCTTCAGGATCCTTCATTAATGTCGACTCAGTAATTTCAATCTGTAGCAGGTGTGAAGGAAGTTGAACCTCTCTAAGAATTTCGCAGATAGCCTTGAAGAGGTCAGCATCATCAAATTGAACAGTGGAGACGTTTACTGAGACACAAACATCAATACCTTCAACATGCCAAGCTTGTACTTGCTCACAAGCTTTGCGCAAGATCCACTGACCCAAAGGTACAATTTGTGCGGTCTTCTCTGCAATTGGAATAAACTCTGCGGGCGAAATAGAACCTAATTGAGGGTGCTTCCAACGAATAAGCGCTTCGGCCCCGATGATCTTTGCATCTCCAATCGAGACTTTAGGCTGATAATACAAAACAAACTGATCACTGAGAAGTGCAGCTCTTATTTCTGTCTCAATCTGATGCTGGCGAATGGTCTCATTCAGCAATTGGTCATCGAACCAGCACACATAACCAGCGCCTTGCGAAAGCGCTTTGTAAAGAGCAAAGTCCGCATTTTTAATCCAAACCTCAAGGTTGTTAGGCGCATCTTTTGCCAAAGCAATACCAACACCGAAACCTAGTCGGTGACTGGTGTTTTCCATATTGAATAAGGTTTTTTCATGTCGGCGAAGGACATCAACAGCTTCGACTAATGTAGGTCTGAGTTCAGTACTCTCAACAACCAAAGCAAACTCATCGCCCCCAAGGCGGTAAAACTTACCATAGCCTCCGATCAAACGGTCGATATGTTGAGCGAAAGCAACGAGTAACATATCACCATATCGGTATCCAAGACGATCATTTATGTGTTTAAAACCATCTAAACCTATGTGCAGTATTCCAAATCGCTCGGCATTATCTTGATTAACCTCTTTGATATCCTCGTAAAATGCCTGCAGGTTAGGCAACTTTGTTAAAAAGTCCGTAATACTTTGGAGTTGATAAATTTGAGCCTGCTTGCGGGTCTCAATATAAAAATAAGCCATCATAGTCGCAAAAATAGAGATAGCACTCGCTTGGGCCGCTATCTCTATAAATAAGCCAACATCCAGAGAAGTCAGTTGATATAGATACCCATTAATGATCCCCGCAGCCACAGCAATAGGCCACATAGAACCAGGGAAAAGGACAACATAGCACAGGGGAATGAGAATGAGTCCACTGCGAATAACACCTACTTCCAGCGGCTCTATCAACCCTCCCACAATAAATAAAGCGACCGCAGAAAAGGCAAATAGATGCTTTATGCGTCGATCGGACACCCATAATGCAACAACCATCGCCATTGGCACTAGAAGAAAAACGTTAGTCCATACATGGGGTTGGGTGACTAAACCATATGAGACAACTGCAACAGAGCACAAGTAAGCAAGGTCTGCGATCATTGTCATCCATTCTACACCAACATTTTTGCTCACCTTACTACCCTACAATTACTCAACAGACGTCATCACACTACTTAAACCTAGTCTTTAATTATTCCCTTGACTAATTTGGTATAAAAAAACCTCCTTATTAGGAGGCTTTTGTCTCAAACCAAGCGGAATGATTTACAAACCTAACTCACTTGCTAGTGCCTTAATTTGCTTTAGATCCATTTGATGCACACGAATCATTTGATTAACATGACTTAAACGAGAATTAGCTTCGTCTTGTTTATCACAGGCATCCGACTTAGCTTCCCATGAGGTTCCCGCTAAATACAAATCACAATCAGCTTTTAATTGCTTCAACTTTGGTTGAAGATCATCACGTTCTTTTTCCAATGCTTCCAGCTCTTGCTTGACTTTCAGCTCTTGCTGAAATAACTCTCGTGAACGCTCAAACATGGTCGCTTGCATATCCGCTTGTCTATTCAACTTGCGATTTTCTTGTGTCGCTTGGGCAATATTTTGTTTTTCCTCGTTGAGTTGCTCTTCTAGAGAAAGGTTCACTTTTTCCAATTCAGCAACCTGATCATTTAAGCTTTTTATAGTTTCATCAAAAGTGTGTTTCTTTTCATCTATCGCCTTAGTTAACTTAGCTTGGATCTCAGCATCGACCTGAGTCAACTTGTCTTCGACTTCGTCAGTTAACTGCTTTTTCTCTTCCACAAGTTCCTGATATTTGGTTTCTAACCCGTGGTATGCCTCTTGCCATTTGGAAGAAGTCAAAGATGAGCCTATCAGTCCACCTAGAGCAGCTCCTAGTAAACCAGCAATGATTATGTACAGGTAGCTCCGTTTATCTCTTTCTTCGATAACTACGACATCATCATTTTCAACATCAGACTCGTTATTCACTGTTTTTGCTCCTACTGAATTAACGCATTAGTTCGGTCACGACTAAAGCCGAGGTGTAGATTAAAAAGCCTGAAATCATGGTAATAACGACATATCTTTGCAGTTTTTCATTGGTCCGATATCGAATCAATACAAAGGCCAATGCAGCCAAAAATACGATAGCGATCAATCTCGTCATACACTCTCCTTAGCCAACCAAACAAATTTTCCTCTTTCTTGCTTTAAGTTATACCATTTTTTGAGGTTCTAAGGTCAGTGCTAAGTCTGTTTTACGCGCTTTTGACCTAAATAATCATTTAAAGATATCAACTTTGTCTCAAACTACTGTGCATCAATCAGTTATTTCACATAACACAGCTCACAAATTTGGGTGGACAGTAAAAATGAGGTATAAATAGTGATCTTATGTCCAAGGTGAAATGATGATGAAACCATTCAAGTTAGATAGCAAAAAGCGTCGCATTCAAAAGAAACTATTTCTTGGCGAGTTTGCGATGCTCGGATTTGAAGTAAGCTGTGATACAAAGATACAAGACTTTGATAACTACGATACCTTTGTTGATGAGTTTATTGACTATATTGACGCTTTAGACTTAAGTTTTGGCGGAGGTGGCTTAGAGCTTTTTGAAGGCTTTATCTGCCATGCAGAGAGATATAAAAGTGTTAGCAGTGAGCAACAAGCAAAAGTAATATCTTGGCTTGAAGCTCGACAGGATGTGAAAGCGGTTCGTGTTGGGGAATTAGTAGACGCAAACTACTTTTAGCACCAAGCGCTGGTAACGCCACACAGGCGTTACCTATCTTCTTCACCTTACTTCAAGGCCTAAGTTGTATTGCGCTAGACATCGAGTGACATAACTCACCTTCAAAAATGCCGCAATGATAATAGTACTGATATGCGCGGCTACCTGCGCCTCTAAACTGAAGGCATCAGCATATGGATACGCAATGATCACACTCACAACCAGTGCTAAAAAAGTGATGGTTAAACCGATATTTGAAACAGCCAATAGTGTTTTAAATGTATCGCGAGTTGGTTGATTAAACATAATGACTCCAGTGCTTACGTTCATTTCCTTTATACATAGCATTTCTCTTGCCAACTTTAAGAGTGAATAACTATCAACAGCTTAGATTAAATCACCCCCAAAAAGAGTCATATTGACACATAGGATTTATGCGTCAAAATAACACAGGAAAATTCAAAAGACTCTTTCAGACAATATCTTTAATCAAAAAATACATTGAATTGCACAATAAACATGATAAATTTCACACTTCGATTGTGACCACACTTTCGACTTACTTTTGTTTAGTAATTAAACAATCGTTCCAATGAAGATGGCAGGAGAGTGGTTTTTCGCCAATTTGCATACAAATGGCCGAATAACCTACCGAAGAAGTAAATCTTTCAGGTGCTGTGCATGCAGCGTGGACTGTCATTGGAGGAACCTCTGGAGAGAACCGTTTAATCGGTCGCCGAAGGAGCAAGCTCACGACAAATTAGTGAGTGAAACTTTCAGGCAAAAGGACAGAGGAGTGCAAAGAATAACGCAGATAAATTAAACCTTTTGTCCAAAATCTTGGCTTGAGCCATTGTCTGTGCGCTTTCACTCTTCTCCTTAGTAACATTTATCACTACGGGGAATTCATGAACAATCTTCAATCTTTACTTACCACAATAGACAACTTTGTCTGGGGCCCTCCACTATTGATACTGCTTGTCGGTACTGGTGTCTATTTCACGTTTCGTTTAGGACTGCTTCAGTTTAGATACCTGCCAAAAGCACTAACCATGCTGTTTAGTAAGCACGACTCAGACAAACAAGGAGATGTATCTAGTTTCGCCGCTTTATGTACCGCTCTTTCTGCCACTATAGGTACAGGTAATATCGTTGGCGTTGCTACCGCCATTAAATTAGGTGGTCCAGGTGCTTTATTTTGGATGTGGCTAGCGGCTCTTTTTGGTATGGCCACCAAATATGCAGAGTGTCTACTTGCGGTTAAATACAGAAAAGTGGATGCTAATGGCCAAATGATCGGCGGGCCTATGTATTACCTTCAAGATGGCGTTGGCTCTAAACTTCTTGCAACCTTATTTGCTATTTTTGCCTTACTCGTTGCCTGCTTTGGTATCGGAACGTTTCCTCAGGTCAACGCGATTCTCGATGCAAGCGAAATATCTTTCGGTGTGCCACGTTCATTCGCGGCGATTACGCTGACACTTTTAGTCGCTTTCGTCACCTTAGGTGGCATTAAATCAATCGCTAAAGTGGCAGGTAAAGTTGTCCCTGCAATGGCAGTATTTTACGTATTAGCATGTGTTGGCGTCATCATAGTAAATGCCGATCAGTTGATCCCTGCCATCCAACTTGTGCTTGTTTCCGCCTTTAGCTCTAGTGCGGCAACAGGTGGTTTTTTAGGAGCTAGTATCATGCTTGCGATTCAATCAGGCATTGCAAGAGGTGTTTTCTCCAATGAATCCGGCCTTGGTAGCGCTCCTATGGCAGCCGCTGCAGCTAAAACTGATTCTTGCGTGAAGCAAGGTCTAATCTCAATGACAGGAACCTTCTTTGACACCATCATAATATGCACCATGACTGGGCTGGCTCTAATTCTGACTGGAGCATGGCAAAGTGATTTCTCAGGCGCAGCAATGACGACTCATGCGTTTGCTGTCGGACTAGATTCAGCAACACTCGGTCCTATGATTGTTTCCACTGGCCTTATATTTTTTGCCTTCACGACGATTCTAGGTTGGAACTATTATGGTGAGCGCTGCGTGGTATTTCTGTTAGGAACTAACGCTGTTTTACCTTACAAAATAGTGTTTGTTGCTCTGGTTGCATCAGGAGCCTTTTTGCACCTCGACATGATTTGGATACTTGCCGACATTGTTAACGGACTGATGGCAATCCCCAACCTGATTGGCTTACTTGCCCTGCGCAATGTAGTTATCGAAGAGACCAAAATTTACTTTAGCCAGTTCAACCGGGCCACAACAAACAAAGCAATCGCTTAATTTATAATGTGTATACAATGCGAAGCCTAATAACTTCGCATTGTTTATTTCGCTCTTTATTCGCTGACTATGCCAGCCGCTCCTTCCACCAAACATACTCCCTTCTCAAAAAATTCTTGAGTCAATTGGTCTACATTTTCAGGGAATACTGCCCGTGTCGAGGCTAAGTTTAAAATCACCCTAAAGCCCGCGTCTAACAATTGTTCTATCGATTTTTTTACACAAAAGTCTAACGCTAAACCGCCCACGATAACTGTTTCAACTTTGTTAGCTCGCAAATACTCAATTCCACCAGTCGACAAAACATCCGCTTGATCATGATAAAAAGCCCCATAGGGATGGGCGTCAGGGTCCATCCCCTTATTTATCTGGAAATCATAATCTCGAATCTGTGGCAAACCGGGAAGTAGTTCTGCTCCTAACGTCCCTACGATACAATGCGGATTCCATTTAATATCAACCTCCGAAAGGCCGACTGGCTCAAGCATATTTTCCGGTTTTTCCGCTTCCCAAGCAGCACCTGATGGGTGCATATCTCTCGACACTAAACAAAAATCAGCCTTGCTGTGGTTTTCAATTAACTCGCTCACTATCTCAAGAGCACCAGCAACAGGAAGCTCGTTTGGACAAAGCTCACTGAAGCCTTTTTGAGGATCAACATCAATTGACGCGGTTTTATTTTTTTCTACTTTCACCGTTTGTAAAAACATTACTTACTCCTAGCACCTCTAACGCAGGCAAGTTTGAAAATACGTCACCGTATTTTCAGCCAAACTATATACCTGAGCGGGTTTTCCACCTTTTCCTCGATTGGTCGAGGCCATTTTATTTGCACTGACAATAACACCGGTATCGATAAGGCGTCGTTTGACTGTCATTCTGTTTACTTCAACACCAAACTTTGCGTAAGCCGCTATGATGTCTGAGACTAAGAATTCTTTATCCAAAGTAAACAAAGCAACCGAGGTATACTCCACTGCTGCTCTAAGCTTTTTCCAAGCTAATTGAATTAACTCTGCGTGATCAAAAGCCAGTTCCATTTGATTATCTAAGATGGTATTCAACGGTAACCACTTGAGATGTTCTTGCCCCAAGCCACAATTATCTATTTGTTCAATATTGGCCCTATTAACGAGTGCGTAATGGGCAATGGTGACACTCCAACCTTCTGGATCGCGCTTAGGGTTACCGTCAACCATAGGTTCGCTAATGTAATTTGGATATGTGTGAATCTTTTGGCGGCAAATACGTTTGCGCGCTGCCTCGAAATCTTGATCAGCTTTTTGCCCGCCATTTTGAGACATATCTTGCTCAAAAACAAACCCACCGGGAATAGCCCAAAGACCTGGCTGTGGACGCTCTGGATTAGCTCTTTTAATCAACAAGGTTTCCAGTCCATGCTCACCTAGTCTGAGACATATCATGTCTATTGTGACAATCATTATTGATTCCCAAAGTTCTTAAACTGTCACGTACCTTACCACTGAAATGTTGTGGGTCAATAAGAAAGTAACAAACAGTGACTAACCTCATTAAATAGCATTACTATATATATGAGTTAAATTAGAATGATTACTATGAATTAGATCAAATCTACACAATATAAGTTAGTAACATAATTTGACAAACCATGTACTCTTTGATTAAAGTCCCCTAAATCAACATAACAGACACATTTAGGATAGGCTTGATGAGCGCTTCACTGTTTAACGATATTATTATCCAAAGTGCATTAGATCTTGACGTATACAAAATCAATATGATGTTTGCGGCTCGTAAGTACTATCCTAATACTCAAGTTCGTTATGAGCTCATCGTGCGTTCCAAAGAAGATCTGTCTGACCTAAAAACAGAAATAGCTCGAGAAATCAATCAACTAGCCAACTACCAATTTGGTGGTCAAGAAATTAGTTACCTCAAGAATCAAGCGACCTATCTCGATGAAGACTTTTTTCGCTATCTAGGCGACTTTCGATTCAAGCCCATGCAGCAGACGGCAGTAAGCGTCGTTAATGGGCAGCTGCGTGTCTCAATAAGTGGCATTTGGCACGAAACGATTCTCTACGAAACCCTTGTGATGAGTATTATTTCAGAGGTGCGCAACAAGGCGCGTTGGGGATGTATTCCAGAGCAACAATTTACACTAACTCTAGAAAAGAAAATTGCTTTCCTAAGAGCTGAATTAGCCAAAAGGCAAATCGCCAATTTTCAGTTTTCCGAGATGGGAAGCCGCCGTCGGTTCAGCTCAAAAGTGCAATATGAGCTTATCCGTTACCTAAACCAACAAGCCCCAGACTTGATGTCTGGCACCAGTAATTATCACCTCGCCAAACAGTTTGGCATAAAACCAATAGGGACAGTCGCTCACGAGTGGTTTATGGCCCATCAACAGTTTGGTAATCCTGAGCTTTCGCAACAAGTTGCTTTAGACACATGGCACCAAGCGTTTAATGGCACTCTTGGAATCGCCTTAACCGATACCATAGGCATTGATGCGTTCTTAAAAGACTTCACCTATGAAAGAGCAGCAGCCTATGCGGGAGTTCGCCATGATTCTGGCAGCCCATTTGATTGGGGCAATAAAATATTAGCTCACTACCAATCGCTCGGTATCGACCCAAAATCCAAGACTCTGATATTTACCGACGGGTTGAACTTCGAAAAAGCGTTGGAAATCTGCCAGTACTTTGGTGACAGAGCGAAAATCAGCTTCGGAATTGGTACATTTCTCGCCAATGATATGGGCGATTGGTCGAATGATAGGAATAGCTATCAACCTCTATCTATGGTGATAAAAATGACAGAGTGCAATGGTTCTTCGGTTGCAAAAATTAGCGATGAGCCAGAAAAAGCCATGTGTGAAGACCCTATTTTCCTCACTGACTTAAAGCAGCGCTTTGGACTACCACACACACTCGATAAAGCAAGTTAAGTCAACAAAACACCTTTTTAGCGCCTTAAGTCAGGCGCTAAATCATACTTGGTTCAGCCTTCGCTCATCAACTTGATACCTAACCCTACCAAAACAACGCCCGTCGTTGCCTCCATCCTACGCAGGAAGTTCGTGTTACCGATGATGTTTTTTGCGCAACTTAGCGACACAGCTAAACTGCTTTGCCAAATCATTGCAATAACAAAGTGAATGCTTGCCATCATGATTGTTTGGGCGATTGCCGAACCCTCGGGGTTTATGAACTGAGGTAAAAAAGCCAAGTAGAATACAGCTGTTTTGGGGTTAAGCACATTCGATAAAAAGCCTTCTCTAACCGAGCGTTTTATGTTGCTTTGGTTTTGAGTTCCTGACCAATTGATGGCATCAGATTTTCCGTTGTAGATATTTTTAAGTGTACTTAGCCCTAGCCAAATAAGGTAAACAGCGCCTATCATTTTGACCATACTAAACAACTGTGCTGACTGGGCTAAAATTGCCGAGATGCCCACAGCCGATAAGGTCGCATGCACAAACAGACCTATACAGATGCCAAAACTGGCAGCTATCCCATCTTTCGCCCCTCCACGGGAGGCGTTTCGTATCACTATTGCCGTGTCTAGGCCTGGGGTTAAGGTCAAAATAGTAATGGCAATTAAAAAGGCTTCGATATTAGCGATCATCCTGACTCCTAAACAACAATATCTGAAGTACTTTGATATTTAACTGCTATTTTTAACACCAAATTGTCTTGTTGGAAAACACTAATAATCATTTGGGGTTAATGAATATGATTCCATAACGTGAGATATAACAGATAATTAATCGCATTATTAACTGGGAACACTTGGTATCAGAGTTTGAGATTGATACACTTTTAGCCTTATTAATAGTCAAGGAAGAACGCTAATGAGCGCATTTGAAAAACTAAAGCAGCATTCAAAAAAGATTTCTCATTTCAATCACCTTGCGGCTATCTGCGGCTGGGACCAAGCGGCGATTATGCCAAGCGGCGGCAACCAAGCTCGCTCCGAGGCTATGGCTGAATTATCTGTCCACATCCATAGTCTGCACACACTACCTCAATTAGAAGAATGGTTTAACCAAGCAGAAAATGAACCTCTTGACTCAGCAGACAAAGCAACATTACGCGAGCTAAAACGCCAATGGCAACAAGCCAACGTGCTACCAGAGTCCCTAGTTCAAGCCAAGTCTCTAGCTGGCTCTAAATGTGAACATGCATGGCGCACCCAGCGAAAAGACAATGACTGGGCTGGATTTGAAAAAAACTGGGCAGAAGTGGTTCAACTTTCTCAAGAAGAAGCGAAGATCCGAGCAGAGGCAAATGGCACAACACCCTATGACGCTATGTTGGATATCTATGAGCCAGGCACCAACTCTGCCTCTCTCGATACGCTTTTCTCCGATGTAAAAAGTTGGCTGCCCGACCTTATCAACCAAGCGATCGAAAAACAGTCCAGTGATCAATACCTAATGCCTGAGGGAGAGTTTTCATCAGCGAAACAAAAAGCGTTAGGTTTAGAAGTCATGAAGATGCTGCAATTTGACTTCAACCACGGACGTTTGGACGAGAGTATGCACCCTTTTTGTGGTGGCATACCTTCAGATGTTCGCATTACCACTCGCTATGATGAGAATGAGTTCGCTCAGTCGTTAATGGGGATTATTCATGAAACTGGCCATGCCCGCTACGAGCAAGGGTTGCCCAAATCACTATCAGGTCTTCCTTCCGGTGAAGCCCGTTCAATGGGTATTCATGAATCTCAGTCATTGTTTTTTGAAATGCAAATAGGTCGAAGTGACAGCTTTATCGCCCATTTAGCAAACTATGCCGCAAAACGTTTTGATGGGCATAACCCTGAGCTTTTCTCGCAAGAGAATTTTTACAAGCTTTATACTCGCGTGAAAAAAGATTTTATTCGCGTAGACGCCGATGAACTCACCTACCCTGCTCATGTGATACTGCGTTACGAGATTGAGCGTGACCTAATTAATGGCAAAATTAAGCACACAGACGTTCCTGAGTTGTGGAATGATAAAATGCAAACCTATCTCGGCCTTTCGACCGAAGGTAACTATCGCAATGGCTGTATGCAAGATATCCATTGGACAGACGGAGCATTTGGTTACTTTCCAAGCTACACATTAGGCGCTATGTATGCGGCTCAATTTATGGCATCAATGCAAAACAGTGTCGATGTGGATGCTGCCATTAAATCGGGAGACCTCACACCAATCTTTAACTGGCTATCAGACAATATTTGGAGCAAGGGAAGCTTGTTGACCACAGACGAATTAGTCAAAAAAGCAACAGGCGAAACCCTGAATGCGGCGCATTTCCAAAACCATTTAAAAAGTCGTTATCTCTGTTTGTCTTGATTAAGTGGGCGCGAGCGCCCACCTTCTGAGCACATATAAGACTGAATCAATATGAGTGAATAGCCCATGTTTCACAACTGAAAACAGACTATTAAACTCATCGCTTTTTATTTGTTTTAGCTGAATATCCATATACCGAATAACGCCTAATTAAGGTGTGAGCAATATTACGACCAAGACCAAACATAACGGCGTGAACAAAAAGCTCCTAGCATTCTTAATATTCCACCAACTCTCTTTTCGTTAGTGCAACTGCTACCCAATCTACCATAAGCCAGTAACCTCACTCAGCTCACTCTATTAATTATCACAACACAACCACCAAATCTGGCATGACCAGTTAATGATATAAAAAATATCGGCAAAAATAATAGTCTGGTTTCATTGTTCGAAAATCATTCAGGTCATATCGATGGAATCAGTTTTAGAAAGGTCTCAAACACATTTTTCTGAGACTTCAGATAGTATTGAAACCCACCAAGAGTCAAAGAAAACACGTATGCTAACTATAGGTGACGTGAATAACATCATGAGCCAAAGGCTATCTTCTCATAAACTGACTATCATTAACGGCTTTTGGATACCTTTGAGTATTCTGAGCTATAAACTTGAATCGATAAGAGATGCGCAAGATCCCAATATACCTGTAATGATTCCGATGGGTCTTAAAGAAAGGGGACATTTCAGAACATGCGACCACATCGTCCTTGGCCTTATCCAAAAAAGGCGTATGTATATTTTAGATTCAAAATTAAACCCTTTACGTAACTTCGATTACAGTTTGAACATCACCGCCTTGAGTACTGGGTTTCAAGATCTCTCGGATAGAACCAACTGTGGTAGATACGTGGTAAATGCGGCCATACAACTTGACCAAGCGCTTAACCATAACCCAAACGCCGATCTAACTCACCTAGTAAAAACCATGGAGAGGCCAGATCTAACAAAGATTCAGCACGAATATGCGAAATACATGTGGTGAACTCCTGTAATCAATTACTTGTTAAGCCTACTAGTGGCACAATATTTAAGCTTCAAACACGGCCACTTTCTAGAGTCTGAGCTAGTTCAGCAAAACCAAATTATCATCAATCTGTTAAATTTATCAATAGGAGCCTAGACTATTGATAAACACATAAACCCAATCAGCATAATTAATGCTGCTGTACTTTGTGCTGGAGGCTGATATGAAAATGAATCTACTCAAGCGGTTCATTAAAGATAAAATATTTGGAAAAACATCTCAATCGGCAAGAGGTGTTCAGATTGCTGAAATGGCAGATGCTCGTATGGGCGCGATGTACATGCTTGCTAGTACCGAAATTGCCAAAATCGCGACCATATCTAACGCACATTTTTTCGGTACATTTGTTGTGGGTACAGAACCCCTGTCAGATTTTAAGCAAGCAACGGATAGTTTACTTAGTAACACCGAAGCAATGGCAAAGTTGAAAAAATCCAAAGCCGCAAAAAAATTATCCAAAGCGGTTCAGAAAGCATCTGAAGTGACTTCAGCGATGAAAAATAGCATCAAGGAACTATTCGCAGACTTTTTTCGTTCATTGCTCGATAAGATAAAACACATTTATGGTGACTTGCTGCATGGGATAGAATGGCTGGCCGAAATGGGGACTTATTTAATTAGTAAATTCGCAGGCAATCTAGCGAGCGTGGTTCCCGGGTGGGGCTACGTGCGAGGTGCATCCGCTCTCTATTCTGATGTAAAAAAATCGGTATTGAAATCACGAGACCTTATCACCCAAATCTATCAAGGGAGAGGCGTTGAATTGTTGGGTGGTCATCCCAGTATCATATCGAGAACTCTCGCCCGCCACTCTGCGTCTGGAGCACTTGGTGGCATAAAAGACTTTACGCATACTGTAGCTGGAATTGCAGGTGCCACTGCTGTGGGCGTTGGTTCCTTGGTCAGTCTCATCGTCATCGTATTAGAACGAATCATTAAGTTGGTCGACTTTTTTGTTCAGCGTTCATTGTTACAAAACACGTTAGAGCGTGCGAAAAAAGAGTGGCTTAACCGTACCTCTAATGCCAGCATGCTCAAGGACCATAAAATGTTTTCAGAGTGGTTTCAAAGCGCGGTAGTAACCACTCCAATCGTAGCGGCTCTTGTGATGGGAAGCGGGTTTGTCGGCCACCCCTATCGGTTTGCTCAACTTTTGACACCAAAGCTTGAAGCCGTATCACAAGGCGAATTTGATAAAGCAGTTGTCTACATAGACAAACTCAAGTCACTGTCAACAAAATACGTACAAGAATATATCGGCAGTTACAAAATCGATTTTTCCAGTACAGATGGCGTGGTAAACGCTCGATTAAATGAACTTAAGAAGGGTAAAGGGCTACTCGATGGACGAGAGTTCGCCGTACAGAGTACACCGCAATACCAAACAACTACTGTCTAATAAAAAAGCCAAGGCGAGCACCTTGGCTATATCTATTAAAACTTTCTCCTAACTGGTCCACTCGGGTTTAGCCGAAGTTTCTCCCGCACCCTTTTCTGAGCGCTCATTAGTGGCGACAAGATTACGTTTTGACTGACTAACAAGGTACTGCCATTCTGCATCCTCTACAAAAATTCCATCTCGACACGCGAGTTCTTTAGTTGCAAGTAATTGATGAGAATGTATATGGCAAGAGGCCTCCATCTCATCTTTAGGTAACTCAAAATCACTTCCGGAAATTTCAATGTCAACAATATCACCCATAGATCGATAATTTTCGGTGGTATTTTTATAAGTAATCTCTGGCGCTGCTTGCCCAGAGTTTAACACATAGAAGATTTGCCTAGCGCTGTCCTTGTCGAACCAACTTGCTCTAGACGCTTTCCCTTTTGCCGCCAATTGTATAAGCTCACCATGAATGAACCATGGATGGTTACATCGTGCAATACGGATAAAAAGAGACTCAGCTCGAGTTAGGCGACCTATCGCGACATCAATCACAACCGGAAAATGACAAGCAAGACTGCCATAGTCCAAGTCAAAGCTAAGCTGATTGTCATTGACATCACGGTATTGCATGGCATTATCTGGCCCCCAGCCATAACACCGGCTCGCTTGGTTAAATTGGCGTATACCATCAAGACCAAGCATCTGAAGATCCACTACCATAGCGGCTATGATATCCGCTTCACCACATAAGCGCAGCTCTCCTCGGAAGGCTTTCTCAACCGCTGAAAACAACTCGTTGTAGGATACCATCATACTACCGCCCCCTTTTGTGACTCACAATTTGGTAGGAGCGGAAATAGCCAGTCATCATTTAGCGGTTTTGTCTTAAGATCAATAAGTAGCGGCGCCCCTTGGAAAAAAGTGACTCGAACCCAACGATCAGAACGTGGATCAAACTTAGTGGCTCCGAGCATAGCTAATTTGCAACGTAGCAAATCAATAGGTAAAGCGTCTTTTCTCAATATGTTGACTTGAATATCTCCCATGGCTCTATGAGCCATTGTCCATACTCTGCGAGCAATGGTTCGATATTGAGGAAAATGCAGCAAAAATTGAGCAATGCTAGATTGAGAGTCATAGGCGCACACTTGGTGATAAAGTTGATTCACTTGGCGGCCAATATCAAGAGTTAACTCTCTATCTTCGCCCTCTTCAAGACCACGAACTCCTAATCTAGGTTCCTCTTTATCTTGCGAGCGATACCAAAACCAATAGGTGTTTTCAGTTTGAGAGTAATCGTCATCAATCGCCCAACGATACTTTTCATCAATAAGTTTCTTTAACTCACCTATCGAATAATTAGCATCTATGGTTAGCGCCTCTTGCGCATTCATAAGCACCTCAAACTCATCGACAGATTCAGGATAGAGTTCCATCAAGCAAGAAAGGGCCACTTCTTGGGTTTGCGCTGAATAGTCAGCAAAATACTCAAATGTATCCAACCAAGTTTTATTATGACGACTGCCATCCCGCGAATGTTCAATGATGACTTTCAGTTCCACTATCGTTTGGTGATTCGCTGATTCTTGAGCCGTGTTGATAGTGCGTATTTGCTTAAAGTGTTGGCTCGCTCTCTCTATTAATTGATAAAACCGACCCCGTACATTCTTATCTGGTGACCTAGATAAAGTTCTGGATAGCGCCTTTTCTCTTGAGGTCATCCACTGATCGACAACACATGGGTGATTGATAAGGTATGGCGCCATACCTAAACCCGTCGCATTACCAATACCGAGATAACGCGCTAGTTCTTTATTCAACGTGACAGCCTCTCTACCTCCAGCCTGCTTAGCCAAAAAGTTAATCCAGTCTAAACTAAACTCTCGAAGAAGGTATACGGAGCACATTTGTGCACTAAATGAATATCGAAAGTCTGAGTTCTTCTCAAGTGCTTTAAAATCGGCGATCCCGAACTTTCCATTGCCATATACTGCTGTTGTCCGCAGTACATAACCCGTTTCTGTAAGCATCTCTGCTGCAGGTTGAGCGCCATGTGCAAGACTAGAAACTAAGCTGTCGAAAACACGGACACTTTTGTTTGCACGCCCTAAAACTAGGACGCAATTTTTATAACGCCCAGCTTCTTGCATGGGTACATTATCACGCAACAACGCCAAGAGTTGATCGTCAACTTCTCCGATAACAAGAGCAAAAGTGACGTCCCATTTTTCAGCAATAACACGATCATTTCGTTCTTGGTCGGCGATTTCATCGCAAAACACAACCAAGTGATACGTATTTTCTACTGTGGCTAAGCGGTAAATAACGTGCCCATAGCCAAGCTCATTCAAGCACCATCTCTGACAAGCCAACTGCCAGTTTTCTCGAGACATTCTACGGATTAGACTACGTGAAAAACTGATTCTATTTTGATGCATCACACCTAGTCTTTTCGCATCCATCACAATATTTCTATCACGCAGTGACATTGATTTATCAGTAGTTTTTTGTGCATCCATTTTACTCACTACCTTTTGTTGTTATTTGTTTAATATAAGGATTGGAAATTTTGGTAAGCTTATAAGCCCTGCTTTTTAGCCATTTTTAGTGCAATCTGCGGAGCGTTCCAAAGAGACGGCAGCAAGATGAAAGACACAGGTACCGCGGTAATAACAATAAAAGATTGTAACGCGGAAATGCCTCCTGCTCCCATAGAGATAAGAATCAGGGCAGTCACTCCCATCATGGCGCCCCAGAACATTCTTACCAAGGCATTAGGCTCAGTATCACCACTTATCACGACACTAATGGTATAGGTCATTGAATCTCCAGTGGTAACAATAAAAATAGTGGTAAGAATTAGGAATAATACTGAGGTCAACATTGGGTATGGCAGTTGCTGAGTGATGGCTAATAACGCACCCGGTAAGTTAAAGCCCTCAAAGGCATGACTAATGCTACCTTGCTCGGCAAGTTCAAACGCCAGCCCAGAGCCACCGACTATGGTAAACCAAAAACACGTCGTCAATGGCGCAATAACACTGATAGTCGTGACCACTTTACGGATGCTACGGCCTCTCGAAATTCTGGCGATAAAAATGGCCATCATTGGTCCATAACCAAGAAACCAGCCCCAAAAAAATACTGTCCACCAGCTCAACCACCCCTCATCACCACGATATGTCGCCATAGGAATAAAGTTATCCAGCATAGTCCCTACACCCTGAATGTAGCCATTAAAAATAAAACTCGTTGGACCAAATATCAGAATGTAGAGCATGAGTGCAATTGCCAAGATGACGTTATAGCGGCTCAGCATTTGCATTCCGCGGTGCAATCCACTTAAAGCAGATAAGGTGTATAAGGTAATCGCAAATAAGACGATAATCAGTTGGGTAGTAAAGCCATCTGGTACATCAAACAATGCATTTAACGCATAGCTAACCTGTAAGCCGAGAAATCCTATTGGACCTATAGTTCCGGCCGCGACAGCAAGAATACAGCAAGCATCGATTAGCGCGCCCATATGACCATCAAGTACCCGTTTACCCAAAATAGGATACAGGAGTATTCGCGGCTTAAGTGGGAAGCCTTTATCGTAATGAAGGTGCATCACCACAATGGACGTTAGACTTCCAACAATTGACCATGCAAGAAACCCCCAGTGCATAAAAGATTGCGACAGTGCATGAATCGCGGTCTGCTGAGGACTAGAACCCGCGCTATAAATAGGCGGTGGGTTAACAAAATGTGCTATCGGCTCTGCTGCAGCCCAAAAAACACCGCCTCCGGCAAGCAAAGTACAGAAGATGATTGCAGTCCAACGAAATGCATCCATATCTGGCTGATTGGTTCCACCTAAAATGACTCGACCAGTTCTCCCGCTGGCAAGCCCAATGGCGATCAAAAAAGTTAACAATAATAGTATTTGCCAATACGGCCCAAACACTTTTACCGACCAAGCAAACCCCGTATTCACAATAGAAGTAAGCAATTGGTCATCATAAAGTGCTAGACCAACAAACAAGGCAATCAAGCCACCGCTATACCAAAATGCTGGATTGGTTAAACCAAGCCTATCGGCAGAGTGAGTATTATCCCCGATATGGTGCGCATCAGACGACGTACCGCTGATACTATGAGTGAAATTAGCCATACACTGACTCCATATTATATTTGTTATCCAGCAATAGAGAACCTGCCACCGAAAGAACGGTGGCGAGGTAATCCATGCTTGTAAGGATTGTATTTATGAATGGGCTTTGAGGCCATTTGTCAGAAAAGTCAGCCAGTTGGTACCCAATATTTTTCCCGCTTCATGGTCACTAAAACCAAACTTAAGTAGTCCGATATAGATGTTTTCAAAGCCTTGTCGGCCATCAAACCAAGGTAGGGCTTCAGGCCAACCAGAATTTGTAGCACTTCCCTCACCATAGTCCATCGATTTAGACCAACGGCCATTACGCATCCATTCCAGAACATGCTGGGGCTGGTTTAGGCATAAATCACTCCCTATACCCAAATGTTCAACGCCATATCGCTCAGCCGTTTCGGCAACCATTTGGCAAAAGTCTTCCAATCGACACTGACTACCACTGGGCAGATGGAAAGGGTATAAGCTAAAGCCGATCAAGCCTCCTCGTTTGGTCAGAGCTTCAATAACCGCATGAGATTTGTTACGCAGTGCATTATGCGCAGAGCTGGGGTTTGCATGGCTAATGCAAATCGGCCGCGAGGAAAGTTCTATCGTTTCTAGTGTCGAGCGCTCAGCGCTGTGTGACATATCGATAATCATTCCGACCCGGTTCATTTCTTCTATGACTTGTCGGCCAAATCGAGTCACTCCTGAGTCTTCTTTTTCGTAGCACCCTGTCGCAAGCAAACTTTGGTTGTTATAAGTCAGCTGCATGATTAAAAGGCCTTGCCGGCGCATGACTTCAACTAAGCCAATCTCATCGTCAATAGGTGAACAATTTTGCGCACCGAAAAAGATTCCAACTTTTCTTTGTAACTTTGCCTGCTCAATATCGTCTATAGAGTGTATTGGCATGATGAGATCCGAGTTTTGCTCAAAATGCCTGTTCCACTCAGCAAAACGGGTCAGTGTTTGGCGTGCATCTTCGTGGTAAGCGATCGTCGCATGCAAAGCGGTAATACCACTTGCTAATAAAGTTTGGAAGTATTCTCTATCCCAACGACAATACTGCAGTCCATCTATGATGATTTTATCTTGGAACATAACCACTCCTATATTGTTCCTATCATTTCTCTACTCACTGGCAGCTTGCTGCCGATAAGAAGACCCTAATAAGGACGCTGATAAGCGGTTTTCACAACAGTGTAGAACTCCTTAGCATATTGACCTTGCTCACGAGGTCCAAAGCTGGACTCTTTACGTCCTCCAAATGGCACGTGGTAGTCTGTTCCGGCAGTAGGTAGGTTAACCATCACACATCCAGTTTGAGATTGCTGTTTGAAAATGGTGCTAGTTTTAAGGCTTTGAGTAATAATGCCTCCGGTTAAACCAAAGCGAGTATCGTTGGTCACTTGAATAGCTTCGTCGAGGTCCTTCACGCGTATAACACTTGCCAAAGGAGCGAAGATTTCTTCTTGGTTGATATCCCAATGACTCTGAGTGTTTATGAAAAGAGTTGGTGCCATATAGTAGCCCTGATGTTTTAGTGCGAGTCGTTCCCCACCAAATGCAAGCTCAGCCCCGGTTTGACGAGCCTTCTCAACCCAATCTAAGTTAGCCTCTAACTGGACACCATCCACGACAGGGCCCATAAAAATACCCTTTTCCAACGCATGCCCAACTTTTATCTCACTCATCCTCTTTATCAAGGCTTCAACATAGGCATCATGAATATTATCCATCACAACAAGTCTTGAAGACGCAGTACATTTCTGACCTGTTCCTGAAAAAGCACCTGCAATCGTCGCTTCAATCGCAATTTGAAGATCGGCATCATCGGCGATGACTAGCGCATTTTTACTGCCCATTTCCAGCTGACATCGAACAAAATTAGGCGCAGTTGCAGCCGCCACTTTACGCCCAGTTTCGACCGATCCTGTAAAACTAATACCAGCAACATCAGGCGAATGAATCAAAGTGTTACCGACAACGGAGCCAGAACCTAGAACTAAATTAAATGTACCTGCTGGTAGGCCCTGGCGGTGAATGATCTCGGTTAATGCGACCGCACTTGCCGGAGTGAGATTAGCTGGTTTCCAAACCACACTATTACCAAAAGCCAAAGCAGGCGCAATTTTCCATGCAGCGGTAGCGGTTGGAAAATTCCAAGGAGAGATAATACCAACCACACCGATAGCTTCACGTGTCACTTCCACAGAAACGCCCGGACGAACCGAATCTGCGGTATCACCTATTTGGCGTAACACTTCGGCAGCAAAGTATTGAAAGAATTGTCCTGCCCGATATATCTCACCGCGCCCTTCGGCAAAAGGCTTACCTTCCTCTCTAGAAAGTAACTGACCCAATTCATCACAACGGGCAATCAACTCATTACCAATCGCTTGTAAAACAGATTGTTTGTGTTCGATCGATGTTCTTTCCCATAAAGGCTGGGCTTGCTTGGCAGCTTGAATTGCTTGCTCGACTTGATCTTTACTTGCTTGAGCAAAGTCGCCCAAAGTGTCACTGATGTCGGAAGGGTTAATATTAGAAACGGTATCTATACCTGATTGCCACTCTCCTTGAATAAAAAGTGACTGCTCTGGTTTTATCTTGTCAAATAAACACATAGGAACTTCCTTAATTGGCTTGATAACTTCTAGACTGGCTCACTTGCCGCTTTGGGATTAATAGTTGTCGGTCACGGATGCATAGACAACAAACTCAACCAGCATTTCTTCTCGGGCTAGACCTGCGACAACAATTGCTGCTCGATTCGGATAAGGTGACACAAAATACTCGGCATAGAGCCGATTGACGGACTCTAGATATTGATGGTCTGTCACATAAATCATGACTTGGCACACTGAATCCAACGACTCGCCAGCACATTCAAGGGTGTGAATAAGATTGCTAAATACTTGGCGAGTTTGTGCCTCTATTCCACCCGTAACCACATCACCATTAGCATCAATCGGAATCTGTGCCGTATATAAGGTGCCATTCCCCACAACAGCCCATTCAAGAGGAGCCTTTGATGCATATAACTCTGTTTTAATCGGATATTTTTTATTTCTTGTATTCACTGGCTTTTAACCTTTGTTACATCTTTGTGTCTAAAAGTTAAATCCTGCACTTTGACATGCGATAAATCCAACGGTAAATTTTATTCATTTGATAAATAAACTTTATCACTTTTGTGTGAAGCTACTAGCTAGAATGGGTTGGGAAGAAAATCAGTGAGTATCAAACTGCAACAATTACGACATTTTGTGATGGTCGTCGAGGAAGGGGGCTTTCGCGCCGCATCTCATCGAGCAAATCGCTCTCAAGCAGCACTATCAACATCGATAAAAGAACTGGAGAAAATCTTGGGGCAATCGCTATTTGAAGCAGGCAACAAATGCGAGTTAACGCCCTTCGGTGAACTATGTCTACCCAAGGTAGCAAGGTTTCTTAATATATATGCTGCGCTCGATAGCGACCTGCGAGCTATCGCAAGTGGCCAACAAGGAAAAGTACGTATTGCTAGCGTACCTTCTGTTGCCGCAAAACTTATCCCGACTATTTTAGGTGTATTCAATAAAACCTACCCCAATGTCGAAGTGAGTTTAATTGATGATAATGTAGCAGGTGTGGAAGCTAGGCTTCTATCTGGAGAAGTTGACTTAGCCTTGGGCAATCCTTCGGCACTTAACCAAGATGCGATCAGCTTGACCCCATTACTGTCTGATCCAATCGGTGTGGTATGTCTAAAAGACAACCCTATTGCCATCGATCGTCAGGAAATAGATTGGCAATCTATACAAAACGAGCCTTTTATACGCAACGGCACTTGCAGCCTGCTTGAATCAACGCCAGCTCGAGTATTAAGTCAAAAAGCATTGTATTCGGTGGAAAATATTACTTCTCTGTATTCGGTTCTAGAGCTCGGAATTGGTATTACAACCTTGCCCAAACTTGCCTTCCCACTAAAGACATCATCTCTAACTTGGTTGCCATTATCAGACCCAAAAATAGAGAGGCAAATAGGCGTTTTCACACTTAAAAACCGAACGCTTTCACCTCAGGCTAAGATATTCCATCAGCTCTGTGTAGACCACTTGGCTGAGGAGACTCTGGTTTTATGACAATTTAAACACGATTTAGCGTTATTTAATTTAGGTAAGTTTTAAGCAAGCTTGTCTTACAAGTTCTCCTATTTCCTGCCAACATCCTTGATCAATAAGCTTGGATGGAACCATCCATGTCCCACCACAGGCCAGCACAGAATCGATAGAAAGGTAATCATTTATATTATCGATACTTATTCCACCTGTGGGCACAAACTTAACAGGGTAAACCGCTGACAGAGCTTTGAGCATAGCGGTGCCACCAGAGGGTTCGGCTGGAAAAAACTTCAAGGTTTTCAAACCAAAATCCATTGCCTGCTCGACTAAGCTAGGATTATTGATTCCGGGGATAATAGTGACATTGTTATCCAAACAGTACAGCACTGTTTTAGGGTTAAAACCAGGACTGACAATAAAATCAGCGCCCGCCTCAATCGCGTCATCCACTTGCTTTATCGTCAACACAGTGCCAGCTCCAATCAACATATCCGGATAGACAGCTCGAAGCTGTTGTATCGCTTGTGTGGCAAAATCGGTACGAAACGTGATCTCTGCACATGGCAGATCATTTTCAATAAGTGTGCGCCCCAAAGGAACAACATCATTGAGATCATTTATGGCAATAACAGGGATGACTTTCAGTTTGGCTAACTGCTGATCTATGGACGTCATTAACAAGTTCTCAGGGTAATTGACATGGTTAACTTATAATGTGCCTTTAAAATATTTTGAATTCAAACCTAATTGCTCATATCAGTGTCAATCCAACAGTTAGGAGGTCAGATTAGGTGCAGACCCAGAGTCAAGGTACTGAAAAAGTCTAAGGTTAAAATCTAAAATTTATCCCCGTAAATACTGCATCTGAATCAAAGTTATCTGCCAAAACAAACTTACGGTATTCCAAGTTTAGCCCCACACGACTAAAAAGTATTAAGTCCCCACCAATACCATAATATGGATTAACGCCAGTATGAGAATCAGTACGTTGTATACCACCTGTAGGCGTATAGGTTTTTTTAACCTCAGAGTAGTTTACCCCACCAACAGCGTAAAAGTTTAAGAATGAAACAGGGGATATACCTGATTTTATTCCAGCGAAACCTGTAGAATAGCTAACTTCTTGCGTCGTGCTGCCAAAAAGGGAAGTTATGACATTGCTTGTCATGCCTTCAACACCAGCATAACCAAATTCAGCGGCAAAATTAGGATGAAACTGGTAAGCGTAGTCTATTTTTACCGCAAAACCTGAATCAGCCCAGTTATCAGCGCCCTCAGTATCACCGTAACCCACAGCTAAGCCTATCTGATGGTTAGACGCACAGACAGTAGAGGATAACAATAAAGGTAATAAGTGGAGTATCTTTTTCATATTAACTCTCTCATAAAATTTGTTTATTAAATCAATCTATATCATTCCACTCACAATTGGTATGGTCGCTTTGTCGCAGTTTGTTCAGCATGAGCACTTCATTTACAGCGCAGTTAAAAAACTATGATAAAAAGAAAGTAAATTATTTGACCATAAATATTACATTCCTTTGGGAAAAACACATTGTTCTTAGATTCACTAATCAAACAGCTTAAACACTATAATAGACTGATATAAAAGAATTTAAAGAGCAGTTAGCGAGTTAGCCGTAGTAGACTTTAGTCAAGTTCTTGAGTGACACTGTGGTGTTGTATTCATTTCAACTTTAGACTGTCAAAAACTAAAGCCCTACATGCTGGAAGTTAAAGAAAATTATGGACAAACAAGCAATAATTCAGACATTTGTAGATATTGTTGGTGAACAACACGTATTAACAGGTGATAAAAAAACAGATTACTATCGTTCTGGCTTTCGTTCTGGGAAAGGAAAAGCGCTTGCAATACTCTTTCCTGGTTCACTGGTCGAGCAGTGGCGCGTACTACAAGCGGCCGTCAAAGCCAATTGCATCATCATCATGCAAGCGGCAAAAACTGGGCTCACAGAAGGATCTACCCCTAGTGGTGAAGATTATGATCGTGAGGTCGTTGTGATCAACATCATGCGCATCAATACCTTGCATGTTATCGATGACGGCAAACAAGTTGTTAGCCTACCTGGGGTTAGTCTCCACCAATTAGAAAAAACACTCAAAAAGGTCAATCGTGCCCCACACTCCGTTATTGGTTCTTCATCCATTGGCGCGACGGTTGTCGGCGGAATAGCCAACAACTCAGGTGGTGCATTGGTTAAACGCGGTCCAGCCTACACGGAGCTCGCGCTATTTGGACAGGTTAATAAAGAAGGCGAATTAGAGCTGGTTAACCACCTTGGAATAGAAGGACTTGGTGAAACACCTGAAGATATTCTTACCAATATAGAACACGGAAACTTCACACAAGAGAATATCAAACACACAGATGCCATGGCGTCTGATAAGGAATATGAACGGAGAGTGCGCGATATAGACTCAGATATTCCTTCTCGATTTAATGCAGATTCGAGGCGACTATTTGAGACCAGTGGCTGCGCAGGCAAATTAGCTGTCTTTGCAGTGAGAGTTGATACCAACCCAATACCAAATAAAGAGCAAGTGTTTTATATTGGCTGTAATGATCCCGCCATGCTAAGCAAACTTAGACGAGATATGTTAAGCAAGTTCAAGCACCTTCCCGAAATGGGCGAATACATGCACCGAGAGATATTTAACCTTGCTGAACATTATGGTAAAGATGTTTTTCTTTCTATACATCATTTAGGCACTGAAAGGCTGCCCAAGTTCTTCGCGCTTAAAGCTCAGGTAGAAGCTTTACTCAAACGTTTTCCCTTTGTTTCCCACAATCTACCAGATATGTTTATGTATTGGATGAGTAAGCTATTCCCACAACACTTGCCACAACGCATGTTAGAGTTTAGGGACAAATATGAGCACCATTTGATTCTTAAGATGAGTGATGGTGGTATTGAAGAAGCGCGAACCTATCTAGAAGAGGAATGGTCAGAGCAACAAGACTGTGGCTTTTTCATCTGTAGCCAAGACGAAAGTAAGAAAGCCCTACTCCATCGTTTTGCTGCCGCAGGGGCAGCAATCCGGTATGAAACTGTACATTCGAATGAGGTAGAAGATATATTGGCACTTGATGTCGCACTGCGTCGCAATGATCTTGATTGGGTAGAACAACTACCAAAAGAGATCACAAAAGACCTGGTGGTGGCTCTCTACTATGGTCACTTTATGTGCCATGTATTTCATCAGGATTATATCTTTAAAAAAGGCGCTGACACGAAAAAGATCAAACACAAGATGCTCGAGCTCCTTACTCAGAAAGGTGCCAAATACCCTGCGGAGCATAACGTGGGACATCTCTATGAGGCGGAACAGCAACTACAAGCTTTCTACCATTTGTTAGACCCAACCAATACCTTTAATCCGGGCATTGGGAAATTGAGCAAATATAAGCGCAATTGCAATTGCTGCTAAAGTTAACCCCAGCTTACTTGCCGGCTGTCCCAGCCAAAACTTTCACACATAGCTTTGAGCTGACCCAACTCGTTTTGGGTTTGCTCAACGAGCCAATGGTGTATCTCATCGATAATCGGACTTTGATTAGGTTGATAACATAAGTATTGCCATTGACTATGTTGTAAAACCATATCGTTTGGACATTTGAGAAACTCACGATTAAGTTCTGGTAACACCAACAATAAGTCAGTGACCGTTACCCCTTGACCCGCGATACACGCACTGAGTGCTAAGTCTAAGCTATAAAAAACCGTATCTCTACCTTCCTTTATTCCTTGAAGGTTGGCCTGAGTCAACCAATGTTTCCAGTCTTGATGGTCGAGCGTAGCATGCAAATGTGGCAAGGTGAGTACATCTTGGAGCGGTACATTTTGCTCTGATAGCGAATTGGCGTATACGGGTGCCATATACTCCTCTCGCAAAAACGTAACGCCTTTCTTACCTATATATTTATCGCTTTTACATGTGTTTACTATCCATAAATCACAATCTCCTGAATCCAAATCAGGATCTTCTTCAATAGCGGGAATGATGACAATTTCGTGTTCTGGGTACTTTTCATTGAGGCTAACCACTTTAGGCAGCAAAACTCGAGTCGCATAACTTAGCGCACTTTTTATCACAATCCTTTGTTTGTACGCTTTAGACCAGTCTCCAATTAAGGAGTCCAATGCACGATAGTTATTATTGAGCCTTTGATATAACTCATTCCCCCTGTCAGTTAGGGCAATCGACCTGTGTTTACGTACAACAAGCAAAACATTTAACTCATCTTCAAGCTGCTTTATTTGTCGACTAATGGCACTTTGGGTGACATTTAACTCATCGGCAGCTTTGGTAAAGCTCATCAAACGCGCTACGGATTCAAATACTTTCAATCCATTATGCGAATATGGAAGAAATTGATAAGTGGACATCGGCTTCTCACATGATCTCAGCTCATGTAAGCATGACATAAATATCATTTGAACGCTACACAGTAAAAGCATACCTTATGCCCATTCAGACACGAGGCATATAATGAAAAAAATTCTCTCATTGGCATTCCCGCTCATCATTTCACAACTCATTACCATGGCATTGGTTTTAACTGATGTTTGGATGATGTCACAACTCAGTGTTTCGGCTCTAGCAGCTGGAGGGCTTGGTGCCTCTGTCTATAGCTTTATCTTTATTATCGCAAGCAGCTGTGTAGGCTGTGTTGCAAACCTGATTGCCATCGCTTACGGCCAAAGAATCGCGAGACCGGATTTCGGTAATCAGCAAATTCGCTTTGCCGTCAAAGGAGCCGTATTACTGTCTATTATTTTGACCCTAGCACTAACGCTAAGCTTCAGGTACGTTCCTGACTTGCTCCTCATCGCCAATCAACCTGAGCAGTTAATTGACCCTGCGATGAGCTACTTGGACACACTAAAATGGGCGATGCTACCCTCACTCATTTTACTTGTACTTCGTGGTTTAACCAGCGCTCTCGGTAGCACTCGGTCTATCATGGTAATGTCATTTTTAACTGTTGTGCTCAATGTTCCATTAAGTTACCTACTTGCATTTACCTTGGGATTTGGTTTGGCTGGCTTGGGAGCAGGGACTGCGCTAGCTTCCCTAGTCGTAATGCTGGGTTATGGTTATTGGGTTTTCAAACGTGCGGAATATCAAGCATTCTCACCTTGGAAGAATTTAGACGAATATTCTCTATCTCTGCTCAAACCGTTATTATCTCTTGGTATACCAATTATGATTGCGGCTTTACTTGAGCATGGATTGATCTATGGTGGCACCTTAATGGCAGGAGCGATTAGTGTAGCAGCACTCGCACTACACCAAATCCTTATTCAATGTCTGAGTTTTACTTGGAATATCAACTTCGGCTTGTCTCAAGCTGCAGCCATCCTTGTTGGGCAAGATTATGGTTCAGACAACTTTACGGGTATAAAGCGCACGGTCAAACGCAGCTTTATCATCACCACAGGTCTAAGTACGATACTTGCTGCACTCTTTATCTGTTACCCGCAAGCTATCTGCGCAATGTTTAACTTAGATGCTGAGCTATCCACCTTATTGATTGGGGTGATATGGGTTGTCGCTTTATCCTTTATTGTTGATGCATGGCAGTTGCTGGCTATTAACCTACTTCGAGGGATGAAAATTGTCTTAGCGCCGACTTTCGTCACAGCCATTGGTTATTGGTTATTCGGCCTGCCCTCAGCTTGGCTATTACTCAGAGAGTACGGTTTAGCCGGCGTCTGGGGGGGGATCGGTATTGGTCTCGGCGTTTCTGGTATACTCTTGCTTGCACAGCTTGTATCTGTGATACAAAAGCATAGCACTCCAAAAGCAAACAAAAATAAACCAAGCTATGCGTCATAAGCGCAGAAGAATAAAGCAGCCATGACTGATCTCGATATCGAATTTGAACACATTTATATAGAAGCGCAAGCTGAGCGCTGGCAATGTATAGAACGCTTTCTTTTCAGCTACTTTTGCTTTCGAGAAAACTACCTAACTCGTAAAAACAAACCTGATTGGGAAAGCGCACGCTTGATGAGCGCGCGCTCTGCCAAGGTCACTGCTATCGAAAACGCCATATTAGAACCCGTAGTACCTCACCAAACTATCATCGGAGAAATAAAGCGATATTGGCGCGACGGTCGACTGACGAGGCAATCCCTACAGCGAATTCTTAACCAGCTATTGGACTACGCTGTCATTACTCACAAGGAAAAAGCCGCGCTTAGCAAAGCTAGGCTTGGAGATTCGATGCCTGCAGATTGGTACAAAAGCCCGGAAAAACCAGTTTATCAAAGGCTTGAGTTAGTAAAAATTAAGCTTATCAACAGATAAAACTCAGCAGCCAACCAGAGTGTTAGGACTAATCAATCGCAATACAAATTTCAACGGATGAATCATCAAGATATCTTTCATAGTCGTATGAATAAGCCCTCTTGTGAAGACAATCACTATCAGCAAAATATGTCCAAATCTCTTGCCACAAATTAATCACCGCAGCAGGCATCTCACCTTTAGCAGAAAATACTAGGTATTTACCAGCAGGTACGGCGAGCTCTACTTGGTCATCTAAACAATCAAGAGGCATACTGGTTGCACCAACTGTCAAATCGTATTTCCCTGAAACATCCGATTCATAATTGCTGTATACACCATAGACACACGACTGTTCTTCTAGGTGTACTGAAGCTTGCTGGTAAAAATGCTGCCAAAGTAGCGCTATTTTTGCAGTCGATGTTACTTGCTCTGATAGGTTGCAAGTCCGGACAGCAAATCCTGTTACTGTAAAGCCTTCATTATGACGAATGTCCATGATTGTACTCTCTTACTCTATGTTCAGACCAACATACAGTACCTCGCTCATGCACTGTATTTATTCACAGTACCATATTTAATGAGGTCTACAAAGGCGTTATCCAATAAATATTGTTATGTGAACCACAAGCCTAGCTTTTACCCTGAAACTATATTTAACGTTACTTTATAACATAAATTTATTTTCTGATAGTTAAGTTGTAAATTTTCATTTTTAATATTTATTTTAGGAGAAATTAATGCTGGATAATTTATAATAAAACATTAGAATTAATTAAAAATAAAAATATACAAGTGTCAAAAATAGATTAATAACTATTAAATCGACGCTAACATGAATGTAATCACACTTTGGCTAGTTTAAAATGATAAATAAAATAATAAGACTTATAACCGACAGTAAACATGATACCGGTGGCGTTAAATTTCTCGCTCAAGAAATGGGCATTAAGTATAGTACTTTGTATAGTTTGTATTCCGGTAAAAATAGTAATCCAACAATAGAAACTGTAGGAAAAATATGTGACTATTATAACATTACTTTCTCCGACTTATCGGATGATGCTGCTCCACCATGCCATTTTGACCGACTTAGTTCTGATATAATTCCGCTATCTGAAAAAAATAACACAAACATATACATAAAAAACAACACACTCATCGACACTTTACCTAAAAGTAGTCAACTAATATTCGAAAAATTCTCTCTTCCTTTAAAAAACAAAAATCACTATATTTGTACCACACCATCAGGGGAAGTTGTTCTTAGGAAAGTCATTGAAGAAGACAATAAATTCATTTTCATATCTTCCAACAGGATAATTCACGAAGATAACTATCCAATCATGCAACTTAAAAATGTCAAGATTTAACTTATTTAAGATAAGAAAAAAACAATCCAATCTATATTCTATCGATGGGTTAGTAGGTTTTATTGGTAAAGAAATGTTTGAGCATGCCTATATTGATAGGCATGACGTCAAACTTCATAGCGGACAGTATTGTATTTCTGATGACAGAATTCGTGCTATCAATGTTGAAGATAAAACCGTCGAAATGGAAATATCTGATATTCCAGTCACCATCTCGATGAAAAGCTTACTCGCTCCTTCAGTCAGAAGAAAGCTAAAGATAAGCAATGAAAATTTTATCGCCATTTACCACATCATGGAGTGTTAGTCTTTGAGGGTGATAGAAACTTCAACTATAGCAGCAACTCTTGGCCTGTTTTGTTTCCTTACAACATCGAACTTGGCTTCCACCAAAGCGATACAGGCACTAGGTATTCACTTAACCGGTGGCTTCTTTACCTACCCCTTTGTTTATTTTTTTTCTTCGATTATTATCGCAACCCGCTCACCCAAGACATATTTTAGATGCATAACTTTGGCTTACCTTGGGTACCTCACCTTTATAAGCATGATGTACTTAGCGTCCATTACTCCCGACTCAGATCCTAATTCAAACTACAGTCAAAGCTTCAATTTGATCTATAGCTTGAATAATTATCGGGTCTATTTGGCATCTCTTTGTGCCTACTTTGTCTCTACGTTTATGTTTGGCATAATATTCTCGTCATTAAAGATTAATAGCATCAGTATTAGGATCTCAATATCGACGATTGTTGTCTCTTTAGTTGATGTAAAATTGTTTCTTGCTCTAGCTTACTTCGGGGTGAAAGATAATGATATTCTTATCATCATTATGTTTTGGTCCAGTGTTGCTAAACTAGTCGCACAGATAGTTTTGCTTCCACCAGCAATTCTCATCATCAACACTATTAGAGATCGAGATGAATGCTATTTCTGAAATGAGCAGTTAACATCTTATTTAACGCTAACTGCTTAACAATTAATATCTAATAATCAATCGATGAAGGTTGAGCACATTACTTACAGGAAACGTATCCTGTCCAAGATTTCATAGATACAATAGGATTCGAATTACTGATATACATAGTGTAATCCCAGTTATAGTCTATCGGGTTATTATCGGTCCAATACACTCTGTGAGTTGGCCAGCCCACTGCCCCTTGTTGTGAAAAAGCGCTTAGTTCCTCAGCATTGGGTAGGCGCATACCTCTACTCTGACACATATTCTTCGCTTGTTCATAAGTAAAGGTTACCCATTTAGGCCCAAAATCTATCTCAGATTTATAGCCAGTATAAGTGTACCCTTCTCTGTCGGCTTCTTCCTTTGTTAAGGGCAACGAAAATTCATTGGAAACTTCTGGCGGAGGCGGAACAGGTGCGTTTAGCACTTCACCACCAGTACAAGCAACGTATTGATGACCGTGTGGATAGAGTTTTGACCCTCCACCATCTACGCCAACCGTATAGTAACGTCCTTGAGGGTCAATCGTCGCTGACCAATAATGGCTGGCAACTGGCCATACATTAGGATCAATATCTTCATATTGCTTAAACCAAGCTTGTAGTTCCTCTAGTTCAAATTTGGTTGGCAGACGCATACCTTGATTTTTACATAGGTCAGTCGCTTGTTGAAAATCATAGGTAGGCCAGGATAAGCCCGTAGTATATTCTGTAATTTCAGTTGAGTATGAAATACCCAGTTCATCGGCCAGGTCGCTTCGAATTGGTACACTAAATTGTGTTGAAGATATGCCTGTTACATCAGAGTTGGCCAACCAAATTTCTCCTTCATTGCCGAGGTTTTCCCATCGGGATTGTAGTTTTTCGACCTCTAATTCAGTTAAGTAAGCTGCAATAAAGTTATCTGGATCATGAAGAACATCATCACTGTTTATGTCATTAATTCCTTTAATAACACTTTCTAGTTGACTGGAAATGAGTGCCCAACCGCCTCTCAATCTTTGCTGCGCCGCCAACGCAGAGCGTGTGCTTTCTAGTATGTTTTCTATGCTATCTGTGGCAATGTTCCATGATAAATAAACAGCTTGATCGTGTGCCATCTCCTCTCTCAAAGCAATAACATCCTCTCGAATAGACTGAATTTCATTTTTCAAAGCCACTGCTTTAGCAGAGCCCGCACCTGCGGTGCTTATTGCGGCAATCGTTCCAAAAGGAAAAATCCACGCATAAGTAGGCGTTGTTGCGGCTACGGTTACCCACTTACGATATTCACTATTTAGCTCATCGATTCTTTGTTTTAGGGCATCAATTTCTCTACTGGCCTCACTTCCGTCATTATCAAGAATGTCTTTGTTTGAACTTTGCAATCGATGGAGGTCTTGTACCTGAGCATCAAGAGAATTGATGAAGTCGGTTAAGCCATGCCCGAGTGAATCTGCATCTTGGTAATACCTAGTCGCATCTTCAAGCATTGCCTCTAATATTGCGAGTAAATCAGCTTTTACCCGTTCAAACGCTAAATAATCTGCATTCTCCGCCGCTTCAACAATAAGTTGTGTTTGCTGTAACATCCCAATAGAAGAATCATTCACCTCATGAGAGTACTCAATAAGGTTTTCAACCAAAGTAATCATCCTATTGCGATAGCCAGTGTCTCCTAACCAATCGCTCGATATATGATTGATATTTTGATAGTTAGACAGCAAGTCTTGATAGACTCCATCGAAGGCCACGTAATTACTCATATAAAAACGCTTACGCATGCTCTCTTGAGTAACTGGTAGTGTACTCGCGCTGCGAGCCAACATATTCAATTTAATCCATTCTTCTTCGTTTAATAGGACGTCATCGCTTTCAGATGTGAATACATCCAAATTGCCTAACCCATTATAGTTTTCTGCCAATGATACATTGTGTACTGCCAGCATACATGACGCTGCTAACACTGCTTTACACCAATCCATAGTTGCCTCTTAAGATCTAAGGTTTTAATAATAATGAGGTTTAGATTGCGCTATAACACTTCTATATAGCGCAAGGACAAGAATTGAAATCTAAAACTCGGGCGTTACCCACTCTCCAGAGAAGGAAAGCTTAATATTCTCAACTTTGCTTAAGTCGACTTTTTCATGCTCGAATAATTTGACCGTCCAAGTAGAAAACGGCGTGGGTTTGAAAATGAACTTACCAAAGTTCTCTGATATGTCACCGGGAGTAATCACGTTATATTCATCTCCCTCTTTTTCGTAGGAATATATACGATGAGATTCCTTAGTATTAAATATATATGATTGATTTTTATAAAAATCTCTAAACTCACCGGTATGGGTTAATTGAAACTCATATCTACCATCTGCTAGCTCTGGTCCAAAGATCTCAACACCAATACTGTCTAGGCGCACTCTTTCTTTATTATTAAAAATACCCTGGCCAAACGTTTCATGGTTTTGCTCATTAATAATAAAGCTAAATTCACCAGTCTCTTTTAATTGATCCAGTATTGCTTGATCATTAATGTCTGCATTGATTGAAAAACTCTGAGGAGGATTTTCATAAAAACCCTCGATAGCATGAGTGAGCTGTTCATCCATAGAGACCAAGTTTTGGTTGTATTCTAAGTAGCTGGCGTTAATACGCGGAGTAACTGTACTATCTTCGAATGTATGATACTTATATGCCGCGTTATAGTTGAGCATTGCGCCATAAAGAGGGCGTTTAAACAAACTATATGCTCTAAACAGATACTGTTCGACTTCCTGCAGAGCTTGCTCATCCGTATCCAAGTCGTTTATGTACTGAACAACACTATCATAGTCTTTTTCAATCGCTTCTTTGGCTAACTGAAGCTCGGTTAACCTATAGGTTGCGATGACAGCCTTGACTTGCAAACCCGAAACACTCGAGCCCCAAGTCATAAGTTTATTCAGCTCATTCTTGTACTCTCTTGTACCTAAAACACCCAACTCTTGAGCTGCGCCCAGCGCAGTATCAATATCGATTCTAGCAAGCTCCCAACCAGTACTCGACGAACCGAGATCAGGGATATCGATTTCTGTTTCCCTCATCAGTCCGTTAAGCTCTGCGGTCAGCTGATTGCTTTTTATCAGTTTCAATATGGTCTCTAGATTGGCACTGAGATCCTTAATCTTCTTAATATCTTTACTCAGTTGCTCTAAACGTTTTGAAATCGTCACTGCTTGCTGAGCATCTTGAGCTGCATCACCTATCGCTTGAGCTGCGCTTTCTATTCCAGCAGGGCCAATCGTAAAGGCAGAGATCACCGACGAGCCTAGATCGGCCAATGAGCTAAACACTTCAATAGCGATACCAGCTATAAACTTACGCTGGTAGTCAATAATGCCTTGCCTGAAGTTCTGCTTTGCAACTTCGACGACACCCTCTTGCTCCTTAAATCCTTCAATTTTGTTCTCGATACTATTTTGGAAAGAGGCAATCTGCCTTTCTTGGTTTTCAATAATCGCGTGCTGGGCGCTCAATGCATTATCTAACTTATCCAACATCAAACGTGCACTGTCTTTTCTAGCTTGAATATCATTTTGGTGGTTCTCAAACTGATCATATTCGCTCTGAAATGCTTCCATCGCGTCCAAGATTTGACTATAGCTATTGGAATATAAATTTAAATCAAGTACTGGAACAAAATTCTGATCTTTTTGAGAGGAAGAATAAAATAGACTCAAGCTTTTTAGAGCGCGAAAGGTATCGTCAAAATTCCAAGCGTTTTCCTCATTAATCAGCGCATCACTGCTTGCTAATAAATTCGCATACCATTCTAGTATATCAATACTAAGCTGAGGCTTACTGTCATACGCAGACAAACCATAATCATAAGCAAGGTTAAAAATATAATCTCTACCTTCGTTTAACTGTACAATAATACTTTCAATACTTTCGCTATCATAACTAACGGTTTCCCTACCAAGTAAGTTTCTATAGGTAAATTTGAAATTCTCCCCTTTGTCTTCAACTCGCGTAACCGTTCCTTCATGTGAAGTAATCAGTATTCCGGCATCAATTTTATCCGCAATAATAGTGACCGATGTATTGGCATCTTCTAATTGACTAAAACCAATCAGACCCTCGCCCTGGATAAAACGAGCTAGTATCACAATATGCTTGCCTTGGATATTTTGCGAAACTACTTCATCAAGCAATAATGTATCGGCAATAAAAATATACCGCCCTCTGTCTGGATACTGCTCAAAGGTTTTGTTGAGCTCCGCAGAATCAAGCAACATCGCTTGTCTAACCACTTTTCGACTACTAACGTCTGTCACTTCTTTTGTTTGACCAGGCATATAACTTGGTACAGAAACATCATAAAAATCAGACCATGGATTCGCTGACACGCCAAAACTTGCTAGCAGCAACCCAGTAAGAATTTTGCTCTTTTTAAAAAACATAAGCGTTACTCCATCAACGTAGTGGGAAAAATTTAAGGCAGCCTAATCTGTGGCTGCCTTAGTGCTGCTATTGGTTGCTTTGAGTCACGTAAGCATTTCGTACCCATTCCTCTGTAGACTCTTTAATTTCTCCCCAGCGGGTCTCCAAGTCTTCAAGTTCTGAAGCGGTTAGCGCTAAAGCAGTCAGCAAATCTGGGTTATTGATAACATCTTCACTATTTGCTGATTGTATTCCGTCAAGTGCCGCTTGAAGCTGAGCAACAACGAGTACCCAAGCACCTTTGAGTTTCTCAAGTGCATTAAGTGCTTCTGATAGTTGATCTCGGGTGTTAGTAATACTGCTATTGGCAAGCTGCCATGATGCGTAAGTCAGCTCCTCTGTCCTGAGGCGCTTGGACAGGTTTTCAATGTCTTCTTTGATGAATCCGATTTCATTCTTTAACGCAATAGCTTGCGCTGTCCCGCCGGAGGCCGCGCCAATCGACGCGATTAAACCAAAAGGAAACGCAACCGTAGAATAGACGGGAGACGTTGCTGCTACTTTTACCCACTTACTGTATTCCCTATTTACTTCTTCAATTCTATCTTGTAGAGCGTCAATCTCATCTTTTGTCGCTGAGCCGTCATTTTCAAGAATATCCGCATTTGTCGACTGAACTTCTTGTAGCTCTTGATCTTCTGCATCTAACGTATTAACAAACTCTGTAAGTTTTGTACCGAGATCATCAGCCTTATCATAATATTCTTGAGTATCCGTTAGCATTTTCTCCAGCAGTGTACGAGTAACGGTTAAATATCTGTCACCCGCTGCAAGATCATCTTCCAAGATGGCTGACCATATTCTGTCAACGAAAAGTGAAATACGCTCACTCCCAGTTAAAACGTCATCTGAGTAAATAACAATATCTGTGGCTAAGCCGACCATTTGATCTCTATAACCACCCGCATTTAGCCACTGCCCAGAAATATCATGCACGCTCTGATAACTTGTCAAAAGTTCTTGGTAGTTACTGCCAAAGTCCAGTGAACCTAATAAAAATTCGTTGCGCATGTCATCTTCTGTAATAGGGAGTGCCCTAGCTGTCGCAGCAAAAATTTGAATGGCAGCCCACTCATCTGTACTTAAAACAAACTTTTCTTCATTTGCTTCTTCACTTATGTAGGTAAAATCTTCTGGTGCATCACCTATTTTTTCTGCAAGAACATTTGCAGTAAAACTACAAGCCAATAATGTAGCGAGAGCAGTTTTTTTGAATTTCATATTTATACCTCATCAGATCGTTTTCTTACTGAATAGATTGGATTATTTAACAAACGATTATGTGTTCAAATATCATTCAAAATACTGCGTTATCAATTTAACAAAATAAATAACAATAATATCACTATGGGATATTGGTTTAATAAATGTTCATAAAGTGTAAATTTTATGTGTTTTTGATCGTAAATTATTCAATTTTTAAGCTAAAACAATGTGAAAATTTATTATATAAATAATAAAAATGAATAATGAATTACGTAATTTATTCTTTCTTATTAATACTTTGAGGATAGTGAATATATCTTTACATTCACAGAATTGATCATTAAGAATTTAAAATTAAATTTTCAAATAGTTTTATTTAATGGCAAGCATAATGACATCCATAATGACATCCATAATGATTATGGATTTCTATATTTAATCACCATAATTTATGAAGTGCCACAATATTTCTGGAGGGATGTTTGGTGCCTAAGGCTTAATAAGCATGGTGATTTTAAACGAAAGTTAGTCTTCTTTTTAAATATGTAATAATAAAAAAACCTGCCTTGTGGCAGGTTTTTATTATAAGGAATAAGGCTGATTAATCTCTAAGAGAAGCACCAAATTTTTCGGAAACATGAGCAACAATAGCATCAACTGCGCCTGCAATATCCGAGTCTTCCAATGTACGCTCTACTGACTGTAGACTTAGGGCAATGGCAAGGCTCTTCTTGCCTTCTTCTACCCCTTTACCAAGGTAAACATCAAACAAGCGAACATCTGTGAGGAATTCTCCTCCTTTTTCGAGACACGCTGCAACGATATCGCCAGATGCAACTTCTTCTTTAACAACCAGTGCAATATCACGACGGTTTGAAGGGAACTTAGAAAGCTGTACCGCTTCTGGGATCACCTTTGTGTTGATAGCAGACCACTCGATTTCAAACACAATAGTGCGACCGTTGAGGCCAAACTTACGCTCAAGTTCGGGGTGAACAGTACCAATTACACCGACTTCTTTTCCATCAACCATGATTGCCGCCGATTGACCTGGATGTAATGCCGGATGCCTTGCCGCAGCAAAAGAATACGCTTTTTCATTCGCAGACAGTTCAAGAATGGCTTCAAGATCGCCTTTCAAATCGAAGAAATCAACCGTGTTGGTTTCTACATCCCAATGCTCTTCACTACGAGCACCAGCAATTACACCAGCCAGCATAGGCTCTTGGCGCATGCCGTTTTCTGCAGACTCACATGGGATGAAACGCAAACCGTACTCGAATAAACGAACACGCGGCTGCTGACGCTTTTGATTGTGAACAACCGTATTGAGAAGACCTTGAATCAAACCCAGACGCATCGCTGACATATCAGCAGAAATAGGGAAAGGTAAGATCAGAGGCTCAACATCTGGAACAATGAGTTTTTGTTGCTCTGGCTCAACAAAGCTATAGGTGATAGCTTCTTGGAAACCACGGTCTACAAGCAAGTTACGAACACGTTTAAGTGGAATATTCGCTTCTACATGATCGTGCATTTTTAGATCAGCGGCTGGGCTCTGATTTGGAATATTGTCATACCCATAGATACGACCCACTTCTTCGATCAAGTCTTGCTCAATGGCAATATCAAAGCGCCACGTTGGTGCAGTCGCTGTCCAGCCTGTTTCGGTTGTCGAAACCTGCATACCCAAACGCTCCAAAATCTCAACCACATCTGCATCAGCAATATGATGGCCAAGTAGGCGATCGAGTTTAGTTCGGCGTAATGCGACAGTATTCGGTGTTGGCAAATCACTGGCTGATTCAACAGCAACCACAGGAGCCACTTCACCACCACAGATATCAACCAGCAACTCGGTTGCTCGCTCCATCGCATTTGCTTGCAGGGCGTAATCGACACCACGCTCAAAGCGCATTGATGAGTCTGTGTGTAAACCATAACTGCGAGCACGACCACGAATATAATCAGGCGCGAAGAAGGCACACTCTAGTAACACATCTTGGGTTTCAGACGTTACACCAGAATCTTGACCACCAAAAATTCCCGCAATTCCGAGTGCTTTATTATGATCTGCAATAACCAACGTATCAGCATTCAATTCCGCTTCACTGCCATCAAGAAGTGTCAGTTTTTCACCCTGCTCTGCCATACGAACCACGATACCACCGTCTATTTTGTTCAGATCGAAAGCATGCATTGGTTGGCCTTGCTCTAGCAAGATGTAGTTCGTAATATCAACAACTGGATCGATAGAACGAATACCACAGCGACGCAGTTTCTCTTGCATCCAAAGCGGCGTTTGGGCTTTGACGTTGACATTTTTGACCACGCGGCCTAGATAGCGAGGACATGCCGCTGGCGCTTTAACGTCAATAGAAACTGTATCGTCAATAGCAGGAGCCACTGGGTTTATTGCTGGCTCAGTGACGTCTGCACGGTTAAGTACACCGACCTCACGAGCAAGACCGCGAATGCTAAAACAATCAGCGCGGTTTGCCGTTAGATCAACATCAACGGTCACATCATTAAGCCCCAAAAATTGGCGAAAGTCTGTACCAACGACTGCCTCTTCAGCAAGCTCTATGATGCCATCTGATTCAACATCAATACCAAGTTCTGTAAATGAACAAAGCATACCGTGAGAGGGCTGACCACGCAGTTTTGCCTTCTTAATTTTAAAATCGCCCGGTAGTACTGCACCGACCGTTGCGACAGCAACTTTTAGGCCCTGACGGCAGTTTGGTGCGCCGCAGACAATATCAAGTAAGTCAGCTTCGCCAACATCCACTTTAGTCACTCGTAATTTGTCTGCATCAGGGTGTTGACCACATTCAACAACATGACCAACTTTAACGCCCGTAAAAGAGCCAGCGACAGGCAGAACATCGTCAACTTCAAGGCCTGCCATAGTAATTTGGTGAGTCAACTCATCTGTTGAAACCGAAGGGTTTACCCACTCACGAAGCCAAGTTTCGCTAAATTTCATAGTGATGGTTCCCTAGATTACTTGAACTGTTTTAAGAAACGCAGATCGTTCTCGAAGAACGCTCTTAAATCGTTTACGCCATAGCGAAGCATAGTTAAACGCTCTACGCCCATACCAAATGCAAAGCCAGAGTATTTTTCAGCATCAATGCCCACACTGCGAAGAACATTTGGGTGGACCATGCCACAACCTAATACTTCTAACCATTTGCCATTCTTACCTTTCACATCCACTTCTGCTGAAGGCTCTGTGAATGGGAAGTATGAAGGACGAAAACGCACTTCAACTTCTTCTTCAAAGAAGTTACACAGGAAGTCATGGAGAATTCCTTTAAGCTGGGCAAAATTAACGTTTTCATCAACCAGCATGCCTTCCACTTGGTGGAACATGGGTGTGTGAGTTTGGTCGTAGTCATTTCGATATACGCGCCCAGGAGCAATGAAACGAAACGGTGGTTGTCCATTTTCCATTGTGCGAATCTGAACACCTGAAGTGTGGGTACGCAGCATAAGATCTGGATTAAAGAAGAAAGTATCATGATCGGTACGCGCAGGGTGATCCTCTGCGATATTCAGCGCATCAAAGTTATGAAATGCGTCTTCAATCTCAGGGCCTGATTCAGTATTAAAGCCGAGTTCACCAAAAAACTGTTCAATACGTTCAACGGTACGAGTCACTGGGTGCAGACCGCCATTTTCTATGCGGCGACCAGGTAGAGTCACGTCAATCGTTTCTGCTGCCAATTTGGCTTCCAGCTCAGCACGCTGCAACGCATCTTTACGAGCAGCGATCGCTTGCTGGACAACACCTTTCGCTTTGTTGATCTCTTGACCTGCACTACGGCGCTCTTCTGGTGGCAATTTACCTAGGCTTTGAAGCTGAGCAGTTAGCTCACCTTTTTTACCCAAATACTGTACACGCACTTCGTCGAGTGCGACTAATGAATCTGCTGCGTCAATAGCAGCGTTAGCATTAGCAATAATCTCTTCTAGATGTTGCATCGTTTCCTCATCTACCTATTGGTAGTTTCCATAAGGTTTCCCGATAGGGATTTCAGGCTTCGTAAATAGCCCTACATAGTAACGAAACCGCTGTATAAAGCCAATCTGAAAAATGCGCTGAGGGGTAATTTAGTCCAAGTTTTTTGCCTTATGGTCCTCGCTGTGACACTACGACATACGCTAGCAACAGAAAAACATGTTTCTGGGAGCAATACTTCATCCCTCATAAGGCAACAAGTTGTATAAAATAAAAAGCTGTCTAGAGTTGGGTTAGAGGTTCATACTCAGAGTAAATAGGGAGGAGTTGCCAGTGATAAGAACAGCATTATGCTTGGTGTTAACCGCATGGGTAAGCTTTGCGCATAGCCAAGGTTACCAAACTCAGAAAATTGCATCAGGCCTTAAAGTACCTTGGGGCATGGCATTTTTTGATGCTAATACATTGCTTGTCACTGAAAGAAATGGCCATATACTCGCTCTTAGTACCATAACCGGAGAGACATCTAAACTGATGGAGAACCCATCTGACCTGTATTCAGCAGGCCAAGGTGGCTGGCTAGACATTGCACTATCTCCATTTGAAAAAAATAAGTTGTACGTCACGTATAGCCAGAAAACTCATACCGGATCAGACACAGCATTAGCAAGTTTTCTCTATCAATCTGGAAAACTTTCTCAATTCGAAACCATTTTTACCTCAACCTCTAATTCTGACACAAGCCGACATTACGGAAGTCGCTTAGCTTTTGATAAAGATCATGTATTTATGAGTATTGGTGACAGAGGAGAAAGGCCAAACGGGCAAGATTTTAGTACTCATGCTGGTTCTATCTTGCGGCTTAATCCAGACGGCAGCCCAGCTAAGAACAATCCTTTTATCTCAATTCCCAATGCGCAAAAAGCGCTGTGGAGCATTGGCCACAGAAACCCACAAGGTTTGTATTATGATGACGAGTCACAAACCCTTTGGTCAATTGAACATGGGCCAAGAGGTGGTGATGAGCTCAATCTTATTAAGAGAGGTGCTAACTATGGCTGGCCAATAACCTCACACGGTAAGGAATATTGGGGACCTATTAATGTTGCTGATGCTACAGAAAAAGAAGGAGTAGAGTCACCAATTAAGGTTTACATTCCATCAATTGCTCCTGCAAGCCTGCTACTTTATAGAGGTACCCACTACCCTGAGTTGAATGGAAAACTTCTCGCCCCAGCGCTAAAGCTCACGCATATCAATGTTATCACTCTCGATAATACTCAATCAGCGATTGAAGAAACTCGCATTCTTGAGCATCTCAAAGAGCGGATCAGACATGTGATCGTGAGCCCAAAAGGCGAGATTATTTTTAGTACCGATCAAGGCAATATATATCGCCTTATAAAAGGCTACTAACTGGTAAGATAATGAATCAATTCTTGCTTTAACTCTTTCAACACGCCCGGTTTAGGTTGGGTATGTGAAAGGGTGCGTATCCCGTAAATACCCATGACGACAAACTGGGTCAGTTGTCCGGCAGATTTATGCTTGTTTACGTATCCCGCATCTTGAGCCTGAGAAATTTTGTTCTCAATCGAGCGATGCCAGTCTTGTAGCATAGAGCTAATGAGCTGCTCGACTTCCGCATCTTGCTGCGCCAATTCACTCAAGGACTTTTGCAATAAACAGTCTTTAATTGCTTCTTTCTCGCATTCTTCGACCACTGAATCTAGGTAACAGTTTAAGCCATAGAAAACGTTTTCTTGCTCTTTGAACAAGGCTTCAAACTCACGAGATTTGTCATCACGATACTGGCCAAGCGCTGCGATCAAGAGCCCACGCTTGTTTTCAAACGCGCAATAAATTGAGCCAGGATGTAGTCCTGTTGCGGCTTTTAGGTCCTGCATACTGGTTTTTGAATACCCTTTACTTACAAAGGCTTCCATTGCAGAACGTAGCACTGTTTCACGATCAAATTCTGCGCTGCGCATCATCACTCACATTTAAATTATCAACAACACCCTACTTTAACGGATTTTGAACAGACATTCAAAAAATATGTTGAATGTTCATTCAAATTAGACTAACTTGAATGGACATTCAAGAAATCATCAAGGAAAAATCATGCAACATTTATTCGAACCAATAAAACTTAATCACGCTATTACCCTTAACAATCGCATTATTATGGCACCCTTGACCCGCTGCATGGCTGATGCCAATCTTGTCCCCACTGATGACATGGTGAAGTATTATGCGCGCCGCGCTGATACAGGGCTTATCATCAGTGAAGCAACCATCATACGACCTGATGCGCAAGGCTATCCCAATACTCCAGGCATCTACACTCAAGAACAAATATTAGGATGGCGCAAAGTGACAGATGCCGTTCACCAAAATGGGGGAAAGATTTTCCTTCAGTTATGGCACACAGGTCGAGTCGCACACCCGCACTTCTATGACGGTGATTATGTACTTGCTCCTTCGGCAATAGGTGTAGAAGGCACGGTTCCACGCATGCGAGAGCTCGAATACATCACACCAAAGCCTGCAAGCCGGGAAGAGATCCAAGAGCTGGTTGAAGATTATCGTCAGGCAGCAATTAATGCGCTTGAAGCTGGGTTTGATGGCGTAGAAATCCATGGAGCCAATGGCTACTTAATTGATCAATTCTTACACTTTGCCAGCAATCAGCGCGAGGATGAGTTTGGTGGAAATGCCGAAAATATGGCTCGCTTTGCCTTACAAGTGGTAGACGCTGTATCCGAAGCGATTGGTTCACAAAGGACGGCGCTTCGTCTCTCACCTGGAGCGTATTTCAATATGGAATCTGACCCAAGGGACAAACAGGTTTTTGACTACTTACTACAAGCTTTAGAAAGCAGAGAATTATGCTATCTGCATGTGGGTATATTCGACGATAATATGACTTTTGATTACTTAGGTGGCAAGGTATCTGACTACATGCGTGCTCACTACAGCAACATCTTAATGGGAGTTGGTGGCTTTACCCCAGAATCGGGCAATGCCGCTTTAGCCGCTGGGAAATTTGATTTATTAGCAATAGGGCGCCCACTAATTGCTAACCCCGAGTATGTTGCTAAAGTCAAAGCCGGCGAAGCACTTACCGACTACTCGGATGATATGCTCGCACAGCTTGTCTAGGCATCTATTGTTATTTAACTGTAGTGGTCAAGAATATTGACCACTACATAAGTACATTAGTGATTCAATGGTGACGTCACTAGAATTGAATTTTCCTGAGCCTGAGCACTATTCGATTCTGCAGAAATACCTCCACCCGTATCAAAAGAAGCCATGGCTTGAGCGAGACGAGCAGAAGTTTCATAGCGGCCACCCAACAAAGGATCATCCATCTCATCATGATATCTCGTTGTTTGGATAGCTCCTGTTCGCATATTATAGGTATATAAAGGGTTATTTCCAGAACGATTCCCACCTCCCCATGAAACAAACTCGACATCCTTACCCACATCGATATAGCTCTTTGTGTCATAGATGACTGGATTATTGCCTCGGCTGGTATCAGCAAACCTTGCCATTCGTGTAAAGCGTATCTTATTTCCCATATCTTGACGGGTAATTCTTGAGAATTCATTCACTCCAGCCGTGCGGTCGGTCCATTGCAAACCATCACCTATGTGGAGTTTATCCACTCCAGCACCGCCATAAACCGTTATTTTCCCTGGATCACTTGCAAGCCTGCCATTGTAGAGAAAATCATTACCGCCTCCAGCGTTAACGGTTAAACTGTCTTGTCTCGTCCGTTTGAAAAGAATTCGGTCTTGATTATTACTCCCTTGAATGTTGTCGGCGTCGATATATCCTCCCCAGCCCATTTTCCTTGTCATCCAGAGACCTGTCGTTGACACAACCCTGTCATAACCTTTATCCCCGTCAAAATTCAAGGTTCTAAAACGACCATTCACTTGTAAGGTATCTTGGCCATCTCTTCCCTGATACTCTAACCTTTTGGTATAGCCACCTTTGTACTCCATCATATTAGTGCCGTTACCACCCCTAAATTTAAGCTCTTCATAGTTGCCGCGCTCGACAATCATGGTGTCATCCCCGCTACTACCACCGCTGTAACGTACCTTTTTACCACTGAGAACATGTAAATGGTCATTCCCTGTCCCCGAAGAAAATGCAATTTCATCGATGCTACTAGTAATGGTATCATTACCTTCTGAGCCATAGATGCGCTCAACGTTTTTAATCGCACTTTGACTGGTTAACTTAAGTTCCATCGACTCTGTCATGTAAGCCTGATCATACCCTTCACCACCATCAATCGTATCTTGGGCGTCAAAATAGAGCTTGTCATTACCTTGACCACCAAGCAGGGTATCGGCCCCGGCGTCGCCTCTTAACTCATCGTCACCTAGTCCGCCACTCAGTACGTCATCACCTAAGCCACCCGATAATTTGTCGTTGCCCCCATCACCATAGATATTATCGCTATTCTCACTACCGATAATAGTATTGTGCAGGTCACCAAAATGGACTTCTTCCACGCCATGGTAATTCTGAGTTAAGGTTAACGATTCTCTCGTTGCCCCTTGATAATGCGCAACATCATGACCTTCACCACCAATCACACTGTCATCACCGTCGATATGGAAAACATCGTTACCCGCACCACCATCAAGATGGTTTCGACCTTCTAAGCCCGTGAGCGTGTCATTACCCGCTCCACCTTCTAATGTGTCGTTACCTACACCACCTGTCAGCGTATCATCACCTTCTTCGCCGTAGAGTTTATCGTCTCCTTCCCCGCCCGCGAGAAGGTCGTTCTCTGTACCGCCAGTTAGCTTATCATTACCTAGACCGCCGGATAACTCATCCCTGCCCTCTCCACCATCAAGTGTGTCGTCGCCTTGACCGCCATCCAGAACATCATTACCGGCTTCGCCTGATAAACTGTCATCGCCACTTTGACCAATAAGTGTATCGTTACCCTCGCCACCTTTTAACGTGTCGTTCCCTTCACCACCATCAAGGGCATCAGTACCCAAACCGCCTGTTAAAGTATCATTACCTTGACCACCGGCGAGTGTGTCATCGCCACTTTCACCATCTAGGCTGTCATCACCCTCACCCCCATCAAGCTTGTCGTTATCACGACCGCCAACTAGGATGTCATTGTCGCGACCGCCAGAGAGAATATCTGCGCCATCACCGCCACTTAATTCGTCTTCACCGTCGCCGCCATTAAGGATGTCATTACCCGCTTTACCGCTCAGCTTGTCATTGCCGTTCAGACCATGTACTTCATCGTTACCCGCACCGCCGTCTACGGTATCATTACCATCAGCAGATTCATCGTCTGCATAGATAATGTCATTACCATCACCGCCAAACAGTTGGTCGTCACCATGACCACCATTAAGCTCATCATGACCTTGACCACCAACAAGGATGTCATTGCCATTACCGCCATTTAATTTATCTTGACCATGGCCTCCGGCTAATTTGTCGTCGCCATCGTTACCATTTAAGGTGTCATCGCCATTATCGCCTTGCAAGGTGTCATCACCATCGCCGCCATTTAAAAGGTCATTTCCGTCGCCACCAAATAAAGTGTCATTGCCATTTTGGCCTTCCACTTCATCATCACCCGTGCCACCTAATACCCTATCATCACCCTCACCAGCGAGAATAAAGTCGTTTCCTCTGCCACCGTCGATAACATTATTATTTTCATCACCAAATAATGTGTCATCATTTGGAGTACCGTTAATTTCCACTGTCATAATATTCTTCCTTAGAATAAAGATTGCTTTAGATAATTATTTGCTTTTAATTTAAGTCAAACGTAGGGATGTAAAGGCCATAATATATTTATGGCCTTATCGATTAAAAAAGTAGATTAGTGATTCAATAGTGACGTCACTAAAATTGAATTTTCCTGAGGCTGAACACTATTCGATTCTGCAGAAATACCTTCTCCTGTATCAAAAGAAGCCATAGCTTGGGCGAGACGAGCGGTACTTTCATAACCTGTACCTAAAATAGGGTTGTCAGAACCAAAACTTGAACGTTTAGAGATAGACATGGTTCTAGTATTCAGTACTGTTACATCATTATGACGACTGCTACCAGTTTTCCATGAAATAAATTCGATATCTTTACCTGTTTCTAAATAGCCCTGCGTATCATCGTTAAACGTTACCGTGACACGAAAGTTATCCGTTGATTCGTAGACATTAATTGTTTTTATATCGCTGTCCGCTATAAAGAGGTTATCTACCCCTTCACCACCATAAACTTTAGCAGCATTACCATTGTCACTTAATGACTGCGCTAAAATATAGTCGTTTCCTTTGCCAGTATTAACCGTGGCGCCTTGAACTGACGCATCAAATATAATTCTATCTTGGTGCCGACTGCAGTTAATTTTTTCAGCCGATAAACTGCCACTATCCATCCATAGCCATTTATCAGCATTGATGGTGTCATTACCATTATCACCAGATACCACAAGGTTTTTGTATCTTCCGTTGACTCTAGCGGTATCGTTGCCTTCCCCGCCTTGATACCCAATCTGCTGATACTCACCAAATTTAACTTCTAAATGATCAGAGCCATGACCTGTTTTAAATGTAACATTATCGACGGCACTCGTTATGGCATCGTTTGCTCTTGTTCCATGAATTACTTCGATATCCTTAATGGCATTTTCATCACTAAGATCAGCTCTATTGGCAGAAAGGTAAGCTTGGTCAAAGCCGCTTCCACCATCTAACGTATCCTCGCTATCAAAGTAGAAGGTGTCATCGCCATCGCCTCCTATTAGCGTGTCTGAGCCTTGTTCACCATACAAAACATCATTACCTTCTCCACCATGTAAGACATCATCTCCAAACCCGCCATATAGATGATCATCACCTTTATTACCTGACAGACGATCATTGCCAGCATCACCAAATAATCGTTCGTTATGCTGCGTACCAATGACGGTATTATCTCGAGCGCCAAAACGAAGCTCTTCAACACCATCATAGAAATGCTTCAAGGTTATCGTGCTTTTAGTAACCTGTGAAAAGTCAGCGACATCCTTGCCTGAGCCGCCAACCACGACATCATTTTCATCAACGTAGAACAGGTCATCACCCTGATCCCCAAATAATGCGTCTTCTCCATCTCCACCAGTGAGAATATCGTTGCCAGCACCTCCGTGAAGCCTATCATCGCCAAGCCCACCCTTTATCTGATCGTTTCCATCCTCACCTTTCAGGACATCGTTACCACTACCTCCATCAAGAAGATCATCACCCTCTCCACCAAAGAGGTTGTCGTGCCCTTCATCACCTGCCAGTGTATCGTTACCTGCCCCTCCTTCGAGGGTATCGTTGCCTTCATTACCACTTAGGTCATCGTTGCCGCCTAAACCATAAATTTTATCATTGCCAGCGCCGCCTTCAGCCTTATCGTTACCAATACCCGATTGATTGTCAGTAAATATAGTGTCATTTCCATCACCGCCAAGTACGGTATCATCACCATGACCACCATTTAGTGTATCGTGCCCTTGACCACCCACTAAAATATCATCGCCATTGCCACCATCTAGACTGTCTTGTCCATGGCCTCCAGCTAGTCGGTCATCACCGTCTCCTCCACTAAGAGTATCGTCACCCTCATCGCCTTGAAGAATATCTTGGCCATCTCCACCATTTAAGGTGTCGTTTCCTTCACCCGCAAAAATGATGTCGTTTCCGTTCTCTCCTTCTAGCCTATCGTCACCTGTGCCGCCATAAACATGATCATTTCCTTCTCCAGCCCAAACCGTGTCGTTACCGCGACCTGCCTCAATTGTATCGTCTCGCTCATCACCAAATAGTGTATCGTCGTTAGGAGTACCAGTTATTACATTCGTCATTTTAAATGCCCAATATATTCTTATTACTAATAGCCAGTCACCGTATTTAAAAAATTAAACACGATGACTGATAGAGTTTTAAAATTTGCAAATAGATTATTAGGTATCGTTTTGATACCTTGTCATCTTTTACCTTTATAGAAATTAATTATCCTGACTAACTTCAAAAGCCATACCACGATTCATTGGTACGAAGTAGTAATCATCTATTTGTTCTTCATAAGTCGCACCTACAGTGCCTATATAATGAAGTCCTCGACGACCAAAGCTAAAAGAGTCAAGATCCCAACCTAGTGAACATGCAAATGAACCTGCGGAGCTACACATCATGCTGGTCATATTAAGACCAGAGCCTAATGTTGCGATATGGTGACTGAGATTACGGTTATCATCGGCTGATGTTTGAGGGTCAAACGCAAAACTTGGCATCCTTCGTGTGGCAATGGAATCCAATATTGCAACCGCCGCTCTTTCAAGAACATTGATGGCTATTTCACGCTTGAACCGTTTGGTAATCTCTTCACCTTTTTTACTGTCTGAGGTAAGCGTAATTTCAACCAAAGTATCGTATTCTTGGCGCTCACGAATTTTAGTTTTTACGTAACTAAAGCTCATAAATCGACCACCTTTACTCTTTTTCAAGAACTCAATCATGGCTCGTTGATGTACTTTAGCTCTGTACCCCGCTCTACCCTGAATTTCATAACTGTATGACAAAAATGGAGCAACATAACTTGCCAACTGCTGCTTGTTATCACTGTTAATTAAACAAGCCCCGTGCAGGTTTAAATTGATTTGAGAGTTAAATGCAGCAGGGAAAGCAGAGTGCGATTCTCGATATTGCACGATACTCGAAGAGGTTAGTTGGTCTATTGACTTTGGTTCTGGTTCGGACTTATCGATATTCACCGTAGCAGTACCATAGCGCTCAAACTGTGGGGTGGTAATAGACATTACTGGCAGCATCATACGCTGAATATCATTAATGTCCGGTGACTGGAAATTAGCAACAAATTGAATCTCAGAACGCTTAGGATCGATGCTACGCCATTGCATACTTGCTAGCACATCTTCAGCATTGGCTCTCTTTTCAGCTAAATAAGATGATTGATCCACTTTAAAGAGTAACTTTGCTGTACCACCAAAAGTCTCTGTATATTTGAGCAAGCGTTGCTCTATTGTTGAAAAGTAATCGTCAACTTCAAGAGCCATCTGACTTATTTGATCACTATTTCTTTGAATAGAGATGTTTAGGTCAGCGATACGATTCTCCACTAGATCCACTTGCCTATTTAGATACCCTACTCGAGATTGAATTCGACTTATTTGTCTGCGTAACGCATTTTTTTCGGAGGACAATGTCACAAAACTTTGACGCTCTATCGTACAGTCTTCCTCTGAAGCAATGTCTAAACAGCTGTGCAATATTTGCTGTGCAGAAGATAATTGGCTTTCAAGTACCTCATACTCGGCTTGCTCTTCGGCTAATTCACGCATAGCCAAAGGTATTAGTGCCTTTTTCGAATTAAGCGTAAGCCGTAAATCGGCAAAATTTTGTTCTAACTCAACTGACTGGCGTGCTAATTTATTCCTTTCTTGATTTACTCGCTGCATTGCCTCTGCAATGCCTGAGTACCCATCCATTGAGCTATGATAATTATCGCAAAAATTTGAATTTGCTCGATATAAACTGTCTACCTTCACTTGACCAATATCAGGCAGGCCTACATAGGCAGTAGAACATGTTTCATCGAAATACATATTATTTGCTATGGCATTGGGTACACCACAACTTTGTAAACTAGGAATAGCATAAGCACTCAAGCTAGTCATACTCAACACTAGCCCTAAAGTTCGAATAGACATCACGATTTCCTTTTAAATAGCCTCCCGAATGGGAGGCATGGAAGGTTATTTAGCTTTAAAGCCAAATGTTTTATTCATTGGAATATAAAAATCTTCAGTTACAGTTTCTTCATATCTGTGTGAAATCTTCTGCTTATAATCAGTTATTTTCACACCAATGCTGGTGTTATCGATTACCCAACCTGCTGCACAAGTGTAGGCATCTGCGGTCGAGCACAATGCCGTTGATACACCCGTGTTTTGTTCAAGGTTCGACTGCACCTGAACCGGTGGTTTAGGCTGTTCTGAAGGTGTTTCCGTACCATTCAATAATCCAGCGCTAGCTGGATCGACGGTTTTACGAACAGCAATGGTGTCAAGAACCGCAATGGTCGCACGCTCAAGTAAGTTTTCTTGAAGCGTTCTTTTCACTTGTTGCTGTTCCAAAGTTCCTTCATAAGTTGAAGAAGTGAATTTAATTGATACATAAACATCAATATCTTGCTCTGCACGAATTTTATCTTTTACATAGCTGAAACCTACAAATCCTATACTGGTTGTCTTTTCGACAAATGATATTACCGCTTCACGGTTTACCACTGCTTCATAAGAGACTTTACCTTTAAGCTCGTACGAAACTGAAACATAAGGGGCAACATGAGTAAGTAACTGTTTCTTTTCCGCCTGAGATACTGGACACGACCCATGTAAACTAAGTGTTACTGTTGATGGAAAGGAATCAGGGAATGGTTTACTTAAGTTATCAAACTCATTATCAGAATACGTCGCTTTGGCAATTGGCACCGGCTCTCTTGGTGTACCAGTATCAGTGTTGTAATCAGATTGACTTGCCTCAAATACAGGGAAGTCAGGCGTGCCCACCACAATAACTGGGCTCAGTAGAGCGGTAAGCTGACGCTTTTCGATTTCATCTGATGGAACAATAAAACCAATACCCGCCTCACGAGGACGGATATCTCGCCATGTCATATTGTCATACTTGCCTTCCAACTCTTGCTTCTTTTGACGCACATATTCGGCATATTTTGTTTCAAACAGCAAGGTTGCATTACCGCCGTATGTCTTTGCGTATTTGTCTAACAAATCAAAAGAAGTTTCCATTGCAGCAGCAACAGAGCTCTTAATATTGAGTAGCTGCGCGAGTGCGTTATCATAATTGCTTTTCAAAGTATCTAGAGTAGACTGTAGAACAACCATTTTACGATTGATTGCGCGTTGCTCCGTTTTCGCAGCTGCAACATCAGATTTGATAGCTCTACGCTCCCGGGCTGCCGACGTAAATTCAGTTATTTCGTCCGCACAATCTGCTCTGTAGTCTATTGCAATTGCTTTACATTCAAGAAGCGTGTCTCGAGCATCAACGTACTTTTGATCTGCAACCGCTTGCTCCTCTGAAAGATCCAGGATTTTCGTATCCGCGACCTCAAGATCAGCCTTTAGCACATTGAGCTCTACACGCTTATCATCCATGCTCTGAGTAATACTCAGAGTTTGCTTTGCAAGAGCATTACTTTGAGCAATTAAGTATTCATAGGTTTTCTGAGTATCAACGTACGAATCCATCGCACTATCGTAAGCATCACATAAAGATTCATTGGTTTTCGAAAAGTTGTCTACTGTTGCTTCACCAAACGGTGGAAAACCGACATAAGCTTCCGTACAGGCTTCATTAAAGAAGATATTATCCGCCAGTCCAACGCTATCTTTACACTTAAATACACTTGGTACTGCCAATGCGCTACTACTGACCATGGCAATACTTAATGCCACTGCTGTTTTTCTTAACATTAGTTAATTTTTCCTTTTGTCCTAAAGAGGTATGTTTTGTTTTTTTATTGTTAACTTTGCGATTTATCGTCTATGTTTCGCTTCTCCTCACTATCAATCTCTGCCATAAAGGCTTCCGCTTCTTTTATCATGGCTTCCAAGTCATCCAGCTCGCTATTTAGTCGCTCCAATTCCTCTGGTGGATACAATTTAGCTAGCTCTCGAAATTGTCGCTGAGCTTGCTCAATACCCAAGCTATCGTGACGTTCAAAAATCTGCTTAATGACTTCCAGTTGTGTTTCATCAAAGGCTTCTTCGTTGATGCGAGAAATCAGCCCACTAGAATCAATAAACTCAGAAATTGCTGAAAATTCTGCCGCAAGTTCTTTGTCCGACAAATCTTTCGGCATGGAACCTGCGCTGAAAAATGTCTGAGCTTGGTCAATAAGCTCAGATGCTTGCTGTATCTCTTGTGCTTCTGTTTTCGCCAAGGTAAGTGATGATGTGTTTTGTACATTTACATCGTCCGGGATCGCCTCTTGCTTAACGCTTTTTTCAAATAGTACTACTGGCGATGTTTGTTCATTAGTGCTGGTACTCTGCGATTCAGACATATCAGAGTTGGAACTGAACCATTGATATCCTGCTAGACCTAACCCACCCGCAATAACAATTGCAACTAACAGCTTTTTCATCTTTCCACCTCGAATGCGATCAATTTTGCCTGCGGAACAAGATACGACCCGCTGACACTCTCTGTGTAATATTGAGCTACATCTCTTCTGTAATTATTGCCACGTGAAACAAAATCATCCTTAGCGTTGTGGCTAAATCTTTGCCATGTAAAAGACAGGCCTGGTGAGTCAAATGAACCTTCATAGCCTGCACTCATACCTGAACCACCAAGACCAGCGGCAATATCAAACGCAGCTTGAGGAGGCGTGGGCAGACGCTTTCCTAAACTATCCATATAATGAAGTGCGGTGCGGTCTAGAATTGAACGGATCACCTTAGTTTTCATTTCTGGCGACAACACAGCCACATCAGATGATCCCGCATCAAAACGAATATCAATCAAGTGACTAAAATTGCGATGGTCTCTGATTTCAGTCCATTTTTTCTTCCAGAACCAACTACCTTTGGAGCGGTGAATTTCCAGATGTTCAATCACAGCAGTACGATCCACTTTTGCGGTATAACCAAACGGCACTTCTACGCCATATTTAAAAAAGAGTGAAGGAGCAACCGTGGCAACCAATCCGTTTAAGTTACTACTGGATTGAACTTGACATGCTCCAATTGCATTGAGCTTTATTCCAGCTTGAAAGCGTTCTCTATTATTTAATGATGATGTCAACATATCACTGGACAGCGGCTGTTCTTGAGGTGGAATCGTATTCCCCGATTGATTCAAGCCCACTTGTGATTTCTGTGAATCACCAACAATATAGCTACCTAGAACGGGAAGCTGGTATTGAACTCTTTCAGCACTATCCATATTGTCAAATGGAGACAATACCGAAATATCGGTTTGCATCGCTGGCATCTTTTGCCAATCTAAACCTAAATGCGCATATTTATTTGCTAGTGCATCCACATGTGCCTGATGGCGTATATCAAAAGTAAATACCGCGTCTCCTGCTTCTGCGACCGCGTATTTAGCCAGCATTTCGCTAAGAGAATCTTCTAAACTTTTCATGGCATCGAGGTGCGCTTTGTTCCTGTATGTAAGTAGAGAGAGTTCTTCCTCCGCACTTAAAATCGCCCTGCGTGCTTGGTCAGCAATACCCTTGACTGGTCGGTATCCAACTCTCGCTTCACTGAGTTCCTTAGTAGCGAAGGTTAACTCAGCTCTCACTTCTGCAACTTTGTCCTGCTCACTTTGGCATTGACTTGATGACTGTCGGCAATCTGATAATGCACGGCTAGCTACTCTGTATGCCTCCATCCATTGGTCCGCATATTCTTTTGCCATCTCATAATGAAAAACTTCTTCAGCATACTGGTCACGAACAGCGTAGACTTCAGCTTTTAAACTATTGATTCTACTTAATATAGAGGCCTTTCTCTCTATAAACTGACCTGCATTTTTATAAACGTCATTGATTTCATTAGTTACACGAACAATGGCATCTTCCGTAGACTGGTAATGGCCACACACATTCCTCCCATATGAGTTTGGCGTAAACACACCTTCGGTTGAAACACCTGTATCTTTGGGTAGTACATATGCTGTTGAACAAGACTGGTTAAAATATACAGTCCCATCTTCAGGAAGAATGTTTAGGTGATTACAGTCATTTAAACTAGGCGTTGCAAAAACTGCCCAACTAGGAATAGTAAGTAATGCCAATGTCTTTGGGTAAAACCTCATTTAATTACCTTAATAATATAGATAAAAGAAACCGGCTAAATATTGAAATCGTTGGTGAGTTATGTAGTCAACACTATTTCATGGTTAGCCATCACATTAAGAGTTTATATAATTAGCATGTAATTTAGCTGATAATTATATTCATCTAAATAATTAATAAACAAATACAAATCACATTTAATTAATCATTAAAAATTAATTTAATCAAAAAGAACAAAAAATAAGCACCTCAAATATTTTTGACATGAAATTAATATAAATATATTTATTGAAGCTCATTTAATTGAAACAGGTAATGCATTTAATAGAAAATCATTAAGGTCAAGAAAAAGATTATTTTTAGTTATAAAATCTTATATATAGGAAACCATTGCCATTTATCATTAAATACCAACATTATTAAAAATAAAAAAATCATTAAAAAGTTAAATTAATGCATCGGGTATCACATATTTATGCTTAGAAAATATAATCGTAGAAATATCTACTGATTATATTTTGTTTTTATTTTTATAATAAACAGTGATAAAGACAGCTATAACCCATCAAAGATTAGCTCACTAATAGTCTCCATTATTGCTGAATAGGGTTGAGCATGCATTTGACTCTCTAATTTTTTCTTGACCTTTACCTAGGGGAAAATAACTACAATGAATTCTGCAAAACACTATTGCAAAACCGCACTTGCCACACTTTTATTAACCAGTAGTAACCTAGCGTTAGCGTCGACCTACACGTGCCCCGATGCCAAACCCAAATCACTGATAATCGAAGGCAAGCGAAAGTATCTGGTCGTCGATAACACGCTCGTCAGAGATCAAAAGCTGCTTAACCAATTACAAGATGGCACCATAAAGTTTTGTACCACTCACGTTACCGATATGAGCGTCCTGTTTGCAGATAGAAGAGACTTTAACACCGATATTAGTGATTGGGACACGCAAAATGTGACAACCATGATAGGTATGTTCAACCGCGCTGAAAAATTTAATCAAGATATCGGCCAGTGGAATACACGAAAAGTCACCAATATGTCATGGATGTTTGCAGGAGCGAGCAATTTTAACCAAGACATTGGGCGCTGGAATACTGCCAATGTTACCAATATGCGTGAAATGTTTTTTGCCACACCATTTAACCAAAATATTGGCAATTGGTACACCTCCAGAGTAACAGATATGAGTTACATGTTTGCCAACGCAAGGGCATTTAACCAAGATATTGGGGACTGGAATACATCAAGAGTCCGCAGCATGAAGGCGATGTTTGGCATTACAGATAGCTTTATGAACGAACAAGATAATACCATGGCATTTGACCAAGACATTAGCAATTGGAACACATCCCGAGTGAAAGACATGAGTATGATGTTCAGAAATGCTGATAAGTTCAACCAGAACATTGGTCGCTGGGATACCTCCAATGTTACAGACATGCACAAAATGTTTAGCGGTGCAAAAAAGTTTAACCAAGACATTGGGGACTGGAGCACGTTTAGGGTGAAAAACATGCAGGCCATGTTCAAAAATGCCGCCAGCTTTAACCAAGATATTGGTAACTGGAATACATCAAGTGTAAAAGACATGAGCGACATGTTTAACGATGCTCGAAATTTTAATCAAGATATTGGTGATTGGGATACTGCTCAAGTAAGAAGTATGAGCAAAATGTTCAATAATACTTTGAGCTTAATTGTAGACGCAGGTATGCCAATGGTTATTGCTTGGGGGTTTAATCACGATATTAGCCAGTGGAATGTTAACCAAGTAGAGTCATTTGATAATTTCTCTGAAATGAGTCTTCTATCCGCTAAAAGAGCGCCCCAATTTAATCACTAAATTTGTGAGAAAATGGCCAGATATTAGCTGGCCATTATTACAGCATTTATCAATCAAAAAAAGTACCTAGCAACCTGAAAGAATATAACCAACATAAGCTGAAAAAACCAAAATGATTAAATAATCAGGATGATATATTTAATTAAACCAACCCTATTACTGCTTGTAGTGAGCTTCTATTAATAGCTTGTCAAGCTTTATATTTTTAATATTTACCCTCTATTAATCTCGGATAAAACTCTATGATACCCAGACATTACCTTAGTAAAGCGACCTTTGGTGGCTTGCTACTTTGCTCCTCTCATTTAGCCTATGCTAGCACGGTAACTTGCCCCAATAGCGAGCCTAATTCATACATTAACGCTAATGGCGCTAATTACCTCGTCGTCGATGACGCCCTGATCAGAGATCAAACGCTGCTTAACCAACTACAAGACGGCACAATCAGGTTTTGTACCACTCAGGTTACCGATATGAGCGTCTTATTTGCCGATGAAGTTGACTTTAACGCTGATATTGGTGACTGGGACACGCAAAATGTCACCACCATGATTGGCATGTTCAACCGCGCTGAAAAGTTTAATCAGGATATCGGCCAGTGGGATACCAGCAAGGTTACCAACATGGCATGGCTATTTGCTGGCGCCAAAGCGTTTAATCAGGATATTGGTAACTGGAATACCGCTAACGTCACCAATATGCGCGAAATGTTTTTTAAGGCGCCCTTTAACCAAAATATTGGTAATTGGAATACCACCAAAGTAACTGATATGAGTTATATGTTTAACAACGCTTTCCTTTTTAATCAGGACATCAGCAACTGGAACACGGCTAACGTGACTGATATGAGTTATATGTTTCTTAATGCCTATAAATTTAACCAAGGTATCGGCAATTGGAATACTTCAAATGTTGTGAGTATGAAAGGAATGTTTAAGACTACATCTCGATATTACGGAAATGCTTTTAATAGTAATATTGCCAATTGGGACACCAGTAATGTTACCGACATGTCGCACATGTTCTCTGACGCAAAAAAATTCAACCAGAATATAACGAGATGGGACACTTCAAAAGTCACCGATATGTCCCACATGTTTTCGTATGCTGAGAACTTTAACCAAAATATTAGTAGCTGGGATACCGCTAATGTCACTGACATGAGTTATATGTTCAGAAGCGCCTTTAACTTTAACCAGCCCATAGGCGATTGGATTACATCAAGCGTTACCAATATGGAAGGAATGCTTGCAAGGCATTCATATTCGTACTCTTATGGTTGGGGGGCGAGTTCTTCAACAACGTATGTGGGAAATAACTGTCAAGAGCTTCCAAACTCGTTTAATCAGAATATTAGTGATTGGGATACCTCTAATGTTACGAATATGAGCTATATGTTCGAAAACACATGTAGATTTAATCACGACCTAAATAAGTGGAACACGTCAAAGGTCACTGATATGAGTAGGATGTTTCATTACGCTGATAAATTTAACGGCCACATTGGTGAATGGGATACCTCTAGTGTCACAAACATGGAGAACATGTTTTCACRAACTAAGGCTTTTAACCGACCTATCGGGGGCTGGGATACCTCTAGTGTCACAAACATGGAGCAAATGTTCCTTTTTGCAGAAAAATTTAACCAAAACCTCAACAACTGGGACACCAGTAATGTAAGCAATATGCTCGAGATATTTGCGTACGCTGCAAAGTTCAACGGAGCAATAGGTAATTGGAATACAGATAACATCACTGATATGAGCAAGATGTTCTACGATGCCGAATCCTTTAACCAAAATATCGGTAGTTGGAATACAGCTAATGTTACTAATATGAGCGAGATGTTCTCTGGTGCCAAAGTCTTCAATCAGAGCATAGGAGATTGGGATACCGATCAAGTCACTGATATGAGTAAGATGTTTTACCGTGCGAGCAAATTTAACCAAAACCTCAACAACTGGGATACCGCCAATGTCACCAATATGAGCGGAATGTTTCAAGCAGCAAAACCCGGTTTCATGTGGGTTAGTCCAACTTACTACGAATCTAGCTTCAATGGGGATATAAGCAACTGGGACACTTCTAGTGTAACAGATATGAGTAAAATGTTTTGGAATGCTGGCGCGTTTAACCAAGATATAGGCAGGTGGAATACCTCTAGTGTCACTAATATGGCAGTAATGTTTAAACAAGCAAAGGCCTTTAATAGAGACATAGGAAGATGGGACACGTCAAGAGTTACAAATTTGGGTTCCATGTTTTTTGTGGCCGAAAATTTCAACCAAGATATAGGCAACTGGGATACATCAAACGTCACCAATATGAATGAAATGTTTTCTGAAGCTTATCGCTTTAACCAGGATATTAGTCGCTGGGATACTTCAAACGTGGTAAATATGCATCAAATGTTCGCGAGCGCTAGAAACTTCAGTCAAAACCTTAGCGGCTGGAATGTAGATAAAGTAGGCGCGACTCATATGCTGTTTTTATTCGACTATCAAAGCGCCCTTACTTCTGACCAGATCCCCCCTTTCAATTATTGAGACTGCTTTGATAATAGATCCTCCTTTCAACCTTAAATACTAACACATTCTAACCAACGGCCAGCAAGCGCTGGCCTTCTCCTCCACCCAACAAAATTGACACATCAATCATTATTAATTAAGTAATTCCAAACCTAGTTCTCATATCAAGACATAGAGATAAACTACACACAGTCATATATATTCATAAGCCATTGTTATCTATATTATTAACTAGAACTAGTGTTATCAATATATCGATAGAACCCTTGCTTTCTCCTAAACAAAGGACACCTTATTTAGGCTTCGGACTTACCGATAGTTGATAGCGATTTCCACTTTAAACCTGGATAAAATTCTATGATAACCAGACACTGCCTTAGTAAAGCGACCTTTGGTGGCTTGCTACTCTGCTCCTCTCATTTAGCCTATGCTAACACGGTCACTTGCCCCAATAGTGAGCCTAACTCATCCATTAGCGCCAATGGCGCTAATTACCTCGTCGTCGATGACGTCCTGATTAGAGATCAAACGCTGCTTAACCAACTGCAAGATGGTGAAATCAGGTTTTGTACTACTCAAGTTAGCGATATGAGCGTTTTATTGGCTGAACGAAGAGAATTTAACGCCAATATTAGTAACTGGGACACGCAAAATGTCACCACCATGATTGGAATGTTCAATGGCGCTGAAAAATTTAATCAAGATATCGGTCAGTGGGATACCAGCAAGGTCACTAACATGGCATGGCTGTTTGCTGGCGCCAAAGCCTTTAATCAGGATATTGGCAACTGGAATACCGCTAACGTCACCAATATGCGTGAAATGTTTTTGGGTACGCCCTTTAACCAAAATATTGGGAATTGGAATACAGCTAAAGTGACTGATATGAGCTACATGTTCGCGGACGCTAAAGCGTTTAATCAGGACATCAGTCGTTGGAATACCGCTAACGTAACAAGCATGAAAGCCATGTTCTCGGTGCCTATCAGCAAACCCGATAACCCAATTCATCGCTACAAAGATATCGGATCAAACCACAAACCTTGGGGCGAGGATTTTCATTCATTTAACCAAGATATCAGTCAATGGGATACCCATAGCGTGACCGATATGAGCGAGATGTTTAAAGGAGCTTATCTATTTAACCAAGCTATTGGACGCTGGGATACGGCTAACGTAACCGATATGAGTGAAATGTTTCGCTACGCAGTGTCATTTAATCAAAACATTGGTCATTGGAACACCTCAAATGTCACCAGCATGAGAGGAATGTTTTCTTATAGTAATCAAGAACCGCTCTCTTTTTATTTAATGTATCCCTATCAGTTTAATCAATATATTGGCAATTGGGACACTTCCCAAGTAACCGATATGAGTGACATGTTTATGGGAGCTTACTTCTTTAACCAAAACCTTACTCGGTGGGATACAACCAATGTCACTGATATGAGCCGGATGTTCATGTTTTTATGGGACTTTAACCAAAACATTAGTCATTGGAACACATCAAAAGTGACTAATATGCAAGAAATGTTTAGGAGAAGTCAGAAATTTACTGCCGATCTCAGCAACTGGGATACCTCAAATGTGACTAATATGAACGGCATGTTTCATTGTGCGGAAAATTTTAACCAAGCCATTGGCAGCTGGGATACATCCAAGGTGACCAATATGAGTCATATGTTCCAATATGCCTCTCGGTTTACCCAAGATATAAGTAACTGGGACACGTCACAAGTAACCGATATGTCTTACATGTTTAATCATTCCCGTGGACATAAGGACAACTATTGCCCTAAACATGAGCTTGGATCTAACTTTAATGTAAATATAAGTGCGTGGGACACATCAAGTGTAACCAATATGAAAGGGATGTTTTGGGGGGCTACGCGCTTTAACCAGAATATCGGCACTTGGGACACCTCTAATATCACTGATATGAGCCTTATGTTTTCAAATGCTACAGCTTTCAATCAAAATATCGGTAACTGGGATACCTCAAATGTCACTGATATCAGCCTTATGTTTAACAGAGCAACAGCATTCAATCAAAATATCGGTAAATGGGATACCTATAATGTCACTGATATGAGCTATATGTTTAGCGAAGCAAGAGCATTCAACCAAGACATCGGTAACTGGGACACCTCAAATGTCACTAACATGGCTGCGATGTTCCAAGGAAACGTCATCTTCAACCAAGACATCGGTAACTGGGACACCTCAAATGTCACTAACATGGCTACAATGTTCACTCGGGCTGTCCAGTTTAACCGTGACATCGGTAACTGGGATACCTCTAATGTCACTAACATGTATGGTATGTTCTGGAGGGCGGAGCGCTTTAACCAAAATATTGGTAACTGGAATACCTCAAATGTCACTAGTATGGGGTTTATGTTCCAGCAAACTTACCGATTTAACCGAGACGTTGGAGGGTGGAACACCTCAAATGTCACTAACATGGATTGGATGTTTAGAAATGCCACAGCTTTCAATCAGAATATTGGTAACTGGGATACCTCTAATGTCACTAGTATGAGTAATATGTTCAGTGGAGCTAGGACCTTTAGTCAAAACCTTAGCAAATGGGACGTGCGAAACATTGAAAGAACTACCACTGGATTTAGTGATGGCAGCGCGCTGACCCCAGCACAGCTTCCTCGTTTCAGAAATTAAACCATTATTGAATAATGGCCAGCCTTTGCTGGCCATTGATACAAAAGCGGTAGCAGCGACCTAAGTGGTTCAATGTACACTCCGGGGAGAAAAATCAGACATAAAAAAACCGCCTACAAGGCGGTTTAATTTTGGAGCGACACACGAGGTTCGAACTCGTGACCTCAACCTTGGCAAGGTTGCGCTCTACCAACTGAGCTAGTGTCGCGTAATAGGTTAGATGGTGCCCCGGGCCGGACTTGAACCGGCACAGCGCGAACGCCGAGGGATTTTAAATCCCTTGTGTCTACCAATTCCACCACCAGGGCACGCAAATCTAAAACTTGCGATGGAGACACCATCATTGATAATGATTGTTGGTCATCACTATCTTAAAATTTGGAGCGACACACGAGGTTCGAACTCGTGACCTCAACCTTGGCAAGGTTGCGCTCTACCAACTGAGCTAGTGTCGCAAATGGAGGCGCGTCCCGGAGTCGAACCGAGGTCCACGGATTTGCAATCCGCTGCATAGCCACTCTGCCAACGCGCCGTCGTAACTCCAATCGTCCCGCTTCTTTTACTGCGTTCCTCTTGGGTACGGGATGCATTCTACGGATTCGAATTAATGAGTCAACACTATTTTTAATTTTTTGAATCGTTTGTCTAATTAAGCGTCAAAAAGCGTTAATTTGGTTAATTTAGTCGCATAAATTCGTTGAATTTAACTAAGTTAGCTGTCGTAAAGTCTATGCGATAACAAAAAAACGGGCCTAAGCCCGTTTTTCAATGGTGTTCCTCATTGAGGAGATCATCTTTAGCAGCAATCAGATATTGAGCCATTGACCAGTAGGTCAGCACAGTCGCCACATATAGGCTAATATATCCCAGCCATATCATCCAATCATCATATCGCCAAATAAGCACCCACAAGGCAAACATCTGGCTGAGCGTTTTTACTTTGCCTACCCAAGAAACAGCGACGCTGGCGCGTTTGCCTATCTCAGCCATCCACTCTCGAAGCGCCGAGATAATTATTTCACGAGCAATCATAGTCACCGCAGGAATCGTCACCCAAATACTATGATAATGCTCAGTAATTAAAATCAGGGCGCTCGCGACAAGCACTTTATCGGCTACGGGATCGATAAAAGCGCCAAAGCGAGACATTTGTCCAAGCTTGCGTGCGAGCATCCCATCAAGCCAATCAGTGAAACCCGCGACCCAAAACACCATGGCAGCGGCAAAAGGTGCCCAACTGTAGGGAAGATAAAAAACAACGACAAACACTGGAATAAGAAGAAGTCGTAATAGAGATAAAATGTTTGGGATCGTTAAACGCATATTTATTGAGACTCTTATCGTTTGCGTATCGTTATTGTTCTGTTCACTGCTTCACAACAGGACTCTATGGTGCGTGATTTTTTCTATTGTTTCAATGCTTGATAAATGTTTTCTGCTAAAGAGATACTAATCCCTGGAACTTTGGCGATTTCTTCCACGCTTGCGCGGCGAAGCTCTTGCAGCCCACCCATAAACTTAAGCAAAGACTGACGACGTTTGGGCCCGACGCCTTCTACACCTTCCAACACACTGGTTTTTCTGGTTTTACCACGTTTTGCTCTGTGACCTGCTATGGCATGATTGTGGCTTTCATCTCGAATGTGCTGCATTAAATGCAGTGCAGGCGCATCGCTTGGCAAGTGAAACTCTTCTCCTTGCGGTGTAATTAACGTCTCTAGACCGGGTTTTCGAGTCACACCTTTAGCAATGCCTATCAAACGAGGACGTTTTGGCCAGTCATGCCAATAGTTGGAAATAATGTCGACGGCACGATTAAGCTGCCCTTTTCCACCATCAATAAATACAATATCTGGGATTCTTTCCACATCGATTTGTTTCGAGTAACGGCGTTCAAGCACTTGCCCCATGGCGGCATAATCATCGCCACCGGTAATTCCGGTGATGTTATAGCGCCGATATTCCTGTTTTAGCGGCCCTTCTTGGTTGAACACCACACAAGAAGCAATGGTACTTTCACCTTGAGTATGAGAGATATCAAAACATTCCATCCGCAAGATACTATCCATATTGAGCAGTTCTCGAAGCGCCTTGAAGCGCTGCGAAATGGTCATTTTATGATTGATTTTGCTGGTCACCGCCGTCAAGGCATTGGTATTAGCCAGTTTTAGATATCGCGCCCTTGGACCAGTTGGATTCATATGAAAATGAATCTTACGCCCTGCGATATCACCTAGCGCTTGTTGCAGTGGTTTCGCATCATCAATCAAATCAGCATTAGCAATAATTCTTGCGGGAATAGTACGTGCTTCGTTATGACTCAAGTAGTACTGACTAAGAAAGCTGTAGAAGACTTCTTGCTGGCTTGTATTACTGGGGATTTTGGGAAAGTGGCTGCGACTGCCGAGTACTTTACCTTGGCGAATCATTAAAATATGAATGCACGCGACACCATTTTCTTGAGCAAAGCCAAGCACATCCATATCTTCTTGAGAGTCATGAGACACAAACTGCTGCTCTTGGACACGGCGTATCGCCTGTATTTGGTCGCGCAGCTTTGCGGCGTCTTCAAATCTAAGTTGTTGGCTCGCTAGCTCCATCTTTTCAACAAGTGTAGAGAGGACTTGCTGATCTTTACCTTGCAGAAATAATCGAACCAAATGAACTAACTCTGCATAATCTTTATCTGAGATGATGTCACTAACACAAGGCCCTGCGCAGCGGCCTATTTGGTACATCAAACAGGGCCGAGTACGATTACTGTACACAGTGTCTTCACACTGTCTCATAGGAAGAATTTTTTGGATCAAATGCAGTGTTTCACGCACCGCTCCTGAATCTGGATAAGGCCCGAAGTACTCTCCCTTGCGTTTCTTTGCCCCGCGATGCATCGAAAGTCGAGGGTGTTTGTGGCCACTGATAAATATGTACGGGTAGGATTTATCATCCCTTAGCAACACATTGTATTTGGGCAAGTATTGCTTAATGTAGTTGTGCTCTAATATCAGAGCTTCAGTTTCTGTATGAGTGACAGTGACATCAATTTGAGCAATATTGCTCACTAGTGCACGAGTTTTTTCACTATCAACTTTGGTACGAAAGTAACTAGAAAGGCGTTTTTTGAGGTCTTTGGCTTTTCCTACATAGATCACAACAGCCTCAGCGTTATACATTCTGTACACGCCGGGCTGATGGGTGACCGTCTTTAAAAAAGAAGCCGAATCAAAAGGGTCGGTCACTACAAAGTCTCAGTATCTAACATTCCATGGCGAATGGCTAAATGGGTCAGCTCAACATCACCATTAATACCAAGCTTGTTAAATAATCGATATCGGTAACTGTTCACTGTTTTAGGACTTAAGTTAAGTTGCTCGGATATATCGGTAACTTTTTGTCCTTTGGTGATCATCATCATTATTTGCAACTCACGCTCAGAAAGCTCTGCAAACGGATTCTCTGATGCAGAAGAAAATTGGCTCAACGCCATCTGCTGCGCGATATCAGGAGAGATATAACGCTGACCACTATTTACAATACGTATTGCGTTGACCATTTCATCTGGCCCCGCCCCTTTTGTCAGGTACCCTGCCGCACCTGCTTGCATCACTTTGGTTGGAAACGGATTCTCCGTATGAACAGTTAAAACGATGATCTTCACATCAGGATTAAAACGCAAGATTTTCTTGGTTGACTCTAAGCCCCCAATACCCGGCATATTCATATCCATTAAAATGACATCGGTATGATTTGCCCGACACCACTTTACTGCGTCTTCACCGCTTTCAGCTTCCCCTGCTACGTTCATTCCACGGACGTCTTCAATAATACGTCGTATCCCTGTGCGAACCAGCTCGTGATCATCTACAAGGAAAACATTTATCAAACTTGTATCTCCACACTTTTTAATTCGCTCTGCAGCCACTAATAAAAATGGATAACAGCATAGCTGCTTATTCTAACCTAATTATGGTTTGTTACTTAATCTGAATATGTGCCCAAACGCAAACTTTAGCAAGTACTTATTTTCATAACTGCAGCTTAACGCCCTAATAACACAATTATTGATAATTCTAGCCGTATATTACTGTAATAGCTACAAATTCAGCTTATAAACACATTCTCTTATCAGCGCCATTGCAAGGAGCCAAAATCTAAACTATGACTACAGGGTGCATTGTTCAGCAGCACATTTTATACGGAATTATCGAGACATTATTTTCTAAGGATATGTTATGAAAAAGCTTCTAGCAGCAACAGTTTTGGCCACTACATTACCTTTGTCTGGTTTGGCACTGGCAGACTCTGATGTGGGCTGTGGTTTCGGCACCATGGTATTTGATGGTAGTGAAGGGAAAGTGCCCAAAATTCTTGCAGCAACTACAAACGGCCTATTGGGCAACCAAACTTTTGGTATTACGTTTGGTACTCTAGGTTGTGACGGTACGGGTAAAGTCACCTCTTCAGAAAAACTCGCTATGTTTATCGATGGAAACATAGATAATCTCGCTCGTGATATGGCAAAGGGTCAAGGCGAAACCTTAGCGACACTTTCCGAAGTATGGGGAGTTGACGACGCTGACAAGGCAAGATTCAATGCGTTAGTACAAGACAACTTCTCTGATGTCTTCGTTTCAGAGAATGTTACCTCTCAAGAAGTGTTCGCTAACCTCAATAATGTCGTTGCAAGCGATAGCGAGCTTGCTCACTACGCTATCTAAACTCGGTTACATCTTAATGCCACTTAGTCGAGTGGCATTTTCTCTCTATCAGCCATCAAGATAGGTCAAATTCCATCACCATCAACAAAATATAAGAAGCTTTCCTTTATGAAGTCGTACCTTATCAAAAGTGCCTCACTGCTTAGCTTATATCTGTTTGTCCCAAATGCCTTTTCTGCCAACAAATTTGAGGTCAAGATGCTGGCTCAAGATCCCTATTGGCTCAAACTAGGCCATTACCTACCCAGTTTCTTATCCGGCTACCAAAGTACTATAGATAATGAACCATTCTTCATTTCGCCAAATGGCAAACACTCACCAGAACAAGAATTACAAGCAACCATAACTAAGCTTTACGCTGAGGATCAAGACGTTGCCAAAGAGATGCAATGCCGTTTCCCAGCAAGATACTCTTGGTTAGAAAGCCTGCAAGGTAGACAAGCCAAACTCTCATGCCCTGAATTAAGCACGTGGAAAGAAATCATTGACCCAGAAGAACTGACACTCGTGTTTCCGACTGCATTTATGAATAACCCGTCTTCCATGTTCGGTCATACTCTGCTTCGTATCGATGCTAAGGATCAGACTCGACACAAAGAATTAGTCGCCTTTGCCGTCAACTTTGCCGCAGAACCTGACAGTCAAGACAACTCTGCAGCATTTGCTATCAAGGGCTTAATTGGCCAGTACCCTGGTCGATTTGCCGTTATGCCCTACTATAAGAAAGTTCGCGAATACAACGACATTGAGTCAAGAGATATTTGGGAGTACAAGCTAAAACTTACCCCAAGAGAAGTAGAAAAAATATTACTCCATTTGTGGGAGATGAAAAATGCTGAATTTGACTACTACTTTCTTGATGAAAACTGCTCTTATCAATTGCTGTCTTTGCTGGAAATTGCCCGAGAAGATCTGGCTCTAACAAAAGAGTTTTCGGTACAAGCAATTCCCTCGGACACGGTTCGCGTTCTCGCTGAAAACGACTTACTGGAAGCGCCCTATTATAGAGCCGCTTTCGGAACTCGACTTTTGCATCAAGCCAATGAAGTCGATGCGCGCCTGTTTGAAGCAGCAAAAAAGGCAACCCAAGGTAATTACCCAGATAAGTCTGAATTCTCAGATACAGAAAGAGCAGCAATACTAGAGCTTGCCTATGAATGGCTAAATTTCCAGCTTTATGATCAGGGTTTAGAGCGAGACCCAACCGCAAAAAGGCTAACTAAGCTCCTTTATCTAAGAAGCAAAATAAAAGTCCCTTCGCCATTTTCACCTGTTGAACCGCCGCTCGTCTCACCAGAGCAAGGTCATGCTTCTGCTCGATTTGGTTTCGGTTATCAATATTGGGACGACACAAGCAATCAAACTACTTTGGAATGGCGAGCCGCGTATCATGACCTATTTGACTCTCAAGATGGTTTTGTCGCGGGTGCACAAATTAATTTTCTCGACACACAGCTGACGCTCAGCCAAGAGGGTACAACTAGGCTGGATAAGTTTTATCTCTTCGATGCCATGGCGCTCGCCCCCAGCAACAGAATTTTCAACAGCTGGTCTTGGAATGTACGCACCGGGACGGATCGCCAACCAAAATCAGACGCTATGTATGAACGCTGGTTTGCCCAAGGCGGCTATGGTAAATCATGGGGTGATTCGGACAAAACACATGTTTATACGCTATTATCCGGTGAGTTAAACGGTGGAAAACTCACTGACTATGACCTCGTTTCCGGAGTAGGTATTGAAGCTGGTGCTTTATTCCAGATAGCCACAAAGCATAGGCTTGGTTTACAAGCGCAATATCTTGCACTCATACATTCTGATCAATATTCCCATTCAAACCTAAATATCAGTTGGAATTGGTCACTCACCTCCAATTTTGCGCTCAGAACTCATATTGGTTATAAGCAATGGTATTCGGAAGATATTGGCATTAAAGTGAGTGGATTAATTTACTATTAGACTATTAGAGGCATGTGCTAAGCTAGCGACGAATTACTATAAGAGCATTTCAAATGTCAATACAACAAGGATTTTTGTTGACTCGCCAAGCCAGAGACATCTCAGGTCAAACCCAGATAGAGCTCTGGCTAAAAACAGAGACCGGCCCCGTTCAGCTCATTATCAACGGGGAAAAGTCTGTATTTTTTATTCCTCAAGAAGAGATGTTGCCATGCCAAACCTTGGTACGCTCTTTAAACATTAACGCTGAAATCAAGGCCGTACCGCTTACCAGCTTTGATGGCATAGAGCTCGCCGCTTGCTATTGCCAAACCATCAAGCAAGCGCAACAGCTAAGCCAAGAGCTCAAACAAAAGGACATACTGGTTCTTGAAGATGATATTCGTCTTGCAGATCGTTATTTAATGGAACGCTTTATCCAAGGCGGCCTTGAATTTTCTGGAATACCAGAGCAAAAGCGAGGCTACACAAAGTTTCATCACGCTCAATGCCGAAAATACGATTATACACCGCAGTTAAAAGTGGTTTCCTTAGATATTGAGTGCTCAGAAAAAGGCATACTGTATTCGGTTGGGCTCGATAGCTCGATGGACAGTCGAGTCATCATGATAGGTCCCCATCAGGAATCGGAGACTCAGATCGAGTGGGTCGAAAACGAACGCCAACTCTTAACTGCCATGATACGCTGGTTTGAGCACTTTGACCCTGACGTCATCATTGGCTGGAATGTGATTGATTTTGATTTTCGAGTTCTACACAAGCGCGCTCAGTGGCATAAGCTCAAATTGAACATAGGCCGGGCTAGACAGAATTGCTTCTTTCGTACCTCATCAAATACCCAACAAGCTTTTGTGTCTATTCCAGGTAGAGTCGTGATGGACGGCATTGACACACTTAAAACGGCGACTTTTCACTTTCGCAGTTGGTCACTTGAATCTGTCTCTCAAGAGTTATTGGGCGAAGGGAAAAAAATCCATAATGTCCACGATAGAATGGATGAAATAAACCAGATGTTTCTTAAAGATAAGCCTTCTTTGGCAAAATATAACCTTCAAGACTGTGTCCTGGTAAATAAAATATTCTCTCAAACTCATTTACTTGAGTTTGCTATCGAGCGCTCGAAACTCACAGGCGTAGAGCTGGACCGTGTCGGAGGCTCAGTGGCAGCATTCACCAATTTATATCTGCCTCAACTTCACCGAGCAGGCTATGCCGCTCCCAATTTACATTCTGAGAACTGGTTCGCAAGCCCTGGTGGTTATGTCATGGATTCAATACCAAATCTTTATGATTCTGTTTTGGTACTTGATTTTAAGAGCCTTTATCCATCAATAATTCGGTCGTTTCTGATTGACCCTATGGGCTTAATCGAAGGACTAAAATTAGAAGCTGGTAAGGACGAACATCAAGCGGTAGAAGGCTTTCGAGGAGCACAGTTTCATCGTAGTAAACATTTTCTTCCGGCTATGATTGAAAGCCTTTGGGCAGCTCGAGACCAAGCTAAAAGCAATAACGAAGAGGTATTTTCACAGGCCATTAAGATTATCATGAATTCATTTTACGGTGTACTTGGGTCTTCTGGCTGCCGTTTCTTTGATACTCGTTTAGCATCAAGTATCACTATGCGTGGGCATGAAATAATGAAACAAACTAAGCAGCTAATTGAGCAACAAGGTTATCAAGTGATCTATGGTGATACCGATTCAACCTTTGTTGCCTTAAACGGTCAGTTCTCACAAGTTCAAGCTGACAAGATAGGGCTAAAGCTCGTAGACTACATTAACGATTGGTGGACAAAGCATCTCATAGAACAGTACAACCTGACCTCAATCCTTGAGATCGAGTATGAAACGCATTATAAAAAGTTTCTTATGCCCACGATTCGAGGCCAAGAAACAGGATCAAAAAAACGTTATGCCGGACTCATTGGTGACGGAGAGTCAGAAAAAATTGTATTCAAAGGTCTAGAAAGTGCTCGTACCGATTGGACTCCTCTATCCCAACGTTTTCAGTACCAGCTTTATTCAATGATCTTCCATGAACAAGATCCCTCAGACTTTGTTCGTGAGTTTGTCGAACAGACATTAGCTGGGGAGTTTGATTCAGAAATGGTGTATCAGAAGCGCCTTCGGCGCAGGCTCCATGAATATCAAAAGAATATTCCTCCTCAAGTAAAGGCAGCTCGCTTAGCCGATGAAATAAATTCACAATTGGGAAGGCCTCTTCAATACCAAAATAAAGGCAGAATTGAGTATGTGATTACTGTGAATGGGCCAGAGCCGCTGGAATACTTAAAAAGCCCTATCGATTATCAGCACTACATCGATAAGCAACTTAAGCCTGTCGCACAAGCCATTCTGCCATTTGTGGGAATCAATTTTACTAGCCTATACGAGCCTCAGCTTGGTTTGTTCTAACAGAGGAAGCTAGCCAATACGGAACTCTGTTTTTTGATACTGCTTGACCAACCACTCTCCAAAGCCATCGAGGATACCTATAACAGAACGCTTAGCAATAAAGCGACCTGATAGCAAAATCCCCAAGCGTTCTATCTCTACTTGCTTTTCTGGATAATAACGCAAAAAGTTATTCCCGCACTCAATGGGATCATCAAACCAATTTTTGTCTTTATACATCACAAGAGAATAGCTGGCTCTAAGTAGCTTTTTTGCAATAATCACTTGGGCCTTGATTTGATCCTCTGGTGTCGCTGAGCGCGCTATTCGGTTACGATACACAGCAACCCAATTTTCGACATCCATATTCCAGTGTTTGGCCACTTCCCAACTCGGCTCGTAATCACCGAAGCATTCTGCTAAGTTCTCACCATAGACACAGACTGAGCAATGGCGCAGCTGAAAGCCCAAAGAGAATATACTGTCAAGACTCGCGACTTCTTGAGCTAAAGCATTTGTTAGGGAAATCCCGTTGATAAATGGGTAAGCTTTTTGAAAACGAAACTTTATCGAGTTAAACAAGGTTGTTCTTGTATCACTAAAGCTCTCATTTGATACTACTAGAGCGTCAAGATTAGACAGGTTTGGTTCAGCTCGCTTTCGGGCAACACTCCCATAAATGTACACACTATGGAGATTCTCTCCCAGCCCACTCTTTAGAAAAGTCACAAGTTCACCCACAGCTGGCTGATACATTTCCTGAAGTGGCTGGTTAGGGTCGATAACTGAAAGATGCATATAATTGACTACATTAATTTTTAGACTCTGGTTCTTCTAATGTTCGCCCACACATTGGCACGAATCAAGATATTCCTTCGTTTAAACTCTATGTATATAATACGACAATTCCATTCCATGCTAAGGATATTTATTTATGCCAAGGGCAAGCGAGCTCAAAAAAGGTTTTGCTATCGAATCAAACAGCAAAACACTGCTAATCAAAGATATTGAAGTCACCACTCCTGGAGGTCGAGGAGGAGCAAAAATATATAAATTACGCTGTGTAGATTTGTCTACTGGTGGGCGCGTCGATGAAAGGTTCAAATCTGATGATGTGGTCGATACTGTCGACATGTTCAAACGAGCGGTTGCATTTTCATATATAGATGGTGATGAATACATATTCATGGACAATGAAGACTATACCCAGTTCACATTTAAGAAGTCTGATATTGAAGATGAGTTGCTGTTTGTGACCGAGGAGATTCAAGGTCTTCACGTCATTGTTGTCGACAACAATGCCGTTGGTCTTGAGCTTCCCGCTTCCGTTGAGCTTGTTATAGAAGAAACGGATCCATCAATTAAGGGTGCTTCTGCTTCAGCAAGAACAAAGCCCGCTCGCTTTGCGACTGGTTTGACAGTACAAGTGCCCGAATACATTGCAACAGGTGATCGTATTGTGATCAATACGGCTGAGCGAAAGTATATGAGCCGAGCGTAATTATGTCTACACTGATGTCTTATGACGACGCCATAGAAACGGCTTATGATATATTTCTCGAAATGGCACAAGACAACCTCGAACCTGCCGATGTCATCATTTTTACTGCGCAGTTCGATGACAGAGGAGCAGCAGAATTGGTTGAAACTGGCGATGACTGGTCACACCATGTCGGGTTCGATGTTGATAAAAGTCTGTACGCTGAGGTGAGAATAGGCTTAGTCAATGAGGAAGATGATACTCTTGATGACGTGTTTGCCCGTCTGCTAATCAGCAGAGATCCCGAACATAAGTTCTGTCATGCTCTGTGGAAACGTGACTAAACTAAAATACCGCATATAACTAGAAGACGGGTTTAGTATCACTCCGTCTTCTAGAATATTAGTGTCTAGACTGAACAAGCAGTTAGCTTAAAAGCTTCAGCCTTTCACCTTTGCATTTTCAACGCGAGCCTTCAGTTTTTGCCCAGGGCGGAAGGTAACAACGCGGCGAGCACTAATTGGAATGTCTTCACCTGTCTTTGGGTTTCGACCCGGTCGTTCATTTTTTTCGCGTAAATCGAAATTTCCAAATCCAGACAGTTTTACCTGTTCGCCACTTTCCAGTGCCTTACGAATCTCTTCGAAAAACGCCTCAACCGTTTCCTTGGCATCCCGTTTACTGTATCCGAGCTTTTCAAACAGGTTCTCAGCCAAATCGGCCTTTGTGAGCGCCATAAAACTTTCCTCAAAGCTGTGTTTAACATTGCTGCCGTTTTTGGCAGCGCCAAAGCATTTTGCTCAGCCAATCAACAACATATCGGCCACACTTGGGAAAGTGTATGCCAACCTTCTGATTTACGCCAACTTTTTTATTGGCTGAATACGCCTTTAATGTTAATTCTATCATAATGAAAAAAACATTTCATCCAGTACTAGTTCATTAAAAGCTTAATTTTCAATACATTAAAATGAAGAATTGCTTAATAATTAAACATAAAATAAGTGGTATCGAAGAAAATAAAATTTGTTCTTTTTTTCAATCTCAAAACGACTTGCAATTTGAAAACTGTCTGTTAACGACAAAAAGCAATAAGAATTGTGAATTTACTCCCTCCGCTACTCGACTCCACGTTTTATCCTAACTAATTAAAAAGTATGAATAAAGCCATGATAGTAGATAAACAATTCGCATTTGGCATTCATTATGCTTTGAGTGAGTTATCAATCATAAGTGGCAACATTTTGTCGAAGCCACACCCTTTCTGAGCAGTTATCAGATTGGCATAGCTAGGAGAGGCCTGATATGGAACTTCATCGTCATACGTACTACAGACTTATTCACCATGGGATTAAATGTTTACTGGTAGATAGACTCGGCCACTTTACAGAGCATGAATACCATGACTACTTAAACCACATGACGGGCAAATCAAGCTGCTTTGCCATGAGTAACGAGGAGCTAAAGGTAGCCGTGTCAAATTTGCGAGAAGAGGGTTACCTCGAAGACATTAAACTCATGATCTCATCTCTAGAAGTGTATTAACAAAAAGCGGCTTGGCTGACCTTAGCCAGCTAAGCCGCAAAAAACAGAGTCAAATACCCAGCCCTTCACTAAACATTTACCCAAGTTCCAACAAGTTTGTCTCAGAATGCTTCCAAGGCCTATTTTCATCGCCCATATTTAGTTAGACTGTCTCCAGTGTTGAAACTTTAGATATTTGCAATGAAACAACTATTAGATTTTATCCCGCTGATTATATTTTTTGTGCTTTATAAGATGCAAGACATATATGTCGCGACTGGAGCACTGATTATTGCCACAGCAGTTCAGGTCATACTCACTTACTTGCTATATAAAAAAGTAGAGAAAATGCAATTAATTACTTTCGTCATGGTTGCTTTATTTGGCGGCATGACGATTTTCCTTCACGATGACAATTTCATCAAATGGAAAGTAACGATAGTATATGTGGTTTTTGCTCTTGGTCTTGCCATCAGTCATGCCATAGGTAAATCGGCAATTAAAGGGATGCTAGGCAAAGAGATTAGTCTCCCCGATCCTGTATGGGCAAAAGTAACTTGGGCTTGGGTTGTATTCTTTTCATTTTGTGCGGGCCTCAACATTTATGTCGCATACGAACTTCCCCTAGATGTATGGGTCAATTTCAAAGTATTTGGACTGTTAGCTGCAACCTTTGGTTTTACCGTCATTACTGGTGTTTATATATACAAACACTTACCAAAACAAAAATCCGAGTCGAATCCTGGTGACTAGTTTCATTGCGAATTGATATAATCATATATAGATGCGTAACAAGATCTAAATATCTCCTACGGGGCTTTTAGCGACCATTTTTGGTCGCTGTTTTATTTTATGGATGTCAATTATGAGTCAAACCATCAGTTCTCCGCGTGGTCAACTTCTTCTACGCACTTTAGCCATGCCTGCAGATACGAATGCGAACGGTGATATATTTGGAGGTTGGATAATGTCACAACTCGATTTAGCAGGAGGTATTCTGGCAAAAGAGATTTCGGGAGGACGTATTGTCACTGTATCTGTATCAAGTATCACGTTTAAAAAGCCAGTCCGCGTTGGTGATGTCGTTTGCTGCTACGGAAAATGTCGAAAAATCGGAAGAAGCTCGATGAATATCGACTTAGAAGTATGGGTAAAGCCCATAAAAGAGCATGGCATAGGAGAACGCTTCATGGTCTGTGATGCAACATTTAACTATGTTGCGATAGATACAGAAGGTAGACCTCGCGCAATCGAACAGAACTAATTTCACAGTTTATTGTCAGACCCTCTTTTAAAAGCTGTTACATTCTGTACAGTTAGGCTTAAAAGGCTTTAGGCAATGCCTCTCAACAAATTTAAATATGAGGACAGAAATATGTGGTACGTAATTTTTTCTCAAGATGTTGAAAATTCACTCGAAAAAAGACTGGGCGCTCGACCTGCTCATTTAGCTCGTTTACAAGAGCTTCAAGACGAAGGCCGTCTACTCACGGCCGGCCCTATGCCAGCGATAGACTCAAATGACCCAGGAGAAGCTGGTTTCTCAGGTTCAACCGTTATTGCAGAATTTGAATCACTCCAACAAGCGCAAGACTGGGCAGATGCAGACCCATACGTTGATGCTGGTGTTTATAAACAGGTGACAATTAAGCCGTACAAAAAAGTGTTCTAAAATGAAATTCAAAATTATCCTCGGAATACTAGCAGCCTCAATCGTTGCTGGATGCTCCTCTTCAGGAGAACAACGTCAGCTTGAGATGTTAGCTCATAGCAGAGCCAGTGTAATCGCTGCGGAGCTTCCAATGGAGGTAGGTCCACTTTCTATCTTAAGAGCCAATTCTAAGGGGACTATGATAGAAATAATGATGGTTTACAATCAGGATGCCCCAAAAGCAAAACCAATCCAGCATGTGCTCAAGACTAGCATTCAGAGTTACTGCAGCGATGAGGAAACTAAAGATAACTTGGATGTAGGCCTAACCTACAGAATAAAAATGCGCAATACTAGAGGTCAGTTAATGGTTGACCAAATTGTCTCAAAGCAAACATGTCAGGCCAAGTAATCAACTTTTCATACTCTAAAGTAGAGCTTCGATAGCTGCAGTCCCAACATATCAAGAAAGGAGAATCATTACTGTAATGACTCTCCTTAGCTCTATGCACGGCCATCACTTTAATCCTTTCTTCAAGATATTTTTCTAAAATCCCTAGTGACATGGTCACAGATGAATATCGTTCCATGGGTTGTTTTATGAACTTTTTATGACAGAAAAAGCACTCCCTACATTGGTCTAATTATCTAAGTACAAGTTAGTCAACAATATTATCACTAGTTGATAAGCCAAATGCATATTGACTCAAAACTAATCCATAACTTTCCACGATTTTCCAGTGTTGACGACTAACTTTCCCACTCCTAATGTTTGAGTGTGAGAGCAACGACAGGTGCCGCCAATGAAACGCGCAAGCAACTCCTACCGTTTACAGTTAATAAAAGAGATTGCAACGAAGAAAGAAAGGTTAGAGTGCAATGATCCTATGGCGAGCTATATCCATGAGCTTCTCGACACCGAATCCAATCCTCAAAAACAGAAAGAGCATCCTCATAGGTTTCATGACAACCATTTCGATGAAAATATTGGCGGTTGGGTCAGTGATGACTGGGAATAGAGGCGCCGACATACCAAACATGATGGCATGCTAAAACAATTTTTGCTGGGGATCTTTTTGTGACGGCGTCACTTCTTGTTCTTCCCTACTGTTTGCCAATCTTCGCCTGTAACGTTGACGACAAAGCTTTATGATGTGTAGCTGCTCTGCTGGCGAAAACGATAACCAATTGAAGCGCTCTTCTCGCTTGCGCATACAGCCTTTGCAATACCCCTTATCATCCGTGGTGCACACTCCAACACAAGGACTCGGCACAGAAAAAAGTTCTAACTGTTCCATAATATCCTCTCTGTACAGGTTTATTGCTCTGGGTTGTACGATCAATCGCTCAGCATATTACACTACGAAATGATAAATAAACCATGACTCTAGACTGACAAAACCTAAGCATTTTCACCTATACTTTGAGGCATAAAAATCGTCTAAATGTCGATACAGGTATTTATATTCCGGAGTTTCCTACTATGAAGTTTAGTCCAAAAACATTACTTGCTGCTGTTGCTCTTCCTATTATGATGACAGCATGTGCAAGCAATGGTAGCGGCGAAAAACAAATTACAGCCCAAGATCTTCAGCATCATAATTGGGAACTAGTTAGTGTTGATGGTGAAATGATACCTTCAGGCGAAGGGCATAAAAAGCCGCGTCTAGAAATTGGTGAAAAGCTAATGGCAAATGGCAACGCTGGCTGCAATAATTTCTTTGGTCAAGCAGAGCTAAAAAATAATCAGCTGCGCATCGCAAAAATGGGTATGACGATGAAAATGTGTATCGGCGAATCAATGAACCTTGAGCAAACATTTTCTAAAACATTGTCACAATGGAGTGATATCACTCTGACTAAAGACAGCTTGATATTAATGAACGAAACACACACTCTCACGTTCAAGCTCAAAGACTGGAAAAAATAAGTTTTAAATACTCCTCTTCTAACCTAAACCCTTATGTCCTTCCTATTCATAAGGGTTTTTTATATCCGACTCTAAACCTTCTGAATTCAATCTCACATTTATAGCTTACCCTGTTCATTGAGACGCTGAATATTTAGGTAGAAGCCAAAAGATACATCAACTTTCCATAGATTTGTGAAAATACTCTATCGCGAGCAAAGTTCAACGACCAGCAATCAACCAGCTTTGAGCAAGACTGATTGTTTTTTCTTCACTTGTCTCAAATAGTTAAAAAAATAAATTTTTTCCGTCATAATGAAGGAAAGCGACGGATAGAACGGTCTATCAAGGCGTCGGCAATACGATTTTTAAAAGGACCCTCATGACAAAGCTGATCACACTTTTCTCTAGTTTTCTTTTCTCTCTAAGCCTGATGGCAGAAACCAATTGGCAAGACGTAACGCAAAAAGCAAACGGACAAACTGTTTACTTTCATGCTTGGGGAGGCAGCCAAGAAATTAACAACTACCTTAGATGGGCAAATAAAAGGCTACAAAAAGAATACGGTGTGACACTCAAACATGTAAAAGTGTCTGATATCGCTGAAACGACCTCTCGTTTGATCGCAGAAAAAGCGGCCGAAAAAAACACCCAAGGAAGCGTCGATTTGGTCTGGATCAATGGTGAAAACTTCAAATCTATGAAAAACAACCAATTATTATTTGGTCCTTTCGTTGAGCGCCTACCAAACTGGGAAAAAGTAAACAAATCACTTCCTGTTGATAGCGATTTTTCAGAACCTACAGAGGGACTTGAAGCTCCATGGGGAGTAGGCCAGCTCGTCTTTATCCATGACAAGGTTAAGTTAAACAATCCTCCCGCATCTTTCAATGAACTGCTTAGTTACGCAAAAGCGTTTCCAAACCGGTTAAGCTACCCTAAGCCACCTGCTTTTCATGGCACAAGCTTCTTAAAAGCCTTACTTATCGAGCTAACCAACAATGACCCTTCCCTATCGCAGCCAGTTGATAAGGTCGACTTTAATGAAGTCACTCGCTCGTTATGGCAATATTTAGATAAGTTTCATAAAGTTGCGTGGCGTAAAGGACAACAATTTCCCACAAGCGCAGCAGAAACCGTACAGTTGCTTGATGACGGCCAATTGGATCTTGCCATCACCTTCAACCCAAACTCTGTCTATTCTTCTCAAATCAGTGGCAATTTAGCCAAAACGACCGCCGTTTATGCAATGGATGCAGGTGCGCTTTCGAATATCCACTTTTTGGCTATTCCGTGGAATGCAAATGCCAAAGAAGGAGCGCTTATCGCTATTAATTTTTTGTTAAGCCCTGAGGCGCAGTCTCGAAAAGGTGACATCTCTGTATGGGGGGATCCATCAGTCCTAAAGAACCAGTTCTTGACTGGAAGTGCTAACAAAACCTCTCTATTTAAGTCGATTGCTGAACCACATCCAAGCTGGCAAGCCGCGTTAGAGAATGAATGGCAAAAACGCTATGGTAACTAGAGCTGCAATGATATAGCCAAATGTATAGAGCCGCATATTTAGCATTAATCCTTATTTGTATAGTACCGACTATCCCTGGGCTAGTCGGTGTTATGCTCTCATCATTAGGATACGTTCCACCAGTTGGACTATTCGATTGGTCACTGTCCCATTACACAAGTTTCTTTTCTTGGCCAGGGATCCATAAATCGGTACTACTCACCCTATTTAGTGCTATTTTCAGTACCTATCTCTCATGTTTTATCTGCTTTGCGATTTTACAAAAATTATGGTTAGGTAGGCATTGGTCAAAAGTTGAGACTCTGCTTGCCCCACTACTGGCCATGCCTCATGTTGCGTTTGCGATTGGTTTTGCATTTCTTTTTGCCCCGACAGGCATACTGGCACGCGTTTTAGTCGAGACCACGGCTTTCACGCCAGATACACAACACTCAGCTTGGTTGGTTCATGACCTTTATGCACTGGGTTTAACAATAGCGCTAACATTAAAAGAAGTGCCTTTTCTCCTTTTAATGAGCATTCCTGTTTTACATCAACTAAACGTAGATCGAGTCCATAAGGTCAGTACGTCGCTTGGTTATTCTCCGGTACAAATGTGGTGGAAAGCCATTTTACCTCAGTGGCTAGTCAAAATGCGCTTCGCTCTGTTTGCTGTGATTGCTTACGGCGTCTCTGTCGTTGACTTAAGTTTAATCCTTGGTCCAACCAATCCTCCTACACTTGCCGTTTTAGTATGGCAATGGTTTAGCGACCCGGATCTCTCCCTCATCCCACGAGCGGCAACCGGTGCCGTGATGCTCTTTTGCATAGCAAGTTTGTTATTAGCATTGGTTGTTTTAATAGAAAAAGTCGTCGTAGGACCTTGGGGAAATTGGCAATTTTCTGGGCGACATGGCACAAGTCTACCTGGTAAAACTTTATTTACTTTTTCAGTAATCTTGGCCGGGGTTATGCTACCTCTGATGGTGATTTGGAGTTTCGCTCAACGCTGGCGTTTCCCAGATGTGCTTCCATCTCGCTATAGCCTGAGATTTTGGACCAATGAGTGGGACAATATCCTCCCGACCATTGGGCAAAGTCTTGCTATTGCTGCCATTACGGCATGTATCGGCTTAATACTCGCCATATTAGCACACGAATGTCGACTCAAGTTTAAAATACATTTACCCAAATATGTTATTGCCTTACCTATGCTTATTCCCCAGCTTTCTATCTTATTTGGCATTCAGGTAGCTAGCTTGTATTTGTCAGACAGCAGCTATTATCTATGGGTAATCTGGTCACATATATTCTTCGCATTCCCCCTCGTGTATTTGGCACTTGATGGTCCATGGCAGACTTATAACCATCAATTTAGTAAAGTCGCACTAAGTTTGGGCCAAACGCCTCTCATGGTTTTTTTCAAAGTGAAGGTAAAATTGTTACTGCCCGCTATTTGGTATGCTTGGGCGGTAGGTGCCAGTGTCAGCTTAGCGCAATATTTACCGACTCTCATGTTGGGTGGGGGTCGAATCACAACAATAACTACAGAGGCCGTAGCTTTGTCGAGCGGCTTCGATAGGCGAGTCACCGCTATTTATGCCATTTGGCAAGCGTTACTGCCATTTATTTTCTTCGCTACAGCTATTGGAATGAGTGCATTAGCAGGGCGTCGCACATACCGTAGAAAGACCAAAAGGGATACCGTTTCACATGACGCTGTCATTAGAAAACATCGCCATCTATAAAAATAATGGTGACACACTGTTATCAGACTTAACATTTTCAGCCTCCGCAGATGAAGTGATCTGCTTAATGGGGCCAAGTGGATGCGGAAAGTCTACATTGCTGAGTTTGATTGCTGGCCACTTAGGCCCTGAGTTTACTCACTCAGGCCATATTATGCTTAACGGACGAGATCTGGAAGTACTTGAACCACACAAAAGAAAGGTCGGTATTCTGTTTCAAGATGATCTTTTGTTCCCCCACTTAAACATCTGGCAAAACCTCGCATTTGCCCTTCCAAACCATGTTAAAGGTCAGCAAAGATATCAAGAAGCACTATCGGCACTCAACAAAGTCGAGCTTACATCCTTAGCAGAGTCTTACCCAGACCAAATATCAGGAGGCCAACGCGCCCGAATTAGTTTGGTCAGAATGCTTCTTGCGAAACCTGATCTTGCCTTGCTAGACGAACCCTTTAGCAAGTTGGACAAAGCGCTCAGAACGCAATTTCGCGACTGGGTCATGGAGCAGCTCGCTCGGGCTAATATTCCTACAATTATGGTAACCCATGATGAGGACGATGTTCCAAAACATGGACGAGTGTTTAACTGGCCATGGAGTCATTGCCATGCTTGATAGATTCAGTATAAAAATCATTCGCTCTCCACTCGCCTTATTGGCCACCGGAATAGATAAGCTAGGAGTAACTGCCAATCAAACAACTGTTTTTGGCTTTGGAATAGGCGTGCTTGCCTTCCCCGCGTTGTATTTTAATCACTATGATCTGGCTTTAATTCTGATACTCCTCAATCGACTGTGTGACGGTTTAGACGGAGCATTAGCGAGGCGACAAGGGATCACTGACGCTGGCGGGTTTCTTGATATTAGCTTAGATTTCTTATTCTACTCTCTAATCCCATTTGGCTTCGTCGTCGCCAATCCAGAACAAAACGCGGTAGCTGGGGCATTTCTGATTTTTTCTTTTATCGGCACAGGTTCTAGCTTTCTCGCGTTTGCCGTCATGGCAAGTAAACAAGGGATTGAAAATCCAATCTATAAAAACAAATCGCTGTATTACATGAGCGGCCTAACAGAAGGCACTGAGACAATCGCTTGTTTTGTTGCCATGTGTCTAGTACCTCAGTACTTCGCTATTATTGCCGTTGTGTTTGGTATTGCTTGCTGGTTTACAACCTTAACTCGTATCTACTCTGGTTTTCAAACCCTTAAGTAGCCTCAGGGTGGTGTTCGAACAGCATCACCTTAAGGGCCGCATCAGTGTCTATGTCTGAAAACTCCACTGGATTATCAAGGCGGGACTGATAGCCGATCTGTGGCGCCGCTTCTTGCATACTGGTGATCAAGAAATCGCCACTGACTTGTGGTGAGTTAACACAAGCCAATACTTTGCCCCTTTCAGCAAGTAACTCAGGGAGACGGCGCAGAATTCGAATATAATCTTTGCTTAGAGCAAAGCTGCCTTTTTGAAACGAGGGCGGGTCGATAACGACTAAGTCATAGGGACCTAATTTTCTAATTTTCCCCCATGATTTAAATATGTCGTAAGCCAAAAACTTTACTTGGCTAAGATTGTGGTCATTAAGTCTGTGATTATCTCGCCCTTTATTTAAAGAGGCTCTGGCCATGTCAACATTCACTACCTGCGTTGCACCTCCTTCAATCGCCGCGACCGAGAATCCGCAGGTATAAGAAAACAGGTTGAGTACTCTTTTATTGCCCGCATGACTCTTAACCCAGTCTCGGCCCAAGCGCATATCAAGAAACAAACCAAAGTTTTGATTTCGGCCAATATTCAACTGATATTTCAAACCCGACTCTATCACGATAGGCTTGTCATTGAGTTCACCAAACACCACTTCCACAGGAGCACCATCAAGATAACGATGCTGAATAGCTGCGCAAGTTCCCCCTTTATCACGCCATGATTTGGTTTGAGATAAGGTATCAAGACCAGCTTTTAGCGCCTCGATGAACACTTCTTCAACGGGTTTAAATATATTGATTAAAAGCTGACTGTCTACCCAATCGCACGTTATCTGCTCAAGTCCAAGGTAAACACGGCCTCTGCCATGAAACAAACGTCTAACTTCATCGGGTGCATTGAATAGTGCATCACTGACATGAGAAAAGAAAATAGGCAGCTTTGAAACCTGCATAGAAAAGTCCTGTTGTTATTTTATTGTTGGCCATGGCAAGTCCCAAGGAGAAAGCCAAATTTGTATACCATCACTTACACTTGTTTGGTGCCATTTCTCTTTGTCACTTGCCCAGTCTCTTGGATCACAGACAAACCGGAAGCTTTCACCTTGAAAATCAAACATAATCGCAAAAGCATGCAAGTATCCCCTGCTAGCTTGGCAGGAAGGATTGTAGATAGTGTCACCAACAATTGGTGAGCCTATGGATTTTAGAGCAACGCGAATTTGATGGGTTTTTCCGGTAAAGGGTTTACAAATAAAGAGACGCTCTCCAGGCTCAGCACTGGCTGAAAAGAATTGAGTGATAGCAGGATTAGACTGTGTTTTCACTAGCTTCCATGTGCTGCGGCGTGAACGTTCCATATCCCCTTTAACTAGGCCTTGCTTCTTTTTCGGCTTTTTACTGCCAATTGCCAAATAGAACTTAGCAACCTTTCGCTCTGCAAATAACTGTGAGAGCTCGCTGGCAGCCTGCCTGTTACGCGCTAGTAGCAAAATGCCAGAGGTCATTTTATCTAATCTATGTATTAGATATAACGGCTTCCCATCTAATGACCTTGAAACTTCCTTAAGCAACATAGTATCACCATCATCCTTGTGAACTGACACTTGCGGGTGTTTATTGATGACGACAAAGTCCGAGTGAGAAAAAAGAATATCAAACATAAAACGGCAACTCTAATTAGAAGGCATGAGTATACCTGTTATGCCTGCTAATTCCAGAACTTGGTAGGCGAGATAATAAAACAGGGGCCCAAGGCCCCTGTACATCTGAAATATAGCCGAGTATCTATCAAAGCTTCTTAGAAAAGAGACCTGCGATAGCTATGATTCCAATGCCAAGCAGCATGATCGCGCCTTTACCGCTATCAAAACCTGACTTTATACCCATGATAGCAACGATGGCGATGGCAACAGGGATAATGTACTTAACTAGGTTATACCATAAGCCAAACAGTGGGAAAGGTACCTCGCCATTGTTGGTGATTTCTTTCTCTAGATCCGCTTTGTTCAAACGCCATCCAGCAAAGATACACACCAACATTCCGCCTACCGCAAGGAAAATCTTATCCGTGAGCAAGTCAAATATGTCAAATGCACCCGTGCCAAATAGTGTTGGACCAACGCCACCTAATGAAAGAGAAGCAAAGACACACAGAACTGACATCACAGCACTTGCTGAAAGTACCGCCGTTGAGCGCTTCATACCTTTTTCATCGATAAGGTAAGAGACAACCACTTCCAATAGAGAAACAGAAGAAGTCAGCGCCGCAACGGTCAAACCAATGAAGAACAACAAAGCAAGCAGAATACCAATCGCTCCGCCCATTTCAGCGAAAAGCTGAGGCACAACAACGAAGACCAAACCAGGGCCTGCAGCCGGCTCCATGCCAAAGGCGAACATAGCAGGGAACATTGCAATACCCGCTAAAATAGCCACGCCTGTGTCCATTGCAGTGACCATACCTGTTGTTTGAACTAAATTTTCTTTCTTTTTAAGGTAAGAGCCATAAGTCATCATACAACCCATGCCAAGGCTAAGAGAGAAAAACGCCTGTCCTAAAGCGGCAAGTACCACACTACTATCGACTTTAGAGAAGTCTGGAGTAAACAAGAATTTAAGTCCAGCAGACGCTCCAGGAAGGGATAAACCTTTCACTGAAACAATAATCAGTATGACGAAAAGGAGTGGCATGAGTACTTTACCAGCCTTCTCAATACCACCAGAAACCCCTCTCATGACGATTACAACATTCATCAGAAGATAAATGCCCATCCACATAATGGGTTGGATAGGATCTGAGATAAAGCCACCAAAGCTATCCCCAATAGCACTCGGTGCACTCAGTAGGCCATCCCCGACCTTAAAGATATAGGCTAATGCCCAACCACCAACGACTGGATAGAACCCCATGATGAGTAGACCACTCACCACGCCCATCACACCAGTAAATGTCCAACGACGATCGGTCGATTTAAACGCACCAACCGCAGACAAACCTGTTTTCCGTCCTATTGCGAACTCCGTCAGCATGACACTAAAGCCAATAAAGATGACGAAAACTAGGTATATGGCAACAAACGCACCACCACCACTTTCACCCGCAGTGTAAGGAAACTTCCATATATTGCCCAGACCAACCGCAGAGCCTGCAGCTGCCATTACGAAGCCTAATTTTGACCCCCACGTATCCCGAGGTTGCGTACTTGTACTCGTAGCCACGATTACTCCATTTATTAAGTTGTGTTTGCATACGTTAGGCGCTAAAAAGTGGGTGTATATATTTATTTACACTATAAGAATTTTCATGAAGCGCTAACAACATGGCAATTAAAGCAGCTCTAAATTATGATTGGAAGTCCATCGTATAAAAAATGATAAGCAATTAACATTTAGAACAGTTGAATTGTTGCTTTTTAACTATGCGTTTCTTTTTACACATTAAGTATTAACACACCTTTAACATATTAATAAAGCTACGCTCAATTACGCACAGCACGGATCACATTACGCAAATCAAATCTGTGCTGACAAATGTTTATTGTCGTAGGGAGCAACTCGCTTTACTATTTAACTTCTATCGCATTTATCCAATGAATTGATTTAAGTAGAAATTGAATGGAAAAGTTTTATCACTTTCTAACCTTAGCAAGCATCGCTGTGTATTGGTTGCTTGTTGTAGGCGTCACTCTGCGTGTTGTCTTTCAAAGGCGAGCTGTCAGTGTTTCCCTAGCTTGGTTAATGATCATTTATATCATCCCTATTGTGGGCGTTTTCTGTTATTTCTTATTTGGTGAGTTGAACCTGGGTAGAAAAAGAGCAGACAGAGCAAGAGAAATGCTCAAACCCTTCGCGAATTGGTTTACCAAACTCAACGATTGCCATGCGCACGACACAAGGAATTTTGGTCGACATATCTATCGTATCGATGAGCTTTGTAACAACCGCCTCGGGCTGCCAGCCTTGAGCGGCAACACCCTCGCATTACAAGACTCTCCTGAACAGATTCTTCATTCAATCATTGACGATATTGAACACGCTCAAACCAGTATTCGTATGGTATTTTACATCTGGCATCCCGGTGGCTTAGCCGATGCCGTTTCCTCTGCCTTGATACAGGCAGCAAAACGAGGCGTCAAAGTAAAACTGCTGCTTGACTCTGCTGGCAGCCCAAGATTTTTTAAAAGTCACTGGGTAGCAATGATGAAATCCGCCGGCATCGAGATAGTTCAAGCACTTGAAGTCAGTCCTTGGCGAATTTTTTTGCGCCGTCTCGATTTACGCCAACACCGCAAAATCATAGTCATCGATGACGAGATCGCGTACACAGGCTCTATGAATCTGGTCGACCCTGCCTACTTCAAGCAAGGATCAGGAGTTGGCCAATGGATTGATATCATGGTGCGAATTACCGGACCGACAGTTAACGTATTGTCTGCCATACATTGCTGGGATTGGGAGGTCGAAACAGGATCTCGCTCGCTCCCCCAGCCCCCAGTTTCCCGTTTAAGTGCCGATGACCCGTTGCACCCAATACAAGTAGTCCCATCGGGCCCAGGAATGCCCGATCATTTAATATCGCAAGTACTCACCCTAGCGATTAATCAAGCAAACCGATCAGTACGAATCACGACACCTTATTTTGTCCCCAGTGCTGGACTGCTTGAAACCCTAAAACTAACGGCTCAACGAGGTGTCAAAGTCGAATTGATCATCCCACATAAAAATGACTCCTTGATGGTTCAATGGGCATCAAGAGCGTTCTATTCAGAGCTTCTAAAATCTGGGGTTAAAATTTTTGAGTTCTATGGTGGGTTGCTGCATACCAAATCTGTTGTGATCGACCAAGAGTTTTGCTTAGTTGGCACCGTCAATATGGACATGCGCAGCCTATGGCTTAATTTTGAATTAACGCTTGCAATAGACGATCAATCGTTCACTGAAAAAATGCATCTTTTGCAGCAAAGCTACATCGAATCTTCTCACGAAGTTGTACTCAAAGATTGGCAAAAGCGCTCGTTCTATTCTCGCTTTCTTGAACATGTTTACTACCAATTTAGCCCTTTGCTTTAGGTATCAATAGCATTAAATAATTACAGATAACACAATAATATAGAGAAACCCTCGGTAGCAGCTTGATATTCATGTATCGGCGTGGTTTAAATAAAGCAATGCATTTTTCGATAAGGACTTCCAATGCCAAAAGGCAAACAAACCCAATTAATCACTGCGGGACGAAAGCAAAAGTGGACCAAAGGTGTTGTCAATCCACCTATCCAGCGCGCATCGACTATCGTCTTTGAAACTGTGGCTGACAAGCGCCACGCCACAATCAACCGTGGTAACAAAGAGCTTTTTTACGGGCGACGAGGCACCCACACCCATTTCGCTTTCCAAGACGCCATGGCAGAAATCGAAGGTGGCGCGGGTTGTGCGTTATACCCATGTGGCACCGCAGCAGTGACTAATGCGATCCTCTCTTTTGTCGAAACTGGCGATCACATTTTAATGGTCGATACCTGCTATGAGCCGACCCGTGATTTTTGCGACAAAATCATGAAAAAAATGGGCGTGGATACCACCTACTACGACCCAGTTATCGGTAAAGATATTGAGTCCCTCATCCAACCGAACACAAAAGTTCTTTTCTTAGAATCTCCTGGCTCTATTACTATGGAAGTTCAAGATGTTCCCATGCTCGCTAAGATTGCTCACAAACACGATATTATCGTCATGCTCGACAATACTTGGGCTGCAGGTGTGCTATTCAATCCATTTGAGCACGGCGTCGACATTTCGATACAAGCCGCAACCAAGTACATTATCGGGCACTCGGATGTGATGCTGGGAACAGCAGTCGCCAGTGAAAAATACTGGGAACAGCTAAGGGAGCAAAGCTACTTAATGGGCCAATGTGTCTCGCCCGATGATGTCTATCTCGGACTGCGTGGCTTAAGGACATTAGATGTACGCTTAAGACAACATGCTGAAAACAGCCTTAAGGTTGCAAAGTGGCTTCAATCAAGGCCAGAAGTGGATCATGTCCGTCACCCTGCCCTCGACACTTGCCCTGGTCATGAGTTTTTCGCACGGGATTTTAACGGAGGAAATGGCTTATTCTCCTTCGTTCTCAAAAACAGTGTACCTCAGGCAACCACAGCACTTTTAGATGGCATGACACATTTTAAAATGGGCTATTCGTGGGGTGGCTTTGAGAGCTTAATACTAGCTAACGAACCCAATAGCTTTAAAACTTTACGACGTGTTGCGAATCCAAACTTTAACGGAACACTGGTTAGGCTGCATATAGGTTTAGAGAATGTAGACGACCTTATCGATGATTTAGAGCAGGGCTTAGAGCGCTACACCGCAAGCATACAAAATCAATAAATCCAAAAGCAGGATGTTGTGTTTCATCTAAGCACCTTCCTGCTGTTATCACTCTCCCACATCATCTTTTCTTACCCAAGCTTCTTTCAGCAAATTAATGCTGATAGCACAGCTTATTCCGCCCAATCCACACGAGTGACATCATGCTAACAGTATGAAATTATTGAATATATTATCATTAAAATAAAAGGTTAAATTAATGTTAATACTTTGTGTTGTTTTTGTTTTTCAATTCGCAAATATCAAGACAGAATAGACCTCAAGCTTCGTATAAATGTTTGCCTCTTCTAATGTTTATTTACTCATCAGAGGTCAAACCAGAAGAGGTCAATTTTGAAAAACAAACTCGTACTTACTTTGCTCTGTTTCGTGTGTCTAGGGCTACCCACTTTAACTAACGCCAGCGGCTATACACAAACCAAGTATCCCATTGTGCTCGTCCACGGATTATTTGGCTTTGATACACTTGCCGGCGTTGATTACTTTTATGGCATTCCACACGCCCTTGCCCGAGGCGGCGCCGACGTTTATATCGCACAAGTTTCGGCAACCAACAGTTCAGAAGTACGCGGAGAACAACTGCTTGAGCAAGTTGAACTCTTATTGGCAGCCACTGGGGCTGAGAAAGTCAATCTATTCGGACACAGTCAAGGCAGTCCTACAGTTCGTTATGTGGCTTCAGTTAGACCCGATTTAATCGCTTCGGTTACCAGTATTGGCGGGGTTAATAAAGGCTCAAAAGTCGCTGACTTAGTGCGTAATACCGTGCCCAGAGACTCACGATTAGAAGCGCTGGCCGTAAAGCTATCAACTGGGCTAACAACAATCATCGGGCTTTTATCTGGCGGGCGCGATCTTGACCAAGATCCGCTGGCAACCCTTGATGCGTTAACGACTGAAGGCTTAGCAAGGTTTAACCAGCACCATCCTCAAGGGGTTCCTAGTACTGAATGTGGCAATGGTGAATTTCTAGAGACGAACGGCGTCTACTATTACTCTTGGACAGGTGCTTCTTCCTTCACCAATATATTTGACCCTATTGATACGCCCTTAGCGATTCTTGGTCTCGCCTTTGATGGGCCTAACGATGGCTTGGTTGACGTGTGTAGCTCACACTTAGGCCAAGTCATTAGAGATGACTATCGAATGAACCATCTCGATGAGACTAATGGCCTGCTCGGTATACATCATCTTTTTGAAACTGATCCTGTTTCTTTATACCGCCAACATGCCAATCGCCTGAAACTACAAGGCCTATAAAGGAGCAAGTTATGAATACCACCACTCTTGCCACGTTTGGATCCATCTCAATCTTGACGGGAGTGGTGTATTTTCTTTATCACTCACAAGACACTGAGTCTCACATAACTCAGTCACCGTCACAAAGTGATACCCATATCGATACTTCGTCAACTCGAGATCTGCTCGACTATACGTTAACCAGCATGGGTGAACAGGATCTTACCCAAATCAGAGAGCGTTTATTTTCAGCCCAGCAGCATGAGAAAGACTTAGCGATTGATGAAAGCCTGTTTGACACCTTCATCTTTTATAAAACGGCATTAGCTGAATTAGAGCCAAATGAATTTCACACTCTCAATCTATCAGCCTTACAACAACTCAACCAACAAATCCTAGATCTGCAAAACCAATATTTTACCCCGCAGCAAATTACCCTTTTGTTTGATGAAGAAAACCGCCTGCGCCAACTGGCCATTGATAAGATAGACATCAACACCCGCGACTTGGACCTAGATTCCAAAGCGCTACTGCTGCAAGAAACACTAGCCAATCAACCAGACTATATTCAGCGCGCCGAACGAGATAACTTGCTGATGGCACAACTCAGTCAATCTCTTAAACAAGATATACAAAACAAATACTTAACCCGAGTTAATCTCGTCGGTGAAGAAGGTGCGCAAAGACTTGAACAACTTGACCAACAAAGAGAAATATTTAACCAAAGCTTGGAAAACTACCTAGAAAAGAGACAAGACATCCTCTCCTCCCCAAGCTTATCTGACGATATTAAACACAGTCAAATCGCAGAACTAAGGCAGCAAAGCTTTGATACTAAGCAATGGCGAAGAGTTGAAGCGCTAGAACGTATTTATGATCAGCAGTAAAAGTCTCCCCCTCTTCGCGCCCTTATCATGGGTAGGCTTACTGTATGCATTAAATATATTCATAGTGCGACCAATATCTGGTCGCACTGGAAGATGCTTTTTAAGAGCACCTCATATTATTGAATTACTCGGACGCTATCTACATCCACTTTCACTCCAACTATATTTTTATCAATTTCTCCTGAAAGCTGAACTTTGTTTTTTGGAGTAACAGATTGACCAAACCACTTATCATGATCAATTTCAACAGTGACCTCACCCGTCCCATCAGTAAACAGGTACATATCACCGCCAAGGGACGCCTTAATGTACCCTATTAGAGTGACTGGCATATCATCACTAAAAAAACCAGCGGCCAACACTTGCTTAATAGTATTTATTCCTTGATGCGGGCCGTTAAATCCTTGGCTAGCGACATTTCCAGTTGAATTTCCTGTAAAGCCCTGCGCGAATACTGGTGCGGCAGTAGTTAAAGATAAAGATGACAGCAAGGCAGTTAGAGCCAATTTATTTTTCATTACTAATCTCTGGTAATTTAATATGTATTCATAATAGTTATACTAACCTCATTCATGAGGCAAATGAATTCTATCCTAGCTCCTTATACCGTCAAGCCGTCTTCAAGAAGTTAAGGTAAGTTGGAGTAAACAAAAGTAACAAACCATAAATATTAGAAATATAAATAACATATGGTCGTTAATTTAAGGAGGGAAGTTCTTAATTGAGTTTTATCTAATGTGTTCTTTTTTATTACAAGCAGGATGATGAACATAGCCAAGTTGTATCTTGGATACATGACAGACGTTAGCTGGTCCTTGATGGTAGAGAGTTAATCACCCAATTTAGTTAAGCCACCATTTTACTTGCTTTGACAAACCAGTCTAACGTGGTATCGAGTATTGATTGAGTGTTTCGGCCGTAAGCGGTGGAGAGGAGATAGCCCATGGATTTAGCTTGCTTTCTAAATAGCCTTGTTTTGAAAAAACCTTCAATGCCGCTTTATTGAATTTTTCGACAAACTTGATATCGGTTGTTGCCTTGGGGAATGCCACAAAGTACAACAGACGTTTGTCTTTCCATGCATACCTAACGCCCTCAATACCAAACTGTTTTGCACGAAATTCTCCTAACGAGCGGTTACTGTAATAAGCATCAATCCGATTTGAATCCAACATTCTCATTAAGTTACCGCTCTCATCTCTTTGAATCATGATTTTCATTGGTTTCAGCCCTTTGTCGACCAATATAGCATTTAGATCTTCCAATGAATTTGATGTGTTTGATGGGCCAAAGACACCCACATGTAAGCCTTGAAGATCGTCGACACTTGTAATAGTGGTTTTGTTTTCTGCTGAAAGGAAAACACCATATTCGGTCATCATAAAAGGAACGGAGAAATAAAAGTTTTCTGCCCGACTTTCAAACCAAGCAATTGGGTATATAGCATCACCTTTGCCTTCTGATATCAGAAACTTGGATCTTCTTGTCGGGAAGGTTTCAAAGCTGCACTCACTGCCTAACTCCAAACATACGTCATCGATCATATCTCGAAATGGACCAGAAGGGTGGCCTTCAAACTTGTAGCTAAATGGCGGAAACTCAAAAGTAAGAAAGCTTGTATTAGATGCATAAGTCTGAAATGACGCCAGCATTAGAGTAAGAATTGCCGTACATATTTTTGCCATCAAGCTGCCACCAACCTTGTACTGAACACTATGCAAGTTTAGCCTCAGTTCGTCACTAAAGTGTGGTAATTCGAGAAATTATTGGGTGGTTGACATGGCTTTGTTCAGTACTTGCGATAGAGGCCTATATCACGATTGTACGTTTTCACCGCCAATAAGACGTAAACGCCACTCAATCCATTAACCTTCAAATGGTTTGTCGGATATCTCACCCATACCTTCATAAAGAACAACTGATGTAGAGTAACCAAGCTTACTGAATGGCGTGGGTTTAACCCAACCATTGGGATCGGCATTATCGCGAACGGTGCAATCATTTTGCGGGCGAGAGCTATTACAAGAGTATTTATACAGCACCATGATTTTAGGCCCATCAACCAACACTTGCATTACAGGAATGGCTTTGTGATTTTTGTAATAGTTTGTCATGGTCTGGATTTTCTGTTTTGCCAATTCGCTATCAATCACATCATCAATCCGGTACCAATGTGGTATTTCGTAAAATGACCCCCAGTCATCATTCCATTTAGCGCGCCATCTTTCTTTACTTTTAAAATCTACTCGCCAACCTTGCCGCCATTCGCCTTTGATCGCATTTGGCACACCAATACCAATTGAAGCACTCGCACAACAACCTTGAACCGCACCATAAGCGAAATTGGCGCCACCACCATAAATATCGCTTACCCACATATCATTAATACCATGTGGTCCTGTCAAGCTGCCTGCATTGCCTATCTTAGCTACAGCGACTGGTTTTTCTTTAAAACAGCCAGTTAACAAAAGTGATAAAAAAATTATGGGGAGTGTTCTAACTATCATTGGTAAATACCACTCGTTTTAGTTGGTTAGATTCAGTTGTTACACCATTGACGGTTTTTTCGTAGAGAGTGTCAAACCCGGGGTTAATTACCGTATCGTGCGGTCTATGAATCCAATCTCGATCATTTTGGCGAATTTCTGCCATCCAATGTTCTGGGGTTATGCTACCAAGAGGCTGAGCTAAAAGCTTGTTATTTAGGGCAGTTAGTGAAACATCACTGCCAGTTAATACATCAAAATCTTGCGGTAATTGATAGTCATCCATTTGCCACTTGATACCCATGACTTCACCTTGTTGCCTCATGCGCTCTAAAGACAAAGCTGATAAGCCATTACTGATCGGGTGATACACGTAGTAATACAAACTTTGATTCACCTCTTTTAATACACCATACCGACCTTTTGCTCGGCATTCTTTCTCCCAAGCTTTCGCCTCTTTATCGATTAACATTTGCCTGCGACTCTCCGCAGCCTGTGCATGTTGAGGGTTAGAGCTGCGAATAGTTTCTGAGAATAAACCACTGATTGACTCGGTTTTGAACAATTCTCGATTAAAAGTGGCAGAGCGCGGCATACCATAGCGCTCCGGCAAGCCTTGTTTGTCGTATTGATGCTTGGAAGGGTAGCCACCACCAATATCCGTATGACATCCCGCAAACGCCTCTTCATAAAAATGGCCTTGGAGCATACCTTTATTGGAGCGCAGCGAAGTAAGCGGAAAATTTTTACGATATTCGTGATGAGCAGTGATCTGAAACACTCGCTCGGCGCATTTGGAATCAAGATCTAATTGGAAGTTACCTTCTTCATTATCCCCTGCCTGATAAAACGAGCCTACAGTATCAAACAAGCCAACAAAGCGAACACTACAAGTGCGGCTTTCATCTGGGTAATAACCATGCTTTGCCTCAACGCTTTCGTCATCAATATGAGCGAGTAAGTTCGGGAAAACCTCGCCGTAAGATTCGCCATTTCGTGGCTTATTGTAATCAGGTAACCCATCTTTAATCGCATTTACAAAATGGCGAGCCAGCGCCGCCCCACGACTAAAACCAAACACATCAAATTCTATATGAGTAATGTTTTTAAACTCATCACTATCCACTAAGCTGTCAATAATATCGTAATACTGCTTGGTCCAATTTTGCCATTTATAAAACGCGCCTGTCTCGCCTGAAATCAACTCCAATGTTCCATTAACAATATGATTAAGCGGCGGTGCAAGAAAAACTGACGCTGAAGGCAGACGATTTGGCTCCACACCGAACGCTTGGCCTAAGTCGCTCTCATCGTCACCTTCATCAATCACCGTTGGGTTTTGCCAAGCATCATCAACGGTACCCACTCCCGAGACATAAGTTTTCTGCGAATCATCATCTAGTGGATAAGCTTCGAACAATCGTGCAACATTGGTGCGCGATTTAACCCCACGGCTTTCTTTGTACAAGTCGTTGAGACGATTTTGGCCTGTGCCATCAAAAAACACACCAATACGCAGCGTCTTTTCTTGTACTTTTTGCACATTAAAAACAGGACTGTGCTCTGGTATGCGCGCATCTTCAAAAAGATGTAATACCGAGGGCGACAGCTGGGGTTTAGCGTATTGTCCCCATACATTGCCATAAGGGTAAGCTTTGCCAACGGTAAAGTCAGTTTGGGGACAAGGCTGCTCTGCTATTAATGTACCTGACTCAAAAAAAGCTTGCTCGCTGACATTTAGCGTATCCCCTACTTTTAATGACATGGGATCACTTTCGTAAGCAGGGTTTAACTTTACCAGCGCTTTGGCTGTAAGACCATATTGCGGCGCAATATCAGACCACATTTCAGGCTTACCATCAGACTTAATACCAACGGTATGAGTTTGTCTTGTGGTTTGAGCCTCCTCCTGATTGACTTGTTCTCTTCCCAGTAAAGGCTCAGAGCACGCTGCAACTAGGGCATTGACATCGATTTTAGTCGCGTTTTCATCCAGCCACGCTGGGTTAATTTCAGCCAGTTCATCATTGGTGAGTTTTTGACGACGATAAAAGATATGTTGAGGCGCTGGCGAAGCCTGCTCTATTTTCACAGGCACCATTAACGTAGTGTAGGTGTGTTTGCTGATAAGCTCTTGACTGATCCCACTCGGTGCTGAGCGGGTAATTTGCCAAGCACTTCGGCCTTTGCCGAGTATCGCCATTTCATAGACTAGCTGGCCATCATAAAAGTAATAATAATAACCGTGCGCTGCGTGACCTAGCCTGTCATCACTCTCGACCACAGGGATAAAAGGAATAAACTCGGCATTAATATGCTCAGAGTCGATCGGTTTTGGCGAAAGAGTATAAGATTGACTTATCCCCATATTTAAAAACCGCTCACAGATAAGTGATTTCTGCTCTGGTTTAAAGCATTTGGCAGTCAAAATAATATGGCGATGAGGCTGTATCTCTTCGGCTTTTTTCCAGCTCTGGATGCGTGTTTCTTCAGGGGTTTTAGCCAAACTGAATACACCCGTTTGCAAAGAACTTAAACTGTCTTTCGGTGCATGAATTTTAATCCGGCATTCAAATTTTGCCACAGGGGTATTGTTGGTTTCAGCAATACGAGGTTGCGGCGATAATTTGATCTCTTCTTGAACAGGTGCATACCCTGCTCTTCGTGTTGGTCTAGGAAAATGTAGCGGCATACTCAGCACTCAACAAAGACAAAGGCCGCATTGTATCAATGCGCCATTAATTGCACATTAAGCGAAATGACTAATTTGGTAGGCATTTAGCCTAAACGGTAAGGAATTTGGAGTGCCTCTAAGAATTGGTGAGTAGAAAGAAAGTACCAAATAAGTATGGTTGTCCCACCCAAACCTATCGCACCACAACTTTTTCCATCAACTATTGGTATATTACTTATTCGTTCCAAAATACTTAACTGGTGCATACATTGTTCAGGTTTCACTGCAGAGTCAACACTTGCTATACTCAAAGTGATAGAATAGTATCACTTTTGTGTTTCTTTGGAGCTGCTGTTATGAAAGTAGAACTCGTTACCTCACTTAAACGTCAAGCAACTAAAATTCTTGCAGATCTCCACGATACGAAAGAGCCTGTCTTAATTACCGAACATGGTAAACCCTCAGCGTATTTAATTGATGTTGAAGACTATGAATTTATGCAAAATCGATTAGCTATTCTTGAGGGGATTGCTCGGGGTGAGCGTGCATTAGCGGATGGCGACGTTGTTAGTCATCAAGAAGCTAAGGACAAAATGGCAAAATGGCAAAATGGCTCAAGTAATTTGGACTGATCCTGCACTATCTGATCTGAATGATATCGCTGAATACATCGCACTTGAAAATGTTCAAATGGCAAAACGGTTGGTTCAAACAATATTTTCCAAAGTAGAGCGCCTAGAAGCTTTTCCTGAATCTGGACGCATTACGGCCGAGCTCAAACATTTAAACTATCGTGAAGTCATTGTTAATCCGTGCCGTATTTTCTACAAACAAGAAGATGACAAGGTATTTATTCTGCACGTTATGCGCTCAGAAAGAGAGTTAAGAAAGTTCCTGTTACGTAGACAATAGCCCCAAGGAATATGACGGGAATCTACCTAAGTCTAATGGTTCCAACAATGAACGAACCTTTCACTCAACTTCCCTCTTCGGGCACTCCACCAAATGGTCATTGACCATGCCGATGGCTTGCATAAAGGCGTAGCAGATAGTTTCACCGACGAATTTAAAACCATTCTTTTTTAAAAATTTACTCATGGCTTTGGATTGTTCTGTGGAAGCGGGGACTTGCTCCATGGCGCTCCAGTGGTTGACTATGGGTTTGCCATCGACAAACTGCCACAAGGCGTTTGATAGGCTGCCGTATTCTTTAATCAGAGCCTTTGCGGCGCGCGCGTTGCTAAAGACTGAGTTGATTTTTCCTTTGTGTTTAACCACATCAAATTGGTTGATGATCGCTTCGACCGATGTTTCATCACACTTGGCTAATTTGTCGATATCGTAGTTTTGAAATGCCGCGCGGTAACCTTCTCGCTTTTTCAAAATCGTGATCCAACTTAAGCCCGCTTGTGCGCCTTCTAGAGTAATAAACTCAAACAAGACTCGGTCATCATAAACGGGAACGCCCCATTCTTTGTCGTGATAGTCTCTTTCGAGCGGATGATTCATCGCCCAAGCACATGTGGTATCCATTTTCTTTCCTACGTCACTTATTAGTAGCGCCTCACTGTGGAGGCGCTTTTCTATATCAATTAATTTGGCACTTGTACTTTATGGAAGATTCGATAAAGCACTGGCACAACAATTAGAGTTAATACAGTGGCAAACCCTAATCCAAACATTATGGTCACCGCCATAGGTTTGAAGAAGATATCAGGCAGTAGCGGGATCATGCCCAAAATGGTCGTAATTGCCGCCATGCACACTGGGCGCACACGGCTAAGCGAGGCATCCACTACCGCAAGATAAGGATCTTTACCTGACTGCATCTCGATCTCGATTTGGTCCAAAAGGACAATACCGTTTTTCAGCAGCATACCCGACAGGCTCAAGAAACCCAGCAGCGCCATAAAGCCAAATGGTGTATTCAGCACAAGAAGCCCGGTTGTTACACCTATGATGGCCAATGGTACTGTGAGCCACACAATCAGTGGTTCTTTGATTGTGTTAAACAAGAACACAGTGATGAGGAACATAAATAAGTAACCCATCGGCATAGTGGTAAAGAGCGAGGCTTGCGCATCACCAGAAGACTCATACTCCCCGCCCCACTCCAGCGCATAGCCTGAAGGCAGCTCAAGCGCTTCAATTTGAGGTTGCAGTCTCTTTTGCAATGTGGCGGCTGTTTCTTCTCCAAGCAAATCTGGGTCTGCCATTACAGTCAGCATACGCTTGCGGTTTTTACGCACTATGATCGGATCTTCCCAACGCATGTCATACCCTAAAGTGACTTGCTGAAGTGGAATATATTCACTCAGCGCTGGGCTCCAGATCTTCATGCCCTCAATGTTGCGAATATCAATCCGCTCTTCTTCAGGTAAACGCGCCACAATCGGCATTAACGTCGTGCCATCGCGATACACACCCACCGACTTACCAGAGAAAGACATGGCCAAGAACTCATCGACATCGGCTTTGGTGATGCCATAGCGCCTTGCCTGACCTTCGTTAAATTGTGGCTCTAGCACTTTAGTTCGCTCACGCCAGTCATGACGAATATTGGTCGCACCTGGGTCTGCGTGCATAATGTCTTCGACCTGTTTTGCGATGCTTCGCAGCACAGTAGGATCAGAACCAATCACACGCGCTTCAATTTTTGCGCCGCCGCCTGGGCCAAGTTCAATTTGCTTGAGCTTGTAGTTAATTTCAGGGAAGTTTTGCTCCACATGCGCCCTGAAGTTGGACATCAGCGTTGCCAACTGCTCGTAGCTTGTCACCCGAGTCGTAATTTCACCGTAAGCGGCATAGCTCTTCTCTGGCGCATAGGTCAGCATAAAGCGCTGTAAACCTTTACCTGCCGTGGTGGTGATATGCTCGACCCCCTCTTGGTCAGATAACCAAGACTCCAGCGCTTTAAGTTTGGTGTTGGTCGCGCGAATATCCGTGCCTTCTGGCAGCCAAATATCGGCCTGAAACATAGGGGTAGTCGATGATGGGAAGAAAGACTGCTTAACAAAAGTAAAGCCATAAATACTTGCGGCAAGGCCTAAGATCATGACAACCACGGTGAGCCAAGCACGCTTCATACAAAATTCAAGGAACCCTTTGTAAAGGGTAAACACCATACCTTTATATGGGTCGTTATCTTCGCCATCAGCATTGATTTTTTGCCCTTTAAAAAACATATCGGCAAAAAACGGCGTTAAAGAAATAGCGGTAAACCAGCTGAGCATTAAAGAGATAAGTAAAACCGTAAACAAGGTTCCACAATACTCACCGGTTGAATCTTCCGATAAACCGATTGGCGCAAATGCGGTTACGGCAATCACGGTTGCACCAAGTAGTGGCCATTTAGTTTGCGTGACGATATCGGTCGCCGCTTGCATTCGCGATCGCCCTTTTTGCGTGCCTATCAATATGCCTTCGACCACCACAATGGCGTTATCAACCAACATACCAAGCGCGATCACCAGTGCTCCAAGAGATATACGTTGCAGATCAATCGCAAAGTACTTCATGAAAATGAAAGTACCAAATACGGTCAGCAGCAGAATAAGCCCAATCAATAGTCCAGAACGAAGCCCCATAAAAAACAGCAGGACAATAATAACGATGGCAACCGCTTGGCCAAGGCTGACCACAAAGCCGCTGACGGATTTGTCGACTTCTTTGGGCTGGCTATAGACTTCAGCAATCTCAACACCTACTGGCTGTTGGTATTTAAGCTCGGCAAGTCTTCGATCAAAGCGCTCACCCACTTCCACCACATTCACGCCTTGGGCAAAAGAAATGCCGACGTTAAGTGCAAGATGGCCGTTAAAGGTAATGATGTTATCAGGAACATCCACATAACCGCGCTTGATTTCGGCTACATCTCGCAAGTAAATCAAACCTTGGGCACCACTTTCGGTGATGATCAAGTCACCAAGCTGGTCGACGTTTTCAAACTCTCCCGTTGGTTGGATGCGGATATACTCATCGCCCACTCGAATTGCGCCAGCATCAGACACCACGTTTTGAGTCGACAACAAATTGAAGAAGGTATTGGGCGCCAAACCAAGACTGCTTAAGCGTTTCATCGAGACTTCAATAAACACCTGCTCTTGCTGCTGGCCCGATACAGATACCTTGCTCACGCCATCGATTAATTCAAGCTCTCGGCGCAGATAATCGACATAATCGAGCAGCTCTTTGTATGAGTAGCCATCACCTGTCACTGCCAGCAAGATGCCGTACACATCACCAAAGTCATCAATCACTTTTGGATCATTGACACCGGGGGGAAGCTGCACTTTGAGATCGTTGACTTTGCGACGCAGCTCATCCCAAATTTGTGGCAGGTCATCAGGCCCATAGTTGTTTTTCATCGAGACCGTAATTTGCGACAAACCACGGCTGGAGATGGAGTTCACTTCGTCAACATAGGTTAATTGCTGAATGGCTTTTTCAATCGGATATGTGACCTCTTCTTCGACCTGCTGCGGCGTTGCCCCTGGGTAAGAGGTCACCACCATGGCATCTTTAATAGTAAAGGCAGGGTCTTCTAGGCGTCCCAGACCAAAGAAAGCCGACACACCACCGATAAGGAAAATCAGCGAAATCATCCAGCTAATGACGCGATTACGAATGAAATAGGCGGCGATACCAGTAATGTTTTCATCTTGCGAAGACTGATGGTTTACTTGCTCACTCATTTCCCGTCTCCTGCTTAATCACTTCCACTTTCATTCCCTCTTGTAGTCTTGAAATGCCCGCAACAACCACTTGCTGCTGGTTTTTCAAACCGCTAACCACTTGCAAATCCGTTTTAGTGACTTTGCCAACGGTAACTTTTTGCTTGCTCACTGTATTGTTTTCATCCAGCAGCCAAACAAATTTATTGTCTCTACCTATATCATCCCCATCGGCATTGAACACAGCTTCAATCGGGATTAATACGCCATTGCTTCGGCTCATACCAATCTGATAGTTGTCTGTGGTCACCTCCACCGCCATACCATCTAATATGTATTCTTGCTCTGGCATAGGCAGAGCTAAGGTAACGGTATAAGTGCCCGTGTTCGGATCTGGCTCTGTGGTAAACTCTTTAATCTTTGCTGGGTATTCATTACCACTTGGCACTTTTACCAAGGCTTCGATGCGAGATAAAGTCTCTGGCTCAGGCTGATTGGTGTAGAGGCTATCTGGAAGTTGAATCAGCACTTCAACGCTATCTATGCTGTGTATATTGACCACCTGCTGGCCAACTTGAACATTTTCAAATTGATCGAGATTAACCCGCGAAATAATCCCGTCCACAGGCGCCAATAGTTTGGTGAAGGATAATCTCAGCTGAGCGAGCTCCAATTCACTTAGAGCGATCAAGCGATTCGCCGCAATTTCATCGAACTGAGAACGCGCCAACAAGCCTTTAGCAACCAGAGGTTTTGAGCGTTTATATTGGCTATTGATGACTGAGTACTTAGCGCTCGCGTTATCAACATCTAGCTGATAATCCGTTGGGTCAAGCTCAGCTAGCACATCGCCTTTTCTCACTCTGTCGCCCTCTTTGACATTGAGCTTGCTGACTTCACCAGAGACTCGAAAACTTAAAGGAGCGCGCTCGGCAGCATTGGCTACCGCCGGAAAGTACAAACTGTCTTGCTCTACATCACTGCTGGCTTGCACGGCTTTGACTTTGGGCATACCAAAGTCAACATACTCGACTTTCTTACCACACCCAGTGAGTGCGATAGCGCAAGCGAGCACACTAAGACCTATAGATAACTTCATGTTATAGCCCTCTCTCCTTGACCCACTCACGAACCTTAATGCCAGGCTCGATACCGTTCACTCCGGAAACAATAATAAGATCGCCATCATCAAGACCACTTTTCACCTGACGCTTGTCATCCAGTACTATGCTGACTTTCCCGACCACGCCGGAGGAGTCGACGCGCCAAACACAAGTTTTGCCGTCTTGTTCAAAAATCGCGGAACTTGGAATTTTCGTCGCACCGATAGAGTCGACTTTGACGTTAACCTCCCCTGCCATTCCGGGAAGGATCCCTATATCCAGGGGACGCTCCATCACCATAGTCACTTTATAGGAACCAGTTTTAGGGTCTGCTTCTGTGTCTACCTCTTGGAACTCCAGTAGGTAGCTTTTTTCAGGAAAAGCATCAAACTTCATGGTTGCGGTAAGATTAATTCCAGAGGCGAAACGGTTTAACAAATGATCGGGCAACTGAAATTGCACCTTCATTAGACTATTGGTTTGGATGTTCATCACGCCTTGTTTGGCAGCGATATATTGATAAGTTTCAGCGGGTACAATTGATACTGTGCCATCATAGGGGGCGATAAGCTTGGTATAACGTAAGTTGGCGCGGGCCTGTTCTAACGTCGCTTTTGCTGAATTATGATTGGCTTTGGCTTGATCAAAGTCTTGCTCAGACACCACTTTATCAAGGCGCAATTTTTTGTATCGTTCGTATTGAACATCGGCAAGGCGAAACTGAGCTTCCGCTTGCTTGGCAAGTAAGGCGTATTCATCCGGATTTAAGGTTGCCAGTACTTGCCCTTTCTCAACAGGCTGACCAGCTAAAACATCTATCGATTGCAGCTGGCCGGGGACTCGAAAGGTCAAAACGGCTTTATCACCAGCTTCAGAAGTTGCGGGAAAATGTCTTTCAAATTGTGCATTGCCGACTGAAACAGTAAAGAGTTTTGCGGGCCGAGAGTCAGGTTCAGGAACGGGAGGTAACTCTTTACCGCAACCACCCAATAAAGCGGCTGCGGCAAGAAGCAATAGCTTTGATTGCATAATCAGTCATCCAATAGTCACAAAGAAATATTTAGGCCTGCGCATTTTGGTTGAATGTTCGCCCAACGCAAAAACCAACCTAAAAGGTCAACAAGGCCAAAGATAGATGAATGATTATACGACTGCCAAATACTTACCAGTAAATTATTATAATAATTAGTTATTTTCTGTTAAATGTCACTTTAGCTCCCACAATTGATTTATAAACGACTAAATTCCTTGTCTACTTTGAAGGTCTCAGAGGTGACGTATGCTTCTATTTCGCGCACCTTACCTTCTAGTTGCTCAAAGTCGTTTTCAATCGTATTTAGCAATGCATCAGGAGTCTGGCCTTGTTGCCAAGGTTTGTTTTTTAGCTTGTGCTCCTGCTCGGCTTTAAGGGACATCACATAATTATCAGGTTGCTTTTCTATCATAAAGGTCATGGCTATATAGGCGAGCAGTACCAAAAAGCTACCTCCCAAAAGAGCGGCTGAGATGACTAGGATTCTGACAAGCCAAACTTCGCAACCAAAATAGTTGGCAATGCCAGCGCATACGCCAGAAAGTTTGCCATTCTGTGTATCTCTATACAGCTCTCTGTTATTCATAGCGACGTCTCCAGTTTGGCGTTTCTGTATCTAATATTCGCTCTAGAGTGTCGACGCGTTTTTGCATCTGTTCTGCCTTTTCAGATAGTGTTTGCAGCCGATTAAAATCATCTTCTGACAGGCCACCAGCGGTTTTTTTCTTGCTGCGGTAATGCAATATCAACCAAAGTGGCGCCACAAAAATCAAAAAAACAATCAATGGCCCTGCTAAAAAAAATGATGACATATAAAACTCCTAAATACGGATTGCTTAGCTCGATTGTCTGCCCTTAGCTAAGCAAGGATAACCGGGTTTTTGCGCTGTTATCGGTGAGAGCAATTCATTTACCAATAACAGCTTGTGTGAGGCTGGATTTAATCAGTAACTACTTTTTGCCTTTGACTTGCTGCTTTAGGCTTTCAAGCTCTTTTTCAATGTCATCTTGAGCTTTAAGTTCAGCGAACTCTTGGTCTAAAGACTTGGCGTCACCAGATTGTGCGTAGACATCGGCTTCGGCCTCCAGCTCATCAATTTTTCGCGAGTACTGCTCAAATTTTGCCATGGCTTCAGAAGTACGTGCTGTATGCAAGTGTTTTTGCACGTCACGGCGGCCCGTCGCGGTTTGAGAGCGAATTGCCAGCGCTTGCTGCTTGGCGCGAGTTTCTGTGATTTTACTTTCTAGCTTGGTGATTTCGCCAGTGAGTTTTTCGATTGTCTCCTCAACCAGCGTTTGTTCTGTGTGTAGGCCCTTGAGCATATCTTGCAATTTCTGCTTTTCTATCAGAGCAGCTCTGGCCAAATCTTCACGCTCTTTGGTAAGCGCCAGCGTTGCTTTGTTTTGCCACTCATCAATTTGTTCATCAATCGCGTTGACTTTACGTGCCAGCTCTTTTTGATCCGCTAAGGCTTTTGCTGAGTTAGTACGAACTTCAACCAGTGTGTCTTCCATCTCTTGGATAATAAGACGTATCATTTTTTCTGGATCTTCAGCCTTATCCAGTAGCGCGCTGATGTTTGAATTCACGATGTCAGCAAAACGAGAAAAAATACCCATGACTTAGCTCCTTATCCAATACTCTGGCCATTGTCGTTGTAGCCAGATTATCAACATTATTCAGATGAATGTAACCCTTATTCCTATTCCAAGATACATGCCAACTTTAAAAGTCATATAAAACAATCAGTTAATATATTTTGTATTGATAGCGTGATTCATCTATGATGAATTTAACCAACATTAGGTAAATTTCACCAAGGGAGCGAGTGAATGCAACAAAACCTTATCGGCGAATCTCCAGCCTTTCTTGAAGTCCTCGACAAAGTCTCTAAACTCGCCTCAATAGAAAGACCCGTACTTATAATTGGAGAGCGAGGCACTGGTAAAGAGCTTATCGCTCAGCGTTTGCACTACTTGTCCAAACGCTGGGACCAGCCCCTCATCTCCCTCAATTGTGCAACTTTGAGTGAAGGCCTGATTGACTCTGAACTGTTCGGTCACGAACAAGGCTCTTTTACTGGCTCCAAGGGAAGACATAAAGGTCGCTTTGAACGTGCTGAAAATGGCACCTTGTTTCTTGATGAACTAGCCACGGCGCCACTCTTGGTTCAAGAGAAACTGCTAAGAGTCATTGAATACGGTCAATATGAACGAGTGGGCGGGCACCAACTCCTTAACGCTAATGTTCGCCTCGTCTGTGCTACCAATGCCAACCTCCCTGAAATGGCTGCACAAGGTAACTTTCGAGCTGACCTGCTTGATAGGCTTGCTTTTGACGTGATTCATTTACCCCCACTGCGCCGAAGAAAAGCAGACATTCTGTTACTGGCCGAATATTACGCCATTAAAATGTGTCGTGAGCTCGATCTTGAGTACTTTGTTGGTTTCTCACAACACGCAGAGCAAACGCTACTTGACTATCAATGGCCGGGAAATGTCCGTGAACTAAAGAATGTTGTTGAAAGAGCCGTTTACCAAAATGGCCGTCATCATGAGCCTATCGATAGCCTGATATTCGACCCCTTCATCAATCAGTGGCAAGAAGCCCAACCGAATGGCGAGGAAAAAGACCCCGCAGAGACAAAAAACACAGCCAGCTACCACTTCCCAATGGACTATAAAACATGGCAGCAAGATCAGGATATCGACTTACTCACTGCGGCATTAACGCAAAGCAAGTTTAACCAACGTAAAGCTGCCGATATGCTGGGTCTGAGCTATCATCAGCTAAGAGGCATGATTCGAAAGTATGACATTTCAACTGTGAGCTGATTTGTCTTGTTGGACATAAAAGTCAATAATCCCTAACTAACAATGGTAAATTACTGAACTATTAGGGCATAATGGCACGTTATATCGTGCTTCGCCCATAACAATCGTTCTCGCTATGAAAGCATTTATTCAACTGACATTAAGTCTGTGTGGCCTTACCTTACTCTCCGCTTGTGGTGATGGCATTGATCACAATAAGATTCGCAAAACTGGCTTCGTTTACTGCGGCCAGGGCGGCCCTGACAGCTTTAATCCGCAACTTGTCGATAGCGGGATCACATCCGAAACACTGAGTCCGCAAATTTTCGATACGCTGTTAACTCTTGACCCTGACAATTTCAAACCAGTGGCAAATCTTGCAACCCGTTGGTCAGTCAATAAAGAAGGGACAGTGTATGTATTTGATTTGCGTAAAGACGTCTCTTTTCAAACTACGCCATGGTTTTCACCGACACGCACACTAAACGCTGAAGATGTGGTCTTTAGCTTCAAACGTATTATCGATGAGAAACACCCTTATCATAATGTGGGGAGCGGGCTCTATCCTTGGTTTAGCGGTATCGATTTCCAAGACCTTTTGCTCGATATTGAGGCGCTCTCAGATCATCAAGTGCGCTTCACTTTGAGCCGTCCAGACAATACATTTTTATCTAATATCGCGACCAGTCATGCGGTTATTCATTCAGCAGAATATGCCAGAAGCCTCATGCTCGCCGATGACAAACCTAAAATAGATACTCACCCTATCGGTACTGGGCCATTTTATTTAACTGATTATCAGGTTAACGACCTGATACGACTAAAACGCAACAATAGTTATTGGCAAGGTCAGCCAAAAATGAGTCAAATCGTATTTGATATTTCTCACCGCGGCACGGGAACTCTGGCCAAGCTACTACGCAACGAATGTGACGTATTAAGCTCTCCCCTATCAAGCCAAATCCCGACGATCAAAAAACAAGAGAGCATCAAGCTTATGGTAAAACCGGCGATGAATATCTCCTTTATCGCCGTCAACACCACTAATCCCGCACTCAGTGATGCTAGAGTGAGAAAAGCGCTAAACTACGCCATCAATCGCCAGAACATACTTGAATCTGTCTATTATGGTACTGGAAGCCAAGCGTATTCGGTGCTTCCGCCCAACTCCTGGGCCTATCTGAAAGACAGTGTCCAAATTCGCTACGACAGAAACTATGCCATTGCTTTGCTCAAGGAAGCAGGGTTCGGTAAAGGTTTAGAGTTAACCATGTCAGTCTCAATTGAGCCAAGAGCCTATAACCCAAGTCCAAGAAAAACAGCGGAATTAATTCAAGCAAATTTTGCCGATATAGGCATCAAGTTAAAACTACTCACAGACGATCGCTTCGATCGGACTAATGTTGCTAATAACCAAGAGGTTGATCTCTATCTGACGGGCTGGATCGCCAATACAGGTGACCCTGATAACTTCCTAAGGCCTTTACTGTCTTGCGATTCTAAAAAAGTGGGTCTTAACGTCTCTAGCTGGTGTAACGCCGATTTCGACTTTTTGCTCGATCTAGCGCTTGAGGTCGACAAACCACGCTACCGACTCAATTTATATAAACAAGCGCAAAACATACTTAACGAAGAATTTCCTGTGATTCCTCTTAGTCACGGAATGCAATTTCAGGCTTACGATTCGTCATTAAAAGGATTTAAAGTGAGCCCGTTTAATGTCCAGCCTTTTGATACCGTAGAGAGGATAAAATAATGTTTCTCTACACGCTTAAACGCTTTAATCTTTTTATCATCACCATGCTTATCCTGTCTATGGTCGGCTTTAGTTTGCTTAGATTAGATCCTGACTCACCTTGGCTTATGGAAAGTTTTTGGCAAGGTTGGATGACCTATGTAGGTGAGCTAATGCACCTCAATTTCGGCGTGACCAAAAATGGGGTACCGATAGTGGATGAACTTGCTGTCGTGTTTCCAGCCACTCTTGAGTTATGCTTAATCGCTTTCGTTTTTTCTCTTCTGATTGGTATTCCAGTTGGGACGCTGGCTGGGATGAAACAAGGGAAATGGATCGATACTGCTATTTCATTTACTTCTATGTCAGGTTATTCAGCCCCTATTTTCTGGGTCGCACTGCTTATGATCATGGCATTCTCACTCCATTTTGAGTTTTTCCCGGTTGCAGGGCGTTACGACCTCCTTTATGAAATCGACCACTTTACTGGATTTGCCGTCATAGACTCATTTTTAACTCAAGGTGAATACCGTGCAGATGCGCTTAAAAGCGTACTCGAGCATCTGATACTGCCATGCTTGGTGTTGGCCTTAACACCAACCACTCAAGTTATCGGTTTGATGAGGGCATCGGTTGCCGATGTCATGAGCCAAAACTATATTCGAGCGGCAAAAATTAAAGGGCTTGCTACCTACGAAATTGTCACCCAACATGTGTTAAGAAACGCCATTCCCCCGATCATTCCTAAAATCGGCGTGCAGTTATCAAGCATGTTAACACTCGCAATTATTACCGAATCCATTTTCAACTGGCCCGGTATTGGACGATGGCTATTAGATGCTTTGTCTAATGAAGACTATGTTTCGATTCAAGCAGGGGTAATGGTAGTGGCAACCTTGGTACTGACGGCCAATATTTTATCGGATCTAATGGGTGCTATGGTCAACCCGCTGGTAAGGAAAGAGTGGTATGCTAACCGATAATATTTATCAGGAAGAGCGTATTCCTACGCAATTCGAGCGGTTCTGGCGCAGTTACCGTTCGAACGGGCTTTCAATGTTTGGACTCTGGTGTCTGGGAATTATCATCATCATTACCCTAACCTCACCTTGGCTCACACCACATGATCCTCAGGCTCAAACTGGCGAACTGCTTATCCCTCCATCATGGGATCCTTCCGGTACTGTGGAATATTTTCTAGGAACCGACGACCTAGGACGAGACATTCTTTCCCGCCTAATTGTCGGGTCTCAGCTTACTTTTGGTGCAGCGGTTATCATTACACTCGTTGCCACAATCGTAGGTTGCTTAATCGGTATTTTGGCGGGAATGACGAAAGGTCTGTTATCGAGCGTTCTCAACCACTTGCTCGATACGATAATGTCAATTCCTTCACTTCTGCTCGCTATCATATTTGTCGCTTTTCTTGGCTTTGGCGAGTTTAATATCCTTCTCGCGATATGTTTAGCCTTGATCCCTCGTTTCGTTCGTTCCATTTATATTGCGGTGCACACCGAAGTTGAAAAAGACTACATCATCGCCGCCCGCCTTGATGGCGCAAACGACTTTTACCTACTTTGGAACTCTATATTGCCCAATATACTGGTCGTTATCGCATCAGAAATTACTCTTGCACTATCAATAGCCATTTTAGATATCACAGCGCTTGGCTTTTTGGGGTTAGGCGCTCAAGCCCCAAGTACAGAATGGGGGGCCGTGCTTGGCGATTCCGTTGAGTTGATTTACCTAGCACCTTGGACAGTTACCTTGCCTGGTTTAGCCATTATGTTTACCGTTGTTGTGATCAACCTCGTGGGTGAAGGGGTCCGCCAAGCTCTCAATGCAGGGATAGAATAATGCCATTACTCGATATTCGTCATCTAACGATCGAAATTGAGACCCCTCAAGGGTTAGTAAAGGCGGTCGATCGCATGAGTCTAACCATGAACGAAGGTGAGATTCGTGGCTTAGTAGGAGAATCAGGCTCAGGTAAAAGTCTTGTCGCAAAAGCCATTGTCGGTGTTTGCAAAGAGAACTGGAAAGTCACCGCTGATCGGATGCGTTTAGGTAATGTTGACTTGTTACAACTCACAGCCAAAGAGCGCAGGCGGGTGATCGCCAGAGATATCGCGATGATATTTCAAGAACCTTCTACTTGTCTTGACCCTTCTGAAGAAGTCGGCAAACAGTTAATCGAGTCCATACCCTCACATGCATTCTCAGGAAAATGGTGGGAGCGATTTAAATGGCGCAAAAAACAAGCGATTACCTTATTGCACAAAGTAGGAATTAAGAATCACGTCGAGATCATGTCAAGCTATCCCTATGAGCTCACTGATGGTGAGTGTCAAATGGTTATGATAGCCATGGCGATCGCGGCTAAACCAAAACTTCTTATCGCCGATGAGCCGACCAATGATCTTGATCCTATCACTCAATCGCAAATATTGCGTTTGCTCAGTCGTATGAATCAAATCAATAACACGTCGATCATGCTCATAGGACATGACCTTACAACAATCACGCAGTGGGCGACCAGAATTACCGTTATGTACTGTGGCCAATCTGTAGAATCAGCCGATACGAGAAAGATTCTTGCCCAACCCAAGCACCCTTATACCGTTGCTCTGCTTAAGGCAATGCCAGATTTCAGCGAAGCTATTCCGCACAAACAGAAACTCGAGTCTCTACCGGGAGCCATACCTCCATTACAGCACTTACCGATTGGGTGTAGGCTTGGCCCTCGTTGCCCGCATGCGCAGCGCCAGTGTGTTGAAATGCCTAAAACTCGTCGAGTAAAAACGCACAAATTCGCCTGCCACTTCCCGCTGAACATGGAGAAGAAAAAAGTATGAGTGCCTTACTAGAAGTCGATCAACTCAGCAAAACCTTTGTCACCAGAGCGGGTCTTTTCCATAAAAAAGTTCATCAAGCAGTAAAACCGGTCAGTTTTAGACTTGAAGTAGGACAAACATTAGGCTTAATTGGTCAGAATGGTTCAGGTAAATCGACACTTGCGAGAATGCTCGCGGGGGTCATTGAACCAACAGAAGGTGAGATAAAAGTTAATGGTGAGCGATTAGAGCACAAAGATTACTCTACCCGCTGTAAACTAATCAGGATGATATTCCAAGATCCCAATACCTCTCTCAATCCACGGCTGCAAATCGGGCATCTTCTCGAAGGACCACTGAAACGAAACACCGAGATGACACCCGAAGCGAGAATGTCGAGAGTAAAAGATGTGTTGCTCAAAGTGGGCTTACTTCCTGAACACGCCTACTTTTACCCTCAGATGCTCGCAGCAGGCCAAAAGCAAAGAATATGCTTAGCACGAGCTTTAATACTACAACCTTCAGTCATTGTTGCTGACGAAGCGCTCAATGGATTGGATATGGCGATGCGCTCCCAAATCATTAATCTGTTCCTCGAGTTACAGGAAGAAATGGGCGTATCCTTCATATACGTTTCTCAGCATTTAGGCGTGGTGAAACACATCACAGACCAAGTGATGGTGATGCATGACGGTAAAGTTGTTGAAGCTGGCAATACTCAGGAGATCCTAACCTGTCCAAATAACATTATCACTCAACGTATGGTTGAGAGTCATTTCAACAAAGCCACATGCTTTAAATAAAGGCTCAGGATTATGTACTACGCACCAAGGATGGTATTAGGGTTGTTAATTAGCTTGGGGGCAACTAGCAACGCTCTATGTGCGAACCAAACTTGGCTAGATACTGACTTTGTCAAACAAGCGTTTTTAGAAGTCGCGTTAAAAAATGAGTATTCTGAGGGTATCCAGCGCCTAACCAAATGGAACAAGCCTGTGCGAATATGGATTGAGCATAAAGTCGCAGATCAAGCTTTGCATAACCAACTGGCCAATACCCATATTAGTGATCTCTCCTCGATTACAGGGCACAGGATCACGAGAGTGTCAAAACGAACCGATGCAAACATTGTGTGGATCTATACTCAGCAATCGAAGTGGTACAATGATATTAAACGAGAGCTTGGAGAGGAAGCGCTGAAGTACGCTCACGGCGCAATATGTAAAGCGGGATACAGAACAAACAAGACGACCAATGAAATTGACTCAGCAGTGATTATTATACCGGTTGATCAAGCAAGGGAACACGGCAAGCTGCTAGCTTGTATTGTTGAAGAAGTCACCCAAACAATGGGACTCCCTAACGATTCAAAAGCCGCCTACCCTTCCATATTTAATGATGAAACGCCCGAAGACCTGCTTTCTCCATTAGACGTGATATTGCTTAAAATACTTTACGAACCAGAGCTAAAATCAGGTATGAACTTGGTCGATACAAAACGCGCGGTCGATATTATACTCAAACGCTATCAGAGCCAAGGTGTGTTGAAAAATGCAGTCAAAGAGGCGAAATCAACGGAGCTGTATAAGCTTATCGCCTACTGATATCACCTATGTGTGAATGAGTATATCAACTAACGTTTTTTCTCTGCCTTTCTCAGTTCGAATTCAAATTCATCTGGGTATACAACCAACCCTTCTTCATTCTGGTTAGGAAAGACCACTACAGACAAATCATCATCTTCTAAGCCGCGTGTCCAACGACTGAACCACTTTGCGGTTGAAATGCACTCGGCTTTGCAGTGTTGCCATTCTCCTGTCGCCCATAAACTAGCAAATTCATGATGAGGCCAAATAGGGACACAATCTTCGTCTTCGGTATTAAGCATCACACAGCCATGCTCATCAGTGAGTATCCAAACCTTCTTGTGCTTAACGATTTCTTTGATTGCGTAGCTAAATCGCTCGTCTTCACGCATTTTAAGTACAGTTTCAATCTCTTGTGCTGATAGTGATTGTGACATTGAGTTTTCCTTAAATAAAACGCCTACATTTCTGCTGGCGCTTGACGATATTAACTAAGTAATTATACCAGTTCAGTTTGTAGCCAAGGCCAACCTTGTTTCTTACGACTCAAGGTATTTTCCATCATCAGGATGCCATCACACTCATGTTTAGCCAGCTTCTCTGCCCATTCACCCTTATACAATAGTCGAGTTTGTGCAGTCGTAATATCGGTCAACATAACGGCAGAAAAAGCGAGATTATCTTGTTCGCAGCGACGCTCTAAATCTTGCTCTAGCGCATCAATCATGCCATCAACCTGTTCTAGAGTTGCCAGTTCAACCTGACCTACCACAACATCACGACCATTGAATGGATAGCCTTTAAGATCTTTCTCAACTAACTCAGCAGCAGATAGCCCTTCAATGTTTGTTTTAGCAATCAACAGATCTTTTATGAAACTATCAATATCACAAACATCTGCTATCTTGGCTAGCTCCTCTACTGCATCTTTATCTTTTTGCGTGCAAGTTGGAGAAGCAAAGCCAACCGTATCAGATAAGATGGCGGACATCATTAGTTTTGCTATTTGAGCGGTGATTTCATGCCCTTCAATTTTAAACATGTTGAAAAGTACAGTGTTGGTACAGCCCACTGGCCAGATCCAAGCTTCCATTGGGTTAATCGTCATCACATCACCTAACCTGTGGTGATCAACAATACCCAAAATTTCTGCTTCAGCCACGTCATCTGGAGCTTGGGCTAAATCTGAGTAATCGACTAACCAAATTTTTTCACCCGCAACAGAAGTGCGAAGCTCTGGTAGCTCAGCCCCAGCAACTTCAAGAATATGTTGAGTTTCGCGGTTTATTTCACCTTGGCGAATCGGCATGGCATCCAAACCACGTGCTTTTAATAGCTCAGTCGCTACTAATGCACTACAAATACTGTCACTATCAGGGTTCTTGTGACCTACAACTAGAATCATCTTTTTTCCTACTACGACTAAAATAGGCCCATATTGGGCAATTACTCACAAAACGGGATACTTTACCTGAATTTTGAGATTTGTCATGGGTTAGAAAAAATAAATGCCCAAATCACAATTTTTTGTTGCAATTAGTGTCACACAAAACTAAATTGATAAGCATTATCATTTGCATTTGTAGCTCAATGAATTCGGTTAGACTCTCTTTTTCTCTGCCTGCATGGCTGAGCTTTTCTCAGTTTCGTCCAGCCTATAAAAGGCTCCTGTTGCCGTCCATACTCATCGCGTTACTCTTAAATGATGCAACGCGAATGGTAACGGTAGTAACCCTTTCTGATGCATTCTGGGCTGTTTCGGCTTATGTCGCTTTCACTCTTGCTATTTATCATTACCTCTCCCTATGGATGAGCAAAGATAATAAAATAGTCAATCTATACCAGAGCTCTCGAGCCTATCAAGTGCTGTTTGCCTCATTGCTTGGTGCCCTTCCGGGGTGTGGAGGCGCCATCATTGTAACCACACAGTTTGTCAGTGGTAAAGTGGGCTTTGGTGCTATTGTCGCTGTATTGACATCAACAATGGGCGACGCTGCTTTCTTACTTATCGCAAGTAAGCCTGATATAGGCGTACTGGTTGTCAGTATAGGTATTGTCGTTGGATGCCTGTCTGGTTGGGTAGTTAATGTTATTCATACCGATGACTTCTTACGTCCACTCAATCAAGATACCACAGATGGCTCTCAAATCTGCCTATCACATAGTAACCAACACAGTAGTTTTGAGAAAAAAGCCATTAACCTTCAAGGTGCATTTTGGAAATGGCTAATCGTTCCAGCGACAGTTGTTGCTTTATTGGGATCATTTCAAATCGACATTAATCAACTGCTTGCTTTACCCTCGGAGACAATGGAGTGGCTAGGAGCAATACTCATTGTGATCAGCATGTTACTTTGGTCACTGACCAAAGAAATCAAGGATTATCGCTCTACCGTGTCTGAAGACACAAAGACCGTCACTTCTCATCCATTACAAAAGGCGGCTCAAGACACCAATTTTGTTACCGCTTGGGTGATAGTCGCATTCATGTCTTTTGAATTATTGACCGCACTGGGTAATATTGACCTTGCAAGTGCCTTTTCTGGGTGGGGAGTGTGGATGCCTTTAGTCGGCCTTGCTGTGGGCATACTGCCTGGTTGTGGACCGCAAATACTGGTAACGAGTCTTTATATCTCAGGAGCAGTTCCTCTTTCCACACAACTAGCCAATGCAATATCAAATGACGGAGATGCGTTATTCCCAGCAATCGCTCTTGCTCCAAGGGCAGCCCTTGCTGCAACCTTTTATTCAGCCATACCTGCTTTAATTGTGGGTTACAGCTTTTACTTTATGTTTGAGAGGTAGCTATACATTAGATTAGCCGGAGTGTTGAATAAATTGGATAAAATCTTTGATAGGCATTGGTTTGGCAAAATAATAGCCTTGTAAACAATGAATATTGCGAGCTGTAAGATATTCAACTTGTTCAATTGTTTCGACACCTTCGGCTACGGTTTTCATCCCAAGTCTTGAGGCGAGATCCAACAAGTTTTCAACGATATGCGCAGATACTGAGTTTGTGCCTATCATGCGAATGAAACTTTGGTCGATTTTCAATACATCGAACCGGAACTGATGCAAATACTTCAAACTCGAATGTCCAGTGCCAAAATCATCTATCGCTAGCTGAATCTTGTTATCATGTAAAGCATTAAATAAGTTGCTAGCTTCTTGCGTATTTTCGATTAATTCTCGCTCTGTCAGCTCCAAGCATAAACGAACTTGATTTTGTGAAAAAGCGTTAAGAAAGCTTAGGCTATCTGCCAAGAGATCAGAATTCACGCAGTGCTTAGCTGAGATATTAAATGATATTGTAAAATTATCGCTCAATAACTTTTGATGAGGCGAAATCTGATCGCTCACCTGAGTCATAATTGATTGAGTCATTGGTATGATTAGGCCAGTCTCTTCCGCTAGGGGGATGAACAAGTCAGGGCGGACAAGACCTTCTTGTGGATCATCCCAACGCATTAAGACTTCTGCACCGACAACCCTGTATTGGCTGTCAACGTAAGGCTGAATATAAGGGACAAACTCTTTGTTATGAATAGCTCGTTCTATCTTGTCCTTCATGGATTCGGGTTTTCCGGTAACCCAATAGGTATACCAAGATATTGCTGCGCAAAAGAGTATCAAAATAGCCATTGCGGTCTGCTTATGAGATACCATAAAGTCCAAATAATCGTCATGCGATAGCCATACACTCAAGGAGTATGGATAGTGTTTGGAGTTGACTACTAAGGTGCTTCTTATCGAGCTTGTACTGACTTTACCTGTTTTATCTATCCAAGAATCGCCAATTTGTAAGTGAATCAATCTTTCTTGGCTAGTCAACGTCAAAATATTTTTTAGGTAATAACCAGCAACAGAAGAAGCAACACTCACATTGCCATGAGTTATTACAAAGCTAAGGGCGGGCTCCTTTGGGTTAATAGGGGAGCTTGGTATAAGGACTAAAGAGTTATCAACCAGCCTATAATCGGGTAACGGAGAGTCAACTTTTCCAAGTAACGAACTGCAATATATTCGTCCATCTTTAATCAAAGTTATCATCCTAACATCGGGGATGATGACAACTAAGTCTCGAATATAAGGCAAAACCTCATCGCACTGCCCATGAGTAAACGGGTATGCTCTTTGAGCGGCAGCGTCCGCATTCCACAAAAGTCTATCAAGTAATACAACGCCAGATTGGAGTGAACGATTGGTTTCACGCTGTAAGCTGTCCTGTGCCAAAACAAATAGAAGAATAGTACCAAGAACAACAGGTAGTAAGAATGCAAAAGAGGTAAGAACAAATCGTGTCAAAAGTGGGGCTGCCCTAAAGAAGTTGATCATTATCTCTTTCTCGATAATCAGTTAAGGCAATTATAGGCGCTGATTGGTTAGTATTATAAGTATCAATTAAAAATAGAACTAAATAAGTTGCTATTTACCGCCTACCCAGATGTTGCACAGGCAGAAGATAAATAGCTTAAGTCACAGAAAAACAAGTTTAGAGTGAAAGTTAGGTAAAAACACCGTTAACCATGACGCTGTTTTAATTTGTTAATGACATCGTTGATTGAAAGACCCTGATCCTGAAGTAATACCATAAGGTGATACACCAAATCTGCAGATTCACAGACCAACTCAGACTTGTCTCCAGATGTCGCAGCTAACGCAACCTCAACCCCTTCTTCACCGACTTTTTGCGAAATACGCTTAGTTCCTTTAGCGTATAGGCTTGCCGTATAGGAAGATTCCGGATCAGCATTTTTTCTCGCTTCAAGCAAGCGCTCCAGTTGATTAAGCCATACCATTTGTGACTCCTCTTGAGGATCAACATCCCAACAAGTGGTGTTGCCTAAATGACATGTAGGACCAATAGGTTCAACTTTAACAAGCAGGGTGTCGTTATCACAATCTAAGGACATATTGACCAGCTGTAACACATTGCCCGATGTCTCACCTTTAGTCCAAAGGCGCTCCTTAGTTCGGGAGAAAAACGTTACCTTGCCTGTTTCGACCGTTTTAGCCAGCGCCTCCCGATTCATGTACCCCATCATAAGTACTTGGCTGGAACGAAAGTCCTGCATGATAGCAGGCACAAGTCCATTGACTTTACTCCAGTTGATTCTCTCGGTTAGCAAACTGGCTTCTTCCACTTTGAACGTCATAACCGTACCTCAATAACCCGTTGTTTTAAATACTGTTTCAATTCGCCAATATTAATCACTTGTTTATGGAAAACAGAAGCGGCTAAGGCGCCATCTACATTCGCTTCTAAATAGGCCGCAGCAAAGTGATCCATTTTTCCTGCCCCACCAGAAGCAATAAGCGGCACATTACACACCTGACGCACCATGTTGAGCTGCTCTATATCGTATCCATTTCGCACGCCATCTTGGTTCATCATGTTAAGTACGATTTCTCCTGCTCCTCGCTTTTGAACTTCTTGGACCCAATCACGAGTTTCCCACTGCGTGGCCTTTGTTCGTTGTTCGTCACCAGTAAACTGATAAACCTGATATCGGCCTGAGGTTTTATCAAAATACGAGTCGATGCCGACCACGATGCACTGAACACCAAACTTATCCGCGAGTTCAGTAATCAATTCCGGCTTTGCTAATGCGGGAGAGTTGATGGAAACTTTATCAGCACCAAACTCTAATATTCTCGAGGCATCTTGCGACGACTTAATACCACCAGCGACACAGAAAGGGATATCAATCACTTCAGCAACTCTCGCCACCCAGCTCTTATCCACTACACGGCCATCACTTGAAGCGGTGATATCGTAAAACACTAACTCGTCCGCTCCTTCTTCAGCGTATCGTTTTGCCAAAGGCACAATGTCGCCAATGATCTCATGGTTACGAAACTGAACACCTTTGACAACCTGCCCATCACGGACATCAAGGCATGGGATTATTCGCTTTGCCAGCATGCAAATGCCTCCTCTGTTGTAAACTTACCATCAAGCAACGCACGGCCAACAATCACGCCTGCAACACCACAGCCTTTCAAGGCTTCAATATCAACAAGTGAACCTATTCCCCCTGAAGATTGAAACTGTACCTGCGGATACTGTTTACATAAATCAACATAAAGCTCAACGTTGGAGCCTTGCAAAGTGCCATCACGTGAAATATCAGTACATAGAACATGCTTTAAGCCCACCTTTAGGAAGTCTTCAATAAGCGCCTCAATGGTTACGCCTGAGTCTTCTTGCCAGCCGGAAACTGCTACTTTACGTACTCCATTTCGGTCGATATTGATATCCAAAGCGAGAACGATTTTTTCAGCACCGTAGTTTTTCATCCAACCTTTTACCAGTTCAGGTTGTTTCACTGCCGTCGAACCGACGACTACTCGCTGCGCTCCTGCCTCTAGCAAATCCACTACATCTTGCTCGGTGCGAACACCGCCACCAATTTGAATATTTGCTGGAGTACTTGAGAGCAGTTTCGCAATCAAATCAAGCTGACGCGCAGCCGTATCTTTTGCGCCAGTCAGATCAACTAGGTGAAGCCAATTTGCACCCGCTTGGTGGTACAAGCTAAATTGCTCCACTGGATCAACTTTGTATTCGGTCACTTGACCATAATCACCTTGATAAAGGCGAACCACCTGTCCTTCGATTAAATCAAGAGCTGGAATAATCACAATCAATCCCTTTTAAAGTTCTAAGAAATTTTGAATAAGCTTGGCCCCTGCTTTAGAAGAGCGTTCAGGGTGAAACTGGACACCAAAATAGTTGCCGCTTTGCACCGCTGCTGAAAAAGGGCTGCCATAATCACTTTCAGCTATCGTGTCGCTGCCGACTGGCATTGCGAAACTGTGTACAAAGTAGAAATATTCCCCTTCTTCAACACCTTTAAATAAGGGATGGCCTGTTTTAGCAGACACTGTATTCCAGCCCATATGAGGTAAAGGCAAATCGTCTGCCTCAAGCCGAATCACCTCGCTATCACAAAGCCCAAGACACTCAACAAACTCATCTGCTTTCTGGCCTTTTTCTTGAGAGGCCTTGGCCAAAAGTTGCATACCTAAGCAGATACCCAGAAGCGGCTTGTCGACTTGTTTAACCAAGCGGACAAGATCACGTTGTTGAAGGTTTCTCATCGCTTCACTTGCGGTGCCTACACCGGGTAAAAACAATTTATCGGCCGATAACACAACCTGAGGATCACTTGAAATAGTCACTGTGTAACCCAGACGTTCGATGGCAAATTTTACCGATGACACATTGGCACAACCTGTATCGATAATAACCACTTTCTGTTCTTTCACTGCATGGTTCTCCTTCAAAGTACACCTTTACTACTAGGTAACTCAGTACCTTCAACTTTAATCGCTTGGCGAACTGTGCGGCCAAAAGCTTTAAACAGACTTTCAACAATGTGATGGTCGTTATCGCCAGATGAAGAAAGGTGTAGCGTACAAGCTAGAGTGTCTGTTAACGATCTGAAAAAGTGTCCAACCATTTCAGTAGATAAATCTCCTACTTGTTCACGGCTAAACTTCGCATCGAACTTCAGGTAAGGGCGACCAGACAAGTCCAACGCGCATTGGGCCAAACACTCATCCATGGGTAAACTGAAACCAAATCGATCAATGCCACGTTTATCACCCAAGGCTTCTTTTAGTGCTTGTCCCAAAGCTAAAGCGGTATCTTCTACTGTGTGGTGATCGTCAATATGCAAATCACCATCGACTTTACACACCATCTGAAACCCGCCGTGCGTCGCAATTTGATCCAGCATGTGATCAAAAAAGCCTAGTCCGGTTGAAATATCATTGCTTCCTTGCTGATCAAGGTTAACCGCAACTTTGATATCTGTTTCTTTGGTGGTGCGCGCTACTTCTGCAACTCGTGCTTTGATAGTTAAGTCGTTGACAATCTGCTGCCAGCCCATTGTCTGTGGATGGTATTGAATGCCTCTGATGGCCATATTTTCTGCTAATTGTAGATCCGTCTGACGATCACCAATAACAACTGAGTTCTGAAAATCAACCTTGCCTGCTCTGAGATATTCTTTAACAAGCCCTAATTTTGGTTTGCGACACGAACAGTTGTCATGTTCAAAGTGTGGGCAAATCAGCACATCATCAAACCTTACCCCTTGAGATTCGAAGATGTCCATCATCATAGTATGTGGTCCATCGAAATCTTCTTGTGGGTAACTGTCTGTCCCTAACCCATCTTGGTTGGTAACCATCACAAGACGATAGCCCGCCTCTTGCAAGGACAATAAACTTGGGATGACAAAGGGCTCTAACTTGAGTTTGTCTAATCTATCTACCTGAAAATCAGTTGGTGGTTCAACTATCAAGGTTCCATCACGGTCGATAAAAAGGATTTTTTGTTGTTTGCTCACTCGAATTTCCTTATTGCAATTTTTAGCGCTTACCTTTAGTCAGCGCACTGTATTTTTTCACTAACTATGAGTAGTAATTTCTTATAAAACCGAGCGTTTTTTCACACTCATCACGGTTACCAACACTGATGCGCACACAGTTCTCAATCGGTGAATTGCGTAAAATAACACCTGTGTCCCATGCCGCTTTGAATAGGGCGGTGCCATCGGGAAACTTAACCAATAAATAGTTACCCCAGCCTTCAAAAACCTCTAGGCCCGAGATCATAGACAAACCCACTTGCAAATAAGCGCGGTTAGCATTCAAATCCAGTACTTGGAATTTGGTTCGTGCTAAGCCCGCTTCAGACAGTGCTTGTGTGGCGATTTCGGAAACAGGAACTGGAACTGGGTATGGCGCAATAACTTTGAGCAGGATCTTGATTAGGTCTTGATTTGCTAAGGTAAATCCGCAGCGTAGTCCAGCTAGAGCAAATGCCTTGGATAAAGTGCGCAAAATGGCCAGATTTGCGTATTGAGACAGCAAATCAACCGTTGAAGCTTCGGGACAAAAATCTATGTAGGCTTCATCCATGACAACAATGGCACGCTCTTTGGTCATCTCAAGAAGTGCTACTATGTCTTCACGCTTAACTAAGTTCCCTGTCGGGTTGTTCGGGGAGCAAATAAAAATCAGTTTCACCTTATCTAAGTTTGCTTCGATTTTTGTTAAATCGAGTTGCCAATCTGATGTCAACGGCACTACTTTTTGCTCAACCCCCATGGTTTCAGCACTGATTGAGTACATACCGTAAGTCGGTGGACAGTATAAAATAGCATCTTCTCTTGGCTCACAAAAAGCGCGAATTAGCAGCTCGATCCCTTCATCGGCTCCACGAGTGGTAATGGTCTGCTCAGGCCTTACACCAGCATAAGCGGCATAGGCAGAAATAAGCTCGTTAGGCTGGCACTCACTGTAGCGATTAAGACGTGCAAAATCGGTTTTGTATTCGTTATTGAATGGTGACTCGTTGGCATTGAGCCACACATCACCACTTCCCCCTATTCTGCGAGCAGACATATAGGGAGTAAGAGTTTGGATTTGTTTTCTTACTAACTTTTCCACTGTGATTATCCTTTAGATTTCAATTTTTCGACTCGAATAGTCACTGCACGTTTATGAGCATCTAAGCCTTCCGCCTCTGCCATGGTTATCACGGTCGGCGCAAGATTTTTCAAGCCTTCAGCGGATAGTTCCTGTACTGTCATACGCTTTGTAAAGTCCGATAATCCAAGGCTCGAGTGCGTACGGGTGTAACCATAAGTTGGAAGTACATGATTGGTTCCAGACGCATAGTCACCTGCTGATTCTGGGGACCAGTCACCAAGAAATATCGAACCAGCGTTATCAAGCAAAGGAAGAAGCTCGCGAGGATTTTTAGTCTGAACGATTAAATGCTCAGGACCGTAGTAATTGGATATTGATACAGCTTGAGTTAAAGACTCAGCAATAATCACTAAGCTAGACGCAAGCGCTTGTTCTGCAATTTCAGCACGCGGTAAGTCTATCAACTGACGCCTAATTGCATCTGTAACTTGATCGGCAATAATTGGCGATGGGGTTACAAGCACTACCTGAGAATCAGGTCCATGCTCTGCCTGACTCAATAAGTCTGCCGCAATAAAATCTGCATCAGCACTTTCATCCGCGATAACAAGCACCTCTGAAGGCCCTGCTGGCATATCAATTGATGCTCCACGAAAATCATTACTCACTTGACGCTTCGCTTCTGTCACATAAGCATTACCCGGACCAAAAATTTTATCGACTTTTGAGACTGTCTCTGTTCCATATGCCATGGCCGCGATAGCTTGACCACCACCCACATTGTAAACCTCATCAATGCCGCAGAGTTTGGCGACATAAAGGATCTCATCAGCAATCGGTGGCGGAGAGCAAAGCACCACTTTACGACAACCAGCAATCTTTGCTGGAACGCCCAGCATCAATACCGTTGAAGGTAGTGGCGCGCTACCACCAGGTATGTACAGACCAACTTTCTGGATCGGGCGTGAAACTTGTTCGCATACTACTCCTGGCTGGGTTTCTACTTTAATTGGCTGTGGTTTTTGCGCGGTATGAAACTTGGAAATATTTGAGTAAGCCTGTTCCAGTGCTGCTTTCATTCGAGAGGATAAGCGTTGTGAGGCTTGTTCAATATCTTGAGAAGCGACTTGTATTGATTCAGGTTGAATACGGTCAAACTGTTCGGTAAGGGAAAATAACGCCTTATCACCGTCAGCCTTAACTTGCTCAATAACATTTGAAACAGCAGAAGTAATGCTCGCTCCATCTTGCATGGCAGGACGCTTCAAAATAGAATCTTGCTGTACTTGGCTTAAAGATTCCCAGACAACGGTTTTCATTGCAACTACCCCATCATTTTTTCAATTGGCAGAACAAGGATTGAGCTGGCGCCCAGCTCTTTGAGCTGCTCCATCGTTTCCCAGAACAGGTTTTCCGTACTCACTAAGTGAATCGCAACTTTTTCTTTATCGGATGAGAGAGGAAGAACGGTTGGATCCTCAGCGCCCGGAAGTAAGGCTTTTACCTGCTCTAACTGACCTACTGGTGCATGTAGCATGATATATTTTGATTCTTTGGCTTGTTGAACTCCTTGCATTCGCGTGAGAAGTTTTTCGATCAACGCTGTCTTATCTGATTCAAAATCCCCCACACGCTGAATTAAAGTCGCTTTAGACTCAAAAATTACCGCTGCTTCCTTTAGTCCATTAGCTTCTAACGTTGCGCCTGTTGAGACAAGATCGGCAATCGCATCGGCTAAACCTGCTCGCGGTGCAACCTCGACCGATCCGGTTAACATGCAGGTGGAAAACGGAACACCTTGCTTATCCATATAGGCCTTAAGAAGTTGCGGGTAGGTGGTCGCAATACGCTTACCTGCAAGATCTTGAGGTCCGCTGTATTCTTCATCTTTATCGATTGCGATAGAGAGGCGGCAACCACCAAAATCTAGTCGGCGAAGTGGGATAAATTCACATGGTTCGCCAAGTGCTCGTCGATCTAAACGAACCTCTTCTAGTTCATTCTCGCCAATAAAGCCAAGGTCTACGACACCATCCATAATTAAGCCGGGGATGTCATCATCACGAACAAGCAAAAGGTCGATTGGCATATTCAAAGAGTGGACAACCAGACGCTCTCCCATGATATTGAACTTAACACCGCACTTTTTAAGTAGCTCTTGGCATTCTCTGCTCAAACGACCTTTTTTCTGAATCGCTATTCTCAAACGTTGTGTTGTCATTACTCGTTTCCCTGTATAAATCAAATCTTAAATCGTAAAAATCAAAAAACCCTCGGGAGTTATCTCCCGAGGGTTGAAATCTTGTGTTAGCGATTTATTCCTCCGGGAGCTTCTTGCCTCCCGGGTATGCGCGCATCTCCCGAAAGACTAGTCTGGGTGATGATGGTGATGAATGTTCATTGTAGAATTACGCATACTTATATATTGCTTAGTTGGCTTGCTTAACGAACACCCTACCCAAGGATGATTTTTTTTTCAACTAAAAATTAAAGATTTTTTGAATTTGTCTTATACAAATAAAAAGGGAGCATTTGCTCCCTTAAAAACTTTGGGTTCAATTATACATCTGGGCAACTCGCCATCTTAGTTTTAGACAAAGAAGACAGCAAAACACACACAGCAATAAATGTCACAAAAGATGCTAAAAATGAAATGCCAATCGATGCTGTTATTCCAAGCGAAGTGAAACCAACGCATGATACAGCAGCGACTGAAAGCGCATACGGCAACTGTGTAGACACATGATCGATGTGATCACAACGCGCGCCGGTTGATGACAATATCGTGGTATCAGATATCGGAGAGCAGTGGTCACCAAAAACTGAACCAGCAAGCACAGCACTGAGCATAGGTAGCATTAAACCAATTTCTGTCGCAGCGGCCATATCACCAGCAATAGGTAACATGATACCAAAAGTACCCCATGATGTTCCGGTTGAAAACGCCATGAGACCTGCGAGAAGGAAAAGAATAACAGGAAGCCAATGGACACCAATATTACCTTGTGCAAGAGTCGACAAATATTTACCGGTATTCATATCACCGATAATAGAGCCGATTGTCCAAGCGAATATTAGGATCAGGATCGCACCGAACATAGATTTAGCACCGATCCAAAGCGTACGAGAAATCTCACCTACCGCTATACCTTGCTTCACAACCGTGATTAATGCCAAAGCGAGTCCGACAAGACCACCATAAACCAGTGATGTTCCAACATCTGTATTTTCAAATGCACCAAGTAAAGTAAAAGGCTTACTATCAGCACTTAAAGACTGTCCACCTGTGTAGAGCATGGATGCAACGGTCGCGACGATAAGAAAGATAATGGGTAGAACTAGATCAGATACTTTGCCTTTCTCACTTTGAGTGATATCGAGTTCTTCGTTTATCTCATAAGCTTGTTGAGTATCTTCTGCTTCTTGTTGCCCGAAACCACGACCTTGAGATGCCGCTATTTCGTGTTTGCGCATTTTTCCTACATCAAGTCCAAACCAAGCAACGGCGAACACCATCAGCAAAGCAAATACCGCATAAAAATTCATTGGTATCAAACGGACATATGCGCCTAAGGCGGAATATTCTGTAACCCCATGTGAGACCAAGATACCACCTATAATCGTGATGATGTAAGCGCCCCAGCTTGATGCAGGCATAATCACACACATTGGAGCCGCGGTAGAATCAAGAATATAAGCAAGCTTTGCTCGAGAAACGTAAAATCTATCTGTGACAGGACGAGAAATAGCTCCAACTGCGAGGCTATTAAAGTAGTCATCAACAAAAATAAATACGCCTAAGAACGCAGCCAATAGTTTTGAACCACGTTTACTTTTGACTCTGGATTGAGCCCATTCAGCAAAAGCTAGGGTACCACCAGATAAAGTCAACAGTGCTGTCATCATACCCAGCAAGACTAGGAAGGCTAAAATACTCATATTCCAAGTATTTATACCGCCATCCTCAACGAATACGCTAGAAACTGTTGAGCCAACGTATCCTACTGTATTGCCGAGTGAATAGTCATTTAGAAGCGCTGCTCCTAAGATAATACCCACACCCAAAGATAAAAGGACGCGTCGAGTAATAATTGCCAAGCTAAGAGCCACTAGTGGTGGCAACAGCGATATCGGCGATGATGCAAAATCAATTAAATTCATGATCTTCAAAAACCAGTAATTAATGGTTAGAGATCTACTGCAGACTGATTGAAGGATTAATTCCAGAACAATAAGTGGCGGACGAAGCAAAAGACATTAGTTTACCTATCTTTAGCCCTACAGTAGCGCTCCATAGTGTTAAAAGTAATAGACTATGGCAGTGTTACCCCTTTCGGGTGCAACCCCAGCAAGCTCCTTTGATATGGAAACCCACTTCGGCAAAACAACCTTTCACACTTGTTCATTGGCATCACCCCAACAAGCCCTACTTATTTGCCCTGCTCCTCTACCGCGATGATTGGGATTTGAAACTAAAATTAGCAAAAAACCACGACAATTTAACAAAACCATCACAACGCATCGCTTCAGGTGCTCGCTATTGTACTTATCTAGGCCTTGATTTCAATAGACTCAGCGAAATAACAAGTGAACCCGATATCAGGTTGTTAGTAAGTTTTTAATAGTTCAAACATATTATTAATAGCTGCTATAATAACAAGTTGATTCATGTGATTAGAAAAACATCTTTGTTAATTATGCAATTAGTCTCTATTTCATATTTTTTCAGGCAAAAATATGAATAATAGGGTGTAAAAAAGTAATTTACTGAAAAAATTCTTGGTGCAGTGATAACGATCATCAAACTAGGTAGCACTAAATAACATGTTTGTATAAATAAATATCACTCTATTATGAAACTTATTGGCAATAAGTATTGTCATAATCACAAAAGCTTCGATATTTTATGTAACAAATTTTAATCAGTTAATAAGAAAGGTCTCATTATTCTAATGTTAAGACATTAAATAATAACTTTTTATAAGAATTTAACTATAAAATATTGTATTGCAGATAATACGGGTTTAATATTTATTCCATCGACTCCTTAATTAAGTGAGAAACTATATGTCGGAACTAACAAAAACTTTATTAAACATTCGTAGCCTACGTGCATTTGCTCGTGAGCTAACACTGGAGCAACTGGAAGAAGCCCTAGACAAACTATCAACTGTTGTCTCAGAGCGCAAAGAAGCAGAGGAAGCAGAGGAAGCGGAAAAAGCGGCACAAGAAGCTAAGCTAGCGGATATTGCTGAACAAATTAAACAGTTAGGGCTAGATAAAAACATGGTTATATCTGCATTGGCTGGAGAGTCTGCAGGTAAACAGAAATCTAAGCGTGCACCGCGTCCTGCTAAATACAAGTATGTAGACAGTAACGGTGAGAAGAAAACTTGGACTGGCCAAGGTCGTACGCCTTCTGCAATCCAAGAAAAATTAGATGCTGGCAAATCTCTGGATGATTTCCTAATCTAATTACATATATAAATAAACTTTAAATATGTAATTTTATAATATAAAAAAGCCTCATTTTCATGAGGCTTTTTTATTATCATCAATATGTTAGCGTTCCCAGTACGCTTCTTCTAAACTGTCTTCTCGCTCGGGTAATCCTCTCGATAAACGCGGAGAATGTTGTACTAGCACTTCATAACTAGCGCGATTAGAATATTTGCAAACCTGTGAAAATGACGAATAAGTCAAAAAAGTATGAGCATGCTTACTAGAATTAGGCACATTTTCTCTGTGGTGTTTATTTGCTGCCATATCATGTAATAAAGCAGAAAGTGCAGCATCTCCTGCACCATTTGTATTCTTAATTTTCTCTGGCCCACCCATATAAGGTGATATATGAGAATAAACCTTAATTGGATTTTCACATGCTGCCTTTTCAGCTGGTCGACTAAATTCATAACGATTGAATTCAGCAATACTGCCAGGAAGTAAAGGAAGAGAGGTTTGACGTTTAGCTGCATCTTCTGTGTAGCCAGCCATAAATAATCCGACCGGCCCCGCCGTACATAATACTAAATCAACCCATTCCAAAGCTTTATCGGAAGCAACAAGAGGATCAGACTCTCCCGTCAATGCTTCAGCTTCATCTTCATTCATGGCCACTACACTTACATGGTCTCGTAAAAACGCTTGCCAAAATATAGGGTCATTTTGAATAACATATTTTGTCCCCAAAGTTAACACAACCGGAACGCTATACTTTTTTGCATACTCAATAGCTTGCATTGTTGCATTTGGCATAGGATCACCATCCTTGCAACGAATTAAGTAAGATGTCAGCACTAATGCTGATGCATTTTTGAATATAGACTCAGGGATATTATTTGCATGAAGCTGATTCATCTGGCCTTCACTAATTGCGAAGGTCCTCTCACCATCATCTGAAATTAATGCAAAGCACCTTCCTATTGCACCGTCAACACCTTGTAAATAGTTAAGATCCATACGACTAGAGGTATTACACAAATAGCGATAACCATAACTACCAATTTTAATGTCCTGACTCATCACTCCCAAAAGTGTTGAGCGATCATCGGCAAGGACTGAATAATTATGAAGCGTATTACCTATGGTACCACCAGCGTACTCATTAGTAATTAAATTGTTTTCTTTCAACTCGTTATAGAGAGCTTCCGCTGTGTCATCATCAATAACTAATGAGTGCCCTTTACTCAACTTATATCTATCAATAAGTTCCGAGTCTACTTTGGCTTCAATATCTACCAAAGTTTGATCAATACCAATAATGTGTGTGCTCGATACCTTCTTACTTTGTTGAGACTGGCTAACCAAAGGATCACGTGTATGGACAGGAAAATAATGTTTAGATTTTCGTTGGCCTGGGAACTTCATAGCAAATTTTCTGAGTAAGGGATGAAAAAGGGTTTGGATTCTACCGTGTGCGATCAGATGCAGCAACCTTTCAATTTTAGCAAACGTTTGCATTATTAATAAAATAATAAATCACCGAATTATACTGGCTAGCTTTGGCGAAAGTTGTCGCTCCCCATGAACTCTCAACTAAGAAATGAACAGTGTTTTCAACCGAGAAACTGTCACCCGCTAACGCTTTCTGTTAAGATTTGCCTCCAGTTAATTTGTGTGGTGTTTTGAAATGTCTCAGAACTATACTGACAACAGTAAAAAGAAAGTCATCGTTGGCATGTCCGGCGGTGTCGACTCATCCGTTTCCGCTTTTCTTCTCAAACAGCAAGGCTATCAAGTAGAAGGCTTGTTCATGAAAAACTGGGAGGAAGATGATAACGAGGAATACTGTACAGCAGCCGAAGACTTAGCAGATGCGCAAGCGGTTTGTGACAAGTTGGGTATCTACCTACATAAAATTAACTTTGCTTCGGAATATTGGGACAATGTCTTTGAGTACTTTTTATCAGAATATAAAGCTGGGCGTACTCCAAATCCTGACATCCTCTGCAACAAGGAAATAAAATTCAAAGCGTTTTTAGAGTTTGCCGACGAAGTACTTGATGCAGACTACATTGCAATGGGCCATTACGTGCGCCGGACGTTTTCAGACAATGTAGACGAAGTAAAAATGCTTCGTGGTTTAGACTCTAATAAAGATCAGAGCTATTTCCTATATACACTCAGCAATGAGCAAGTTGCTCGTAGCCTTTTTCCTGTTGGTGAATTAGAAAAGCCAGAAGTGCGAAAAATAGCAGAAGAGCAAGATCTCATTACCGCTAAGAAAAAAGATTCGACCGGTATTTGCTTTATTGGTGAGCGTAAGTTTACTGACTTTCTTTCACGTTATCTTCCAGCACAACCGGGGAAAATTGAAACTCCAGAGGGCAAGGTGATCGGGGAGCATCAAGGGCTTATGTATCACACTCTAGGTCAAAGAAAAGGCCTACATATAGGTGGCCAAAAAGGTGGCGGCGGTAATGAAGACCCTTGGTATGTTGCAGATAAAGACCTCAAGAGAAACGTACTGATTGCCGTGCAGGGTGCCGATCACCCTTTACTAAAATCTCAGGGATTAATTGCCTCACAACTGCATTGGGTCAATCGAAAAACAATCACAGAACCTTTCCAATGTTCTGTCAAAACACGTTATCGCCAAGCCGATATACCCTGTACCATTATTCCGGTCGACGACAACACCATTAAAGTCATATTTGATGATCCTCAAGTCGCCGTTACACCAGGCCAATCCGCTGTATTTTATCATGGTGAGGCGTGCTTAGGTGGTGGCATTATTAAAGAACGTATTTAGGAGTACTGTCTGTGGCTAATGCACTTTATGACCAAACTATCGCTTTTGCCGGAATTTGCCAAGCTGTTGTTCTCGTTCAACAAGTAGCGAAAAACGGTCACTGTGACTCTGACGCATTTGAAGCATCGCTAAAAGCAATTTTAAGCACCTCCCCAGCCAATACTGTGGGTGTTTTTGGCCGAGAGTCAAATTTAAAAATCGGGCTAGAATGCATTGTTAAAGGGATAGATAGTACCCCTTCTGGTAGTGAAGTTACTCGTTACATCATCAGTTTGATGGCACTTGAAAGAAAGCTAAGTGGACGTAAAGATGCGATGTCTCAACTGGGAGACCGAATCCAAATGATTGACAGACAGCTTGATCATTTTGACTTACTAGAAGAACAAATGCTGAGTAATCTCGCCAGTATCTATCTCGACGTGATTAGTCCAATAGGCCCAAGAATACAAGTAACAGGAACACCATCCGTACTACAACAAATAAATAACCAGCACAAAGTCAGAGCTTTATTACTTTCGGGTATTCGCAGTGCTGTTTTATGGCGCCAAGTAGGAGGCAAAAGGCGACACCTAATCTTTGGGCGAAAGAAAATGGTTGAACAAGCTCGAATCCTACTAGCAAGAATTTAAGCATAAAAGCCAACTTAATTCATTCAGAGTTGGCTGTTCTATCCAAAAAACCATCACAGCAAACGTTTGCGCAATGTGCGTGACAATAGTGTAAGTTATTGGTATAAAGCTCACGACATTTAGACACTCAATTCAGGAGAACATCATGGAACTGTCAGCATTGACTGCTGTTTCACCAGTAGACGGCCGATACGGAAGCAAGACTACAGCTTTACGCGAGATTTTTAGTGAATATGGTCTACTTAAATACCGTACTATCGTCGAAATCCGTTGGTTACAAAAGCTTGCAGCGACAGCCGAAATTGTAGAAGTCCCAGCTTTTAGCGCAGAAGCGAATCAGTTTTTAAACGATCTTGCTGCCAACTTTTCTGAACAAGATGCACGTAGAATAAAAGACATTGAGCGCACAACCAACCATGATGTCAAAGCAGTAGAGTATTTCCTGAAAGAAAAAGTGGCTGGCATTCCTGAATTGCACGCTGTTAATGAATTTCTGCATTTTGCTTGTACCTCTGAAGATATCAACAATACATCTCATGCACTGATGCTAAAAGAAGCGCGTGAGACTGTGATTCTGCCCGAAATACGCAACATCATTGATGCCATCAAAGCTCTTGCTGTTGAATATCGAGATATTCCACTACTCTCTCGAACTCATGGTCAGCCCGCGTCTCCATCAACTATGGGTAAGGAAATGGCCAATGTTGCGTACCGCATGGAGCGTCAGTATAAGCAAATTGCTAGTGTCGAAATTCTCGCAAAAATAAATGGTGCAGTAGGTAACTACAATGCCCATTTGTCCGCTTATCCAGAGTTAAACTGGCATCAGTTTTCTGAAGACTTCATCACTGAATCTCTGGGCGTGACTTGGAATCCATACACAACTCAGATTGAGCCGCATGATTACATCGCAGAATTGTTCGATGCCATTGCTCGATTCAATACCATATTGATTGATTTTGATAGAGATATTTGGGGTTATATTGCGCTGGGCCATTTCAAGCAAAAAACCATTGCGGGTGAGATTGGGTCTTCAACTATGCCTCATAAAGTCAACCCTATTGATTTTGAAAACTCAGAGGGTAACCTTGGTCTTGCTAATGCAGTGTTTGCACACTTAGCGCAAAAACTGCCAATCTCTCGCTGGCAACGTGATCTAACGGACTCAACAGTCCTACGTAATTTAGGTGTTGGTGTCGGTTATGCAATCATTGCTTATACGTCAACACTTAAAGGCATCAGCAAACTAGAAGTCAATCGCGATGCTCTTCTAGCAGAGCTCGATCAAAACTGGGAAGTACTTGCAGAACCTGTTCAAACCGTTATGCGCCGCTATGGAATTGAAAAGCCTTATGAAAAACTAAAGGAACTCACTCGCGGTAAACGTGTTGATGGCGAAGCAATGAAACACTTCATCGAAGGACTAGCATTACCAGAACACGAGAAAGAACGTTTAAAACAAATGACACCAGCTAATTATATAGGTCAAGCAATCGAGCTAACCGATAAGCTATAGAAAACTTTCTCACTAACCAAAAAGGGACGGTTAGTTTGCCGTCCTTTTGTGTTTTTATGCAATAAAGCAACTCACCTAATTGTCTTTTGAAAAAACAAGGTAATTTGTCCGACTTCGATACCAAATTTCTTTATCTTAGTTAGATTGAATACATGGTTTTCATCTTGGCGATACAACCAATCGTCAAAAGACACCACCACAGTCGAGTCCTCTAGTTGAAGCGCAAAGTCATATTGCCAGCGCAGTGCGTTTCCGACTTGTGTTCCTTTTGCCACTCCAATAATGTCGTCTGCTCGTCCTTGATACTGACCTTGTTCTAGACGCTCGATACTCCATACGCGACGTGACTTTTCACCATCATCAAACACAAAGTCTTCCACAAGAGTAAGAGTGTTACCCTTTACTGTTCCGACTATGGCTACTTCAAATCTCCTTGTCTGCAGGTCAGTGTAATCTTGCACCATTCCCCAAGCTGTCGATTCTCCCTCGAAATATTCGAACAGATCGAAGTTAGGTTCATGCTGTCGATAGTCGTCAATGTCCGCGCTACAAGCAGTTAAGCCTAGAGCCATAAAAAGGGCATAAAATAAGCGTCTCACCTGCTTAAACATCAGTAACCCCCAATCAAGTCTCGTCTCAAGCTAGGATATTCAGTTTGAGGGGAAAGCCAAATAGCCAGAAAGGCATCATTAAATGCTTCCTCTTCTATCTTTCCGATCAGCTCTGCTTTGTCGTTGGGCCGGGTATAAAAAAATCGTCCGTGATACCCATCGGTCACATACGTCAAATTGTTACCCTCTTCAATATCTGGGAAAATAGCTTCAAGGCGTTGAGCCCACTGGCTGGTTGTACTTGATTCATAACCGAGTTTGTCCCACTGTTCAACGGTAGCCTTCACAAGCTGTTTCTGGGAGATATCTCTTTGGTACGTAATGGAAAGTGCCAAAGGGTGTGGAGTGATGTCATCACCAACAATGTATCGGCCATTTGGACTAAGAAGTTGCGACTTGTAAATGTCAAAGAACAACATCGACAACTGCGCTTGCCCCACACTAGACCATTGACTCCACTCATGTGGTGATTTTTCCAAGACCGTTGAGGCTTTAGCACTAGCTGTCAGAGTTAGATAAGCGACCATCATCATTGCGTAGTTCATGCCCATATACCCTTAATATCATCCAGATAATAAGGAACCACTCAACAAGCAAAATGGCCACAACAGAAAAGAAAGGTAATCCAAACGCCACTGCGCCAAACTTCTCTCCCGCCATGTAGCTCAGTGCTCCGGCGATCCCTCCTACTATTGATACGACCAGCGCAGAGTATTGGCTCACAAATGGGTGTAAAAAATGCACGTACCAAGTGAACAACATCCAAAGAGCAGCAAGCCAAATTGGGAAGCCCTGATGCTCAAATTGAAACAGACCTAGCTTGATGTTTACAAAATCGACGATCAAACCTACGGCTAAGATACTGGCCCAGTTTCGCCAGTGTAGCCATCCCTTAAAAGCCGATATAATTAGGGTTGTAACCACCAGAACTAACGTTAAATTCTGCCATTGATAATTACCAAGAACAGCGCATAGCCAAAGTATTTGGAACCATGTCGACGCTATCAGTAGCTGTTTCATCTTGTTCTCCGAATACTCAGAACTATGGACGCTGGAACGTCATGTGGACTGTACTGATCGACCGCGCTCGGAATCCACCCTCACAGTAGCAAAAGTAATAGTTCCACATGCGGATAAACCTTTCATCGAACCCCAGCTGTCTCACCCGCTTCTCAGCATAATTAAAACGCGTATACCAGTCTCTTAATGTTCGAGCATAATCTTGGCCAATATCAAACAAATCTCTAAGTACCAGATCTGTGTGTTTAGTGGTCGCCTGAGTGAGTGCTGTTATCGAAGGCAAAAAGCCACCAGGGAAAATGTACTTTTGAATGAAGTCGACGCTGTTGCTGTAATCGGCGTAACGCTGGTCGGCAATGGTAATCGCTTGAATAGCCATCAACCCACCTGACTTAAGCAAAGACTGGCATTTTTCAAGATATGAATTTAAGAACTGCTTGCCAACAGCTTCTATCATTTCAATCGATACTAGCTTGTCAAACTCGCCTTCAAGCAAACGATAATCTTTCTGTAATAAGGTGATCTTGCCTTCTAACCCTCTTTTTTCTATCTCTTGCTTTGCATACAGGTACTGCTGCTGCGAGATCGTCGTGGTGGTCACATGACAACCATATTGCTCTGCCATGTATATAGCCATGGCGCCCCAACCCGTTCCAATTTCAATTACTGAATCGTTTTCACTCAGGTTGAGCTGCTGACACAAGCGCTCCATTTTGTTGGTTTGAGCTTGCTCCAAAGTGTCCTGATCTGTTCGATAAATACCTGATGAGTAGAGCATTCTCTGATCTAAAAATGTATCATAGAGCTCATTACTCAAGTCATAGTGAGCTTGTATGTTCTTGGCAGAATTAACCAGTGTATTGCGATTAAGCCAGTGTCCGACTTGGTAGGCAAGTTTTGAGAATACACTGCTTTTCTTTTCAATCGAATCTAACGTTGCTAAATTTTGTGCCATCAGCTTCATCAGAGATGTCAAATCGTTACTTTCCCACCACCCGTCCATATAAGCTTCACCTGCAGCTATGCTTCCTCCTTTAAGAAGTCGAGCATAAAAAGCAGGGTGTTTAACCTCAATTACCGCATGTGTTTCCCCATCAATTAAATCACCAAATCGTGTGGTAGAGTCTTCATCTGATCGCGATTCAAACGACTCTATGACAGTTAATGAGCCGTGTTGTAGCCTTTGTAAACAAGAAAATGCAAGGTTTCTTGCCGCTTTATGTAAAGGTGTCAATGCCTTGGGCAAAGGTAGCGTTTGTGAATTAATCATTATGTCAGCTCCAAATTATTTTTCGACATTTCTATGAGTTGCTTGAGCTTCTTTACCCTGCCGATACTTAGGATGAGAGTAAAAGGGGGCACCTTTGACCCAAAGCTTTAGTGCATGCCAATAAATCCCAACAAGCATTTTGATGGCAAGTACTGGTGTAACTATCAAATGCTTAAGTAGACTTCGAGAACTTAATGTTCGCTGTTTCATTTTCATCGTGGCGTCAAATTGTTTGCCCTGACGATGGCACTCCAAATGGATAGATAAGTTCGGGTTCATGGGCTTAATTTTCCATCGATATTCCTGGTCAATTGGATTAAATGGAGAGACATGAAATGCTTTTGAGTGAACCCAAGTATCCTCATTACGTACATCCAACAGATAGTAATATCTTTCATTCCATGGCGTATTACTCACCTCAGCAAGTAAATAACGCCAACAATCCTGATCGTCATAAATATAGTAAAAATTAACAGGACTAAAGTAGATGCCAAAATATCTGAGGTGAATCACAGCCTTCACACTCCCATTGAGATGCTCTCCACCTAATTCAACAACCTTATTAAGTACCGACTGTTTCAAGTCTCCGGTTCCTAAGTAGTCACTGCGCTTGAACCTTGCCCAATGCCACCACTTGTCACCAAAGCCCCATATTTTTCTTTTGAGTCCTTCGAGTTCATCAAGATCCAGACACGGCATGAAGAGTGTATAGTCCAGCGTATGCTCTATCGGGGTGAAACGACGATGCCTCACATTACCAACGAGCAAACAACTTTTGAGCGCGGACGGCATATTAAGCCGCTCCCTTAGATCTGTGGTCTGTACTGTAAGCTCGGAGCCCTCGTACTACGTCTAAAGCACTTTTGACACCATCTTCATGAAAACCGTTATACCAGTAAGCCCCGCAGAACCAAGTGTTACAAACGCCATTAATTTCCTTTTTACGTGCTTGCGCTTTCATGGATTGACTGTTAAATACCGGATGGTGATAGACGAAACGCCTGAGCACTTTACTTTGGTCTATTTGCTCGTTGCTATTTAAGGAGACACAAAAGGTTTGAGGTGCTGCTATGTGTTGCAATATGTTCATATTGTAAGTCAACGTTGGGGCTGCGTTTTCTTCTTCATCAGCGCCAGATAGTCGATAGTTCCATGATGCCCAGGCGGCTTTTCGTTCAGGCAGTATGCTCTCGTCAGTATGCAGCACCACGTCGTTAGCTTGGTATTCTAATTTGGATAGCACGGCATACTCTGATGAGCTTGCATCTTTCAGCATCTTAAGTGCTTGGTCGCTATGACAGGCAAAAATAACGTGGTCAAAACGTTCACTGCGCCCATCAAAATGAACCGTAACACCGGCTTGGTCCCGAGTCACACTATCCACTGGTGTGTTAAGGAGAATTCTGTCTGAAAATCCTTTCGTCAACGGTCCTATATATTCTCGCGATCCGCCCTTTATCACGTACCATTGAGGACGATTAGTGATATCAAGCAATCCATGATTTAAAAAGAATCGTGCGAAGAAAGTGAGCGGAAAGGCTCTCATGTCGGCCAAAGTAGAAGACCAAATTGCAGCGCCCATGGGAAGAATATAGTTGTCGCAAAAAAAACGATTAAACCCGTGAGACGTAAGGAATTCACCCAAAGTTATGTCTTGGCATGCATTTTGGCTCGCAATAGCTTTAACCTGTTTATTGAATCGGAGTATTTCAAAAATAAAGCGATAAAACTTCGGATTTAGCCAATTACGCTTTTGGGCAAACAATGTCGATACCGTATGACCATTGTATTCAAGTCCATGCGCATCGTTTCTCACACTAAAACTCATTTGACTCGCGATCCCACTCACACCGATTTCGTCCATCAATTCGATAAAGTTAGGATAAGTCCTATCGTTAAAAACGATAAACCCAGTATCGACAGCGTAGCTCTCTCCGTCTAGCTGAACGTCGACCGTGGCTGTGTGACCGCCAATATAATCATTGGCTTCAAACAAAGTTACGTTATGCTCTTTATGTAAATAATACCCACATGTTAAGCCTGAGATCCCAGAACCTATTATCGCTACATTCATGTGATTATTCCTTTTTTATTGGGTAAGTAGCTTAGCCGTCAGTGCATTCTGCCAGCGGTATGGAAGCGCGCCGATTAAACGCAAAATGGATGTGAATTTTTTCGGGAAATATATGTGACTGCGCCCCTTTGCTAAGCCTTCTCTAATTTCTTTCGATGCCCGTTCAGATGAAATTAACATCGGCATATCGAAGGTATTTTTGTCCGTAAGTGGTGTTTTGACAAAACCAGGATAAATGATAGATACGTCGATTCCCTGTGGTTTAAGATCAAGTTGAAGCGCCCTAGCCAGATAACTCACCGCCGCCTTTGACGCTCCGTATGCTTCTGCTCGCGGCAAAGCAACTTCACTCGCAATGGAACCTACGATAGCCAATCTTTGCCCCCTGCTAAAATGTGGCTGACAAGCTTCGATCGCATTGGTAAGGCCCAGAACGTTGATGTCAAAGACGCGCTTTACTAATTTGGCATCAAGTTGACCATCATCGATATATTCGCAATCCCCAGCGTTCAATATCCACAAGTCAGGAATGTGTTCTAATGACGATAGCGTGTGTTTTGTGGTATCAAGGTCGGTGAGATCGAACGCCAAAGTGTGAATATTTACAAACTGGGCACTCAATTCATTCAAACGTTCTTGGTTTCGACCACACGCGTACACAATAGCGCCCGCTTTAGCGTAGTCTATCGCCAACTGAAGTCCGATTCCCGATGTTGCTCCCGTAATCAAGACCGTTTTCATTTGCCTAACCTCACTTTGATTGCTTTTATCAACGACCCCAGTAAAGGCAAATTTTCGTAGAGCATTTCTCCAAGATCAAAGTAATCTCTGTGATAGATGACTCGACCTTGAGAGAACTTTAAGTGGCTAACACCGTTGACATAAACAGTAGAGCCACTAGATAGCTTGGGATGCTCTAATGCCATTTTCCAAGTCAGAAACCCACTGTCTCCATGTTGCTGGTGCTCTATAATATCGAAGTCACAACGTTTCACATTGCTGTACAGGGTTTGGAAATAGCTTTCTAGCTCTGTCCATCCCTCTAATTTGTGGGCAGCGTCTTCGAACACAACTTCTTGATGGTATACATCTGACAACAGGTGAAGGTTTGACTTGTTAAGCTTTTGATAAACCTCGCCGACTGTTTCTACGTCCATTCGATCACCTCTCGTTATGTTATACACATAATTTTTTTGTACAACATACAAACAATAGGTGAAACCGAAAAGTTGTACAAATAAAATTTTGTATAACTTATACGGTGATCGTTTCAAAGGGATCAAAAAAAGGCCTAGTTATAAACTAAGCCTTTTCAATTTATTAGGGCATGATCGAACCTGAAATCCCTTCTATAGATCGCGCAAAGCAGAAATTCGCTTATCAAGTGGTGGGTGGCTCATCAATAGCTCTGTCACTGAACGTTTACCATTGATACCAAATGCCATCATCGAACCCTCAAGTTGTGATTCATGGCTGAGTTTAAGACGTTCCAAAGCGGCAATCATTTTATGCTTACCCACTAGATTAGCGGCGCCAGCATCAGCGTGAAACTCTCGATGACGGCTGTACCACATAGTGATAAAGCTTGCTAAGAACCCAAATACCAACTCTAAAACGATCGACACACCGAAATACACCATCATATTGCTACCACCCTCTTCTTCATCATTTGAAGAAACAATGTTGGCGATAAAGCGCGATAAGAAAATCACGAATGTATTCACAACTCCTTGCATAAGTGTCATGGTGACCATATCTCCATTTGCAATATGGCTAACTTCATGCGCCAACACTGCTTCCGCTTCATCACGGGTCATATTGTGAAGTAAGCCAGTAGATACAGCGACTAAAGAGTCATCCCGCTTTGCTCCTGTTGCAAAAGCGTTAATATCCGCTGAATCATAGATGGCAACGGTTGGCATTCCAATTCCGACTTGTTGAGACTGGCGGCGGACAGTTTCAAGCAACCAATGCTCAGTTTCATTGCGAGGGCTTTCAACCACCATACCGCCAACAGAGCGAAGAGCCATCCCTTTAGACATCATCAAAGAAATGAACGCGCCACCAAAGCCAAACACTGCCGCCATAACAAGCAGGCCAGAAAGACTACCAGGCTGCATTCCTGTGACAGAATAGACAATATTTAAAACAACACTTAAGACCAATACGACGGCCAAGTTGGTTGCCAAAAACAAGATTACACGCTTCATTAATTTTCTCCGACATTGAACTCTTTATAGTGTTCCCAATTTAGGCGGGTTAGCATTTATTAACACAAAACCAGATAAAGACTCTACACCGTTTGAACACTGATTATCTCTTTATTAGATATAGTCTATTGCTTTTAATTACAAGTGGTAGAGGCAAATTGCAACATTTAGTTTCTCACCCGTAAAATTCAAAATAAAAATACCTGGATATGAATCCATAAGTGAGAAATCCTGAGATTAGACTTTTGTCTTATTGCTCATAAATCCACACATGTTAGATTGGGTAGTGATAGGATACTTATGTGTAAAAAGGAAACAATCATGGCGGAGACACACAATTACCAAATGGCTATTGATTTATTATGTTGCCACCTCGATATCTCAGAAGAGGAAGCCAAACAACAGCTCGGTATTTGCTCACAGCAACAAATGCAAAAGCATGTGGCTGAAACTCATAAATCCCTCATGACCGTCAGTCAAGAAAGCTAATTCTCTACTTTAAAAGGCTGCATTTCATTAGCAGCCTTTTTTGCTCATATTCAAACCGCATCAATTAGAAAAATCAAAAAGCATCGAAACATCTAGATATTGAGCGAGATTTTTCTGCTTAATGCTAGGAATGTATGGGATCTCACCAAGTTTGGGCGCTGAGATTTTGTTCTCGAGCATTGCAATGATATCAGCATAATGTTCGGTACCTGGGTTGATTCTATTCGCAACCCATCCAATGACTTCCAACCCATCAGCTTCTATCGCATCAAGGGTTAACATAGCATGACTTAAACAGCCAAGTTTAATACCCACGACCAAGATCACTGGTAGTTTTTCCTGTTGCACCCAACTAGAAAGACATTCTTCGCCACTCACTGGTACTCGCCATCCGCCAGCTCCCTCAACCAACACAAAATCCGCATTTTCCTTATGAATTGCCAGCTTATCACTGAGCACAGAATATTGAATATCCACACCTTCACGCTGCGCGGCAATATGCGGCGATGTTGGAAGCTCAAGTGGATAAGGATTGATATCCTCATATTCGGTTTCAACGGTCGATGCCTTCTGCAGATACAAGGCATCTGAGTTACGAAATCCGAGCTCTGTTTCTTGGCTTCCCGCAGCAACGGGTTTGTAACCAATCGTTTTTACCTCTTTTTGCGCAAGTGCATTGAGAATCGCAGTAGAGGCAACGGTTTTACCAACATCAGTATCCGTACCCGCAATAAAAAAAGCATGAGTCATATGTGAATTACCCCCAAACAAACCTGATATGTAGCAGGCACCAAACCTTTATAATTTCGAAATTTTTGATAAGCCTGCTCGACGTTTTGCAACATACTACGACTAGTCAATCCCTGAGACCGTCCATGCACATAGCTCGCACCAATCCCTTTTAAATCCCGCATTAGTGAAAATGCAGAATCATACCAGACCGTAATAGTAGGCAAGTCTAACTGATGACAATCAGAGCCAGATTGCGCTAACGCAATTTTTATCGTATCTATACTGCAAAAGTCGTTAACATGCTGATACTTATCTATCACACTCCACGCTTCCCTAAGCTCAGATAAAGAGCCATCGAGCAAGGTAGAAAAATAAATCCCGCCACTAGGCTTCAGTACTCTGCGCATTTCACGCAGCGGCTGGGATAAATCACCACACCATTGCAGTGCTAAGCTAGAAAACACCAAATCTACGGATTGAGAAGCCAAGGGTAAGGATTCAGCATCACCCAGTTGATAACTCATCTGCTCTACACCACAACGCTCTCTCGCTTTGTCCAGCATTTGTTGCGATATATCGCAACAAATGACATTAGCACCTCTCTCTCTCAATAAGGCGGCAAAATAGCCAGTCCCACACCCAAGATCCAAGACAGTTTTGCTCTTGATATCATCTGGCAATAGCTCAAGTAACCGAGTCCCCACTTCTCTTTGAAAAGCCGCATGAGAATCATAGGTTTCTGCGGCTTTGCCAAACGCCTCGGCAACAGCCGATTTATCAACATATGACAAGGGATAGTCTAAAATCGCCTGTTCCATTACGCTACCTTTTCTAACGTCTGCTCTACTGCATTGGCTAAGGCTCTGACTTGATTGACACTATGATTCGCAGTCAACGTTATTCTCAGGCGAGCGGCGCCTTTAGCAACAGTCGGCGGTCTGATCGCGGTTAACCACAAGCCCATATCTGACAAAGCCTTGGCAATTTGTACTGATGCGCCACTATCACCAATCAAAAATGGTTTAATGGGTGTTTCGGTTTCAACATAGCCATCGAACACCGAAAATCTTTGCTGATACTCACTTTGTAATTCTACAAGCTTATCGCGTCTCCACTGCTGGGTACGAACCATTTCAATGCTATGACTGATAGCATGAGCAAGCGATGGAGGCATAGCGGTTGAATAGACATGATGTCTGGCGAACTGGGTAAAGTAATCGCCTAAGTCTTGATTACACATAACCGCTGCGCCAGATAGGCCAAGTGCTTTACCAAAAGTGACGACTAGGATTTCAGGCTTTACATTGGCGCCATGGCAACTCCCTCTCCCTTCATCACCAAGCACACCAAGGCCATGAGCATCGTCAACCATAAACCAAGAATTTACCTGAGTAATAGTATGGATGTCCGCAAGCGGGGCTAAGTCGCCGTCCATACTAAACACCCCCTCAGTTACCACTAAACCGCTAGAAGTTAACGTTCTTTTAAGATGCCCAATATCGTTATGACGAAAACGCCTCATCGCCGCAGGGCAATGTATGCCAGCTTCAATCAAAGAGGCATGATTTAGCTTGTCTTGTACGAGCAAATCTCCTTCTTTCATCAGGCTAAACAATACTGCTTGATTAGCTGAAAATCCAGAAGAAAACAAAATCGCTCGTTCAAAGCCAAGCCAATCACAAAGCGAGGCTTCTAAGTCGGCATGGGCTTTCGAAAAGCCTGTCACCAAAGGCGAAGCGCCACTACCGTTGCCGTATAAATCAATTCCTCGCTGCCACGCTTGCGATAGGGTTTTATCCGCCGCTAGGCCAAGATAATCATTACTTGAAAAATTTATATGGCTCTTTGACTGATAAGATAAACTAGCGGTATTTCCAGCCTCAATCGTACGTATGTTTCTTGAAAGCCCCAAATCCAAACGTTTTTCCAATTGTTTGGAAATGCGAGTTTTAAATGGTGGCATCATAAAACAAATCGCCTTTTTCCGGACGTGACGCCACTCTCTCGACCACGCGGTCAAGTAAATCGTTCTCCTCAATTTCATCTGGACGCTGTGAGACTTCATGTCGATTGATACCCAACTTATCAAACAGCTGCACATCTTTATCTTCGGAAGGATTCGGGGTGGTGAGGAGCTTACATCCGTAGAAGATAGAGTTAGCTCCAGCCATAAAACACAGCGCTTGCATTTGCTCATTCATATCTTCTCGACCAGCAGACAAGCGGACAGCTGCATTAGGCATTAAAATGCGCGCGATGGCGATTAAGCGAATAAAATCGAAAGGTTCAACATCATCAACTTCCTCAAGTGGTGTGCCTTTTACTTTAACCAGCATATTAATCGGCACACTTTCAGGGTGAGTAGGAAGATTTGCCAGCTCGACCAGTAGCCCAGCACGGTCATTAGCACTCTCACCCATGCCAATAATGCCCCCAGAGCATATTTTCATTCCGGCATCCCTAACATGGGACAAGGTATCTAATCTGTCCTGATAGGTTCGAGTCGTGATAATACTGCCGTAAAACTCTGGAGAGGTATCCAAATTATGGTTGTAGTAATCCAGCCCTGCATCAGCCAGCTCGTTTGCTTGATCTGGTGTCAACATGCCCAAAGTCATACAGGTTTCTAGCCCCATACCTTTTACACCTTTGATCATTTCAGTTAGGTGCGGCATGTCGCGCGCTTTAGGGTTTTTCCATGCTGCTCCCATACAAAAACGTGTCGAACCGGCACTTTTGGCTTTCTGCGCGGCATCAAGTACGCGTTCAACTTCCATCAAACGCTCTTTTTCGATATCCGTTTGGTAGCGCGCACTCTGAGGGCAATATTTGCAATCTTCTGGACAAGCGCCCGTTTTAATCGAAAGCAGTGTACTCACTTGCACATAATTATGTTGTTGGTGCTGGCGATGAACCAATTGCGCTTCAAACAAAAGATCCATAAATGGCTTAGCCATTAATGCTCTGACTTCTGCAACAGTCCAGTTGTGACGTGCTTCCACATGACTTCCTTATAGTTTGTTGTAATGAATGGCTTGGCTAGTCTAACCACACCATGTACACTGTCAACAACTTTTGAAATCAAAAGTTTACATTTGCTTGTTTTTTAATCTATGGATTTTTATGGATCTCGACTTTGATCGTCGCCACATCTGGCACCCGTATACTTCAACCCTCAACCCTTTAACTTGCTACCCTGTCACTTATGCTGATGGTGTTTACATTCAACTCGAAGACGGACGACAGCTTGTCGATGGCATGTCATCTTGGTGGGCCGCTATTCATGGCTACAATCACCCGCAGCTTAATCAAGCCGCTCATACACAAATCGATAAAATGTCCCATGTGATGTTTGGCGGCATAACTCATGATCCTGCGATCAATTTGTGTAAAACCTTACTTTCTATGGCTCCCGAAAATCTAGAGCAAGTCTTTTTAGCCGATTCGGGCTCAGTCGCTGTTGAAGTCAGTTTAAAAATGGCGATTCAGTATTGGCATAGTAAGGGGGAAACGCGCCCTAAGTTTTTGACACTCAGAGATGGTTACCATGGTGACACCTTTGCCGCTATGTCTGTCACTGATCCTGACAACTCTATGCACTCTTTGTATAAGGGATTCTTACCAGAGCATATTTTTGCTGCATCGCCCAAAACAGGCTTTCACCAAGAATGGGATGAGGCTGATCTCGATGACTTTAAGGACAAGATAAGCCGCCACCACCACGATATAGCTGCTGTTATTCTTGAGCCAATAGTCCAAGGGGCGGGAGGGATGCGAATTTATCACCCTAAATTTTTACAGGGTGTTCGCGCCTTATGTGATGAATATGGCGTGTTGCTTATTCTTGATGAGATCGCAACAGGCTTTGGTCGCACAGGCAAGCTGTTTGCATGTGAGCATGCTGGTATCAAGCCAGACATTATGTGTGTAGGTAAAGCGCTGACAAGCGGCTATATGACGCTCTCTGCAACGCTGACGTCAAAACAGGTCGCAAATACAGTTTGTTCAGGAGAAGCAGGCTGCTTTATGCACGGTCCTACTTTTATGGCTAATCCGCTGGCCTGCGCTGTGGCGGGAAAAAGTCTTGAACTTTTGCAGCAAGGAGAGTGGCAAGCGCAAGTTGAGACAATTGAAGCTAATTTCGCGGCGCAGTTACCTAAATTGCTTAACTATGACTTGGTCAAAGATGTACGCTGGTTAGGCGCTATTGGTGTTGTGGAAACTAGGCGTCCTGTGAATATGGAAGCCATTCAAGCTTTATTTGTAGAGCAAGGCGTTTGGATAAGACCCTTTGGTAAGCTTATCTATATGATGCCACCTTTTATCAGCCAACAAGAGCATATAAACGCTCTTGTTGATGCGATAGAAACAGCGCTCCAAGACTCTAGTTGTTTTCAGTAAAGTGATCAACCTCGTTTAGTTCAGAGCAGATAAACAAAAGGCCCAGTGGCTGGGCCTTTTGTTTTTGGATTAATCTTGTTCAATCATCCAGCGTTTGAAGTTTTTACGCTCTTCATTACTGGCCTTTAAATACCACAGTTTTAACTGCAAAGTGCTCTCGGTTTCTGTCACACCTGCAGTCGTGGTGGTTTTGTGCTCACCAGAAGTCAAGGCTTCACCTTGCTCTAGCTTGGCAAGCTCAGCTTTAAGCTCGACCACCTTACCCGAGTCAAATACTAGACCGCGTTTTTTATTATAGTTTTCAACTAGCAGCGGCACATTGGAATATGGGAAAACACCTTCAGCAGGGGGCAGCATTTGCTGTGAATCTTGTACCTGCTTACCGTCAATAGTGAACTCAAAGATAGGCTGTTTTTTATTTACGCTGCGATCTATTTTATTAAGCTTATTGGACACAAGCTCTACTTTAAGTGTTTTGGCACCATTAAGGTCCAAAGTCACAATATAGGGGCGCGAGGAGTAATACTTACGTTTGTTGTTGTCTTTAAGCTTGCCAGCAAACTCAAACACAAGTTGGTTTTCACCTTCTACTAACTCAAAGTTATCATCTTTAACTTCTTTACCATTTAACACTGGCACCGAAATACCACTGGCTAAGTCTAATTCAACCGCCAATGCGGAATAAGAAACAACGGATGCCAATGCAGCAAGCAAAAGAGTGTTGATCGTTTTCAATCTGGTATTCCTTTAAAATAACAAAAGCCAACGCAAAAGCGTTGGCTTAAATAATACCCTAATTAACAAGCAATTAGAATGTGTAGTAAGTACCTAGTACGAATGTATCAGCATCTAGACCAGCACCACCGTTTGCACCCGTGAAGTCATTCGATGTTTCAGCCGTTTGGTATTCAGTAAAGATAGTGACGTTGTCTAGCAGTGAGTATTCCACACCTAGAACTAAGTTAGTAACGTCACCTTTCGCGTCAGTATTAGCAGTTGTTCCATTTTGCTGCTCGTCTAGAGACATAACATCATAAGTTGCGTATAGACGAGTCTTATCAATTGTGTACTGAGCTGCTACGCCATATGCATCACCATCTGTGTATGCGTAATTATCTGTTTTCTCTTGCTCTACGCTTCCTGATGTAACTGTGCGCTTTGTAGAATTGCCGAATAGACCAAATGAATTTACACCTTCAAACTGAGAGTATGTCGCTGCAAAGAAGAAACCACCTAGAGTTGCTGACGCAGATACACCACCTACTTGATAATCAATGTCTTTTGCCGCTTCACCGTTTACAAGAGAAGCACCGACAGAGAACATATCGTTGATTGCCCAATCTAAAGACGCACCATAAGTGTTGTCAAGATCTTCACTAGCTTCAGTATTAGCGTCTGCAACAAATACTAGACCATCTGTTAGCTCTGCTTTAAATACGATGCCGTGACCCTCAGATTCAGAGCGGTGACCGCCCGCAGAGCCAAAAAACTGACCTTCGTTAGTGATGTCACCTTTTTCAATTGCGTCCATAGATTCAGCTAGGTCGCCTACTTCACCGACAGCTACGCCCCAAGTATCAGTTTTTACACCAACATATAGATCGTCAAATTCAGCTTTGTTATCTGTTTCGTCTGAATCAAAACCTGTTTGAGACTCGATTTCAAAAGATGCGAAAGTTGTTAGTGTATCGCTTACTTTGTGCTCAGCGTCAAGTTGGATTTTGCCCCAAACCATTACTGATGGGTCTGTCTTTGTGCGAGTTACACCAGCTTTTGAAGAATCTGTTGCTGACTGTTTCTCGATATCAGTTGTTGTCACATAAGCATCAACTTCACCAGATAGTGATACTTTAGATGCATCCGTTGAATAAACTTCAGCTGCGTTTACGTTAGCTGCCGCTGCTAGAACTGAAAGAGCTACTAGAGTCTTTTTCATAATAATCCACTGCCTTTTCTATAGAATGAAGGTAAACCTTTTGAGGTTTCCTTGATGTTTTTTGATGACAACTCCGAACTCTAACTGGTCAGATGTTGTCGCCATTAAATTGCGGGACTAGATTGCAAAAGAATTATCTCAGTGTCAAATACTATAAATAAAACAACTAAAAAAATATAAATACCATAAAAAACAGCAACTTAATTTAACATTCAACCCCTATTAGAGTGCATTTCATACAAAAAAACCAAATTATCATTATTGAGAAAAAGAGTGAAAATCAAAATTTAAGCCTGATAAGTGTTTTATTATTGTTAATAAACAGAATAAATAACTAGTAAAAAATCACTTATAAAGAGATATCTTTCTTAGTCTTATTCCGCTTGCTAAGTTTATGAAGGTTCAGTTTTTTTTTGTGAAGAAGATCTACAATTTAAACGAAAGCACATTTTTCACTGCACTACTTACCGTTTAGGCAAATGTGCTATCATCGCCTTTCGACATCGAAGGCCTCCGTATGACAACCAGTAAAATCCAAAAAACCATTCGAACCAGCTACCAGAATTTACAATCGCAGATGGATAATTTTATTCCTCGTCGAGCTCAAAATTACCTGACGGCAGAAATTACGAAATCCTTGTGTGGTAACTATCATAAGACAAAACGGATGATTGTCGCTGAAGCAGGAACCGGAATTGGAAAGTCTTTGTCGTACTTAATGGCAAGTATTCCGGTTGCTTTACATAACAACCGCAAGGTCGTCATTTCCACCGCCACGGTTGCGCTTCAAGAACAGCTTATCAATAAAGACTTACCTTTATACCGAAGGCTGATTGATAGAGAATTTTCATTTATTCTCGCCAAAGGTAGGCAACGTTATTGCTGCGCCGAAAAGCTCGCGGCAGCGAGTGGTGTTGATGGTGGGCAAATAGCCATGTTCGATACCAAGCCCAAAACAAAAGATATCGAACAACTGCAACTCATGTTTCAAAAACTGGCGCAAAACAAATGGGATGGCGACAGAGACTCCTGGCCAAAGCCGATAGATGATGTGATTTGGCAATCTATTGTCAGTGATAAGCACAGCTGTAATCTAATTATGCCAGCACATAGAAATTGCCCATTTCAAAAAGCGCGTGCAGAGCTGGATAAAACCGATGTGATCATTGCCAATCACAGCCTGGTCATGGCGGATGCCGATCTTGGCGGCGGCGTTATTCTTCCTGAGCCAGACAATACCATTTACGTCTTTGATGAAGCCCATCACCTTCCTCACGTTGCCAGAGATCATGCCTCTGCGGCGGCAAGTTTAAAGGGGGCGGCCGCTTGGCTAGAAAAACTCAATCAATCAGTGACAAAGTTTGCCAATCTTGCCGATGAGAAAAGAGTGGCGCGTTTTCGTAATGAGCTGCAAGCTTCAATCCAAGAGCTTATCCCATCACTTACTCAGCTTGCGAGTCGATTTGATGCAACACAATTTGAAGATGGATGCTATCGCTTTGAGCATGGTGAATTACCTGATTGGTTAGAGCAAGAATCAAAGCAGTTAAAGGCTCTAACACAAAAGGGGGCACAATCAGTAACCAAAGTGGCAGAGTTGATTGCAGAAAGAGTCAAAGATGGCGAACTTTCCAATCGCTTGGCAGAGCCTGCATTGGCTGAACTTGGTTTTTATATACAACGCATGGATAACCTAGCGCAAGTATGGAGCCTCATGGCCCAACCTTTGCGGGAAAAAGGAGCGCCTCTGGCTCGATGGTTAGAATTAGCGCCAGAGCGGGAAGGTGACTTTGTAGTGAATGTCTCTCCTTTAGAAGTAGGCTGGCAGCTAGACCAACAAATATGGAGCCGCTGCATTGGCGCTGTATTGGTTTCAGCCACTCTACGTGCTTTAAACTCGTTTGGCTTTTTTTGCCGCCAAGCAGGTATTAGTGAAAAACCAGAAGATGGTGTGAAATTCCTTGCCTTAGCCTCACCATTTGATTACCAGAATCAAGCAGAGCTGCTGATCCCTAAAATGCCATGCGAGCCATCAGCAACTCAGTTTACACAAGTCTTAGTCGACACCCTACCCGAGCTTATTCAAGAGAATAAAGCCAATCTGGTTTTGTTTTCATCTTATTGGCAAATGAATCAGGTATTTGATTCTATCGCATCATTATGTAAGAAAAGTGGCTGGTCAATACAAGTTCAAGGTAAAAGCTCACGCTCAGAAATTCTAAATAAACATAAAACTCTAGTTCAATGCCAAAAAACTAGCGTATTATTTGGGACCGGAAGCTTTTCAGAAGGTCTAGACTTACCCGGTGAACTGTTGGAAAACCTGATTATTACTAAGATACCTTTTGCGGTGCCTACTTCTCCTGTTGAGCAGGCTCACGCAGAGTACATTGAAAGTAGAGGCGGGAATCCCTTCATGCAGATAGCCGTGCCAGAAGCGAGTAAAAAATTGATTCAATCTGTCGGTCGATTACTGCGAAAAGAACGCGATTTTGGTAGAGTAGTCATTCTTGATCGACGCCTAGTCACAAAGCGTTACGGACAAGCTCTGATCGATTCACTGCCACCGTTTAAACTTATCATCGAATAATTAAGATATTGTATGGAATTTTTTGAACCAACATTATTGTTGGTACTGGCCTTGATTGCCTTTTTAGCAGGATTTATTGATGCTGTTGCCGGCGGTGGCGGCATGCTGACCGTGCCAGCTCTACTTTCCTTGGGGCTGCCCCCTCATATTGCGCTTGGCACCAATAAGTTAGCTGCAAGTTTTGCTTCTTCGACGGCCGCCTTTACCTACTACAAAAAACGTTTGTTCAAACCAAAATGTTGGAAGCGTGCTTTTGTCTCCACACTCATAGGGGCAACAGTAGGAACACTCGTGGTTGATCTTATCAGCACACAATGGCTGGAGAAAATTCTGCCACTTATTATTTTACTTGCCGCTTTTTATACCATTTGGCACAAAACCCCAACCAGTATAAACAATGATATACCAGAGCCTTGCCCTAAGTTTAATAGAAAGCAGTATCTGCAAGGGTTTAGCATTGGTTTCTATGATGGGCTGGCTGGCCCGGGAACGGGCGCATTTTGGACAGTAAGCTCTATGGCTTTGTATCGCCTTAATATATTGCTGGCGTCTGGTTTATCCAAAGCAATGAACTTTACCAGTAATTTCACCTCTTTGGTCACCTTTGCAATACTTGGTCATATAGACTGGGTTTTGGGGTTAACAATGGGAATATGTTTGATGGCCGGGGCCTTTGTCGGTGCTCATTCAGCCATTCGTTTCGGTGCTAAGTTTATCCGGCCTGTATTTATTGCGGTAGTAAGCGTATTAGCGGTTAAACTCGCTTACGAAGCTTGGTTTATGCCAGTATGACGAAGCTTACCGCACTGTCAAATAGGTTGGACCAACTGGAATCGCAAGCAATCCAACGAGATAAGCAGTATGGGGATTACCATCGGCCTCTATTTGATCAAGCCTTATTTCACTGTCAGTCTGCTCGGTTGCACCCTTACGTTGAAGAGGCCAAGCAAACATTTGATAAGCTCGCTACCCAAGTGAAGTTAGCTCCAAATCATGTCCAAGTGAGTTATTTGGCGGAAAAACTTATTTGTCAGATCGACGCGCTCAAAAAGGAAGTAGATTCCTTTGATGTAAGACAACAAGAAAACCGCCAAAGGCCATCGCAACAAAATGACCTTAGTCATCTCTACCAGAACCTTACCCAGCACCAAACGTGGGAGTCACAACTCAAAGCCATTGTCACTCAATCAGAGCAATTATACAGCCAAGCGACGGGCAAAGATAAAGGGCTTTCTTTTCAAAAACTCGAAGCCGCCCGAAGGCGCTTACAGCGCTGCCAACAAGCTAAACTCAGAATAGAAAAACACATTACCTATAAAGAGCGAAATCAGTAATATGTCATCTCCCGATCTGGAACAGGCACCGGATGAAATTAAACTCGCGGTAGACCTAATTTATCTCATCGAAAGCCACAACATAGACCTCAAAGTTGCGCTCGAAGCAATCAAGATAGTGAAATCGGATTTAGAAAGAAAGCTGGAGGACAACCAGTGAGCTATTCATTAAACATCAATATGGAAGACTTCTTGGCCAATTATTGGCATAAAAAACCGACCATAATTAAAGTAGGCTTTTCTAATTTCATCGACCCTATATCGCCTGATGAGCTGGCAGGTTTGTCCATGGAAGACGAGATTGATTCACGTTTTATCAGTCACCAAGAAGGTAACTGGTCTGTCGAACATGGTCCGCTTGAAGGCTCTCTATTTGAGAACTTACCACAAACTCATTGGCAATTGGTTGTTCAAGCGTGTAATCATTGGCACGCTGGCGCAGCGGAACTCGTTCAGCCTTTTAAAGCTCTGCCTCAATGGTTATTTGATGATTTGATGGTTTGTTATTCTGCTCCGCAAGGTGGTGTTGGGCCCCATATCGACCAATATGATGTATTCATTGTTCAAGGGAGCGGAAAACGTCATTGGCGCGTTGGAGCAAGAGATGAGGGGCAGTATCAAGAATCTATCCAAGCGGGCGCCCTTCGCCAAATCACTGGATTTGATGCCATTATAGATCAGGTCTTAATGCCAGGCGATATACTCTATATTCCACCCGGATTCCCACACGAAGGTGATACGCTTGAGCCGAGTATGAGCTACTCTGTTGGCTTTAGGTCCCCCAAAGAACGCGAGTTATTAAGTCATTTTGCAGATTATATGATCGGGAATGATAAAGGTGATAAACATCTTCACAACCCAGAGGTGAAGCCTCAAACCAAGTATGGAGAAATCCAAACCCGCGACTTGGACAAGATGACTGCCATGTTGCGCAGCGCACTGCAATCCGACAGCGATATTCATGATAGTATTGGGGCCCTGCTGAGCCAGTCTCGCCATCATCTTGATATTATCGAGCCAGACACACCAGTCACTGCGATTGAAATACAAAGTCATTTAAAAGATCTAGGCTTACTGCACAAAGTATCTGGGCTGAAAGCGCTTTATCTGCAAAATGCTGCTTCTTGCGTTTATATTAATGGTGACACTTACCATCCAGAGTCTGAGCACTTAGTGGACCTTTTATGTAACCAAACCCAAATAAGCTATCAAGATATCCAAGGCAAGCTAGCACAAGCCGATATCGAATTGCTTGTATCACTAGTAAATGCTGGTTTGTGGTATTTGGACTAGAAGCATTTAAACCAATTAATGAATACAGGTTTTGTTATCTGTAGTAGCATGAATTATTTACCGCGAATTCCAGTTCCAAGGACTCTAATCAAATGAAAGTCATATCATTTAATATCAATGGCCTAAGAGCCAGACTTCATCAGCTTCAAGCAATCATAGACAAACACCAGCCTGATGTCATCGGCTTACAAGAAATCAAAGTTCACGATGAAGCGTTTCCACTGCAAGAAGTCGAAGCTATGGGATACAAGGTCTATTTCCATGGCCAAAAAGCACATTACGGTGTGGCCATGCTGTGTAAAAAGGAGCCTATCTCTATTCGTAAAGGATTCCCGACTGATAATGACGATCATCAAAAACGTATGATCATGGCAACGGTAGAGGATGACAATGGCGAAAAGGTCACCATATTAAACGGCTATTTTCCCCAAGGCGAGAACATAGAGCACGAAACCAAGTTTCCATATAAGCGACAGTTCTATAAAGACCTAATGACCTACTTAAATGAGCATCACAACAACAATGAGCAGATTATTGTGATGGGTGATATCAATATTAGTCCGTTAGACTCAGACATTGGTATCGGTGAACCAAATAGAAAACGTTGGCTCAAAACGGGCAAATGTTCGTTCCAGCCGATTGAAAGAGAGTGGCTACAAACTCTACTAGACTGGGGTTTTGTCGATACATTCCGCAAAGTCCATCCTGATACAAACGATCGTTTTTCATGGTTTGATTATCGTTCTAGAGGCTTTGACGATAACCGTGGTCTGCGAATTGACGTGATTTTAGCAACGCCTTCGTTAGCTGAAAAATGTATTGAGTCAGACATCGACTATGAACTGCGCGGTATAGAAAAGCCCTCAGATCATGCGCCAATATGGTCATGTTTCAAGTAAAATCGGCTCGCCAAACAAACCCCATTTAAAAAAGAGCTGGCACTATTTAATGTGCCAGCTCTTTAATTTTGATAGACATGTTTTAAAGTCGATTAAATCGCAGTAAAGTCGGCTTCAACCATAGGATTTACCTCAGCGTCGTAATCCACACCCGTCACACCAAAACCGAATAGCTTTAAGAACTCTTCTTTGTACTCTACGTAATCGGTCAAATCTTTCAGATTTTCGCTGGTAATTTGTGGCCATAGGTCGCGGCAGTGTTGTTGAATGTCATCACGCAGCTCCCAATCATCCAGACGCAGACGATTTTTATCATCCACCTCAGCAGCGCTACCATCAGCTTTATACAAGCGCTCATTAAACATGCGGAAGATCTGCTCCATACACCCTTCGTGTACACCCTCTTGGCGCATTTTCTTAAACACCATAGCGATATACAGTGGCATAACCGGAATTGCTGAGCTTGCTTGAGTTACCACAGATTTGAGTACCGCAACATTAGCACTTCCACCTGTTACTCCAAGCTTTTCGTTCAGTGCTGTAGCCGCTCTATCTAGGTCCATCTTAGCTTTACCCAAAGCACCATCCCAATAGATAGGCCAAGTCAACTCTGTTCCGATGTAGCTGTATGCAACGGTTTTGCAACCTTCTGCCAATACACCTGCATCAGACAAAGCATTGATCCAAAGTTCCCAGTCTTCACCGCCCATAACCGTGACAGTATCTTGAATTTCTTGCTCGGTTGCTGGCTCAACGCTTGCTTCGATAATCACATCTTTATTAGTATCGACAGCCGTTGACGTATAAGTTTGACCGATTGGCTTTAGTGACGAGCGAATTAATTCACCCGTTTTTGGCATTTTGCGCACTGGTGATGCCAACGAGTAAACCACCATATCAATCTGACCTAAGTCTTGCTTGATAAGCTCAATTGTCTTTTGCTTGGCTTCATTGGAAAAAGCGTCGCCGTTAAGACTTTTTGCGTACAAACCTTCCTCACGAGCTAGCTTCTCAAATGCAGCTGCGTTATAGAAACCAGCCGTACCAGGCTTTTTCTCTGTGCCTTCTTTTTCGAAGAAAACGCCGATAGTCGAAGCACCACCACCAAATGCCGCAGCGATACGAGAAGACAGACCGTAACCACTGGATGCACCGACAACTAACACACGTTTTGGAGCATTTGCAATCGGGCCTTGGGCCTTTGTATAAGCGATTTGTTCTTTTACGTTAGCTTCACAGCCCACTGGGTGTGTCGTTGTACAGATAAATCCACGAATTCTAGGTTTGATGATCATATTCAGCTTCCTTTAAAAAACCCCGCTAGGATAAAAGGTTCAGCAATTATTCGCATCTTATTTCTGTAAAAATGCACTCAAAATGCAAGTGGTTGGATGTCTTTCATCCAAGTTTTAGATTTCGAGCAAAAACAAAGGCACCGCTTGGGTGCCTTAGATAATATGACAGAGATGATGTTAGGCAACACTATCGAGCTTTGCTTTGCCTTTCTTGGATTTGCCGCCCGTTGTTACTTGGCTCAAATCATGGCTAAAGTCATCCACTTGGATGGCTTTATAGCGCAGCGCTTCCGCCGCCATAATTTGTTCCACTTCATCTTCATTGAACACATCGGCTGCCAGAGCTTGCTCAAGGCGCTCTTTCAATGGTCCTTTACGGTCGACTTTACCTTCCTGAGCTGCTCTCATAAGTTTTCTCTCAAGCCCTTTGATGCCGTACATGGCAAGGAAAGCTTCATCCATCAAACTAACCGCATCATCTTGCTCTTTACCAACATAACAGAGATGAGTAAGTCGGTCGCGGTGCACGCCTGGAGTCATCAGACTTTCAGCTAGTTTTACCGTCAAGTCATCACTTGGCTTGTTGAAATGATTACCAAGAGGGAATATCAAGCCTTTAAGCAACACACCAACCATTTTTTGTGGGTAGTTACTAAACACTTCCGTCAGAGCTTGAGCTGCGGAATGTAAGCAGTGCTGAACAGAATAGTGAACATAATCCAAATCTTGCTGCTGACGCCCTTCATCCTCATATTTCTTCAGTGCTGCCGAACCCATATATAGGTATGCCAGTACATCACCAAGACGAGCTGAAATCATCTCTTTGCGTTTCAAATCGCCGCCCAACGTTGCCATGGCGATGTCTGCACTCACTGCCAAAGCGCGGCTGAGGCGAGTTAAGTCTTTGTAATACACTTGGGTTGGACCACTCATGTCGGCTTTAACAAAGTAAGAGCCTGTCAAAGCAGCGCCGAATGCGCCAAAAGTATTCTTAGCCGCGTGAGCTATGTGCTTAAATAACAAGTCATCAAACTCTTTCGCTCCCTGCTTTTGGTCTTGGTTGGCCGCGGCTTCCATTTCCTTTAGAACGAACGGATGACAGCGGGTAGCCCCTTGACCAAATATCATTAGGTTACGAGTCAGGATATTCGCTCCTTCGACCGTGATCGCAACAGGAATACCAAGATAATGAGTAGCAAGATAATTCATAGGGCCATCTTGAATCGCACGCCCAGCATGAATATCCATTGAGTCATTTAAAATGGTACGGGCCATTTCTGTCATATGGTATTTAGCGATGGCGGTGACAATTCCCGGCTTTTCTTTTAAATCCAACGATGTGGTAGTCAATGTGCGACTGGCTTCTAGAAGATACGTCAACCCACCGATTCGACCCAGTGCTTCAGCTACCCCTTCGAACTTGCCAATTGACATCCCAAACTGCTTACGTACATACGCATAAGCGCCTGTCGTACGTGCCGTTAAATGACCAATTGCTGTGCCTAACGCTGGCAATGAAATACCACGCCCTGCTGACAAGCACTCAACCAGCATTCTCCAACCTTTACCCGCGTACTCTTGGCCACCAATCAGCCATTCCATAGGAATAAAGACATCTTTACCTCGGGTTGGGCCATTCATAAACGCTAATCCCATAGGATCGTGGCGCTCGCCTATTTCGACACCTTTATGATCGGCAGGGATCAGAGCACAGGTAATACCGAGATCTTTTTTATCGCCAATCAAACCTTCAGGATCGTACAACTTAAATGCAAGACCCAACACAGTGGCGACGGGCGCTAAGGTAATGTAACGCTTGTTCCAATTGAGGCGAATACCTAGTACCTTTTTATTCTTGTATCTCCCGTAACAAACAACGCCTTCATCTGGTATACCACCAGCATCTGAACCTGCTTCAGGGCCTGTTAAAGCAAAGCACGGAATGTCGGTTCCATCAGCCAAGCGAGGGAGCCAGTAATCTTTCTGCTCTTGCGTGCCATAATGCGATAACAACTCGCCTGGCCCAAGAGAGTTCGGTACCATAACCGATACCGCCGTACTGATACTGCGTGTCGCTATTTTGGTAACAATGGTTGAATTAGCAAGCGCTGAAAATTCACGTCCACCATATTCTTTAGAAATGATTAACGAAAAGAAACGCTCTTTACGCAAATATTCCCAAACCTCTTTTGGTAAATCTCGGTCATGCTTAACAATCTTGTGGTCGTCTAGCATAGAGAGTAAAGTTTCCAACTCGTTATCAACAAAAGATTGCTCTTCCGCCGATAAACTTGGCATCGGGTATTTGTGCAGCTTAGAAAAGTCCGGGCGCCCAGAGAACAGTTCGCCATCCCACCAAACACTACCCGCTTCCATCGCTTCTCGTTCCGTACTGGAAAGAGGTGGCAGTACTTTCTTGAACATTTTAAAAGCGGGGTCGCTGACCCATTTTCTACGTAAAGAGCACATAATAAGTTCCTTTTGTCACGAGTTGGTGGTCCAACTTATAATTGTTGTATCCCATTCTTAATCAGCTGCAACACCAGCAGCTAAGTAAGGAATAAGCTGATCGACGATATATTTAGCGTCCATCTGCCTTTCGTAATCATTTTCTGCAATTTCCATCAGAGCTTGACTTGAAGCCATAGTGAAAACGCAAGTTCCGAGCGTAAAGTGAAGCCGCCAAAACAAGGTTTCTTGGGTCAGGTTTGGGTTCGCTTTGAGTACCGATTGAGTAAACAAAGATAAAGCTTCTTGATAACGAGTGGTGATAAACCAACGCAAATGACCTTGTACATCGGTATACCCTCTGCCAATCAATAACATGAATCGGCTTGTTCCATTTGGCCGTATATCATTGAGTGCTCGTAGTGGACCTCTCAACGACTCAAAGACATCTGACATCGAGTAACTTTGATTGAGGTTAAGTGTAATCAACGCATCTTGCACTGCAGGCATGAAGGCTTCTAGGTATCGGTTCAACACCGCACGCACTAAGGTCTTTTTATCACCAAAATGATAATTGACCGACGCAAGATTAACGCCAGCCTTGCTGGTGATTGTCCGCAGTGACGTGTCATTAAAGCCATGTTCAGCAAACAAGGCTTCAGCGACATCTAGGATTTTGTCTTTGGTCGTCTGTCTCATCGATATTTCAATCGCTCGTATTAAACATCTGTTTGAAATATACAACCGAAACAAGTATTCAACAAGTTATTAACATCACATTTTTTAACAATGGTCAGACCAGATGGGCGGGTTGGTTAATTTAAAAAATAAAATAATTTTGCAAAATAATGGAACCGATTGAGAAGAGTTGAGTCTGACTATATGTAGTTAGCCAATATTTATAGAGTTTGCATGCTAATAAACACCCTGCTTGCTCGACTTACGTGACTAATTTACGCTGCTTTTTCTTATATAACTCCTATGTTTTGTATCAGCCCAGCGCACAATTGCCCTGGGCTTTTTTTATTTGCTTTTACAAAAAACTCATCACAAGTTTCTTAACTAGATCGAGTACACTAGTGTCTGCTAGACCAAAAAAGAGTGCTCATGCAACTAAACCACTCCCCCATTACTAAACACAAGTTTGAAGATATTGAATTTTTTCTAAAGCGAGATGATTTGCTCCACCCTCAGTTTAGTGGCAATAAAGCTCGTAAATTCATGTATCTACTGCAAAGTGTTAGGCCTCAGGTTAAGACTTTAATAAGCTATGGCAGCCCTCAAGCTAACTCTCTTTATTCACTTGCAGCGCTTTGTAAACTGAAAGGTTGGGATTTAGAGTACTATGTTGACCGCATCCCAGACTGGCTGCGCGACAAACCAATAGGTAATTATGGTGGCGCCCTGAAACTTGGGGCTAAGGTGATTGCAGTGCATGATACCTCTCTTCATCCAGTAGACTTTATCCAAACTGCCCGCTGTCCTGATTCGAGCTGTTTAGTCATAGAAGAAGGAGGAAGGGAGCAAGATGCTCAATTTGGGGTTAAGGGGTTAGCAGACGAAATTTATCGCTGGGGCAAAGCGCAAAAATCTATGGATTTTGCTGTCGCTCTTCCCTCTGGCACGGGAACAACAAGCGCTTACCTACAGCACTTTCTTAAGCCCTATGGAATAAAGGTCATCACCTGCCCCTGTGTGGGCGGTAAAGATTACTTAATTGACCAAATCCACTCGCTCAATATTTATTCTCTGCCTCAAATACTGCAGCTAGATGACAAACATCACTTTGGTAAGCTGTATCGCAATGACTACCAAATATGGCAGGCTCTGCTCGAACAAACCCAAGTTGAATTTGAGCTCTTATACGATCCATTGATGTGGCAATGTTTACTCAATTGGCACCCGAATAATGCAGATAAAACCATTTTGTATATCCACCAAGGAGGACTCCTTGGTAACGAAAGTATGCTGCCCAGATACCAAAGAAAGTTTGGTCGCTAGCATTTTTTCTGGCTTATGATTTACTTTTGTGGTTGATGCTGTCGCCTTAACCCATATATCTGGTTACTCTTTACTGGTAGACCTTTATTGCTTAGGAGACGATATGCGCAAATCACTTTTGGCCGTATTTTTAGTTATTGCAGGGCCCGTCTCTGCCAATATCATTACCACTCCAGGCAAAGCTGTCATTGCGATAGATGGCGGTAATGCGGGAAAACGAGTCTGTTACTATCAAGATCAGGCGTATTCTCTGGGCGCAATTTTGCAGGTGGGAGAGCATTATATGACTTGCGATCGCGCAAACGATTTTGAGACTAACGGCGCGCTCAAGTGGATTCCTCTAGACCAAGCTAACCAAGCAAAACCCTCAGCACAAGCTCCTGACCCCAATGTTAAAACCTATTCAATAAAATAAGTGGTATGAGATACTTGGCAAATACTCGCTACGCAAGGTTGGGAACAAATAATGATTGAGCCTATCGTAATAAGGTTGACCAAGGGACAAGACTTAAAAACACAAATCCAGTCTCTGGTGACCAAACATGCTATACAAGCAGGGTCCATCGCATCTTGTGTCGGGAGTTTAGAGCAAGTCAGCCTGCGCCTTGCTGGCGCCATACAATCAATAACGTTGACTCAACCCTTTGAAATTGTCTCTATGATGGGGACACTCACGCCGACTCATCAACATATACACTTATCGGTTGCCGACGAAACGGGAAAGGTCATGGGTGGGCATTTACTGGAGAATACCATCATTGATACCACTGCCGAGCTGATCATTCATCACTATCCAGACCTGAGATTTTCTCGGCAGCACGATAGCGCAACTGGCTACAGTGAGTTGGTAATAGATACAAACAAGTAAAAATAGGAGCCAAGCTGGCTCCTAGTGTATTAGCTATGAGTAATGCTATCTAGGGCAGATATGTAGTCCGATACGCTGTGAAATTAGCAATAACGTCTTCTATATAGTTTACGAGTACATCCACCTCAAAAGGCGTCATGGTTCCTTTAGCAATATGCTCCGGAATACGTTCAAACGCAGTATCCGCGCCCTGCGATGCTATATCGCGTAACCAAAGCCGAAGTGATTGCATATCCGAAGGATTCTGCGCCGCATAAAGACCCACGTAGTTTTCAAGATTTTCTCTTATAAAGTAAGGTAACCCACCCAAGCCGTCACCTTCATTAACAACACGATGGGGAGCCGAAAAAGAGGCATCTAGCTGATATGCTTTTATCGACTCTTCAAGCTGAGCCACCTCTGCTTCCAAAGTCTTCTTCTTAGCTTCAAGCTTTTCAATGTTTTTTACGATACCAGCAATTCCAGGGTGGGTTGAGTCCGTTGCTCGTATGTTAGATAACTTGTCGTTATTCTTTAAAATATCATTGTTAAACTTTTGAATTTGCTTTGTCTTTTGAGCTATTTTCGTGGCATCATCTTTTACTCGTTGGCTTTCATCAGCTTCTCTTGCACTTTCTCCACCTCTGGTAACGGGTAGTAAACGTGCACCACCTTTGGCTGCATTATGTTCTTCAAGATAGAGAGTCGGGATCCCCATATAAGCCCCTTTTTCCATCTCACCAGAGCGTAACCCTACCTGTTGCAGTGGTATGCCATCTTCACTTAATTTTTTGAAAAGCTGCTGCAAGAATACACCTTGATTAAACTTTCCGTGGTTTACGTCCCTTAGCTCACTCGATTTGTTCCAATACTGGATTAGATTTAATGCATCATAGGCATCACTATTTAAATAGTATTGTTTAGCGGCACCCGTTAGCGCTGAATGATACGGAGAATATTCAATAGGATCTCCAATAGGGATAGTGAGCATCTTTTTCTTGGTATTGACCTCCTTCAGCGTTTCGTATAATTGTGGTGTCATTAAGTGGTGAGGGTTTCTCTTTTGCTCATCAAGCAATTTAAACGATTTAACCTCTTCAACCTGCTCAATTGGTGAAGAAACCGATAAACTGTTCCTGTCGCCCAAACTTCTTAAGTTACTATACTCTTCGCCATTCAATCCTCTTGACCATACTAGAGAGACACCTTTCCACCCTTCTCGAGTTATACTGTCCTTGATCTGGCTGTAAACCTCATCAACTTGTTGAGTAACCTCAGCATTCACTGCTTGGTTTTGATAAGCATTCCAAGTTCGCGTAAAGAAATTTTTTGTAGCCTGTGAATCACCACCCGAGATATCGTGAGCAATGTGTCTAGTACTTTGACCAACATCACTTGGTTCATCGACACCAAACGCCTTTAGCTCTTGTTCAACCTCTGTATAACCCGTCAGTTTGTCTGTAAATTGGGACTTCTTTTTCCCCAAGGAACCAGTCAGAGCGTGATAGACTTGATTAGGCTCCAAACTAGGCGGTCCATTTAGAATGATTACCTTACCCAGATCTTGTATATCGTCTGGGAGTTGTTCATCCCTTGGGTTAATATTGATCACACAGATTTGTTCTCGTTCGACGCCCATGTCAAGGTAATAACGCAACGTCTTATGTCCCCTGTCATCACGAGGGCTTGTCAGATATAAGAGCTTTCTTTCTAGGTTGTCACGTAAGGCAAGTGCAACACCATTAGAGTCACCACTTTGATTTGAATTTTGTGCAATGACATTCTTTGCTCTTCCACGCTGCTCCAGCCCAATGATGTTCCATTCTTCTCGAGTTCGATCCTGCGGGAATTTTAGCTTTCCATCTCTTACCCGAGTATGTGAGTAACCCGCGTTTTCCATCGCAGTTGCCAATGCTTCAGATGGGGTTGCCTTAATATCTGTACCACCAACAATGACCACGTTTTCGCTACTGGATTGGCGAGTAAGATGATTCACCGACATAGAATCGTTTGCTGCACGGCGGGCATCGAGGTAGCGAATATCGATGTAACCTTTTGGTAGCGCGCTGAGATCAGTAACAATATTTGATGCAGGTACATCACTTTGTCCAACCACAGTAAGGGCACTATTTTCTATTGATAAGGCTGACAATAGATTAGGCTTTAACTCTTCGATTTCAAGACTATCAAGCAAAGGCTTTAGCTTTGGTTGCACCCTTGCTAGTGTTACAATCTCGGCTTGCAGCGCTGCTTTTTCTGCTGGGCCCTTAACCATAATCGGTTGAATAAGCCTACCTTGTGAAACATCCAAATCAAGCAGGTTAACGGCAGCCATCAATGACTCCATTCCAGCTTTGGGTACATATATGTGACGAGACTCAGGACTCTTGGTTAACACAGTCAAAAACAGTGGATTATCACCAAGTTGTCTTGATACACCTTTATCATAATTGGACGCAATATAATTGAGTATATCAGCGACATTTTGCTTTTCATTGCCAAGTGACCACTCAAAAAGCTGGTCTGCCGCTGAGTCAAATAAAGTCAGTTTGGCATTCGCTCCTATTCCAGATTTAGAAAGAGAAACAGCATGAGTACGAGTGCCGATTACCATGCTCAGCTCATCATGTTTAGCTAATTGAACCAAGATCTCCGCATTCGCTCGTGAGAATGTCATTTCTTCATCTAGGCTAACGGAGTTACCTCCCCTCTCTGAGGATCCCACAGCCTTTCTTGTTGCAAGCCTTGCTTCTCCACTACTCAGTACTTGCGAACGATTTAACACCACAGGTTGAGTATGATGTAAAACTTGAACATCATCTGCTAAGGAGAAGTTTTGAGAAAACTCTGTGATTAGGTTATCAATAGGCGAGCCATTTAATCGGCTGATAGCATCTTTGAATGCTAACCCTCGACACATCCCATCTGAAGGGACATTTGGAGTGAGTGTCGCGGTCGCAAAACTTGGATAATCAGAGTTATCACCAATTCGACCTACGATACCCACTATCTTATCGTTCACTCTCTTAGGCTGTTTTATTAACTCCACTTGCGCAAGCTCTATAAGCTTTCGAGTAAAGGCTGGGGAGTTTGCTCCAGAAGTCTGCGCAATATCAGTCAACATTTGGGTTGCTTTCTTGGACAAAGTTAAGATGTCTCCTACTGCACCAAGTGGTTCCAAGACTAAGTCGGCAATAGCCCAAGCTCTATCTCCTGTACTTGAGGTGCGATCTGCAAGAGTGACAATAGCTATGGTGATGTTGCCTGCAATCAACGCAAGACCAAGATAAGGGAAAGGTATTGCAGCGATATTTAGAATGCTGACAGCTAACATCAAGTGATCTCTTATCTTATCTCATCCCATCTATCTTGTAGTGACACATGAGAAGCTGAGAACACTTCATCAAAGTACTCTGAAATAGAATTGGTTAGATAGAGGGACGTTGTACTGTAATTCAACGTCAAATGTTCGCTATCCACTTGACCGTCAAAATACTGCAAAGGCCCTACTGAAATTGGAGGGATCTGAACATATCCACCCATCCCCATATAGCCCGGATATATCAAGCCTGTTGCGGGTAGACTTTTTACCTCCATAGCGGCATCAAGCTCGGACTTTCCTTGTATGCTCAATCCATTTCTCATTGCCACATATTGAGTATTCGTAAAACGGTCGGTTTCAAGCCAAACAAAACCATTGTATGGAGAATATAGAAGACCGTTATTACTCAAATCCGAACTGTATTTCGTTTGACCGTCGTCATCTGAATATGGAATAAATACTGACCCATAAACCGTGTGGCCTTTAAAGGCACATTTATAGGCTGGCTTCTTACCTTTTTTAAATTTTTCAACCAACTCTCTTTGATGTGCTGGATTCGCTTCATTATTAACAAACTGGTTGGCATGGAGTTCTAACGCACTTACCAGCACACGAGTATAGTCTGCTTGTTTTGAACGAAGAACGTGGTCAAAGCGAAATGGAATTTCTGTGTCCATCTCATATCTGGTTTTGGTGATCTCATCCACGATATACGCCTTGTCCCCATTAGAAACTGGCCGTCCATCTAGGTAATACCATTCACCGCTTGGTATTGGCTTCATCAACATGTCAGAAAGTGACATCGTCTCCGTTGTATATGGATTCGATCCAATTGGGTAAGACACTGCCCCCATTGGTCCTACAGGAGCTATGAGGGGAACCGACAAACTTCTAATCAAAAACGTCGAACCTTCCGTAAGAGGGATTCGAGGATACTTAGCTGAAAATTTAGCGACAAACTTTCTTACTTCTTCGTCTAGTAAGTTTTTCATATTCGCATTAACAGTATCTAATAGAGTGCCCGCAGTTAATGCTTGGGCTTTGACTTCCAACATATTTGATTGTGATGTAGCCAAATATCGCCTCAAGCCTGCTAATAAAGCGGTAAACATATTACGCAGATTCATATACCCCACATAGCCCTCCCCTGCTGGATCTAGCTGAGGGTTGCTACCCGTGAGCACAGCATGATCATAAGCTAGGTATGCCACCGCACCTTGTAACCGAATTAGAGTGCTCAATATTTCTGGATCTTGTGGTGTACGCTCAAATTCTCCCTGTGAGAAGCCAAAGCGAGCCCGCATATCTCGCTCCAATTGGTCATAGCGTTCAGTGGCAGTAATGCTGCGTATCGTTTTGTCCGTGCCCTCTGATCGTATTTGGTTATATGCCCACAGTAGTGAGCCTTTTATAAAGTCCACCTTTGACGGTAAACCATTGGAGCCTGACGCATACCTTCGACGATAATTATCCGATTTTTGATAGAGAGGCAGACAAGTAGCTCGTCCCCATGCGGCTTCAAGCCTCATGCCATCGGAGGCGCCAAATATTTTTCCCAAAGGGAGTACATGGAGTGCATCCCATGTTCGTGTTCCACCGTCATTGATTCGACTGACTAAGATCGCAGGGCTTGTCGCACTTACGCCATCAGTCAATCCAGGGAATCCAACTGCCAACAAATCATCGAGTAAAACAGAATCTGCATCACTATGTACGTTCCACTGCAAACATAAACTTCGAGCTCTCAGATCACCATCTATATACCGCAATGCCTCTGGGTCAGAACTAAAATAACAACGAAGCCAGTTAAGCTGATCCATCATAAAGACCTCAGATGACAAGGAATTGAGATCTGACGTTGACATACTCGCTAGCCTACGAGTTAACCTACCATGAACTTCCGATATTGTATCAAGCCGAACTGGGCTCGATGCTGGATTAAACGCATAGGTATCTCGACGTGTTCTCTTTGAACGGCTTGAAGTCCCATCCTCTGAAATGCCATTCCAAGGTAGGATAAGCGGTGTGGTTAAATGATCAATGCTGGGGGAAACGGACAAATTAGTATTGCTCACTTCCCCAAAAACATAAGGGGGTAGTGAATTAAGGGGATTTATTTCTTCGGTCATAAACTGAAGCTCCTCATTATATAAATTAATGTGAGCTTTCAGCCTATCGAAAATATATATTTATAGATTGTAAATAGCTATGGATAATGTATTTTGTTTCTATTAAAACACTCACATATAATTAATGAAAAATTCAGTATTGTGATTTTAAAGTAATTTTCTACCTTTACTTTGGAGGAACATCCACGGTTGCTAGGATTTGTGCAGTTCAATAGGCTAACTACCATTTAAATACATCAAAAGCATTCTTTAAAGACTCAAAACTACTCTCAATGCGCTTATCAAGTTGGTAATCACTTACTTTTTCTTTCATATCGGTTACCGCAGAACCCGCCTGTTTAGATATTTCTTCAGGGACAGACTCTATAGTGTGTTTAACTTCTTGAAATTCGGTCTCCACTTGGTCGTGAATATCATGATACTGCTGGCTTATCTCCTGCTTCAATAAATCCGCAGAGTCTTCAAAAGTATCTTGTAAAGAATGCCAAAAGCTTTTCCCATGTGATTTGATACGATTAGCATCAATCGATGTGAGGCCAGATTCAGCAGACACCAATGGTGTTGCAAGAGAAGTTAAAGATTTGATTGGATTTGTTGATGAAGGTTCTAGAGACTCATCCGACACGATAAATTACCCTTATTTTAAGACTTGTTAAACGATAGGTAATATAGCCAATTAAAACGACGATTGAGCGTACGAAACACACAAAAAACACCAAGCTACCAAAGTCCAACATGAATTGTACAGGACTAGATCAAAGGTCTAGTATGAAAGCTAGACCTTTGTCAGCAGTTCAGTAAATTACATCCAAGGCTCAGATTTTACTTTATGCCAAAGTTCCTCATCTTCTGGATCAGGTCTATATCTTATTGGTCCAGTGAATTTTGCTGCTAAGTAATAAATCCTATCGTCCTCTGAATGACGCCTAGTACAAATTTGCCCTCTCTCAATATAATCACCTATTCTTCCAGCTATTGGACTTTCCATAGACCCTCTTCCACTACTAGGAGGTGGAGGCATGCTCGTTATGGGATCTTCCATCGTTTCACCAGCCGGATTACTTTGGTTCGATGCACCTTGTATAAGAGATTCCGATGCTGTCGGAGGCGCTTCTGGCACAGTTTCGAATGACTGAGGCTCCCCATTCATCATGCGGCCCCATATTTCGTCAGTTGTGCCAAAATCGAGTACCTCGTTGGGTTTGGTTGCAGCAGTAGGCTGTGATGCAGGGGTATACCCTTTATCAGGGTCCTGGAATGTGGACCTTATCCTATCATCAGCAGATGGCGCTCCCCCCCATTTGGTGCCCATTGAGACAGGCCCGCGCCCGATGACATTCGCCGTATGTTCACGAGCAGTAAAAACTTTGTCCGCAGGAGTCGGCCCAGGGAATACCTTAAAATTCGTCATTGCTTTAGGGTTCGCGGTACCACTTGCAGCTGAGAATGCCGCAACTTTACCCATGCTATACCCCATATTCCTCCCCGCTTCATCTCTCTCGGCAATTGTTTCTGCATTAGCCATATTCAAAGAGCCTTGAACAATGGTGAACCCCATCCTAGCCATAAACTTGATAGGTAGCGGTAGAGAGTCAGTCGCCGCAGTCCAAGCTTTCCCTAGCTCATTGACCCAGAAACTAAAAGCCTCAATAACTTCCTCACCTTCTGAGCGTGAATTTACGTCCATCCAGTTTTTCATAAAATCCATGAAATTTTCTGTATTTTTTCCCAAAAGTGCATCTTCGTTTTGGTGGTCGACAAGATTTAGCCGCAAATCATAACCAGACAGGTCATGGCCTAACGAAGATAAACGATCCTCTGGCTCTATATGCGCTGACATAAATCTGTAGAACTCACTATTTGGGTCCCTTAACCAGTAATAAGCTTCTTTCATTCCTTCCTGTTCGTTTCTCCAGCTATGCTCATCATCAACCTTGGTTGTAGTATATGTCTCGTCGCTTGACTGAGAGAAAAACGTCAGCGTGCCATCAACATTTCTTACAGCAAACACCGAATCCATATTGATACGACGGCTATGCCCAAAGTGACCATCCTGCTGGTTATTTATTCCCACAGATACAAGATCACCCTGATTAAGACCTAGCTCTTCACGCCTTTGGTTGAGCTCTTCGCTTTGGTGATCGAAAAGATCTAGCTGCAATTTATAGCTGGACTCCTCTGGCACTATGTGTGCTGTCATAAAATTGTGGAACTCACTATTTGGATCCCTTAACCAGCGATAAGCTTCTCTCATTCCGTCCTGTTCGTTTCTCAAGCTATTCTCATCATCAACCTTGGTTGTAGTAAATGTTTCTTCGCTATACAAAGAGAAAAACGTCAGCGTGCCATCATCATTTTTTACAGCAAACACCGAATCCATATCGAGGGGTCCACGATTTATTGTATGGCTATCCGGTTGGTAATTTATCCCCACAGATACCAGATCACCTTTGGTAACACCGAGATCTTCAAGCCGCTGATTGAGCACCGATTCTCTGTCAAAAAAGTCTAGCTTCAATTCATAGTCAGAGGCGGAAAACCTTTCCTTAGGATCTATGTGCGCGGACATAAATTTGTTGAACTCACTATTTGGATCTTTTAACCAGCCCTGTGCTTCTATCTCACCTTTCTTTTCGTTTTCCCACGAGCTTTCCTCATCAGCATTGGTTGTTGTAAACGTCTTGTCAGTTAACAAGGAAAAAAACGTAAACGTGCCATCGTCATTTCTTATAGCAAACACCGAATTCATATTGAGACGGCCGCTATGCCCAACAAGGCTATCCGGTTGGTGATCAATTCCCACTGTTACCAACTGACCTTTGTCCGCTCCGAGATCGGTAAGTCGCTGATAGAGTTGTGTTTTCAAACGGTGCTGCAGTGCCCCCATAAACTGCGGGTTGCCTTTGAGATCATCGACATGGTCCATGTATTCATTCTGCACTCTCACATTGCCCAGCTCACGCTCTAGGCCGGCAACCTCCTGGTCGGAGCTTGTCATTGATGCGACCGAGCAATAGCCATTCCCGGCAGCAGGGGACAGGCTTTTTGCATACTGTTTGTGTTTACCAAGTAGAATCTCTTTAACTGTAAACTCTTTCTCCGTAGACCATTCATCTTGTTCAAAATCGTCGCCACTTGTCCACGTTCGTTTAACATGATCAAATCTAACCATGACTTTCTTATCAAGAAATGATGCATCAATACCTTCTCCTTCTGGAGGAAGGCGTCCGTTCTCTTCTAGGGTTCTTTCTGCAATCATCAGAAGGAACTGGTCCGGGGTGAGAGTCTCACTCATTGATAAAACTTTATTGTGTTCATGCGCCATTCGCATGTGCTCTGCAAATTCCTCCGGTCCTCCATAAATATCTATCAGTGCTCGCTGCTCGTCCGGAGACACGACTGTACCATCGGGCAGTGCCAAAAGGTCCATATTTTCATAGTATGATCTGGCGGCTGCCTCTATATCCTCAACGTTGCCCGGAAGAAACAAGTAGCGAACCTCAGGTATTCCCGGAGATGTGGCCTGATTAATGAATATGGCTTCAGCGTTTGTTAATATATTTTGTTGTTCTAGAAGAGCCTGAAGCTTTTCTTCATCCTCCCAATCTCGATTGTCTAGCTTTTCATTTACTGATTCTAACTTTGATAAAATCAATGCATATGCTTTGACACAGTCACCAGTAAAATATGCCGTTCTCAGATCTTTAATAGTTTCGCTCTTGAATTCATCAACAGTTAGGACCCTGCTATCTGAGTCTCGACTATATTCTTGATCTAACTCCTCATTCCAACCTTGTTCGATATTCCAATTAACATGTTCTAAATATTGTTTCGCTATGTTTTCTTCAAACGAACCTGCCTTAGCTTCAGCTAACCAAAGCTTTGCATAGGCTAGTCTTTCAATGTTGGGAACTTCACTTTTAAAGAGGGCCATTTCTTTATCGACCTGGTTAAGCTTTGCTTCAAGTTCAACTTTCTTTTTATCCAACCAATTACGCTTAAGGAAGCGGATACCGGGGGTCGCCTCTTTTTCTCTCTCACACCACTCTATCCCGCCTTGAAGCTCCCTATACCTTTTAAACAAACCAACTTCTGTTTTCAGATTTGAGTTGTCTGGGTACTGGAAATACAGTCGTCCTTCATCTGAGTCTCCCATGGTGTAATGGGTTCTAGGTTCAATCCCCAACTCTTTTCTAAGTTGATTAACCGTGAAAATAGGTGCGCCTTCTTTAAGATGTGCCTTTTTCACGTCTGTCTTGCTAAAATCATCTGTTTGATCATCTTGCACATACGGTATACCTACCGCCATATGCTCTAATCGTTCCTTATCTTCTTTAGTAAACGTTGAACCATCTTTGATCAGATTATCTTTATCTAGGATATGTATCAGTTCATGGGCAAGTTTCAGCATTGGCTGCTGTATACCAGCGCTATCAGAATCAAAAGAAGAAAGACTTAGAGGGTCAAAATAGATAATATTTTTGTCCAAATCTGTACTGGCAGGATAAATGGTCATGCCGTGATATAATTTTGGCTCTGGAAAACAAATTGAGAAATCCTTTCCTTGTAACGCAGTGAGTAGTCTCTCCCCTTCTTCAGTCTCAGAAAGTTCACCAAGCACGTCAGATACGTATTCAAAGTATTCTTCGGTACCTTTTATCTTAATAGTATGGGTTTCTGACACCTTGTATTGCCAATCTTCTTGGCGAAGACGCTCTTCTTCACTAGGCTGAGTGATCTCAACCCCCTGCTCATTCATCGACTCAATCAAGTCACGCCCAAAAGGGGTACTGGCGATTTTCGCAAGCGATTTATCGACCGCCCCTTTGTACTTCCCTTGCCCTCGGTTTATGTCGGGATAGGCGTTAGAGATGCGGTTCGACTCATCTACCGCATCCAACTCTTGAGACGCCGATTCCCCCGCCAATGCCTGTTTAATTTGTTCAACCACTTGCTGCTCGTCGCTGGTTAAATTCGGTGAGGGTTCCATCACCAAATTCGCCGCGGTTTTCGCGCCAAGGCTCACTGGGACTGAGTCACCGGTAAGTAGCGTCTCCGTGCCCAGAACCTTAGCCCAAGAGCTAATCTTGACCTTATCTTCTTCTTTTTCCACCATTGCGTTGTGGGCGTGCGCCGCCGCCGATACCCCGGCAGCAAACACAGTTTTCACCGTGCTTCCAACTGGGATCATTAACATCTTAAAGCCAAGCTGCTCTAGCCTGTGGGTGATACGGGCTTTAATCACTTTGTAAGGTTTATCTTCGCCTGGCATCACGCCTTGCTTGATTTTTTGCACGTCATACCCAATACGGATCAGAGAAATCGGCACCTTGATACCCGCCCGAACCCCTATTTTAATTGGTGTCACCGTCAAGCCACCAACCACATCCATACCACCTTCAATAAAGCTGACTACCACACCGCGTGCCAACCGCTTTTGTGACCAACTGACAATAAACTCGGCCAGTGTTTTCTCTTGCGCAGCGTACTCTGCAGGGCTCATGGGTTTAATGGTTTGATCGCGATACGCATAGCGCCACTCGCCCGCAATTCGGGTTGAGAAAAAGATCCCTAAGGGGTCTTTATCCGATACTAAACCGATCAGCATATTGCGCTCGGTCAATGCATGACGAATCACTTCTGTGTCTGGGATAAGCGCAGCGTCTGTATGCCCGGCTTCACGCAGCACCTCATTAGCACAAATACCCCAGTCTTTAGCTACCCTCGATCTTCGCGAGAAAGGCCCAAGCGGTTGGCCAGTATGTTTAAGCGCCAGTGAATCCAGTTCATCGTAGGCATCTCGGGCGGCTAACCCAGCAAAGCGGGCTTTATGTATGATGCTATCTAGACTGCTGTCTTGATAATCTGATGCTTTTGTCGCGCGGGCTCTCAGTTTAAGCGCCATTGCCCTCACTTTTTTATACGCCTCCCCTTTGCGTAGCGCATCTTCAATTTTTACCACAATATTGCCAAGACTTTCCTGTCCTTCTTGAGTTAAGACTTCTTGACCAACCCCAAGGAAGTAATCCACCGTCTTGTTAAACCTTTGCTCAGACAAACCCATGTCTTTGATGGTGGCTAAGATGTTCACCAGACGCTGACGCTCTGAGGCTGAGATTTGGTTCAATTGGGCGCTGCGACTTGAAGGCTCTTGCGCCAACAGGTTTTTCAGTGTGTGTACGTCTCTGCCAAGTGAAGGGCGAATCTTTGTGTCCGGGGTATCTTCACTGAGTGACAGGCTTTGGAGCTGCTCTAAGAGCTTGGTTAAGTCGTCAACTTGATAGTGTTTAAGTACGTCTTTTAGCGCACCGTTGCCGCCGAGTGACACTTGAGCCAGGAGTGACTCTGATGCTTGCTGCGCTTTCTTAAGGCTTGGTTCAAGCACTTCTTGGCGAGATTTTTCCGCCTCACCAGTGCCCTGCTCCGATTGAGCGCTCGCCGCTTTGTTGATGCCCGAGGTCGCCGCACTGCCCTCTGTCACCGTTTCCAATACATCAGCACTGTCGGCGGTATTATGTTTGCTCTTAGCTATTGATTGTGCAGCGCCGAGCAAAGGCGCATAGTCATACTGCATACGAAACGCTGGCTGGATAAGGACCCAACACAAGCTGCGCACAATTGAGCGAATGATTTGATCATCATGCGAAAGGTTATGGTTAAGGGCTTTATTTACTCCCTTGGCCATGGGTGAGCGCGCTTTATGCAATAAGTGCAGAGCGGTTGGCGCCACATAGGTTGGAGTGCGGGCCACTTGCATCGCCACTTTGGCCAGTTTGTTTTTGGCCCCTTCGCCCATTTTGGCCACTGTGCTTTTGGTCGCTTTACCCGCCTTAACCGCTGCATCCTCAAACTTGAGGATCTGCTCACCCATGGCCACCTCTACATCGGCAAGGTTAATGCTCTTACTTTCCTTGTCTTGTTCATGCTCTCCGCGCTGACGTTTTTCTTCTTTGCTCTGACCCGCCTTTGAGACAAGCATAGAAGCCGCGCTGTCTTTAAAACTCGGATCAAACTGTTTTTGCTTACCCTTAAGATGGTTAATCACCACTTCAAGTGCGTTCATCACCTGATCAAAATAGGCTTTGACTTCGGCTTCACGCTTGAAGGTATTTCGCCAACCTTTGCGCTGTATCTTGTTCTTACTCGACTCAAGTTCATGACGCACGTCTTGAAGACGATTTCTCACAGCATGCCTACACAGCGTCACATGATGGCGCAGGTTTTCCGTATCTTGAGTCAGGCCATGTTTTTGTTTGTACTCAGTGGAGACTTTCTCTTTCCAAGTCTCTAGCTCTAAATCTTGATCATGTTCAAACGCTTTTAGCGCTTCAGTAACCACTTTTAAACTTCCATCGATGTGCCTTGCAAGCTGATACGCATTGGCCCTATCAGATTTGGCCAACTCATCAATCCAGCCTTTCGACTTACTATTGGCGTCACTTATCATGGCATCAACGGGTGACGACAATTCAGCGGGTATATTGGTGATCGCTTCTTTGGCCTGTTTAAGCTCTGTGATTAAGTCACGCTGAATATCAATCTCTTGTTCATTGTATCCCTGCTCAATAAAGGTCTTGGCCTGCTCGTATTTGTCTTGCCACGCCTGCCAGACCAATTCGAGGGTGTCATCACTGGCCTTCAATGTTGTGTTCAGCCGCTCTTTAGAAGCTGGCGTTACCCGCTTATCCATAGCTTCTAAAAGCGGTGCTTGTGACTTGTCCATACGTTGAGCCGACGCGCGGTTGGTTTCAATCGATGTTAGGCCAGAACCCGCATACACAAGCGGGGTAGCTTCACGGGAAGAGGTGTTAAGAACGTTGTAAGGCACAAGCACTTTAGAGTCGTTAGGCACGGGATTATCCTTAATTTGCAATTTAGAAAACTGCCAAACGATAACCAATCAAAACGACGATAGAACGTACAAAACGCGTAAGTGACAAAACCAAAGTCTATGGTATTTACTAGAAAAATATGTCAGCGAGTTAACATGCTTTTTTATATGACAAATACTGATATGAAATTTGTCATTTATGGTATGACCAAATGTCTATATTTAACGACTCGTGATACAACTTATTATACAGGGGTTGGTTTTATGAAATAAATCATAGTTATATCGCTAGTACCTTGCTCCAAGGTAGTTAAATTATTAGTAATAGGAATTTTAATGAATATAAGAAAATTATGTTATTTAGCTGCAATATTAGTATCCTCATCTGCCCTGGCAGAAAGTACGTTTGTAATTGATGCAGGCAGCGGAGGCTCGAGATTATTCGAATATCAATACCACCAAGACACATCATCTGATCACGGACTACCTGTGATTGATGAACAAATTAAACACCAAAGTATCAAAGGTGGTGTGCAAACTATCAAAGAGGCAAATTTAGACAGTTATATTGATAGCCTATTTGTAGAAACCAAAACAACTCCAGATCACGTATACTTTTATTCTACTGCTGGCATGCGAACCATTTCAGCGACGGAGAGAAACTCAGTTAATCAGAGAGTCAAAGATGCACTTGCCAAGCGATTCCCTGATGCGGATATCAAAGTTAAAACAATCACGGGACAAACAGAAGGCGCATATGCTTGGCTAACCGCCAACTACTATAATGGGTCTTTTGTTAATGACCAGAAAACAACGGGCATTATGGATCTTGGCGGAGCTTCAACTCAGATCACCTATGAAACGAAAACAGGCGACGATCTGTTTAATGTCAACGTAGGAAATCTAAATTACACGCTTTCTTCAACCAGCTACCTTGGTTTGGGTCAAAACTTGGCGGTTAGCCAATACTTCAATCAAGCCGCATGTTTTCCTAAAAATTATCCTTTACCCAATGATCAATTGGGAACTGGAAAATTTGGTGAATGCGTAGAAAAAATTGAGCCTCTTATCAATGGTGTTCATAGCGTTAGTACCAAGAACGCGCAATCAGGAACAAGTGCGGATTTATATGCGATCGGCGGTTTCTTCTATAGTAGTACTGGCCTAGGGATAAACGACGCTTATAGTCTGAGCAAGCTCGAAGAAGCAGGCAAAGACTTCTGTTCCCAGAATTGGGAAGACGTAGAGCAAGGTAAAACAGATTACGAATTTAACCCTCACCTATATGCTGGCTGCTTTAATGCCGCTTATCAGCATACGTTAATTACCAAAGGCTACCAGCTTACAGATGATACAAATAACATCACACCTGTAAGAGAACTCAAAGGCAACACCATCAGCTGGACACTAGGCCCAGTCCTCGCACCGGATTTGTGATGGGTTGAGGAAAGTTTAAGGACCAAATACAACAAACCCCAGCATTTGTGCTTAATGCCGTTCGGATAAGTATTAACACTTATATCTAAATGGATATTTGGCCCGAACAAAGAGGACTGAACGTGGAAACGTTCGGTCCTTTCTTTTATCTGGCAAAATGAAATGGCTGATGCTCTCTCGCATTTGTTTGAGCCTGACAGGTAAAGTGCCATCGGGGCTGAGCGCTAGCCATCGCAACTGGGCATCTATCAAATTTATTGCTGCTGTGAAGCTAACCCGAGTTGGGCTTACATTGGCATCTTCGGCAATATGAATCATTTCTAAACGTACTAAATTATAGGCAAGCAA
>NZ_QLYY01000036.1 GCF_003350295.1 Vibrio tetraodonis
AACGCGTGTAAAGCTTAAGGGCTAATCCAATTTCGCTCGCCGCTACTTTCGGAATCTCGGTTGATTTCTTTTCCTCGGGGTACTTAGATGTTTCAGTTCCCCCGGTTCGCTCTGTTAACCTATGTATTCAGTTAACAGTAACTGCTTATGCAGTTGGGTTTCCCCATTCGGAAATCCCAGACTCAAATGGTTTTTACTACCTAATCTGGGCTTATCGCAAGTTAATACGTCCTTCATCGCCTCTGACTGCCAAGGCATCCACCGTGTACGCTTAGTCACTTAACCATACAACCCCAAAGAGTCTTGCTTGGTCTTTTGTCTTCCTGCGTTGTTGCTATCGAAATTGGCTCGGTCATGTAGAAAAACCACACTCCCGTCGACCCATTTCTCAGCGCCTAGCCTGAAGGCCAAAATCCACGTCGCAATATTTGGTGTTGTTGTTTAAACAACCAAAGTTGTCTGCAATTATTTAAACATGATGCAGACTCGATTTTGCCGGACTCAAATATAAACAACACACTAAGGTGTTGTTTCCAAGAACACTTGAATGTGTTTATTGGTGTTTATCTTTCGATAAACATTGAGAACTTTACAAACAATCYTATTCACAAGGAATCAAGATTGTTTTGTCAGCTTTCCAAATTAATCGGGATCGAACCGATGACCTCTTCGCTGCCAGCGAAGCGCTCTCCCAGCTGAGCTATAGCCCCATCTCTAAACTTCTAAACCATCAATCTGTGTGGACACTTGTCTCAATAATCATCGTATAAGGAGGTGATCCAGCGCCAGGTTCCCCTAGCGCTACCTTGTTACGACTTCACCCCAGTCATGAACCACAAAGTGGTGAGCGTCCCCCCGAAGGTTAAACTACCCACTTCTTTTGCAGCCCACTCCCATGGTGTGACGGGCGGTGTGTACAAGGCCCGGGAACGCATTCACCGTGGCATTCTGATCCACGATTACTAGCGATTCCGACTTCATGGAGTCGAGTTGCAGACTCCAATCCGGACTACGACGCACTT
>NZ_QLYY01000037.1 GCF_003350295.1 Vibrio tetraodonis
ACGAACGTCACCATCCACTTCATTCGACAGAGCCACATCAAACAGCGCYGCCTGTCCTTCTACGACCGTCTCTGTGCTGACCGACAAGGTTGGCGTGTCGGCATTGTTCATGCCGTCGCGGTCATCGGTAATCGTACCTGCGCCTGAATCGGTGACATCAAAACTCTCACCGCCCACCGTTGCTGTCGCTCGAGCGTCTAGGTTAAAGGTTTCTGACCCTTCAAAAATCGTATCATCTGAAGTTTGTACCGACACCTTAATGTCACTGGCATTACCCGGTATGGTGTACGAACCGTCACCATTGGCTGCGGCGTTAAAGCTGGTCTCTCCCACCTTATAAGTCACACTCAATGGGTTCGAAGCAAAGTCTGCTAACTCAGCGCTTTGTCCATCAACATCGATCGTGAATTCATAACGAACGTCACCATCCACTTCATTCGACAGAGCCACATCAAACAGCGCCGCCTGTCCTTCTACGACCGTCTCTGTGCTGACCGACAAGGTTGGCGTGTCGGCATTGTTCATGCCGTCGCGGTCATCGGTAATCGTACCTGCGCCTGAATCGGTGACATCAAAACTCTCACCGCCCACCGTTGCTGTCGCTCGAGCGTCTAGGTTAAAGGTTTCTGACCCTTCAAAAATCGTATCATCTGAAGTTTGTACCGACACCTTAATGTCACTGGCATTACCCGGTATGGTGTACGAACCGTCAC
>NZ_QLYY01000010.1 GCF_003350295.1 Vibrio tetraodonis
AGCTTCTTCTAACTCTTGGATCTTCTTCTGTTCTGGCGTCAGAGCTTGAACCGTTGGCGTCTCTCCGCCACGCTCAATCTTTAGTTGATCGACCCAGCGTCGTAAAGCCGTATCACCGATGTCTAGAGAGCGTGCCGCCTCAGATATTGAGTAACCTTGATCAAGAACCAAGCTTGCGGCATCTACTTTGAATTCAGAAGAAAATGTACGTCGTTGTCGTTTTGTCATTGAACACCTCATTTACGGTGGAGACTTTACCACCTAATTTGATGTCCGGGATCATTAAACCACTACAGTAGGATATTTCAGCAATGTAAACTATTTCTTTATGGTGAAATTAATTTCGTATTTTTGTTTTTCTACTTTTCACGGCTAAATGAAAAATAGTTACATCAATAATCCTACCTGACGTTTTTGTAAATAATTAATTTTTGTTTTTCTTAACCAACGGTTGAATACTTTGACAAACTAAGGGCATTTTTAAAATAGAAAATTTCACAAAATAACTTTATGTCTAATAAATGCGACAACATATAGCGAGCCAATAGCTATATGCATAAATTGGTTTTACAAAATGTTTATTTTTCAATGCTTTATACATAAAACAACCTTTTGAAGTGTCTATGTTTTTCTTTACAGTATGGTCAATTAGAAGTGCTCTCCTATTTGCTAATATGTTACTTAATCGGTTTGCGCTAATGTTGATATTTAAGTTGTCAATAATTGCTTCTGTATTATAAATGTACTCATTTATCTCATGACTACTTGATAAACGGGTTTATTTTTATGCACGGGTAGTTTGCGTATGTATTTTTAAGCTATATCAATCCCCCTTCATATTCTGACATTATGGCTTTTTATTTGGTCAGTGTACTCGAGGCCTATGTAATGAAAATAGCAAAACATCTCATTTAGACATCCAACTCCGACTCTATTGTTGGTACCATGGTCCATTATATAGTTTACTATGTCATAAGTTTGTATAAGTTGGAGTATGAGTATGTACGACATACCTATTTTGAGCATTAAGGATAAGGTGTCAGATGTTGAGTGGCAGACAAGAGTAGAGCTTGCAGCAGCTTATCGTCTTTTCGTTATGCATGGTTGGGACGATCTCATCCATACACATATATCTGCTCGTATACCGGGAACAGAAGATTTACTGATTAATGCATTCGGTCTTTCGTTTGATGAGATCACCGCATCAAACTTAGTCAAAATTGATATTGAGGGCAAAATCGTAGATCCGCATACGCCTTTTAACATTAATCCGGCAGGCTTTACTATTCATAGCGCAGTCCATGAAGCGAGGCCTGACGACCAATGTGCCCTTCATGTTCATACAGATGCGACGGTTGCGATTGCCAGTTTAAAAGAAGGGCTCCTTCCATTAAGCCAGTACTCAATGTTCGCATTGGCTTCCATGAGTTATCATGATTACGAAGGACTAGCGGTCAACCATGAAGAAAAGCTGCGTTTACAGGATGATCTTGGAGATGCCAATTTTATGCTATTGCGCAATCATGGCGCGCTAACTATGGGTAAGACTATTGGCGATGCATTTATGCATATGTACGATCTGACAAGAGCCTGTGAAATCCAGTTGCAGATTCAAGCAACGGGCCAGAAGTATCACCTTGTCGACCAATCTATTGTTGATGGAATCAAAGCCCAAGCCAACGTAGTGCATTCTGGTTTAACCGGTGGTCAAAAGGCATGGCCTGCAATGATGAGAAAAGTAAAACAGCGTTACCCTGATTTTGATGTTTAGTTGTTTAATTATTTACAGTTGAGTTTGTTTCAATGAAAATCACCGAAATAGAAATTTTTGATATTCACTGCCCAAAAAGACCACCTTGGAATCCCGTATTTGTTCGTATTCATACTGATGAAGGGATTTCAGGTGTAGGGGAAGCTGGCCTTGCTTACGATTGGGGCCACAGTGCAGCTGCTGCCATGATCAAAGAAATCGCAGAAGCCGTGTTGATTGGCTTTGACCCTTTTAATACTGAGAAACTGTGGTCAAGGATGCTCAGAGAGAGCTTCTGGGGGTTAGGTGGTGGGCCTGTTTTGTATGCGGCCATGAGCGCGATTGACACGGCATTGTGGGACATCAAAGGTAAGGCACTTGGTTTACCTGTATATCAGCTTCTTGGCGGCAAAACCAACGACAAGCTACGCACTTATGCAAGCCAATTACAATTTGATTGGGATAAAGAATGTAAAAAGCTCATTCAACCTGCAGAGTACGCTGAAGCAGCGCTTAAAGCCGTAGCGGAAGGCTACGATGCGGTTAAAGTCGATCCTATTGTTTATGACCAAAATGGCGAATCATCCTTTGACCGGACTAAACTATTCACTCAGCCACAAATGCGCCTATTTGGTGACCGTTTGAGAGCGATAAGAGAAGCAGTAGGCCCAGACGTTGACATCATTTTTGAATCTCATTCATTGATGGGTGCGGCATCTGCGATTCAAATGGGAGAGGTTGTCGAAGAAGTCGGCTGCATGATGTACGAAGAGCCGGTCAATTACCTAAACTCTGCCATTCATAAGAAAGTATCTGAAAGAGTTAATGTTCCAATCGCTGGGGGAGAGCGCTTGTATCATCGTTGGGATGTGAGGCCATACTTTGAAGATCAAAGTATCGATGTGTTGCAACCTGATGTTGGACTATGTGGTGGCTTTACTGAAGCTAAGAAAGTTTGCGATTATGCGGATGTCTATGACATCAGAATACAAGCACATGTTTGTGGTGGGCCAGTTGCAACGGCTGCGTCGCTTCACTTGGAAACAGCAATCCCTAACTTTTTAATACATGAGCATCATACTTACGCGATTAAGGATTGGAATAGAGAACTTTGCATTCAAGATCCTCAGCCAAAAGATGGCTTTTTCCAAGCACCAGACACACCCGGAATTGGAATTGAACTAAATGATGAGGTAATCAAGCGATCACCTCATGTTTCGGTAAAATAACGGCTTAGAATTTATACCATTGGCAGGCATTATCATACATTAATGCCTGCATATTTTGCTTGGATATACCTAAAAAGCTTCCCCAATAAGATTCATAACTTTTTGAAAATAGGCATAAAGGGAAATTACTTGCCAACATCACTCTGTCATGGCCAAAAGCTTCTAAGCACTCAGCAATAACTTGAGTGATCCAATCCATACTATAATCTCTGCTTTTCATTTCCCAGCCTGAGCATTTCACCGCTACATTTGGATACTTCGCGATAGACTTAATGTTGTTCTGCCAGACTTTCCAGCTTGGTTCATGAGGTAATGGTGGAAAACCAGCGTGGTTGATTATGATTTTAAGGTGAGAAAAAGAGCTCATACGAGTTAACAAAGCATCGACAGATTCTGCATCACAGAATGGCATTTGCAAATCAAAGGATAAATCGTGATGTGCTAATTGCTCAAGATTTTTGATGACGGCGGGGTTATTGAGCAAGTTAAGCGCCTCTTCATCAAAGATATGCCTTACTCCAACGACTGAAGAGTACTGTTTTAGCTTGTTAACATCTTCCGTAAATAGCTCGGGGGAGCGAGTCAGATCAGCTGAAGCAACGGTTCTAAAAGGCAAGCTCTTATTTGATTCTAACCATTCAACTTCTCGCCAAAAATGTTGGTTATCATACCCAGCTTCAATATGTACATAGCCACTGAGTTCAAGTTCTTGGCTGACTTGCAGATCCTCTTGATTGAAGTTTTTAGCGATAAGAGGTTTATCAGACCAGAACGGCGGATTTGTCGGCTTGAGCCAGTGATAATCGCCTTTAGTAAGATCAAAAAAGTGTAGGTGAGGATCGATTAGTTTAAACATTGCTGAGTTTATCCTGTTGTGTAACCGCCGTCGATTACTGGAGTAGTACCTGTAATAAATGATGCGTTATCGCTTGCAAGAAATAATGCGTAGTGCGCAACCTCTTCAGGTTGTCCTAAACGTCCTAGCGGTTGAAGCATTGCTTCACTCTTGTGGACTTCGTCTATGTCACAACCAGAAGCATTACAGTAACGCTCGATCGCTTTGTGATATAAAGGTGTTTCAATGGTTCCAGGGCATAAAGCGTTTGCTCGAATATTGTATTTGGCGTAATCCAAAGCAGTGGTTTTGGCGAGGGAAGCCAGCGCGGCTTTACTCATGTTGTAAGCGAAAGAATTAGGTTTAGCCACGAGCGCTTGCTCTGATGCGATGATGATAATTGAGCCTGCTTGCTGTTTTTTCATAGTCGGTAAAGCGGCTTGTATAGCGGAATAAACCCCTTTGACGTTAATATCAAATACTCGCTGAAAATCCTGCTCTGATGTGTTTTCTATATTAGCGGAAAAGTGCACACCGGCACTTGTTATCAAGACATCAATGGAACCGTTTTGAGCAATATCATTGATGTGATTTTGTACAGTTTCATGATTGGTGATATCACAAGCGAGATGAATGCCTTTATCACTAGGGTTGATATCTAAATTATAAACTTTGTAGCCGTTATCAACAAAAAGAGTCGCGATAGCTCGTCCAATTCCTGAGCTGCCACCTGTGATCACACACGTTCTTTTCATCTGCATTTCTCCGTTTGAAAACCACGACTTGATCACATGGTTTTTAATTGTAATTTGTCAATATTTGTGAGTATGGGCCGATACAGGCGCAGGACGACAACGGAAATAGCGTTGTTAAATAACTCATCACTATTGATAATTCTATCATATCCCTTTGATAGTCCAATGATTAACTGAGCTAAAAGCGGGTGTTCCTAAACTTGTTTAACCAGAGTTTATCGATTGCACAAAAGTTACATTTAACCTTTATGAATAAATACTTATGTCAACGAGTAAAGTATCCTAATTTCAATAAATTGCAGTCAATTCTGAGTTAAGTTTATTAGAGCTTTGTTAATCATAGAAGCGATTAACAAAAATTTTACACCATTTCTAATGCGTGTCTCAGTAACCATTACCCTGGCTGACAAAGAGGAAAACATGAGACATCGTCGAACCTTATTGGGCTTTTCTGCTCCTGTTATCGTTATGTTCTTATATATGGAAGTTAAGTGTTCTTGAGGCTAAATAGCAGTCGCAAAGACTGAAGTTGAGTTGTTCTTTTTTGAGAACAGTTAAGTGGTAAATAGTCAGCTATAGTGTTCAAGAGACGAAGAAAATAAGTGTTTTACCAAAGTGGAGCGGCGCAATGGGTGAGTTATTTATTATAGGAATTGATCTGTTTTCAGGACTATTTACTCTCGTCGTTGGTGGCGGAGTGATCGCTATTATTTACATGTATATTGTAGATAAGCGCCAACATACCCACGCGATAAGACATAACTATCCGGTAATTGGTCGTTTTAGGTATTTGTTTGAAAAACAGGGCGAGTTTTTTAGGCAGTACTTTTTTGCTATGGACCGAGAAGAGATGCCTTTTAATCGAGCCGAGCGAAGCTGGGTTTATAAAGCCGCGAAAAATGTAGATCGAACAATCGCTTTTGGCTCAACACGTAATTTGGATACGACAGGCACAATTATGTTCATGAACTGTGCTTTTCCTACACTGGAAGAGGATGCGGTGTCTCCAGCCCCCATAACTATTGGTTCCAATTGTCGAAGCCCTTATGTCACATCTTCAATTTTTAATATCTCAGCAATGAGTTTCGGAGCACTCTCTAAACCTGCGGTTAGGGCTTTATCAAAAGGCGCTCAGATGGCGGGATGTTGGCTAAACACAGGTGAAGGGGGGCTAAGTTCTTACCATTTGGAAGGCGGATGTGACCTAGTATTCCAAATAGGGACAGCTAAGTATGGTGTTCGAGATAGTTTGGGTAATCTATCCGATGAAAAGCTAATTGAAATTGCGTCACATGACAGCGTTAAAATGTTTGAGATTAAGATGAGTCAAGGAGCAAAACCGGGGAAAGGGGGAATTTTGCCCGGTCGAAAAGTGACGGCTGAAATTGCAAAAATCAGAGGGATACCTGAGGGGCAAGATTCAATAAGCCCAAATGGCCACCCTGATGTTCGTAGTGTTAGTGATTTACTTGATATGATCAGTCGGGTTCGAAATGTGACGGGAAAGCCAGTTGGTTTTAAATCTGTATTGGGTTCACAAGCATGGATTTATGATTTGTTCAATGAGATCGATAAACGAGGTCATGATAGTGCTCCTGATTTTATTACTATCGATAGTGCTGATGGCGGCACAGGTGCTGCCCCTCAACCACTTATGGATTATGTTGGATTACCTCTAAAAGAAAGTTTACCTATTGTGGTCAGCATTCTTCATGAGTATGGACTGAGCTCTCGCGTAAAAGTCATCGCGTCTGGCAAACTTATCACACCCTCTAAAGTTGCTTGGGCGCTTGCATTGGGTGCTGATTTTGTTGTGTCAGCGCGAGGGCACATGCTTGCGCTGGGATGTATTCAAGCTTTGCAATGTAACAAAGACACTTGTCCGACAGGTATTACTACACATGATAAACGTCTTCAGCAGGGGCTTAATGTTGGGGATAAAATGACTCGCGTTGCTAACTATAACAAATATATCCATTATGGAATCGGGCTGATTGCACACTCATGTGGATTAATCAATGCGAGAGGCTTAAAGCGAGAGCATATAAGAATAGTAAAAGAAGATGGCTTATCCGTTGCTCTAGATGAACTCTACCGACATCATAAATAATTTTATTCTACCTTCCCATAATTATTTTATTTCGAGGTTTAAAAATAACCATATTAATAGCGCGCTAAATACATAAGCTTTATTTTGTTGAATATGTTCAGGTTTTAGATATGTGCGTTGTTTGTTATTGGCGTTGTGACATAATCCAACCCTAATTCTATTCTGCGTTACAAATTGCACAGTTTTAGGATGAATCAACGATATTCAAACAAATAAAGGAGTATGTTTTGTTTTGTGTTGAAGAGAAGGATTTCTGTGCACGAAATATTGAAGTCCATAGTGGTCTTGGTAAGCATTCACGCATGATTTGTGATGTTTTCAAGCCTGAAAACGACCAGCAACTTAAACAGTTTATTAAGCAAGCATTTATTAATAAACAACCATTTTATCCCATAAGTAAAGGAAATAATTGGGGATATGGGTACAACGCACCGGCGCAAGATGGGTGTGTTTTACTCGATCTTAGTAGGATGAATCGTATCCTAAGTTTTGATGAAGATCTTGGGGTCGTAGAAATTGAAGCTGGTGTCACACAGGGCCAATTATCTGAGTATCTTAAGCATACTAATTGGGTTTTAGACTGCACAGGAGCAGGGCCTGATACCAGTATCGTTGGTAATGTATTAGAGCGAGGTTTCGGTCATGGACCTGTGGGTAATCGCAGTCGGCATTTTACTATCAGCGAACTTATCTTGTCGAGTGGTGAGGTTTTAGAACTCAGCCGCAGTGTACGTTACAACGGTAGAGCTGGTCTATCAGCTAACCTACATGAACTTTTTACGCAAAACAATCTAGCTGTAGTCAGTAAGATGAAGTTTGAATTAATGCTAAAACCTGAAGCAAGCTTACGCTGCTTAGTTCGTTTGACGTCTTCGAAAGATTTACCTAAATACATCGAGATAATGCGTCAGCTCAAAGCGGAAGGGAGTATAGACGGCTTACCTCATTTAGGGAATCATTATCGTATGTTGACAATGATGGAACGTTTTAATTTTGATAAATGGAATCCATCTAAAGGCATTAGTGAAGACGACATTGATCCACTTTGTAAAAAGCATGGTATCACCCCTTGGTCCGGAGCCTTTCTTATTGCTGGCACAAAAAGTGTCGCGAAGGAAAAAGCCAAACGAGTAAAAAAATTATTAAAACCTATTGCGCGGGTCAACATTATTAGTTTCGATACACTTCGACACGTTAATTCTTTAGCGAATATAGCGGGAAGACTATTGGGGAATATTTCTTTCTACCAACGTTTATCAAATAGCCTTAATGACTTTACACAAATGATGGATATGTTTGAAGGAAATCCTAAAGATCTTGCCCTGAAAGGTTGTTATTGGCGATATACCGGAAAGATTCCAAAATCTATGGATCCAGTCCGTGATGGCGCTGGTTTTTTCTGGATTGCACCATCTATCCCTATGGTTGGTGAAGAAGTTGAAAAATGTATGCGCCTGTCAAAGCAAGCCTTTGATAAAGCTGGTTTTGAATTTGGTGTCACCATCACTGCTGTAAGCGCTCATATGTGCCAAGCAATAATCAGCATTTATTATGACGCGACTAATCCAAACGAAATAGAAAGGGCGACTGAGCTAAGACAAAAATTGAACGATCTCTATCGACGTTATCAATGGCCTTGTTACCGTCGAGCGGTCGATGAAATGCCTTTTAATAGTGATCAGGAGCTGGAACTTGATGCTTTAATTCTTCGCAATAAAATTAAAGTCGCTTTAGACCCTTATAATATTGTTGCACCAGGACGTTACCAAATGGGCGAGGCCATATAAGATGAATAAAAAACTCAAATCCATTAAAACGGATTCAGAATATGGCGAGTTTGCACTGAATTACAAAGCAATATCTGGAAATACAATCACTATTGAAGAGCTTCGTCGGCGAACACATGTTGAGGCGCTTTATGACCAAGATGGCAAAATGTGGGCAGGATATACTGTCAATTGTGAACACCCATTAGTCTATATTTCAGACCTTCCGCAAGAAATGGAGCAACATACTCTGTCTCATTCTGCCAATGAGGTGGTGGAAGGTGGAAGTATCTGGGTGAAAAATGAGTTATCTGATTTTGATCGAGGTTACATATTTCTAATTGCTAGCTGGAAAGCATATACAACCAGAAAGCGTTACTACATGGCCGGGGCTCGAAATTCGAAGATAGCCAAACGGCAAAAGTTTGTTTTTCCCAACGTATTGTTTGAAGGAAAGACAGATAAATTTGACTATTTGTGCGTTCTGTATTGTAGAAGAGAATATATATTTGTTCAGATAGTGCTTATTTTGTTGAGGTACTGGGCAATTCAACCAATAAAGCGACGAATAAATGGGGTGAAAGATATCGCGATGAGTGTCGCCTCTAAGTTTTAGTGTCACAAGTCGTATCAGAATCTCCCAATACTGAACGGGAGATTCTGCACATATACTTACAGAGGGTTATCAATTCGCGACCAGAAACAACGTTTATTATTGCTTCGTTTGTCAGTCATCCATGTATAACGACAATTGTTGTCATAGCTATATCTTCCTACGTCAACCTGGTAAGGGCCAAGAGATAAATTTTGTAGTGACTGAAAGCGGCCATTGAATAGGACCGAGAAATGCAGGTGTGGCCCTGTCGATGAGCCCCCCTGACAAAGGGCAATATTCTTTTGGCTTGCGTATGTACCTATTCTGTCATTCTTGTTAACCCAAGCTCCGTGTTGGATATCGATATCATCCATATGATAGTAATTGGTCGCCCATCCATCAGGGTGTGTCACTCTTAGCTGGCACCTTGAAAATATTGACACATAACCTTCATGGGCAGCTGTAACACTGTAAGTCTGTCCTCCCCAACGTGGCCAATCATAAGAAACATCAATAGATGACAGTGGAAATCCTGAACCAGTATGTGAATGGGGTCCGTTAGGGACCCAATTATAACCTGCTCTCCATGGCCATTGCATCTCAGGTTGGGCTGATTTTTTCCTACTCTGGTCAGAGCTAGGTTCACCAAACCACTCTTTATAAAAACTGACCCATTGTGGCCATAAAGCGCTAGATTTGAGCGAAGATGAAAGCGCAAAGTTTATTGCTTGATCATTAGATAAACTTTGATTGATGGACTGATAAAAAAACTGTGAAAGGTAATTTGTTATCTGTTTAATATCAAGCTTATATCGTGATAGCTCAGGATCACTTGGATTAGACTTAGGGTTCCAACCTGAAGTCATTGCTAGGGTGGTTAAGACAACTCTTGGGTCTATACCCATAGCACCGCTCCAATGTAGCAGATCTTCCTCAAGAAGATGCCACTCATTGTATTCTGCAAAGTACATTTGCATATTGAAAGGGTGCTCAAGCGGTCTAAAAACGAAGTTATTTTCAGAGATAAAGGTTTGGTTATTGAGTGACCCTACCTTTACTTTATCAATGTTTCCTATATCAATAGGGGGCATAAGCGAATGCGCAACGCTATTTGCACTCCAAAATAGGGCGAGTGTGAGTAGTATCGTTTTCATTGGTCTCTCCAGTCAACTGTATTGGGCAAGTCCTTACGACCACCTTCTATGCTGACAGCAGATTTACACCACAGAACTGTTTCTACTGTTGTCTACTTTGTTCGTACGACCTGCAATTATACCGCAATAGGTGCGGTGCCTAATTATCTAACGAAAGTAATATATCTTTATCGATTAGCGCTAGTATTTAAACTGTGCAACAATCTTTTCGAGTTTATGGCTAACACTAGACACTTGTTCACTACAGTGTACTGACCCCGACACAATATGGTGGGTATCACTGGCAAGATGCGCTATCTCGGTAATATTGCGGTCAATTTCAGCTGATACCATAGATTGCTGCTCTGAAGCTGTCGCAATTTGGGTGTTCATATCTGACATAGTATTGATACGAATAACCATGTCTTCTATGACCTTAACAACATCACTAGCCGTTTCTTTTGTATGGCATGCTAAATCTATACTTGATGACATTTTTGTCGCTGTATCTTGTATACCTGACGCTAATTCTTGGATGGTTGATTCTATTTGATGAGTTGAATTGTTTGTCATTAGAGAAAGCTGCCTAACCTCATCGGCCACCACAGAAAACCCTCGACCATATTCGCCTGCGCGCGCGGCCTCTATTGCCGCATTTAGTGCAAGAAGATTTGTTTGTTCAGCAATGTTTTGAATGGCGGTAATGACTTGATTAATCTCTTTACTTTGCTCTGCTAGGTTTACTATTAAAGCCTGTGATTCTGAAATACTTGACGATAATGATTGCATACTTTTACTGGTAACAAGCGTAATTTCCAATGCTCCTTGTGCATCTTGCTTGATAGTTTCTGCACTATTTGCTGCACACTCTATGTTGGCAGTGATTTCATTGCTTGTCATGACTAATTCATTAACGGCAGTAGCAACAGACTCAGATTGAATTTTTTGTTGTTCAGCGTTGTTCATACTCTTAACAGCGCTCATTTTTGAATTTTCAGAGCTTTCTCCCAAGATGCTCATAACTTTAGCCACATCTTGAATATTTCCGTGCAACTTAGAAATAAATATATCAAAAGAATTAGCCAATTGAGCGAGTTCATCATTCCCTTTGGCATTCATCCGTACGGTGAGATCGCCATTTCCATTGGCGATTTCTTTCATTAAGATATTAATGGCATTAATGCGACTGAGAATACTACGTCCGATAAAGAACAGCAGTATAGATAGTATCGCTACAATAGCGCTGCCAAACACTAAAAGCTGAGTCCGTATTTGTTCAGATTTTAATTTAATTGCGTGACTTATTTCTGTTTGAAGTGACTTAATACCATTTTCAGCATTATGTACATTTTTTCGCAGTTGCGCTTTCAAACCTTCGCTTGCGGAGTGACCTAGTTCTTTAGAAGCTGAAACTAATGCCTCTACATCTTGTTTATACTGATCGAACTCTGGTTTCAATGACGAGGGAACATGTTCGCTCTTGGCAAATTTAGATACTGCTTTCAGCAGGTTATTACTACTCTCTACAGTAGAGTCAGCGAGGTATCGATAATCTTTCTCTATCAGCTCCAGAAGCTCAACTTCTAAATGAAAGCTGTCATAACTTGATGCCGCACTTTTTAATTTTTTCCTCGAATTCTCTAAGCGTCCTCTATGGTTGTCCGAAGTTTCTATACCCTCAATACTGTTCACTTTATCCACGAGTAAGTGAAACTGTTGTTGATATCTATCTAAGGTTTCAATGATATTTGTGGTTTGCTTCTCTAGATGAAGGTTATGTAACTTCAATAAGCTATTTAGGTCAATTAGCCTTTGGGAGAGTATATTAAATACGTCATCGAATCGTTTAGGGTACTTGTTCTCTTTTCTCGCTAGGAAGTCTTTTTCATGACGTCGTAACGTTAACAAATCTACAGAAGCTTGTAAGTTTTCTGTTGCTGCATGTTCTAGAGACTCAAAGCTTGAAAAACTCGCGTGTTCATAAAATGCATATAAGCCAACACAGGTTAACAAGGTGAGATTAATTAGAAGTAACTTGCCGCGAATTGATATTGCAAAAGAAAATGGCTTCTTATTCGACCTAGACTGTTCCATTCGATCTCTCCGTAGCTTCTGACATTTAATTTTGTGCAACTATTTTTATATTTAATGTGAACACTAAAGGAATAGCATCAAATGAGAACATTGCAAGTTATGCTCGAAAGACGATTCGAGCTAAGTAAAAGTGAATTGAGAAACGCATAAATGGTACCAGTCTCTTGGTGTAGGTTCACAGAAATGCAACCTAAATAAGGGATTTAGACTATGGTCTAAGTCCTCTGTATTATGAAGTGAAAGCTTAAGTGATAAGCTAAAGAATAGTTAAACACAGAGGATCTCCGGATGAATTTTCCCTATACAAATATCGTGATACTAACCGGGGCTGGAATCTCAGCAGAATCTGGGATTCAAACTTTCAGAGCTCAGGATGGCTTGTGGGAAGATCATCGCATTGAGGATGTTGCAACGCCTGAAGGATTTGAGCGCGATCCAGAATTGGTGCAGAAGTTTTATAACCAAAGGCGTGCAAAGCTACAAGAAGATTGGATTAAACCTAACCCCGCTCACCTGGCTCTTGGGCGTTTAGAAAAAGAGTTAAAGGGCAGAGTAACAATCATCACGCAAAATATTGACAATCTTCACGAAAGAGCAGGAAATAAAAACATCATCCATATGCATGGTGAACTCTTAAAAGCAAGATGCAGTGGGTCGAATCAGACAGTTGAGAAAAAAGGGGACATTCATACTGGTGATTTATGTCATTGTTGTCAATTTCCAGTTCAGCTCCGCCCACATATCGTTTGGTTTGGAGAAATGCCATTGAGAATGGCCGAGATATATGAGTCTCTAGAAAATGCAGATTTATTCATATCAATAGGTACTTCAGGGGTGGTTTATCCAGCGGCTGGTTTTGTTCATGAAGCAAGGGCAAACGGAGCCTATACGATGGAATTAAATCTAGAGCCAAGCGCTGTTGAAAGTGAGTTTGAAGAAAAACGTTATGGTAAGGCGAGTATAGAGGTACCAAGACTGGTAGATGAACTACTTAAAACTTTTGATCTTTAATGAGTATAATCAGCACAATTTACATATTGTAAGTAACTCAATGTATAGTATATTGTAAACACTAATTCGCCTTATTATTCTCACCGCTAAACCAGTCACTTAAGTATGTAATTGTCATTGTGTGCCTTGTTTTTGTACCTATATTAAGTTGTTGGTTTATATCTAATTAGGTGATCAAAGCCTCTATAATACACACCTTGATTGATATCACTCAATCCTGCTATTACAGATTTCAGTCTTTATACTTATTTGGTAAGAAGATAGCTAAAATCAGATAAATATAGAAAGACAAAGTTAAACCTCGAACCTATAAAAGCAATAGGCTGTGGCCAGTCCAAGTTGAAATATATTAGGAATTGATTGAAAGTAATAGGATAAATAAATATTTATTAAGGTAAGAAAATATATATGAAAAATATAAATTATATCTCACATTTAACGCTAAACTATAATCTAATAAAAAGTAATTAATACTAAAAACATGTCAATACAATATTAAATTTACATTAAATTAATGTTAAGGTTAATGGATGTCTATTGTTAAATTAAAAATAGGAAGTTATATTAATGCTTTGGTTATGAATGGAGTTAAAACTAATAGATATGGCATTGATTAATATATTTCCTAAAATAAAAATTTTTAAACTATCCATTTTTTATTTTATTGTAACATTTGGTATATCGAATTTGGTCCAAGCGCAGTCTATAAACTTAAGCTATAATGGAGTTGCAAATGCCGATAAAAACGCAGTACATTTATTTGCATCTAATCTAAAAGCCATTGTTGAGAAAAACTCGAATGGAAAAATAGAAATAAATCTTTATCCGAATAGCATCTTGGGTAAAGAGCAAGAACGTATGGAGCAGGTAATTAACTCGCCTGGTCTTAATATAGCCTCTTTTGGAGGCATTTCCCCAATTTTCCCAGAGATATTTGTTAGTTCTATCCCATTTTTATTTACCGATTTCGAGAAGGCACGTAAGTTCTTTGATGAAGGATATTACTGGAAAAAAGCACGAACTGAATTTTACCAGAGAAATAACGCACATATTCTCGCTGTTGTGGAAGAAGGGGGATTTCTTGCATTTACAAACAATGAGCGTGAAATACGTACACCAGCTGATTTTAAAGGCCTTAAGTTTAGAGCAATGGACAAAAGCCAAGTGGCGTTATACAAATCGTTTGGAGCGTCAGGCACGCCAATCCCATGGACTGATGTTTATATGGCCCTTAAAATGGGTGTTGCTGATGGTCAAATGAATCCACCCATGTATATTATCATGAGTAGTTTAAATGAAGTTCAGCATTACCTGACGTTAGCAAATATTCAGTATTCAGATCAGTTCTTGGTCGCAAACGACACTTTGATGAAGAATCTCACCGAAAAACAACGTGAGATCCTAATCGCTGCGGTCAAAGAGGCTAACGCGCTAAATAGAAAGTCGATTCAGTCTCAAGTGGAAAGTAGAATTGATTACCTATCCAAAAATGGCATGCAGGTTTACCAGCCAACAGAAGAAGAAATCGAGCAATTTAGAAATGCCTCAAAAGAGTCTTATATTAACTGGCTAGAAACCCAAGGCATAGATAAAAGCTGGATAGATCTAGCATTAAAAGATGTAAATTAATACATTAATACTAATTATCTGGGTGCTGTCGCCGCTTTGGCGCCATTAGTCTTACAGTATATAAGCTAATTTAAATGTTTGTACATATTAAGAAAATATTATTGAATTTAACTATATTGTGTTTGTTTTTTAATATAGTGATATTGATCGTGGGTGTTTTTTCAAGACATGTGTTTAATTCTTCACCAATTTGGGTTGATGAAGCAATGAGGTATATTTTAATTGGGTCCGTCATGTTGATGTCAGGAGTCCTTATTAATACCAACGAACATATGAGAATTAGTATCTTAGATAAATTTACCAAAAGTAATCTTTCGTTTACTATAAGTTTATATCGTCATTTAATGACAATATTTGTTTCGATATTCATAATGTATTCTAGCTTCCGTTATGCAACATCTATTACAAGTTTTAATACTATTGGTTTGGGGGTGAGTAAATCAATACCTTTATACTTATTACCAATTGGATTCTTTTTATCACTATGTTTTCTCTTGTTGAATTAGTGAGTTTTATCAATAAGAAGGAATTTATTTGATGATTGTTTCTGTATTATTGGTATTATTATTTAACCTGTTTTTAGGTGTGCCGATTTTTATTTCATTATTGGTTTCCTCTATTTTGTTTTTCTTTTTTTTAGACACTGAAATCGCATTTAGAATTATTCCACAACAGTTTTTTAGTGGTATTGATAGTTTTTCACTCATGGCGATACCCTTGTTTATTCTTGCTGGTAACTTACTTAATGAAAGCGGCTTAACGCCAAAGCTGATGAGCCTCTCTAAGGTGCTTGTCGGACACTTGAAAGGTGGTACTGGATACGTCAACATTATTTCAAGTATATTCTTCTCTGGTGTAAACGGGTCAGCGGTAGCGGATACATCGGTACTGGGTACATTGTTAGTACCCGCGATGAAAAAAGAGGGCTATTCGGTCGGCTTTGCAGCTAGTTTGACGGCAGGTAGTTCGCTAATCGGCCCCATAATTCCACCAAGCATTTTTATGATTATCTATGCATCACTAACTAATACGCCCGTTGGAGATCTATTTTTGGCTGGTATTACACCTGGATTAACACTTGGGGTAATTCTGTTTATTGCGAACTGGCGATACGCGGAAATAAATGAACTAAAGTCCTTTCGGTGCAAGCCAAGCTTAAAACATGTTTTCACTGCTATTGTACAAGCTTTTCCTGCTTTGATAGCACCGATATTGATAGTCCTAAGTATTATTTCCGGCTTTGTCACACCGGCAGAGTCTGGTTCTATTATCGTTTTATATACGCTGATTATTGGTCTGGTATTACGCACATTGAAGTGGTCAAGCATTCTAAAAGCTTTCATTGATACGGCAAAACTTACCACGGCTATTTTTGTGGTTATCGCATCGTCGTCAGTACTGACATGGCTATTAGGCTTCGCCCAAGTGCCAGCAGCCTTTACGAGCTTGTTTATTCCGTTTTTTGAGAGCCCGACTATTATTCTATTTGTATTGAGTGGTATTACATTCTTTGTCGGCATGCTGATGGAAGAGGTTTCAGCGCTTATTCTGTTGACACCAGTATTTATTCCGATAGCTACGTATGCAGGCATTGACCCTATACATCTAGGAATTGTCGTCACTATGAACATCACCATTGCCCTGATTACACCGCCTATGGGTGCATGCCTATATGTAGCCAGTGCGGTAAGTAAGATTGATTTGGAAATAATGTTTAGAGAAATTATACCATTTATCTTTTATGCACTATTAATTTTGTTGCTTGTGATTTTAGTGCCAGACTTTGTTTTATTTATCCCAAAGGAGCTTAACTAATGCAGGAAAGAATAATCGATGTTGTGAAAATCCCACCAGTAGACATGCCTATTTGGAACAATATAGAGCAAATCACAATTGATGAATGTGGAGAACGTCTACTCCCTTTATCACTCTCAGATGAAATTGTTTGTTACCCTGCTTACTATAAAATGGGTGTTAAGTACGCAGTACAAGAGTGCTTTGTTCGTGAAAGTGTATTCTATAAGTTATTGGAGGTAGCGCGTAGCTTACCAAATGGTATTCGATTAGTGGTATTGGATGGTTGGCGACCGATACATGTCCAAGAATATCTGTATGAAACGTTGATTACCCAACTTAAAAGGGCACCGATTCATGCGGATAAAAATATATCTGAACTCAGCTTAATCGCCAGGACATTAGTTTCTCCACCAAGTAATAATTCAAAATGTCCGAGCCCTCACCAAACTGGTGGTTCTGTCGACGTAACCCTATGTGATGGAGATGGTCGTCTGTTAGATATGGGTACTCAGTTTGATGAAAACAGTTTGCTTTCATGGTCAAGTGCGCTAGAAGATACTCCGGAAACAACGCAAGCGCAAAATCGACGTCTACTGTACAATGCAATGATCGAAGCTGGGTTCACAAACTTACCAAGCGAATGGTGGCACTATGATTATGGTAATCAGATGTGGGCTAATTATATGGGGTGCAAAAAAGCAATATTTGGCGCGACGAAACCCTTAACCATTGAGCATTTATGGAACTTTCAAGAAGACTAGAGAGCATTTTGCTGTGATAGTACCAGGTAGGTTTCTTATAGTTAACTCCTAAAATTGATTTTCTCTGTTAAAGCGATGAAACGACTGATACAGAAAATATGCAACAACAGTCTTAACGAAAAGCTAGACTTATAATTAAATGCATCCGTTCTACATCAATAAAATTTGTTTTTAATTCACATCACTCTTTTTAGAGGAAGAATAAATGAGTCTCTCATAATAAAAATATGCACACTATTAAAAATAGTGTGCATATCGTCAACTTAAGATCTGTTAATAAATATACTAATCTTATTTTATTAAATTAATAAATAATTTACCACTTTAATTAACAATCTCAGAAATGCTATTAGTTGCTTACTTTTAACTTTTGGAAGTACTCGTCATAAATTACACTTGCTTCGCCGACATCATCTGTCCAAGTACCACTTTCCATAGCGGCTTTTGGTGGATAAATATTTGGATCATTCGCAAATTTCTTCGGCAATAATTTATTCGCAGCAGCCACTGGTGTTGGGTAACCAATCTCTAGCGCAATTTTTGCTGCATTTTCTGGGCGAATAAGGAAGTTTATCATCTTATGTGCAGCTTCAATATTTTTAGCGCCTGATGGGATAGATAGGCTATCCATCCATAAAACAGGCCCATTTTCTGGCCAAATAATATCAATAGGTGCGCCTTCTTGGCGTGCCATATATGCAGAACCATTCCAAAGCATACCTAGAGACACTTCTCCTGCTAGGTATGGGTTTGCAGGAAAGTCTGAGTTAAATACCAATACGTTTGGCATGAGCTTTTTCAACTCCTGATAAGCTGCTTTAATTTCATCAGGGTTGGTAGAGTTTGGTGAGTAGCCTAGCTTAGCTAATGCCATATGGAATACTTCTCTAGAGTCATCCATGAGCATCAGTTGGCCTTCCCATTTGCTGTCCCACAAATCATCCCATTTCGTAATAGAAGATTTGTCGAGCATGTCTGAATTGATGGCAATACCTGTCGCGCCCCAAATATAAGGGATAGAGTAACTGTTGTCTGGGTCGAAAGGTTTATTTAAAAAGTTGCTATCAAGACCAACATAGTTGGAAAGCTTCTTATGATCGATTTTCTGCAACATGCCTTCTTTACGCATTTTGGAAACAAAATAGGTAGAAGGAACGACTAGATCATAGCCAGAGCCTTGGGTCTTGAGTTTGGCATACATGCTTTCATTTGACTCATAAGTTGAGTAGATGACTTTGATGCCTGTTTCTTTGGTAAAGTCCGTTAATACTTCGCTAGGAATGTACTCTGACCAATTGTAAAAGTAGAGCTCTTGATCCGCAGCCATTGCTGGAGATGCGATTAAAGACGCGGCGCATAAAGCGCTAGAGAAAAATTTATTTTTCATTGTTATAAGTTTTGCCTTTGAGTAATTTGCCAATGAGGCGTTTATAAAAATTAAGCCTAATTATGAGTTGATTGTACAATCATCTCGGCCAAGGATTATATCAATCAAATCACTGAATAGGCATAAAATGAATCTAAATTATGAGAAATGACAGTGATTTTTTATGCATCAGTATAAATATGAAAGTTTGCGTTTAGTTTTTATCCATATAGTACAATCTATGCCATTTATTGGATTTGATTTATATGTTCATATAACCACCAAGTAGCTATAACTACTTGGTAGTTTGACTATTTTTGCCTTGCCAAGCATTGAGAAATAGCAACTAATGTTAGAGATATTATCAACATGATTGTTGCTAAAGCATTGACTTCTGGCGAGATCCCGACTTTTACCATGGAGTATATCTTCAATGGTAAAATCTCATATGTTGGACCTGTTACGAATGAGCTAACGATAACGTCGTCTAACGAAAGGGTGAAACTGAGTAGCCATCCCCCAGCGACAGCGGGTTTGGCGAGGGGCAACAAGATTTGCTTGAGAATAATCCATTCATTTGCCCCGAGGTCTTTTGCCGCCTCGAGCATTTTAACGTCAAACCCATTTAATCGACTGTAAACAGTGATCACGACAAAAGGTAAACAGAACGTGATATGTGAAACTAATAAGGTTAGGAAGCCTAATTGAGCGCCTAAAAGTAAAAATAGCGCTAATAAGGATATCGCCATCACAATGTCGGGTGACATCATTACCACGAATAGCAATCCATTAACCAAAGGTTTTCCTTTGAACGAATAACGAAATAGTGCCACTGCAGTAAGGCTACCAATAATAGTGGCTGCGGTTGCTGAAAAAACCGCAACATTAAGTGAATGCCAAGCGGCTTGTACTAGGCTGTCGTTGTTTACCAGTGCATGATACCATTTGGTTGTAAAGCCTCCCCATTTGATACCGAATTTACTTGCATTAAATGAGTTTATTATCAAAACAATGATCGGTAGATAGAGAAAGGCGTAAACTAAGCTGAGGAAGCCAAATTTGATACGTTTCTCCATTAGTCTAACTCCACTCTTTTATTCAATAGTTTACCGGCCCGATAGTAGGCATAAAGCATTATCGCCATCACTAAAGTAAGTGAAATACTTGTTGCGGCACCAAACGGCCAGTCTCTTGCGTTAAGTATTTGGCTTTTGATGACATTACCTATTAAGAGGTTTTTTGCGCCTCCGAGTAAGTCAGAAATATAAAACATTCCTAATGCTGGAAGAAGAACTAGTAGACATCCACCAATAATACCTGGCATGGTAAGAGGTAGAATGACTTTGGTAAAAGTATGAAATTTATTGGCACCAAGATCTCTTGCTGCTTCTATGAATGTCCTGTCTAATTTTTCAATGGTGGAATAGAGAGGCAGAATCATAAAGGGAAGCAGGATATAGATAAGTCCAATCATGACGGCTGCTTCCGTATACATAATACGTAGCGGTTTATCGATAATGTCGAGAGCCAGTAAAGACTTGTTCACAATTCCTTGTGTACCAATGACGATCTTCAACCCATAAGTACGAATTAAGGAATTGGTCCAAAAAGGAACAATGACTAAGAATACCATTATGGGACGTATTTTGACTGGCATTGATGCCATTATGTAGGCAAATGGATAGCCAATAACTAGACATAATAAGGTTGCAACAGACGCCATATAAAATGAATGCCAGATTACTTTGGAGTAAAGAGGGTCGAGCAGGCGCGTGTAGTTGCTATATGTTATCGTCAGATCAATGAGATTTGATTCATCGCGAGTGAGGAAACTCGTGCCTATGATCATGATGTTGGGGACCATTACAAACAGAGTAAGCCACCCAACCACAAGAAAGATAATGGCACTTTGTAAGTTAAGTTTCTTGCTTATCATCTAGGACGACCTCCCAGCTATCAACCCATGTGACCGACACTTTTTGCCCTATAGAATGATCGACATCTGGATCGTCCTCATTGAAAAACTCACTGACCATCACACGCATTCCAGATGTTAGCTGAACGATTGAGTCTAAAGTCATACCTTTATAGGTACGTTCCAAAATATGGCCGACAATGCCTTTTTGTTCTGACTCACTTATTTCTTCAAGACGTAGATCTTCCGGACGCAAAAGAACTTTGAGTTCATCTCCCTTTTGAGCGGTATCTTTATCGTAATAAACAATTGACTCGACACCTTCTATTGAGGCCAATACACGTTTTTCGTCTAATCGCTCGATCATGCTTGCTTCGAAAACATTTATTTCACCAATAAACCGAGCAACAAAGAGGTTTTTAGGTTCTTCATAAATCTCTTTTGGTGAACCGTCTTGCTCAATGACACCATCACGTAACACTATGATACGATCTGACATCGATAACGCTTCTTCTTGATCATGAGTGACAAAAATAAATGTAATACCTAGCTGGCGTTGAAGTTGTTTTAACTCCACCTGCATTTGCTTACGCAATTTATAATCTAGGGCAGACAATGACTCATCTAGCAGCAGAACTTTAGGTTTATTAACTACTGCTCGGGCTATTGCGATACGCTGCTGTTGCCCTCCCGACAGTTGATGGGGTTTACGTTGTGCAAGGTTTTCCAAACGCACCATTTTTAATGCTTCTAGCACTCTAGAGTGTATGCCCGAGCTAGGCACTTTTTGCATTTTCAGCCCAAATGCTACATTTTCGTATACTGTCATGTGAGGAAATAGGGCATAACTTTGGAAAACAGTATTGACGTGTCTTTTCTCTGCAGGAATTTGAGTGACATCAAGCTGGTCGATGATAACCTTTCCCTCATCTGCATCTTCGAAGCCTGCAATCATTCTGAGGACGGTTGTTTTCCCGCAGCCCGACGGCCCTAATATAGTAAGAAATTCGCCATGGTTTACATCAAGGTCAAGGTTTTTGATAATTTGTTTACCATCAAAACTTTTACTGACCCCGCATAATTCGATAACGGGCTTTGTTTCAAGCTGTTTATTGTTCAACGTCTGTTTTTCTCCCAGTGGTCAACAGAAATTAGCCAGTAGTTACAAAAGTTAGAGGGGCGCATAATAATAAGCCAGAGTATGAAATCAAAGTGTTTTCTCATATTTAACCCCTAAAATTATGTAGGTGTAACTAGGGTAAGTAAGCCATACTTTGATAATGAAGATCTGCTGTTTCGTTGATGATACATACTTAAGATATTGTTGTTACTTATTATTTTTGGCTAATTATCAATCATTTGGTCTTTAAATCAAGGCAGATAAAGAAAATTAGGCTGTGGGCAAAGTGAGGTTTCGGTATAATGCTATAAACTCTTAATCCAACTGCACTTGTTAGTAAACTTACATCAGCAGGCGTGGGCTCGGCACCGGAAACGTTAATGAACAATGGTATAGAAAAAGATTTTAATTTGGGTGGAAGTGTGGAAAGAGCACTTTCAGGAAAGTATGAGCTTAAGGCAGGTGCTGTTCTCAAAGAAGCATGGCAACATACAATAAAAAACTTTCTTTCATTTTCACCTAGCATACTTTTGTTGATAGTCGCTCAAGTAGTGATTTTTTATGTAGCACTGAAGTTACAACTTGGTGATTTATCGATCATTACCGATATATTGACCAAACCAGAAGAGGTTAACCCTGGAATTGTTCAAGCAATTTTCATTGCTAATTTTAGCTATGAAGTAGTAAGTGCTCCTGTTGTAGCAGGTGTAAGTTTAATGGCGATGAGCCATGCGGCAGGTCTGTCGACCAAACCGCGGCATATTGCAAAGGGACTACAATTCACGATTCCGGTGATTATCGCTACAATATTTAGTTTGCTTGCGCAGCTCGTTGCTGGGATGATCCTACCGTTTTTGTCCATGTATTTGTCACTCGCATTTAGCAATGCGGTTTTGCTAATTTGTGAGAAACAAATCCCCCCAATGCAATCTTTGTTGCTATCCTTACGAGCGGTTAATAAAAAGATTTTTGTCCTTGCCGGAATATATTTATTGGTCGTATTTATGTTCATCCTTGGGGCTGTGTTCTATGGTTTGGGCTTAATCTTGGTTATCCCTTTTTATTTTCATATCAAAGGTATTATCTACAGAGATATGTTTGGTATCAGGCTAAAAATTGTGACAACAGATGGACCAAGCGATGAGGACGATAATGACGGCAATTCACAAGTGTTCAATGCGTAAAAGTGAGCTCGTTGCTCTTGCAGCAGCTGGCGTAATAGCCGGTTGCAGCTTCTATGACTATGAAAAGCGTCAACCTCCCAAAATTCAGCAAACCACGCCAGCAACTCAACCGATAGCCTTGCCAAGTTTTGATGCTTTCTCTATTGGTGAAGCGCCAGACTTTGCATCTATTGAGAATGTAACAGCAAAGAAAAGAGCGTTTTTTGACTACTTGCGCCCAGGAATTGCGTATGAAAATCAACGTGTTTTGAATGAACGAAACAGACTTGATGCTATCAGAGATGACTTTCTTTCTGGTATGGTTTCGGAGCAAGATAAACAATATGCAGAGATCTTATCTAAGCGGTACAGAGTGAAGCTTAATTCATCGGGTATTGATCAGCAATGGCTTGATCAGATGCTTCATCGTGTTGACGTCATCCCTGAAGCTTTGGTCTTGGTACAAGGTGCTAATGAGTCTGCCTGGGGAACCTCTCGCTTTGCAACTCAGGCTAATAATTACTTTGGGCAGTGGTGTTACACTGCTGGTTGTGGCGTTGTTCCACTGAAAAGAGGGGATGGCATGACTCATGAAGTCGCTAAGTTTACCTCAGTACAGGAATCGATAGAAGGCTATTTTATGAATGTGAATCGTAATAAAGCCTACGAGGAGCTTCGAGAAATACGTTACCAGAGACATTTGCGTGGTGAAAGCTTGACAGACACAACGGCGGCTCTTGCTCTTACACAAGGATTGCTAAAATATTCCGAAAGAGGTGAGGAGTATGTCAAAGATCTGCAGGCAATGATAAGGCACAATCAGTCTTTTTGGAAAGATAACGAATAATAAGCTAGCCAGTGAAATGAACAAACTAATTTTTACCCTGTCCCTTGGGGGATTACTCTCGTTGCATGCATTACCTATACAAGCTCAAGAATACATGTTCACTTACTCAAAACTATTTACCCACCTAAAGCAAAATACTAAGCAAGGCCATGAAGATGTCAAAGTAGGTTTTTTCTTTCTCAATGCAGAAACAAAACAAAATTGCACTATTCAAAAAGCTTGGATGGAAAAAGAGCAACACTATGAAGAACTAAAATCCACTCGCTATCACGAGTTGATAGTACCTATAGACAATAATCTCAAGTCAGCCAACCCTTTAGTTTTTGTTCAAACTCCTCAAAATGAACGATGCGACTTTTCTATGGTTGTCATGACTAAGCAGCCACTAAGCGGCAAAGTTTCTTATACAGACGTGGAGAAGTTAATGCCTCAAATGCAAACTATGCTTGAAGATTTAGGCGGCATGTTTGCTAGTTGGTTTACCCCCGATGTTGAAGGTGTGACTATGGAATTTGAAAATCAACTGAACGGACAGGTTGAGTTTTCCAATGGTGGTACAAAGCCGATTGTAAATGGTAAAGTGCAAGTTGCATTATCAGATATAGGTAAAGGAGGCACCATGATGCTTCCGCAAGAAACCAGTCGCGTCTTACCTTATTTGCCCGAGGCAAATTAGTTCTATTCACATTGTTATCTTGGAGCATGCTAGCTACTCCTACGGTTGGGACAGATAAGCATTTCATACTGATGGAAAAGTACGTATAATCTTGCCCCCTAGTAACAGCTCAGACATTTTATAGTTACGATAGTTATTTGTGAGTAGGTAATGAATCAGGTAGATACAAGAAAAGAAACGCTAGAGTATAACAAGCTTCAAAAGCGTCTTAGACGTAATGTGGGTAATGCCATCACGGATTACAACATGGTGGAAGACGGAGATGTTGTCATGGCATGCATTAGCGGTGGAAAAGATTCTTTCGCTATGCTCGATATTCTATTGCAGTTACAAAAATCGGCACCTATTAGGTTTGAAGTAATTGCTGTTAATCTCGATCAAAAACAACCTGGTTTTCCAGAGCACATTTTACCTGAGTATTTTGAAACTTTGGATATTCCCTATTATATCGTTGACAAAGATACATACTCAGTGGTTAAAGAGAAAATACCGGAAGGTAAAACCACTTGTGGTCTTTGCTCTCGTCTACGTCGTGGCACATTATATTCATTTGCTGAAAAAATAGGTGCAACTAAAATTGCACTTGGTCATCACCTAGATGACATCGTTGAAACGCTTTTTCTTAATATGTTTCATGGCGCGAGATTGAAAGCAATGCCTCCAAAATTGCGTTCCGATGATGGTCGTAATGTAGTTATTCGCCCTTTAACATACTGTCGTGAGAAAGATCTGATTAAATATGCTGAGCATAAAGAGTTTCCTATTATCCCTTGTAATCTTTGTGGGTCGCAAGAAAAACTAGAACGTAAAGCGGTTAAAAGCATGCTTATAGAGTGGGATAATAAGACTCCAGGCAGAGTAGAGAAGGTATTCAAGTCTATCCAGAATGTTAGTCCTAGTCAGCTCGCTGACAGAGAGATATTTGATTTCGTTAACCTTCCTTTGTCTCGAAATGGAGACAGAGAAGAGTATGAGTTTACGGAAGCAACTGTGTCTTCTACAAACATCGATGAATCTATGTTTATTGACGTAACCAATGTTTAGATATTTTTATCATTTTTGACTTAATAGATTCTTTGTGTTTTTTTGTTTGGTGCACTGAGTAAATCCATAGACTATAAACGACAACACCCTCGATTACGAGGGTGTTGTCGTTTATAGTAGGATCAATTCGTGAAGTTAAGATTATTAATCTGTGCAGTATGTACTTGCATATTTTTCTCCTCATTTTCCTCGGCTGAGGAAAGGGTGAATAAATCTGTTACCAATATGTATGAACATGCTAGTGAGACTAGCTCTGTTGTATCTCAGGCAAAATATGCTGAGGAAGTAACGGTATTAAAAGAAGATTCTGAATGGTTATTTGTTCGTTCCAGTGACCAATATGAGGGCTGGATACTACGAGATAATGTAGCTCAGATGGATGATTACTTTGAAGACCGTCAGATCATTACAACGTTAAGTAGAGAGACACTGCTCTATAGCTCAGATAGTGTTGGAAAACATAAACCTTTACTTAAGCTTCCATTTGGTGTCGAGCTAACCGCAATGGATGATCCTAACAAATGGGGTAGCCGATGGATAAGAATTCGTTTGTTAGATGGAGGAATTGCTTGGATTCAGAGAGGAGATATTCATATTGGAAACCTAGAGCTCGATATGACGGAGATGCTAAAACTGTCTAAATTATTTATTGGCGTTCCATATACTTGGGGTGGGAGATCGAGTTTCGGGTTTGATTGCTCTGGCTTTGTTCAAGAAATGTATAAGACTATTGGAGTCCATTTACCTAGAGACTCAGGCCCTCAGTCTCGTTGGAGTGGGTTAGTTGATGTGCCTAAATCAGCACTTAAACCAGGTGATTTGTTATTCTTTGGTAATCAAAAGGTCAGTCATGTTGGGCTATTTTTGGAAGAGCATGAAGAAGAGTTATTGTTTATCAACGCTACTGTCTCTGATAACAATGGCTCTAATGCACCCTATTTGCAGATAAGCAATCTAAATTCTGATTATTGGAGTGACTCGTTTATCGAGGCAAAACGGTTCAAGTAATCAAACACCAGTGATATTAAGGCCACTCAATGAGTGGCCTTAATATAAATCAAGTACCTGCCTTAGGGTCAAGTGGACTTATATAACCATTAGGTTTTAGAGCTAAGACATCACAGTTAATTTTGTCTATGACATGTTCTGCCGTATTACCAATAAATACAGCGGATAAGCCAGTGCGGCCGGTTGTTCCTACAATAACCATCGCAGCGTTTAGCTTTGTTGCAGATTCGGGTATAACATCTTCTGGTAGCCCTTGTTCAACGACGGTCTGTTGTTCGTCGTAGCCATGCTTTTGTCGCAATGCTTTCATTGCAGTTAGGTGGTGGCCACGAACCGCATCAGTATAAGTATTGGGGTCAAACTCAGGGAGCTCTATGGTTATATTCGCAGGTGTGACAGGATAAGCATTGACTAAATAAGGTTTGGCCCCTAAACGTTCACTTAAGCTATTTAATTGTTCCACCATACTGTCATTAAGGCCAAGATGGGTGTCGTTTTCTGAACCCACGTGGACAGAGGCGAGTATACTGGTATTTTCCGGCCAGTCTGAGTTCTTCACTAGCAATACAGGAGAAGGGCACTTACGCAATAAATGCCAGTCAGTAGGGGTGAATATGACGGATTCTAAAACGTCATGTTTTCGAGTTCCTTTGATTACAATGTCGTGATTGCCGGCAAAGGTCTCTGCGATGATAGCCTCATAGGGACGGTTGTGCCAAACTACTTTTACATCGAAGTCTACATTTTGATTTTGCTCTGTGTATGGCTTCGCTACCTTATGCATCCACTGTTCGCGTTGTCCTATCACACCACGGCGCATAGCATCACGCTCATCAACAGATAGCATTGATGTCATGTCGTAGGAGAAATCATAGATCGATAAAAAGAAACACACTTTACTACGAGAACGACTTTGAGCCGCAAGTTGCATGGCGCGAGCCAAGGCTGGCTGCTCATCTTTGTTGATGTCGGCAACGACAAGTATTTTATTATAGATACTCATAGTAACTCCTTAAGTGTAGGGAGAGTTATATGATTAATGTAGCGCAGCTAGTGAAAGATTTTTAGCAAAAGAGTGGTATAGAGAGCAAAAGTATGACGCAGCTCAGTTTTGAGCTACGTCATTGAACTTATTAGGATTCTGAAGAGACACCAGCGAGTTCCATAAGAGTGTCATGGTCTAGGATAGTGATATACTTACCTTTTACACTCAAAATTTCCGACTTTTGAAAGCGTCCTAGTAATCGAGATATGGTTTCAACAGTTAACCCAAGATAATTACCGATATCTCCTCTTGTCATCGTAAGACGAAACTCTCTCGGACTAAATCCTCTTTGAGAAAATCTTGTTGATAGGTTATATAAGAAAGCCGCTAGACGTTCTTCTGCACTCTTTTTAGAGAGTAGAAGAATCATATCTTGGTCACCCTTAATTTCACTACTCATCAAACGCATGATTTGCTGTCTGAGCTTGGGCATTTTGCCCGATAGATCATCAAGGGTTTCGTATGGGATTTCACATACCATAGATGTTTCTAGCGCTTGAGCAAAGCTTGGGTGAGAGTCTTCTGTTATAGCATCAAATCCGACAAGATCGCCTGCAAGATGGAAGGCAGTAATCTGCTCATCTCCCTGCTCAGTTATTGTGTAACTTTTGATAGTCCCTGAACGAATAGCGTAGAGAGATTTTAAACTATCTCCCGCTTTAAACAGTTCCTGTCCTTTTTGTATGGGCCTTTTTCGTTCAATAATTTGATCGAGTTGGTCTAGTTCGTTTTCATTGAGAGTGAAAGGTATGCACAATTGACTGATACTACAGTCTTGACAGTGAATTGCACAACCACCGGATTGGATACGTTTTGTCGCAGGCTTTTCAGGAATCATAACAAACTTCACAAATTGATATACATCAACATTTTAGCACTCATTTTTTGGAAAAGGTAGTAGAATAAACCTACAAAAAACAAGAGCATATTAACTTACTGATAGCAAGGTTATTGCTTGTTGGGCGGTATAGAGCCCATAAAGCAAAATGATGACAGCGCCAGATTGGCGAAGGAAATTGGATTTTTGGAGTTTGTTTGTGTGACTGACACTGATACCGATAAATAACATCGCGGGCATTGTCCCCAGACCAAATGCCACCATAATGAAGGCACCATTTAATGCACTTCCTGAAACCGCTGCCCAGGTCAATGTAGAATAGACGAGTCCACACGGAAGCCATCCCCAGACTAAACCGAAAGGAAGAGCATAAAGAGGGGACTTTAATGGTAAGAGTGATTGACCAGCAGGGGCTATCCGTTTCCATAGCTTTTGACCCAAACGCTCGATATAGACCAAGCCGTGCCACCATTTACCTATGTAACAAGCGAGTAGAATCATGAATAGGGCTGCGATTAACCGTAACCAAGTCAGTGATTGGTTAACTTGGCTAAATTCTACGACAGTAGAAATAGCGCCGCCAACAATAGCTCCTATAACACAATAACTTATCAGTCTACCTAAATTATAAAAGATAGGGACGAATACTGAGTGTGAAGGAGAGTTGGAACTTAGCAAAGATGCAATACCACCGCACATCCCCATACAATGTCCAGCCCCAATTATACCGATTAAAAATGCGCCGAGCCAGTCAGGTGTCATTTAGGAGTGTTCTCATCTTTTTTTTCGTCTTCGAACAAAATATTATGGCCCTGACGTTCCAAATCCTCAAACTGCTCGCTCTTTACTGCCCAGATAAAAATGGCGATTGCAACACAGACTAAAACAATTGCTATCGGGATTAAGATATAAAGGCTTTCCATGATTACTAACCTTGTTTTTCTTTCAGCAAACGAAGAGAATTAGATACTACTATAATCGAGCTTGCAGACATACCAATGACAGCAAAATATGGGGCAACTAAACCAGCGACGGCTAGCGGAAGGATGAGTGCGTTGTAGCCAAGTGACCAAGCTAAATTCTCGCGTATTATATTGCGTGTCTGTAACGCCAAGTCTCTGGCTGCCAATACTTTGTCTAGTTGATCGCCGAGTAGCACCATATCTGCCGATGCCTTCGCTGCATCAGTGCCCCCGCCCATAGCGACTGACAAATGAGCGCCAGCTAAAGTTGGGGCGTCGTTAATGCCATCGCCAAGCATCATGGTAATTTCTGTTTTATCTAAGCTATTAAGATAGTTGAGTTTATCTTCTGGTTTTGCCTCAGAGACCACTTTTTTGATACCAATTTCATTGGCTGTTAGCTCGGCATTTTGATGTGAGTCTCCTGTAAGAAGAGTGACAGAGATTCCTGCTTGCTGAAAGCGGTCAATAAAGGCTTTGGATTCTGCGCGAATTGGGTCTTGATAAGTAAATGTCGCTATGTGCTCACCGTCTAGAGACATGTAAATTTGGTTAGGCTTAGTGGTGTGATGAGTGTCTAGAACAAAAGAAGCACTACCTATTTTGATTATGCTTCCATGATAGTTGCCTACTAGTCCAGATCCTATAATATTTTCGACATCCGACACATGAATATTGGGATTTCTGTAGGTGTCGAATGCTCGTGCTATTGGATGATTTGCATGAGACTCGATTGAAGAGGCTATCTGTGAAACTTCAATTTCTGAAAGAGATGAGAAAGTTTGTATATCACTAATTACTATCTCTCCGTGGGTTAAGGTCCCAGTTTTGTCTATAACGAGATGGTTGACCTTACATAGGGTCTCAAAAACATGACCTTTACGCAGAAGGATCCCCAGATTTCCTAATCTTGATGTTGCACATGTTAGGGCTGTAGGTGTTGCCAGTGAGAGCGCACATGGGCATGTAGCAACGAGCACAGATAACATGATCCAAAATGCATCGTTTGGCTTAGTTTGGTGCCAGTATACCCATGTACTCGCGGCTGTGATCAGAATAACGGCGACAAAATAGCGCGCTACAATATCCGCAATTTGAGCAATTCTAGGCTTTGATAGTTGAGCTTCATCCTGAAGCCGTATAATACTGGAGATCATTGAATCTGCTTTTGTTGACGTGACTTCAAGCTCAAATGATTCTTCGCCATTCATGGTGCCCGCATAAACATAGTCATCCACATTTTTGACTACAGGAATGGACTCTCCAGTCAACATGGACTCATCAATATGTACTCGACCTAGCACTATCTTGCCATCTGATGGAATATTTTCACCGGGTAAGATACGAATACGATCACCCACTTTGAGCGTTTTTACCGGAACTTGCTCACCATCTAACCGTGTGGCCATGGCTGGGATGAGTTTAAGCAAGTTACCACTTGCCGCTGCGGCTTTTCTCCTTGCACGCATCTCTAGGAACCGGCCAAGAAGCAGGAAAAAAGCAAACATAGAGATAGATTCGAAAAAAACTTCTCCTGACTCTGTTACAGTAGCGATAAGACTGGAGAAGTAGGCAAAAATCATAGCCAAAGATACAGGAACATCCATGCCCAGCGTTTTTCCCTGAATACTTCTCCATGCATTGATATAAAAAGGCAGTGCGGAATACAGCATCACAGGCGTAGCAAAAATTAAACTCACCCAGCGGAAGTAATTTTTGAATTCCGGTTCTAAATCCCCAAACACTTCTAGATAAAGAGCAACAGCCAGCATCATGACTTGCATTGTTGCTAGTCCCGCAATACCGAGCCTATACAAGTACTGTTTCATCTGTTTGTGATAGGTTGCTTCTTGCTTGTCTGCCTCAAAAGGTGCAGCTTTGTACCCGAGTCTGTGTATGGCAGATAGTAATTCACTAAGTTGCGCTTGAGTTTTATCCCAAACCAAAACTGCTCTATGAGTTGTAGTATTGACCCGCATAGACACAACGCCGTTTTGTGATGCAAGTTGTTTTTCAATCAGCCATGCACATGCAGCACATGAGACACCCTCTAGTGACAATGTCACTTCTGAATCTTGCTCTTTATGGCGTACAAACTCCGATTGTACCTCTTCATTGTCGTAGTGGATTAGAGTTTGGAGTTGCTCAGGGATTAACTCGGCTTTTTGTGCAGGAGTAGTACGATATTGGTAATAAGACACAAGGCCACTATCGAGTATCGTTTGCGCGACGCTTTCGCATCCGGGGCAGCACATGACTCTCTTTTGGCCTAAAATTTCAACGCTGAAATTGGTATTATCTGGTACTTCTTCTCCGCAGTGGTAGCACGGAGAAGGTAAGCTGAGGTTATTTTGTGAGTTCAACGTTGGCCTCAGTAGGGAAGGTCACTCGCCCTTGGATAAGCCATTGCTCATCATGGGGTGTTAATTCAATAAACCAGGGCCCTTGGAGTGACTTATCAAGTGTAAGCCTGTATTGCCCACCTGCGTCTGATGTAAGTAGTTGAGTAAAATCTCTATCGGGTAGGGTTCTATGAGCGAACAAGGCTGTTATCGCTGGATAATGCTTGAGTTGACCTTTGTTAAAACTGATCACTACATTGTTATTTTCTGAGGATACAGTCGCGGATAGATGAAGATCTTTTGCGACATTAATCTTTGAAATATCGATATTTATAGCTTTGCCCTTCTTATAGTAATCTTCAGTTACGAGAGACACTGAGTTGTTTGAAAAAACAATCACAGTAATGATGGTCCAAACTACAACTGTCATTGGTAGTATAATTAAGAACCAGGGCCAAAACTGCTTATACCAAGGTTTTACCATAAAAAAGCTCGCACATATTTAAAGACACTAGAGTTAATCTACAAGAAAGGCAGCCCCTAAAGAAGGGGCTGTTATTGAACGTTTACTCTTTTCCAGAATCTGAGTTGCTCAGACTCCAAACATAAGAAGAAACAAGTTGGATTTTATCCTCGCCAAGAATGTCTTTCCAAGCAGGCATTACACCCGATCGGCCATTCATTAACGTCTCGGTTACGTCAGCGCGAGAACCTCCATACAACCAGACTTGATCGGTTAAATTTGGAGCGCCGACAGCTGGGTTACCTTTACCGTCTGTTCCATGGCAGGCAGCACAAACGACAAAGCGAGCTTTGCCTGCTTCGGCTTCTCGTGCATTGACCGAACGCCCTGATAGGCTAAGAGTATAGCTAACGACTTCTTTAACGCCTTGTTCACCCAAAGCATCTTTCCAAGCTGGCATTTGTCCTACACGGCCATGCAAAAGGGTAGTAACAATCGCTTCTGGTTCACCACCATAAAGCCAGTCGTCATCAGTTAAATTAGGAAAGCCTTTTTGACCGCGTGCATCTGAGCCATGACACTGAGAGCAGTTTTGCAAGAATAAACGCTGTCCTACTTTTAACGCCTCTGGGTCTGCTGCAATTTCAGGTACGGAGCGTAATTGCTCTCCGCCATCTACATAGGCGAGACGTTTAAATGCTTTTCCAAAGTAAGCATCAGCATCGTCTAACTCTTTGGCATATTGAACAAGCCGTTTATCTTTCTGCGCTTCAGCAATAGATGCTTTAGATTCCTCAAGCGTTGTCACAGTTTGGTCAGAACTCTGCCAGCCGAGTAAACCCGTAAAGCTTCCCATTCCAGGGTAAAGCGCAAAGTATATCGCCGCAAATAGAAACGTACCGACAAACAAGTACGTCCACCATTTAGGTAGTGGGTTATTTAATTCACGAATACCATCATATTCATGACCCATATCTGCGCCTTCTTCAATGCCTGTTTTGTCTTTAAGGCACCAATTCAATATCGCAGCACAGCCTACTAATGTACCGACTGTAATGATGATTATCCAAAGACTCCAAAATGTCGTCATTGTTTAGTCACTCCTTGTTCTTTAGAGGGTGTTTGCTCTTCATCAGCAAAAACAAGGTTCGCAGCTTCTTCAAAACGAGCTTTACGGCTTTTACCGAACGCCCACCATACTACGCCTATAAAACATACGAACAGCACTATGGTCCAAATACCGTGAATAGTACCTATATCCATAATCTCACCCCTTGCTTACTTCATTGCGTGACCAAGAGACTGTAGGTAAGCAATGATGGCATCCATCTCTGTTTTACCTTCTACATCTTTTGACGCATTTGTGATTTGTTCATCTGTATAGGGAACACCAAACTGATCACGGAAGATTTGCATCTTCTTCTGAGTGTACTTACCATCCAGTACATTATCAGCTAACCACGGGAATCCAGGCATATTTGATTCTGGAACCAGCTCTCGTGGGTTGATAAGGTGAACTCGATGCCATTCGTCAGAGTAGCGTCCTCCCACACGAGCTAGATCAGGCCCAGTACGTTTTGAACCCCAAAGGAATGGATGCTCCCATACACTTTCACCCGCAATAGAGTAGTGGCCGTATCGTTCAGTCTCAGATCGAAATGGGCGAACCATCTGGCTATGACATACGTTACATCCTTCGCGGATGTATATGTCCCTACCTTCAAGTTGTAGGGCAGTGTATGGACGCAAGTTCTCAACGGGTTCTGTCGTTTGTTTTTGGAAGATAAGCGGTGTTATTTCCACAAGCGCACCCAAGCTTATTGCAAAAACGATGAGGATGGCCAGAAGCCCGACATTACGTTCAACAATTTCGTGGCGATTACTAGAATTAGAACTCATTCTGTTCATCTCCTTATGCTGGGTGCGGGACAGCTTTTAAGCTATCCTTTGGTGCAGATACTGTTTTGTACGTGTTATAAGCCATGAGCAGCATCCCTGTAAGGAATATGGCGCCACCAAGGAAACGTACAAAATAGAACGGATACGACGCTTGTACAGATTCAACAAAACTATAGGTTAGTGTTCCGTCTGAGTTAACTGCTCGCCACATCAAGCCCTGCATTACTCCCGAAATCCACATCGCAACGATATAGAGAACAGTACCGATTGTAGCAAGCCAGAAATGTGCATTGACCATACTCACGGAGTACATACGTTCTTGACCAAATAATCGTGGAACTAGGTGGTAGACAGAACCAATGGATACCATAGCAACCCAACCAAGTGCCCCTGAGTGAACATGTCCTATCGTCCAGTCGGTGTAGTGAGATAGCGCGTTGACTGTCTTGATTGACATCATTGGGCCTTCAAAAGTGGACATGCCATAGAAAGAGAGTGAAACGATAAGGAATCTCAGTATTGGGTCATAGCGAAGCTTATGCCACGCGCCGGAAAGCGTCATGATGCCGTTTATCATACCACCCCATGAAGGAGCGAACAAAACAAGAGACATCACCATACCGATTGATTGTGTCCAGTCAGGCAATGCGGTGTAGTGCAAATGGTGCGGACCGGCCCAGATATACAATGAAATAAGTGCCCAAAAGTGAACGATAGAAAGGCGATAAGAATAAACAGGACGTTCAGCTTGCTTGGGGACAAAATAGTACATCATGCCGAGGAAACCAGCAGTCAATAGGAAACCTACAGCGTTGTGCCCGTACCACCACTGTACCATGGCATCGACAGCACCAGAGTATATTGAATAGGACTTAGTCAAAGAAACGGGGATAGCCATACTGTTTACGATATGAAGTACAGCGACCGTAATGATAAAGGCACCAAAGAACCAGTTAGCAACATATATATGGGATGTTTTACGTTTGACTAGCGTTCCAAAGAACACTACCGCATAAGAAACCCAGACCAAGGCTATACCAATATCAATCGGCCACTCTAACTCGGCGTATTCTTTGCTGGTAGTCATTCCCATAGGTAGCGTTATTGCTGCTGATAGAATAACGGCTTGCCAACCCCAAAAGGTAAAGGCAACGAGAGGGCCACCAAATAGACGAGTTTGGCAGGTACGCTGAACAACATAGTAAGATGTTGCGAACAGTGCACTAGTACCAAACGCAAAAATAACCGCATTAGTATGCAGAGGACGTAAGCGACTGTACGTCAACCACGGCGTATCAAAGTTTAGCTGTGGCCAAACTAATTGAGCGGCAATCAAAACACCAACGCCCATACCGACAATGCCCCATAAAATTGTAACTAGGGTAAATTGGCGGACGACCGTATAGTTGTAGTTTTGTTCAAGCTGCTTTTCTTGGCTCATTTGCATGCTTCCAATTTTTTAATTAACTACACTTTACTTCCAACACGACTCATGTCGTAATGCCACCCAAATCATCTAGAAAGTTACTACTAAACAACTGGTTAAACTTCCTTGTGGATTTTGAAAAAAGTGGCATTTTCAGCCGGCAACTATACTGCATTTAGTATATCAATGACAGTGTAGTACCCTTACACTTGGTCTGGTATTGACCTTTTATTCTAAAACTTTGAAGTTTGTTACACGGAGAAGACTACCGCATGGCAGCCGAAAAACTTACCCCTGGTCGTTTTGCCCAAATTATCATCATGTTAACCCTTTTGGTTGCAGCGTTTACATGGCGTACTTTGGACTACGACAAGCAGGATAAACTCGAGTGCAATTTAACCCCAAAGTGTACGGTTAATGTTAATGATAGTTCTCTAATTGCTTATTTAGAAGGCGCTAAGTTAATCATAATAAAACCAACAGGCGGTTGGACAATGATCAACCCTGAGCAATCACTGGGGATAGAAGAAGACGAAACGACTTGGAAAGTTCCAATTCCTAGGAATCAAGTAATTGAATTTTATTTCAAAAACAAAAATTCGGCGGACCCATTCAAAGTGTCTTTTTTCGTTAAAAATTAAAAGTAACTGGGGTGTTTTCAAAATACTCAAATGATAAATTTAGACTGAATTAATCTCAGGTCCTCACCTGATATTATAAAAGTGCCTTATGTAGCAGACTCATACTCTGAGTATAAGAGGAGATACGTATGGCCTTACTGGACAACCCAATTCAACTTATCGTTGTATTATTCTGTCTATCTTTACTGCCGTTATTTGCAGTTATGGGGACATCGTTTTTAAAACTGTCAATTGTTTTCTCGATGCTGCGAAATGCGTTGGGAATCCAGCAGATCCCACCCAATATGGCAATATATGGTTTAGCTTTGATCTTAACCATGTTTACTATGGCTCCTGTTGGCTTGGCTATTCGTGACAACCTAATGGCGCATCCTATAGATTGGAGCTCTCCTGACCTTTTCACACAAGTGTCCAGTCAGATAATCGCTCCATACCACCAATTTTTAAGCCATAACACGAGTGAAACACAAATTCAGTTTTTTTCTAAGGTAGGACATGATATTTGGCCTGAACAGTACCAAAATGAACTGTCCAAAGATTCGCTTCTTGTCATGGTACCCGCATTTACTTTAAGTCAGTTAATTGAAGCATTTAAAATTGGTTTCTTGCTATACCTGCCGTTTGTTGCCATTGACTTAATTGTCTCCAACATATTACTCGCGATGGGTATGATGATGGTATCACCAATGACAATAGCTCTGCCGTTCAAACTACTTATTTTTATACTTATGGGCGGTTGGGATAAGCTTATTGGTCAGCTTATGGGGTCTTTCTCATGAATGAAGCTGTTATCGTCCACTTTACCTCAGAATTACTATGGCTTGTGCTGATACTTTCTATGCCAGTTGTGTTGGTTGCATCAGTAGTAGGGATCCTGGTCAGTTTATTTCAGGCTCTTACTCAGATTCAAGACCAATCGTTACAGTTTTTGATAAAGCTCGTTGCTGTCTGTATTACCTTAGCTGTCAGTTATCATTGGATGGGCAGCACATTGCTCAATTATGCTGGACTCGCTTTTGACCAAATTGGTTACGTAGGAGGCTAGATGTCTGCCCTGAATGAATATGTACCAATCCTTGCCCTATGCATGATGCGTCCATTAGGTATGATGTTGATGCTGCCACTTTTTAAAGGCGGGGCGATGGGAAGCGGGCTTATTCGTAACGCGCTCATTTTAATGTTCGCGCTTCCTGTTATACCTATGATGCAAGCCCATCCTGCTGATTTTTCTTCCAAGCCGTTGGTTGAGCTTATTTGGGTTTATGGTGAGGAATTACTGATAGGCCTAATTGTGGGCTTTTGTGCGGCAATCCCTTTTTGGGCAATAGATATGGCTGGTTTTGTCATTGACACTATGCGAGGCGCTTCAATGTCGACAGTGTTGAATCCACTAATGGGACTTCAATCTTCGATATTTGGTATGCTGTTTACTCAAGTTCTAGGCGTGTTATTTCTGGTGACAGGAGGGTTTAACGCCCTGCTTACTGCTCTATATCAGTCGTATTCTTCGCTCCCACCTGAGTCAGCGTTGTCATTTAATAATGACCTACTTATCTTCATTGGTCAGCAATGGCAAATGATGTCAGACATGTGTTTAAGTTTCGCTTTGCCTGCGATGGTTGTAATGATTTTGGTCGACGTTGGTCTAGGTCTTGTTAACCGCTCAGTCGAGCAACTCAACGTATTCTTCTTATCAATGCCTATCAAAAGTATTCTGGTCGTTTTCCTACTGCTGGTGAGTATGCATTTTGCTCTTTCTCATTATCTTGCTCAAATCAATCAGTTTGAAGGAAAAATCTCTACTCTATTCCAGCTGATTAAGGGATAACTATGGCCGAAAAAACTGAGAAACCCACACAGAAACGCCTAAAAGACGCTCGTAAAAAAGGCCAAGTTATAAAAAGCACTGAAATTGTAACAGGGCTTCAAATGGCGGTGATTCTTGGTTATTTTATCATTGAAGGGCAGGGAATGATGGACGCGGTCTGGAAAATGATCGAGATTTCAATCAACTCGATAAACCTTCCAATCAAGATTGCTGCCGAGTCTGTGCTGGCCGCGTTTGTTTTTATTATGCTCCGTTTTATGGCTGGTCTGGTTGTTATTCTTGTTATCACAGTGGTCATCAGTTGTATGGCTCAAACTGGCCCAGTGTGGGCATCGGAGAGCCTCACTCCAAGTTTTAATAAAATTAATATAATTAATAATGCCAAGAATATTTTCTCAATGAAAAGTGTATTCGCGTTATTAAAAAATATACTTAAAATTTTAGTTTTGACGGTAGTTTTTTATTACCTACTTCATCAACATGTTAATATGTTTCAATATTTACCTTCTTGTGGTGCTGAGTGTGGTGTTACCGTTACTTTCACTCTGGTGAAGTGGCTTTGGGGCGCATTTTTAATCTGTTACTTGGTGTTTGCAGTCGCAGACTATGCCTTTGTGCATTTTCAAACAATGAAAGAGTTGAAAATGTCTAAAGAAGATACGAAGCAAGAATACAAGGAAACAGAAGGTAATCCAGAAGTTAAACAAAAGCGCCGAGAGCTCCAGCGAGAAACAGCAAATGGCTCGCTTGTGCAAAATGTTAAAAAATCAACCGTCATAGTTCGAAATCCAACTCATATTGCAGTCTGTTTGTACTATCAGGCTGATGAAACGCCTCTACCTGTGGTTCTAGATAAAGCACAAGATCATATGGCGCTTCATGTGGTAGATATGGCAGAAGAACACGCCATACCTCTAGTAGAAAATATACCGCTCGCAAGAGCCTTGTTTAATCAAGTTGAATCTGGTCAGGTGATTCCTGAATCCTTATTCGAACCTGTAGCTGAGCTACTTCGCGTGGTAATGAATGTATCCTATGATGCTGAGGACTAAAGTGTCTATGTCCTAAACGTTATTTGCACCAACACCAGCTTAAACACATCAAATACTGCAATTCTGCAATTCTGCAATTCTGCAAACAGAAGCCCTAACCACTGGTTGAACTTTGACCATTTTTCTGTTTTCTTTCATCATTGGTACCAATTTACATCACTTAAATGAAAAACATTCTTGATAACTTCCCACTGAGTGTTAGATTAACTATCAATAGCATCAATAAGTTCATAACCGTTTAGTTATAATAAATCTAAGTCCTATCGGTTGATGGATGTGGAGGGTGACAATGACATTTGGTGAATACACTCAGTTAAAGATTTTGGTCGTAGACGATCATGATCTTATATTCGATGGTTTAAAGAGTTGTCTTGCTCCTTACCCTAACTTGGAGTTGGTTGGTTTTGTGACGGACGGTTTGAGCGTCTATGAGGAGTGCTTGAAACACAAACCCGATATGGTTTTTATGGATCTCAATTTACCTGGTATGTCTGGTGTAGAGGCAATACGACAATTACGCAAACGCTGGCCTGACATGATGATTATTGTGTTAACTGCCTCAGATGAGGAAAGGAAAGCCCGCGAAGCTTTGGACGCTGGCTCGAATGGTTACGTGCTCAAAAATGGGTCAAAAAGTACGTTACTGGCTGCGATTAAAAGTGTTGCTCGGGGGAAAAACTTTTTAGATCCCGCGTTAGATGCCAAACACATCGAGGCATTAAGCCTGGTTGAAGAAGGCGATATTCCCGTTTTAACACCACGTGAAAAGCAAGTGCTTAAACTTATCTTCGAAGGTAAACGCAACCGTGACATTGCAGAAGCGTTACTGATTGGATTAAAGACGGTAGAAACCCATCGAATGAATATAATGCGTAAACTTGATGCACACAACGTAGCAGATTTAATGAAGTGGGCGCACAGGATGGGTATTTAGGAGTGCGAATCTAGGTTTGATCTGACAGATACTTACTTTTTCGAATCGGTACCTGTCAGATTGTATCAAGGCTAGAGTCTTTTCTGCTAACTAAAGCATAGAATGATGACTAAAATACCACATCAATTCTATACACTTTGGGCAAATTGCCGCCTAAACACCCATCAATACCGAAACCTACTTCCTTTTGAGCTGCCGCCGCAGTTAATGCTGTGGAGAGGAGCTGTTTACCAGAGTCACTTGAAAGGTCAATTTTGAACGCGTTGGTTCTCGTATCTGTGCAGTTTTGGCGGTTCGTTACCACCGGTGAATAATAAATGACGGCTTCTGTATGGTAAGTGGATATTTTCGTTATAGTCTTATTTTGAGCAATATTCTCCCGAGCTGATTGTACTGATACAGATAAAATGAGTGCAAACAATCCTAACAAATAATTCATAGATTAACCTCTTAAAAATTAAACCGACACATAACCTCCTTGATAAGGATAGTCTCGGTTTACTATCTTGATTTTCGGATACTCTACCATAAGCGACTAAAAATTTGAGAAAAATTATAGCGTCATGCATTCTGCAATCATATAAAAATCTACAAACGTGTTATTTACTGCTGTACTTTTCTAGAGCATTGATTAACTGAGAAAACTCTTCTCCGGTTATTTGTTGGCCGTTTTCAATTTGATGCTCTAGCGTGCTTACCGTATCGAAGACATTGGTAGCACCGGCAAGTCCTGCACTGCCTTTTACATTGTGTAAGATATCTTTGAGCTCAGACCAATTCTTATCAGCGAAGCTTTCCCTTGCAGCATTGGCCATCTCTTTGAAGTGATTGGTTAAGCGTTGGGTAAACTCGCCTTCATTAAAATCCATAATAGGAGTATCTGACTCCACATTAATGTCTGGTTGCATGTCGCGATCTATTTGAATTTCTGCTGCATGCTCTAATACTTTAGCGAGTTCTTTCATAGACACAGGCTTGGTTAGGTAGCCGTTCATAAGGTTTATCGAATTATCATGCTCTGACGGATTAGCGTTTGCAGTCAGGGCTATGATAGGGCAGTCGGTATCTAGCGTTGTTTCGCTTTCTCGCCATAGCTTGGTCGTCTGATATCCATCGAGCTCTGGCATCCTCATATCCATCAACACCAAATCGAATACATGCTGTTCACTGTATTTTAGAGCCATCTTTCCGCTGCTGGCGCATGTCACTTCTTGGCCCAGTTCAATCAGCATTTTGCTCACTATGTCACGATTAGTTACAACGTCATCGACCAATAACACTTTTAGCTTCCATGGAATCATTTCTTTTGGATTTGTATGCGTGTTTTGTGTGGAAATACCATGCTGCAGTTCGTATAGTCGTTTCCATAAACGCCAAGGTAAGTAATGAAATTCTTCGTTTTTAAGTGCATCAGAGTCACTGCAAATACAGTGGCCGCCCCATGCTTGGATCTGTGGGTGAAGTGTTTCAGGTGCTTCAATAACTGCTTCTTTAAGGCGTAGAAGCATTCCTGAGTTATTTAGAGGCATTTTGAAGATAAATTCTGAGCCTTCACCATATTCACTTGTTACTGTGAGACTGCCGCCCATTATATTTGCCAATTTACGTGAAATAGGCAGGCCTAAACCAGTTCCTACCTGATGTTGTGAAGATTGTCGAAAAGGTTCAAATACTTCATTGAGCTTATCTTCTCGAATTCCTGGCCCTGTATCTTTGACACAGAACCATAGTTGTTTATCTATGACATCAATAGACAAAACAATCTCACCTTGCTCAGTGAACTTTGCCGCATTACCCAACAAGTTAACCAAGATTTGTCTAACGCGAATAGGATCAAATGAGCTAGTTTCTGGAGTGTTTGAACTAACAATTGTTTTTAGCTGGATTGGTTTATCTATAATGTAAGACTGTATGGTTAACATAGCCTCATCTACGATTTTAAGAAGGGGGTTATCGCTAATATTTAATTCAATTTGATCTGCTTCTATACGCGAAAAATCCAGCAAGTTATTAATAATGCTTAATAATGATTTAGCACATGTATAAGCTGTATTTCTAAGATCAGCTTGCTGGTCAGTTAAAATAGTATTTCGTAATAATTCCAGCGAACCGATAATACCATTAAGTGGTGTTCTTATTTCGTGGCTAATATTCGTAAGATGTTCACTTTTTCTAGCCGTTGCTTTTTCTGCGACCTGTTTAGCGTGCGCTAATTCAACCGTTCGTAGCTCAACTTTCGATTCTAATTCATCGTAGCTCGACTTTATTGTATCAAGTAGCATGTTGTATGCCCTTGCAATGTCTCCCAGTTCGTCTTTTCGGGATTCAGACAGCCGTCTATCAAAGGTTGGCTGTCGATCGCTGTTAATGATGTCTACAAAACTGCGAATGGGGTTAGCAAGAGACTTTCTCAATATGACAAGCATAATAATGGTCATAAGGCCGAAGGATACGAGAGACCACTTAAGCTCATTATAAAATGGTGCATAGGCCAGTTTTTCAATTTTAGACTTGGGTATTAACGAAATTTGATGCCAGTTTGGGCCATCAATAAATTTACTGACTACATAAAAGTTGTTGATTTGAGCAAATTTAGGTTTACCTTTAACAGCATTAGAACTCTGGTTATAGTCAATAAACTGTTTCAACTCTTTCTTTATCGTGTCATTTATCCCTGTTTGACCAAATATAGGGACTATGTCATCTCGAGTGATAAATAAATTGATATCATCTTTGGCATAGACATTGGAAACTGTAAGTACATCTTCAATATTAATCGCAAAGCCAACCTGACGTGCCAAACTATTGTCGGGATCTAGTGTGTAGCTTAGCAGAATGTAAACACTGTTGCGTTCGCGGTCATACTTAGGCTCACTCCAACGAAAGCCCTCTTTGGCCGGAAGTTTAGCAAGGTAAATAATCTCTTGAATTCTCTGCTCTTGATGTTCCCGTTCTCGCTCGGATGCAGAGTATATTGAGACATGTTTATTCGGCTCTATGATAAAGGTATCGACATAACGTTGTTGCCCGGCGATCCCAAACGTTTGTAGCGCCCAAAGTTGCTTATGCTCTTTGTCCAAAGGCGCTTGACCAATGTTAAATTGGCGAGCAACCAGCTCGATGTCAGGATCAATTTTCAAGGTTTTAAACTGTTCGAGTCTTTGTTCAAATTGCTGCGTATCTTCCATAGCTTGTTGAAACAAACTTTGATTCATTTGTGCTCGAATCTCGCCCATCTCATTATAGCTTTTGAGTGTTTGATTTAGAGTCCCCTTGTAGGTGTTATCAAACGCACTAATTTGGATTAGAACCCACAGACCAATAAAAACGGAGACAAATGCGACAGTGAGCTTGGTGACGAGGGAGGAATTCCAGCTAGTTTTCATGTCCAATCCTAAGTCTGTAGTTACACGCTTTTTCTAGTTCTACCATAGCGCGAATTGCCGCCCAAGGTCCATATTTGCTGTTGAAAGATAGTAATATCTTTGCACCGATTTGCGACTAAGGTGTTCACCTGATAGTCAGTAATCAATGAACAATTGATAATGTTTTCATAAACAGAAAAGAGGTTTTCAATGTTCGAACGTTTACTAGCGATGAGTTATATCGACACAACTGACTTGCCTGCAAATAGTCATTGGCAAGTTTCTTGTGCTGGTCGATTAGCTAGCTGTATCACATCAGAATACTATTTCACGTTCGGAATAATGATAACGCCTCCAACTGATCGCAGTTGGCTAAGGCAAGCAACACTTGTGTTGGCTGCTTGTGAACAGGGGTGGGACTGTGCACTTGAAAAGCGGGGAGAGGAGTGGGTTCTGTGGTCTTGTTACCCCAATGACCTAGATGATGAAGAACTTACTTCGTCCATACAGTTGCAGTTGGCATTAATCCATTATCTAGAACGAGATATGTTAAAAACAGCCGCAGCCAATAAACCTCGTATCTGGAGGAAAAAGCTATGAAAAAGTTACTATGTTGGTTATTGCTTTTGACTATCAATTTTGTTCATGCAGCACCGATTTCTTCAGTGCAATGGCAAGGAGAGCCCTTTGTTCTTTATAGCCGTGGCACGCCATTGAAATCGGTTATAGAAGATGTGGGCAAAAATTATGGCATTCCTATTGATGTTAGCAATCAAGTCACTGACACGTTTAGCGGCCAGATAAATGGAAAAACGCCTAAACAGATCCTTACCATGCTAGCTCAGCAATACGGCTTAGTGTGGTACTATGACGGTGACTTGTTGCATGTTTACAAGGCGAGACAAGTGACAAATGAAATCGTCTCGCTTTCATCTCTTTCAAATGATCAGGCAATTCGTTACATCGCTAAGGCTAACCTTTTGGATAAAGTAGCTTGTGAAGTTACCCCTATCTCAGGGCTTCGTGCAGTACAAGTTAATGGCGTTCCTGCTTGCGTTAGTTCGGTTACCAAATTTGTAAAACAGCTTGATACTGACTCGCAGCAACACGCTAAGTCACAAAAAGAGGTACGTATTTTCCCTTTAAAATATGCATCTGCAACTGACACTGTATATAGCTATCGTAGTCAAGACGTCACTGTACCCGGCGTCGTGTCGGTATTGAAGCAAATTGATCAGGAAGATAATTCTCAATCTAAAGAAGAAACAGCAAGCTTTTCGGCAGACTCGAGACAAAATGCTGTGATTGTAAGAACAAACAAGCAAGACATGACCATGTACGCGTCCTTGATTAAGCAACTGGATATTACGCCAACCATGATTGAAGTTTCGGTCACAATTATTGATGTTGATACTTCTGACTTCAACCAATTGGGAATTGATTGGTCTGCGGCTGCCAAGATTGGTGGGGGTAGTGTGACCTTCAATCAAGGAAGCTTAAGTAGTGATAATTTTTCGACTGTGATTGGTAACACAGGGAATTTTATGGTTAGGCTAAATGCCCTACAACAAAATTCGAAAGCAAAAGTGTTGTCTAGACCTTCTGTCGTAACCCTTAACAATGTTCAGGCAGTATTAGATAAAAATGTCACTTTTTATACCAAAGTTGAAGGCGAGAAAGTCGCTAAACTCGAGTCTGTCACAACGGGGTCTTTACTCAGAGTGACTCCAAGGCTAGTCAATGAAAATCATCATAAAAAAGTGATGCTGTCACTTAATATTCAGGATGGACAACAAGCTAAACCTTTTAGTAGCAAAGACCCATTGCCTCAAGTTGAAAATTCAGAGATTGCAACTCAGGCAACGTTAAGAACAGGAGAAAGCCTGTTACTCGGTGGCTTTGTTCAAGATAAAGATCATACCGTGGAGAATAAAATTCCGCTTCTAGGAGACATACCGTTATTAGGGGGGCTGTTTAGAAGTACTGATCACAGTAAACAGAGCGTAATGCGTTTGTTTCTAATCAAAGCTGAACCCGTTAATCAATAACGAGGACTGATTATGGAAGCAAGTATCAAACTTTTATGGCTTACAGGCCCAATGCAAGGGAGAGAGTTAAAGCTCCCTTCAGGGGAACTTTCTATGGGACCTAGTGGTGACATCATGGTCCCAATTGATCAACCCGATGCCATAAGCCTTAGCGTTGATGATAAAGGAGTGATGGTAAAGAGCAATGTAGCTACATGGGTTAATGGTAAAAGATCGAACCTTACAGAGTACTTACCTCTTGGCCAACCCATAGAATTATCTGGGGTCGGGTTTATTTTAGGCCACTGTGAACAAGAGTTAATTTGGCAAGAATTGCCTTCGCACTCAACTAAAAAATCCGGCCGCTTGAGCAACATCTTTTTGTTAGCAACCAGTTTAATCGCTCTGGCAACCATGTTATGTGTACTCATGCTTCCAGCCAAGGTTGAACCAGTATTTAACCCACGCTTATGGCTGCAAAGTCAGCTTAATGTGCCAGCGTTACATCAAGTAGACGCAAGTTGGGGGCCTGATGGAATTGTGACACTCACAGGGTATTGTGATAACTCTACCTCGATGGCTAGGCTAAAGGAAGGGCTCAAGCAACACTCTATCCGTTTTAATGCCAAAACAACCTGCACGGATAAGTTAGTAGGTAGCGTTGAGTCCGTTCTAAGTGCGAATGGCTATCAGAATGTCCATGTTTCACCTACTCGCCGCATGGGTGAAGTACGAATTTCAGGAGCGATTCAATCAGGTGAACAATGGGATAAGGTTACAACAGAATTGGAACAAATCCAGGGGTTAAAGCATTGGCAAGTGGCTAATGACATAGGAGGGTATGTTCAAAAGCTCATTGATGCACTCCGTGAACATAAATTATTAAATGGTGTAATGGTTGAAAGGCGGCAAGAGAGCATACTCGTTACTGGTCAAATCAATGACAATGTTCGTGGCCAAATATATCAAGTCAACAAAGATCTTATGACGAGTACAGGCCAAGTGGTTGATGTTAGGTTTGAGAATATTCCTATCAGAGAAAATTTAACTCGTTATTTATCCGGTCAGATAGTTAGTTTTGGTGGTAATGCAAGCCATCCTTTTGTTGAGCTAAGCAATGGCAGTCGACTTAATTTGAATAGCAAGCTTGAGAATGGCTATGTTGTTAGCCATATCGATTTAAAAGGATTGGACTTAAGCCGTGATGGTGAAGTCATCCATATACCATTCATTCTATAAATAGGAGGAATTATGGCACGTATTACCAACTTAGAGACATGTTTAAAAAATGACCCCCAGATCAAAGATGCGTTAATTAGTCAGTTAGATAAAGCCAAGGCAGAACTGATTAATGAGCCACATAAAAATATCCAAACATTAAATGGAGCCATTGACGCTGCAAAAGATGTCATTGGCATTCTAGCGAAACGTTATAAATAAACACACTAATTTATTACTTACCTAGGAGGTAATCATGGACACATTAGATGATATTAAAGCTGTGATGGAGGATTTAAACCATCGCAGGAGTGTGCTCGCAGCACAAATGAGAGAATTTCAAGAGCTTCAAGGTGAGATTCAAGTGTTGGTGGAACAATCAAGCCATGATCCTAAAGCCCGCGCCAAGCTCGAAAAGTTAAACCAAGCATTCCCAGAAGGGATTCAGAATTCTCAGCAGGCTATCATGTCAAAAGTCACTATGCTCGAAGAAAACTTTAAACAACTACAAGAAGGTTTTAAAGCAATAGGTGAGGAAGATAATGCAAGTGGAGAGGCTTTGTCTAAGCCTAAGAAAAAGAGATATAAAAACTATATGTGATTACTTATTTATATAGTTAAATTATTTACCGATGATATTTTTATTCATCGGTTTTTTTGTAAGTAAAACAATTTCAAATATCTGGTCATACCACTATTTGTTGGTTGGTCTTTATATTGGAAATAAAAAAGAGATCAATCATTTTATTATTCAAATACAAACTGAGATGCTAAATAGTGAACTTCCAATTTAGAACCCAGCTTGTAGTAATAATCTAGAAATTAGAGGAATATATTATGGCTGTTAATCTTTACGATACATCAGGTACCCAAGGTACCAGCATCATCAACTCACAACAAAGTGAAGATATAAAAAACACTATAGCGTCTAGGGGGGACTGTGTACTCTCAGGTGGTATCGCTGTGCTTTATATGTTTATGAACCTGCTTTCTGAAATGGCGAATGCAAAATATAGCCAAATGCAGCAAAAATCAGACGTTTCTCGTACTGCTCAAGACATGGCAAACCGAGTGGATGAAAAAGTTGCCGAAGCTGCAAAAGAAGGTGATAAGGCCACCCGTGAATTACCTCAAGATGTTGTCAATTATATGCGCGACAATGGCTTTAAAGTCGATGGAAAAACTATCGATCAATATTTGAAAGAAAATGGAAACCATCTTGATCAGGGTAAGTTAAAAGCCGTAAAAGCATCCTTGGAAACAGTGTCAAATCGAGCATCTGACTTTGTATCTCAATCGCAATTGCAGTTGCAGAAATTAATGCAAACTTACAATGTAACAGTGAGCTTATTAAATAGCATGCAAACAATGCTAGCAGAGATGAATAAATCAATAGCGCAAAATATTCGATAATTTTCGGCAAATATATTAATTGATAATAGGGGGTTTTTATGCTTCAAATTGATCAAGGCATTAATACTCCTTTGTCAGTAAATAATGACAAAGTTGAGTTAAAAAATGCAATAGATGGTGACTGTGTATTATCTGGCGGTGTGGCTGTTTTATATTTGTTTATGAATCTACTGTCTGAACTAGCAGATGCTAAATATAGTCAAATGCAAGCTAAAGCAGATGTTTCTCGTAATGCACAAGATATGGCGAATCGCGTTGATGAAGTGATAGCTCAAGTGGCAAAAGAAGGCGATAAGGCAACAGGTAAAATTCCTCCAGAGGTCATTAAATATATGAAGGATAATGGCTTTACTGTTGATGGAAAGTCAATTAGCGAATACCTAAAAGCCAATGATCCTTCTGCTAGTTATCTTGAGAAACTCAAAGCAAAAATTAACGAATGTGGTCCAGAAGGCATGCAGTCATACAGTTGGCAAGACGTCGTAACATACATGGACCAGCACGGCATTAAAGTCGATGGGAAAAGGGCTTGCGACTACATATGGGGCCTACCTGAGGTCGGCTACATGTCAGGCCAAAGAGTGAGTAAAGCTCATATGCAGCATATTGCAAATGCGCTAGAAGCCGCAGGAGGTTTAGATCAAGGTAAGCTGAAAGCGGTGAAGTCAGCCCTCGAAACTGTATCAAACCGAGCGTCTGACTTTGTATCTCAGTCACAGCTGCAACTGCAGAAAATTATGCAAACCTACAATGTCACCGTTAGTTTGCTTAACAGCATGCAAACCATGTTGGCAGAAATGAATAAATCCATCGCACAAAACATTCGCTAGGAGGAATTATGGAACAAAAAGATTTTGAGACATTGCAGACATTCCTCCACCAAGGTGGTTCTTTAAAAATGTTAGCGGATGTCGATGAGAAAGATTTGGGCCTTCTTTATCGTTACGGTACACAACTAATGAACTACGGCGATTATGAAGGTGCCAAAAGAATATTTTACTTGTTGATGAAAATTGACCAGTGGAACTTCGATTACTTTTTTTCCTTAGGTACATGCTGTCATCAGCTTAAGGAGCATGAAGAAGCCATTTTTTGCTTCGGTCGTTCTGGGATAATAAGAATCGAAGACCCACGTAGTCCCTATTTTGCGGCGATAAACTATCTCGCGGTCGGAAACAAAGATTATGCGGTTAAATCCTATAAGGCAGCCGTTAGAGTTAGTGAATGCCATAAAGATGGCAAATGGGATGAAGTAGCCGTGAAGGCTAAACAAGGTTTAGCTCAACTTGTTCAGGAGGTGTCCCATGACTAGTGTTAACTTCAATACTCAAACCTCAGTGGGATCAACCTCAGATGTTGAGCGCCTTGAAAATACAAAACAGGCCAGATCACGTTTCCCTTCCTCTGGTTCTAAGGAAGGCTTAGTAGATGTTATTGAAAATGGAAATGATGTTAAGAGAAACGTAGTAAGTTCTGATGCAGCTAGCCAGGCGCTGCAACGAGTACTATCAGCATTTCATAAAGATGACAGTGCGACCATCAGCCAGCTTGAAAAGGCTTCGATGAACGATATGGTGCTTATGTCAGCGAATTTAGGCTTAAAAACCTTTGGCGATACGGCAAATGCCGCAGCGAAAGCTGCTAGGCTGATGACGGATACTCAAGCAGTACTTCGTGACCAGCAAGTTAAAGAATTCCAAGATCAATTAAGTAAACGCATAGAGCAATCTGAAAAGGCGCAGAAAGGTGGAATATTTGGCGCAATCTTTGACTGGATTGTTGGTGCAGTGGAAGCTGTCATTGGTGTATTTAAACTCATAGAAGGCGCCGCTCGCGTCGCTGTTGGGGATGTAGTCGGTGGTGCCATGGATATGGCGAGTGGTGCAGCTTACCTAACTGCTGGTATTGCCGGTATGGTCAAAGCTGCTGCTGAAACCGCAATCTTGTGTGGTGCCGATAAGGAAAAATGTCAGCAAGTTATCGATGTTGCAGGAAAAGTTCAGCTTGGCGCTGAAGTTGTCGCAATGGCACTGGATATTTTCCAAGCCGGTAGAGCTATTTCAGCGACACGATCCATAGCCAAAGGAACCGAAACTGCAATGCAAGAAGCGGCCCCTAAACTGGTTGAAAGTATTGCAAAAGGATCAACACAAGAAGTCACTAACATTGCTCAACAAGTTGGTAAACAAGTATCTGAACAAGTCGCAGAACAAGTCAGTAAACAACTGATGAGTGGAGTGAGCAAAGGCGTAGAGCAGGTGGCAGAACGTGGCGGTCAAATCGCCAAATCACTTGCAAAAGCATTTAGTGAAGAAGCCATTCAGCAGCTAGTGACCAAATCTGTAGAACAAGCAGCTACTAAGGCTATTGAGAAGGGCGTGCAAATGACCGCCCAAGAAATTACCAAACAAGTAACAACTGCAGTGCGTAATGAGGTGATAAAAACAATCATTAAAGCATGCACTTACACGTCACTTGATTTGATTCGCGCTTCAGCACGCTCAGGTACGGCAATTACTAGTGGGATTGTGACTGAAGAAAAAGCCAAACTCCAAAAGCAGATTGAGGAACTGATTTTAAAACAAAATCTCATGGAGTTTTGCTATGACTGGTACGACAAAGCCAAAGAGCAGCAATCCAAAACAATTAAAGACTTAGTCGATAAGCAAGGTGACTCTTTAGATGGCGCAACAAAAGTTATCAATGAGTCCGGTATGTTACAAGCTCGCATTGCGACTTCAGCAGTGTAGCTAAGGGGGATTTATGACTGGAGAAGTTCAAAATAATACTGCAACTCAAACAGCTGATTACGTTACCAATAATTCAGATTATGGCCATGATGTATCGGGAAGCGAAGCAATGGACGCAATCTCGCAGCTAAATGAATTGATTGTGAAGTTAGCTGAAATATTTAAAAAACTCAGAAACATCTTACAAGAGTACAATCAAAAGCAACAATTGCTTGGATGGGACGTGCAAAAAGCCTCAATGGACTCAAAAAGAGATTCAATAGAGAGTGCTTTTGAGTCTGCCGCATGGGCTGGAGGACTACAGATTCTCTCTGGTGTCATAGGGATGGCCGGGGTTGGTGCAACCGGAAAATTTGGTGAAGGTGCTACCCATTTAGGTCAGGCTCTTGGTAAAGGGGTTGATGGTGTCGGTTCAACGGTTTCCGCTTCAATGACAAAAGATGCAGAAATGGAAAAAATGGATGGGGAATTTAAAGCAATGAATTCTCAGAATTATAACAAGAATGTGAATGAACTGAGTGATAAAGCTCGTCAGATCTCTGATCAAATGCGCTCTCTCGTTAAAGAGCTCGTCGAGCTCCATGGACGTATCACCTCAGCTGTACGCAATTAATATCAACCCCTAATGTGAGAGCGCCATGCAAATGGTGTTCTCAACACAAAATGGAACCTCTATGATGAATACCGATGCCTTTTCAATCGATGCTAACCAAATTAAAAAATCAATAGAGAGTGTGATCAATGGTCACCAGACATTAGCTCAATTGAACAATATTGATGAAGGAACTTTAGTCCATACCTACCAAGGTGCTTTAGAAGAATACCACAGTGGCAATATGGCTGAAGCTATGACTCACTTTACATACCTTGTTATGAATGATCCTTGGCGTAGAGAGTATTTGTTTGGCTTAGCCTCAACCTTACATGCCCTAGGGCAATTTGAAGATGCATTGATATTTTATGGTTACGCCACCTTGATGGATGCATGTGATGCTGGTGTTACATTCAGAATTGGCCAGTGTTATTTATCACTCGATAAGCCGAACGAAGCATTAGATGCTTTACGAACAAGTGTTACGCAAAGTTTTTTACCCCCAGAGCAGCCAGAAATAAGGCAGCTTGCTCTGTCGCTTTTGGATGAAATAAATCAGTGTAACTTATAGGAGCAAAATAATGGTTACGACTCTAGATGTCTCGAGCTCTGGACTATCTCAAATCAGTAATTTTCCTGATGTTGATGCATCAGAAACTCCTAAGCTTGGTCAATTTGATGCTTCTCATGTATCTCTACCTGCACCTTCAGACCCTGTAAATAATTCCTATCCAGAAGAATCCACATCTCCTTTAGAACCTCATCAGTCAAACACGAAACAGCTAATAGAAAGGTCTACGATCTTGTATCAGCAGGCTGAAAAAGCGGGGATTGATGTAGCTAAGAGTACGTTTTTCAAAGAATTATTTAATGTTGCTATTGCTGGTGTTGGACTTGGGCTAGCAATTGCCGCAACCGTTATTAGTGGCGGTTTAGGTATACCGCTGACGGCAGCGGCTGGAGTGGCGTTTGCCCTCGCAGTCTCTGATGCAGGATGTGCTGCTGCAAACTGGTACAAAGCCGCACATGGAGAGCAAGGTTTAAGAATGGGGGGAGATACACTATCGAACCTTGTTTATGCGCTTTTGGATAAAATGGGATTGCAGGATGATCGAGCTGAGTTTTGGGCAAGAGCAACATCGGCAACGCTTAGACTGGGTTTGACGATAGGAACCCTCTATGCGGGTACTGTTTCGATTCCCTCAAACCTCGGTGCAGCAACCAGTGCAATATCGACAGCTAAGCTTATAAAAGTAGGGACTTCTGCTACAGGTAATGAAATACTAGGATTCAATCTGGGTAGCAACAAAATTATCCATGATAGGGTTAAAGCTGAGCTTGAAAGTCATAAAAAAGACGTTGAAGATAATCTTAATAGTTCTTTAATAGCGAATAAAGACGCTGCACATAAAAATGATTTGACTAAAATACAAGAGGCTAGGGAGGCTGAACGTCAGCAGTGGGAACAAAAGATAAGCGATGTACAACGACAACTCGATAGTGATTTTAAAAAGATGACTGATCAGGTCGAAAAGCTTAGTAGCAACCTAAAGTTCGTAGAAAATGAGAAACAGAATGCTAGTGAAAAAGTTAATTCTCTAATGGCTGAAAATATACGCCTTAAGAGCGAGATAGAGGCTTTGATGGCTCTTCAAGCAACAGAGCCTAGTATGAAGAGCAAGCTCTCCGGCTACTTATTACAAGACCACAAAATCGAAAATCCTAGAGTTGATAGCCTCAAAGACCTGGAATATGCTTTTGGCGGAAAAAATAAGGAAGTTAATAAACAGCACGGTTATCTACATGCGATAACTGAGACAGGAAAAAAAGATTTTGCGTTAGAGGCTGGGTTAAGTAAATACTGCGCGGGTAAGACAGATCTTGAGGCTATAGTCTCATTACAAAAGCCAGTTGCCGGTTTGGATAAGAGTATCCAAGGTGATTATGCTCAATTTGATCTTTACGATGAAAAAGTGAAGACAAGTGAACTTGTCAAATACATTGGTTCACAAGATATCCAATTGGGTACGCAGCAAAAACAACAGCTTGCAAATCAGTTAATTGATATGTTGAAAGTGTTGTTTACTAACAAGGTGTCTCATCGTGACCTGCATATGGAGAATATTTTGGTTCGAGAGCTGGACTCTCAATTCTTCACACAGTTGATAGACTTTGGTCGTACGGTTTATGGGGAGCAAGACTTTAGTAAACATAAATACGATGACATTAAATACCTATTTAACAAGGAAGGAGCGCACCTTGGGGAAACCGTGGGAAGAAATGTATTTGCTCCCGCACTTTCTGCGCTAAGTACCAAAAATGAGGAAATACGAGAAAAACACTATCCGTTGCATAAGCTTATCAAGCAAGGTAATGAAACGAAAAGTGTTGCTGATGATCTACAGAAAATTGGCAATAGAATTATCGAAAGGCTAAAAGCTAATGAGGATGTAGACAAGGTTTTTGGAGACGCTCAGCAAGCAGTTTCCGGTTTGATCCTAACGGCTGATACAAATCGTTAATACGAATTCGTTTTCGATGTAACTAATATATGCATGCCCTCGTATCCCACGAGGGCTTTTTCATTTAGAAGTATTCCTTATAAAGTAAGGATTAAATGATATTTGGCAAATAAGAATGTCATCCTCCTTCTTATTTCTATTTATAAGTCATAACTCAGGTGAAGACCTGATACCAGATATTGCTTGACCTTGGCAAACTAACTCTAGGCTCAGAAATAAAAGGTTGTTGATATGAAAGCATTACAAGTCGTATTGTTCAATAAACAAGGTCATATCGATTATCAAGGTCAACGTACGGAAATAGACGCCAATCAACTGGTTATGGTGACAGAAGAAGCTGAAATACACGCAGCAAGCCGCGGTGATTGGATGAGCATCTTTTTTTATCCTGGTGAAATATGCCAAATCTATCATTTGCTTACAGATCTGATCAATCAGAATTATGTCGATGATCGCACTTTGAATAAATCAGTCAAAGCAGTGCCTATTTTCGACGAACTTGTGAATGTGATTAAGCAATTACACAAAGTCAGTAAGACTGTAATGCTTCGTTTCGTTTTTACCTATTGCCTAGAAATGGATAAGCCGTACTTTTCAAACTTACTAAATCAATATGCCGACCCCAATGACAAGATATTTGAATTTGTAAATAAACACCTTTATGAGCAATGGTCAGTGACACGATATGCAGAACTGCTACAGATGGACGTGACTAAATTAAATACTGCGTTTTACAAATATTATGGCCAGTCGACAAAAGCATGGATCACTGAACAACGTTTAACTTACGCAAAGCAAACGATCCTAGAAACAGATCGAAAAATAGCGGATGTAGCGTTCGATGCAGGCTTTAGCAGCCACTCTCATTTTATAGGGGCATTTAAAAAGCGCTATCACTGCAGTCCCTCAGATTTACGTGCAGGAAGAAGGTAGGAGTTTGTTATGGATCTGAATTCAATTATCAATGAGTTATCTCTTAAGTCTGCCCAATCCGCGCAAGATATAAAGGCCAAGATGACTCAGGCTGACCCTAATAACCCAGATGAAATGTTAAAGGCCCAGTTTGCCGTGCAGCAATATTCAAATTTTATGGGGTATGAGAGTGCTTTGATTAAAGCGGTCAAAGATATGGTGCAAGGGATTATTTCAAAGATATGAAAAAATCAGATAAACAACTTCTTGTAGAAGCAGCGCTCGCAGCAGCCAATCATCGACTTGAGAAACAGGCACTTTGCATTGTAGAGGCATTTCCCTATTTGATCGATGATGACGAAGACAGGTGTATTTGTATCAGTTTAATTTACTTTGCATTAGACAAAAGGTCCAAAGCGATACGAACACTTAACGGATTGAGTTCCCCCCGGGTTGAAGGGCTACGGTTTCTTTACGCGTCATCTGCAGATAGTGCAGATACCAAAACAATATGTTCATTGATTACTGGAGGTCATGATGGAGATTAGTGCAATCGCGAAAGCAGCAGTTGATGCAGTGGAAAAAAAAACTGAATCAGTTAATCCAGATGAAATGTTAGTAGATAAATTCAGTCAGCTGATGAAACAGGGAGTCAATGAAACGTCAAAATTAAGCGAACTCGTTGACGTTCAACCAAACTCAGATTCCTCAGTGGGTATTTCGCCTGAACAAGCTATTGAGAGCCAGAAATTAATTACACAATCGCTAGTAGAAGTCGATCTAGCGGCTAAAACAGCAGGCAGTCTCTCTCAATCGATCAACAAATTGGTGACAATGCAATGAAGAAATATAAATGGCTCACTCTAATGTTAGCGCTTTTATTGTCGGGCTGTAAGGTGGAACTTTACCAAAACCTCCCTCAATCAGAAGCTAACCAAATGGTAGCATTATTAATGCTTAATCACATCGACGTGAACTCAGATATTGATACTAAAACCGGAAAAGTAACGTTAAAGATAGAAAAAGATCAGTTTATCAATGCAGTAGAACTACTAAGACAAAATGGCTACCCCAAAGCAAACTATGTTGATATTGAGCAACTTTTTCCATCAGGCCAACTGGTCTCTTCTCCTGCTCAAGAAGAAGCGAAAATGAGCTACCTAAAAGAACAGCAGCTAGAACGAACATTATCAAATATGGACGGTGTGATTAGTGCACGTGTTTCCATTGCTCAAAATGTTAAAAGTGCATCAAGTAGCCGTGCTAACACAACAGATAAGTCTGCTGCTGTATATATAAAGTACTCACCAGAGGCAAACTTGAGCAGCTCTGAAACACAAATCCGTAATTTGATTAAAAATGCAGTTCCGGATCTCCAATATGAAAACATCAGTTTGTTTCTACAACCTGCTGATTTTCGTTATCAACCCGTAGTGCAACCGAGCTCTACTTCTGGCTGGGGGGACATTCAAAATTGGATTACGGCCAATAAAACGCCTGTAACAGTCGGTTTGGGAAGTGTATTTATTGCTGGCGTTGCATGCTTGGCCATAAGACGTAAAAGGGAAGATTAACTATGGCAATAGACGTTATTCAATTAAACAAGACTGTACGTAACATAAGCCCCAGACTTCACTCTGAGTGGTGGAAGAAGTTAGATCTAGAGAATTGGAAAGACCTAGCAACAACGAATGATTTAGTTGAACAACGACTTGATAACGCAATCCTAAGCCGCTTTGGACTTGAACATTTTTGGCTGACAGAAGATCTAGAAATTATCCAAAGATGGCTATCAGTGATAAATAAACTTCCAGTTTTATTGGTAGCCACCGGATTAATCACTCAAAACTGCCCAGATTATATATGGGATAGCCAATATAGAGAAGTTATGCAGAAGAGGTTTAGCCAGACTCAGCTTGAACAGCTTATTGCATTGTGGCCACACGCAACGCATCCACCTCAATGGTTGCCAGATACCATGCTATTTAAAGCAGAGTCTTATTCGGCTAGTGCTTTGTTTGAGTATTGGAGTGGACACGCTTTTGGGAAGATTTTGTCACTGAGTTTACCTGTAATGGAAATACCTAATAAAGTATCTCAGATTGAAGTAGAGAACGTTATTAATTGGATGTTCAGACTGGAGAAATTCTTATGAGTCCATTCTTTATTTCAGCTATATGTTGTGAGCTTAAAAAAGTGGGGGACACAGCCTCAAGACAAGCGATTGAGTCGGCTGTGCGTTCTTCGAATATTGAGTCTAAAGCTCGTACTCGAATCGCTACAATTTTACGCCGTGCACGGCTCAAACGAGACAACGCGCATAAACATGCGGAAAAAATAATACAGGAAGCGCATAACGAAGCTAGGCAGTTACAAGAAGAATGGAAAAAAGAAGCTCGACAACAGGCCGCTAGTGACGCTGTAACTTGGTTGTTAGACAAAGAAAATATCGAACGGAATTTGATTGACAGCCTTAAAGAACGAATCCGACAGCAAATGCGAACAGTAATCGAAAAATGGTCAAGTAAGCAAGATATTAGTCAATTTATGATCAAAAGACTAACCGACCAGGTTGCCCAACAGAGTAGCCAACATGACCTAACACTCTTTGTTCCACAAGAGCTCTATCCAGTAATGGAAGATGCATTTGGAGAGCGATTACAGGTTAAGATCAAGTCCGAACTGCATGATGCTCAAGCTGAGCTTTCGTCTGAATCTTTAGTAATTCGACTAGATTTAGATTTGCAATTACAGCTGTTGCTTGATTCTTTTTCAGAAAATAGAGCTTTGAAACAGATTGCCAGTGGAGATTAACAATGAGAGTCGATGCAAACATGCATGCGGAACTTCATGCCTTTTCACAGACCCAAACGAACTCAGCAATTACGACTGAATCGACAGCATCTCTTGCTAGTGCTGCGCTTGCAGAAGTAAGGCAAGAAGCCCTAGAAGAAACAATGGAAGGTTTGAGCCTTGGCCTGAGCAGCGTGATGAAAAAACTCAGCTTGGAGGATAAGTCTAAAGATCTGAAGCTGAATAGTATGGAGCAGGTTCTCCAGCAAATGGACAAGATGGCACTTGAATCAATAAACCGTATGACTGAACAATTGTCTCAGCTTAAAACAGCGAGCCAAATTCTTACAGCATTGGACCAGTCGGGCTTGGATAGAGGAAAAATTGCATTGATTTTGACCTCTTTACTTAGCTTTAAAGGTCTATCCTCTGCAATGAAAAAAGAACTCAAAAAGCGTTTGAGCGAAATACTGGATGAAGAAGGTATTGAGCTTGAAGTTATTGCGGCTTCTGAAGGTATGAATATTGACAAAGAAGGTCTTAGAGCGCTTCGGCTGCTGTATCAGAATGCAAAACGAGGAGAGCAAGGCTTAGCCCATTGGTTTGACTTACTAAAAAAACACAAAGATAGGCGTCAATATATCCGTATTCTTATTCGTTCTATGTCTGAACCACTTGATGAAGGTCAAAAGCGTGATGATATGGCGATGGTCGCTGCAGCAATAAAGGATCTGAAACGATTACTGCTTTTTTTGACTTTTGAAGATCATTGCGGCGCTTTAGCACGCGCTATGGAGTTAGAGCATTCATCTGTTATGTCCATCACAATTGAACTACTGGAACAATCGTGGGTTTATCCTGATGCGTTATCGCTCATCATAGAACGACTAGGGCTACTATATGAACGTAAAGTTGTTTTCTTGCGCCGATGGAAAGATCTGATGGCAGTGATGTCGCCAGCATGTTACCGCGACCCGGAACAAAAAGAGCATATTCAGGAAGCGATGTTAGAACTTCTAGATCGTTGGAATGAATGATCAGTAGGTTGGGAGAAAACGCATATGAATTCTAAATTTGAACCAAGTCCACTCGTTGAACAACCAATCCTGTCACGTGAATTTGAACGATCTAATCAGTCCAAATTGTTTTGGAAGAGGGACTTTCCTTGTTCATCATATTCATTGGTGTCACAGTCAAAAATGACAACTGATCTAAAACAGTTGTGTTTTGAGTTAATTGAAATGCAGCCTTTTCTAGATGAAAACGAACTAGTCGAATACCTATCAAGTAAACTTGCTCGTTATGCCTCAGATATGTCTGCAGTCAATTTGCGGATACTTTCTGAAATTGTTGCAGAGAAAATGCCTGCATTGGCTAGTGATGTTACTGTTCCGTTCCCAAAAGAGCATCAGAAATCGCTGCTTGGAGCGATTCAGCTCATAAAAAGAGCACTGCGTAAAAGCCAAAAACAGTTACACGAAGAAAGGGATGGTATTGATGAACGTCTCAATCTATCGAATAGGATGGGTAGACTGCACCATAGTTTAGCTGTTTTTGAGAATTATTTTCAGCGTTCAATGGTATCGGGTACTAATCAAGAAGACCAACTTGTATCGACTTTATCAGCCATCAGCAAGGATGAAAGGTTATCTGAAAGCCGTGAAAATCTGCAGCTCAATGAGCTCACTGACAATGAAGATCCTAATCTAAAGTTCTCGTTGAAAAGACAGGAGCCCAATAATCACTTGAGTGCTGAGGTTCGTCGTCAAGTACAAGATGTTATTCGATCTAAACAGCGAGTGTCTTGGTTGGACCAAAGAAATCCTATTACATTAGAATTCAATAATCATAGTGGCGTTGACCTTTACACAGATATTGAATGTGGCCGACTAGTCGATAATCTAACCCAGAACTTGCCTCGTTATTCTGATTACATAGAAGAAAAATCATCGGCATTGGTCGACTATGTTGAAGCTTTGGAAGCGTTTCTACCGAACGCTAAATTATTCGGTATGAATATCATGCATCAAGTGGAATCGATAGTTAACGAATCAAAGAAACAACTAAATTATTTCAATGAGATCAAGGCGCATTGTCATTCAGTACAGAAAGTTTTTGATACCAAGGTACTACTAAGAAATAAATTAACTCGTATCGATACTATGTTGGATCACTCGATAGTATCGATTAAGAAACGACTAAATTTGCATGGCTTTCTTGCGTTCTTACCTGAGTTGAGAACGAATAATGAAAAAGTTAGGAAGTTGGTGAATGAAAGAAATGAGCTGCAAAGCACTTATGATAAACAAGAAGTTGTTTTTTTAAAGTCGAAAATTGGATCGCTCAATGCTGATATCCAGCAATTGGATGATGAATATGAGAAACGAGTGCTGGAGTTGAAACAATTTGACTATCAAGCAAAGAAAAGTCACGGCTATCCATGTAATAACGGTGATACCCTTGAAACATGGTCTACTTGGGTTAAACAAAATGTTGCTGGAGAGTTATCAGGTGATTATCGACCGGACATTAATATGTTATTTCTCGAACGCCAGATGGCCCATGCTGGTATTAGAGATTATGCAATCTCATATCAGTCCCTTTTCGCGCCATTATCATCAGGTGAAGTAGTCGTCCGTCAGGAAGTTGTAAAAAATGCCTTGTTAAATTTGCATCATTGGGCGCTTTATCATCCGATCGAGTCGCAAGCTTTTGCCGGTAATTTAAACAATATTTTTGAGATTATGAGCACTAATAGTGACATCTTTGGCCCGGATGTAACATCACTGGTCTCGACTATATGGTATTCAGGGGAAGTGCAAAGTCAGGTTAAAGATATTGTTCAAAATCGCCGAGTGGAAACACTTAAATTGGATCACCAATCTTTATCACCTGAGATGATTGCGCTAATGCACCTTGCGTATGCTGCGCCTTTTATGGCTGCTGCAATGAGAGAACTTTGTGGTAGTAGCCGGACGATCAATGGTGCAGGATTGCTAGTATCTGCCTTAATACCAAACGCTTCTTTTGATAAATCAATGGCAAGTTTGCTCGAGGAGATAGTACAAGCATGGTGTGATGATACAGGAGAAAATATAGGTATGCAGTATCAAATGACCTCAGTTATGGTTGATGCTTTGATGAAAGCAATTGGCAACCAAGGGAGCTTTAAAGAGCGAGCTCAGACCATAGTAAGTTATGCTAATGAGCGTAAAGCGTTACAAGATGTAGAAGTACACATAGCAGATTGTTTCGAATCAAACCACACCAATATGATAAGACTATCTTGGAGGGATTTGAAAAATACCTGGTGTGAAATGAATAACAAGCAAAGAGCCTTAATACTGGCCACTGTACCAACATTATCTATTACTACTTCTGCCTTTGTTGCTTTTATTGTTACAACCATAATTGGTACAGAAAGCATTACTAGTGTAACCCTTGCTATTGCAGGGCTATGTGCAATGTTGATAGGCGGTTTTTTCGCTAAAACAACAGCGAACTTTATTGCAACTCGTAACTTTTGGTGTATGAATAATGTCTATTCAAGGGCTAGAATGAAGCTAACTCAAAAGCGAATTGATAACCTTCTTCATCGTTTGGGAGAGAAAACAAATAACAGTTGTTTAGTGCAATTGCTTGGAGACTCTATAAAAGACAAAGGAAAACTTCTTAATTTGGTCAATATGCCCATTGAGCAGCAATCGCAGGCATTGCAAGGAGAACTCGTTAGTGCAGCTAGGATTTTGTCTGAAAAGTTAGACAGCAGGTATAAGCAAATACAAGAAAAAGACATTACATTGGCCCAAAGTCTAACAGGTAACACCATCGAAAAAAGCCAATGGTATGAATGTTATGATGATGTTCAAAAGTTCATAGTAAAGTACGCAGCAAGTTAAAGCCTCCCCCTAGTAGCGTCAGGAGGAAGTTTCAGGTGTAGACCTGATATTATTGGTACTCAAATCGCGCCATCATGTCTGTATAGACTAGATAGGAGTGATTATGGACCTGCAAGTGTTAAGAAACGTAGAGCAGTTGGTTTCTTTGCTTCGGCTTCCTCAAACAGGGGTAGCCGACATCCTCGAGATACATCAATCCCCTTATGGTCTTAGGCTGGAAGTCATTGATGATCGTTTAATGTTAACTTCATGGTTAATTGATATCGATAACCTTGATTTGGAACGGGCCTTAAAGAGAAACCAACCTGAACGGTTCAAAGGTCTACCTCAACGCCTATTCACCATCAAACGTCAGCTTTATATAAGTACATTCTGCCCACATCAGTTTGATGCACGCCAATGGTTTGAGGTATGCAAAAAACAACGTGAGTTTCTCATGCAATTAGTAGGGGAGAATAAGTTATGACAATCGCAACTCGTTGGCTGGCTAAAGTCGCTGGCAGGCAAGATATTATTTTAAGTGCGATGTTGGTTATTGCCGTCTTTATGATGATTTTGCCATTGCCAACCACATTGGTCGATGTATTGATCGCTCTGAATCTTGGTATGTCTATCATCTTGCTGATGATTGCAATTTATATTCGAGACCCCCTCGAGTTTTCGGCATTTCCATCGATGTTACTAATAACAACGCTATACCGATTAGCGTTAACTATTAGTACCAGTCGATTGATCTTACTTCAGCATGATGCTGGTGAGATAGTCTATACATTTGGCGATTTTGTTGTTGGAGGTAATCTTGCCGTAGGTATTATTATCTTTGCCATTATCACGATAGTTCAGTTTATCGTCATCACGAAAGGATCAGAGCGCGTAGCAGAAGTAAGCGCAAGATTTTCTCTCGATGGTATGCCTGGCAAGCAAATGAGTATTGATGGTGACATGCGTGCAGGCATCATTGATGCAAAAGAAGCCAAACGCCAACGTTCCATTGTTCAGAAAGAGAGTCAGCTTTATGGTGCAATGGATGGCGCAATGAAATTCGTTAAAGGCGATGCCATCGCGAGTGTTATTGTGATTCTAACTAACATTTTTGGTGGGATTGCCGTCGGTGTTTTGCAACATAACATGTCTGCATCAGAGGCAGTTAATACCTATGCAATATTATCGGTTGGTGATGGCTTGATTGCTCAGATCCCTTCGCTCCTTATTTCTATTACTGCAGGTTTGATAGTCACACGTGTCCCAGGGGAGACTAAAAGTAACTTAGCTAACGAGCTGGTCGAACAGGTTTCACGTCAACCATCTTCTCTGCAAATGGCAGCCGCGGTGATGTTTGTATTTGCGATTATTCCGGGATTTCCATTGTTTGTCTTTGCACCGCTCGGGCTTGCGGTTTTGGGCGCGTCTTTTTGGATTACGAGAAAGAACTCTGTAAAAGAACAAAACCAAGGCTTCGTTTCCCAAACAGGACAAGAAGAATCCGGAGATCAAGAAATGACGCCGGGCGCTGTGCCGCTCATGTTAGCGGTGGGAAATGAAATTTCACAAGAAAACCTAGCTAAGTCGTTACAGAGCTTAAGGTGGAAGTTATTCGAAAAGCTTGGGTTGCCAATACCAGAAATTCAACTTCAGACACTAAGAAATGACAGAGGCGAAGAATTTGAACTTTTCCTTTATCAAGAACCAATTGTAAAGTTACATGTTCCTAAGCAGATGATTTTAGTATTAACCAAGATGGACGGAATAGAGGGAGAACAAAGCCAACTTGTGTTCAATCAGCAAAAGCTTTACTGGTATTCATCAGAACATGCCGATGAGATAGGTATCACTGGTGCAACCTATTATCAAGGTAACGAAATTATTAATTATCTTGTTGAAACTGCAGCATTACATTTCGCCAAGGAATTTCTTGGAGTACAGGAAACACGTTATCTAATGGACTCAATGGAAATGCGTTATGCAGAGCTAGTTAAAGAACTGCAGAGGCTTTTACCCGTAAGCAAAATCACTGAGATACTACAGCGCCTTGTGGAAGAAAATATTTCTATTCGGGATCTTCGAACAATATTTGAGACCTTGGTTGAGTGGGCATCAAAAGAGAAAGACACCATTATGCTCACAGAATATGTACGTGTTGCTTTGAGAAGGCATATAAGGCGCAAGTTCACAGTGGCTGAAGGCTGGATTCCTATGGTTTTAATTGGTGATGGAATAGAGAATCAGATTAGAGAGTCGATACGCCAGTCTGCGGTTGGCGCTTATAGTGCACTTGAGCCGGAAGATGAACAACACATAATCGCTTTGATTAAAGAAAAGGTACCTGAACATATTCCATGCGTGGTCTCTACATCCTTAGATGTAAGGCGCTATTTACGTAAAATTATTGAATCAACAATGCCCATGACTCCGGTACTTTCATTCCAAGAAATTGGTGAAGATGCAAGTATCAAGGTTATAGCGAGGGTTGATACATTTGGGGAGGCTCCTAATGCAATTGCCGGATAGTATTCAATTGACAGAAAAACTCGAGAAAGAGCTTTTCCCAGATCTGCCAGACATTAAACCTTTTCGTAGATTTGGAAAAATTCTTGAAGTTACGTCTACATTAATTCGCTCAACGCTTCCAGATGCAAAGCTTGGAGAGCTTTGTTTGATAGGTGATAGCCTACATGCAGAAGTTGTTGCAATTAAAGGGCAGCAAGCCTGGCTTTCTCCATTTAAAAGTACAAATGGTATTGGGGTTGATATGCATGTTGAGCCGCTGGGGCATGGGCATAGAGTCAAAGTGGGCCCAGAGCTTTTGGGACGAGTGGTTGATGGCTTAGGTCGTCCAATGGATCAAGGAAACTGGTTTGGCCAATGGCGCAACAACCAAGGTAGTGCACCAAACCCGCTCAAGCGAAAACTTATTAGTAAAGTCATGCATACTGGGGTTAGGGCTATAGACTCTACATTAACGCTGGGGATAGGCCAGCGTGTTGGGATCTTTGCCGCTGCTGGTGGCGGCAAAAGTACTTTACTAGGGATGCTTGCTGGAAACTGTGATGCTGATGTGATCGTTCTTGCATTAGTCGGTGAACGAGGCAGAGAAGTTCGAGAGTTTATTGAATACTGTTTACCCCCTGAAGTAAGAAAAAAAACCGTGCTCGTGGTTGCTACTTCTGACAAACCACCACTTGAGCGAATGAAGGCCGCATTAACCGCGACAACTATTGCCGAGTTTTTTAGAGACCAAGATAAAAACGTTCTACTTATGGTGGACTCAGTGACTCGTTTTGCTCGAGCAGCTAGGGAGATAGGCCTAGCAGCAGGTGAACCACCTGTAGCTAATGGTTTTCCTCCCAGTGTATTTGTGTATTTAGCTTCGCTACTAGAGCGTGCAGGTCCAGCGCCGATTGGTAGTATCACTGGTATATACACAGTCTTGGTTGAGGGCGATAACATGAATGAGCCTGTTGCAGATGAAGTTCGCTCAATTTTAGATGGTCATATTGTGTTATCACGCAAATTAGCTGGAGCTGGGCATTATCCTGCTATTGACGTTAATGCGAGTGTAAGCCGAGTAATGGATCAGATTGTTACTGCTCAACATAAAGCTGACGCTAAGCATTTGCGCAACCTGCTTGCTTTATATCAAGAAGTGCAGTTGTTAATTCGTGTTGGTGAGTATCAGCGAGGGCAAGATCCTTTCACAGATGAGGCCGTTGATAAATTTGCTGAGATAGAGCGTTTTCTATGTCAAGACACCAGCGAGCTAGCGCCGTTTAATGGCACATTAAGTGTTTTAAACGACTTATGTGCGAGATAGCGACTAATGGTTCTCACCGCTAAAGAAACTAGCTTTATTAGGCAGCTCATCTCTATTCGTAAGAGAAAAGAAGAAAAACTTTTAGCTCAGTGGCGCAGGTTAGATGAAGAACAAAACAAGGTTAAAGCGGAACGAATACAAGTTTATCAATTATGGTCTGAATCTAGAGCAACACTGGTTGATTCAGAGGTGAATGACAATCTACTTACTCGTAACGAACTAAATCAACTCGTCAGTGATAAACGTAGCCAATATGCGCAAGAGCGAGCGAAAGCTGAATCAATAATATACCTGGACAAACGCATAGAGCAGATCGAGTGTGAGAAAGCAGAATTAATTCGTCAAAAAATATCACTGGTTAAGGGGCAAGAAAAATTAAAAGGGGTCCTGGATGAGCAATAAAATTGAACAGATTCCCTCACATCATTGGCGGGTTGAAGGTGTAAAATCGAAACGTGATACAGATCCTGAGTTAAGGCAGAGGTTTTCTGCTCTATTTTCGAGTCGACATGATTTACAACAAAATACTGATCAGAATATGCCTTCGACAGAGAGAATTTCTTCAATCGTGCACCAGTTGTCAGAGGTGAATCATGTCGCTAAATGGCAAAATGCAGAAATAGTTAGGCAAGAAAGCCGTCTGACATTTCGCTTATTGAATGGACCCATGACAGGGTTAACTATTGTTGCTTCATGGCAGGCTCAGGTAGTCACACTACAGCTAAAGCCAAGAGATCAGAAACAGCATGAGACAATCAATCGCATTGCTCCAAAGATTAGTAAACATTTATCTCAATCAAAAATACCATTTCAGTTGGAGATAATGAAGTATGAATAATTTGATAGACTTAGCACAAGTCATTGGTACTGGCTTGAGTAATCAGCAGTGTTATCTTTCACTTCAGCGAGTTAGCCAGGAAGAGGGGACATTCTGGTCGTATCGGGCAGACAATACCAGTGGTATATGGTGCAGTAGACACGAATGGTCAGCAGGCATTGAAGTAACTTCATCTCTGACCACCATACCTGATGATTTGTTACCAACTATGGTTGCAGCGCTTTTTTCTGTAGTAGGTATCCCATTTGTAAGGGATATCAATACTCAAGGGAAAGATCGTCAATTACCGAATGATATTTATCCTGTTGTACAGTGTAATGGATATCAATTTGTTCTTGTTGGGTTTTCGGCCGCTTGGATAAAACGTCTAACCATAGGTTGGGAGAGTTATCTAGCACCACAAGTCACCGTTAGTGTCCCTTTGATAGCAGGTTATCTTACCGATACAAAACCGATATTTAATGGTCAAGGTGTGTGGCTAAAAGATGGCCATAACCCAAATAAAGGTAGCGCTATTTTATGGTGGGGAAAACCAGTAGCAAGTGTCCAATATCATGAAGAAAAGACTTGGCTAGTTAATAACGTATATCCTCCCTATAGGCTATCTGATAAGACTAGCTACGTTAAGATTGCAAGTCTTGACGTAAGCTTGCAAGATTTACTAAATCTTGAAAATGGAAATATATTTGAAGCAGATTTGGCTTGTGAGGCACAGAGTAAACTTATCACAGACAACCAATGTGTCACTAAAGGGGAATTGATTGTCAGTCCTGATGGATTGGTTTTCTACGCTAATGATTGCTTTAAAGCTCCGGTATAGTTTCATCTTAGATATTGAAATTTTTTAGATATCATAAAAGAGACAATAGACTATCTAATTTGAATAGATAATTTATCACGTTATTTTCCATTTTTGGTTAGACCAGTTGTTATAAAAGTGAATTTTATTTCGTAAGTGTAACTTTAAAATTTATTCAATACTAATTATCAAATAACCCTTATTTCACTTTGTACAATTAACTGCGTATTTAATCGATATTTGTTAGTTGGGATTATCAGGTTGAATACTGCCACGAATAAAGAGAGGTTCTTATGTCGTTAAATATCGGTGGTTATATAGAAAGAACCATTAGTGATGCTCGTATTGAAAATGTAAAAAATGCCCATTGCAAAGAAGATGCAATACAGATGGGGATATGGGACAAAATTAAGGATTGGTTTTGTGGAAGCCATAAAAAAGAGGCACTGTCATACCTATACGATATTACGCATGACATAGAACAATCCACATCAAGCAATGCCGCTAAAAAAATGGAAGCATTCGCTAAGCTCAGTATATTAGCTGAAGGTCGAAGTGCCATTTTTCATGGCCAAATTACCAGTATAGATGATTCAAGATTTGCTTTTGAATTTGAAATAGAGGGTGTTTTAGAAAAGACACGTATAAACTACGGGGAATTATCTGAAGAAGCTGAAAACATATCCAGGAAACAGTTAACAAATAGTTCAGGCTATCTTTTGGAAGAAAATGTAAAAAAACATGGAGTCGATGGTGCGTTAAAACAGGTATCATTCGATAATAAAACGGAACTATTTGAAGGAATTACAGACTGCAATCAAGAGAGATTATCTAAAGACCTTCTTACGGCAGAGTGTAGGAAACTGATGGCTGATGACAACTCCCTAGCCCAGAAATGGGTTGAGACTCAGCTTAAATGCTTTGACTACTATGCAGATCAACAGTCTAAGATCCTAAAGGTAGGGGAACTAACACTAGATGATATTGCTGGAACTCACTTAGAGTGGCTATCTCACGGTGCTCGGTCCATGAATGAGTTGAGTATCAAAATGAATCAATACTTAGCTGATCAACAGGCATTAAGTGCGCCGACATTAAAACCTAGTCCACTGATTAAAAATGTTGTATTTAACGTTGACTCATCAAAAGCTACTCAAGTGGAACGATTGCTTCCTAACCTGGTAGCGCCTCCGAGAAATGATGATGAGTGGGATATGCTCAGAGATCAAGAAGGAGAAAAGAGATACAAGGAAATCACTAATATAATCTATATGTTAGAAGATTTGAAAAAATACCAGAATGAGCACTGTGACCGTCAATCGAAACCAGACTTTCAATATACAGCTTCGAGTGGGGATGTTCGCTCAGATTTTCATCGTGCTGGCGACAAAGCTAAGAAAGATTTTTTTGAGCAAGCTATCCATGCTGGTTATGACCTAAATAACAAGGGGGTATATAGTCGTGTTGAAACCATCGCAGGGATGTATCATTCATTGAATTATCAATCTATGGTCACTACAACAGGCATTTTGCTACGTTAGTCAACCCAAGTGAGAAAAAGCGGAAAGAACACTTTCCGCTTTTTACTTTGACCTATTTAGGTAGAGCGTCACAATAAAATGGACCACTGAATTCCAGTAATGCTTGGTCCATAGAAATAGATTCTTCGAGCTGACCGAATTCATATAATGAAAATTGAACCTTTGCGGTCATAGACTTCATATATTTTTGCTCTCCACCAAAGATAATCACTGAGGGAAACTCTAATGGATAAAAGTCCTCAAATGGCGATTTGACTTCCATAACCATCTTGTGTTTTATCTTGTTCATTTCCAACTTGAAATAACCGGCGCAAGAATCGTATTCGCGCTTTACTGATAAGTTACCAATAGCAGGGTAGAAAATAAGGTCATACTTATCAGAAATGTACCGACCAGCCCATAGTTCGATGTTTGATGTGCCAATCTTAGCTCCTGTAAACATATAATAGAGCTCATCAGACAAGCCCATACTATATATCATTCCTGCACTTGATTCCTTATCGTACCATCCTTTGTCTACTTGGGCGTAACCGGAGCCAAACAGGGAACGTGAGTTGTCTGAGAAAGTATATTGTATCGGTGTCCCTACGGTATACAGAAACCATTTACCACCCACACCGGGAATTTCAGGTATGATGCCAAATGGTGTTTGTCCTGGATTAGAGCCTCGCCAATAATGAGAATGTTCACCATCCCACCTCATGGTAAAGTTGAAGTCATTATAATGGACTTCTAACTGATCTTGGTTTGCCGTCACTATACCGGGTATCTCATAGTGAAACTGGTTAACATCATCAAACCCTTTCAAGATGAGTTCATCTCGAAAAATATCGTATTTGACGGTTTTTCCATTAAGTGGTGTGAAAGCCAGATGAACGTATGCTTTAGGTGTTGGAATAGTAAAATTAGGGGCGATATAAGTTTGTAAGCTTATCTTAAAATAGCCCACATCTGGCACTGCCACATTATAGAACCATTGTTCTGCCCAAGTTTTATCAGAGCTCGGTACATGAGGTTTAAGATCATCTAATGTTGTTGCATTAAGTGCAGAGCAAAATAAAGTACATAGAATGGCAATGATCGACGGTATCATTTTGAGGTTCATAGTCAAACGTTCCGTGTAGTTCAAGTAGGTTTTATAGGCTGATGTTCGGCCGTACTCAGATACGGCCGAACATCATGGTTATTTGCGGCAGATTCGAGCTTGGGAGAAATAAAGCCCCTCCTTACACTGCGTACCAGATTGACAGTGTTCATCCGTTTGGCAATAACATTCGCCTCGAACATTACACCCTGGTGTTAAGTAATCTTCCATAGGGATACTGCCACTCACTCTTTCCCAGAAAGGATTAGTGAATACATTGTGTGGGTCCAGTTCTGCTTTCGCTTGTAAAAACTCTGGCCACATAGGGAATCGAGAAGGTATATCTTCAAATATAGCCACAGAGTTTTTCCCCCAATGAGGACGAGCGTTATATTTACGCAATGACATCTGTTCAATCTCTAGATTGACAAAGTAATTTTTAGGTTCCTTTTTACCTTCTTGTCGCAGAGTATATTCAATGCCAACGAATGCACTTTCGCGTCCAGCACTCATCCCGAGGTAACTATCGGAAGCTTTTCCGAATCTGAAATAGATACCATTTAGAGGGAAACAAGTTCTAGGATGTGCTGCGACAATTTCTCTTACATCACTTATCCAATCGGGTAGCCGCTCTATATCAATCGCCACTTCTTGAAGTGCGATGGGGAGCCGGTCCCAAATACATTTATTAGGATCTTTGCATTTGAAGTATTGCATTTGGTCAGAGTAACCTACTGGGTTGTCGACCTTTTTACCTGAAATACTATCTTTGAAGTAAGACTGTGCTCTTGCATTGTAACGCGCTTTTGCTGCTAGGCATTGCAGTCCGGTACCAGGAAATTCATGAGCAGCATTGAATAGTAACCCGAAAAAAAACTCTTCCGCATCAGACACATCAGCTTGAGCGTTATATGCCTGCCCCTCGGTATCCAATGGTACTGGATTGTAGAGTGTGGTGGTATAGCGGCCAAGCCCTGGAAACCAAGCAATATTCGCAGAATAATTGTTCCGAGCGATATCTAATACTTTGTCTTCCAACCCTGTATCATCACGATACCCTGTCACTTCTGCTTTGACTTTGAATGCTTCTTCAAAAGCAAGTGTGACTTCCACAACAACACCCAAGACGCCCAAATTGACCCTTGCTGCATCTAATAAATCACCACTTAAAGTACGAACATTACCTTCACCATCGACAACTTTAAGTTGCGTTACATAATCGGCAAGCATATTACTGGGCTTTTCTAGGGTCGAGCCATGCGTACCACTTCCCAGCATGCCTCCAACAGTAAATATGGCTAATTCTGTAACCATATTTATTGCGTAACCTTGGTCGCGAAGGAAGTCATTTAAATCATTAAACCTCATTCCAGCTTCAACAGTTACGAGCTGATTATTTGCATCAAAGTGGACGATTTTATCCATGTTTTTTAGGGTAAGTTGTATCTCTCCATCGCCTGTACATGCTGCATCAATTTGGCTAGCAAATTTACGATTTCCAGTCATCACCTTCTTGCCACGCAAGAGCGCGTCTCTCACAACTTCTTGGACTCCTTCAATCGAATTCGGGTCGTAAATAGCTTCTGGGTAACAGGTCTGAGTTCCTTGGTAATTAGAAATTTCATTTTCTACTTCTTCATTTTGAAGAGCATAGGCTGTCCCTAATGCGGTCAGTATTAACGTAGTACTTAACGCTAAGGTTTTAATCTTCATTAAATATTCCTTTTTTAAAGCTTAGTTCCATTAGGCATTTCAACTTCAAACTTAACGTTATGAAAACATCAGCCAAATCTGGGGAGGATCTGCTGCTCAATCACTTGACGAACAGCACGACGATGCTTGGGAGCTCGATGTGTAAAAAATTCTGCCACTTGCGCTTTATAAGCATTCATGGGTCTAGGACCTATACTCGGTACCCAAAGTGCATGGTTTGTGGTGGCAAAGTTCAACTCTGGATGTCCTAATATAGCTAATGGACCTTGGGCCAGATTTTGAGCATCAAATAACCATATCTCTTTACCGATACCAGAAGGATTGGTTGGATGTTTACGGACAACTGCCGTAAATACATAGCCTTCATCTTGTCCATAGCTGTTTGGTTTACTCATAAACTGTGGTGTTCTCATGACACAGTCCGCAGGAAACTGATAAGCATCTGTCACTGACATTTGGCGGCAATCCATGTGTATCAATGCAGAAGGTTGGTCATGTTGAGGTAAGGAATCGTTGCTAAATAGTCGGTTAGGGTAGTCCTTGTAAGCATCCGCAACCCTCTCGATGACATGTCCTTTCCGATATCCTACAGCGGCCCAATATATATGCTCAAATTGTTCGGGGAATTGGAAGTGGCCGCGATAAGCAGGATCATTCATATCCCAGAATAGCTGATCATCTCTAATCAACCTAAAATCACCGCTAATCTCATTGACCGAGTTACTTTTGACTTGTAGACGAGCACGCACAAGGCCACCAACATCGACTGGAGCAGCAGGGTAACCAGATAGACTGCTACTTACTCTTCCACCAAAGACAAGTTTATCTCTATTGTACTGAGGCTCAGACTTGTCCATGGCACCTAAGTATTGTCCATAAATCGTAATTTCATCATCATGGTCATCGTAGTTACACATGACATCTGAGGTATCGAAATTCAGCTCAATATAGTCAGCAGTGACAATGTCACGCTCTTCCAAGAGATCTTTTTTACGAATCACCCAGACAGGTGTTCGATGCTGTTGGGCATAGACAGACCGAATACCTATCATTCTGAGAGGTTCTACTTGAGCCGCTGTCTCGAAGATAAGTATATGGTTCCGAGTTACACCCAGAGAGTGGGCTGTTGCGGCAATATATGCTGGTCGTCCATCTCGACCTAGTATATTCCATCCTTTAAGTTCACTTTGCTTATCCCACTTAAGAAGACGGATGAAACCATTTTTTGTTCCAGTATTTGATATATTACCGCCGTAGTTAATGGTAAAGCATTCATCTGAATCAAGATCAAAGTAGGGATGTCCCGTGGTCCGCACTTGGGGGAATAACCATTTGTCTGGGGTGAAAGCATCCATCCATGGAGGAAGGCTGCTTTGCCATTCGTCATAGTGCCCAATGGGAGTCACCAAATCTAATGTCACTGCATCAAATTCGTACGGCACACCACCTTCGTAACTCAAAGCAAATCGATTATCACCAAGGTAATTTGGAGCAGTATTACAATAATTTACGAACCCCATTGTAGGGCTATGATATGCCATGCCTCCGAGTAAGTTAAACTTATCAGGCCAATAATCAATATGTTGCTGCATAATAGCTGAGGGGGTGTCGATCATTTTACGGGTAAATGTCGACTTGTCTGAAGAAAAATCGATTCTACTCAAGGCACCGCGACCGCTAGGACTTAGATGATCATTCTCGAGGGGAATACCTTCAGCAAAAAAAACATGGCCAGTAATATCAATTGGCATCTGACCGTAAAGTAACTGTAGTTCACCACTAGAAGGCGTGAAGTTGGCGCGCATGATGGATTCAGGAAATAATGAGCTGTCCGAACCTGTGGAAGCAAACAATTGGCTAGGCATACAGGCTGCTCCAGCTAACCCTTTTAGAAATGTGCGTCTTTGCATGTTATCGCTTCTATATTTTCTAGGAATACAATTGACACTAGGAGAAATTTACAGCTCTCATTGGAAAAAGTAGCGAACTATGAATTGTGATGGATAAGTATTGAAATTTCTTTAGTAATTACACAGATTTAAGTCAATAAAAATGTATATTTTTGAGTATCCTTGCTTCAACTATTAGTTACACTGTCACTAATTTTTCTCTGCAAATATGCATAAGATTCGCTATCCCCATTATCCTTGTCTATCTTTATTGAGTATTTGGTAATTAATGAGTGGGTGAATGTTCCCATTCGCCATTAGGGTATAAGAGTACGCTTCAGGTGTTTGTGTGAAGGATAAAGCACTTGAACAAGGTAAGTGACTTATGTATATCAAAAACCTTTCGATTGGTAAAAAAATCGCTTTTTCTTTCGGAATTATTGCAGCAATGAATCTGGGCTTTGGCATCATGATTCTGAGCGAACTTCGAAACAACAAAGCAGAGCTTCTCAACTTCACTGACGACACATTACCTGCGGTAGAGCAGGTAGATTTTGTTCGAGATAAAATGTCTCTATGGCGACGTGCTCAGTTTGCTGTATTTGCGATGAGCGACCAAAACAAAGTCCAAACTACAATCGCATCAAATGAAAAAATAAAAGAGCAAATCAACACCGAACTCGCCGCTTATGGAAAGACGGTTTGGCCCGGTGAGGAAGAACAAACATTTAATCGACTACAAAAGAAGTGGCAGGGCTACCTGAAAACCATGGATTCATTTGATCAGGCAATGAAGAACATGGACAAGGAAACTGCCTATCCAATTCTTGCAAACTCGCTTAGCGATTTCGAATCAGTAGAAGCAGACATCAATATCTTAGTGGGTATTCTAAAAGGTGCGATGAATAGTAATCGAGAGCATATTCTATCGTCACTAGATAGCCTGAGCAATGTGGCCATGGTGATCAATGCTCTGATTGTGATTGTCATGGTTATTATCACTATGTTCCTTACCAGAATCATATGTAACCCTCTTGCCGCTGTTGTTAAACAAGCCAATGCGATTGCAGAGGGTGACCTATCCAGAACACTTGATCGCTCTCGGCTCGGGAGTGATGAGCTAGGAGATCTTGCAGACGCATCTTCCAGAATGCAGCAAAACTTGAGGGAGCTGATCAATCAAAGCGTCACCGTTGTTCAAGAACTGGGGCGCGCAGTTGATGAAATGACCCAAGTCTCCAACAAGTCCGCTCAAAAAATGCAAGACCAGCAGTCTCAGGTCACACATGTGGCAAGTGCAATGAGCCAAATGAAATCGTCAGTGGCAGATGTTGCACACACCACTGAAGTTTCAGCCGAGCAAGCAAATGAAGCCAATGGCAAAGTGAAAGAAGGGGCTCGTAACACCCAAACAATGGTTCAATCGATTGAGAACGTGGCAAAAATTATTGGTGAGGCTGGTGACAATGTTGCTGAGCTTGAACAGCAATCTAACCAAGTTAATACCATAGTCGATGTTATTCGAGACATTGCCGATCAAACAAACCTACTTGCTTTAAATGCAGCAATTGAAGCCGCGCGGGCAGGGGAATCTGGGCGAGGTTTTGCAGTAGTTGCTGATGAAGTCAGAACACTTGCAGGAAGAACTCAAGATTCAACAAGCGAAATTACCAGCATTATAGAAAAGCTACAAGCTATAGCCAGTCAAGCGAAGGAAACAACCGACCGCTCTCGCCAACAGATAGAAACTTGTGTTGAACAAGGTAACCAGTCAAAAGAACTCATGACCGCTATTAATGAATTTATATCAGGTATTGCTGACATGGGAACCCAAATCGCGAGCGCATGTAACCAGCAAGACAGTGTCGCAGAAGAACTAAGTTCAAATATAGAAAGTATACATTTGTCAGCTCAATCAGTGGCTGAAGGCTCCGTCAGTACGGCAAAAGGGTGTGAAGAACTAAGTAGATTATCTTCATCGTTACAACAGGCGATGGGTAAGTTCAAACTCGACTGAGGTGTATATAAGGAGAACCTTGTATGGTGTTTAGAGCCACGTTAGTTTCACTTGCAGTAGCTTCTGTGCTTTTTCCGCTTTCAGGTAATGCTGCGAGAGTTATATTACCTGAAACGCCTCCGAGTATGACTCAAGTTAATCAGTCTAATTCTTGGTTAGAAATCAGTCTCGGACAGTTTAGACAAAATATGGCGCAGTTTCGCTCTCATTTACACTCAAACACAAAGCTGTGTGTTGTGATGAAAGCAGACGCCTATGGCAATGGAATCAGAGGTCTATTGCCAACGATCCTAGAGCTTAATGTGCCGTGTATTGCAATTGCGAGTAATGCTGAAGCTCGAGCAGTTCGAGACGGAGGATTTAGAGGCCAGCTTGTGCGGGTTCGATCGGCTGACATAGATGAAATTAAGCAAGTCCTAGATTTAGATGTTGAAGAGCTGGTAGGTAGCGTGCACCAAGCAAGCCAAATTAAAGCACTTAACCTAGAAAAACCAGTTAAGGTTCATTTGGCATTAAATGATGGTGGCATGTCACGCAATGGTATTGATATGACAACAGAAGCGGGCAAGCTAGAAGCGGTGGAACTTGCTAACAGTGAATCTGTTGAAGTTGTTGGTATCATGACGCATTTTCCCAATTATGATGCGGAAGAAGTCAGAAGCAAACTGGCTGAATTTAAACAAAGTTCTTCTTGGCTAATCGAGAACTCAAAGTTGGACCGAAACAACATCTTATTACATGTATCGAACTCATTTACAGCGCTTAATGTGCCAGAGGCTCAGTTGGATATGGTTCGACCCGGAGGCGTTCTGTATGGTGATTTACCAACAAATCCAGAATACCCATCCATCGTGAGCTTTAAAACTCGTATTGCGTCATTGCACCACGTACCAGTCAATTCCACGGTGGGATACGATAGTAGCTTTACTACAAAACGAGACAGTGTTTTGGCCAACTTACCAGTTGGATATTCAGACGGATATCCAAGGAAAATGGGTAATGCGGCTTACGTCATTGTTAACGGTCAGCGAGCGCCTGTTGTTGGAAAAACATCAATGAATACATCCATGGTAGATGTAACCGATATTAAAGGGGTTTCTACAGGCCAAGAAGTAACACTATTTGGGAAACAAGCAAAAGAACAAATTACCATTGGTGAGTTAGAAGAAAATGCAGACTTGATCTTTCCTGAGCTCTATACAGTTTGGGGAGCTACGAACCCGAGAGTCTACATTCCATAATGAAGTTATATCTTAAAGGCTAATATCTAACTTAAGCATCACAGATGAATAAGTTAGATATTAGCTATTTTATGGTAAATAGATTATGTTGAATGCAAGAGACATGTTGTAAGCATATAGACGAGGAGTGCAGATGCACTCTTTAATATTGGATCCTTCATTTAACATAATATACATAATGCGCACTGAGATATGGCTTCTGTAGGGCTGCCAATCCACAAAATTAGACCTCCACAAATCATTGATATTCCTTGTAAACCGCGCCCGTTAAACTTGTTCGGATGGATCCTCACATAAATCACCATTACGCGGAATATGTAAGCAAATTCGTATTTCTGCCAACGTTTCTTTTACTAACGAATTTTGACTTGGTGTCAAAGCTCGTTGAGTTTGTAGATGCCAATCCTTTGGTTCAAGACTTCGACTTATACGAGTTTCTTAAAAACTACGACGAATTCAAATGATAACGGCTATTCGAATGTTTAAGGGCGGGATAATGCAATTTATCATCAAGATGCGATCTCAGCTTGATGATGTTATATTCATTAACGCTATAGTTGATAATCAAATACCAAAACTCCGACATATTTACTTCCATCGGGATTTTTTTCGATTTTTAAAAACGGACCGACAAAGTCCTTGAACTTTTGGTGGTTAGCATCAAAATATTTTGGGTCAGAGATTGCAGGTGTGCCTACGTAGTAGTTGAGATCCCCTTTTGACGCAAAGCTGACGGTAAATGACAAGTCATAACCCTTTCCCTGCCCTTCTTTACTTATGTTCCCTGAACCTACCTCAATGTCTTTTATGTAGGGTTTGCCATCACGCTTTGAAGCCTTCAAAGCTAAAAAGCGCTTGATAATTTCCTGTTTTCGCTCTGATGTCACATCATCTTTTAGATCAAAAAGCACTATGTGCCTTGTCGTGCCCTCGATATAGTTTGATTTAGTTTCATTCGCATAACTTTCTACCGGAATGGTTTTAGGGCTGCTTGCATATTCATCTTGATTAGAGATCGTGTGAGCGAGACTGAAAAAAGAAAATGTACTAAAAATAGTTATAGCCAAAGTGTTTTTCATTCGAGTTTTCCTCAACTTATTACATCGACACGTTAGTGACCTGATGTTCGTATCAATAATTTCACTGCAGATAAAAAAGACTCTTATTTCGTTAAACTGCTCCAGAATTAGCTATAAAAACCTTATTAAAAGTACGACTTATTTTGAGCGATATTTAATAACCGCAACTTAGGTTATAAATGCATTGGTGACCATAACTAAAGGTGCTTAAATGACTGCATTTATTAGATTTTAAACTAAGTTAGGGAATAGAAGTCGTGCTTTTACTTATTCTTATTGTCTTTGTTGCTGCTGTGATTCTTGTCATTTCGTTGTTTACCCGAACTAAACAAACCCCACTAGGTGATTCTCAATCAAGTATGCCTATGACCTACCAATATGACCCGCGTATATCAATTGCAAGCCCGGAGGAGCTCGAGTTTTACCGCGCGTTATCCGTAGTTGTAAAAGGTAGAGATGTGATTTTTACTAAAGTCAGCGCTGCCGATTTAATGTTACCAAGAAAAGGCCTATATAGCGGTGGTGATAGGCAGAGAGCTTATAATAAATTATATCGAAAACACGTTGACTTCGTGCTTTGTGATCCTATTACATTAGAGATACGGACCCTCATACAGTTAGACAATGATAAGAAAAAAACGGGGAATGAAACAAAAAACTATGTCGAAAAAGCGGCAAAGACTGCTGGTTTAACAACAAAGCGTTTCTGTATCGAAAAATCATATGATTATGATGAAATAGAGAAAGTACTCTATGGAGAACACACAATACTTAACAAGATATATGCGACGCGCTAAAAGTAATGATTCGTTAATTTTTAGTACAGGTCTGGTAGTTTTCTTGAGTACAGTAGGTCATTGGAATATATTGTATTGCTTCCACTGATTTTTTAGTGGCAAGCTTATAAAGAGTGAGTATCGCTTGTCTACCCATCTCAAAAGGGTTTTGACCAACGTTTGCGTGAGCAAGTCCATCTTTTAAATACACTAATTGCTCGTCGGCTGTATCTGCAGTGATGATAATAATCTCTTTGTCGCTTATAGCTTGCTTGTATGGCTCTACAACCTCTTTATAGTCAGGCAAAAATTGACTCCATCCACCAACAGCAACAATGGCATTAATATCTCGTCGTTTGTATGAGTTGAGTATATTTTTTAGATCCTCTAGCGCCTGCTCAAAAGAACCAAAATTGTAAAGTGGTGTAGTTGGCTCCGTCCAACCTTTGTCTCCCATCAAACGCTTACCCGGTGAAGTTTCGTACTCTTTACCAGATAAGGCGAGTACCAATGTAAGCAGCTCTTAGGTTTGGATTTCGGGTAACGGCCTCTGTTTCAAAATCTGAGTCATATGTTACGATTGGAATGCCAGCAGAGAGTGCCTTTTTCATACTGTTATCTAGAATGAATGCTGACTGAGCAACAGCAATCGCAATACCATCTACTCCTTCTGCAATAAGTTCGGCAATGATCTTGTCTTGTTTTCGAACATCAACACCTTTGGGGCCGCGGAAAATGCACTCTACATTCCCCAACTCTTTCGCTGCTGCTTCACACCCTTCTCTACTAGCTTGAAAAAATGGGTTATTTTCTTCTTTGGGTACAACAGCAAACTTGTACTGTTTGGCTCCTACCGTTTTGACCATAAACAACGATAGACATAAAACTGCAGCAAATTTCATCCCAAGCATGGTGTTAAACCTTGTCATCTAGTTAGATAAAGTTTGTATTAACTTCATAAACCTTAGTCCAAAACAGTGAGGTTTGGAATTAAGATCAATCTGCATGTCAGGGTAGTGTCATGAATGTGGATATGGGTAATGATCTCTTTTTGATATTCAATTATTTTGATAAAGTCCTAGTACCTATCAACTCTCAGCGCTACATGGCTGATGTGCTAATGACTAGCACCTGCTTAAGGTAAATGTGAATGAACTTAAAAACACCTCCAAGTCGTAAGACAATCGCTTGCGAAGACCACTTAATTATTTGGATTTGGGAAAACTTCATGCGTAATCATGGGCTAGATGAAGATACAATCTTGAATAACCTGATGGCACTGGGTGATTTGCTCGTTGAAGTTAGACAAGAAAATGCAGGCTTTTTGTTACCTAGTTCTAACCCAGATCTTGTTTGTGACGCGGTCAATCAAACAGTGACCAGTGGGGAGGTTTTTTATCAAGAGCACAAATATTTTGTCGAAGAAATACAAGGGATGATTGATACTCAATCGGGATCATCTATGCTCAAGACTCATATATAACCAACAGCTTCTTTATTGCGTTGTTATCTTGTCGATATTGTTTAGTGAGCAAGACTCTGTGCCAGATGGAGAAGTGACGATCATTTTTTGAAAGCCAATTACCAAGTTGTGCTGGACTGTACCGCTTTTATAAGTAATGATTTCCGCATTGTTTATTTCTCGTGCTTTCACATCTTTTTTTCCATCGGAAGTCACACAAACCAAAGTACAACCTCCCATTTTACAGGATATTTTACTGATAAATTCTATATTTGGATTGTTTGCGGCTAAAGCCGAAGCGGCGATAAGCGACAGAGCTGTACTTGCAATGACGTTGACCTTCATTTATTTTCCTCTTGCATTTCCACTTCACAGGTAATGAATATTACTGCGTAAACATAATAGTCACAATAATTACGAAACTTTTAAGTCAGTTGAAATATTTTAGCCCTGCTTGCCTGGTAATACTGTCTCGTACTACTTCTATCTGATCCCAAATGTCTTTCGCTGTTTGAGGATTAGCTTCTAGGAACTGTTCGCTTAATACTAGAAAATAGTCTTTCGTCTTTATTGCTGGATTAACTTGCTCTATATTCGTGATCCCCTGAACTGAAAGAAATTGTTGAGCCATAGTATCTTGTATAGCGATAACAGGCAGTCGCCCAAGTTTTAGCATACTGAACAACTGCTCAGTTGTTTTTACTTCATGAACTTTGAGCTGTTTGTTCTGCAAATCTTTCACTATTGAATATCCAAGATGCGCACCAATTTTATAATCAGATTGAGCAAAGTGCTCTCCATCCCAATCCACGGCTTGTCCTTCCAATGTATAGAAATAATATCCAATCGTGGCGATACGCTTTGTGCCATCCGGCTTATCCTCTTTCATTGGGTAACGAGCGTATTGAGCACGTTGAGTGTTATAGGAAAAGATAAACCCACCATCTACGTTTCCAGCAGAAACCTCCTCTAATACCCGCTTGCCGGGTAGACGAACATACTCAATATCAAGGTTTAAGATTTTGCCCACATGGTTAAGTACATCAAGAGCAAGTCCAGGAGGTTTGGCTATATCTGTCCCATTACCCAATTGGAATGGGTAAGATTCAATATCGGAATAGGCCAATTTCAGAGATACAGACCATACCTCGGCAGGAAGGATCAGAAACACAAACATACATAGGTTCGAAGTTAAACGCGTCATACTCACTATTTTCGTTTGTATAATACCCTACCAAAGCATAGAAAAGTTTAGCCATACCTGTTAGTACCATTCGGTGAATTTCTATTATCCCTATTGCAACATACCACTTTTTTATAAAGGTAAAACAAAAAGAACCGGCTCAAGAAGAGCCGGCCTGTTACCCGAAACAGCAAACGTAAGGCTTGGGACAACACCCAAAGCGTGAACAAGCTAACAAAATTTTCATATTATGAAACATAGATTTACCATGTATGTGATGATTTGCCAGTTATTAGTGCTAGTTATGGATAATTGAGTATTTAAGTGTTTTCTATTTGTATGTTTTGTTGTGCTTTTTTTACCTTAGTGTTTATTTTCATGGTGTTTTAGAGTGTCGGTTAGCCCTTAAAATCAGTCATTTAAAAATTGTAACTGTGAAAAAATACAACTCTGTATGTCGACAGAGATAAACTTGTCAAAACCTCAAAATGTGTAATGTGGGTGCGATTCTCGTGCCACTAAGTCTGTAACGATAGTTAATCTTAGGTTGCAGTTTTAGCAGGTGTATCGAAAGACTTATAGCAGTATTGTTAACAATAGGTTCACTACTGGTTGACAAGAGAGGTCGAGATGAAAGTACTTATTCAATATACTCAGACTGGAAAATATCGAGATCAAGCATGGGAAGCATACACTTTGAGAGCTAAAGGCGACTTACATGCAGTAACACCTTCGTATGCTGCTCAGCTAATCAAACAAAACAAAGCCCATTTATTTACAACTGAGGATTCAGACATCGTTATTGAGTCATAGCATTAAATGACCAAGCCGTTAGCGACCGCTAAATAAATGGCCGCTAACAGACCACTATTATTTTTGTTCTCATAAGATTTGGCTGTGGTCAATAGAGATAGATAAATCAGCGTGAGTGCCGCTTTCCTTTCGAGAGAAAGCTTTGATGTGGAAATACGTTTCTAATTCTTTGCTGTGTGGCTTTCGGTATATGTTTTGAAAACACAAGTTTTGTCCCGCTTCTTTGTTGATAAACCTTTAATTCACCATCAAATGGGGTACGTTTGGCGATATCCATGACATTATGTCTGAACGTTGCGGGGAAATGCCCTTTCTGTTTAGATATCTGTCCCGATTTAAAGTGAATAAGTAATACAGGCCTGTCCACTGCGACGAGCCAAAAAATCAGTATCGCAGCAGCCAAAATCACATATAACATGTCGTCTCCCTTAGTCTAACAGTTTGCTCAAATCCTCTTTTAAACTATTTACCGCTTTACTTGCCTTCTCACTTCTTGATGCTTCAGACAATAAGTATTCAATGGCATCAGACAAGGTACAACCAAGCTCGTTGGCGCGGTTAGATAATTTTTCCCACACACGATAATCAAGATCTATCGACTTTTTCTTAGTATGCACTTGCTCAGCGTTAAAGTGACGCTTGCGTTTCGCGCGTATCGCTTGCTTGAGCTTGTTATCCAATTCTTCGGATAAGTGTTGTTCAATCCATTGAAGTACTTTTGTTGGGTCTGACTCGATCTTTTGTAGGTCGTTTACAGCCGCAATAGCTTGGCTAGAATCGATATGGCGGGTAATGGACTCTCCATTTTTCCATTTGCTGATCAGATAGTTCCACTTCCAGCCACATTCTAAATTTTCAAGTTGTTGGTATTTCATGGTTAGATTAGTTCCACTTCAACTATAGTTACAGCGTAACCCAGCTCTTTGTGAGTTACAATATCAATTATAGAATTAATCGACTTAGATCATTAGATAAATTTGCAGTGTAATCCCGAGTGGTTTTTTATATAATTCGGAGCCTTACCATGAAGATGAATAGCGCAGATGAATCAAGAAAGCTGGAAAGCAGTTACACCGCAATATACAGAGTTTGATGACGTAATTTCCAATTTTGAAAGTTTACCCGAAGTCAATTTCTTAGATATACAGCCACGTCTTAAACAAGCCCTTTCGACAGTTGCGGTTACACAAGGTTTTAACCGAATTCTGATTGTTAATTCTCCCGACAATGCTTTTTATCGCACCAGCATTCAAAGGTGTTTATCAAGATTGGTTGATAAACCTGTCCTTAGCACAGAAAGTATCAATATGGGGGATCTACTAGGTACGTATTCCTGCAACGAAGCTGGTGAAATTACAGGTAAAACTCAAGGGTTGATTGAAAAAGCGAATGATGGTTTTCTCATAATATCTGCAAATACCTTGCTAGCGAATCCAAGTAGTTGGCCGATTTTTAAATCTATTTTCTTGAGTCAGACATTCAGCCCTGTTTCTGTCACCCCTAAACATATCGCTAGCCAAATCCCTGTACATTCTTGGTCACTAAAACTCATCGTCGTCGGCAATCGCGACCAAATTGCTGATTTGGATTTCTTAGATGAAGATCTTTATCGTGGCATCGCTAATTATACAGAAATAGAACACGATATAGCAGTGACCGAGAAATCCATACAGCAATACTTGGGCTATTTATCATCCTTGGTTCAAGAGTTTGATCTACCCTCGCTGTCTTTTGAAGCAATACATAGGTTAATGGTTGCAGGAGCACGATATAGCGAAGATCAACGTTATATGCCGATAGAACCATTGTGGTACTTATCTATTTTTCAAGAAGCACGTTTAAATACAAATGGTGACATTCTCGATGAGATGGCGATCGATAAAGCCCTTGAAGCTAAGTATCAAAGAGAGTCATATCTACCAGAGAGAGCACTCTCTGATATTTTAGATGGGCAAGTGATCATTGAAACACAGGGAGAATGCATTGGTCAGGTTAATGGACTTACGGTAATTGATGTGTCAGGCCACCCTTTATCATATGGAGAACCCGCTCGAATATCCTGTGTAATACATTTTGGGGATGGAGACATCTCTGACGTTGAGCGTAAAGCGGAACTTGGAGGAAACCTTCATGCTAAAGGCATGATGATAATGCAGGCTTTTGTATCAAGTGCTTTAAAGCTCGAAGAGCCACTTCCCTATTCTGCTTCTGTCGTCTTTGAGCAATCATACTGTGAAGTGGATGGTGATAGTGCAACATTGGCAGAGTTATGTTCCTTTGTTAGTGCTCTATCTGAGTACCCCATTAATCAGCAGATTGCGGTGACCGGTGCTGTTGATCAGTTTGGGCGAGTTCAAGCGGTAGGTGGTCTCAATGAAAAAATTGAAGGCTTTTATCGAGTTTGTAAGCACCAAGGCTTTACGGGTAAACAAGGTGTTATTATTCCCAAAACTAACTTGAAACACCTCGCATTAAATAAAGAAGTTGTTGCTAGCATTAAAAGTAATGAGTTTCATATCTGGTCAGTTGAGACTGTAGATGAGACGATACCAATTATTATGGGCAAACCTTTTCGTGGTGATGATGAATCGAGCGTCATTCATAATATAGCCCAACGAATAGAAACCTATGAAAAACATGAACATCCACTAGGAATTGTGGAACGCATCAAAAACTGGTTCGTTTAGAGCAAACATTGTTCGTATTCATACTGATCGGAGTTGTTTAGCGTACACCTGTTCACTAAGATGCAGCTATCAAAATTTGGAGTGATTGATGATGCAAAACAAACGTGATTCTTATAACCGTGATGATCTACTAGCCTCTAGCCAAGGTGAACTTTTTGGCCCAGGCTACCCACAGTTACCAGCACCTAATATGCTGATGATGGACCGCGTAACTAAAATGTCTGAAACTGAAGGTGACTTCGGTAAAGGCTTAATTCTGGCAGAGCTTGATATTACTCCAGACCTTTGGTTTTTTGATTGCCACTTTCCAGGTGACCCTGTAATGCCTGGCTGTTTGGGTTTAGATGCAATGTGGCAATTGGTTGGCTTTTTCCTTGGATGGGTTGGTGGTAAAGGCAAAGGTAGAGCTTTAGGTGTCGGCGAAGTTAAATTTACTGGGCAGATTCTGCCAACAGCAAAGAAAGTCACCTACGAAATCCATATGAAAAGAGTCGTCAATCGTAAATTAGTTATGGGCCTTGCTGATGGGCGTGTTCTGGTTGACGGTAAAGAGATATATGTTGCTAAAGACCTAAAAGTTGGGCTCTTCCAAGACACCTCTTCTTTTTAAAAGATCGTTTAAGTTGAGAACAATAAAAGCCCCAATAATTGGGGCTTTATTTCGTATGTGGATTGTGTAATTTTATTTGTAGAGACCAGAGTGTCTATCTTCCCTGGCATCGCGCCAACCACCAAGCCAATGAGAGCGAGCATCCATCTGTTGGTATGGACATGAGTCCGTAGAGCGGCCATTTAGACCTGCTTTATACCCTTGTGATTGAGCCCTCTCCATGCGGTCACGCTTTTGTCTCTTCATAGTGTCGTCCTCATACATATCGTTTTTCTAACGTACTACTATTAACTTTTTGTGGAGTTTTTATTACCCCACAGCTAAGGATCGCTCAAATTTCCGCCTTTCTCAAGGTGTAAAAAAGCACAGATCCAAAAACTTGGACCTGTGCCTAAGAAGGAAATTTTGTTTACTTTCTACGGAACCCGAGTAACCCAATGACTACTAAAGCAAACCAACCTAATGAACCACCTTGACGGTCTATTGAGACAGGCTCTAAACCTCTCTGTTGAATATTTGAAGCCGTTGAGTTTTCAATCGGAACTAACTTAACTGCAACAATTTTCTCAGCTCCTTGTGTAGAACCATCATTACACTTAGAATCTAAGTAAAGCGTGTCGTAGCCACCCTCACAATAGTATGCTGTACCAGAAATTACACCGGCATCATTAATGTCAGTCGCGTCAATGACTCTAAACTGGTTGTTAGTGGAATTAGGGTTTCCATCGTTAACTAGGTCATCCAGATACCAAGCTCTCCCATTCAAAGGTGCTTTCGTATTTGAGGAATTTAAAGGAGCAATAAAGGCTCTCTGGCCTCTCTGCTTACCCTGATCCCCATTTACTTCGGCATGTGTTTGATAGTCAATTGCACCAACGGCTTCATCATTGTTATTGATCGCTCCTGCCTTTCCATTAGCACCGGAGAAAAATATTGGGCCTGAAAATTCATTAAAACTACCGTTAGGGTTTGCCGGATCAGTGATATAGAACAAGCTATTAGCGTAAGCACTATTAATAGGTGTTGCATATTTAGCTTCGCCAATAGCATAACCATTCTCGTTGATAGCAGTAAATAGCGAGTTTAAGTAGCTGTTTGATGAAAACCGACTAACAACCTGCCTACTTGATACGCTAGGGCCTGATCGGTCGACAGTAAATACACTTGCAACAGGCCTCTCATCGGCGTCTGAGTTATAACCTACTGCATATGTTTGTGAGTTTACAATTGCTACGTCTCTAGCGCTACCTTGAGGCGTTCTTCGACTTTCTTCCGCAGCACCTTCCCAAGGAATAACAACAGGTGCACCGCCGCCAGTACTCCAGATAGCAGCAGAAGATATATAATCATTTGTATTTTGAGTTGATTGTTTGCTTACACTACCAACGATGATATCGTTTGTACCGTTTGACGTTTTTGCCCAAGCTTTACTCTGATTATAAGTGTCACGGTCTAGCGCAGTTCCACCTGAAAAAGCAATGGTCCTTTGTAACAAACTACCACCATAGTAAGTACCAATTGCGTCAGCAGCAGCACTAGTAAAATTATTTACGATAACATTGTTTTGTCCTGATTCTACTTGATCTGAAGAGTTTTCTATATAAGTGGATGAGTCATCAACATTACCATTGAGCTCTTGAGCATATCCCTGATTGTACTGTTCATCTGCCCATCTCGAACACCCTGCGTCATTGTAACCTAGAAAACTATTACAATAGCTTTTAAAACCATCATAAATAGACGAACCATCATTATCTATCAGGTCGTATCCTAGGTTATAACGAAATGGCACCTCATCTCGGTAGGCAAAGCCTTCATTGTACAACTTTTCTTCAAACGAAATCTTATAATTAGTCTGAGAACAGGTTGTGCCACTCCAACAATTTGCTGCACCTGGCTCAATAGCTACGCCATATGTTTTTGCATTACCATTTATCACTGGCTGATAGCCGTATATGTTATAAATGGCGGCATTGACGGAAAAAGAGCCTACTAGGGCCAGAGTAACAGATGACAGCTTAAAAATAGTCTTGCTCATTGGTATTAACTTTCCTGTTGCATTGCTTCTAACGCTTCCCAACGTTCAAAAGCAATTTCAAGCTCCTGCTCTAAAGCAGCAAGCGAATCTAAAATAGGTTGTGTTTCATCAATTGGCTTTGAGAAAAACTCTGGAGAATTGACCTTCTCTTGGGTTAACTCTATGTCAGCTTCTAGCTGTTCCAATTTTGCTGGTAGTTCTTCAAGCTCGCGCTGAAGTTTATAAGATAACTTCTTAGGCTTACTTGATACTGGTTTTGTTTTAGCAGATGGATCTCGGTCTGTTTTGGTAGGAACCGATATTTGCGCACTGCTACGCACTTTACGGCTCTGCTCTCTTTGCTGCTGCGCGTCGTGGTAACCACCTACAAATTCTTCTATCTTTCCCTCACCTTCAAAAATCCAGCTGGTCATTACCGTGTTATCCACAAATTGACGATCATGGCTAACCAAAAGCAATGTACCCTGATAATTGGCAAGTAAATCCTCTAAAAGTTCCAATGTTTCAATATCGAGATCGTTGGTCGGCTCATCCAATATTAGTAAATTATTGGATTTCAATAAGATACGAGCAAGCAGTAGGCGATTTTTTTCCCCCCCTGACAAAGCTTTAACGGGTGTTCTGGCTCTCTTAGGTGCAAAAAGAAAATCTTGAAGATAACTTAATGCATGTCGCTGACGTCCACCAACCATGACTTCTTGCTTACCGTCGGCCAAGTTGTCGATGACAGATTTTTCAGGATCTAAAACTTCTCTATATTGATCAAAGTAGGCCGCTTCTAATTTTGTACCACAATGCAACCGACCTGAGTCAGGTTTTAAATTCCCTAACAAAAGTTTGAGCAAGGTACTTTTACCGCAACCGTTTGGACCAATAAGTGCAATACGATCACCACGCATGATATTGAAGGAAAAATTGTTAACAATAGATTTCCCATCAATACCAAAGCAAAGGTTTTCGGCCTCGAAAACAATCTTGCCGGAACGAGAGGCATCATCTATTTGGATTTGCGCTTTACCCTGAACATCTCGACGATCTTTACGCTCTTCGCGAAGCTTTTTGAGCGCCCTCACCCTACCTTCATTTCGGGTCCTACGTGCTTTGATACCTTGTCGAATCCAAACTTCTTCTTGTGCTAGTTTTTTATCGAATTCAGCATTTTGCATCTCTTCTACACGTAGCATTTCTTCTTTTTCAACAAGATAATTGTCATAATCACCAAGAAATGACGCAAGTTGCCCACGGTCCAGATCGACGATTCGTGTTGCCATAGACTTAATAAAAGCTCGATCGTGTGAAATAAAAACAATAGAACCACGAAAATCTTTAAGAAATGTTTCAAGCCACTCAATTGTCGTTACATCAAGGTGGTTAGTCGGCTCATCTAGAAGTAACACATCTGGATCACAGACCAAAGCTCTTGCTAGTGCGGCTTTACGTTGCCAACCACCTGATAAATCTGTCAGGTTAATATGACCGTCTAGCTGAAGAGCGCCTAATACATTTTTAATCCGGTCTTCAAAACGCCAAGCTCCCGAGTGCTCCAATTGCTCTTGTACCCGAGAAAGTTTATTAATGTTTTGATCTGTAGGCTCGTTGGCCACTAGATCGAGGAGATCTTGATAGATCTTAAGTTGTTCTCCAGCTTCTGATAACCCACCGGCTACATAGTCAAAAACCGTACTTTCTTGATTACGTGGTGGATCTTGTTCTAAGCGTGAAACAGTGACATCTTGTGTAATCGTCAGTTTACCATCGTCAAGAGTAACTTCTCCCGCCAAAACCTTCATTAACGTCGACTTACCTGCCCCGTTTCTGCCCACTAAACATACGCGTTCATTTTCTTGAAGTGAAAAGTCAGCCTTATCAAGCAGGGGGTGATCGCCGTAAGCTAATAGCCCATTATTTATGGTAAGTAATGCCATTATTCTCTAACCATAGTTGTAGTTGTTGTACGTCGAATGGCCATTCAAGCTCTCTATCATCAATACTTAGCACTGGTATTGTGACGCCGTAACGTAAAAATAGTTCATCGTTGTTCGCAATATCGATGATACGAATCAAATGATCTACTCCTAGTTGTTGGCAGAGCGTAAATGCCATTTCACAAAGGTGGCAACCTTCTGTGCTATATAAGGAAATCATTGAAGTCCTGTTAGCCACTGTGCGAAATTACCCAGCAGTTGTGTATATGCTTATTACGAGCAAAGTCGAGAGGCAAAGTTTGTGAAGAAATATTCTTTGCCTCAAGCTTTAGCTCTCTTATTCCATCGATATCCATTTTAAATTGTCGCTTGTTGTTAGAAAAAACAATCATTCCTTCTGGACGCAAGAGTCGTTTGAGATTTGTCATTAGCTGAATATGATCACGCTGAACATCAAACGTTTGCTGCATTCGTTTGGAGTTTGAAAATGTAGGCGGATCAATAAAAATCAAGTCGAACTGAGAGTTTGCATTTTCAAGCCACTGTAGGCAATCTGCTTGCTCATATTTGTGCTGGCGACCTATTTGACCATTCAATCGCATATTTTCTTGAGCCCATTCTAAGTAAGTATTCGACATGTCTACCGTTGTTGTCGACTTAGCGCCACCGCAAGCTGCATGAACAGTGGCAGAACCGGTATACGCAAACAAATTTAGAAAATCTTTGCCCGCCGCCCATTGGCCAATTTTTCTGCGAGTTAACTTGTGATCAAGGAACAGACCAGTATCAAGATAGTCGTGCAAATTGACAATCAAATTAACTCCGAATTCAAAAACGTTCATGGTCCGTGATTGTTGAGATAGCTTTTGGTACTGGGAGCGCCCTTTCTGCTTTTCTCTCACTTTTAAAATGACTTTATTAGCCTGAGTCCCAGTTACTTGAATTGAAGCACGTATAATATCGGTCAATCGACGCTTCGCTTTTTCCTCGGGAACATTTTTTGGTGCAGCGTACTCCTGTATCACTAGATGGTCTAGGTATACATCAATCGCTACGTTGTATTCAGGAAGATCTGCATCATAAATTCGGTAGCAATCGAGTTGCTCTTTTTTGGCCCACTTTGCAATCTTACCGATATTTTTCTTCAAACGATTGGCAAAATCAGGAGCAACAACCATATCAGTTACAGCGTCACCATCGATTGAGCGCTCTTTGTCAGAAATATGGTAATTCTTTTGCTGACAAGGTAATGAACCATTATTAAGTTTGTATTGTTTGTCTGCCCTCATACGCAAGCAGCTGAGCAACTCGTCAGAACTAGAAAAAATTGAAGCGCTGCAGCCTTTAAATTCTGATTTCAGTTGATTCCCAAAGGCGGTATAAAGCGCAATCAAACCAGGATGAGTACCGAGTCTTTCACCGTAAGGAGGGTTAGACACAATCGTACCAGAACTGAAATCCATTGGTCGCTTCAGCTCAGCTGCATCTCCCACTTCGAAACAAATAAGAGACTCAACGCCCGCCCTGCGCGCATTATCTTTAGCAGTTTGAATTACACGCGGGTCATTATCATAACCATAAATTTTAGCGTCAATTTTATTGACACCTTTTCTCGCTTGAACAGAGGCTTCTGCTTTTACTTGTAGCCATACGTCTGACTCAAAATCTTCTAACACTTCAAAGCTGAACTTCTCACGTTTTATTCCCGGTGCGATATTGGCTGCCATCATCGCTGCTTCAATAACAATTGTGCCTGAGCCACACATAGGGTCCAAGAGTGGTGTTTTCATATCCCAACCAGAACGCGAAAGAATCGCTGCTGCAAGCGTTTCTCTTAATGGTGCCTTTCCTGATTCTGTTCGGTAACCTCGTTGGTGTAATCCCCCACCAACCATATCTATTCCAAGTAATGCTTTATCTTTATGGAGGCGTAGATGAACCCTTAGATCTGGCCGATCTTTACTGATCGACGGTCTTGGTAAGTCTTTTTTGCTAAACGTATCAACTATAGCATCTTTAATTTTCATCGCACCATATTGGCTATTACGAATCTCTTGGTTAGTTCCTTTAAAATCAACGATAAACTTGTTGGAACTGTTAAAGTGTTTAACCCAATTGACCGCTGAACTTGCGAGATATAAATCCATATCGTCATTACAAGTAAACTCTGAGAGTACGCGAACAAACCGAGAAGCTAAACGGCTCCATAAGCAACAGCGATAAATTTGTTCGTTAGAAGCTTTAAACTTAACTCCAGCTTGAACTGGCTTGGCGTTGTCTATCCCTAGCCTACTTAACTCTTCAACTAACAGATTTTCTAGCCCATTGGACGTAACCGCAAGATATTGATGCATAGTGTTCTTAGATAAATGGAAATCAATCAAAGATTATACCTGTATAGCGGCTATATAGTTAGCCAATTCCGGCCAAATATTGTAATGAAATCCCTGATCGCATGAAACTTGCTCATAAATTTCTGTACATCCGCTACGCGTTTACTGAAGGTTAAATGCTTTACCAAAGATAGTATCTATGAAATACAAACGAAACGTTGTCATCATACTCAACTAACATAACATCAATAGCACACCACATAAATGTATATTTATTCATTGCCAATCTGGTATATACCAGCCAACTATAGTTATGAAATTTAATAACAAAATAACGCTAATAGAGGAATAAATGATGATTTGTCACTTAAAAGGAATGACAAAAAAACGATTTTTGCTAACAAAATTAATGATTATTTAGGAGGAAAATAACCAATTTGTGATCTTAGATTAAAAAAATATCGGCAATAAGCCGACCGGAATAAACGAAGGGAACAAGTACATTAACTTACGAGGGCGATGGCGTGTACACCATTTGACAGAGTATGGTTGGCAGTGGACATTCGGTCATGCATTACTTTAATCGCTTGGCCAAATTTGAGTGATTTTATTCCATCCAAGATAAAACTATTTTGACAGACGAGCGAGCACAGGCTTGCACTATCCCCTACTTCTAACACGATAAAGTAACTCTCACCATAATCGTTCGATAATTGTACAAAATCGCCCTCTTCAGGCGTGTAGCCACCATCGCTAGCTAGATTGAAAAACCAGCTCTTTGGTTGGACTGGCTTATGAAAACGTTTGGCTGCTGCACAATATAGAGCGAGCTCTGCTTGTCTGGGTTCCGAAAGGTTGAGAAGAGATATTTGTTCTCTGTAAGTTTGGAATGCAGATGCGTCATCAACTGAGAATTCATTGATACCAATTGCACAATCCACGATCAATTTTTTTGACAGGTTGGTTCTGAATACGATGTCGTCACCTAAGTCGAGCATTAAATGCTGCTCCGCATCATCATAGTACCAAGTCCATTTATCGCTCGGTTTAAGCATCATAACCATCTCGTCCAAATTTCAATCTTCTTAAGTGTGCTGTCGCCTACTCTAAGTACTGCTGATCAAATTTTATGTACTATCTATTGAAAAAAAAGAGGAAATGACATGTCATTTCCTCTGTAAAAAACGAGTTTAAACTTCTTGATTTTTATGTGACGGCGTCACATCGTGTTTTTATAAATTTTTCACTATATCACGAACAAGACCAGGGCCATGGTAGATAAATCCAGAATACACTTGGACTAGTTCTGCACCAGCCATCATTTTTTCTTTCGCTGCAACATAAGAATCGACACCACCTACTCCAATTACTGGAATTTGATCTTTAAGCTTCAGATGTAAAAGACGAACAACCTCTGTACTTCTCTGTTGAACAGGACGTCCACTTAACCCCCCTACCTCACTAGCATGTTTCATTCCCTCAACAATACTGCGATCAAGAGTTGTATTGGTTGCAATTACCCCATCCATATTATTTTTGATTAGAGAATCACATATCTGCGTTATTTCCTCGTCACTCAAATCAGGAGCAATCTTAAGTGCTAATGGAACGTATTTGTGGTGTTTTTCCGCAAGTTCTGACTGTTTTAGTTTTAGTTCAGATAAAAGCTCATCTAGAGCTTCACCATATTGAAGTGAACGTAGCCCTGGTGTGTTTGGAGAAGAAATATTGACCGTTATATATCCCGCATATTGATACACCTTTTCCATACAAATAAGGTAGTCTTCTGCTCCCTTCTCTATTGGAGTATCTTTATTTTTTCCTATATTAATCCCTAGAACACAATTAAAGTTTGCTTTCTTGACGTTCTCAACCAGGTTATCGACTCCTCGATTGTTGAATCCCATTCGGTTAATAATTCCTTCGGCTTCAACTAGACGAAAAAGACGCGGCTTTTCATTACCTGACTGAGGCCTAGGTGTGACAGTCCCAACTTCAACGAATCCAAATCCCATCGCATCAAAAGCTTCTATGCATTCACCATTTTTATCTAAGCCTGCAGCAAGGCCTACTGGATTGCGAAATGAAATACCCATACATTCGACTGGTCGATTGGGTAGTAGTTGACGATAAAAAAGATCGAGAGGAGTACCGGTAAAACGTTTGAAGTTTTCGATTGCGAGATCATGTGCCTTTTCGGCATCAAGTTGAAAAAAGCCAGCTCTGGCTAGACGGTAAAGCATTGTGCCTCCGATAGAAAAAAGCCCCGTACAAACGGGGCTATATTATTTACTGTTTTACCGCATAATTCAACGAAATATGTTTGTTACTCGTTGGCCGCGCAATTTAAGTTGAGAAGCATAAGCTCTCGCAAAGCAACTGAGAACTTCGCAAATTCATGCACTGAGCCTACTTTAAACTCATTGAGAATATTTTCCCATCGATGCAAGGATACTTCGTTAGTCGAAATCCAGTCATCGAGAGCTTTCATCACATCAAGATCTTTTGGAGCACAGTGACAATTTAGAACCTGACCCGTAAGCTGTCTTTGCTGCCAATCTAAATCTTCTCTAAAGGCTGCCCGCGCAAGTGCCTGCCAATTATTATCAACGGCTTGAGCGTTTATTTGGTTTAGGAACCAGTGCAATGACAGCCTGTCACCCAAATGGAAGTAAAGCTGAGCAACTTGTTCAACCGAAATACCAGTCTCTCGAACGACAGTAGAGATATCAAAGACCGAATATAAACTAGATAAGCGAGATACGTAGATAGCGATATCAGGTCTAATGCCTTGATCAATCCATGATTGAGCCATCTGTTTATGTTCTTCAACTTCCGCAGGAACAAGAATATCATCCAACTTAGCATTGATAATGTCTACATCACCTTGGTATAACTCAACGAGTGCTTTAACGCATTGGCGCCCCGTTCTATTGCGCAATACCCAACGTGACAATCGTCTCATTGTTCTGCGCACATAGAACATCATATCGTACTGAGCATCTGTTGAAGCCTTATTGTCGAGTGCACGCAGTGAAGTTAACACCTTGTCTAAACCAAAGATTTCACGACAAGCAGCGTATGCATTAGCAATATCGACAATATGCGCTCCTGTTTCCTCTTGCATACGAGTTACATAGTTACAACCCATTTCGTTAACCATCTGGTTAGCAAGGGCTGTCGCGATGATCTCTGCTCTTAATGGATGATTATCCATTTGCTTGATATAGTTACGGCGTAACTCTGTAGGGAAATAATTGACCAGCTGCTGAGCATGATAGTCATCATTAGCGATATCATCGTGCACTAAATCTTCTTTAAGAACCATCTTTCCGTAAGCAACAAGAACTGCGAGCTCGGGGCGAGTAAGTGCTTGGCCTAACTTCTCTCTTTCGAGAAGAGTCTCGTCATCAGGAATATATTCTAGAGCACGATCCAAATGGCCTGCTTTTTCCATATCATGAATAAAGCGGATTTGTTCTTTGACAAGGCCTGTACCACGCTGTTCTGTCACTGATATCGATTCAGATTGGCAATAGGCATCATCTAATACAATCTCACCTACTTCGTCTTCCATCGATTCTAGGATCTTGTTTCGTTGTTTAACAGTCAGGTCGCCATTTGCTACAAGTCCATTAAGGAAGATTTTAATGTTGACTTCATTATCTGAGCAATCCACTCCGCCAACATTATCGACGAAATCGGTGTTTACACGGCCGCCAGTAAGCGCATACTCAACTCGTCCCAGTTGTGTCATACCCAAGTTACCGCCTTCACCGACTACTTTAGCCCTCAGATCTCGACCATCAATACGTAAAACGTCATTAGCCCGATCGCCGACATCTGTATGAGTCTCATTCACGGACTTAACATAAGTACCGATACCACCATTCCATAGTAGGTCCACTTCCATTTTCAGAAGCTTCTTAATTAGATCATTTGGCGCTAAAGACGTTTTCTTAGTACCAATCATTTTCTGAATTTCTGGTGTAAGACTAATGGACTTAGCCCGACGAGAGAAAATACCCCCACCTTTTGAAATAAGCTTGGTGTTGTAGTCTTCCCAGCTAGAGCGCGGTAACTTAAACAAACGATCTCTTTCTTTCCAGGTTTTGGCTGAATCAGGATTTGGATCGATAAATATGTGTAGGTGGTTAAACGCAGCTTGTAAACGAATGTGTTTTGACAACAACATACCGTTACCAAAAACATCACCAGCCATATCACCAACACCGATAGCTGTGAAATCTGTTGATTGGCAGTCAATACCCATTTCTCTGAAATGGCGTTTTACCGACTCCCAGCCACCTTTAGCTGTGATACCCATAGCTTTGTGGTCATAACCATTGGAACCACCCGACGCGAAGGCATCACCGAGCCAAAAGTCGTATTCTTCAGAAACTGAGTTTGCTAAATCAGAGAAAGTAGCTGTGCCCTTGTCCGCCGCAACAACGAGATAAGGGTCATCTTCATCATGACGAACAACGTTCTTCGGTGGAATAACGTCACCTTCGATAATGTTATCTGATACATCTAAGAGCGCTCGAATGAACCGCTTGTAACAACGTTGGCCTTCAGCGAATATTTCATCTCTACCACTCAAATTATGTTGTCGTTTACAGACAAATCCACCCTTTGCCCCAACAGGAACAATGACCGTGTTTTTAACCTGCTGCGCCTTAACTAGCCCTAAAATTTCCGTGCGGAAATCTTCTTGACGATCCGACCACCTCAAGCCACCGCGAGCGACCTTGCCACCTCTTAAGTGAACACCCTCAATATCAGGTGCGTAAACAAATATTTCAAACGCAGGAACGGGTTGAGGGATCTCTGGAATTTCACTCGGCTTCATTTTCAATGAAAGCCATGGCTTAGGTTGTTTGTTACCGTCAAGTTGATAGTAGTTGGTTCTTAACGTAGCCGTGATCATCTCCATATAACGACGAATGATACGATCGTCATCCAGGCTTTCTACATGATCCAGCTGTTCTGTCATTGAGTTTATCAGCTCTGTTTGACCTTTCTGACTACCCTTATATTTGGGATCAAACCGCTTGGTAAATAGAGCTACCAAGGCTCGTGCCAATTCAGGGTAATGACTCAACGTTTCCTCAATGTAGTGTTGACTAAATGGGAAGCCAACCTGGCGCATATACCTAGCATAGGCTCGGAGAATAGAAATTTCTCTTCCCGTTAGCGATGCACCCAAAACAAGTCTATTGAAGCCATCGCTTTCCAGATCTCCGGCCCAAATTGCTGCAAACGCTTGCTGGAAACGATCTCTGGCTTCACGCAGATCGACATTTTTCTCGCTCTTATGAAGCATAGAAAAATCAAGAATCCAGTACACATGACCATCAGCCTTGCGGGCCTCATATGGCGATTCACCTATGACTCGTAAGCCAAGGTTTTCCAGCATCGGCATTACGTCAGATAGGTGGATTGGCTCATCACGGTGGTAAAGCTTCAACCTAACTGATTTTGAATCTGAAGCCAACTCTTGTGGACGATAGAACAGCATCCCTAGCCGATTTTCATCACTCAAAGCTTCAATACGTTCGATGTCTGCGACTGCCGATCCCGGTAAGACATCTTCTTTATATGAGCGCGGGAATGCGTGCAAGTACTCTTTAGCTAAAGGAAGACCTTTACTCTCACCAAAGTTTGCCACAATAGCGTCAGAGAGACGATCGTCCCAAGTTGAAGATGCTTCCATTAGGTTTTGCTCAATCATTTTCACGTCGACATCCATGTTGTTGTTATCAACACGGACAATGTAATGCGTGCGAGCCAATGGGCTCTCGGAGAAATAGGTAGTGAATTCAACTTCATTATCACAGCCAAAATATTTCTGGAGGATCTGCTGTGTTTGACGTCTAAGTTCAGTGTTGTAACGATCTTTAGTGACATAAACCATACAACTAAAGAAGCGACCAAATGGGTCCTTGCGTATGAAGAGTCGTAGCATGTCACGGTCTTGCATCTGCACGACGCCCATACCAACTTCTAACAAGTCATCTTCATGAGCCTGCAACAATTCATCGCGTGGATAATTTTCTAGGATATTGTGTAGTGCTTTAAATGCGTAAGAGCCTTCGCGATACCCACTTGAAGCAAGAATGCGTTCTACTTTCTCTCTGATAAGAGGTATGCTTTCAACACTTTGATTATACACGGCTGATGTATACAGCCCTGTGAACCTATGTTCACCAATAACTTTTCCATTCTTATCGAATTTCTTGATACCAATATAATCGGTATAGGCTGGACGGTGGATACGTGATGGAGTGTTGCCTTTTGTCATTATCAGCAAGAATGGCTTTTTGGCTTCCAGACGCGCAGAGTCGGGGAAATCTGATAGCTTAACGCTACGAACACGTTCAGTGTTGGCGAATAGCCCTAATCCTTTGTCTGCTGTCGGCCTTAACTCTGTATCACCATCTACATTGACTAAATCGTATTCTTTGTAGCCCATAAATGTAAAATTGTGATCACCTAACCAGCGAAGAAACTTCACTGTTTCTTCATATCGGTCACGCTCTATCTTCACGAAATCTTTATTAGCCTCAACCTGATTGGTCACCTCTTCAAGCTTTTCAACCATGAGTAACCAGTCATGGACAACTAGTGAAGTATCTGTAATGATTTTTTCCAATTCTTCGCGTAGCGAGGTCATGGTTTCTTTTGAGCTTAATCTATCGACTTCCATATGGAACAAGGACTGAAGCGTTCCTTTCCCTTGGTTAATCGCAGTAATATCACCTGCTTTACTTCGCTCAATCTGCGTTGGGCCATGAAGCATTAAATGAGAAGCCAAATCCAGTCGGCTCAATGCCATTTTCACGGAATCTACTAAGAAAGGTGTGTCTGGCACAACAATTTCAACAATAGTGTGGGTGGATTGCCATCCTTGACGACTTACAGTTGGGTTAAACACTCGTACAGAGACTTCGTCGGCTTTCTTTTCATTGATATGGTGCCAAAGGCTAATAATTGCACCATACAGATCAGATTCATTCCTTTCGACGAGGTCGTCATGCGAAATATTGCTAAATAAATGCTGAGCAAGTTGAGTGACAAGGGGTTGATGAGCAAGCTCGAGTTTGTCTTGAATCAGTTTGTAGACCTTTTCAAGCAGAACCGGCATCAAAGTTTCACGCGCGGTCATAATCACACTCCACAATTAGAATTTTATATATTTTTGAGGGCTGTTGTAAGCATAGTGCTTAACACGGGTAATGCCGCTTTATTGTAAAAGCTTTATTGATAAATGGTTAATTCTTTTAAGAGTGGTAGGAGGTGAAATGTTTGATAATGTGACTAAGGTTCTATTTAAAGTCTTATAGAATCAATTGTTCACAGCATTTCCAACTTTATAAACTTATTGTTTTGGTCAGTTGTCAGGCGAAAGCGCCCATTAAGACCTAATTGACTAAGAAATGGACGAAATTTAGTGGCGGGCAGTTGCAATCGTATCCCATTGTCTGTAGTTACAAGAACATTGCTTGCGATCCCATTGTAGTGTGCCAAGAAGGATTGATACGAAATGTTTAGCGAGAAATAGTACTGATTCATTCTTCTTTACAAACTGAGTGAGCATTCAGATTTTTGGTAATGGGCTTTGGTAGTAGCAGCGTGATTACTGCTACCACCTTATTTTACAGACTAAGAGTCCAGTGCCTTATTGACTTTCTCGAACAAATCCCTGGCGAGATTATCAAGAGATTTTAGTCGTTCAAGCTCCCGCCTCATGAGTGCTTGTCTCGTATCATCATATTTTCTAAACTTAAGCAGGGGATCAATTAATCGAGAAGCGACTTGAGGGTTACTCGTGTTCAACTCTTTAATTATCTCTCCAGCAAATTGGTACCCTTCGCCAGTTATTGAATGAAACTGAACAGGATTCATATTTAAAAACGAACCGATCAGACTTCTCGTACGATTAGGGTTTTTAAGACTAAATGCGGTGTGGTCCATCGTCGATTTAATGACTTCCAATGCATTCTCAGCAGGGTTGGATCCTTGCAAAGCGAACCATTTATCCATAACCAACCCATCATGCTGCCACTTCTCACTGTAGTCAGTCATCAGCTTTTCACGACCATGTAATTGAGCATTATTCGCTGCGCTCATTGCTGCAATGGTATCTGTCATATTGTTCGCAGATAAGTATTGCTTCTCCACTAGACTGTTTCCGTGCTCAGTATGAGCTAGATAAGAAAGTGCTATGTTACGTAACGATCGCTTGCCTATTGCATCATGTGAAATCGTATAGTCAACATCTTTTAGGCTGTGATAAATTGCACTTAATTCATCTTCAAGCGTATTAGCTAGCTTCACCTTAATCGCTTTTAATACTTTAGCAATTGCGTCAACGTCAATTTGGCCATACCAACCTGATACTTCATTGTGGCTTGGAAGAGCCATAATTTCGGCGATTAGGGCTGATTCCAAGGTATCAGAAAGCAACACACCTCGGAAAGCATCGATCAAAGACATGGGTAATTCAACCTCTGTTCCTGTTTGAACAGCGTTTACATTACTGCGAATATATTTCGCGAGTAACATTTGGCCTGCATCCCATCGTGAAAAGTCATTGCTGGCATGCACCATTAAAAAAGTCAGCTCTTCATCGCTGTAGTCATATTCCAAGATAACAGGAGCTGAAAATTCGCGTAGTAATGATGGTACAGGCTTCTCTGATACACCCTCAAAAACGAAAGTCTCTTTGTCTTTAGTAACATTAAGGATATTACTAACACTCTTCTCGTTACGCCGTAACTCAATGGATTGACCATTAGAAGCGTAAAGTTCTATATCCAATGGAATGTGCAAAGGTTGCTTATTTTCCTGATCATGGGTAGCAGAAGTATGCTGCGATACTGTTAAGGAGTATGTCTGCTCTGTTGAGTCATAGTCACTCTTAATTGATACTATTGGTGTGCCGGATTGACTATACCATAAGCGAAACTGCCCTAGATCTACACCTGATGCATCTTCCATAGCTGCTACAAAATCTTCGCATGTTGCGGCTGTCCCATCATGACGTTCAAAATACAGTTTCATTCCTTTTTGGAAAGCCTTTTCACCAAGTAAAGTATGCATCATTCTTATCACCTCACTGCCTTTCTCATAAACGGTAAGGGTGTAGAAGTTATTCATTTCAATAACTTTCTCTGGACGAATGGGATGCGACATTGGGCTTGCATCTTCTGCAAATTGAGGGCCTCGAATAATACGAACATTATTGACTCGATTAACAGCCCGAGAGCCTAAGTCTGATGAAAACTCTTGATCTCTGAATACGGTAAGTCCTTCTTTCAGGCTTAACTGAAACCAATCTCTACATGTAACGCGATTTCCCGTCCAGTTATGAAAATATTCATGGCCAATAACAGCCTCAATGCCAAGGTAATCTGTATCAGTCGCTGTTTGCTCATTTGCGAGAACAAACTTTGAATTAAACACATTCAATCCTTTGTTTTCCATGGCCCCCATATTAAAAAAGTCCACAGCAACAATCATATAAATATCAAGGTCATATTCCAACCCAAACCTTTCCTCATCCCATTTCATCGAATTAATCAGGGATGTCATTGCATGAGGTGCTCTATCAAGATTTCCCTTGTCTACAAAGATTTCAAGATCAACCTTGCGACCTGATTTAGTAATGAATGTATCGCGAAGGACATCAAAATCACCTGCTACTAGTGCAAACAAGTAAGCTGGTTTGGGATGTGGGTCTTGCCACTGAACCCAATGACGCCCATTATCTAATTCACCTTCGGCAATTCGATTACCGTTGCTAAGTAAATAGGGATAAGTTGCTTTGTCAGCAATGACTTTCGTTGAGTATGTTGCAAGAACATCAGGACGGTCCAAATAATAGGTAATTCGCCGAAAGCCTTCTGCCTCACATTGAGTACAAAAAGCCCCGCCAGACTTGTACAAACCTTCTAAAGCTGAATTGTTTTCAGGATTAATTTCAGTAACTATCTTTAGTTCAAATTCTTCAGGAAGCCCTGAAAGAGCGATCCCACCTTCTAGTCGTTCGAATATGGTCCACTTCTCATTGTTTACATCAAGGCTGACTAATTTGAGTTGTTCACCATCGAGGTAAAGAACGTTGTCTTGTTTTAATTGCTTTACCTTAGACGTTGCCGTCACTACAGTATTATGATCATAAAGGTCAAAAACTAAATCGATGCTAGTGATTGTGTGTGATGGCGAAGTGTAATCTTTACGGTATTTGGCTTGAGGTGTATGAGCCATGTCGAAATCCTTCTAACTAAAACGCAATAGTGTGAATAGCCTGCCGGCAAGCGATAAGCAAGTTTGGCGCTCTTTAATGAAAAACAAACTCCGGAACGTCTTCGCTTGGACCAATTATGTTAGCGAAAGAGCGTAAGTGAACTTAAAATCGGCTATCTAAGTATATCTGTGTTGAGCACTATAGATTTATACTCTTTCATGGACTGTTAGCTTAACCCTATACCGATAAAAAAACGAGGTATTATACGTTAATACCTCGTTTACGATACAACAATATGAGAGTAGCTTATCGCACCCGATTAAGTACGGCGTAAAGCGCACCTTCCTCCATCTCCAAAGTAAGTATGTCGCTGTTTAAACTATATCGGGTTTCATGCTCACCATTTTCATAAAGTAAAACTAGGTGCTCGCCTTCTGTATAATAAACACCTTTATGTATCGCTTCATCACCTTCGCTGTTACTCACTCTGAACATAAACACAAAATCCGGTTGCAAAATCAAGTCCATTTGCTGAACTTCACTGGCGACAAACTCATGCCCGCCTAATTTTGCACTGGACCACATACCCGCCAAAGCATTGGATAATGCTTTTGTAAATACAACCCCGTTCAGGTTGAGCATATTATGGTTGCTGGAATAGTTGTAAATTTGGGGCTCTGAAGTATTTAACCCCAGAATAAGTGTATCTTCATTCGCCGTGTACAACCCTTCCCAATGATCAACTGAATAATCACGTTTTTGGATGTCAATTTTAAAGCTGTAGTTAGAATCTAGACTCAATTTAATGGCTAAAAAGTTTTCTTCTGACTGCTCAGGATTAGGATTAACCAGATACCAATCGCCAAGTAAAAAAGGTTGGTCAAACTGTGTTAAGTCACTGTTATCGCGTACTTCATTAGCAAGACAAGATAGACTTATACATGTAAGTAAAACGCCAATCCATCTCATAGTGCACCTCGCTCTTTTCTTTAAGCTTAGGCTGAGAAGCACAAATATGCGAAAATCAAGATCTAGCTCACGCTAACGATGAAAAAAACGAGCTTATAAAAGCTCGTTTTCGTTAAAAAACCAAAAGGTTAAATCGATTTTTTAGAGGACTCTCTAAGAAGGTCGACCATTATAGCGACTGACTCATCAAGATAAACGTCTGGAGCTTCATAATCTTTAGGAACATCGTCAAGAGACTTAAACGCCTTCTCTCCCAATGTTTTTTGTCTTTGATTAATTCGCACTAAACGATCATCATCAGCCTTGTCGCTTTCCTGCTTACGCACTTTTTCGCTTAGGGACATTGTATTATCATCCTTTTCAGCTTTATATCGTGCGATATCTTCAGCTATAAATTTAAACTCAGGTTCATTGGCAACGCGCGTTTGATGCAGTGCACTAAGCTTCTTGATGAGTTTTTTGTTGCGCTGTAGCTCTTTGTAGTTAGCTTTGTCTATGCTGTCCCAAGGCAATGCATTATCCTCAACACTCTCGCCAGTTTCGCTATGCTCGATTGGTGTAGGATAAGCAATGTCAGGAACAACGCCTTTATTCTGAGTGCTCCCACCATTAATGCGGTAGAATTTCTGGATTGTATATTGAACGTAACCCACCTCTTGATCTTTATCAAACAAATCATAGATATGACTGAGAGAGCGATGCTGTTGCACTGTCCCCTTACCGAATGAGTTCTCACCAAGAACGATCGCTCTTCCATAATCTTGCATTGCAGCTGCAAAAATTTCAGAGGCCGATGCACTGTAGCGATTAATGAGAACTGTCATTGGGCCATCATAGCTAATCTTGCCGTCAGTATCACTATTGACATTGACTCTGCCATAACTGTCCCGAACTTGAACAACAGGACCACTGGTAATAAACAGACCTGATAAAGATGTCGCTTCAGTGAGCGCTCCACCGCCATTATAACGCAAATCTACAATGACACCATCAATACCTTTTCTTTTCATCTCAGTGATCAGCTTATCAGTATCTTTAGCTAGGCCAACGTAGAAGCTGGGTACTTCCAATACACCAATTTTTTTGCCATTTTTTTCGATAATTTCCGACTTAACTGCTCTATCTTCGAGCCTGATTTTATCGCGAACTATGGTTACAACTTGAGCTTTGGCATCTTTTCCTTCAGGCAAGATTTGCAGATTAACTTTAGTACCCTTTGGTCCTTTGATAAGTTGTACCACATCATCTAAACGCCAGCCGATTACATCAACAATGTCCTTACCATCCTGCCCAACGCCAATTATACGATCACCTTCATCAAGCTGCTTACTTTTCGATGCGGGTCCGCCTGCGACTAAAGAACGGATAACCGTATAATCATCCGTCATTTGCAACACAGCACCAATGCCTTCCAAAGATAAATTCATTTCAGTCTTGAACTGTTCTGCGTTTCTCGGGGAAAGATAACTTGTATGAGGATCGACTTCTCTAGCAAATGCATTCATATATAATTGAAATACATCCTCATTGCGGGTCTGGCTGAGACGCCTTAAAGCATTGTTATAACGCTTGCCTAGAACATCTTTTATTTCATTCCAATCTTTGCCAGTAAGCTTTAGGTTTAGAGCATCATACTTAACACGTTTTCTCCAAAGTTCATCTAACTCTTTGGTGTCTTTCGGCCAGGCTGCTTTGCTTCGATCCAGTTCAATACTTTCATCAACATCAAACTTCATCTCTTTGTCAAGCAAAGACAGCGCATAAGAAAAACGCTCATAGCGACGTTGCAAAGACATATTATATACATCAAACGCGACCTGATTATCTCCAGATTTGAGTTGCTCATCCAAGTTAGTAGCTAACTTGGTAAACGACTGAATATCGGCTTGAGTGAAAATATTGCGATTGAAATCTAAGGACTCTAAATACCTTTGGAATATGGCTTCAGAAAATTCATCATTCAAAACGAAATGTTTGTAATGGGAGCGAGTAAGCCGAGAGGCAACTCGTTTACTTTCAGTAGAGTGCTGCACTTCTGGCGCTAACACTGGAAGGTCGTTTTTGGCTTCAAGAGCGTATGCTGAGGAAGCTGCCAACCATAGACTAGCAGCAGTCAGCGACAATTTTGAACGGCATTTCATGCGTAGGAGTATCTCCTTTCTCCTTTATGCGCGTAGGTGCTCTGCTTTTACAACCATTTGCAGGCCGTTAGGCAGTTGAACACGCACATCTTCCTTGTTGATTTCAACTATAGTCGCAGCCATATTACCTTTGCCCATATTGACGTTAACTTGATTACCTATAGTAATCTCTTCTACTGTCAGAGCCCTTGTTTCTTGAGGTTTGCTGGCCTTATTTACATTATTTTTTGGTGCACGACGGTTCTGTGTTTTCTTATTAGCCGGTTTTGCTTTGGCTTTACCTTCTTCTCTCGCTTTCTGAGCCTGCTCTTTACGACGAGCCTGAACCTTGGCTTTGCTCTCAGCTAACGCTGTTTTGGCATGTTCAACATGTTCTTCATCTAACTCCCCAGCAGGATTCCCATCTAGGTCAACACGAACAGCACCGGGCTTAACACCATGAAGATAACGCCATGAAGATGTATACTGTCTCAATGCTGCACGAATCTGTGTTTTACTCACTTTGGGATCGTCGGTAAGACGTTCCGCAAGATCTTGAAAAATACCAATTTTGAGCGGTTTTGCTTCACCTTCTAAAGTAAAGCACTTAGGGAAACATTCAGCAATATACGCAATCACTTCTTTGCTATTTTTTAACTTTTCAGTGTTTTCCATGAGGGTTCCTGGTTAATGCGGTGTCTTCCGCGAGCATTCAGATAAATATTTCAGGTATTATAGTGACCTAAAAACGAAAAACCACCGTCAATAATGAATTTATGCACTGATAGCGTGTGAATTAAACAGCTTTTCTACTTCACTCATCAAAAATGTTAAACCTTGTTCATCAATTTTACCAAAACGGCCTAGAACAGGGCTGTCTATGTCTAGGACGCCCGCTATACATCCATCTATATAAAACGGTATAACAATTTCTGAGTTACTTGCTGCATCACAAGCTATATGACCCTCAAACTGATGAACATCACTTACCCTTTGTATTGAATTCTTCTCTACTGCGACTCCACAGACGCCCTTTCCAATTGGAATTCTCACACACGCAGGTTTACCTTGAAATGGGCCTAACACTAAGTCCTCATTTCTCACCAGATAAAATCCTACCCAATTTATGTCCTCTAGCTCCATGTTTAACAATGCGCTCAGGTTTGATAGATTAGCAATCAAGTCCTTTTCAGATTCAATAAGCGCAATAGCTTGCTTGGTCACCCTTTCATATTGTTCTATTTTCATAGTAGTCTCCAATTTTAAAAAGACTTGGCTTAAGAACCAAAGTACAATTAATCTAACATCATCAACGAGAAGCAATATCGCTATCATGGATGAAAGAGCAAACACAATTAGCCGCTCTTGGCTAATAACTCAAGTAAAAAAGCACAAGTCGCGGCTGGTTGTAGCAAATTTTATTGCTATAGGTGCCACTTTGTTGAGTGTGCCAATTCCCCTACTCATGCCACTCATGGTCGATGAAGTGTTGTTAAATCAACCAGCTAAGGGCATAAAGGTAATGAACCTTGTATTGCCTAGTTCACTTCAGACGCCTTCCGGATACATATTTTTGACTCTTGGACTTGTGATTATCATGCGAACCATGAGTCAAGCACTAAATATTCTACAAAGCCGACAATTTACGCTTGTATCAAAGAGCATTACATACAAGATGCGCAGCAAAATGCTCGACAAACTTGGTCGTATAAGTATGAAACAATACGAAACAAGAGGTAGTGGAGGAATAAATGCTCATTTAGTCACCGATGTAGAAACCATTGATAAATTCATTGGCGCGACCCTAAGTAAATTTCTAATAGGCGTGCTCACTGTAATGGGTACAGCCGGGGTGCTTCTTTGGTTAGAGTGGCGTCTTGGGCTCTTCATTCTTTTGGTTAACCCTATTGTTATCTACTTCTCCCGCAAGTTAGGTAACAAAGTTAAGCACCTAAAGAAAAAAGAAAATCAATCCTTTGAGCACTTTCAAAATAAACTGGTGGAGACTTTAGATGGTATCTATCAGTTACGTGCCGCCAATAAAGAACGAGATTTTCTTACTGAATTAAAAAAAGATGCAAACCAGATTCGGTTGGATGCGGATAAATACACATGGCAATCGGAGGCCGCTGGGCGTCTCTCCTTTCTCCTATTCCTTCTTGGTTTTGAGCTATTTCGCGCTATCGCCATGCTAATGGTTTTGTTTAGCGATTTAACTATTGGCCAGATTTTTGCGGTATTTGGCTATCTTTGGTTTATGCTAGGTCCTGTTCAAGAGCTGCTTGGTATTCAGTTCTCATGGTATAGTGCAAAAGCAGCGATACAAAGAATTAACTCTCTACTGTCATTAGATGAAGAACGGCGCCCAACCAGTACAATCAACCCATTTAAACCTAATTCTCAAGTAGAAGTCAGTATAGAAAATGTTAACTTCTCGTATAACGAGGAGTCCAGAGTCCTGAACCATCTTAATCTTCAAATTCCAGCAGGAAAGAAAGTAGCGCTCGTTGGGACCAGTGGAGGTGGGAAGTCGACTCTAATTCAACTACTTCTTGGGGTTTATCATCAAGATTCAGGCATTATCAAATTCAATGGTAAAACCACCGAAGAGATAGGGTTTGATACCATTCGAAAAAACATTGCCGTTGTATTACAACAGCCTATATTGTTTAATGACACTTTAAGGAATAATCTTACCCTAGGCTCAGATTTTGAAGATGCGGCGTTATGGAATGCATTAGAAATCGCGCAACTCGATGAAGTAACGAGTGAATTAAAAGAGGGGTTGGATACACCAGTTGGGCGCAATGGTATTCGTTTATCTGGTGGTCAGAAACAAAGGTTAGCGATTGCACGTATGCTGTTGTCTAATCCGAAATTTGTTATCTTGGATGAAGCAACATCTGCGCTTGATACTTCTACAGAATCGGCCCTTCATCAAGCGCTAACTGCATTTTTGGATGGCCGTACAACCTTAATTGTTGCACATCGTCTATCTGCGGTGAAGCAAGCTGATTTGATCTATGTTTTAGAAGATGGGCAAGTTACACAAGCAGGAACACATGTTGAGTTGGTTAAGCAAGAAGGTCTGTATCAAACTTTATATGGAAATGTTCAATCACACGCCTAAATCAAACCTCTATACTTATGAAGGGATAAGACAGTGTGCTCTCAACTTATAGATGATAACAATGAATCGACTGAGAGTACATCACACATCCGTTTGTGCCATGGTTGCGAGCTTCCTATCAATCTTATCCTTTTGGATAAAGGCAAAAGTGCATACTGCCCTCGATGTGGCACACATTTATACCGAGGAGGCTCCCCTTCTCTCTCCGGTAATCTAGCCTTGGCCATCGCGTGCCTTTTGCTTTATTTTCCATCACATTTTTTTCCTTTCATAAGCATCCGGTTGTTCGGTGTTATGATACCAGCCACCTTACCATCAGGTATTTATACTTTGTTTAATGAAGGGTTTATTTTCCTTTCTCTACTCATATTTTTCTGCAGTTCTATTGCTCCATTTTTTCTATGTGTTTCTGTTGTTACCGCTCATATAGGATTGAAAAGCAAACAGTTTAAGCTTTTAAAGTACTCTTTATACACTATTAGACATCTCAAGACTTGGGTGATGATCGACGTGTTTCTTGTAAGTATCGCGATCTCTTGCTTTAAACTCCAAGATCATTCGGATATCTATCTTGGCACCGGCTTATATGGCTTTATCATGTTACAATGTATGACACTGTTACTCGTCACACGAGTCAGTATCCATAGTTACTGGGAGAAATATAAACCGGAACGGGGCTATCTTTTTAAAAAGCGAGAGCTTCACTGTCTCCATTGCCACCTTTCACAACCTTATAGCGACGTTTGCGCACGCTGCAAAAAGCCTATTTTTCGTCGTAAACCGCATTCCATCAAAACAACTTGGGCATACATAGTTGCGGCAAGTCTTGCAATTTTCCCCGCAAATTTGATACCTATATCCATTCTAATAACCAATGGACGACGCGTCGAAGATACTATCTTTTCAGGGGTTGCATCACTAGTAAAAAGTGGTATGTGGGGAATCGCTTTGATCATTTTCGTTGCTAGCATAGCAGTTCCAGTAATAAAAATTTTGGGGCTCAGCTATCTACTTATTTCAATTCAGTTCAAACGACATTTGCTCCGGCGCCAAAGAATGGTTGTTTATTTCATTATCAAATGGATAGGAAGGTGGTCAATGATGGATCTATTTGTGATTTGTATTATGATGGCAGTCATTGATCGCGGCCAAATTCTCGACTTTAGCCCAGGCTTTGGCGCGGTTGCATTTGGCTTCGTAGTTTTACTAACTATGTTTGCCGCAGAAAGCCTCGATCCTCGACTAATTTGGGATGAAAGTTCGATGAAGTCCGAAACCGACCGAAGAGAAGAAATATCAAATGGCTAATTCAACTCAAAATTCGCCTTTGTACTCACCTGATGTTAAAGGCAACAAAGGTATGTCACCTTTGTGGTTACTCCCAGTCCTAGCGTTGATCTTGTCCGGTTGGTTAGTATTAAAGGCAATAAACGATGCAGGGGAACGTATTCAGATACATTTCTCGGATGCACAAGGCTTGATTGCAGGTCGAACTACAATACGTTATCACGGACTCGAAGTAGGTATAGTTCGTGACATCAAACTATCAGACGACCTGAGCAACATTTACGTAGAGGCTGATATCTATCCCGAGGCAACGAAGCTTCTCTCACAGGATACCTTGTTTTGGATGGTCAAACCCACCGCAAGCTTATCTGGTATCTCTGGCCTAGATGCGCTGGTCTCTGGTAATTATATTGCTATTCAACCGGGCGATGAATCATCTGAGCCGCAAACAAAGTTCAACGCTTTAGAACGTCCCCCTGCCGATATTCGTGCACCCAGTGGCCTCAATATTACCCTGCGGGCTGATGACCTAGGGGGAATATCTATTGGATCGCAAATTGTTTACAGAAAGATTCCTATCGGAGAAGTATACAGCTATCAATTAGATGGTAATGAAAAAAATGTTCTCATCCATGCGTCAATTCAAGACGAGTACAGAAGTATTATTACCGATGAAAGCCGCTTTTGGAATGTCAGTGGTTTAGGTGCGACCCTCGGGGTTCATGGGGTTGACCTCAAATTAGATAGCTTGAGTTCCTTGATTGGAGGCTCAATAGCTGTTGACTCTCCTGATGGAGGAGAGCCCGTTTCAGACAACAGCCGATTTAGACTTTATCCCGATCTAAAAACTGCTGGTCGAGGAATACCAATAAAAATAACACTACCAGATGATAACAGGATAAGCCCTGCTGGTGCACCTATTATGTATCGCGGTATCGCCATTGGACAAATCACCGACTTACAGTTCAGTAACGGAAGAAAGGATATTGTTGCGCTTGCCGCCATTGAGCCTGTGTTTTCCGATATGTTAACTACTGGTAGTCACTTTATTTTGGAAGAAGCGAAAGTGTCGCTTTCTGGTATAGAGAATGTGACCAACTTATTAAAGGGCAACTATTTAACATTAATTGCAGGAAAAGGCGAGAAATCTCGTTACTTTACCGCTCTTAAAAAAGACGAATTTCATCAGAAACAATCCAATTCAACCTTTATTACACTGATAGCTGAAAATTCTTTTGGGCTGGAAGTGGGGGTCAATGTTCTTTTCAAAGGTATATCGGTCGGTGAGGTCACGAAAGTCTCTTTAGTCAAAAACAAAGTTCACATCGCTCTTCATATCGACAGCGACTACGCGTCACTTATAAAGTCAGAGAATCGATTCTATGTAACTGGTAGTGCTACTGCGGAACTTACTGAGTCCGGGCTGAACGTCTCAGTCCCTCCGGCAAAACAACTGCTAACTGGCTCGATCAGTTTTACCAGTGAAGGCGCTCGTTCTTCGAAGAAACAGTACAAGCTTTACCCTAGCCAGTCACTTGCCGAGCTGGCTCAATATAATGTTTCTGGCTCTGAGACTGTCACATTATTTGCGGAGCAATTACCGCCGGTAAACAAAGGGAGCCCCCTACTCTATAAAAATCTCAAAGTCGGTCGTATCTCTGAATTCAATCTTGTGAAAAATGGTGTTGAAGTAAAAGTAAGTATAGAAAAACAATACAAACATTTATTAACTGAAAATGCTGTGTTTTGGAACTATTCCGGCGTTGAAGTCGATGCAGGTCTCCATGGTATCAACGTCAAGGCTGCTCCGCTAAAATCGCTTATACAAGGCAGCATCGCATTTGATTCAATTACGGGGGTAGAGAATAAAAGTGGGGACAAATGGTTACTCTACGAAAGTTTTAAAACTGCCAGAACATATGGCCGAACTATCACCCTAGTCGCTAAGGGCGAAAATCACATATCTAAGGGAACCAGTGTTAAATACAATGGTATAAAAGTGGGTGAAGCCGTATCTGTCACACCAGATTTTAAGCACGAAACGATGACAATTAAGCTCCGTTTACTGCCAGAATACGCTGATATTCTTGCTAAAGAGGACAGCTATTTTTGGATTGCACAGCCGACTTTAGGGTTAAGCGGCGTTAAGAACTTACAAAATTTCTGGGCGCCAGCAATCAATGTGAAGCCAGGAAGCGGAAAAGCCACATTCAAGTTTAATCTACACAAGCAACCTTCAGATAGTGACGGAATAGCATTTACGCTTCAGAGCGAAACACTAGGCGCAATTACTATTGCGACCCCTATTCTTTTTCGTGAAATGGAAGTGGGAAGGGTAATTCAGGTAGGTCTCGGTGAATTCGCTGATCGGGTAGTATCTACGATTTCAATATCTCCTCAATATGCTTATCTGATCAGAAAAAATAGTGTTTTTTGGAATACTTCTGGTGTTGATGTGTCTATTGGCTTAGGAGGAGCCAATATAAAAGCAGGAACAATTGACAGTATTATTAAAGGTGGCATAACCTTCTCTACACCGGACAATGTCCCTCTTCAGCCGATAGCAGAGAGTGGCCAATCTTTCTTTTTAAACTCAACTCCCGAAGAGTCATGGAAAATGTGGCGAATGCCCATACCAAAGCCATAGAATCAAAAACGCAGTGTTAAAAGCTGCGTTTTTTGGTTTAATTCGTTATCATTTTTACTATTTTGTGCACGAGATACCACTTTGCATCAAAACACTTATTTACCTGAAGAATTCTTACGCGAAATGCAGGCTATTATGCCTAGCGGGCATGATATGTCCGATTTCGCAGCCGCTTGCAGGCGTCCACTTCGTAAAAGCATACGTGTTAATACGCTAAAAATTTCTGTCGATGCGTTCTATCAACGTGCATCTGATAAAGGCTGGCAGTTATCACCCATTCCATGGTGTGATGAGGGCTTTTGGATTGACGCTGATGAATCTATTACACCGCTGGGTAATACTGCTGAACATATGTGCGGTCTATTTTATATTCAAGAAGCCAGCTCGATGATGCCTGTATCAGCTCTGTTCAACAATCTAGAAGATGAATTTCGTACCATTCTAGATATGGCTGCAGCGCCTGGCTCTAAAACCACACAGATTGCTGCAAAGATGAACAATGAAGGCGTGCTTGTCGCAAACGAGTTTTCATCCAGCCGTGTTAAAGTTCTGCATGCCAATATTGAGCGATGTGGTGTACGTAATTCTGCTCTTAGCAATTACGATGGTCGTGTGTTTGGGGGGTGGCTGCCAGAAAGCTTCGACGCCGTTCTTATTGATGCTCCATGCTCTGGCGAAGGGACGGTACGTAAAGACCCTGATGCGATGAAAAACTGGAGCAAAGAGGCTGTATTAACCATATCTCAGACCCAGAAAGATTTAGTCGAAAGCGCCTTTCATGCATTAAAAACAGGTGGAGTAATGGTTTACTCGACTTGTACACTCAGTGTCGAAGAAAACCAACATGTTTGTCTTCACTTGAAGAATACATTCCCCGATTTAGTCTCTTTTGAATCCCTATCCTCGTTATTTTCAGGTGCGGATAAAGCGATTACCGGGCATGGATTCTTACATGTATTCCCCCAAACCTATGATTGCGAGGGGTTCTTTGTAGCCAAAATCAAAAAGCTTGGAAGAACAACACCCCCTAGTGTAAAAAAACGCCTAGGAAAATTTCCATTTGAAAAAGCATCCAACAAGATAAAACAAGAGGTTGCCCATAAACTATATCAAAGTTTGAGTATTGAACTTCCTTCCCAATCAGATATATGGCTCAGAGATAAAGATGTCTGGTTATTCCCGAGTGCTTTGGAAGAATTTATTGGCGAATTTAGGTTTTCAAGAATGGGAATTAAGATAGCTGAGTCTCACAAAAACGGCTATCGATGGCATCATCAAGTAGCGACTGCACTAGCATCAGGGGCAGAACCTAACTGTATTGAATTGACGATTTCTGAGGCCAGAGACTGGTTCATGGGAAGAGATGTTAGACCGGAAAATCAATCAGGCAAAGGAGAGGCCATTATCAAACTTGGCGATGACGTAATAGGCCTCGGAAAGTGGGTCGGAAATCGATTGAAAAATGGGTTGCCCAGAGAGCTTGTACGCGATAAAAACTTATTTTAAATTATTCTTACCCACTAGGCAGTATCCATAACCTAGTGGGTCTCTCTATAAAACGTCAGGTTAAGAAATCAGGCGTATCCCTTGCTCTTCAATCGCAATTTTTCCTTGTTTATACAACCCACCGATGGTTTTCTTAAACGTCCCTTTACTTGTTCGAAACGTCGAGAAGATAATTTCGGGCGACGACTTGTCGTTTAAAGGCAAAAAGCCCCCTTTTTTCTCGAGTACATCAAGGATCTTTTCACTCAAGTCATCCATTTTGGCAACCCCTACTTTCTGTAAAGTAAGGTCAATTTTCCCATCCTCTCGAACACCTTTGACGTATCCTTTTAATCGTCTCCCAATGAACAACTTACCAAAAACATCAGATTTGAAAATCATACCCCAATGTTGACCTTCAACAATAGCTTTAAAACCCAGATCACTTCGCTCAGCGATAATCAAATCAACTTGTTGATTGCGTTGATAGTTGGCTGGTGTTTTATCTAACCACTTATTAAATTTAGTGGTTCCAACAATACGACCTGAAGCCTTATCGGTATAGACATACACTAGAATGCTTTGCCCTGCTGAAAATCGAGTTCGCTGCTCACTAAATGGAATGAGTAGATCTTTGTCTTTAATCCCCCAATCAGCAAATGCTCCGATACTACTGACACCTTCTATTTTCATCAGCCCAAACTCTCCTACTTGGGCTATCGGCGATTCAGTGGTAGCAACAAGTTGATTGTCAGAGTCAAAGTACAAGAAAACATCTATGAATTGACCAATTTCAGCACCTGATGGAGCAAATTTGTTTGGCAGTAAGCTCGTACCGTAATCACCTGCATCGAGAAATAGTCCGAAATCTGTTTTTTTGACGATTTCCAAGTGATTTATCTGTCCAACTTTAATCATTTCAATGGTCTCTTACTAAATTTGAGGTCATTATAGCGAAACTCTGTTATGCTTTCGCGAGATAAAGAGAATTTTTTCAGGAGTATATTCTTTGATCACCGTTGATAAGCAGGACGGCATCACTCTCAAAATTTCCCATTCAATGGCTTCATCAAAAAAGTCAGACCTTGACCTCTATTTTTTCGTTCCAGGAGAACTAGGTTTAACACCTAATGTGCTTAAGGAAAATGAAATTTATTATGAATCCATTATACAGAAACGTGCTTATTTCAGTGACAAAACACTCTTACCTTTAGTGCATAGCCGACTTGCAAAACGAGGCAGACTTTCTTCAACTCAATATCGTGTCAGTATTAGTTTGTTCGCTTACCAATATGTTATAGCTCTGGATAATGCCGTTAATGAGCTCAACAAGCACAATAGTGAGGCCGTTACCACAGAAGAAGTGGATGAAGTGATAGAACTTGCTCTAGACATTTTAAAAAAACTTAGGCGGAGTATTCCGTATGAAGAAAGTCAAAAGCGTTACTATGCGAATATAGATAACTATTTATCATGGTACACAGGCCAACGCTTTATGTCTTTGATTGCACATATGCCACGAGAAGCGGACTATAAAACAATCAAAGAAAGATTACTCGCCATTGTAGAAAAGGAAGCAGCACATCGAAAACTAAATAACTATAATTCGAAAAATGTACGTGACGACGTAACAAGGCTAAGTAATAAAATGCGTCTGCTTCGCCGTTTGATTGAACACCCAGTCGTTTTAAAAGCAAAAACCCAGTCACTAGGTAAAAACATGAAACGTGTTGTTAAGGGCTCTGCAACTGGTTTTGTCATGGTGTTCGTGACTATTACAGCAATCTTAGCCAGAGACTACTGGGGGGAAATTACCGTCTCTTTCATTATTTGGATGTCTTTTGTGTATGCGCTTCGTGAAATATTTAAAGATGACCTTCGAGACGTGTTATGGCGGTGGATCAGAAAAGGGCGCCCAAAATGGAGAAAGTACTATCTCGATCCCACAACAAACAAAGCCGTTGGTCAGAAATTAGAATGGTTAGACTATAGAAGTTTGCAAAAGCTTCCTGACCGGATACAGACCATACGTAAAAAACGAGTGGTGCAAAGAGAAGAACAGGTGCTTCATTATAGAAGCGAAACTGAAATGTCTACGTCCAAGTTTATGAGTGGTTACGAAGAAACACGTGAGTCCATGATGCTCAGCATGCGACCTTTGATGCGACTTATGGATAAAGGCTCAAACAAAGTTTACACCCTCAACAACAATCAAGTTAGTAAAGAAGCAGTTGAAAAACGGCATTTAATTAATCTAATTGCGAAAGAAGATAATCATAACGACGAACCGACTTATTACCGGTGGAAAATCGTCTTAAACAGAAACAAAATTGTCGCAATTGAGCAAGTGGATCTCGACACATCTACCCTGCCACTTTCTTCAACGACAGAGTAAGAAGAAATTCCGCCATAGGCTCATCACCATGCAGTTTTGGGCAAATGGCGGTTATTTTAACCTGTTGATTGACTCGTTGACCAGTTGCAATTGTCTCATCTAACATTGCGTCAATTAACTCTCCATCATGACATAAAAAGTGGACATCACTTTCTGGCCTTTTCAGAAACTGTCCGTCTACAGCTTTGAATGCCAATGAAACTTTATGCCCTCTTGACTGCGCTTTGCTCATAGCCATAAAACCGCCAGCAACATCAGCTCCCACGGCTAAGACACCAAAATACATACTGTTGAGATGATTTCTCGTTTTTCTCTTAAGCGGTATTTTTATTTCTACACTTTTTTCATTGAGCTGCAAAATTTTTGGACCACACAACCATATGAGCGGAACTTTGAAAAACCCAAACATTTTTAGATAGATATTGGCTTTATCGAGAGAAGAAATCATGAAACTGGTCCGATGTCATCATGTATTCCACTTAGTTGATAACGAATCCGAACCAATGTCAACAAAATGTTAATATTACGTATCGTAATGATAAACAGAGCACAGCAGGCCTTGTGCAGAGCAGCACAACTTCAAGAATATTATGCTAAAGGTTTATTAGTCTTGTTGTTTCCGTTATCTTTAACCCTTCGCGATAAAAATAACAGGCGAGTTTATGCCAATTAAAACCGATGAGTTAAGAACCCAACCATTAGGCCCAATGCCAACACCAGCAGAGCTTGGAAGCGCACATCCAATTACCGGAGATGTCGCAGAGCGCGTTGCTAAGTCTCGCCATCAAATCGAACAGATTTTAACAGGTGAGGACAAGCGATTATTGGTCGTTGTGGGGCCTTGTTCAGTACACGACACAGATGCAGCTCTTGACTATGCCGAGCGCTTAGTGGAGGTTAAAGAAAAGTACCAAAACGAGTTGTTTATCGTTATGCGTACTTACTTTGAAAAGCCACGCACTGTGGTTGGCTGGAAAGGTCTTATTACAGATCCAAACTTGGATGGCTCTTATGCTTTAGAGACGGGGCTTAACAAAGCACGTAAGCTTCTACTTGACATAAATAAGCTAGGTTTAGCAACTGCGACTGAGTTCCTTGATATGATTACAGGCCAGTACATAGCTGATTTAATCTCTTGGGGAGCGATTGGTGCGCGGACCACAGAGTCTCAGATACACAGAGAAATGGCCTCCGCGTTATCTTGCCCTGTAGGGTTTAAGAATGGGACCAATGGCAACGTAAAAATTTCTATCGATGCTATCCGAGCATCTCAAGCCTCTCATTACTTTTACTCACCGGATAAAAATGGGCGTATGACAGTATACCGTACCAGTGGAAATCCATATGGGCATGTAATTCTGAGAGGCGGTGATGACGGCCCTAACTATGATAGCGATTCTGTAAACTCAGCATGTCAACAATTAGCAAGCTTCAATCTTCCAGCTCGTCTTGTCGTTGACTTCAGCCACGCCAACTGCCTAAAGCAACACAAGAGACAATTAGACGTCGCAAAAGATATTTGTGATCAGATTCTATCTGGTAAAGACCAAATTGCTGGTATCATGGCCGAAAGCTTTATTGTTGAAGGCAATCAATCCATGAAAGACATAGATAACTTGGTATATGGCCAGTCTATTACCGATCCATGTCTAAGCTGGGAAGACACAGCCAAGATGCTGGATTTGCTGGCTAACGCCGTTAAATCACGTGGGTAAACATAGAGGAATAAGTAATGCCATCTTTTGATATCGTATCTGAAATCGACACTGTTGAGCTTAGAAATGCAGTCGATAATGCCTCTCGCGAATTATCTACACGTTTTGACTTTCGAGGTGTTGAGGCCTCGTTTGAAATGCAAAAAGATGAATCGGTAAGGCTAAATGCCGAAGGTGATTTTCAACTTAAACAGATGCGAGATATTTTACGCTCTCACCTTACTAAAAGAGGTGTTGATGTTAATGCTATGGAAGCCAAGGATGAAGAAGCGTCGGGCAAAAAGTGGCATCAAATTGTTATTTTCAAACAGGGAATCGAAGCTCCCATGGCCAAAAAAGTCGTTAAAGCGATTAAAGATGCCAAACTTAAAGTACAAGCGTCTATTCAAGGTGAGAAAGTACGTGTTACAGGAAAGAAAAGAGACGACCTTCAAGCTACGATAGCTATGATTCGAGACGCGGATCTCGGCCAACCTTTTCAGTACGAAAATTTCAGAGACTAAATATAACCAGTTGAGAACACTCCAAGTGCCTAGCGAAGTGCTTGGAGTGTTAGCCTTCATACGCTACCCGGTCGAATATGTAGATCCCCATTAATAAGAAGTTTATACTCAGTTTCTTCAGAAGGAATAAGTACAACAACATGCATATTCTGTTTTCGTCCAATAACTAGCCTCTCGGATAGATCAACTTCGTCTTCATACATATGTCTCTCAGCATCTCTTCGACTCAGCTCTAGGAACTCATCGGGACACTTAGAGCTATACAGAACTTGTTCCGATTGCTGCATCAAGCGCAATGCTTTTATCGGCAGCAACTCGACATCATTGCCAAACTCTACCCAAGTAATAGACCCTTGAGGTTGAATTTCACTGTCTAAGAGTTTTGAATATTCAGCTTCTAATTGGCAACGTTCCGTTGCATTTTGAACATTGTTACGGGCAAAAAACATTTCCCAGAATTTACGTCGGAGGTCAACTGAAGGCAGACGCTGTTTAATATCCCCTCTTTTCGACAAGCCAAAGTCTGCTAACAACGAGAGGTTGAATGCCAAACTTGATTCTAACTGCTCTCTAATATTGCGAATAAGAACAGGTGATGCTCCTCCGCTTGATATTGCGATTTGAATCCTGCCACGAGTAATCATGGAAGGTGTAATAAAGTCACAATAAGGCTGATCATCGACGACGTTAACCAAAATCCCCAACGCTTTCGCGTCATCATAAACTCGGTGATTAAGTTCAGGATTATCCGTTGTGGCCCACACTTGAAGGTATTTTTTATCAAGTATTTTTTTAGAGTAGAAATTTTGAATCCAGTGACATTCATTACGCTCAACTAAACGTTGTAAATATAGGTCAATTTGTGGAGAAACAATGGATACATTTGCACCTGCACGAATTAGACTGTCAACCTTGCGACAAGCTACTTCACCTCCCCCTACGACCAAAATTGGTCTGTCTCTAAGATTCATGAACAGTGGAAAATATTGCATTTCTATCCTTAGGCAAACTTACAAGCTATTACACAAGATACTATCAAAAGTGTGATACATAAATACAGAGATTACTTGTCAGTGCAATAGATAGTGCTGGATAAAATCGAAAATGCAACGTGATTAATTACCAGTACCTCGTATGGTAAAATTTATTACTGTTAGATAAGTATATTAGCAACATTGTTTACCTTTGAACTATTAATGTGAAGTTTCACACTACACCGAATTGATTAATATTTAATCATTAGGTTAGGTCTGAGATAAGTAACTTCACAGAATAACTGCTTTTAAATGATATATTTGAGAATTTACCAATCCTTACCTACTCTTATAAATGGTTGATTTATATACAAGTCGTTTTTTTGGATGATTTGACAATAACCATTGATAAACAACACATTTTCATTCGTTGTGATAAGTGGTACCTAATTTAACATGGATCATATAGGAAGGATTCAAATGGCAAACAAACTCACATTTATTGCTTCATTAGTAGCGGCTTCGACTGCTCTGATGTCTACGGGCGTCTCTGCTGCAGATACTACCCTAGCCAAAGTGACGAAACAGGGTTTCCTAACTTGTGGTGTCAGTACAGGTTTACCTGGGTTTTCTAACCCTAACTCAAAAGGCGAATGGGAAGGTATTGACGTGGAATACTGTCAAGCATTAGCCGCCGCCGTCCTTGGCGACAAGAAAAAGGTCAAATATGTCCCTTTAACCGCGAAGGAACGCTTTACTGCCCTTCAGTCTGGTGAGATTGATGTTTTATCACGCAACACCACATGGACATTACACCGAGATACCGCGCTTGGCCTCAATTTTGTTGGCGTCAATTACTACGATGGTCAGGGTTTCATGGTGAAAAAAGATCTGGGCATCAAAAGTGCGAAAGAGCTCAATGGCGCGTCAGTGTGTGTTCAATCCGGTACAACAACCGAGCTTAATCTAGCAGACTATTTTAGAAATAGTGGAATGTCGTATAAGCCAGTTGTTTTTGATACCGCTGCACAAACTTCTAAGGGTTTTGATGCTGGTCGTTGCGATGTATTAACGACCGACCAATCAGGGCTTTATGCGCTGCGTCTAAACCTTCAAGATCCAGCATCTGCGATGGTTTTACCCGAAATTATTTCGAAAGAACCACTAGGTCCAGTAGTGCGCCAAGGTGATGACCAGTGGTTCAACATTGGTAAATGGACTTTGGCAGCTATGGTTAATGCTGAGGAGTACGGTATCACATCCAAGAATGCAGAAGAAATGTTAAAGTCAAAAGACCCTAACGTTAAAAGGATCTTGGGTATTGAAGGGCCAAAAGGAAAAGGTCTCGGTATACGTGATGACTGGGGTTACCAGATAGTTAAGCAAGTTGGGAATTACGGTGAAAGCTTCGAGCGCACTGTTGGTAGCGGCTCCCCACTGCAAATTTCTCGTGGTGTTAATGCGCTGTGGAATGCAGGTGGATTCATGTACGCACCGCCAATTCGCTAGCAGGCAACCAAAATGGGCGGTGCTGCCGCCCTTTTTATAACCAAGGGATTGAGGCCATAGCTAAATGAAACATACTAATGCCAATGAGCCTAGCGCACAAAGCCAGAATTCGAAAACTAGCCTTTTTTATAACCCCACATTTCGATCAGTCGTTTTTCAGATCATCGCCATCATCGCGTTGTTTTTTTTCTTTTACACAATCGTTAACAATGCTCTTACCAATCTTGAAGCCCGTGGTATTGCGACAGGCTTTGGCTTCCTAACTCAGGAAGCTGGATTTGGGATCGGCTTGTCACTGATTGAGTATAACGAAACTTTCTCATACGGCCGTACTTTCGTTGTCGGGCTTTTGAATACCGCGCTAGTCTCTGTACTCGGAATCATTTTAGCCACAGTGATTGGCTTTATTATGGGCATTGCCCGCTTATCTTCTAATTGGTTAGTTAGCCGTCTGGCGGCCGTCTACATAGAAATTTTTCGCAATGTACCACTACTGTTACAAATATTCTTTTGGTATTTCGCAGTACTTCAAGCACTACCTTCCGCGAGACAAAGTCTCAGCCTTGGAGAAGCAATATTTTTAAATGTACGCGGCCTATATTTTCCAGGCCCTGTGTTCGAACAAGGTGCATCTATTGTCGGAATCTGCTTTGCTCTAGGGATAGCTAGCTGCTGTTTCATCAATGTTTGGGCAAATAACAAACAAAAATTAACTGGGCAACAGACCCCAATGGGTCGTATCGTATTTGGGTTAGTTTTTGTATTTCCCATCGCTGTGTACTTTCTTATGGGCTCCCCTATTTCAGCAGATTATCCGAAGCTACAAGGGTTCAATTTTCAAGGGGGCATAAGTATTATCCCTGAATTAGCCGCGCTTCTTCTAGCTTTAAGTATTTACACCGCCTCGTTTATCGCTGAAATAGTTCGTTCGGGAATTAATGCCGTCAGTCATGGTCAGACAGAAGCCGCCATGTCTCTTGGCCTTCCCCGTTCCAGAACGCTTAAACTCGTCATCGTGCCCCAAGCACTGAGAATAATCATACCGCCATTAACCAGCCAATACCTTAACCTTACCAAAAACTCATCATTGGCGATGGCGATTGGCTACCCCGATTTAGTCTCGGTATTCGCAGGGACAACCCTCAATCAGACAGGACAAGCGATAGAAATCATTGCAATGACTATGGCAGTCTATTTATCGCTCAGCCTACTGACATCTGCGCTGATGAATATTTATAACCGTAAAGTTGCTTTGGTGGAGAGATGATATGAAGATACATCAGTTTCAGCCCGACTTACCACCCCCTTCCAATACTGTGGGACCAATAGGGTGGATGCGGAAAAATCTATTCAATGGTCCGGTGAATTCCATAGTTACTCTGATTCTCGCTTACATCGCGTTCTCCCTCATTTGGAACATTTTCAATTGGGCAATTTTGCAAGCCGATTGGATAGGTTCAACTCGAGATGACTGCTCTCGAGAAGGTGCTTGCTGGGTGTTTATCAGCGTGCGTTGGGAGCAATTTATGTATGGCTTCTATCCTCAAGAAGAATTATGGCGCCCGCGTTTATTTTACGCAACATTGGCCATATTCACCGTTCTGCTCGCTTATGAAAAAACACCTAAACGGCTGTGGATATGGTTATTTTTTGTTAACATTTATCCCTTTATTATTGCAGCTCTACTTTATGGCGGTGTATTTGGACTTGAGGTCGTTGATACTCACAAATGGGGAGGACTTTTAGTCACATTAATCATTGCTTTAGTCGGAATCGTAGTATCATTACCCATTGGGGTTGCTCTCGCTCTTGGACGCCGTTCAGAGATGCCTATCATTCGAAGTATTTGTACCGTTTACATTGAAATTTGGCGTGGTGTTCCTCTTATTACAGTACTCTTCATGGCGTCTGTCATGTTGCCACTATTTCTTGCTCAGGGCTCAGAAACAGACAAACTCATACGTGCGCTGATAGGGGTAGTTATGTTTAGTGCGGCGTATATGGCAGAGGTAGTCAGAGGTGGATTACAAGCCATACCGAAAGGCCAATACGAAGCGGCTGACGCCCTCGGACTCAGTTATTGGAAAAAAATGGGCTTGATTGTATTGCCTCAAGCATTGAAAATCACTATCCCCTCGATTGTGAACACTTTTATTGGCCTCTTCAAAGACACAAGTTTAGTTCTCATTATTGGAATGTTTGATGTATTGGGTATAGGACAAGCAGCCAATACTGATCCACAATGGTTAGGATTTGCGACTGAAAGTTATGTTTTTGTCGCATTGGTTTTCTGGATATTTTGTTTTGGCATGTCTCGATACTCCATTTGGCTGGAAAACAAACTCCATACTGGCCACAAACGATAATTTAATGCTCAAGGATATGTTATGACACAGCAGGATTTGATGATTGAGATTAAGGACATGAACAAGTGGTACGGGGAGTTTCACGTACTCAAGAACATTAATCTTAGTGTTAAAAAAGGCGAAAAAATCGTGATATGTGGTCCCTCAGGGTCAGGAAAATCTACAATGATTCGGTGCATCAACCGACTTGAAGAACATCAGAAAGGCCAAATTATTGTGTCAGGAAACGAACTCACCGAAGACCTGAAAAATATTGAAGCCGTACGCAGAGAAGTAGGTATGTGTTTTCAACACTTCAATCTATTCCCTCACCTCACCGTACTCGAAAACTGTACTTTAGCACCTATCTGGGTCAAAAAAATGCCAAAAGATGAGGCTAAACAAGTCGCTATGAAGTACCTCGAGCGAGTAAAAATTCCAGATCAAGCAGAGAAATACCCTGGTCAGCTCTCCGGTGGACAGCAACAGCGCGTGGCGATTGCGCGATCATTATGTATGAGCCCACAAGTTATGCTATTCGACGAACCCACTTCGGCACTCGACCCAGAAATGGTTCGCGAGGTGCTTGACGTTATGGTTGAACTAGCAGAAGAAGGTATGACTATGCTATGTGTCACTCATGAAATGGGGTTTGCTAAAGAAGTTGCTGATCGCGTTATATTCATGGATGCAGGTGAGATCATTGAAGAAAATAACCCAGTTGATTTCTTTGAGAACCCTCAATCTGATCGTACTCAAAACTTTTTGGCCCAGATTATAAGTCATTAGTGTTGTTTGAAAAAGTAGAGCATAGCTTGGTATGGTTCTCATATAAATCAATCTGTTATATTGTGTTACATCTTTCTTGATACATTTTTGTGTAATTCATATAGAATTTGTTGTAATGAATATACAGTTAAGGCTTGATCTTTTCATAGCTTAACCCCATAAATGTAGCTATAAACATAACCCTTACGAGGACTATTATGAACAGCCCTATGTTTACACGTTCTACAAGTGCAACTAACACACTTGAGATCAATAAAACCCTGAAGAACACTTATTTTCTTCTTTCCATGACTTTGGTGACCAGTGCTATTGCAGCGCTTGCAACAATGGCGATGGGCCTTTCTCCTATGATAGCGCTTGTTATGCAAGTAGCAGCTATTGGTATTCTTTTCTTCGCTCTACCAAAAAGCATCAACTCATCTATGGGTATCGTATGGACATTCGTGTTTACAACATTGATGGGAGGTGCTCTTGGCCCAATGCTGAACCACTATGCGTCTATTCCTAATGGGCCATCAATCATTGCTCAAGCACTAGGCCTAACGGGGATGGTATTCCTTGGGTTGTCTGCTTATACAATCAGCAGTAAGAAAGATTTTTCTTTCATGCGCAATTTTCTCATCGCAGGACTGATTATTGTCATCGTAGCAGCAATCATTAATATCTTCGTTGGCTCTACTCTAGGTCAGCTCGCTATCAGCAGTATGTCAGCACTTGTTTTCTCTGGTTTTATTTTGTACGACACAAGCCGTATTGTTCGTGGTGAAGAGACTAACTATGTAAGCGCAACAATTTCTATGTATCTTAACATCTTGAACTTGTTCACTAGCTTACTAACGATTCTTGGCATTATGAATGATGACTAATTACTAGACACATTATGCTTTAACAAGGCCCAGAGATTGAATCTTCTGGGCTTTTTCTTTTTACATGTTGCGAAACGCCGCTGAGCTGAGCTACCCTATCGACTCTACAACACCAAGAATTGAATGACATGTTTGAGTACAAAGGCAAAACCGTTCACACCGACAACGAAGGATACCTTCTTAACCATACCGATTGGGAAGAAGGCATGATTGCGTTGCTTGCAGAGCAGGAAGGCATCGAACTGACTGAAGCGCATTTAGAAGTGGTTCACTTTGTCCGTGCCTTTTACGAAGAGTTTAATACTTCACCTGCGGTAAGGATGTTGGTTAAAGCAATGGAAAAAGCGCATGGGCCAGAGAAAGGTAACAGTAAGTATTTATTCAAACTCTTTAAACAAGGCCCAGCCAAACAAGCAACAAAATTGGCAGGCTTACCAAAACCCGCAAAGTGCCTATAAAATATCAAAGTCTGTCATTAGTTGATAAGGTATACATTCCGACTCAACGGATTCTACCGACGCAGTTTTAGGCCCGTTTTGTAACCATTGTCCCATCTCAACTATTTTTTGGCAATGTCCACAAATCACCACCTCAACCTGTCCATTGGGGAGGTTTTTCGCATAGCCTGTTAAGCCAAGTTTCATACCCTGCAGAGATGTGTGATAACGAAACCCGACTCCCTGTACACGACCGCTTATGAGAAACCTTTTGCACTCAAAGTCCATAATGATATACCTACACAACGTATTGTTATAGAAAATCGACCTCGTAACTTTCTAGCAAAAGTATAAAAGGCTTTATTCAAATAAGCATATTCCAATCCTAACTGGCGGTTTTGTTTGATTTTCTTATAGACTTCCACGACAATACCCGACCTTTAATATTCAAGTGAGCAACATCATGACCCCAGCTATTTATCTAGAAAAAGGCCGAGAAAAGTCGCTAAAGCGCAGACATCCTTGGGTTTTCTCTCGAGGTATAAAAAAAATAGAGGGTGAACCTTCGTTAGGTGAAACAGCGGATGTTTTTGCTCATGATGGAACTTGGCTGGCAAAAGCTGCCTACTCTCCACACTCGCAAATTCGTGCAAGAATTTGGAGCTTTGAGAACCAAGAGATAGATTTAGATTTTTTTGTTCAGCGGATCCAGCAAGCACAAATACTTCGTCAGGATATTATTGAGCGCGACGGTCTTACAGGCTATCGCTTAATTGCAGCTGAATCTGATGGATTGCCGGGCATTACTGTCGATAAGTACCAAGATTACTTGGTATGTCAGCTATTGAGTGCAGGTGCCGAATACCAAAAAGACACTCTGACCCGCGCTCTATTAAAGGTGTTCCCGGACCATAACATATATGAACGCTCAGATGTTGCGGTGAGAAAGAAAGAGGGACTAAGTGAACGCATTGGTGTGTTACATGGTGAAGAGCCGCCAGAGTCCGTTGTTATTGAAGAAAATGGCATTAAGATAAGCGTTAATATTAAGGCTGGCCATAAAACAGGGTTCTACCTCGACCAACGCGATAGCCGCCAACAGGCCATCAAATATTGTAAAGACAAAGAAGTGCTCAACTGCTTTTCTTACACAGGTGGCTTTGGTTTATATGCATTGAAAGGTGAAGCAAAACGCGTTATCAACGCTGATGTATCCCAGCCCGCGCTGGATACGGCAAAAAAAAACGCCGAAATTAACCAGTTTGATATTTCGAAAAAGCGTGCCGTTTTTCTCAACGCCGACGTATTTAAGTTACTGCGTGAATATAGAGATCAGGGAACAAAATTCGATATCGTGATCATGGACCCACCCAAATTTGCCGAGAGCAAAGCACAACTCAATGGGGCATGTCGAGGCTATAAAGACATTAATATGCTGGCTATGCAAATCTTAAGAACGGGTGGAACACTGCTAACTTATTCTTGTTCTGGGTTAATGGACCAAGTGCTTTTTCAAAAGATCATTGCCGATGCCGCCGTTGACGCAGGTCGTCAGGTCAAGTTTGTTGAACGTTTTGAACAAGCGGCCGACCACCCAACAGACACAGCCTATCCAGAAGGGTTTTATCTAAAAGGCTTTGCCTGCAAGGTCATCTAGACAGAAAATCTGGTTTTTTATTTAGCTTTAACGATAACAGTGCTACCCTAATCCATAATTACCATGAAGAGAAAAACGCGATGAGCAACTTAACTTCTGACATTCAAGCTAACCTAGAGCTTTTTGTAGCGGACACCAAGCAGAACAATTTAGTTTGGGGGCTTCGTAACGAAGAAGGATGGCTATCATGCGACTCCACTGAGTTTGAGGATAGCGAAGTTATGCCATTCTGGTCAGCAAAAGAAGATGCGCAAGCGCACAATGTCGAAGAGTGGGCCGATTTTGAGGTATTAGAAATCCCACTCGATATTTTCGTCGAAGATTGGTTACTCACTTTGTCAGAAGATGGTGTTTTAGTTGGTACCAACTGGAACACACAATTGGAAGGTAAAGAAGTAGAACCTGCTGAATTAGCGAAAATGTATCTGGGTTGATAAGCCATTTGAAAATGCCCTCTCAGACTTTATGAGGGCATTTTTATATTGTTATTAGACAGACTGCTGCTTTTTAACTAAAGAAGCCATCATGGCCTCTCGGTTATTGATGTAATCCTCTAACCCTGCTTTTCTGAGCCCACACGCAGGGCAGTCTCCACAGCCGTCACCAATGACACCGTTATAACAAGTTAACGTTTTCTCTTTCACCAAATCGAGAGCCTGATACTGATCTGCAAGCGCCCAAGTTTCCGCTTTATTTAGCCACATCAAAGGAGTAGATATTGTTAACTGGTATTCCATACCTTGTGCAAGAGCCGTATTCATGGATTTAACAAAACTGTCACGACAATCGGGATAGCCAGAAAAATCTGTTTCACATACCCCTGTAATGATAGTGCTTGCACCAATTTGGTATGCATAAATACCCGCAAGTGTTAAAAATAAAATATTACGACCGGGTACAAAGGAGTTTGGTAAACCATTGTCCTGCAGCTCATGAGAGACTGGAATGTCATCTCGTGTTAGAGAGCTAATCGCTAATTCATTAAGCAGACCGACATCCATAACTTTATGGGCGGAGACCCCCAACTCTTTAGCTAAACTTTGGGCGACTTCGATCTCTAGTCTATGCCTTTGTCCGTAATCGAAAGTAATAGCATGAACTTCATCGAACTCATTGAGTGCCTGAACTAGGCAAGTCGTAGAATCTTGCCCTCCACTGAATACGACTACAGCTTTTTTCATTCTTCTTATGTCCTTTAAGCAATGTTCAAATATTTGTGGGATTGAATTGAAAGTCGCCAGTTACGCTCGATACAGGTGTTAATACAAAGTTGAGTTGCTCGGGGTTTCTGGCTGATTGGTTGCAGCGCGATCACTGTGGTCTCTGGCACGCTGGCTCGCACTATTAGCTCATCTAAGTGGTCAATATCTTTGGTTGTCCCTACCGGATGTTTGATCTCATTGGCTCGTAGTAATGCACTATCCAGCACAGGAAGCTTTCCTTTCATCGCTACTTTTGGTGACACTGTCACCCAGGTTTTCTCGCTGGTTAATACCTCGGATGTGCCACTGGTCTCCACTTGGCAACTGCATCCAATATTTTCAAAGGCTTCAGTGAGTGGTTGTAAATCATAAATGCACGGCTCTCCGCCTGTAATTACGATATGCTTAGCTTGGTAACCCAATTGATGATATTGATCGATAATGTCAGAACTGGCAGCACTGCACCATGTGGACGAGTCCTTTGTTTTAGTCAGAATTTCATTTAAAGGGCGCTCGTCTTGAGGGGTTGCATCCCAGGTATGCTTAGTATCACACCAAGAGCAACCAACAGCGCATTCCTGTAAGCGAATGAATACAGACGGTACCCCCGTAAAGACACCTTCACCCTGTATGGTTTCAAACATTTCGTTAATTTTGTACAACTTTATCTCAGCCTAAATCATCATCTGTGCAATGCCGGACCGAGACCTTAAATGACTGCAACACGAAGGTCAACTAAATCAGAATGAGAAAAAACCACAATCTTTTTGTGTTGTGTTTGTCTCGTATCGCCAACAAACTGATTGGCCAAGAAAAAGCAACGCTAACTGATTGGTTTTCGTAACCAGTGAATATGATTTTGGAACGCTAAACCCTTATATAAATCGAGTGCGACGTGGTTAAAGTCCCATACCTCGACAAACACTTGTTTGACACCATACTCATCAAAACGATGTTCCAAATCGTGATATAGCTGTGTCGCAATACCAAACTTTCGCATTTCAGGCATGACATAGAGTTCATCTACACTTCCCATCTGAACCGGCTTACTCACACTTGAAATGAGCTCACAAAAATGTCCTGTAATAAAGCCAAGGATGTAATCGCCATCGCAAGCCACCAAGACTAAACAATCTGGCGAGTTGATATAACGAGTAATGCTTTTTTCCTGCTCTATCTCTTGAGCGGTTTTGAAATGTTCAGGGCACTGGTGATGATGCTCATCATGTAGCCTGAACATTAATTCATCGAGCTGCTCTACATCCTGAGTTTGTGCAACTCGAATCGTGATGTTTTTCATAGAACACCTTATATAAGATAATTACAGAGCCTAATTCACCAAGCAGCCTATCATACTAGAGGCTACTTGGTGGTTATTCAATACGTTAATCTAGCGCTCTAGTATTTTCTCTATTTCCCTTAAACTACTTGGATCGTCAATTGTGGAAGGAACGGTATATTCTTCCCCGTCGGCTATCTGTCGAATGGTCTTTCGCAAAATTTTACCCGATCGAGTCTTTGGCAAACGTTCGACGACGAGAGCTTGCTTGAAACAGGCAACCGCGCCAATTTGCTCTCGTACAACATCAACAATTTCGCCCTCTAGTTGATTGTCATCCACCTTAACCCCATCCTTGAGCACAACAAGACCCAGAGGCAATTGTCCTTTTAATTCATCACTGATCCCCACTACGGCACATTCGGCAATAGCTGGATGAGCAGCAACGACCTCCTCCATCTCCCCTGTTGATAACCTATGCCCTGCGACATTAATTACGTCATCAACCCGGCCCATAATGTACAAATATCCGTCACTATCGAAATAGCCACCATCACCACATATATAGTAACCGGGGAATACATTTAGATAGCCAGATTCGAACCTTTCATGGTTGCGCCATATCGTGGGCAGACAACTGGGGGGTAAAGGACGTTTAATAGCAATAAAGCCCTGCTGATTAGGCCCTAAAACCTCCCCTTGTTCATTGAGTATTTCTATGTTGTAGCCGGGTACTGGTTTGGTTGATGAGCCAGCCTTAACTGTCATGGGCTCAATTCCGATAGGGTTTGCGACCATAGGCCAGCCCGTCTCGGTTTGCCACCAATTATCAATGATGGGTTTACCTGCTTTTTCCTGTGCCCAAGCTAAAGTTGGAGGGTCAAGCCTCTCACCAGCCATGAAAATTGTATGTAACTTGGATAAGTCATATTTTTCAATATGGACACCATCAAAGTCTTCTTTCTTTATAGCACGAAAAGCGGTGGGAGCAGCAAACAAAACATTGACTTTATGTTCTGCGCAGACACGCCAGAATGCACCAGCATCCGGCGTTTTTATTGGTTTTCCCTCATATAGGACAGTTTTACAACCATGGATCAAAGGTGCATAAACAATATATGAATGGCCTAATACCCAACCAACATCGGAGACGGCCCAATAAACGCCATCTTCAGCAACATTATAAATCGCGCTCATAGAGTACTTGAGCGCAACAGCATGACCACCATTGTCCCTTACAACACCTTTAGGTTTACCTGTCGTTCCGGATGTATAGAGAATATATAAAGGGTCAGTAGCCGAAACGGGAACACATGAGTGAGGTTGGGCTTTCTCAACTTCTTGCTGCCAATCTAAATCATAAGGATGAGCTAACTCGGCTTGACACTCAGGGCGCTGGAACACAAATACTTTTTCAGGCTTCCAATGACTTTGTTCAATCGCTTTATCGACAAGAGGCTTATATGGAATCACTGTCGTGAATTCAATCCCACAAGAAGCCGTCATAATGGTTTTGGGCTGCGCATCATCAATTCGAACCGCAAGTTCATGGGGAGCAAAGCCACCAAACACCACGGAGTGGATAGCACCTAGTCTTGCGCATGCCAGCATAGCCATAGCGGCCTCAGGGATCATAGGCATATAAATAATCACCCGATCGCCTTTTTCTACCCCTTGACTAGCAAGCATACCAGCAACTTTCGATACTTGGTCTCGTAACTCATGATAAGTGTATTGGCTTTTATTTCCTGTAACCGGAGAGTCATAAATTAGAGCGACATTGTCACCCCGCCCCTGCTCACAGTGATAATCTAGTGCCAACCAACATGTATTGAGGACACCATCGGTAAACCAGCGTTCAATGCCATAATTATCAAGCTCTAAAATCTTGGTCGGTTTTTTAAACCAATCAATATTGTCCGCTTGGCTTTGCCAAAACAGTTTGGGATCTTCCTTGGCCAATAAATATTCTTTCTGATAGGCAGACATAACGTATCCTCCCGTATGTCCAGATAGGATTAAGGCCTGTAGCGATTTAACAGGCTTACTTTAAAAAGTATCGGAAGGAACACGAACAAAACCTTCCATAATGATTCGTGCACTTCGACTCATCACTGCTTTTTCAACCACCCAACCTTTTTCCTTGTGACTGGCAATAGCACCAACTTTTAGTACACCAGACGGGTGTCCAAATGTGATTGAGTGCTTTTCACCGCCACCAGCGGCCAGATTAACAAGCGTTCCTGGGACACATGAGGCTGAAGCAATGGCTACTGCAGCCGTCCCCATCATGGCGTGGTGCAACTTCCCCATAGATAGAGCTCTAACAAGTAAATCCACATCGTTTTCAGAAATGTATTTACCATTTGATGCGTGGTAGCTTTTAGGCTTAGAAACAAACGCTATTTTAGGTGTGTGCTGATGGTTTTCGGCTTCCTCAATATTGCTTATGAGCCCCATCTTCAATGCCCCATAAGCACGAATCTTCTCAAACTTATCCAACGCATTTAGGTCATTGTTGATGTCATCTTGAAGTTCGGTCCCCGTATAACCAAGGGAGTCGGCTTGCATAAATATGGTTGGTATGCCTGCGTTTATAAACGTAGCATTGAATGTACCAACCTCTGGAACATCGAGATCATCGATTAAGTTTCCTGTCGGGAACATATTACTTTTGCCATCTGCAGGTGACATAAAATCAACAGGAATTTCTGCCGCCGGAAACGTCACTCCATCTAACTCAAAGTCGCCAGTTTCTTGTACTACTCCATCTCTAATAGGAACATGAATGACGATAGTTTTTTTTATGTTGGCTTGCCAGACCCTGACCGCTAAAGTTCCGTTTTCAGGGATGCGTTCGGGTGACATTAAACCAGTGTGTATAGCAAAAGGGCCTACCGCAGCAGAGAGATTTCCACAATTGCCACTCCAATCGACCAATGCCTTATCAATCGAAATCTGGCCAAATAAGTAATCTACATCATGATCAGGTTGAGTACTTGGGGAGAGAATGACAACTTTGCTAGTACTTGACGTTGCTCCTCCCATACCGTCAATATGTTTTGCATAGGGGTCAGGGCTGCCAATTACCCGCAATAAAAATGCATCACGCTCTTTTCCAGGCACCTTCGCTTCAGGAGGTAAGTCGCTTATATTGAAAAAAACGCCCTTGCTCGTCCCACCGCGCATATAAGTTGCTGCAACCTTTATTTGATTGGTTTGATGACTTGCCATTATTCCTCCTACTGAGCAAGAAAATCTTGAGCAAAACGCTGCAACACACCACCAGCCTCGTATACTGAGACTTCATCTTGTGTATCCAAACGACATGTTACCAAAGTCTCTAAGCGTTCACCGTTTTTGCGTGTAATGATTAAACTAAGATCTACACCTGCCTGAATATTTCCAACTATGTCGTAAACTTCACTACCATGAAGTCTGAGTGTTTTTCGGTTTTCTCCCTGTTTAAACTCAAGCGGTAGCACTCCCATCCCTACAAGGTTTGTTCTGTGAATCCTTTCAAACCCTTCGGCAACAATCACCTCAACGCCAGCTAAGCGAACTCCTTTCGCAGCCCAGTCCCTTGAAGAGCCTTGACCATAGTCTGCGCCAGCAATAATGATTAAAGGTTGCTTGCGACTCATATAAGTTTCAATGGCTTCCCACATACGAGATATTTCACCCTCAGGCTCAATACGAGTGAGAGAACCTTGCACCACCTCACCATTTTCGCAAACCATCTCATTGAAAAGTTTAGGGTTAGCAAACGTAGCTCGCTGAGCAGTAAGGTGATCCCCTCTATGTGTTGCGTAGGAGTTAAAATCTTGCTCGGGGACTCCCATGGTTGAAAGGTACTCTCCAGCTGCACTTGAAGCGAGTATGGCATTGGAAGGTGATAAATGATCTGTAGTGATGTTATCCCCTAATATGGCTAACGGTCTCATTGAAGATAGTGCTCGTTTACCCGCTAACGCACCTTCCCAATATGGAGGACGACGTATGTAGGTACTCATCGGGCGCCAATCATACAAAGGATTACTATTGGCTTGTTGCTCATCAAGTTTAAACATCTGTATGTAAACTTGTTTAAACTGCTCTGGTTTAACGTATTCAGCGACAGTTTGGTCAATTTCTTCATCACTAGGCCAAAGGTCACTGAGATAAATTGGTTGCCCGTCAGAGCTATATCCCAGCGCATCGCGCTCAATGTCAAATCGAATTGTCCCCGCAAGGGCATAAGCAACAACTAAAGGGGGCGAAGCTAAAAACGCTTGTTTAGCGTACGGGTGAATGCGGCCATCGAAATTTCGATTACCAGACAGAACGGCGGTGGAATATAAGTCTCTGTCGATAATCTCTTGCTGAATGTCAGAGTCCAAAGCACCACTCATACCGTTACAGGTTGTACAAGCGTATCCGACTATTCCGAAACCCAACTTCTCCATTTCGGGCAATAGCCCTGCTTCTTCAAGGAAGATTTTAGCCACCTTTGATCCGGGAGCAAAAGAGGTTTTTACCCAAGGCTTGCGCTCAAGCCCTAACTGATTTGCCTTTTTGGCGACAAGTCCAGCAGCGACAACATTTCTCGGATTACTTGTATTCGTACACGAAGTAATCGCAGCGATAATAATTGCTCCATCGGGTAATCGACCTTCTGAATCATCCCACTTCCCAGTAATACCTTTTGAACCAAGTTCAGCAGTCGGTAAACGGCGATGAGGGTTTGAAGGACCCGCTAAGTTTCGGGTCACTGAAGAAAGATCAAACTCCAACACACGTTCGTATTCAGCTTCCTGCAAGTCGCTGGCCCACAGCCCAGTTTGCTTAGCGTATTTTTCAACCAATTCGACTTGCTGAGAGTCACGCCCTGTTAGTTTGAGATATTGGAGTGTTTGCTCGTCAATATAAAACATACCAGCCGTTGCGCCATATTCAGGCGTCATATTAGAAATCGTTGCCCTATCACCGATTGTTAAGCTGCTTGCACCTTCGCCAAAAAATTCGAGGTAAGATGAGACCACCTTAGTGCCACGCAAAAATTCTGTAATGGCCAAAACGATGTCTGTTGCGGTAATTCCGGGGCTGCGTTTACCCACCAGTTTTACACCAACTATCTCTGGTAACCTCATCATCGAAGGGCGACCTAACATGACTGTCTCTGCTTCTAGGCCCCCTACACCAATTGCGATCACGCCAAGCGCGTCAACATGAGGAGTATGGCTATCCGTACCAACACACGTGTCGGGAAATGCGACACCATCTTTGGCTTGAATAACGGGTGACATTTTTTCTAGATTTATTTGGTGCATAATGCCGTTGCCAGCAGGAATAACGCTGACATTTTCAAACGCCGTTTTGCACCACTCAATAAAATGAAAACGGTCCTCATTTCTGCGCTCTTCAATGGCTCGATTTTTCTCAAATGCATCAGGATCAAAACCACCATGTTCCACCGCCAATGAGTGATCCACGATCAATTGCGTCTCGACAACAGGATTTACTTTCGCAGGGTCACCGCCCTGCTCAGCTATCGCATCACGTAGCCCAGCTAAATCCACTAAAGCGGTTTGACCAAGAATGTCATGACACACTACTCGAGCAGGATACCATGGAAAATCCAAATCTCTCTTGCGTTCGATTAACTGTTTCAGTGATTCGGTTAAAGTTGTTGGACTACACCGGCGTACTAACTGTTCGGCAAGTACGCGGGAGGTATATGGCAAGCGGTCATAAGCTCCGAGAGAAATATCGTTGATGGCTTGGCGCGCATCAAAAAAATCCAAGTCGAATCCCGAAAGCGGTTTACGATAATCAGCGTTAACATTACAGCTCATTGTATTACTTCCATCTGAATATCACTCTGGATAGTCGTATAATTGCCTCAAAGTGATAGAAATTATGTTGTTGGGTGATCTTGATAACAGCTGTGAACAGGTTAAACGGTCAAGCTGATAAAAGGCCTAAGCCCAGAATGTATGACTCGGTATAAACCCATAAAAGTAAAAAGGCTTGATACAGAAACACAAGCCTTGGCATAACAGTTATGTTCCCTATCTTCTATCGATAGGTAGCCATTCTTGTGCGTCTGGCCCTGTATAATCCGCGCTAGGGCGAATAATGCGATTGTTTGCCCGCTGTTCAAATACATGAGCAGCCCAGCCAGCTAATCGGCTCATGACAAATATTGGTGTGAACAATTTAGTGGGGATATCCATAAAGTGGTAGGCTGAAGCATGGAAAAAGTCAGCATTACAGAATAACCCTTTTTCACGTTTCATAACGGCCTCTACTCGTTCAGAAACAGCGTATAGGTGTTTGTCACCTACCTGCTCTGACAACTCTTTAGACCAACGTTTAATTAATGCGTTTCTTGGATCACTTTCTCTATAAATAGCATGACCAAAACCCATAATTTTATCTTTGTTGGCCAACATTTGCATGATATTAGACTCAGCTTCTTCGGGAGTTTGCCAATCTTGGATCATATCCATTGCCGCTTCATTGGCACCACCATGCAAAGGCCCTCTTAACGTGCCAATTGCAGCCGTAATACATGAATGAATATCAGAAAGGGTTGATGCGCATACTCTCGCTGCAAAAGTTGACGCATTAAACTCGTGTTCTGCATATAAAATCAGCGAGCAATGCATAACTTGCTTGTGTAGCTCACTCGGCTCTTTATCTGTCAGCATTTTCAGAAAGTAGCCACCAATACAGTTTTGTGACTGATCTTGCGTGTCAATTTTCACTCCATCATGACTAAACCGGTACCAGTAACAAATAATTGCAGGAAACAAAGCTAACATTCTCTCTGTCGCATTAAGTTGCCCAGAAAAGTCAGACTCTTGTTCAATGTTTCCTAAAACAGAACACCCTGTACGCATCACATCCATAGGATGTGCGTCGCGTGGGAGAAGCTCAAGCGCTTTTTTAACTTCTTCTGGTAAACCACGAAGGCTGATCAGGCGTGTTTTATAAGCATCTAGTTCTTGCTGAGTAGGGAGGTGCCCTCGCAATAACAGATGTGCGACCTCCTCAAACTGTGCATTGTTCGCGAGATCATGAATATCATAGCCTCGGTAGGTAAGGCCGGTTCCTGTTTTACCTACTGTACATAACGCTGTGCTTCCAGCACTTTGGCCTCTCAAGCCTGCGCCACCTAACTGTTTAGTTGACATATCGAACTCCTTTCCTGTTTGGCAATTTAAACGTACTTACTGATCACCAAACTCATTTAACGTTATTGAATATAAGAACCTTTACACCATACTAATTGCTTTCTTGCGAGAAAAGCGTATCTAGTTTTTGCTCATAATCATGATAATTGAGATGATCATACAACTCACTGCGCGTCTGCATCATACCAATGAGTTCTTCCTGATTACCTTCTTTTAAAAGGTGAGAATAGACAGTTTCTGCAGCCTTGTTCATGGCACGAAATGCACTGAGTGGATACAACACCATATCAACTCCTACTTCTGCTAGCTGCTGGGTGTTGAATAGAGGGGTTTGACCAAATTCAGTAATGTTAGCCAATATTGGGACATCTTTACCTATAGCTTTGGAGAATTGTGCATACTGATTGAGTTTGTTCATTGCTTCAGGAAACACCATATCAGCCCCGGCTTCAACGCAGGCTATAGATCTATCTATTGCTTTGTCCATCCCTTCAACGGCAAGCGCGTCTGTTCTGGCCATAATGACAAAATTTGAATCTTCACGGGCATCGACCGCCGCTTTAATACGATCAACCATCTCTTGCTGGCTTACTATCGCCTTATTAGGCCTGTGACCACAACGCTTTTGTGCAACTTGATCTTCCATATGTATTGCAGCTGCACCTGCTTTTTCCATTGCTTTTATTGTGCGCGCAATATTAAACGCACCACCAAATCCTGTATCAATATCGACCAAAAGAGGAAGGTCACACGCGTTGCTGATACGTTCTACATCCACTAAAACATCGTTAAGGGTGGTAATACCGAGATCCGGTAATCCATAAGAAGCATTGGCCACACCACCACCAGATAGGTAAATGGCTTGATGCCCCAAATTTTTTGCCATCATTGCGCAGTAAGGATTGATAGCTCCAACAATTTGCAATGGAGTATTTTTTTCTACTGCTGCCCTAAACTTTGCACCTTGAGATAAACCCATGACTATTTCCTTCTAATCATTTTGAGTCACTATAATTTGTTGTTCTATTAACTTTCTACTGCCTGAAATGTGCCGTCTCATAAGAAGTTCAGCCAATTCTTCGTCACGATTTTCTATCGCTTTGAGTATCAGCTTGTGTTCACTTAATGCTTCGTTAGGCCTAGATTGAGAACGCGGAGATTGATATCTGTACATACGAAGTAAATGGTATAGCTCATCACATAATAAGGAGATAAGTTTACTATTACGACTGGCTAATATTACACGATAGTGAAAATCGAAATCACCTTGCTGGTGAAAATATGAGCTCCCCTCAACTTCATCAATATGTTCAGAGTGTTTTGTAAGCAATTTATCCAAACCGACTATCTCGTCCTCTGAGATGTGCCTAGCAGCTAGCCTTGCAGCCATGCCTTCCAGTGCCTCTCTAACAGAGTACACTTCAATTAATTTTTCAGCAGACAGCTTGACAACTCTCGCCCCCACATGGGGAATTCGTTCGATTAGCCCTAACCCTTCAATCCGCATTAAAGCTTCTCTCAAAGGCCCCCTGCTCACGTTTAAACGCTTGGCTAAGTCGGGTTCAGAAATCTTGCTGCCGGACTCGATTGCTCCGGTGACAATGACATCTATTAAGAGCTCGGTTAAATTTTCTGATTTAGTGCTTTCTCTCTCTGCGAGTTGTATTTTAATTCGAGAAACGAGGTCTTCATTCATGACTAACGAGTGGATTAGCTACATTGTCTACAATGTTATGGATTAATTAACAAAAATTCCAAACTATTACGCCTAAAACCAGATCATTGTCGACAACCTTTCTCATAAAGTGATAGATATCGATCATAGGTCGTATTTTCTAGAGAAGATTTAAGTTCATTACATAAACTTTTGTGACTTAATCTTGGGTTAGCACAATAAGTGATATGAACTTAAATGAGCATGTCGCTAATATCTTTTGATTAGTGCAGTAAGGAGAAGGTAGTCGAATGCGCACCCACATAATAGAAGCGGTAATCCTAACTGTTGCTTGTACCATTCTTAGTTCATGCTCTTACTTTTCTTCAACCACAAGAGAACCATATTATCCTCGGTTATCAAATAGTATTTTTTCAGATGAAAGCCTTACTTTAATAGAGACAAACAATGTTGTTATCAAAGCGATCAAATCAAATCGCTATGTCAGCGTCTCAGACTTCCAAGGCGTAAATGACGTAGCTAAGATAGTGTTCAATGAAGCAGAAGTAAGCTCTGCTGTATCGATAAGTGATGTTCAAACCAGTCTGTTTCATCATGCGCTAGAGTCAATAATCAAACAATTTACTTGTGAGGTTTTTACCAGCAAGCACCCTAACAGTTCTATTCAGCTTTGCCCGCTGTCAAAAAGCGCTACTATGAGTGCAGAGCATGCACTTCCATTTATTGGTGGTATTAGGTTAAAACATCGCTTGAGTACTACAATTCACAATGATCCAGCTGGTCTCGAATTTGAACTCTTTTTGCGAAGTGTCCAAGAAAGATCACTTGATACACTTTGGGGGGCGGTGCACGAACTGGGTAAAATCCCTAATTCAGAACTAGCCCAAGATAGCCTTGTTCTTACCATCAATATGAACATACACAAGAAAAACGACTTAGATCGGCGTTGGCGTTCTCTTCACCATGAACCGTTAGTGTTTTTCGTGATATTGCCACCTGTTGAGTCTATTTGGCGAAGTAAAAATGAAATCGAAAGTATGAGTTTTGCCTACAAAAAAGCCGTTTTGCTCGTAGTGGACAGCAGATAAATTTGCAAAATACAAAGATAGCTCACACATTAGTTTACTTTGAATGAGAGTTATCGAGTATCCCAGCAAGCGAGATTTATTAACTATGAATTAACTGCTACTTTGTATTAATCCGGTTAGATTTACGCATATCAATATAATTTATAAAGACTTTTTAAGATAAGGATATTCTATGCCTGATAAGTATTCAGCATCGGCAGGGTTAATGTCTGCGAAAGATTATAAAAGCCAAGAACACTTAATTAGCGATTTTATCGTCACTCAGGCCCTGTCTATTCCATTTGAAATCACTGCAACGATCGTCTCTTCAACGTTTGATGCTCAAGACCAGTTAGGTCAGCTCCTAACTATCAATCGATATAGCAACGAATCTGGCAGCAACAAACTACAAAGGACATTCAATGGTGTTATAACTCGCATTGAACAAATGGGGTTGGATGCCAATTTCCAGTTCATGCAATTTCGCGTCATACTCAAGCCTTGGTTTTGGCTACTTACACATACCCACTCTTTCCGTGTTTATCAAACCCAAACAACTAAAGACATAATCAGTGATATTTTTGATAATGCTGGTTTTAAGGGCAAATATAAGCTTTCAAGTTTGCCCTCCACCAAGAGAGAATATTGCCTTCAGTACGACGAATCAGACTATGACTTCGTTATTCGATTGCTTGCAGAAGAGGGGTTGCACTTCTATTTTGAGCATCAATCCGGCGAGCACACAATGGTGATTCAAGACGCCACTTCTCCGTATACCAAAGCAGATGTGGCTAAGTTTGATATGCAAGAAACACCATCAGGAAGCCTACCACTCATAGAATCTTGGGTTCCTGTTATGGACTTCCATGGCGCCAGCATTGAATTGACAGCTTATGACTATTCGCAGTCCAAGTTGGTAACAAGTAAAGCAAAAAAAAGCGGTAATACAGTAGCAAATAACACTAAATTGACTTCTGTGCTCTATCCGGAGCTAGGTGTAAGCGGCAACATGACAGATCTTTCAAGTAACCTCGCTAAAAGAAGAATTGAATATGTTGAACAAGACTATCAATCCGTCATAGCTCATGCCAAACACGATATGTTTGATATCGCTACTTGGTTTTCCCTAAGTAGCCACTTGGATAAATCACAGCTAGGTGATTTTTCCGTCGTTGGCATAGCCACACATTACAAAGACGATGTTCAGTGCAGCACCGAAGTTCGACTGATACCAAAAGCGACACCCAATTATCCAAAGCCCAAAGGAAAGCAGTCTGTAAAAGGATTACAAAGCGCGACTGTTGCAGGAAACACAGCAGGAGAGATAAACCAAGACGATCAAGGACGCGTAAGAATTCAATTCCACTGGGATACAGAAGCCAGTGGTGACAAAACCAGTTGCTATGTACGAGTCGCCCAAATGATGGCTGGTAGTGGCTATGGTGCACAGTTTATTCCTAGAGTAGGTCAAGAAGTGTTAGTTTCGTTCATTGATGGAGATCCCGACCAGCCCATTATCACTGGAAGTGTCTATAACAGCGATAATGCTCCTCCTTACAAAGAAGAGAATACAACCAAAAGCGGTATAAAAACTAAATTAACCGCAGAAGCCAATGAACTCTATTTCGATGATAAAAAGGACAATGAGCTTATTTACCTTCATGCAGCAAAAGATATCTCACAAGAAATTGAAAATAATCATACAGAAACCGTGAAAGGAGAGTTGAGCCAAACCGTTACCAAAGCTATGACAATAACAACCGAAGATAGCTATACTTTATCTGTTACTAAGGATATGAGTGGCTCAGCAAAGACCATTACGCTAGAGGCTGATGACACCATTGACTTGAAGGTTGGGTCCAGCAAAATATCGATGTCTTCTTCTTCAATATCAATAGAAGCCACCAACATAGACATAAAAGCAAGCAGTGCGCTGGATTTAGAAGGCACCAATGTTACCAGTAAAGCGACATCCGCAAATAAAATATCAGGCACGACTACAGCACTTGAAGCAACCACTTCAAATAGTATAAAAGGACTAAGCATAGAGATGAAAGCAGATACCACGTTAAGTGCTGAAGGTTCATTAAGCGCTGAATTCAAGTCAGGTCTAAAAGGGACTTTCGACGGCGGTGTATTAGGTGAGTTGAAAGGTGCGATTGTTAAGGTTAATTAAAACTATGTATAAAAAAATCCCCTATCAAAGCAGTTCTCAAATTATGCCAAGGTTTCAAGCTTCTGATGAAGCTAAGGAGTGTATCAATGACGAACTTCCGATAGAGCAAGTGATAGTGAGTTTGCAAAAGTCAGAACTTTATAATGATCTAGTACAGTTTCTCGCCCATGCGTTACCTGTTAGAGAAAGTATTTGGTGGGCACTATGTTGTCTATATTCTCGCAATGATGTTTGGAATGATGCTCAAAAAATGGCATTGGATACTACAAAGCACTGGGCATTATCTCCGTCTGAAGAACTGCGCAGAAAGTCTGAGTTATTTGCAAATCGATTAGAACTCAATTGTGGGCCATCTTGGGTTAGCCAGGCGGTATTTTGGAACGGCTCTGGGAGTATAGTGGCGCCAGACTTACCGACTGTATTACCTGACCCATATTTGTACGCTAAAGCGGTCGCGGGAGCCATTAATCACGCCGCTGCCTTACCAGTGTGGGATCAAACCTCCACCTACTATGAAAACGCCGTTATAGCAGCAATTGATATTGCACAAGGTGGAAACGGAGGTCTGATATGACTCTCCCTGCCGCCAGACTTACAGATATGCATGTATGCCCAATGCAAACACCGGCGGTTCCTCCTATCCCTCACGTTGGTGGACCAATTACTGGACCTGGAGCTCCGACTGTTCTAATAGGAAATATGCCAGCAGCTACACTTGGGGATATCGTTGTATGCGTGGGCCCGCCAGATTCAATCGTTAAGGGAAGTGCTACCGTATTAATTAATAGTAAGCCCGCAGCAAGAATGGGAGATACCACCGCACATGGTGGCTCAATTGTTCTCGGAATGCCGACAGTTCTTATCGGAGGTTAACTTTTTCTGCATTCTCTGTAATGAGAAAAAACCAGTTATGAGCTATTAAAATAACTCATATTAGAGTGTCATGAATATGTAACCTATTATTATTACTGAATAAATTAACGACATTAACAGGATGCAACATCAGTTTTTTAGAAACCGATCACCATTTTAATAAAATAATGAATTCAATGAAGTTTTTTGCGAAAAACCATCTAGAATTTGATATGCAGGTTCTTACTTACAAATAACAAATAACTGAATAGATTATATTTTTCTTGTCAAAGGCTAAAGATGGACTGTATATGGTAGATGTTGATGCGTTATTGAAACCTATATCTGAAGAGCAACCATCAGGTAGCTATCTCAAGTTGGACAGAAGTGCTTACCGTACTCTGCGAAATCACTACAATACAGCGCAATCATCATTTCGACAGTTAGTTGAAACACCTGACGCTTCAGGTGATGAAGCACTTATCGAAGCGAACGACACTAATTGGAATTTGGTGCGTACTACCACATTTGATGCGTTAACATCCCAAACAAAAGATACCGAACTACTAGGTTGGTTTATTACCAGCCAACTATTTACTTCTTCCCCTTATACTAACCTCGCTGATGTAACAAAAGTTTTGGTAAAAATTATCGAAGAATTTTGGGAAACCCTTCACCCTCAGCCTCCTGCAGATAAACTAAAAAGTAATGACGAAGATGGACGTAATAAAGAGCTAACAGAATTTAGGATCAAACCGCTTCTCCAACTCGTGGGTGAAACCCAAGATTCAACTGCGCTTTTCATGCCACTACAAATGACTGACCTTATCGGACACGTTACATTTGGTGATTTTTTGAGGGCAGAGCGAAGCGGAACCCTATCAGAGCTAAAAGAGTCTGCCTATTCACTATACTCCAACGAAATGGAAACTGTCGTCAGTGATCTTGCTAGTGCCTATCAGAACTTCGACACAGCGGAAAAGCTCATCGCTCAGGCGTGCCAGAAAGTAAATGTTTCTCCGGTCAGCTTTAAGTATGCTAAAGCAAATCTCTCTGATCTTCTCAATGCAATACAATATCTTGTTGGTGATAGGTTCGCTCCTTGGCCACTAGACACTAATTTCAAACTCATCAACTTTGAATCATTACAAGGTGCGACAAGTGTTGAACAAAGCTCTTCAAGCTCAGAACCTTCTGATGTAACTTCGAGCATGACGCAGACTCCCCTAGCAAATAATCAAAGTGCAGCAGTTGGACAAGGTCAACCTAATCAACCGGGCTCTGTCGTTCATGTTATTTCAAGTCGCGACCAAGCCTTTCACGAGCTACGTAAAATTTCACGTTTTTTTCAAAAAACAGAGCCACACAGCCCTATTCCATTTTTACTTGAACGTGCAATTCGTTGGGGCCACATGAGCTTACCTGAATTATTAAACGAGATGACAGGTGGTAACTCAGGAGCGATTACCCATATCAATCAAGTTTCTGGTATGGACAACTTAGAACCCACAAAGCTTAGCAGTATTCCCCCATCACTAAACAGAGCATTCACCCAACCGTCTGGGCTTGTAGAGACAGATGTAAACACACAACCACCGAAAGATTCAGACTCATCTGAGACTGTAGCACACAGTAAAAGTCCCTCTCCAAATGACACAAGTACTCAGTCTGATAGTGGGATTAGTAATTTCGAGTGGTAACACACTATATGCTAATTAGCAAAGGAGAACACAATGGCTTCTATTTTCATGAAGATTGATGGTAATACTGTCCCTAAGGGAGCGGCTACAATAGAAAAAATCGGTGGTAAAGACGGGTTCTTTGCTATTGATAGTTTCTCTTGGAACGCGGTACGAGGCGTTGGTATTGATGTCGGTAATGCCAATAACGCTGACCAAGGAATGGTAGCTTTGGGAGAAGTTAACATAACACGTTCATGTGATGGGGCAAGCCCATACATAACCTCATTTTTATACGCTCCTGGCCCTAAAGGCAATAAAGTAGAAATAGTCATGACCAAACCAAACCGTGAAGGGAATGGCGCGGATCCTTATCTTATATTGACTCTCGAGGCTGCACGGATATCAAGTTACAACCTAGCTGGCAGTGACGGTAGTCTACCCAATGAGTCTTTCTCCTTGACCTACACCATAATTAACATGGTTTACTACGTAGAGGACGAAGGAGGAAAAATAGAGAAAGGTCCAGAGGTAGGCTTCGATACAACTAAAGCTGAAGTAACCTCAACAGCAAAGGCAAAATCCGCATAATATTGTAGATGGAACATTTTCAAGACAACCTACATTAAAGAAAAATAGAAATATGGACAAGAGCTAATGGGTTGATTTCGATAGGGTTGTAACCAGAGTCACCTCATAAGCAAGCCAATTAAGTAAGGAGGCCTACTGTGGCACTGAATTCCCAGCACAAACGTGTAAGTAAAAACCGAGTGAGTATTACTTACGATGTGGAAACTAATGGCGCCGTAGAAACCAAAGAACTCCCATTTGTGGTTGGGGTAATTGGTGACTACTCAGGCCATAAGCAGGATAAAGAAGACGTTGAAGACCGGACTTTTTACAATGTTGATAAAGATAATTTCGATACTGTTATGAAACGTGTGGGACCAGAATTGTCCTTAAAAGTCGACAACGTCCTTGCTGATGATGATAGTCAGTTCGAAGCTGCACTCAAATTTAACTCCATGAAAGACTTTGAACCTGAAGCGATTGTAGAGCAGGTAGAGCCTCTTAAAAAGCTAGTTGAAACCCGCAACCAACTAAAAGTTCTTCTTTCCAAAGCAGATCGCTCGCGGGATTTAGAGAAGCTGCTTAAAGAAGTCCTACAGAGTGCAGATACGATCAACGCGTTATCTGAAGAACTGGGTGTAAGTAAAGAAGGAGGCGAATAATGAGTACAGAAGCTGAAAATCAACCGCAAGCGGAAGCGGCAGAAGGCTCACTGAGTTTTCTTGACCGAGCGATAGAAGCAACAACTCAAACCCCCGCCGACACAACTAAGGAGCTATTTTCAGTTCTTGCTGAACAAGCGCTTTCTGGGACAGTAACATGGGATAAGAATGTTACTAAGACTATTGAAAATGCGATTTTAGAAATTGATAAGAAGCTCTCCAAGCAATTATCTGAGGTAATGCAGCAGGAGGACTTTCAAAAGCTCGAAGGTTCTTGGCGGGGCATACAGAAACTGGTAAAAGAAAGTGAGCTCGGTCGAGACTTAAAGATAAAAATGGTTGATTTCACTCAGGAAGAGCTGCTCGACCAATTTGAAGATGCGCCTGCAATCGATCGCAGCCCACTGTTTAACGCTGTTTATCAAGGAGAGTTTGGTACTGCTGGTGGTGAGCCTTATGGAACTTTCATTGGTGATTACGAATTCAGTGCTAAAGATGAGGATGTGGCTCTCCTTCGCTATATGGGTGAAGTAGCGGCTGCCTGTCATGCTCCATTTGTTGCTGCAGCCAATGCACAAATGTTCGAATTTAATGACTTCACCACATTTGATGAGGGCAAACCCGTTGCAGCAGGTTTTGACTCCCCTGCTTATGCGGCATGGAATGCATTTCGTGAAAGTGACGACGCAAGATATGTAACCCTTACTTTGCCCCGAACCTTGGCACGCTTACCTTATGGTAATAAAGGCCTTGGCACAGAATTGTTCGACTATGAAGAGCTTGCTACTGATATGGATGGTAATCCAAATCCATCAAGCAACGACCAATTGGTCTGGTCCAACGCTGCCTATGACCTCGGTTTAAAGATGACTCAAGCCTATACAGCATCAGGCTGGTGCACATCAATACGAGGCTTGGACAATGGAGGAAAAGTCGAGAACCTTCCTAACCTAACCTACAAAACTGACGCAGGAGATCTTGTCCAACAATGTCCCACAGAGGTAAATCTTACTGATGAAAGAGAAAAAGAACTTAGCGATTTAGGTTTCTTGCCTCTCGTTCATTACAAGAACTCGAATTACGGTGTATTTATTGGTGGTCAGACAGCTCAAAAGCCAAAAACGTACACTGATCCAGATGCAACAGCAAACGCAGCAATTTCCGCGCGTCTTCCCTACATTATGGCCAGTAGCCGTATCGCTCATTACCTAAAAGTAATGGGACGCGACAAGCTCGGCTCAAATTTGGAGGCTTCGGACATTCAACGAGAACTTCAGCTTTGGATCGATCAGTACACCAATGCTGGCGCGATTGGTAACGAGCAACGTGCAAAAACACCACTGTGTGAATCAAGAATAGAGGTAGTTGAGCAGCCTGGACGCCCAGGTTCTTATTCTGCGGTGGCTCACCTTAGACCTTGGTTACAACTTGAAGAGCTAACTACCTCAGTTCGTATGGTTGCCAAAATACCAGGCTAATCGAATTACAGGCCGGTTAACCCCGGCCTTGTTTATATGTTTGTATGACTCAGGAATAATATGCAACTGAACTTAAATCTTGATTGGCAAAAAAAATTTTTGGAGATAGACAATACAGACAGCGACTTTCTCAGAAAGGCGCTGTCTGTATTGTTTGAACTTCAACCAAGTGCCCTAGATAACAAGTTTTCTCTCATCGATTTCATCGCCAAGATGATTTCTCAACTAGACAGGAAGCTCTCGCGCCAGATGGATAAGATAGTTCATCATGACGAATTTAAAAGCTTACATGGCAGTTGGTTGGGGATACACGGGCTTGTGAGCTTGCCCATCAATAATCAAAGGGTGAAAGTCAAAGTCCTAGATATGCATTGGCATGAAGTCTCTTCTGATGTCAATCAAGCATACAATATCAAAGCATCAAATTTGTTTAATAAAATAGGTAACAAGGAGCTTAACACTCTAGGAGGCCAGCCTTTTGGTTGCATATTGTTTACCCACCCTGTGTCAGTTGATATGGATTTCGACGCTGACTATGACGACCTATTTACTGTTGAACTACTAAGTAAACTTGGTGAATCCACATTATGCCCAATGATTTTTTCCCCTAATAAAAATTTTTTTGTAGAGTCTGGAGCAGACTGGCTTTCTGATATTGACAGAATAGAAAAAATCTTGTCAGGACCAGATTTTCATGCGTGGCAATCACTTCGTAGCAAGCAAAGTTGCCGTTTTATAGGTTTCGCAATGCCTTTGATACGCATGAGACATCAATACAAAAACATGAAGGTAGGTTTCATATATAATGAGCTCGGTAGTGGATTATGGGGGAATTCTGGCTTTGCCCTAGTATCAACAATAATGCGCGAATACCATAGGGTAAACTGGTTTGGTTTTCTAAAATCTCGCTGGAATGATAAATCTCAGGGAGCCGTCATTAATATCGACCAGCACGAGTGTTTATTTATCAGAGAACCGCAAACCAATGTAGTTTTATTTGGCAAAATCTCAACATTTTACGCCCAACACGGATTTATCCCTATCACAAAAAGTCCATTGACAGACAAATATTTTTTCAACGGTAATAATTCCATCTGGCAAAGTGGAACATCAGATAATGATAAAGTGCTAACACAAATCCAAACCAGCTTAATGTCTTGCCGCATCGCACACTACCTAAAAGTACAGGTACGAGAAATGCTGGGAAGCTTCAATACCGCTTCCGAATGTGAACGTTTTCTAACACAGTGGATTGAAAAATTCTCTAGCAATGTTAATTATGCAAATGAAGAAACACTAGCCAAGTACCCCCTTAGTTTCGCGAAAATATCGGTATCCGAGTCGGAGACTCAAGCGGGAAACTTTATTTGCACACTTAGGATTGTACCTCAATATCAATATGACCACTTCACTGGTGAAGTAGTATTGACCACAGAGCTTGATGAGGTTGGCTAATGGGATTTTGGAAAGCATTTATTGATTCAAAAGGTTCAACTCAAACCGAAGAAGTCGAAGACATAAAGTATCACCTAACCAAGCTACTTGAGTCAGAATCTTCTTTACTGAGCATCGACGATCGGTTTATTGAACTTCATCGCTCCAACCTCAGGTTTGGGATTGAAGATGTTCAGCTGTTAAGTGCCAGTTTAGATCAAGCTCAACTAGCTATTCGCCTAGAAAGCTACATTCGCCATTTTGAACCACGTTTGTCTCAAGTCATAGTGGAGCTGCTAGAGCGCAACGAAAGTGAAAACGCTCTGGTGTTTAATATTATTGCTAGAGCCAATACATCGAGAGGAGAGCAAGAACTTATCTTTGACTCAAAAATATCTCTCAACGATCTTACAACAATTATGACGGAGGATAGCTATGACTGATCCTTTAATGCGTTACTTTGAACAAGAGCTAACATTTGTAAGACGTGCACTCGGACAGTTTGGACACCAACATTCAGAATATGCTGACCGCCTCAATATTCACCAAGGTAAAATTGAAGACCCGAGCCTTGCCAGGCTTCTTGATGGAGTTTCACTATTAAACGCGACGGTAGAGAAACAATTATCTGAGCAGTTACCGCAAGTTGTCGAAGGGCTGCTAAATGTCATTTATCCTAGCTACACCCAAACCATACCGAGTGTTGCTTACATGCATTTGTCTGCCCAAGGAGATACTCCAGAGTCAACCACCATTCCAAAAGGGTCACATTTTACTTCAGATGCTAAAGGTCGAACCTGTCAATTTACGACCGTTGATAAACTGGTAACAGCTCCATTTCAACTAATAGATACCGCAGCATCAAGCGCCCCGTTTAAATTTAACCGCCCCGTCAGCACAGAGCAATCGACAGCCGTCATTCAGCTTTCACTCTCAACAGGCGATCCTAGTATTCAATTCTCCCAACTTAATCATCAGGATCTAGATCTGTTTGTACAAGGTTTTGAAAATAATGCCGACTCAATTGTTGAGCTTCTGTTGGGACAAACGAAAGCTGTATCAGTTTCTGATGTGAGCTGTAATAAACATATCGTAATGCCAGCAGAAAAACTTAAAAATAGAATTAGCGACTTAAATTTTTTGTTTCTGCCCCAAAAAGGCAATCAGTTTTCAGGCTTTCAGCTAATCAGTGAGTTTTTCTTTTTCAAAGAAAAGCGCCAATTTTTCCGCCTAAAAGATTTTGGATCAGCCGCTAAAGAATTCGATAGTTCAGAGGTCAAACTGAACCTGTTTATGCATGCAATTCCCGCTGAGTTCATGCGCCTGTTCGACAACCATGTATTTAAACTTGATGTAATACCTGCGGTAAATTTGTTTGAGCAAACTGGAGAACCTACCAGTTATGATCAAAGGTCTCTGACTATACCTGTCAACGCTGATGCACACAGTGATAGCGATATAGAAGTTGTTGAGGTAAAAGAGGTATTTGAAATCACTCCCCAAGGAGAAAAGCCATTAATACCTTTGTTTCGTGATAGTTATCAATCTGACGTCAATGCTGATTACTGGCAAAGCTCTAGAGATTTATCTGGGCAATTTAGACTAGCAATTAGTCTCAAACCAACACATGAACTGGAATTTAGCAAATTGTATGGTACCTACCTACTTTGTACTAATGGTAAACAAGCCTGTGGAATCGACGGGGAAATGGAATGCTCAGAAAACATTGATATACCGGGCACGTTCAGCGCCATATATCCCCCCACCGCTCCCATTGAGCGTGAGCAAAATTTGAATCTCCACTGGCAATTTGTTGGTCTACTAAATGGTAACTTTTCGTCACTACTGCATGCAGATAATCCTACCGAAACACTCAAACAAATGCTTCAGCTATGCAGCAGAGAACAACTTTCTGCTGAGGAAATACAGGCAATACATAGTGTATCTGTTAAATCGCAAGTATCAGCCATACGAATCATGGGCAAGAACGTATTTTCACCTGGTAGCGAGATAGAACTGACACTTGATACTCAAAACAGCTTTCTTGCTTTTTGTGATGTGCTTAATCGATTTTTCCAGCAATTTTGTAGTTTCGACAGATATATACAAGTATCGGTCAGGATCTACGGCAGAGATGGTGTCGTAAAGCAATATCCTAAAATACATGGGAGCCAGTTAGCCATGTAGCGGCTAACTGGGAAATTAATGTCATTGATAAACGATCTTAGGCAACACCCACAACAATACGACTTTGCTCAAGCGATGAGGTTACTGACGCACTGGACAAACCAAAATCCAAACAGAATAACGCTTGAATTGAAAGCAGAAGCGATGCCAACCGGCGACGCCAGTGAAATCCAGTATTTTTCTTTAAAGAATAATCGGCTTAAGTTGCGTCTCGCGAAGCAAGCTTTGTCTGGCGTAAAAGGGGTAATTCCAAACTACATATATGAAGAACTGTTATCTTCTTTACACCGCGATGAACATGCCTTAAAGGATTTCCTTGATGTATTTAACCAAAGGTATTTTGAATTAGTCAGTCACTTAGAAACTGGAGCCTGGTTGGTTATTCAAAATGAGATTCAACCGGAGAAAACTGCTTTACTGAACAATCTAGCGGCATTAGACCGAAAGCATTCTAAGTATTTCCAATACTCCATGTTACTCAATCAAGGGCAAAGGAACCTACAGACGCTATCACAAATACTCAACGATTATTTTCCCTTTAGAATGAAGGTTTCGACAAAAATAAACGAAAGACGCCAGCTGCCTGGAGACTCACTAACCCGATTGGGGAAGCATATAAATTACAACAGCAGAGTGGGCCATGGTTTTTTGCTAGGAAACACGTGCTTGACTCATTTCAGCCATCTTTTGGTTTATATCACGCCTAAGACTGAAAACGAACTCATCACTATACAGTCGGATCCCCTACTCGCAAAAAACATGAAAGAGTTAATTCAGCATTATCTTGGCGATAATACCCCAATCTCGGTTTATCTGAATGTGAAAAGAGAATATTTAAATCGCCCCAGACTTTCGAGTAATAGATACAACGCGGCAAAATTAGGCGAAGTAGACTGCCTTGCGCCAGAGCGAAAACCTCAACACATAGTAAGTATCCTTCTGAAGTGAACGACTTCAGATTAAATAATGAGCTAGGTAATCACAGCCTTTGAGATGAAAGGAAAACGGTATGACGCAAGTTACACTAACAAATTTAGTCGCTAAGCTTTCCCCCGAGCTAAAACAAGCACTAGAAGTATCAGCTGGCGCGGCAATGAATCAGAATGTTCCTTCTATTGAGACCGAACACTGGATATTACAACTTATATCACAGCAAGATCAGCATTTAGCTAGCCTCATTCAATCACAAAACTTGTCCCAAGATAACTTAATCAATGAGTTATCTTCGAAGATAGCCCGTTTTCCCAAAGGTAACGAGGGACAACCAACTCTTAGTCAAGCACTAACTGAAATCGTAAAAGATGCGTGGATGATAGCTTCTGTTAACTATGGCCATGGTGAAATCATTAGTCTACACCTTATCCAAGCTATGCTGCAGCAAAATGTATTAGGTATGAATACACTGGAGCTCGAAAGCTTACAGAACGTTTCTCTAGAATCGTTACAAGGCCTTATAAACAAAACTGCCGTTGTGAAAACCAAAACGGCGGCTCATAGTGGTTCTGCAGATGGGGCAGCACCTATGGGTAATGACGCACTGAGTAAATACACCACTAACCTTACTCAACAAGCTATTGATGGAAATATCGATCCTATCTCTGGGCGTAATAGCGAAGTTCGCAAAGCCATTGATATTCTGTGTCGAAAAAGACAGAACAACCCAATAATGGTTGGTGAACCCGGTGTTGGTAAAACAGCTGTTGTCGAAGGATTGGCGCTACGAATTGCAGCCAATGAAGTTCCTAGCGCCCTTCAAGGCGTCCAAATACATTCCTTAGATTTGGGGTTACTGCAAGCTGGTGCCAGTGTGAAAGGTGAGTTTGAAAACCGCCTAAAAGACGTCATTAATGAAGTAAAAAATAGCGATCATCCTATTATCGTATTCATCGATGAAGCTCACACCCTAATTGGAGCAGGTGGTGCTGCAGGCCAAAATGATGCAGCAAACTTACTTAAACCAGCCTTAGCTCGTGGGGAATTTAAGACAATCGCTGCTACTACTTGGGCTGAATACAAGAAATACTTTGAAAAAGATCCCGCATTAACTCGACGCTTCCAAGTCGTCTCTATTGAAGAGCCTAACGCGGAAGATGCAAAGCAAATGTTACGAGGAATTGCATCATCGTTACAGAGCCATCATGGCGCCTTTATCACTGAGTCAGCCATTGATGCCTCCGTCCATTTGTCTATTCGCTACCTTCCCAGCCGTCAACTCCCTGACAAAGCAATCAGCCTTTTAGATACGGCAAGTGCTCGAATTGCTCTAACACAAGGCGCAAAGCCAGAAGTCATTGAAGCGCTTGAACAAACAATTCGCTACCAGAAGAATGAAAAATCTGCACTCGAAAAAGAAAATGCATTATTTGCTACCTCTGAAGATGAAATTAAGCAATTAGCATCTCTAATTACCGACAATGAAAAGAAACTCAGTGACTATCAGTCGCGCTGGGAACAAGAAATTGAACTTGTCGATGATATTAAGCAGTTACAGCAAGAAATCAGCGATGCACAAACTGGTGACAAAGTCGATAAATCAAAACAAGACAGACTGAATGATCTTATTGACAAACTGACAGCGCTGCAGGGAGAAGAGCCTCTGGTTAATGCAATGGTTGATGAAAATACCATAGCCCAGGTTATCGCTAATTGGACTGGAATTCCGGTCGGAAATATGATGAGTGACGAGATCGCTCGTTTACTGTCACTTGAAGAGGAACTAGATAAACGAGTAATTGGTCAAAATGTTGCTAAGCAGGAATTAGCGAAAGCAATTCGTATATCACGTGCTGGATTAACTGATAATCGTAAACCTATCGGCGTGTTCCTAATGTGTGGACCAAGTGGCGTCGGAAAAACCGAAACGGCCATGGCTCTTGCAGAGCAACTATATGGTGGAAACAACGATCTAACCATAATCAATATGACCGAGTTTAAAGAAGAGCATAAAATTTCAATGCTACTTGGGTCACCTGCTGGTTATGTCGGCTTTGGAGAGGGCGGTGTTTTAACCGAAGCTATCCGTCGAAATCCATACTCTGTTCTTTTATTAGATGAAATGGAGAAAGCTCATCCGGGCGTGCACGACCTGTTCTATCAGATTTTTGATAAGGGACATATAAAAGACAGTGAGGGTCGTAATGTTGACTTTAAAAACACGATTATAATCATGACATCCAATGCTGCAGATCAAGCTATTTGTGACGCGTGCTCTAATAGCAATGAGCGCTTGAGCAATGAAGAGTTACTTGAATCTATCCGTCCTGATTTACAACACTATTTTAAGCCAGCGTTTTTAGGCCGAACAACTATTGTCCCCTACTATCCTCTTAATGATGAGGAACTATCAAAAATTACTGAGATATCTCTAAATCGCATCAAGAAAAAGCTGGCTGAACAGTATCAGGCTTCGTTTACTTGGGACAAAGGTTTTGTTGATTATGTCGTAGCGAAAAATACCGATCCAACGACAGGAGGTCGAGCTGTAGAGCAAATTATCAATCGTTCTTTAATGCCCAAACTAGCCGAAGAATGCATCAATAGGCTGAGCCAACAACAACCTATATCCCAGGTCTCTGTTGTAGCTGCAAATTCTGAGATGGGCTTCGAACTGACCATTCAGTAATATATGGGATTGAACAGCAAGATGGATACTTACAATAAAGATAATTCAAAGGGATTGTTGTCGCTAAGGTTTAAACTGATCTTAGCTATTGTTGCTATTTTGCTGTTCTCTAATGGACTAAACACAACGCTTAATTATCTAAACTTTGACAAGAGACTGACTCAAACAAGCGATTCAACCTATCAAGTTGTAGTAGACGAAACAGACAGTGATATCCGACAAGCCATAAGTCTTGGTTTACCTTTAGCTTCAATTTCAAATATTCAATCTCTCATTGAAAGACGTTCTGAACTCGTTGACGGAATAAATAAAATTCAAGTAGTCAACAATGATGATGAAGTATTGTTTACAACCGGAGTCGCTAAGTTTGACACCGATCGGCTAATTAAAACTGACATTATTAATACTTTTAATGTCAAACAGGGAGAGCTTAGGCTTTATTATTCTCCTCTATATCTAAAAAAAACAAAACAAGGTCTGCTGGCACAACAAATTATTTACACATTGCTTTGGGTCTTAGTTACCTCGGTTTTAGGTTATTTAATTGTTAACCTTTTACTGGACTTCCTTCTAAGCAAAATTCAATCTGCCACTGATTTAACCAATAATAGAGAGCTACCTGATAGGCAAGCACTCCATTCCATCAAAGAGCTCATTATCGTTAATAAAGCTCGGTCTAATTGGGAACGGATGCGTGCTAAGTACTTTCCAGTGTTGGTCATTATTTTGGCTATCTTTTTAACTATCGCTTCAAATATGGGGAGTTCACATCATTCACTAACCACTTTTTCTAGCGTTTACCAAGAGCAATTAGAGCAGAAATCAAATCTAATCGGAGATACTCTGTCTACTATGATCAGTCGCCTAGTTGAAGAGGGCGTACCGCTGGATAAGTTAACAGGTATAGAGCAAGAGTTCGCCTCCTATATCGTCCATCACCCCGAACTCTTGTCCATCCGCATAGAAAAAAATAAAGACTCTATTTACCAATATCCAGAGGTTTTTCCTAATTACAAAGATGCTAGTTTACTATCCATCCCAATTGACGAGACTGGCATAATCCAACTTCAAATGATGGCAGACATAAATATTATCCCACAGCTGATTAAAGACAGCATTATGGATATGTTGACGGTACTGATTGCCTCAAGCCTATTTGTTATCGAAATCATATTATTTGTTTGCAACGCTATGATAATTAAACCGTGGAAACAGATAAAGCAGCTAGTCACAATAGATGAAAACCAAGAAGACCCTCACCTTGTTCAAGTTCAATCGAGGGACGAGCTTGGCACCTTGATAGAAAAACTTAATCAGCTGGTTCAAAGAACGTTTGATGACAAAGTATTTCCAAATAAAAACATCCAAGACTATCGCTTTGTTAGACTGCCACTGTTTATATTAATTTTTGCCGAGGCAATGTCTTTGGCTTTTTTCCCCAATTTTGTCAGTAATATCCCAAGCAGTTTCAATTTGATACCACAAAATTTAGTCACTGGCATTTCTATCTCATTGTTTATGGCTTGTTGGGCATTATCCCTACCTTTCGCAGGACATTGGTCAGACAAAGTTGGCAGAAGAAAATCACTTGTTGTCGGTGGCAGTGTTATTTCAGTAGGACTTATCGCAACATCAGCAAGCACAAACTTAGAAGTTCTGTTATTGACTAGGGCGATAACAGCCGTTGGTTATGGTGTAGTCTTTATATCTGCTCAAGGATACATCACTGACACAACCACCTCTGAAAACAGAACGAAAGGAATGTCGACTTTTTTCTCTGCATTTTTCTCTGGTTCACTTTGCGGAGCAGCAATTGGAGGCATCCTAGCGGATAAACTCGGTTATACGACAACATTTGCTTTATCTTCGATATTAGCTTTGATTGGAGTTGTACTAATTTTTAGCGTATTTGATCGCAGCAATACAAATTTAACCAGTCAACCAGTAAAACTCTCTGACTTTAAACTACTGCTAAAAAACAAGTATTTTACACTTATCGCTTTCTTTAGCGCCATTCCTGCTAAGATTATTTTAACTGGCTTCCTCTATTACATTTGCCCTGTTTACCTGCAGTCTTTAGGTGAGAGCAACGCGGTATCAGGACGTATCATGATGACTTATGGTTTAGCCATCGTGCTTATTGCTCCACTTTCGGCAGTTTTAATAGATAAATGGAATAATAAAATGACTTTCATCTTTGCTGGAGGAATCTTATCTGCTGTGGCATTGATCAATATTACCGCTTTGCCTGGTACTCTGGGATTACTTTTTATCGTTGTAATAGTTGGTATCGCTCACGGTATTGGTGTTTCACCTCAAGTACCCCTTGTGATTGAATGTTTAGGCGAGTCAAATTTAGATAAAGGTAAAACCATAGGGATATTCCGTTTGATTGAACGAATCGGCAACATATCAGGCCCCTTAATTGCAGGACTATGTTTGAGTATCGTTAGTTTCGAAACCACCATTATGCTTTTTGGTGTCGTGTTACTGATAAGTTCTATATGCTTTCTAAGCCTTTATAGCATATTTGTTCGCCGAGACAGAAGACAAGTGGAGGTAGTTAAATGAGAGTTTGGCTTCTCGCTATACTGGCGATCCTGCCATTTGAAGCATCAGTAAAACCGTCTGAAGGAGATAAACATATTGTCATGGTCCTTTGGAGAGGTATCACTGAGGCCGAAAGAGGGTTTATGGATTACCTGTCTGGTAAAATTTCGGCGCACTATACTATTCTGGATGCTAAACGAGATAAAAAATTACTAGCAAACCACTTAAAAAGTGTAGATAGGTTAAAACCAGACTTAATTTATACTTTCGGAACAACAATAACACTTGGCTTACTCGGAACTGAAAGTTACCCAAGCGCGTTTAGGAAAGAAAGTGAAACTCCTGTTGTATTCAGCATAGTTACAGACCCAGTCGGTTCAAAAATAGTTAGTTCACTTCAAGCTCAGCATCGTAACTTTACAGGAGTAAGCCATATCGTACCCCACAATGTCCAGCTAAAAGCGATTAGCCAACTAGAAGGACTTGATACAATCGGCATTATTTTTAACCCTCTTGAGAATAATTCAGTGGTAACAGCAAGAAATATTCAAGCTCTCTCTTCTGAGTTCAAAAAAGACGTTTTTCTTTACCCTTTGAGAACAATAAACGATAAGCCCGATACAGGCTCAATAGACAAAGTTGTTGAGATGATGCAAGAAGATGGAGTTCAGTTAGCCTATCTACCACCAGATTCATACATCATTAGTAAAGGCCAAAATATCGTCGATAATTTACATACTCATGGAATTGCTACATTTTCTGCTACGGAATCGCCAATACGTAACAACGACGCATTGTTTGGGATTGTAAGCCGCTATTATAACGCAGGACAGTTCGCTGGTTATAAAGCAGAACAAATTCTTACAGGGCAGTTCCCTGTTAGCGAGATCCCGATTGAGTCTTTAACCCAGTATTCATACATAGTGAACATTGGTGCCGCCCGAGCTTTAGACTATTACCCTCCTGTTTCTATCCTTAAAATTTCCGAATTAATTGGAGGAACTGAATGATAACTATCACGAAGTATGTTACTTTCGTCATCCTATCTTTCTTCTGCATTATGAACATCGCTGCGGTATATGCTCAGCCAGTATTTGGTCCGGCTCGACTTCAACTTACTACTCAAAATTGGCCACCATATCAAGATTACGTAGATGAGGAGATGCGAGGCTTGGCAATCGATAAAGTAAAATGCGCACTAAATAAAATGGGACAGCCTTACCAAATTACGATGACAGCATGGTCAGATGCTCAGTTGAGAGTACAAAGCGGCCTACAACACGGATTTTTTGTCGCGACACAAACGGCAGAGAGAGACGAATATGCCACCCTTTCAACAGCCGTTGCCCAGCAAGAATTACGTTGGTATTTCGGCCCTGGGGTCAAGCCAAATATCAACGAGCTAACTAAGGTCAACCTCAATTTTTCAGCTAAGTTTGGGTCAAGTAAATGGTTTTGGCTAAAACGCAATGGCTTCAGAGTAGTTAAACAACCAAGAGATGCAAAAATTCTATTAAAACTCCTTAAGCAAAGAGAGATTGATGTTGTTCTGGAAGACGAAAAGGTATTTCAGCGAGAATTAGAGAATGCGGCACTCCCTGCTAATTTCTTTCAGTCCAAACTTAAAGATTCCAAGCCTATGGGCGTCTACTTTTCCAATCATTTCCTTAAAAAGTATACTGGTTTTTTACAAGCCTTTAATTCAGCAATTTTAAAATGTGAGGGGTAAACAAGTGACGATTAGTATTCATTTGATCTCTGTACCCTCTGATGAAGTGGTCACTTCCAGAGTCATATACTTACCTGAAGCAGGAGGAGAGTTTGGCCGCTCAGCGTCATGCGATATCGCCCTGCCCGATCAAAGCAAACGCATATCTAGAGTTCATGGCAGTATTCGGCGTACAGAAGTAGGATACAGTGTAAAAAGTACCGGCCAAAATGCGGCCTCTCTCAATGATAAAGCCATGGTAAGAGATAAAGATTACCCACTTAATGATGGGGATATACTTAAAGTTGAAAGCTATACCATGTTGGTTTCTACTTTGGTGTCAACCAAACAACCCCAGGACCAAGATGAAGATAACACCATATTTTTAGAGCCTTTTTCATTACAGATAGATAATGATGATACTGATTTTCTTGACGAGACAACTCCTTCTGTATCGAATGAAAAAAAAGCGAACTTTACACAAGAAGGCGTTCTTACGGACGACCCATTTGCAGCGGATCCTTTTGAAGATCTGGAAGATGTTCTTATATCCCAACATATTGAAACAGACGAACCCGACTCAAATCAGGTTCATCAAACCAGCGACCCTGAGTTGTTACCAGCTAGTACTAAGGACGACTCTCCAATAGAAACATCGTTGGAAAAAATACTATCAATCACAGAGAAGAACCAAAAATACTTAGCTAACCCAACTCTTCACCATGAACTACTGTTTAAAGCGCTCGATCAAACCGTTGACCAGTTCTTAAATGATTTTTCACCAAACCAATTAGAAAAACAGTTTGACGACTATATTTCAGGCGGGATTTTTACCAGTAAACAAAAGAAGTATTGGAGGATCTATCGAAAACACTTCCAGCATCGTCAAGATAACGGAGACTTTAGACGTCAGTTCAAAGCCCTCTTCATGGAAAATATGCAAAAAAATAGAGAGGAAAAATAATGGCTAAGTGGTGTTTGGTATGGGCTTTATTTATGCTTGGATGTTCATCCGATCCTACGCCTGTCGTTACACAATACTCGTTAGCGATAAAGTCAGACAAATCATCTAACCCTTCAGAGTCAAATACTTCAAACCCTGTAGTGGTAAGATTATATCAACTGACTGATGCTCAGATGTTTAAGCAGCAGCCATTTATTGACTTATATAGTAATGATGTTCAATTACTTAGTGCCAACCTAATATCCAAACAGATATTGCCTGTGGTTATACCCGATAGCGATACGAAGCTCACGTTAGATATCAACAGCCAAACTCAGTATGTGGCAATATTGGTTGAGTTTATCGACTATCAACATAGCCAGCCTAAAGCAGTCTCTCCACTACCCACAAGCTCTGATGGATACCTGCAATTAAGTATTTCGGGCGATAAAGCCGAGTTAATCGTTATTACACCAGATTCACCTTGGTGGAAATTGTTTTAATCATATTTGAGGGGAAATACGTGGACGCATTCAAAAAAGTGGTATGGCAAGAAGGCATGTTTATTGCCCCACAGCATTTTCAGCAACAAGACCGTTATGTTCAAAACTATGTCCGTCAAAATATCGAAACATTAGCTGGTTTTTCTCCATTTTATGGTGTGACTGAGCTAACCATTAATCATAGCTTGCTCAAAATTGGTAAGCTCTCTGTATCTTCCTCCGCTGGAATATTTCCAGATGGAACCCAGTTTGAGTTAAAAGAAGAAATTGCTCGAGATATTCCACAAGGAACAATAGAAACCATTGCATATTTAGCCCTGCCAATATCTTTACAAGGCAATAACGATTATGGCATTGATGAGTCCGAGCAAAGCAGATACGTCACACAATCTATCAATGTATTTGATACTTCAACATCAGAAAATGCCAGTGTTGAAATTGACGTTGCTCAACTAAATGTCTCAATTAAGCTTGACGGAGAAGATACCTCTGGTTTCACTTTAATCCCCATCAGTAAAGTGTTAGAAAGTATTGAATCAGGAGAGGTGGTCCTTGATCGTTCTTTTATCCCTGCGTGTCTTCATTATGGTGCATCTACACTGTTAACCGAAAGAATGAAGGAAATTCATGCACTTTCTGCAAACCGAGCCAATAGCCTTCTCAAACGAATTGAGGCAGGACAAGGACAAAAAAGCCCTCAGTCAATGATGCAAGATTACTTATGGCTACAGACGTTAAACACTTGGCTTCCCTGGTTTGATCTGACCATTAATAACCCAAAATATCAAACTCACGAACTCTACTTGGAGCTCAGAAAATTTGAGGCTCAAATAATGGCGTTAACCCCAGCCATACCAGAGTCTTGCGCTAGCCTACAATATCAAAAACTGTATGAAAGCTTCAATCCACTTTTTGCCAACCTCAGGAATATGTTGACTATGGTACAGCAAGATTCTGTTGTTGAATTCAGTTGGGATTCGTCCTTGTTTGAAAGGCGTCGCTTATTGCGAACATTAATCAAAGACACAGCGAGCGTCGCAAATCGCCGATTTGTATTAGCGGTCAAATCTAACATAAGTAGCGCGGAACTCAATGAACTCTTCCCCGTCGCGGCAAAACTTGGAAACAATGCAAGAATTGTCGAGCTTGTCAGGAATAGCCTTTCAGGCATAGCTCTTTCACCATTACCTGTAGCTCCGAGCGAATTAAAACCGATGCAAGGCGTCGCCTATTTCGAGGTAGACACGTCGGATCGAATGTGGCTGGAAATGCTGGAAAATCGAGATGCTATTGCTTTGCATGTTGATACTCGCATTAACGAATTAGATGTTATGCTATATGCGTTGAGGTAACAATAATGGATTACTTAGACGAAGAAACGCTAGTATGGAACGCAGAAAAATCAGAATTCTCAGAAAAAAGTAGTGACGATAGTGCTTCGCAATGGACACCTGTTAATGCCTCACAAAATAAGCATGGCTTGCTCGATCATTTCAATAAAGCAGAAAATCAGCTGCTCAACATTAGTAGCGAATTGTTGGCGATCACACTTAAAATCTCAACGCTTCCTGAACCGCAAGACGTGACGACTCTGAGACACCAACTTGCTAACAATATTAACGAGATTAAAGCCAAAGGCTCAGAGCTTACCTACCCAGTAGCGGTCATAGATAAGTTGTGCTTTTTGTATGCCGTCGTATTAGACGAACTCATTATCTACAGTGAATGGGGAGAGAAACGTTGTTGGGAAAATAAAACCTTACTTAGTGAGCTTTTCGGTATGCGTAACGGCGGTGAACTCTTTTTTACCGTCGCGGAAAAAGCCATTCGACAACCCCATAAGCTAATTGATTTACTGGAAGTTATTTATATTTTCTTAAACATTGGCTTCAAAGGCCAATATCGAGAAACAGGTAGCGAGCAGATAAAAGGGTTCATTCATCAACTTGAACAAGCCATTGCTCAATATAGACCGAGTAATAATATCCACTGTAGAACACGAGTAAAGCAACCCAAAACTCGCAAACCGACAAGGCGTAAACGCTATTTGCTAACCACACTATTTTTCGGGACGTTAATAACGTTAAGTATTGGTCTCACACACTTTTGGTATAAAGAAACACTACCTCCAAGATCACGTGATTTTACCACACTACCCACTTTTAGTGATCGTTATATTCTATCCGGAGAGGTGAAAGATATTGTGTTTATCAGCCAAGATGAAGACTTAGTGTCACCTCCCCAAAAAGCAAGTAAAGTGGAGATGGTAGATACAGTTCCACCACCAAGCTTGAAAACAAGTAAATCTGGCTGGTTAGTGCAGCTGGCAACCTTTTCCTCACAACAAAATGCAGATTCATTCATAAGAAGTTTGTCACCATCAGCCTACTCACCAACTGTAGAGAAAATTCGCTCTTACTATCGTGTTATTGTTCGAAGTACTTCTCCCAAGCATGCAGAGCAAATAAAAAGCTGGTATCTAGAAAAAGACTCAATTAAAGCAATCGTTGTGCAGAGTAAAACCATAAGAAATCACACTAAGAACACTTCAGAGGCTCCTTAGTAATGGCAGAACAAAATTCATCTCAACCACAAGCTAACAGGCTAAGCACTCTAGTTTGGACATTCGTTTTGGTCATAGCTATTTTTGTATTAGGTGGATTGTTAACGTGGAAATACGCCTACCCAATACATACGATAGCAGGCCTATTATTAACTTTATTGGTGGCTTTAATTCTCGGCTCACTTTGCTTCTGGTTACTATCGAAAAGGCGAATTCAGCCTCAAACACCCAATCAAGACAGGCTTCTCATCAATAAGCGTTGCAAACTACTCACCAAACATTTCAAAGCGATGCTTAACATACAAAAACGAAAAAAACGCTTATCTAGTCGATACGATCTGCCTTTTTATGTTCTTCTGAGCGATGACCCAATTAAAGATAAAAGCATCATTACCCAAATGGGCTATGAGGCATACAAAGTGGACGATTTTGGCAACGATATAGAGTTTCCAATTTTATTTTGGCTAAGTGAGCATTCTATTTTGATCTCTGTTAGCCTAGGAGATGAGCAACATCCAGACTATGTAAAAACGCTTTGTCAAAACCTAAACAAATGGCGTTCTCGTCAGGCAATCAATGGCATTATACTGACGACTGATGTCAAAGAACTATTGAAATCAACCGAAACCGTCACCCAAAAAGCTGACAAGATAAAATCACAGATAAAAAGCTTCAACCATATTTTTGGCCTTAATCTACCTGTTTACAACATCATTACTCAAATGGGTCAGATTAATGACTTTTGTCAGTTTTTCTCTGCATTTGATGAAACCAAAAGAAACGATGTATTTGGAGTCACTTCCCCAATAATGAAACATGGTGGAATAGATGCAGATTGGTATAACACTGAATACGATAACCTCATTACACAACTGCTCTCTAATATGAGTAATGCATTAGCCTCACAACTCAATCAAGATTATCGCAATGCAATTTGCGCCGCGCCCTATCAATTCGCATTACTCAAAGAGAGTTTATGGGAATTCCTCTATCGTTTGTACCGTGGTGAGCAATTACATGATGGCCTTAACTTTCGTGGGTTCTATTTTACCCATAGCGGCCAGATCCAAAAGCAACATGACGTGTTGGCCAATATGGTTAATCAAACGTTGGGATACGAGCAATTTCAGCAGCACCAGCAAATCCCTGTACAACAAACCCTTTTTGCTCAATATTTAATGACTCACACCATTTTAAATGAACATGAGTTAGTCGGGGTTAATCGACGCAAAGAAAATTTGTTATTGACGATGCAGGTGGCTTACACTCTATTCTGGCTAAGCTTATTTGCCTTTGTGCTCATCGACATAAAGATCGATTTTGACTACCAAAGTAAACTAGAAGCAGAGGCCGACACTATGTTAGAGCGTTACAAAGAAGCAATATCGGCCCAACCATACAATATCGAAAATATGGCGGATAACATTCCTAACCTATATTCTCTCAATCGAATTTATGCTCTGTATCGAAAGCCAAAGCCTTGGTACAGTTTTTCGTTCATGCCAACATCAAGTATCTCCAGTGACGTTGAAGCAGCCTATTTTGATGAATTACAACGAGTGCTTATTCCTTCAATGGAGAACACTCTTGAAAAAGATTTATTTGTTTATGTTAATTTAGAAGATCAAGCCAAGACACTATCTTTGCTTAACAATTATCGATTGTTGTTCAATATTGACCGTAGCAACATTGGCGCACTAAAACGGTATTTCATCACAACTTTGGAGGAGCAAGGTGAAGCAGATAGCGTCAATATTGCGCAACTCGACATATTGCTTGATGATGTATTTGAACAAGGGCTGGTTCCTATTAAGGCCAATTTAGGGCTTGAACAATTAGCTAAGAGAGTCATCAGCCAAACCGGCGTTGAAACGCTACTGTATCAACATATTCTTAATTCAGAGACCTATTCAAGCCGCATCGACATACGCCATGAACTAGGAAGTAACTTCCGAAAACTGATGTCGTTTTCTCCAAACTATGCTGGTTATATGGTTCCGTATTTGTATACGCCGTCGGGATTTAATGAACTCGATTTATCGATAAATTCACCAATTTTAAAAGAAGCCCTAAGAGCGTATGAAGGTGTAGCTGGAGCTTCACCTAGCGCGTCAGAAATGTATCGTATTAGTCGAGATTTGAAGCAGAGATATCAAAATGACTACATTAATTATTGGCGTGATTTTATTTCTCAAATTCAAGTTGCTAATGTTAGCAATGCTGACGATCTTAAAAGAACAATGGCATTACTAACCAATGCGTCAAACAATCCTCTTGCTATGCTTTATAACACGGTAAGTAAATACACATCCGTTGAGTTACCAAAAGATCCGACGAAAGATAACGATACTCAGCCACAACAACAAGATATGGATAAAAAGGAATCCGCAAGGCAAATTCAGCTAGCCTTTGAGAAGTTCCACAATCAAGTTTCTACAGATGAACAAGGAAATAAACCCATTGACTCATTATTGGGTAAAGTTACTCAGGCGGAAACTTGGCTAGATAAATTCTACCAAGCCGAAGATCCACAAAAAGTCGCCTATCATGCGCTTACCGCATCCATAAAAACCAGTAATCCTATATCTGTTTTGGCTCAACAAGAAGCTGCTCAACCTTCAATATCACAACAAATTTTGACCCAATTAACACGGCAATCAAATGAGTTAGTGATGAGCCTTGCACATGATTATTTAAACAATACCTGGCGCTCCGAGGTTTATCAGCCATATAAAACAACGATTGCTGGCTATTATCCGTTTAATAAGACAGCCAGTTCAGATGCAAGTACCGCAGATGTTGCCGCTTTCTTTAAATCTGACGGGACCTTAGAACAATATTACCAATCGAAATTGAAAAATTTCTCTACGGAAGAGCGCTCTCCTTACCTCTACGGTTTACTACCAAACACAGGATTTGCTTTGGACCCTTCAGTTTGGCAAATGATTTCGAAGGCACGTGACATTCGCAATGCTCTTTTTTTGGCCGACCCACAAAACATGTCACTCCAATTTCAGTTAAGGGCTAAAGAAATGAGCTCTGACGTCACCGAATTTATTATTCAAGGCGAAAAGCCACTCTTTGTATACCAGCATGGTCCTCGCCTTTGGATCAAACAAAGCTGGAGTGCGGCTGCGATAGAACAAGACTCTGTTGGGTTCCAGATAAAAGCCCAACAAAGTAGCATTGCTTCTGAAAGTTATAAAGGCAACTGGGCATGGTTTAAATTTATCCAGCCAAGGGTTGCTTCAGCGACATCACAAGAAACAGAAGTGGCAATTAAATATGGTAATAGCCAAGTTCAGTTAAGCATCAAAACACAAGGTCAAAACAACCCATTTGTACCCAACTTTTTCTCTGCTTTTTCATTACCATCGAGCATTTAGAATGAAGGTACAGAATGAGTTAGGCGATAAAATAGCGACAGTATTTAGAGTACTGGGGATATCTCAGTATTCTTTACTTAGACAGCAAACATATTTAGCCACTCATCCATGTTATGGTTCGTGCGTAGTTAAGTTTGCTTTCACGCTCACAACCAAGCAACAACTCAACACCGAAGCTGTATTTCTCCACAATCATAATGAACTCTGTTGGCCTAAATACATAGACTACGGCTCCACTATGGGGATGGACTGGCTTATAATAGAGTTTTTTGACACCTTATGTGTCAGCATGCGTAACTTTAACATTGTGGAAAGACAAAAAGTTACCAAAAGCGCGGAACAAGCTCTACATACTCTCCATCGCAAAGGCTACATACATGGAGATATCAAGCCCTCTAATCTTATTGTGACCTTATATCACGAGGTGAGATTAATCGATTTAGGCAGTATAGTCCCGATTGAGTCTGACTATAAGTTTTGTACTCCATCGTCTTTAACACCTAAATTTTGCGCTCTAAATCCATATCTACGAGTTGGATATGCATCGCCTCAACACGACTTTTTCTCACTTGCAGTATCGTTACAAACTATGTGGAAGGCACATCCGTTTGGCGATCTATCCTTGCTAGATTTTGCTAAAACCAATGGCAAACCTGAAATAGATGACCTCTTTAGTCGCTATCAAATATTGATTTCCAAACAAATCAAACACGCCAAACTGTCAACTTATCCTCATCTTTAAAATGAAAACTCAGGTTAACACCTGATAAAACAATCAATAGAGGTTATTTACTATTGAAAAGGCAGGCTTTTTGGGGTCGTAGGTCGCCACTTGCTATTAAGGCCCATATTCTTTGTTCATAGAGTTAGATATGAAAAAATTTAAAATTTTATTGTTTATGCTGATGTTTAATCATCTAGGATTTGCCTTCTCAGAAACCTTACCTAATGAGACTTCTCCCATATTGCTAGATGATGGTAATGGCATAGTCAAAAACCGTAATCCACTGATTATTGCACACCGGGGAGGCACCGCAGATGGCCCAGAAAATACCATCCCAACCATACAGTCATCGATACAGCGCGGCGCTCATATTATTTGGATAACGGTTCAATTATCAAAAGATGGTGTTCCTGTATTGTATAGGCCAAGTGATCTTTCGGCGCTAACAGAATTAACCAAACAGACCAAAGTGTCTGAAATGACGGTTAAAGACCTAGCTACTTTAGATGCGGGCTACAGTTTTTTCGAAGGTCAAGCGTCTGACACAGAGAACTTATACAAGATACCAACACTAAAGGACGTTTTAGTTAAATTCCCACACACAGAGTTTTTTATCGATTTAAAGTCTCCCGATGCTGAAGCTAAGCAATATATAGAGAGTGTGGCAGATGTTATTGAACAAACAGATTCTGTTGACCGCACGAGAATTTACTCTACATCTGAAGCATACATAGGCGCAGCCAAGAAATATTCGTCCCTCAATGTGTTTAAAAGCCGAGCTGAAACAAGAGATATTTTATTTGGTAGTAAACTATCCAACCAGTGTAAGGCTACCAGTGACCAACCTGGTTGGCATGCTTTTGAATTAACACGTAATGTAGAAGTAGTTGAACATTTTATGTTAGGTGAAGGTCGAACTAAAACTACCTTCAGATGGTCGAAAGACGATTTATCTTGCTTTGATACTGCTGACAACACCATCGTTCTTATTGGTGTCAACACACAAGAAGACTACCAATATGCAAAATCACTAGGTGCCTACGCAGTTATGGTTGACTCACCGAAAACAGCACAGTGTTATGAAAAGCACAAAGAATGTGAATAGGTGATAGATACCCGCAAGCACACTAATAAATAGTGACTTTTGAATACTGTAATAACTTTAAGAGGTTTGTAAAATAGAGATTTACAAACCTCTTGTCTCTTAAAATGAGACTCCCTAACTAATAGCCTAAACCACACAAACCATAGTTACTCACCTACTCTTCAACATTACAAATTTAGTAATACGCCCGATCTCTTTAAAAACATACCATTGACGAACACATAACATATGCGTATTGTTGCATCAAATTATAATGATGAGCAAACTCATTTCAAATATATGGGGAGGGTTGTTCACGTTTTGATCCAATAGGACATAAGGACCATGAACTATGTTTAAAAACTTTAAGTTACATCTTGCCGCTTTTTTTATCGCAGCTCCTTTAACTAGCCTATCTATTGCAGCAGAAGAAATTGAAAAATTACATTTTCTTATACCAGGATGGGCTGGTGGAGGCTGGGATAGAACCGCCAGAGGCATAGGTAACGTGCTAGCCAAAGAGGATATTGTTGACCAGGTATCATTTCAAAACTTACCTGGTGGTGGTGGTGGTATAGCTATTTCACATTTAATTGAGACAGCAAAACATCAACAAAACACATTAATGGTAAGCTCTACTCCGATTGTCGTCCGATCGCTCAACGGCATATTCCCCCAATCTTTTCGGGACTTAACTCCTGTCGCTGCTACCATCGCAGATTATGGTGCTATAGTAACTCCTGCCAACTCAAAATATACCAGTTGGTCTGATGTTGTTAAAGACTTTCATAGCAACCCTAGTAATATAAAAATTGCTGGTGGTTCTGCACGAGGCAGTATGGACCATTTAGTCATTGCCGCAGCGTTTAAAAACGAAGGATTTGAACCACATAAAGTCCGTTATATCTCTTATGGAGCAGGCGCTAAAGCAACAACAGCAATGCTCTCGGGGGAAACAGTACTCTTGTCAACTGGGCTTAGTGAAGTGCTTGAGATGGCACAGTCCGGCCAAGTAAAAATTCTTGCCATCACAGCTCCAAAACGTCTCGAGGCCGCTCCTGATATCCCAACTCTAACTGAGTATGGTAACAACACCGTTTTTGCCAACTGGAGAGGTTTTTTTGCAGCTCCAGGAACCAGTCAAGAACAAGTCGATAAGTGGAACAATGCGCTAAAAAAAATGTACCGCACAAACGAATGGCAAATAGTTAAAAACCGAAATGGATGGATTGATAACTACAAAGCTGATAAAGACTTCTATAACTTTCTTGAAGGCCAAGAAAGGCAAATTGGACATTTAATGAGCGAGCTTGGCTTTCTAAAATAGTAGGGATCACGATTATTTTTCCGTATATGAGCGTAGCAGGCTAAGAGCACAACTTTAAATTTTTAAGTAATCAGGTCTGATTCTAGTATCGTTCGTCGTTTGAGCTCTCATATACGGGTTATCCGAACTACAATTTACAAGAGTTTGCTATGTTAAAGTCGTTATCAAACCATTCTAAAAACAATCGGGCCCAAGATAATAATCACTTTCCAAGTAGAGATCGAATTAGTGCGGTGATATTCCTTGTTTTATGTCTTAGTTACGGTTATCAAACATTACAAATCCCTCTTTTGCCAAGTGATGAATATGAGCCCTTCACAGCCAGAACACTTCCTACACTATTAACTTTTATAGGAATTGGGTTATCCATACTGCTGCTGGTTACAGCTACCCCAAATATTAAGAGCAAGACCAACGAGACGTTAAATTACAAGCTTCTGATTGGTTTTTTAATATTAATGGTTTTATATGGCCTTGGGCTTACTTATATCGGCTTTGCTCTCGCCACAGGCACATTTCTTCTGATTAGCTTTTATTTACTTGGAGAAAGGAGAAAGTGGATATTATTTGGATCATCGTTTCCCTTTGCAATGGCCTTCTACCTTTTGCTAACAAGAGGGTTGGGTATATATTTAGAACCGGGCATTATTTTTACTGATTTTTTATAAAGGAACGCTCTATGATAGATGGAATATTACAGGGGCTTTCAACTGCAATCATGCCGATGAATATTATCATGGTCGTTGTTGGCTGCTTCATAGGCACTTTTGTCGGTATGCTCCCTGGACTAGGCCCAATTTCAGCTATTGCTCTCATGATCCCAATTAGTTACAGCCTTGAGCCATCATCAGGCTTAATTCTTATGGCTGGCGTATATTATGGCGCCGTTTTTGGCGGCTCAACCTCTTCTATCCTAATCAATGCTCCCGGTTGCTCGTCGACAGTCGTTACCGCGTTTGATGGCTACCCGATGGCTCAAAAAGGTAAAGCTGGCAAGGCGCTAGCACTAGCAGCCTATTCTTCATTTACCGGGGGTACTTTATCTGCTGTCATGTTGCTATTGGCCGCTCCAGCTTTAGCCAGTGTCTCTCTCAGCTTTCAATCACCGGATTACTTCGCGCTAATGCTGCTTGGGTTATCAGCCGTCGCTGCATTTGCTGGCAAAGGGCAAGTTATCAAAGCTTGGATGATGACGACACTTGGACTTATGCTTTCAACAGTCGGAATTGATAAAGGTGCAGGAATAGAACGCTTTACCTATGGGATAACGGACCTTATGGACGGCTTTAGCTTTTTAATGTTAGCCATGGCAACCTTTGCTCTGGGTGAAACTTTAATCGGCATACTTAAGCCCGAATCAAAAGACCCATCAACCCAAAGTTCAAGCCAATTAGATTCAATTAACAATCTAAAGATAACAAAAGACGAAGTCAAAGAATTAGCGCCTGTATCCTTTCGTTCTTCTATCTTAGGTTTTTTTACTGGTATCTTACCGGGAGCAGGTGCAACCATCGCAGCATTTCTTAGTTATGGGCTGGAACGTAATTTGGCTCCCGCCGATAAAAAACTGGAATTTGGTCAAGGAAGTAAGCGCGGATTGGTCGCTCCCGAATCAGCAAATAATGCTGCATCCAGTGGTTCGTTTGTCCCTTTACTGACCCTTGGAATTCCTGGTTCAGGCACCACAGCAATAATGCTAGGTGTATTACTCGCATACGGAATACAGCCCGGCCCCAGATTATTTGTTGATCGGCCCGATATATTCTGGTCGGTAATTATTTCTATGTACTTTGGTAATTTTGTATTGATAGTCTTGAATCTACCTATGATCCCTTATATTTCCAAACTCCTTTCCGTACCACGCACCGTATTATTACCCATGATATTGTTTTTCTCTATTACGGGGGTCTACCTAGTATCATTTAATACTCTTGATATATTCATTATGCTAATTATAGCATTAGGTGCCATTTTATTACGGTTGGCAAACTATCCGTTAGCACCTCTGCTGCTGGGATTTATCCTGGGTGGCCTAATGGAAGAAAATTTACGCAGAGCCCTAATGCTAAGTGATGGAGGGTTAAACTTCCTATGGGAGCGCCCAATTACGCTCACTTTCACTACTTTGGCGGTCCTTGTTATTACCTACCCTTTACTTAAAAGTTTAAGTGCTTGGATTACTAATACTCGAAGACTATAAATCAGACAGAAAGGTATATAGAACGTTTGATGAGTCAGCTCGGTTTTCTAGGTTAGGAAACCGCTGTCATCTAATTCATAAAAACTAGATTTTCATATATATACTGAAAAACAAACTCGCTCTAAGCTAGGTTAGAGCGAGTTATCAGCTTATTTCGCTCCAAGAGCTACTCTTGATGCTTTTGCTTGATTTTTCTGAATATGCTTTAGCTTCAAGCAAGCGATTTCAACTAAATCGCTTGCGCCACAAGCCACTTCCTCCTCAAAAGAGATACTTGCTTTATAACTCTTATCTGGATTTTGAATACCACGCACTTGCTCTTCAAGCTTTATCACTGCATCAGCATAGTTTTGAATCAATATACTGACCATATCTCTGCTGATACCCTCTTTCACTACCATACGCATCACGGCAATGGCTGGCACATCGTGATTTGCAGGTTTAATAATATGATCGTTTTCATCTTTGATAGGGGGTGTTTTTTCAAGCGGCATAGTGAAAGCAGGTACTACCCAATTGGACTGCTTAAGTTTATCTGATATGTCATGAACTGAGTACAAATAGTTTTCAGTATCGTCATTAGTTAAAGGTTTATCCTGACCATCATATTTTAGATTAAGCCTTACGACAGATGCTGGAAAATAGTCGGCGTTATTAACGACTGAAAATATTGGTTTGTCTTTAAAAATTATCGTTTCCGAAGCATCATCTTGAGCATTTTTATCATGCTCCGTTACCGTTAAGCGCAAAGAGCCTAACCCATTAGACAAGTCATGGGCTAATGACATGAGATTTTGTACTACAGAGCCATACCCCCTTTTACCTAATCGTAAAAAGTTATAGTACTGAGCCAAAACCATTGCACTACCCCGCGAGAAATTAAGACTATAGGTAGACTCATCAAAGCCAAGAACATTCGTTGTAATAAACAATTTATCTGGAATTTCATGAAAGTTTTTCCATAATGCCCAGCCCACTCCAGGGTAAACTAAACCAAATTTATGGCCGGACACATTGATGGTTTTCACTTGCTCTAACTTGAAATCCCAGTTTAGTCTCTGTACTTGATTGTCATCTCTGAAGGGTTCAATAAAACCACCACTGGCACCATCGACATGGAGTGGCACATCCCAGCCCTTTTGAGAATCATTCTTTATATCGACCAGCACATCATTAATTGCTTCGACGGGATCATTCTGCCCAGTGTATGACGTCCCCATAACAGCAACAACACAAGTCGTATTCTCATCGACAGCTTCTCGTACTTGATTCGCTGAGATAACGAAGCTGTTTTCTTCACTAATTGGAATCCATTTGATATCAACATCAAAATACTGAGCGTACTTGACCCAGGTGATATGAACATCAGAGCCAATAACAATATTTGGTTTATCAAAACGTTTACCTTGGGCTTTACGTTTCTTTTTCCATTGCTCTTTATGAGAGAGTGCGCAAAGCATCAAAGCTTCAGAAGAACCAATTGCTACCGTTCCCCAACCGCTTTCTATATTTTTGCCATCAGCCAGTTCTTGCGCCGTTTTCATATTGTGCGGCGCATTGAAAAGATCCAGCAGCATCCTTACACAGCGTTGCTCTATTTCTAGAGTACGGTTATACACTTCCCCATCAATGTAGTTTTTACCTAAATTATCCCGAATCAGCCGATTTGCTTCTTCATCCATCACTGTGGTCACAAATGATGCCATGTTAAGCGTTGGATTACCGTCTAATTGAAGCTCATCACGTATGAAGCGATATACTGCTTGCGGATCATGTTCAATGTCCGGCATTTTATCGGTAGGTACCTCTTCACGAAAAAGACTTCGGCCATATGTTGGTGTACTTGCAGTCTGTAAATCAATATCTTTGATGTTTCCCATTATTGCCCTCTGACTTTTTTAGGTTAAAACTCATTGAGCATAGGAAGCAAACTTTATGAACTCAAGCTCACATCTTACTTAAAATAGCTACCTAATCACCATTTCTGCCAGCGCGCTTTCATCTCTGCAATCGTCTTTGCATCAACGCCGTGGATATTGTCGTAATTGCCCTGGCATTCAATCACTTCAAACTGCGCTCCATATTGCCTAGCCATTTTAAAGTAAGGGGTAATCTCCCATTTCATAACGAAAGTATTAGCAACCACAACACTCTGTTTGTTTTTAAGGCTCTTACGAACCATTCTTTTGCACCAAGAATGCGCTTTAGCGATATCATCAGGATTAAATTGATACTCGTTGTGTTCATTAATGAAATACATGTCAGCTTCATAATGGTTTATGCCAAGAGTCTTAGCTAAAGTGCTTTTACCTGAACCTGGTAATCCACGTACAATGATTAGTTTCAATACCATAAGTAACCAATTCGAATAACGAGGCTCTAATTTTACCCTAAAACGTCATAAAAATCTTATCGACATCAAGAAAGGTTTACGTTAGATTTAGAAGTATAGACGTCTAAAAAGCCAAGGAAGTAAGCCGTGCCAATTAAGATCCCCGATCAACTACCTGCGAGTGATGTCCTCCGTCAGGAAAACATTTTTGTCATGCTAGAATCAAGGGCTTCAACTCAAGGAATACGGCCCCTTAAGGTACTCATTCTTAACCTTATGCCAAAAAAAATAGAGACTGAGACTCAATTTCTTCGTCTGCTTTCAAATAGCCCGCTGCAAATAGACATTGAGCTGCTTCGTATTGACGATAGACCCAGCAAAAATACGCCCACGGAACATCTCAATAATTTTTATCGACAGTTTGAAGCGGTAAAAAACCGCAACTTTGATGGATTGATCATCACAGGTGCTCCACTTGGATTAGTACAGTTTGAGAATGTCATTTACTGGGAGCATCTGCAAGCCATTATGGCTTGGGCAAAAGAGCACGTCACCTCAACCCTATATGTTTGTTGGGCTGCTCAAGCAGGGTTAAAGCTTCTTTATGATCTCCCCAAACGTACGCTCAAAGAAAAACTTTCAGGTGTTTACCATCATCAAATTCATCATTGTTTTCACCCTTTACTGCGCGGATTTGATGATACATTTCTGGCACCACATTCTAGATATGCCGACTTTTCGCCGCAATATTTACAAGAGCATACTGACCTCGACATTTTAGCGACATCCGATGTGGCGGGTGTATATCTAGCATCAACCAAGGACAAGCGTAATGTCTTTGTTACTGGGCACCCTGAATACGACGCATTAATGCTACACCATGAATATATTCGTGATTTAGGCGAAGGAATGGAGCCTTCAATTCCTGTGCATTACTACCCCAACGATAATCCAGACAACCCACCCGTTGCCAGTTGGAGAAGCCATGGACATTTGCTATTTTCTAACTGGCTCAATTATTGTGTATATCAACAAACACCTTATGATTTGGACCAGTTTAGCGAAGAAAACTTTACTAAAGACGATTAATGCTGCTTAGACATGTGTTAAAATTACTACCGAAGATTAATAACATTTGAAACGGCTGGATTATTCCAGCCGTTTGATATCAATAAAGGTATTAATTTCAGGTGCAAATATGTTCCTCTCTGTATGCTTACCTCAGACATCTTTGGTTTTCATATGGCATCTGTCGAAGTGGGAGGCGCTGAAAAAGTAAAAGATACAAATATACCGAGCACTCAAGTTTTTGGCATTATTTCTATCATATGCTTAATCTCAGCAATGATCTTGGACGGGTTCTTCCACAGAATAAAGTGCCCTTCACCTTCAACCTTAACCAATTTTTTTAACTGACCTGATAAATGACGCATGGCAAATATTGAGTTATCGGGATCGGCGATGGTATCTTGCTCACCATGGATCAAAGTAACCGGTACTTTGTTTAGAATTTGCCAGTTTTTAGTACTCAATAGTGATAATTCATCGGCAAGGGTCATCATCTCACCATTTGACGTAGACCAGTTTTGATTCAAAAACAGACCGATTAACCAAGTATCAGCGAGTATGTTATACCATTTGGGCGTTTCTAGTTCTGGGTCAAAAGCTGGGGCAACAAACACCAAACCATTCACCAAATCGGGCATTTGCAAAGCTAAAGAAAGCGCTATTGGTCCACCAAGGGAATGCCCTACCACAATATTCTTTTTGTCACTCGCAAGCAGTGGTTGAAGATGTTGTGACTGCTGACTAATTTTCGTTTCGAGACGATTAGGAGATTGACCATAGCCTATTCGGTCTACAGATATCAATTGCGCATGATCTAAAAGCCAAGGATCAGATAAGTAGTCTTGATACCCTTCTTTACTACCAGGAGAGCCATGAATAAAAATCAAACGATAGTCACTTGATGGATTGCCCAGTTCAACATAAGCAATGCCCTCATCGGTATAGTGCGTTTCTGTATCTAGCTCAGAAGCCAGAGAAGATTTAATCGACAGTCCAGCCAGAAAGCTAACAATAGTCGCACAAACCACTTGTTTTCTCACACTTTGTTTCCTTATGTTGCTTACATTCTTGTCATTCAACTCGCACAAAGGCGCCGATAATGATGAGACCGGAGAATAAGCGTAATACATTCAAATTAATGTAGAAAATACTGAAATCACAATGCGCATTTTTATTATCTTGGCTTGCTTGCTTTCCACTTCCTGCGCCACTTCGTCAAGCAGCAATAGCCTAGACTCGCTCCAAAGACTTAAAGCCGATGCCAGAATTACACTTGGGATGAATTATATGCAGCTAAGTCATATGGTGAAGGCCAAGCAAAATTTTCAGATGGCGCTTGAGCATGCCCCCAAGTATTACCGCTCACACATTGCGATGGCACGTTATTTTGAAACTGTCTCGGATTATGAAAAAGCGCATAAGTGGTATAAAAGCGCGCTACGCAGTGAGCCAAACAATGGCCAAGTACTTAATGATTACGGTAGTTTTCTCTGTAAACGCTCGCAATTTATATTGGCCCAAACCCAATTTACAAAGGCGATGGCACTAGACGACTATTATCGCGTTGCCGATGTTTATGAAAACTCAGCTCTATGTTGGTTAAAAGAAGGGAAACCAGAACAAGCCATCACTCACTTTCGTGACACCCTTGCCCGCGATCCTAATCGGCCACAAACTCTGTTAAATCTGGCGAAACTGGAAATAGAGCATGGGGAACTTAAGCAGGCGTTAAGACATCTGAATCACTTCACGACTACATTTGGTCAACATCCGCTTTCGATAGCGCTTTTCAATGCCCTAGAAGAAAAAAAGTCCCAGATAAATCAACAGACAAATTAGCGTTGGTGCTTATTTCGTTGCTGTAGGGGTGTATTGCGACGTTTTTTCACCCGCGAAGCGCGCTGAATTTTCAGGTATTCATTGCGTACAACAAAAACAAAGCCCACCAAACCAATCAAAAAAAGCAATGCAAACAACACAAGTAAAGTATCGCATAGCCATTTGGGCTCACAGGGCATATAGATTTCGAATTCCATCAGCCTAGCATCCTCTCTGTTATATGCCGTAAAGCCGCTATTTACTGATCAGGATAGCCGTATTAATTAATTTAAGCCGCCAATACGCCTTCCTATTTCGAATCGGTTAGATTTTTCACTATCATAAACAAACGTGCATCTAGCTCCAGTTGGTGGTAATCAGGCTCCATATGACAACAGAGCTGATAGAACGCCTTGTTATGCTCTTTTTCTTTAAGGTGAACCAGCTCATGGACAACCAACATTCTTAATAATGGCTCTGGTGCTTGTTTAAACACACTGGCAATTTTGATTTCATTGTTGGATTTGATTTTTCCACCATGCACTTTAGCCACATAAGTGTGAAGCCCTAATGCATTATTGATCAGGTGTATTTTGTTATCGTAAGTCACTTTTCTAAGCGGCGCGGTCTTTTTCATATAGCGATTTTTAATCGCCATGGTGTAATCAAATAGCGCTTTCTCACTTTTAATCGTGTGATGGTCAGGATAACGCTGATTAAACCAAGCTTCCAAGTGCCCATCTTGGTACATTTTAGTCACTGGGGTAATAATATGTTCTGGGTAGCCTTGGATATAGCGAAGCGCGGGTTCCATACTTATCCTCACTTTGCGCATCATTGAGTGAGCGCTATTCTAATCGATTCAAGCTTGCCATTCATCTGTTATTGATTACACTCTTGGGTTACTCAATCAGTAGGAACACCTCATGAAACGACTTGTCCTGTATGTCAAAGACAAATGCCCGCATTGCAAAGAAGCGCAGCGCTATCTTGACGCCAAGGGCTATAAATACCGTTTAACCAATGCCAAAATGCAGCGCGGCCGCAAAGAGCTCGACGCCATTGGCGCGCGCTCTCTGCCGGTATTAAAGATTGGTGACCGCTATATGATTGGCTGGAACCCCAGCAATTTTGAGAAGATGTATAAAAGTTAAAGCGCGAGCGTTAACCGAGTGAATAAAAAAGCCCCTTAGCACTTAAGCTAAGGGGATTTGGGTTTATGGCCTGTTAGGCGTCTTGGGCTTGGTGAGGGAATAACTGCTTATACTCTGGGTCTAGAGCATAAAAGCCTGGAAACTCCCCTTTTACCAGCCACAGCGGCATATATTCACTGTCAATGGTTGGCTCAAGGCCACGCGCTTCGAAAGCGTGCGCGGCCAGCGCCGTGATCCAAATAGCAAACCAGCCTTTTGTATCACCTTTAATGCTGGGTGAATCTGCTTTGCCGACATCGGTGTAATACTGAATATGACTCTCCAACGCTTGCTTAAGCTTCGCTGGATAGCGCGTTTCCCTATCTGGGTGGTGAATCGATACCAAAAGTTCCGCCAAGGGCAAGAGCAAATAATTGGTGTAATCTTGCACTAGCTCTCCGCCAACATACTCGGGGCTGGAGTAGCGCACCAAATCATTGATCCGCTCACCAATTGGCACTGGGTCATCGTCAATAAAAAATGCTCGCACTAAGCGAAACAGCACGCGGCGAAAGTCTTTGACCTCATCCGTTTCTTGGATAAAGGCATGGATGTTTTCTTCCGGAATACGCAGCAGCTTTTGGCCGAACCCGCATGGGTCGCCAAGCAGCACATTCATCATCAAGGCATCTAACCATTCATCGATAGTCAGCACCACATTCATTTGGTATGGGCCATACGGAATTTGGTAGTGACGAAACTGCTGACAGTGCTTTTCCCCTTGGTAGTAATAGAGCAGCACTCGGCTACTCAGCACTTGGCAGTATTCATACAAATACTGCGCGGTGACCGCATTGGTTTCATGTTGGTGAAACAGATTTTCGATAAATATCTCAAAGAAAAAATCTTCGGCTAAATATTTAGTATTATCAGCTTCAAACCCTTTAATGACCCGTTCATAAGCGCTATACGCAAATTCCTTATCCTCATCAATAAATTCTTGGTTTTTCCGTGATGGTTTTTCCCAATAATGATGTTCGATTTTTAACATTTACAGAGTCCTTAATGCCTTTGACTGCTGGGTTTTACATCGTACCCCGTTACTTGCACACCAGTTGGCTCACCGCCATCATTAATATGTTGTCTCACCACTTTGTATTGCAATGTATCACGCTGATCATCAAGCATGTCCAGCGTATACTGGTAGTCTTGTTTTTGCTGGCGAGTAATCTTGTTTCTGTTCTTATCAAACCAATCTTTCATCTCATCAATCACCTTAGTGGTGTAGGCTGGTGAGCCTTGCTGCACCACTTCGCTGCCCAATTTGGCCGCCCCCAATGAAGAAGAACCGCCTTTGGCTTCAAGGATATGGATGTTGCCCTGCCCATCTTGCCATATTTGGTCAAATCTTTTGACATTCCTTTCCCTTTTTTCCATCGGCCAAGCTGTAACCACTCGGACATGAAAAGGTCAGAGGTTTATTTTCGCTGCCATAGCATTGAGCGTTGCTGTGATTTAAGCTGGTATTGGCAGGGCACGTATAATGAGGCTCAAACTTAAATGTGCTTTGGTATACCCCATCAACTAAGGTGGCATTAGGTAGAGCACATTGAGTATTAGGCCAGGTGACTGGAGGTGAACCTGCTGGCGCTGCGCCGACGTTGAATGACATAGCCAACAACGCCACTGCCCCTCCAATAGGCAGTATTGAAGAGACTTTTGTTAAAATTGATTTCATAAAATTACATCTGAAAGGTTAAATCACTATGTAGTGGCAGAAATACTAAGGAAATTCTCGATGCAACCGATTTTCTTCTTATTGGATATAAATCAAGGTTAAAGCAAGAATCAAAATAGTATTGGAACAACCAAAATATAGTCAGTGTCTATTAATAAAAATTATTAGGAATGCGCAATGGTATTTAACAAATCAATTAACACAACACCGAGCTATGAGAAAGGTAATAAATATTTGTAATAATTATGGTTTTATTGTTCCAGATCACAAAATTAGCGAGAGAAGTTTCTTTCTTTAATAAAGATTATCTAGTCGTCGCACTAAGATACTGATTTACAGTTAAGCCTGCTTCGCTGAATTGGCGCTATTTGGTGTAAGCGTGGCGTGGAAGACTTTATTCAGTTTTTCTGAGCTGACTGGTTTGGTAATAACGTCCGTGCAGCCTTCTGAGATCATTTTATGACGGGTATGCTCGAACGCGTCGGCGGTACACCCGATGATAATCGGTGGATTATCTAAGTTTAGTGACGATATGGTTCTGGCCGCTTCTATCCCATCCATTTCTGGCATATGGTTGTCCATTAACACGCAGTCAAAGTGGCGCTGCTGAACTCGCTCAACGGCGAGTTGACCATTTTCAACCACTTCATATTCAAAGCCTTTGTTAGCAAGAAACTTACCCAGTACCACCGCATTTACGCGCGTGTCTTCAGCAATAAGAGCGCTTAATCCAGTACCATCAAATTCTGGAATAACCTCTTGATGCGTATTCTCATCGGATATATCAGTTAAAGCAACAGGTAACACAATCGTAAACTGACTACCTTCACCCATGACACTGCTCAGCTCAATGGTTCCCTTCATGGCCTTGACTATATCTTTAGTAATAGAGAGACCAAGCCCAGTGCCACCAAAGCGTCTCGTCGTGTCGCCTTCTGCCTGCGAAAATGGGTCAAATATCGCAGAATGTTTTTCTTTGCTGATACCAATACCCGTATCTGACACTTGTATCGTCAACTCACCTTGGCTTTCTTTCTCGATAAGCGAAACGAACAGACCGACCGTCCCCTGCTGAGTAAACTTCACTGCGTTACTTAATAAATTCTGTAAAATTTGAGAGAGACGCGTCTCATCTGCTCTCAAGGCTTTCTCACAAGGTTGAAAATATTCACATGAAAATTCTAGATCCTTGTCTAAACAAAGCGGCTGATACAGTCTTTCTAGTCGTTCCACTAGTTCTTTAAGATGAAAATCCCTTTGTTCGAGTTCAAGCTTGCCTGCTTCAATTTTCGAAAAGTCGAGAATGTCATTTAGCACATTTAGCATGTGCTTACCTGAAGCCACAAACGTATCGACATACTCATGCTGCTCCTCGTTAAGTGGAGTATTACTGAGCAATTCACCCACACCTAATATCCCGTTCATTGGCGTCCTTAGCTCATGACTCATCGCCGCTAGAAATTGTGACTTAGCGATATTAGCAGCTTCGGCTTCAACCGCTTTTACTTTCAAGGAAGCTTCCAATTCTACCCGCTGGGTAATATCACGTTCAACCGCCATAAATCCCTCAACCTGACCATCTTTTGTATATAGAGGCGTCAAAGCGATTTCGATCCAATAAGGTTGACCACTTTTGGTATAATTCAGCAGTTCAAAAAAACCGGAAGCACGTCTATCGATGGCATCACGTATTTGCCTTGTAGTCTCTTTGTCCGTGCCTTCACCTTGCAAGATATCGCCTGGCTTTTTGGCCATCATTTCAGCTTGTGAGTAGCCCGTAAGTCTTTCAAACGCACCATTCACCCAAGTGATTTTGGTGTCGAGGTCAGTAAAGACTACCGCATCGCGCATATACTTAACCACACGGGCAAGCTGGGCAGACTCCGCTTCTTTCGCTTTTAATTCTATGGACTGTTCGTATAGTTGATGTTCAGATTCTGCTAAAGCTCGAAATGGTGAAACCAACACCTTCCGGCCAAACACAAACATAACAAATAGTGAGAGACTTGCAGCAATGGCCATACCCACCAAAAGGCTTCGAGTCAGGTTTGATTCTGCATCACTCACTAGCTGCGGTGAGACAGAATAAAGCAAAGAAAGCTCGGTTCCCTCGATAGGAAACATCTCGACCTGCCAAGCATTCGGTGGAATCATCTGCCAATTAAGCCTGTCCTGAGCAATACCGAACCAATGCATGGAATCGGTACCAAGGCTTTCAAAGAAATTGCTTTCAGCTACCGGAGTTGTGTAAGTCACCAACCCTTCAGCATAGCCATTGTATAGCACAGGTGATGTAAGTAGTAAGTAGTCAATGTCATTGCCGCTAAAGAAGGAGTAGGAAGCGCCTTCCATGAGAGTTTCGGCCTCAACACCAGAGACAACATAATCTTCGACGACCTTAGGAAGCTTGTTCTCTTGGTAAACCAAACCACCAGAAAAATCATATAGATTGATGTAGGCACTTGCACCTACCCCTTTGAGCAGAGAAACTTGGTCAGAAAAAGCTTCACTGTTCGACACACCTTCTAACGTTGCTCCCTTTACTACCGGGTGAGAGGTAACACGATCTAACCTTTGCTCGTGCAACTTAAAGAACTCAAAAACATAACGTTCTATGGCAACAAATTTTACTTTCAAACTCTCATTGATAAGTATTTGAGCCGTTTCACGAGCCTGATGTTGGACAAACAAAAAGCTGGCGAGCATAAATACAGAGGCTCCAACAATAAGGAATACACTAAAGAGGTGCATTCCATTTTTCTTATCAAATTTAAACATGCTCCTTTTGTGCCTTTTGAAGGTTAAATTGAGTTAGGTAAGAGTTTGACCGCGTCTTTTTCGTCATACATGGCCATACAATAATCTTTGCTGCCGAGTGCTTCATGAGCATCAAAGTTATCGTCGCTAAATGGCGCATAGGGTTTTTGGTATGTTTTTACTAAACCTTGAACAGGCTTGTTCATCGATTCTAAGGCGGCTTTTATTGCCGTTCTGTTAGCTTGAGCATCTTGGGTAAGTGTGATCTTATTAGTCGCCGCAATTAACACACTTGCTATATCATAACCATGAATAAAGCCAGCCGGTGCCTTAATGTTGGTCGTTTCAAAATAGGCGGGAAACATGGTCTTAGCTTTTTCAAATACCGCTTGATTAAAGCTGTTGCTTTCTGAACTATAAAAGTTAAAACAAGATTGGATAAAGCGTAGTTTTGCTTTTTCTCTAATTTCATAAGGTACGTTTTGCGCAAACTGGCCACCAGTAATGCCCCAATGACTATAAACTGGCATGTTAATTCCCGTCTCTGACACACTCTCAATAATGAGCTTTCCTTCACGGCTGTTGGCAACCAATAGTGCACAATCACCACCACTAGACTGCGCTTCTCGGATAAGAACTCTCGCATCAATGTCCTTGATTCCCCAATCAAACCAACTGGTTTTCACCTTATTTCTAAGCTCTTCAGGCAGTGCAGCCATCATCGCCTTGTGGTTGGACTTTCCCCAACCCGTATTTTCAAGCACTAAATGAGGCTGTTTACACCGGTTGCTTAACGCATAGTTAACCAGTATCTTCCCGACTTTGGAGTCATCAACAGATAAGCGAAAGACATAGTTATCTTCAGCCGATGGATAACGAGTAATCGGCGTTCCAGCAGCCCATGGGACCAGAGTAAGAATCTTGGATTTATTGATGTATTCCCGATACTTAATAAGAGGGGGCGAATGTAAACCTGCCACATAAACTAGGCCCTGACTATCTTCTAAAAAGCGTTGCATATTTTTTTTACTTCTCAGCACATTGCCCCTGTGATCAGTAGTAACAAACTCTACTGGCACCCCTGCAATTTGATCACCGTTCTGAGAAAAAGCCACCTTAATTCCATGCTCAATGGAGAGTGCAGACTCTAGATGCCCTGTCCTATCAGCATCAAGATAGATCCTGACAACATCCGGTTTACTTGCCTGTACGGCAAATGCTGTTAATACGAAAATCAAGGTCCAAAACAGTCTAACCATAGCTTGTGTCCACGTCTTCCATTCTTAGCTTCTCTATCTAGACTAGGAAAGTACGGTCATTTTTCCAGTAATTTATTGACTTACCAATATAAAAATAGGCAAGTATTTGATGGTAAAAACCGCATCTAAACGTACTGCTTAACGAAGTCAATAAAGGTTCTGTCTGCTATGGATAGGTATCCATTCCTTCGCCATGCGAGTGAGAGCCGAATGTGTACAGGATCGTCAAAAGGTATGGCAACAACATCCGCCTCATTGTCTGTAACCAGCTTAAGAAGTGCGGTGATGGCAAACTCATGCTTTACAACGCTTAAAATCAGTGGAAGTAAATTGGTTTCAAATGAAAGTTTGATATCTCGCTTGTATAAGCGTGCTTTATCTTCAACGAAATTTCGATGGAAATAGCCGGATTTAAACATAACCAGTTCATGGTTAAAAAACTCTTCAAAACTGATACATTTTTGGTTTGCTATATCATGCTCGGGACCAACTACTGCCACCATTTCTTCATCTGATAAGTAATCTGTCTCCAAATCATCAGGGACGTCATGGTCATCAATGACCCCTATATCCAAATCGCCATCCAAAAGCATCTGGCGAATAGACCGAGTACCAGCATCAATCAACGTTATTTTCAGGTTGGGATAATGTGCTTTGAAAGCCATTAGTACTTGTGGAAAAAAATAAGAACCCATCATACTTGGGGCTCCGAGCCGTACTTCTCCTTTTTCAAGCCCCCTCAACTCATCAATAGCCAGTTTAGCGTCATCAATGTGTTGCAACACACGCTTTGCATATTGATACAGTACATTGCCTTCTTCCGTTAACGAAACATGTCGATCATGTCGACGAAACAACTCAACTCCCAATTGCTGCTCGAATTTTTTTATCGACATGCTCAAAGCTGGTTGGGCAATATGAAGCTCACGAGCAGCTTGGGTGAAATGTTTTAATTCAGCCACTGCAACAAAATGCTTTAGATGCCTCGTATCCATCATCTCTCCATAAGCATTACTTATTAACTCTATATAGTTAATATATTTTATTAATCCTCATTTCACCGATATCTTGATCACAGTAACAGGCGTTTTTAATGAGGTAGTTAACCCTATGATTGCTATCGGCACTCATGATTATTGGCGGGTAATGATCACTCTTGCCCTAGGTTCTTTCGTTGTTTTCTGTAACCTTTATCTGTTCCAACCGATGCTACCTCATATGGCAGAGCAGTTCTCAGTCACGGAAACCCAAGTTAATTGGCTGTTTGCAGCCACCACACTTGTTCTATCTATTAGCTTGGTACCTTGGGCTGTAGCATCAGAGTCCATTGGTCGTAAGCAGGTCATGTTGATTGGGCTGTTTTCGATGCCACTTATATCTGTCGGTATGCTACTACTGCCATCCTTAACAGGTCTTGTTGTTTTAAGAGCGATGATGGGAATAGCGATTGCTGCATTTGCATCCGTCGCGGTTGCATACATGGCTGAAGAATTGTCCAGTTCAGCATTCAACCAAGCCATTGGTGGATACATTGCGGCAAACTCTCTAGGTGGAATAAGTGGCCGAGTGATAGGCGGAGTAATCACCGAGGTTTTTGGTTGGGAGCAAGCGGTGATGACTATGGCAATTATCACCTTCTTTGGCGCTCTACTTGTTATGATTTTTCTCCCAAAGCAAAAGCACTTTACGCCTCAATATGGTTTACTGAGGTATCACAATCGAGCGTTAATCAAGCACCTAAAAAATAAAACAATTGTACTTGCTATGCTGATTGGTGGTGTTAATTTTGCTTTATTTGTTAATTTATACTCAGTGATGGGCTTTCGTTTGGTAGAAGCTCCGCATTTTCTTCCTATTGGAATGGCTTCATTGATCTTCCTCTGTTATCTTCCCGGGACAATTAGCTCGAAACTCACCGCTATTTGGAGCCGCCATTATTCTCCGATTAAAGGCATAATGATTGGCACGCTCGTTAGTTTCTCTGGCATGGCAATCGCCTACTTTGAAAGTATACCGCTCATGGTATTTGGTCTGTGTTTGATTAGTTTTGGAGCATTTTTCACCCACACCTTAGCCTATTCATGGGTAAGTCAGAAAGCCACAAATGCCAAGGCCACAGCAACCGCTTTATATCTAGTCCACTACTATATTGGCGGCAGTCTAGGTGGTTTCTTACTTATCTATTGCTGGCAACATGGTGGTTGGTTAATGGTCATGGGGGGAGGCTCACTTCTTTACACTGCAATACTTTTGCTTTGTCATCAACTAAAACAGAATTCAATTGATGACTCAAAAGCCGTTCAACTTAATCGCTTACAGCAATAGTGCTAATCTGCTATCCTTGGCTGCCAGTACAAATTAAGTAATACAATGACAAATAAAGATTCAGTTCAGATTGCTCAGCAAGTAAATCAGTGGCTCAGTGACGTGGTTATAGGCCTCAACTTATGCCCATTTGCTGCTAAACCACAGCGTAATAATCAAATTAAAATATTCATTAGCCAAGCAAGAGAAGAACAAGACCTTTTGGAAGACATACTGACTCAATTAATGGAGCTGGAGAAAAAACCATCCAAGAAGTTAGAGACAACGCTTGTTGTCGTCCCTAATATGCTTAGCGATTTTGACGAGTACAACTTGTTCATTGATTGGGTTGAAGCACTGATACGCCAGCAGAAATGGCAAGGTGTCTTTCAACTCGCGACGTTTCACCCTAACTATTGCTTCGCTGGCACAGAACCGGACGATGCAGAGAACCTAACCAACCGATCGCCATACCCAATTTTCCACCTTATTCGGGAAGACAGTATGGAAAAAGTACTCAAACACTATCCCAACCCAGAGTCTATTCCTGACACCAATATTGAACGAGTGGAAAGCCTTTCTCAATCAGAAAAAGTGAAATTATTCCCATATTTATTTCAACGAAACCAGTAATACAAGAGCGTTTGGCTTTGATGTTTTCCAATCTTAAACGCTTTAACTAACTCGTTACTGTTATAATGCGATCGCGACCCTGCTTTTTTGCCTCATACAAAGCGCTGTCAGCGCGATCGATTAAATACTCGAGTACCGTTCTTTTACATTCAAGGTCTTTCTTTTGGGCGAAATCAAAATGGCAGACGCCGATCGATATTGTGATGGGGTCTCTATCTAACACGACTTCAGACACAGATTGATGTAGCTTACTGAATATTTGTTCCCTCTCATCAAGGCTGCGCTCGGGAAGCCAAACTACAAACTCTTCACCACCAAAACGAGCAATGAAGTCCATATCTGTCAGCCTAGATTTGAGGGCTTGAGCGGTTTTCTTCAATACATCATCGCCCACTTGGTGACCATATTTATCATTGACCTGCTTAAAGTGATCGATGTCTAACACAGCGATAGACCCTTTTCCTTCCGCCAAAAGCATCCGTTCTATGTCTGAATGAATGGTTTTAAACATGCATCGGCGATTGGAAACCCCCGTAAGCGCATCATTAAACGCCTGGTACTCCAGCTTAGCGTTGAGTTCTCTCAAGCGTTCTTCTTGCTTTCGTCTTATGAGCTCGACTTCGATCCAAGACGCCATAAGCTTGAGTGCATCAATATCAACTTGAGCAAATGATCGCTCGTAAGGTGTGGCAGATGAAAAATTTAACGTGCCAAACACCTCATCGTCAATAAAAATTGGCACCCCTATATAAGACTCCAAACCAAACGCTTCATAGGCAGGATGTTTGGCATATCTGTCATCTTTGCCCATATTTTCAATCGCTACAGGCACAAATGAGCTACACGTGATTTGGCAATAGGTGGCATTGTAATCAAACGTATCACCAGGATTGAGTTCCACTCCCTCAGGCGTTACGCAGTGTAGTACGATGTAAACATCGTTTTCAACGCGCGACAATATTCCAATATCTAGATTAAAACGTTCTAAACCAAGCATAATGAGTTGGGTAATTTGGATATCGAAACCTTTCTGGTAATCATTAGTGATCTGGTACAGACGTCGAATTAGTGTTTCGCTGGTTGCTACCATCTCAATCCCTATATTTTAAGTTAGATGTGGCGTATTTTTATTAACCTCACTATCAAGAGATTAGCATACACTTCCTTTCTTAGTGAGGTCATACCCTTATTTATTTTTGGCTTTGATGGCACCTTGAGTGGCGTTTTGATACTATAAAAGAAATTTTTCGTATTTTGGTTTAATCATGCGCTTATCCAAGCTTACACAAGATATTTTTGATCATCTCTATCGTGATATTACGGAGTTTCGCACTACTTTTGACTTACCCGTAGATAGCCCTGACACCCTAGATTCACAAGCCGACATACTGCATACCTCGCTTGCCATTGAAGAGATGACTGAGCTAGCAGAAGCGGACAATAAAACCGAGCAAGCCGATGCCATTATCGATAGCGTTTATGTTCTCATGGGGCGTTTAGTACATTTGGGCGATGCAGCGATAGAATCCAATCTTGCGATTACATATCTCATCGACTTATTACTTAACGTCGCAGAAAATCGTGGTATTGATTTTATTCCATGCTGGGATGAAGTTCATTCAAGCAATATGAGCAAGGTTTGTCGCAATGAACAAGAATATGCTGACACCGAATCTCATTATGCCGAGCAAGGTATTAAACTAATGGCGGTTCAAAAAGGCGATTATATCATTGCTAAATGTGCCGAAGATTTTGTGTCCGAGTCGAAAACGATACGACAAGGCAAAGTATTAAAGTCTGTTTACTATCGTCCCGCAGACCTAGCGCCACTAACAGTATAAAGCATACTTATAGCCACCCTAAGAGACTCCAAAAAACCATACTTAGAGTGGCTATAATACCTTATGTGAAAACCAACACAGGCTCGCCCTTAACTTGTGCCACTTCCACTCTGGTTTTAAATACGCGAGAAAGTTCATCTGGGTCACATACTTCTTTGACAGATCCATATACTTGCATCACTCCTTTCTCTAGTAACAAAGCACAATCTGCATTTCTTATTGTACGATTGAGATCGTGATTGGACATAATGACTGATACTCCCATATCTGCTATCTTACGAATTAATCTATACAAGAAAACTTCCTGTCCAATATCAAGCGCAGCGGCAGGTTCATCCAAAATGAGTAGTTTGGCATCTGGGTTAAGTGATGGCCAAACTTGAAGACATATTGCACATAACCTTACGCGTTGCCACTCACCACCGGATAATTCGTGTATTGAACGATGTAATTTATCTGTAATTTCAAGCAACTCTGTTAGCTCTTGAACAACAGTCTCAGCCGCTACTGTGAGCTTCTGATACGCAGCGGGAAGCGACAAAGATAGATAAAATGACACGTCGAGATTGAATGCTGGACGATCATTTTGGTTTAAAAATGCGCGGCTAATAGCCAAAGTTTCTAGTGAGCTTTCCTTTACGTTTATATCATCAATGAAGACATTGCCTTGAAAGTCTAATAGTCCAGCGACACAAGCTAATAACGTGCTTTTCCCACTTCCATTAGGACCAATAACATGAAGCACTTCCCCCTTATTTAGGCTAAAAGAAAGGGGCAGAAGACGAATACCTAGCGACAAATTATCAATGCGAATCATGATGTTTTACCAGCATCCAAATAAATATCGGTGCACCAATACTTGTAGTGACAACCCCCAAAGGAAGCTCTGCTGAGTGTAAAGCGATTCGAGCGATAATATCGGCACACACCACTAATGTTGCACCCATGATTGCAGATACAGGTAACAAGTATCTATTTTGTGCACCCAGTACCAATCTAACCATATGAGGAACAATCAGGCCAACGAAACCGATAACTCCCCCTAAGGCAACCGCACCACCGACCAGTACAGAGACCGAGAGAATAAGTTTCCAACGAATAGCATAAACATCAATCCCAAGCTGTTTCGCATGCTGTTCACCCATCATAAGTTTATCCAACATGTGACCTTGAATACATAACCAAACTAATACGGGTAATAGGAACAAAGTAAGCACATGATGAAACCAACTAGCCCCCCCAATTCCGCCCATAAGCCAATACATGAGTTGACGTAAACTTAAGTCATCGCTGAAGTAGAACGCCCAAGTAACAATAGCGCCAGTGAGAATCCCTAGTGTCACTCCAACCAACAACAAACGGGTTGTGGTAAGCTTCATCATTGTTGCAACAGACACCAAAAATATCGTAAATAACAAGGCGCCAATAATAGCGGCAATCATAAATCCAATCGGTGTGGCCCATGCAGGCCAAAGAAAAAGAAGAAGAACCATGACAACACTGGCCCCTCCAGATACGCCTAATACTCCCGGTTCAGCAAGAACATTACCTAAAAGTACTTGTAGAACACCTCCTGAAACCGCGAGAGCACTACCAATAATCATTGCAGCAAGCAACCTAGGTAATCTCAATTCAGTAACGAGCTGCGTTTGAATCGTCGTTAAATGTGAAAATGGCGAGATAAACATATCACCAACCATTAGGTGGACGGCAGAAACAGTAATAAGGACGACTAATGACACCAGAGCGAAGCGCTTCCAGCGAGTATGTTGATAATTAAGAAGTTGGCTTAAGTGCATTCGATTCAAGCTTTAAGAGCAAGTATGGCTGAGTATATACAATAATCGCTCAACCATACCCTGACGAAGCTAAAATAGAAAGTAAGAGTTACTTCCTAGACATCAATCGTAGACAAGCTGACCAGATTCAAAGCGTATTTTGACTGGGCAAACCATAAGAGCTGCTCTCTGGCCAACAGCAACATGTCGATTAGGAAAAACTATCGCTTCCCCTTCATTTTTAGCCATAAGTGGCTTATCGCCGTCATGACCAAACACTTCTCCGTGCTTAAACGACGTGAAATTTGCCACATCATCATCAAAGAGAAAATTAAAGTCTTCATTAAGCCGAACGATAGTCCGACTCACTCGATACATCACTGGTTGACGTGGAAGATGCTCTGAATCAGTTGATGCAATCAAATCACGTGTTGCTAACTCAAATGCAGCCAGTTTGTTAAGGTCATTATCGCCAAGACGAGACACCTTTCCTAACTCTACCGTTAGCGCCTGTGCAGCATAATTCTCTGCGCTGTACCAACTAAAAGTACTTGAAGGAGCATTTGAAAACATCATAGCTTCCAAATGGGCACTTGCTGAAAAATCAATCAGCGCTTTACTTCGAACTGAGTGACGTGTTTTAGGACTCACACCGAAAGTGTAATGCTTGGAAGAGCGGATGGCGCAATGCAAATCCAAATGCCAACGTTTATCTTGCGGTGTCTCTTGATAAAAAGAAGAGACCACTCGTTTCAAATTTTCAGCAATCACGAGCTCTTTTGTTGCTGAGTGTTCTTTGTCATCGAACAAACGATTGAGATTCATTTCAATAAAGCGGGTATGTTTATTGGTCGACTCTGGATGAGCCACAATGAACAGTAAACGCTCTTTGACTGGCTGAAACCCTGTTTGAATATCTGAAACAATTTTATCGACGATTTCCATAGGCGCCGTTTCATTGCCATGAATCCCACAAGATATAATAATATGTTTACTGCTTTGATCCAGTTGCGATGGGATGACCTCTAATACTCCCCGCTCATGAAGTTTAAACAAGGTGCCGTTAGCAACAGTCATCTCACCAGCTAACATGGGTTGATCTAGATCTAGGCTGTCAAAAAGAAAAGATTGGCGAAAGAGGCTTTTCGTCATGCGCTACTCCTTTATTGCACAGCGAGCATGTTAATGAATTGTTGAAGAAAATTATGTTGACATGATCTCAGTTATAGCGAGAAAAGTCATATTTGTTAATAATAATTGTGCTACATCACCGTAAACAGCCAGCACGAGGTAGTGTCTAGGCTGCTTACGGTCGATCATATCATATTTGTGGTGAATGAAACCTCACTACAAAAGATTGAGATTATCTCAACTTAACCTCTGCACAACTGTCTAAAAAACACACTAAAAGACAGAAAAACGGACATTATTATCATTATGATAACCAAATTGACGACAAAATTAAGACATTATTGAGTTTTTTGCTATCTTTTGAGGTGGATACAAGCTCAAAGCGCTGTAACCTATTGAAATTTAAAATACGACTTGTTTGATGGCACAAAGCCTGCTTAATCCGCAGAGCAAAGTTTTTTCGTACATGGAGGTTTGTATGTTTGCCAATCAAAAATCGAAAAGAAATAAATTCCCTAAACCAACTTCTAAAGCGCCAAAACGCATTCCATTCTCACTAACATAGCGATTAAAGTAGACAAAGGCCTCGATGGTCGGGGCCTAAAAACTTTAAACCTCAAATACAGATCACAGATTTTTGTCTAATGTTGATAGATTCTCTAGTCATCGAGAGGTTTGTTGAGGACATCATCATTGTCTGAAGAAAAAACACGTGTGATTATTATCGCTGGGGCAACTGGCCTGATTGGCACTGAACTAGTCAAACAAATGCTAGAAGCAGAGCCAATCACACATATCTATGCCTTAAGTCGACGATCTCTGCCCTTTTATCACCCAAAACTTGAAGTAATAAAAGATCCACAGCTGCAAGTAAAAGGTTGGCCATCGGAAAATCCATCGCCCAAATACGGGTTCATTTCTCTGGGCACAACTATAAAGCAAGCTGGCTCGAAAAAAGAACTGGAACGTATTGATTACCATTTGGTCTGTGACGTTGCCCAAACCATGAAGCAATTAGGCGTAACACATATTGCTATTGCCTCCAGTTATGGTGCTTCTACGCATGCTATTTCTCATTATTTACGTTGCAAAGGTAAAATGGAAATGGCGATTGAATCTATGGGGTTTGAGCATGTCACATTCGTAAGGCCGGGCCCGCTCGTTGGGCTAAGAGACACTCCACGAAAAGACGAAGCAGTTATTCAATTAGTTCTCAAATCAATACGACCGCTGATGTTTGGCAAACTGGCTAAACTGATCCCAATTCAAGCGAGTGAAGTGGCACAAGCAATGCAATATAGTGTGTTTTCAGATTATGAGCATAGGATAAGAACACTTGATAGTATTCAAATAAGAAACCTCATCAATCGTTATCAATAAATAACAGCGGGTTTACTTGCACAAAGAAACGCTCTCCTGATTGGTTAATAACTTATTGTTATATGTAATACCCAATATTCATTTCATTGCGACCTGACAATTCACTATCGTTGATTGCAGCATCAAATATTGTCATAAACTTCGTTACTAAAGGCTACCCCTATGTCATTCGCATCTATCGCTTCTTTGGCGGTATTTGTCGCACTTCTTATTTTTATAATGCGGCAACAAAACAAAGAAAACAGTTTATCACGATTGGTTCTAACCGGTTTAATTGCTGGCAGCTTATTTGGGCTCACACTCCAGCTGACTTTCAGTCAAGAAACTCATGTCATCAATCAGACTCTTGAGTGGATAAATATTGTCGGCAGCGGCTATGTAAGTTTATTGAAAATGGTTGTCATGCCACTTGTATTAGTATCTATGATATCGGCTGTTGTAAAATTAGAAAAAGGCGGCTCACTCGGAAAAATTTCTGGCCTAACCATTTCAATATTGCTTGCTACCACTGCGATCTCTGCATTAGTCGGTATCATGATTACTCAAGCTTTTGGGCTGACAGCACAAGGTTTAGTTGAAGGAGCCAGAGAAACTGCTCGTATTGCCGTTTTGGAAAATAGAGCTGGCGCCGTCAGTGATCTTACTATTCCACAGATGTTAATCAGCTTTATTCCCACCAACCCGTTTGCCGATCTAACAGGAGCACGTTCTACTTCCATTATTGCGGTCGTGATATTTGGTATTCTGACTGGTATTGCTGCTCGTAAAGTGATGATAGAAAAGCAAGAGCTTGAAAAACCGATAAGTGTATTTGTCGATGCCACTCAGTCTATCGTTATGCGACTCGTAAAAATGATTATGGCACTTACGCCATACGGGATTGCGGCATTGATGGCAAAAGTCGTTGCAACGTCTAGTGCCAATGACATTCTTAACTTACTTGGCTTTATCATAGCGTCTTACGTTGCAATAGCACTTATGTTCGTTGTTCATGGAATTCTGGTTTCTTTCGTGGGTGTCAGTCCTAAAAGTTATTTTCAGAAAATATGGCCTGTGCTTACTTTTGCCTTCACCTCGCGAAGCTCTGCAGCAACTATCCCACTAAATGTCGAAGCGCAAATCAACAAGCTGAACGTTCCACCAGCAATTGCTAACCTATCTGCATCATTCGGTGCAACCATAGGCCAAAATGGTTGTGCAGGTATCTACCCTGCCATGCTTGCTGTGATGGTCGCACCAACTGTAGGTATTGACCCGACAGACATACACTTTATTTTATCTCTTATCGCGATCATCGTAATCAGTTCATTTGGGATAGCAGGTGTTGGCGGCGGCGCTACTTTTGCAGCGCTGATAGTATTACCAGCCATGGGGCTTCCTGTCACCATCGCAGCACTACTCATTTCCATCGAACCACTCATCGATATGGCACGCACCGCTTTAAATGTCTCTGGTGCAATGACAGCGGGCACAATCACCAGTCGACTGATTGGAGACGAATCATCTGATAAAGAGCCAGAAGTACAACAAGCCTGACTAAAGCCTACTAAGCCTCGAACCTAAATGTTTGGGGCTTGTTTTAAAAAATCAGCTCAATCAAATACCTCTTGTTTCATCTCTATATAATGCCGAATTTCTATTTTTGACCTATCCTCGATAAAGGACCCTTAACTTAGCCCCTAACGATACCGTGTATTATGCTCCGAACACTTTATGTAACAGCATTAGTATTACTGTCCTTTGTCTCGCGAGCTAGTCTACCCTTGTATGATCCTTGGGGAGAACTCAAGTTCATGACCGAAGAATACCCTCCCCTAAATTTCACTGATGATGACGGACGTTTAACTGGTCTGTCAGTTGAGGTTTTACTGGGAACAGCGAGATACGCTAAATCTGGGCTTAGCAGAGAAGACATCCTAATACTTCCCTGGGCAAGGGCTTATAAAGACACACTTAGACGCAAAGGGAGTGTGCTATTTGCGACATCACGCAAGCCTGAGAGAGAAGCTTTATTCTTGTGGGTAGGCCCGATATCCAAAGGGACACCTTCTTTTCTCATTGCTAGAAAAACCAGTAACATAAATATCATCTCAGAGACCGATCTAACCCAGTATCGTATCGGAGTGATCAGGGGGGATAGTTTAGAAAAGCGCGTCGAAAAATTGAAAGTCCCAGAAGATAATATCATACGTTCACATGATCCTGCACTGCTTGCTGAACAGCTTGTCAAAGGGCGTATCGATCTCTGGGCCACCAACCTGAAAGGCGCTGAAACTTTATTAAACGATCTCAACGTTTCTATCAGCTTGGTTGAACCCGTGTATCAATTTAAATTTAATGACAACTATTTTGCGGTTAACAAAACTACACCTATCGAGGTTGTCAACCAGATGCAAGCGGCGCTGGATGAGTTTAAAAAAACACCCGAATATCAAGCATTGGTTGATAAGTTTAAGTAATTATCTAAATTCAATTAATCCTCCACTTACTGAGAAAACAGCTTCCTTCGCTTAGGAACTGATATACAATGCTCATGGTGAAAAATCACAAAGATAGAGCGATAAGCCAATGAGTAACAAAGAACAACCAACATTTTTCTTTTTCGATTATGAGACATGGGGAACCAGCCCTGCTCTCGATAGGCCATGTCAGTTTGCAGGCATTCGCACTGATATGGACTTCAATATTGTTGGTGAGCCTCTGGTTATTTACTGTCAACCTCCTTCAGATTATTTGCCTTCACCGGAAGCAGCCCTAATCACGGGTATTACGCCCCAAACAGCAGTTCAACAAGGTTTGCCTGAACCAGAGTTTATTGCTCAAATTCACCGTCAGCTATCGGTTCCCAATACCACTAGTCTAGGTTACAACAATATCCGATTTGATGATGAAGTCACTCGCTATACCTGTTACCGTAACTTCATCGACCCTTATGCTTGGAGCTGGCAAAACGGCAATTCACGTTGGGACTTACTTGATGTTATGCGGGCCTGCCATGCACTTCGGCCAGAAGGAATAAACTGGCCAGAAAATGAAGAGGGTTTTACTAGCTTTAAACTCGAACACCTTTCCGTCGCTAACGGTATAGAACACGAAAACGCCCACGATGCAATGGCAGATGTTATCGCGACCATTGAAATGGCCAAAAAGATAAAAGCCGCCCAACCTAAACTGTTTGATTACTTTTTAAATATGCGCCATAAGCGTAAGCTCAATGAACTGGTTGACATTGTTAATATGACACCACTGATGCATGTCTCTGGTATGTTTGGACGTGAGTGTCAATATACAAGTTGGGTCGTGCCATTAGCATGGCATCCAACCAATCAAAATGCACTGATTGTAGTCGACTTAGCTAAAGATCCTCAGCCACTTTTTGAGCTTGATACCGGGCAGTTAAATCAGCGACTATACACTAAACACTCAGAGCTCGGCCCAGATGAGCTCCCTGTACCCATTAAACTGATACATCTAAACAAATGCCCTATTCTTGCCCCAGCAAAAACACTGACGGCTGAGAACGCAGAAATCATAGGTATCAACCGTGAGCAGTGCCTGAAAAATCTTGAACTTATCAAACGAAATCCTGAGATTAGAGAGAAACTGGTTGCGCTTTATTCAGAAGAACGAGAGTACGAAGCAAGTCACAACGTAGATTCACAGCTATATGATGGGTTTTTCTCGCCTGCAGACCGCAGCTCAATGAACATTATTAAAGAGGCAGACGCAGAGAAATTGGCTTTGTTAGACATCTCTTTTAACGATAAACGTATTGCCCCACTCTTGTTTCGCTACCGAGCAAGAAACTTCCCTTCAACTCTGAGTGAAAGTGAACAACGTCGATGGGCAAGTCACTGCCAAGATTATTTTGCCAACCACATTGAAGACTACATGCTCAATTTGGAAAACTTAGTTCACGAATATGAAGATAACGAAAGCAAACTTGTTATTTTAAAATCTATCTATAAGTACGTTGAGAAGTTAGTCTCTTAAAGCACTTACTATCTGAACCCTAACGAAATGCAGGCCACTACACTATTACAATCACTCAGGCATGCAAAATCAGCAAATACACTAGACAATAGCCTCTAGTCTATTTGTGTTTATAGTTAAGTTGTAATTGTTAGGCGGAACTCATCATGACAGCAACAATTCTCAAATATGTCGTCTCCATGGGGTTGATCTTTCTGTGCTTGCTCATAGGTAATGGGGTTCAATCCCTGCTTGGTACTTCCATACCCAGTAGCATTATAGGCATGCTAATTCTTTTTGTACTTCTCAGTAGTGGAATCGTTCCCTCTGAATGGGTGCGTCCTAGCGCCACTTTGTTCATTCGCTATATGGTGTTGCTATTTGTCCCAGTCAGTGTTGGTTTAATGGAGCATTTCGATATGCTTTATGCCAATGTATTTCCTGTACTTGCCAGTGTTATTGGCGGCAGTTTCATTGTACTCATCACATTGGGCTTGATGCTTGATCGCATGCTCAAAGAGGGCAACAAATAATGTGGTTAATCTTAACCTTGGCCGTATTTTTATCAGCCCGATGGATTAGCCAAAAAGTAAGAAATCCATTGATGAACCCACTATTGATCAGCCTTGTTGTCATCATACCTTGCCTTATTTATTTCAATGTGTCTTTTGATACTTACTATTTGGGAAATCAATGGATTAACTATCTACTTCAACCTGCTGTAGTCGCACTCGCTTACCCTTTATATGAGCAGCTACCTCAGATACGTTCTAATTGGCGTATTATTATGCTGTCATGTGTTGTAGGCAGCGTTATGTCTATGTTTACGACTACACTTATCGCTTCCTATCTAAAAGCTGATCTGAGTCTAGTCGCCAGCCTACTTGGTAAATCAGTCACCACTCCTATCGCAATGGAAATCTCAAGTCATCTTGGTGGAGAACCATCTATCGCTGCTATCTTAGTTATGTTGGCGGGTTTATTTGGAGCCATTTGTGCATATCCAATCTATGGGCTGCTTAACATTACTCACCCTATTGCGAAAGGACTTACAATGGGCACGGTATCCCATGCACTTGGCACCGCAACCTGCGCTGAAAAAGATGGTCAGGATGCCGCTTTTAGTTCCCTAGCCTTGGTTCTATCGGGTGTCATAACATCTATTATCTCACCAATATTTTTTGCACTAGCGATCTGGCTAACGGCATAGATTTGGTTATGAATCTTTAAATTGTATCAATCTCAAATCAAACATTGTTTATATTTGCGCAATCGTTATCCTGTGTGAGATCACCCAAATGGTGTAATTTTGCATATATATTACACTTACAATGATGATCTTTATCACAGTAAAATTCTCCTCTTGGCATAAAATGGTCTGCCGCATCAAAATTCGCCACATTGATAAAGAGCGTGTGGCACAGAGATGCTTAACAATGTCATCACAAGGATTTATAATGAGAAGCCGCATTGAACATGCACTCGCAGAGACACCTGCAAGCATTGCAGACTTCCTATCTCCTATTCTATTGGCTGAAAACTTTGATGCCACTCTATCAAAAGAACAATATTGTAAGCTTTTGGATTTATCGGGACTTGCTGATCAAGATTTGAGAGTCGCCTTACTCCCTTTTGCCGCTGCCTATGCTCATGCTTCGATATCAAATTTTTATGTTGGGGCGATTGCTCGAGGCTTATCTGGACGCTTGTATTTCGGCGCAAACCTAGAAATTTCAGGAACTCAACTTGGCCAGACCGTACACGCTGAACAGTCTGCCATCAGCCATGCATGGATGAAGGGTGAGAAAGGCATTTTAGATATCACCATTAACTATAGCCCTTGCGGTCATTGCCGCCAGTTTATGAATGAACTAATCACCGCTGATAGGCTTATGATTCAGCTACCGGCTCTAAGTGAGAAACCACTCCAAAGCTATTTGCCCGATTCTTTTGGCCCCGGAGATCTTGGAGTGACTTCTGGTTTAATGGCTGACACTGATCACCAACTTGTATCTGAACACAATGATGAAATGATTGCATCGGCTGTTGCTGCGCTAAATAAAAGCTACGCACCATACACAAAGAATCATAGTGGAGTCAGCATCAAGATTAAAAATGGCAAAATTTACCAAGGCGCCTACGCTGAGAATGCCGCTTTCAATCCTAGCTTGCCCCCGCTTCAAGTCGCACTTTGTCAGCTCCTACTAGATGGAAAGTCGTTTAGTCAGATAGAATCAGTTGCATTGACAGAAAAACTGGAAGGCTCGTGCAGTCATTTAGATACAACACAATCTACTTTGGACAGTATCGATCCCGACATTCCATTAAGCTATTTAGGCCTCTGATATATAAAGGATAGAGGTGGATAAAAACCACCTTTGTCTAATTAATCAAACATCAAAGAATGAACTGGCATCAATCTCCAAATCGCATGGTGCGATTGCCTTTTCAATTTTGTAACGTTTATCCTTTAAGTCAATGAACTTAACATCAATAAATCTTTTATACTTGCGCGAGTAAAAGCACTTCACTTCCGGTTTTAAAGGATCACTCACATTCGATGTCCAAACAATTCCTACTTTTCCATCGTTTAACTCAACAATTGCACCAACAGGATATACACCAACGCAGTTTATGAACTTATAAACCAAGTCTTTGTCGAGGTGAAAAGGGGTCAGAGAGAGTAAAACCTTGAATGCATCAGCCGAACTCATGCCTTCTTTGTAACATCGATCTGCAGTCAGTGCATCATATATATCCACAATGCAACTCATGCGACCATGCAACGGGATTTCATCTCCTTTCAGCCCATTAGGATAGCCTTTTCCATCAAGCTTTTCATGATGCATCAAACAAACATCACGACTGATGGGGCTGATCCCTGACACTTCGGAAATAATTTGTTCGGCATACACTTGGTGGAGCTTCATATGCTCAAACTCTTCCGGCGTCAGTTTTCCTTTCTTATGTAAAACCTTATCATCGACTTTTATTTTACCAACATCATGAATAATACCGCCTATGGCCATCTCCTTAAGCATATCACTTGGTAACTCTAAGAACTTACCAAATGTCACCAGCAAGGTAGCGACATTAACTGAGTGCTCAAGTAGATACTCATCCTTGTTTCTTAGCGCAGACACACAATGAAGAGCATCCGTATCGTCGAGCGCTTCACTAATCAAGTCTTCAGCCCAACGTTCAAGATCAGGTACAATAAGCGCGGTATCATCAAAAGTATCATGCAAAAGCTTATTAGCTAATTCTTTTGCGTCACGGATTATCTTAGCCGCTGTCGACTGCCTTACCTTACGACTCGATAACTTGCGTTTAGCCGTTGTTATCATGCGAGGAGTATTATCGGACAAACCATCACCAACTGGTTTAAATACGCTGCCTTCAATAGAAAGGCTCTGATCCACCCAAGCGAATTTAATCCCACTACTTTCTAACTGTTGTATTGCTTTCTTTGACGACACCCTTCCGGCATTGGCAAGATGCACACGCTCACTATCTTCAATAGCGGTAACAAACATCCCAACAGTAAGCGTTTTAATGGGGATCTTTATCGAATTATCAGGGTCAAACTTCATTAAGTCACTTCACCAGTCGATATTAATGATATAAATATAATTTAAATTATAAACTCAATTTATTTCAGTCACTGGAAAGTTAACGTGATTCCATTGGTACAAGAAAACCAAAGGCGCAGACAGAGGTGGCACGAATTATATGCATGTCAAATCCAAACCCAACAAATACTTATCTATTGAGTTTGAATCGATCGCTTTTGCTGTCTCACCTACTATTTGTTATTCAGTGGTGCTGCACAAACAAGTAGCGGTACCAAAATCAGCAAATCGACTGGTGAACTGTGTCCCGTTAGGCTTAGCTTCATCATAATTTACCTTGAGTACACTAGGCTCACCCTGGGATGCATCAATTAAGCTGATTGACTGATCTGCATTGATGGTAAACAAGACATCGTTAGTAAATCGATCAGGCTCTTGCCAATACCACACCTGAGTATTGGGAGCGTAATCATCACTGCACTGATCACTTAGACTGAGTTGTTCATCTGACGTATCAAGACAGAGTCCAAGATCGGCGACACTACGATAACGTTTCTCTTGATCATAAACAAAGGCTTGCGACTTACTTCCTTCGACACATCGTTTAAATGACAGCTGGTAATTTGGTTCAACCGTCAGACACATAGCATCGTCTTGACTCAAGTAGACAGATTTAATTGTTACAGCGTCACTCCCAAGAAACCATGGACTATCCCAATCTACCAATATAGTGAAATCGTCACTGTATTCTCGTTGTTCAAAATTACGATCTTCTCTCCAACTGTGATGCCTACCTGATGAAAATAACTCATTAGAAATGATGTATCTCCGACCAAGAAACATACGATTTTGACCAAACAAAGCAAGTGTATTTACTTTTGATCGTATATTAATAGTTGAAAAGCCTGTCACCTGAGGTTTGGCCGCAATTTTAGCCACAAAGTCGGGACGTAAACCCTGTAAAGAAAGTGGATTTCTGTCCTTAAGCTTACTGAAATCCCATGGCTTATCCATTGATGTAGCCCAATCCCAACACCAACCGTCTGCTGTACCCAAACTACAAAATCCTTGTTCAGGGTTTAAATGCGATCCGTAAGTATTATTGAGATATTTAAGCTGGTATCCATCTCTGTGAGCTTCGGTTTTTAAGCCAAATTGTTTGCTACTGTTGATTTGATATTTGTTAGTAAGACGATATTCAATGTTTTGAATCGGTAGCTTTGGAGCGAGACCCAGCCCAAGTTTTATGGAAGAGGTCGTTTCTTTTTCTATCCGAGTATCTGTCTGATCTTGCATCTTTGGCTCGAGATCATTCAGGTAAATATCACCATTATCTAATCGCTCACTCTCATTAACTCTAATGTCAATACTTGCTGAATCTATATACTCTCGATAAACATAACTGGTATGACTATTTTTTTTCCAAGATGAATAGATATCCTCTTCATCTCCCATATTAAGCCCAGCACCTTCATCTAGTATAATTTCGACAAATTTATCTTTATCACCAAACTTATAAAAGTATGGAGACTTTCTATAGTATCTAACTTTAAATTTTAAGTTTGTATGTCCTTTACTATCTCTACCAATAGAAAACCTTCGATGAAATGCAAATTCGATAATTTGTGAATTGTTAACGTTTGTACTTACTCGTTCTGCTTTTAATATCTTGTGAACCCTTTGATTAACAATACTACCAATATAATCTAAATCTCTTTCTTCCATTATATATATTTGGCGAAGACTTATGTTTTTTGGGCTTGTGATTAGGGTATACGGAGAGCTAAAGCCAATACCTAATATCTTTTTCGTAAATATTTGTCTTTCAGTAAAAGAAATGTTAACTAAATCGAGGAAATAATAACTACATTGATCTGGATACTCATTTTCATATCCAAATAGAGTACACCTATCTATATCAAGACTACTCTTATCGTCTTTGGAATAGGCCTGTTGAGTAGAAAACACTAACATAATTAGTATAATAAGTCGGTTAAGATATTTAATCATCACTGTTTTCTCTAATATACATTGCTGTTTCAGTCAAAATATACTTGGAAAAAACATCTATCAACAATTATTTAACATCTTAGGTCACATACGAACAAATCTATATTATTATAAAAATATAGATTATTCATTCCGATGAACAGTGTAAGGAATTGTATATACTTTATTGTATTAGAAATAAGATTAGTTGCTACTCATAGTTTAATCTTTAAATTTAACGATATTTTTCTTTTTTAACGAATGAACTATCAAGTGAGCCATAGACTTATATGACTCATTTGATAAAAATTCATATTTTAACTTTCTATAAAATACACTTCTTCAGCAAACCTAGAAAGTCCATGTTTTACAACTCTTGGGTGTGATAATTCGGCTTCATCTCTGTGAAGCTTTGAGATTTTAAATTCTGAAAACAGTCTTTTGACCTCATGCTCCGTGACTGAAAATGGTGGGCCCAACATTTCTTCCTGTTGGTATTCGGTAGTAATCAGTAGTAGACGGCCCCCGATTCTGAGTAGACCTTTTATCCGCTCTGCATACTCAAGCCTCATTGACTCAGGTAATGCTACCAAGGCTGCACGATCGTAAATGATATCCGCTGGCTCTATTGGGGCAGTAAAAATGTCGCCAGTATAAATGGATAGCTCATCAAATTGATATAAATCGTGCTGACCATTGACTGACGTCACCATAGGTGTATAGAAGTGCTCTGCAAAAAAAGAACGGACTGCAATTTCACTTAATTCAACGCCCTGAATATGTGTGTGTTTAGTAGCAAGCCATACTAAATCTTCAGTTTTACCACACAAAGGCACAAACACTCGATCAGATCGACTTGGGTTAGTCGCTGGCCAGAACTCAACAAGCAACGGATTGACATCTTGCAGATGAAAACCAATTTTATTTGCCGCCCATCGACTATGCCAAAACTCTGGATCTTTCATCCCCTTCCCTCTCATGATTTTCAACCTCCTTAGCCTATCTGAAACTCTTTTACAGCGGTACTTTTTTTGCTGCATCATCTGTTCAGATTAGGTTCAGGTTGAACAATTATACTTGTGGTACGTTAAATGGAATGTGTTGATGTAAGCAATTAATATTAAGTGTGATTTATTTCAACTAATTTTACTAATACTTTGAGTATTCATTGTTTTTGTCACACTGACACCACATCTAGATACATAGGATAAATGCTTTTTTGGAGACGTTAACCTTTTTCTTTTTCTTATGTCCAAGCAGCGATGAATCCAAGGAGAGTCAATGAGCTTATTTCTGCGAACAACTGCACTGATGCTTTTAATGCTCAGCCGTGCACCCGCCTTCGCCACCGTTCAAGCCGAATCCAATGTAGAGGGAAATTGCTCAACTGATCAAAACCAAGTTTGCTCAAAAGCGTTCAAGCACAACCTAAGTGGTTTATACAGCATTCAAACTACATCGACCACACCAACTCAACCTTACAGTGACTTCGATGTTCTGTATAGCAAAGCACATCAAGCTCAAGCTGAACTTGAAATGATCTGTAAAAGTGCGGCAATGCTGACCTCTACACAAGCCTATTTTTCAGGGGTTAAATCTTCTCATCGTGCAAGTGAAAAGATAGCCTTCGAACTCGATGGGCAAGTGGACAGAATCACAGATCTCGCCAGAGCCACCTTAGTGGCTGATGATATTGAAGGTTTGATCTCTCTTTATGAGGTACTGAACCGCGAAACAACCATAGTCAAAACTAAAAACCGGTTTAAAAATCCAACTGCATCAGGGTATCGCGACTTAAACATACTCGTTCAGTTACCTAAAACCAATCTGATTGCAGAAGTACAATTGCACCTAAAAGCGATTGCTGATGTAAAGAACGGGCCAGAACATGACCTTTATGAAAGTATCCAAACGATTGAACGTCAAGTGACACTTCAAAATCGCACCTTGAGTGAATTCGAATTAGCGCAAATTCGCTCTATGAGAACTGAATCCAAAGCACTCTATCAAAATGCTTGGCAGCCGTATATCACTACTCATCTAAGTGCTGCTTAATTTAACCAATACACTGGATTTTAGTTGTTAAAAAAAGGAACAATACATGACACCGCAACAGGAAGCATTTCTTAATCAATATCTAGCCTCTCTTCCAAGCGACCAACGTGAAACAAGAACCGATACCATTGCTGAACATTTTTGTGCTGATGAGTACAACGCAAATCAGTGCGCAAAACTCATCAACCAAGGCATAAAAACAGCATCATGTGGCCTTAAAGAAGCATACGATATCGAAGGTGAGCCCTTACCAGAAGTCGGGAGATTGAGTATTGTGTTAAATTGGCACCAAGAGCCAGTTTGCATTATCAAACTAACCGACGTTTCTATTTGTCCTTTCAATCAAGTGACGGAAGAGTTTGCGCGCCTAGAGGGTGAAGGAGATCTGAGTTACCAATGGTGGCATGATGCACATATTGAGTTTTTCAAAAGCTATGCAAAAGAAGTGGGAGCTAGCTTTACGCCAGAATCAGTGCTTATATTAGAGCGATTTGAAAAAGTATATCCGCTGTGAAAAGACAGTCTTCCCATCGTTAAAACACAAAGTTAATTAACTTTACTTATAGTTCGACTATTAAAATCATTAATAATAAATCAATCAAATAAGCAAACGTCCGCAAGCTACACTAATCTTATAGAAGTAGAATAAGAATTAGAACAGGTCACATGAATGGCATAAAGACGTTTTGCTTTTTTCTTCTTGCAGTACTGGCATATTATGGACACGCGTCAAACATTGATTACGGTCCGATACAAAGTTACACCCAGTCTCCATTTCATACCAACAGCCTCTCTCCTCAGATTCGATCGGGCTTTTCAATGGACAAAAGCCAAGTGGAGTTGTTCGGAACTGGAACCATCTCAAGTATCTGGGCAGTAACACCAGAGTACAAACTCGATTATTACCAAAATCAAATAGCGATTGGTGGCAAGTGGCAACTTCACCAAGAGTGGCAGTTTGAAATGAATTACCGATGGAACTATGCCGGAAATAACCATCTGGATCGCCTTACCATCTCGTTTCACGATTGGTTTAACATTGACCAAAATGGTCGTGAAGATGTAGACAATGATCAGTTCACTATCGATATACCAGAGTATGGGATTAATCTTGAAGACTTTCGCGGCGAGAGCTTAAGCCACGCTTTAACAAGTTATGTACAATATCAAATTACAACAAAAGAGCATCATGGCCTGTCTGTGGGGGTATCTCTATATTACAACAATACCAACCACGGTATTTTTTCGTCTTCAGAGTTTGAGCAAGCCGTCCAGTTGAACTATGGATATCGCCGGAATAAACACTCCTTGGATGCCATATTTGCATTTACATACCGGAACACGCCGACGGTGTTCAAAGAAATGCCCTACCGGCCAAGCACGTGGACTGTTGGAGCCAGCTATCGATATAAGGTTTTCGAGAAACACCACCTGATTGGCCAATTGGCAGTCCATGAAGGCATATCAAGTGGCGACGATGAATTTTCCAAACCCTCAACTGAGTTTACTTTTGGATATCGGTACCAAATGGACAACTCCTCACTAGAATTGACCGCGATTGAAAACATGTTCAATGCGGACAACAGTACCGATATCGCATTCGGTATTGGATATCGCTACCGTTTTGGTTCCCGAGACGACAGCTTATCAGAGCACCCTTAAACTGACAGAATTTGATTTACTGCTGAGAGTATCTCTGAGTCACTTGCATTTCGATCTAGCGAAAAAGAAATATACTGGTCACCACGAAAACTTAAAGAACGATCAACCTCTGCTAGACAGTGAACAGTATTCATATCCAATATAAAGGACAGTTCTATTTCTTTTTTGTTAATCATGCCGCTATTTCTAAATTCAATCTCTTGATAACAGCCCGATTTTGATGAAAAGTTACCTCCATTTAAATATCCTTTTTCAACATCAGCTTTAACCATGGTAAAACCCGAGTTCTCAATTGCAGAAATGAGATTAGCAACGACAGGTAAGGGGTTGATTTCAAAAAAATCTCTATCTTTAGGGTCAATAGCAAAGTCAATATCAAGACTGGTTTCAAGCCACACATGGCATTGATTGTTTACCGTATTAAGAGATGTGATGGGTGTTTCAGGATCAAGATTGAACTGAAATGGCACTTGCTTATTTTCACCAGCATGAATCGTAAATGGCTGTACAGCCTGCAAAGTTCCTAGGGTAAAGTTCTGGTAGCTCGTGCCATTTTCATTTTCTACTTTTACTTCCGTACAAAGCTTTAAATTAATAGCATCAACCTGTTGGTCCACATCTCCGCCTTGGATATATACTGTCCCATGCAAAGAATCTCCTTGCACATAAGACATACTATCGAGAACTGTATCAACCTTTGCAGCACCAATACCTAATGATGCTTTTAACTGACCAAACATGATGTTTCCTTTTTTATGATAATGGTTATGTTTGATTATCATGTTTAGAAAACTGACCGCAAGTGATTTATTTAATCGATACATCAGAAAGACATTCAATTCATATAATCAATCTATCAATGGATAAATAACAACAGAGTTGCAATTTATTCAAAAATAAATCACTATTTGTATAGTCAAATATAATTGAGCTATAAAATAATGAATCGGTCACCTTTATACCTTCAAATAAAGCAGTATATCAGTGATAAAATTGAATCTTCACAGTGGCCCGTAGGACATCGTATTCCAACAGAATTAGAGCTGACTGAGCAATTCAAAGTGAGTCGTATGACAGTCAACAAAGCAGTACGTGATCTGGTAGCAGAAGGTAAACTTCAGAGAAAACCAAGACTTGGTACCTTCGTTTGTACCTCGGACGATAAAGTCGAGTCACCTTTACTCGATATCCAAAACATCGCAGAAGAAGTCAAAGTTCGAGGAAAAACATACTCCAGTAAAGTGCTTCAGCAAATCGCATTACGTGCGGATGACTCCGTTGCAACAAAACTTGGCGTTATGTTGAACAGTCCTGTTTTCTATAGCGAGATTATTCATTTAGAAGACGATTTACCAATTCAATATGAGCTCCGTTGGGTCAACAGCGTCTATGCTCCTGGGTACCTTGATCAAGATTTTACTCAAATCACACCCAACGAATATCTTTCCGATAACTGTCCATTAAATGCAATAGAACACACAGTTGAAGCAATAGCTGCATGTGATCATGTCCGAAGTGCTTTAAAAATAGGGCTTAATGAACCCTGCTTATTACTCAACAGAAGAACTTGGAGTGACAACCGACTTGTCAGCTCAGCACTTTTGTATCATCCAGGTACTCGCTATAAGTTGAGTTCCAAAGTCATCTTGAATTAACAAAATTTAAATCTTTCGATCACACTTTTTCAATGTCCTTGTTGATCAAATTTATATTTTTAATATATTTGTATATACATTTAATTCTGTGGATGAAAACAAAATGCATGGTAACTCGACATCTCAAAAGCAACATCAAGAGCTGTTACTCACTAACGCTAGGCTAGTTACCATGATACCGGGCGAGCAAGGCTACTCTATTTCCCAACCCCAAAATTTATACATTAGCTCGGGTAAACTGAATGCGTTAACTAACGGACTCCCGCCCAACATCAAAACTTACGACTGTGGTAACAAACTCGTTACACCTGGCTTTATCGATTGCCACACACACCTCGTTTACGCAGGAAATCGTGCAAATGAGTTTGAAATGCGCTTAAACGGTGTTCCCTACTCAGATATAGCAAAAAAAGGCGGTGGAATTCTTTCTACGGTCAAAGCCACTCGAAATGCTACCCAAGAAGAACTAGTCGAGTATGCATTGCCTCGTCTTGATGGACTTATTCGTTCAGGAGTGACTACCGTTGAAGTCAAATCCGGATATGGGCTGACTTTAATAGATGAAATAAAAATGCTGAGAGCGGCAAAAACATTACAGAATCATCGTAAGATTAACATTGTCACTACTTTGCTAGCTGCCCATGCTGTTCCACCCGAATATCAAGGTAAGGCCGATGATTATATCCAACTCATATGCCAAGAGATTATTCCGCTAGTGGCAGAAGAGAAGCTTGCATCCTGTGTCGATGTTTTCTGCGAATCTATTGGGTTTAATTTAGAACAAACCGAAAAAGTATTTATCGCAGCAAAACAGTATGGTTTGGATGTCAAAGGTCATACCGAACAATTATCAAACTTAGGTGGAACCGCTTTAACAGCTCAATATAAAGGGCTATCGGCTGATCATATTGAATACTTGGACGAGGAAGGAGTTGAAATTCTTGCCAACTCCGACACCGTAGCAACTCTATTACCTGGCGCTTTTTACTTTTTAAGAGAAACTCAACTGCCTCCAATCTCACTTCTGCGTCAGCATAAGATTCCGATGGCGATTGCAACTGATGTGAACCCTGGCACCTCACCTTTCTCAGATTTGACTATGATGATGAATATGGGGTGTACACTTTTCGGGCTAACACCTGAAGAGACGCTGCGCGGAGTAACCTGTAATGCAGCAAAAGCACTTGGGCTTGGAGACGTTAAAGGCCAGATCCGTGATGGATTTGACGCAGACCTCACCATTTGGGATGTGGAACATCCAGCAGATTTTAGCTATCAACAGGGAATAGCAAGACTGTCAGCTCGAGTCATTAATGGAGAAGTTGATCATGTCTAATCTACCAATAACAAATCAAGAGTTTCATTGGCAAGGTCGCCATGACCAAGAAGATGGTGCTTTAGGCAAACGTGTTCACCACATTATTAAGCAGCTGCAAGTCAAAGATTTAGAGCCCTACCGTAATGCTGTGAGTATATTAGGATTTGCGTGTGATGCCGGTGTTGCTCGTAATAAAGGACGCATTGGCGCCCGCAAAGCCCCAGACTTAATTCGACGAGCATTAGCCAATATGGCATGGCACAAAGAGAGTGCCGTGATCGACCTTGGTAACATAGTGTGTGAAGACGATTTACTTGAACAATATCAATCGGAATGTGCTGATGTCATTGCTGCAGCTTTACACTCCACACCTGTCATTACATTGGGGGGCGGCCATGAAGTAGCTTGGGCATCGTTTCTCGGACTTGCTCGCTACTTTGAATACCTTAACCCTACCAAAGCGCCTAAAATTGGCATAATCAACTTCGACGCGCACTTCGATTTGAGAGCCTTCGAAAGTAACAACGCCGACATCAAGCCTAGCTCAGGAACTCCATTTAATCAGATCCATGATTATTGCCTCAAAAATAATTGGCCATTCCATTATGCATGTTTAGGGGTTAGCCGTGCGAGTAATACTCAAGCCCTATTTGAAAGAGCTAAAGACCTCAAAGTATGGTTTGTCGAAGATAAAGACCTAGCGCACTTAAACCACATTTATCATCTTACTCAGTTGCAGCACTTTATTGACAAATGTGACTATATCTACCTCACTATCGATCTCGATGTATTCCCAGCAGCAACAGCGCCAGGGGTTAGTGCACCGGCTGCCAGAGGCGTAAGTATGGATACCATGGCTCTGTTCCTTGACCGAATCTTACACTACAAAAAAAAATTAGTGATTGCTGATATTGCTGAATATAACCCTACTTATGATGTCGACAGCCAAACCGCTCGCCTTGCAGCACGGCTTTGCTGGGACATAGCTAACGCTTTTTCTGAAAAATAACCAATAGATACTAGCGGTTGATGTACACAGAAGCACTGCTTTTGTGTCAGTCGCGTACAAATAAATAAAGTGAAACACAAGGAATTAACTTATGACGGAACGTAAATCAGAAGATATACGCCTCGATACTAACCGTACCATTCGAGCCCTACAAGGGACAAAACTCAGAGCAAAGTCATGGCTAACTGAAGCACCGCTTCGCATGTTAATGAACAATCTCGATCCTGAGGTTGCAGAGCATCCTCACGCGCTGGTTGTATATGGTGGAATCGGACGCGCAGCTCGCAATTGGGAGTGTTTCGATAAAATCGTAGAAGTGCTTGAAAGGCTCGAAGAAGATCAAACCTTACTAGTTCAATCTGGTAAACCTGTTGGTGTCTTTCCAACTCATAAAAATGCACCCAGAGTATTAATAGCCAACTCTAATCTCGTTCCTCATTGGGCTAATTGGGAACATTTTAATGAGTTGGATAAACAAGGCCTGATGATGTATGGCCAAATGACAGCAGGAAGCTGGATTTATATCGGTTCACAAGGCATTGTCCAGGGCACATACGAAACTTTTGTTTCAGTGGCGAAAAAGCACTTTGGCGGCGAAGCAAAAAATCGTTGGGTCCTAACAGGCGGCCTTGGGGGTATGGGAGGAGCGCAACCTCTAGCTGCTACCATGGCGGGCTTTTCTATGATTGCCGTAGAATGTGATGAATCACGCATAGACTACCGCTTGCGTACAGGTTACGTCGATAAGAAGGCGACAAGTTTGGATGAAGCCCTTGCGATTATTTATGAGTCGGAACACCCGATTTCCGTCGGCTTACACGCCAATGCAGCCGATGTCTTTCCAGAGCTTGTTGAGCGTAACATCACACCAGATGTTGTTACTGATCAGACATCTGCTCATGACCCATTGAACGGATACTTACCCATTGGCTGGTCGATGAACCACGCAGCAGAAATGCGCCTAAAAGACCAAGCAACTGTGGTCAAAGCAGCCAAAGAGTCCATGGCCATCCAAGTTAGAGCAATGTTAGAGCTTCAAAAGCGTGGAGCCGCGACACTTGATTATGGTAATAACATCCGTCAAATGGCGCTTGAAGAAGGCGTTGGTAATGCCTTTGACTTTCCCGGTTTCGTTCCCGCTTACATCCGACCTCTATTTTGTGAAGGCATTGGGCCATTCCGCTGGGCTGCCCTTTCAGGAGATCCAGAGGACATCTACAAAACTGATCAGAAGGTAAAAGAACTGATTCCCGACAACCCTCACCTACACAATTGGCTAGATATGGCCAGAGAGCGTATTCAATTCCAAGGCTTGCCCGCTCGAATTTGTTGGGTAGGTTTAAAGGACCGAGAACGTTTAGGCCAAGCCTTTAATGAAATGGTAAAAAACGGCGAGCTCAAAGCGCCTATCGTGATAGGTAGAGACCACCTAGACTCTGGTTCAGTTGCAAGCCCTAACAGAGAAACCGAAGGCATGATGGATGGCTCAGATGCTGTATCAGATTGGCCTCTACTTAATGCTCTTCTTAACACTGCTGGTGGCGCTACATGGGTTTCTCTCCACCATGGCGGAGGCGTAGGCATGGGCTTTTCACAACATTCAGGAATGGTGATCTGCTGTGACGGCACTGAAGATGCTTCTCAACGCATCGCGCGTGTTTTACATAATGACCCGGCAACAGGGGTTATGCGCCATGCCGATGCAGGTTACGACATTGCCAAACAATGCGCAGCGGATCAAGGTTTAGACCTTCCGATGCTTAATGAAGAATTAAGCAAACTCAAATAATAAAGGTTGAACCAAGGAAATATCAGAATGTTTAACTTAACGCTAAAACCAGGCAGCATTAGCTTAAAACAACTACGCCATGTAAGTCGGTCATCACTAAAACTTTCTCTCGATGCAGAAGCAATCCCCGCAATTGAAGAAAGCACCAAAATCGTAGAGCAAGTCATTGCTGAAAACCGCACTGTTTATGGAATAAACACTGGTTTTGGGCTTCTTGCCAATACTCGTATTGCTCCAGAAGATCTTGAAACCCTACAAAAAAGTATTGTTCTTTCACACGCAGCTGGCATTGGTGAATTAATGTCGGATGAAACAGTCCGTCTAATGATGGTATTAAAAGTCAATAGTCTCGCACGCGGGTTCTCTGGGATACGTTTATCTGTCATACAAGCCTTGATAGACCTAATCAATGCTGAAGTCTACCCTTGTGTACCACAAAAAGGATCTGTCGGAGCTTCTGGCGACCTTGCACCTTTGGCTCATATGAGCACAATTTTACTAGGAGAAGGTCAAGCTCGTCATAAAGGTAAAATTATTTCGGGGCTGGAGGCAATGAAAATTGCAGGCCTCGAACCTATAACCTTAGCACCGAAGGAAGGGCTAGCATTACTTAATGGGACTCAAGCTTCTACCGCTTTCGCATTAGAAGGACTGTTTGCTGCCGAAGATTTATTTGCATCTGCAACCACATGTGGTGCTATGTCTGTTGAAGCGGCGCTAGGTAGCCGTCGACCTTTTGATCCACGTATTCATAGAGTTCGCGGCCATCGTGGCCAAATGGATGCTGCACTTTCATACCGTGAGTTATTAGATGTCAGTAGCGAAATTGGTGACTCACATACAGGTTGTGAGAAGGTACAAGACCCCTATTCACTTCGTTGTCAACCACAAGTCATGGGAGCATGCCTACAGCAGATCCGCAATGCTGCCGACGTTCTAGAAGTTGAAGCCAATGCGGTATCAGACAACCCTTTGGTTTTTGCTGATGACGGTGATATTATTTCTGGAGGCAACTTTCATGCAGAACCTGTAGCTATGGCTGCCGATAACCTCGCTCTTGCAATCGCAGAGATGGGCAGTTTATCTGAAAGACGTATGGCGCTGCTCATCGATAGTGCTTTAAGCAAGCTACCACCTTTTCTCGTCGATAATGGAGGCGTTAACTCTGGCTTTATGATTGCTCAAGTCACATCTGCTGCTTTAGCCAGCGAAAATAAAGCACTTGCTCACCCCGCGTCTGTGGATAGCCTACCCACTTCCGCCAATCAGGAAGATCATGTTTCTATGGCTACCTTTGCTAGTAGACGCTTAGGTGATATGGCTGAAAACACTCGTGGTATACTGGCCGTTGAATATCTTGCAGCAGCTCAAGGGCTCGATTTTAGAGCGCCGAATAAATCATCAGCTAAAGTAGAGGAAGCCAAGCAAATATTGCGGGAAAAAGTGTCTTTCTATGATAAGGATCGCTATTTTGCACCAGATATCGAACAAGCGAACAAGCTCCTTTTACTCGCTGTTCACAATCACCTTCTACCCGAAAAAATTTTACCAAGCGTTTAACTAGTAATAAACGGATCTTCGGCTGAGCTATTTGCTCAGCCGATTTTGTTTATAAACAACGTAATCCTGAATTCGATAGACAATAATCGGAAATACCTTTAATTCATTACGTATGACCTTAATCAACGTAAAATGAGATTGTAACAAATGCAACCTGTCACTGGATGGACCATTGAATTGAAAACCTCATATATAATTCACTTCAGTTTTGGCAAATTAGCGTAACTCATGTTTTTAAAACCTTACTTTTCAAGCAACGACAAACAGTTCGAATTCACCCGTCAGCAAGCAAGCCACTTTGCTAAGGTGGTCGCTGGTGACTTCAATCCAATTCATGATGAAGACAACAAGCGCTTCTGTGTGCCCGGAGATCTTCTGTTCGCTGTCCTGCTAAAAAAAGAAGGTGTCAGTCAGAAGATGCGGTTTGATTTCTCAGGTATGGTCGGTGAAGGCATTGCTCTCCACATAGATAATAAATGCAACAAGCAAGCGAGCGTTGTCGATTGCAATGGTAAAGAGTACCTTCAAATGACACGCGAGGGCGATATCAATCGTGATCCTGCATTCATCGAGCATGTGGTAACAAACTACGTCCAGTTTTCGGGGATGAATTTTCCACACATCATGGTTCCGTTAATGCAAGAACAAAAGATGATGATTAATTGCCAACGTCCACTCGTGATTTACGAAAGTATGGAAGTAGAGTTCTCCCGCTTAGATATCTCAAATCCAGAAGTAGAGTTTAACGGTGCAACATTTGATGTTGAAGGAAAGCGTGGAGTGGTCACGCTTAACTTTGATTTTAAGCAAGAAACCGAAGTTGTCGGGAAAGGCATCAAAAGAATGGTCGCTAGCGGCCTAAAAGAATACAATCAAGACGATATCGATGGGCTAGTATCTCGTTTCAACGAACGTAAAAAAACCTTTCTAGCACAGCTCAACCAAGCAGCTTAAACTAGCAAAAGAAAAGTCCTACAAACATGTGTAATGCCGATCGGTTTAGAGACTTGAACGATCCTGGGATCGTATGATAATCCCCACTAACTTTGTTAGTGGGGATTTTTCTATGTTGGCTGAAGAGTTAGTTCTAGCTCATGATACTATTGAAGATGGCAAAAATTATGAGTCTGTAATTAATGCCATTCAACTTGAATGGATAGAGCAAGCTCTCTATGAAACATCTAAAGCGAGTATCAGAAGGCGTCGGCTACCGGCCCAACAAGCAGTATGGCTCGTCATTTGGATGGGATTGCAGAGAAATAAATCCATTAAAGAGGTT
>NZ_QLYY01000038.1 GCF_003350295.1 Vibrio tetraodonis
GAAAAACCACACTCCCGTCGACCCATTTCTCAGCGCCTAGCCTGAAGGCCAAAATCCACGTCGCAATATTTGGTGTTGTTGTTTAAACAACCAAAGTTGTCTGCAATTATTTAAACATGATGCAGACTCGATTTTGCCGGACTCAAATATAAACAACACACTAAGGTGTTGTTTCCAAGAACACTTGAATGTGTTTATTGGTGTTTATCTTTCGATAAACATTGAGAACTTTACAAACAATCCTATTCACAAGGAATCAAGATTGTTTTGTCAGCTTTCCAAATTGTTAAAGAGCAAAATAGCTCGAAGCTTTCGCTTCAAAACCATCAATCTGTGTGAACACTCATCGCGACTTATTTGTTTTCACTTTAAAAAGCAAAAGCAAACCATCCATCGTATAAGGAGGTGATCCAGCGCCAGGTTCCCCTAGCGCTACCTTGTTACGACTTCACCCCAGTCATGAACCACAAAGTGGTGAGCGTCCCCCCGAAGGTTAAACTACCCACTTCTTTTGCAGCCCACTCCCATGGTGTGACGGGCGGTGTGTACAAGGCCCGGGAACGTATTCACCGTGGCATTCTGATCCACGATTACTAGCGATTCCGACTTCATGGAGTCGAGTTGCAGACTCCAATCCGGACTACGACGCACTTT
>NZ_QLYY01000039.1 GCF_003350295.1 Vibrio tetraodonis
GCTTCACCATTAAGTATGGTGACAACTACAAATTTGGAGCGACACACGAGGTTCGAACTCGTGACCTCAACCTTGGCAAGGTTGCGCTCTACCAACTGAGCTAGTGTCGCAGATTTTATGAATGGCTGAACTCAAAGAGTAAGCAACTCACAACATCTTAATTTGGTTGCGGGGGCCGGATTTGAACCGACGACCTTCGGGTTATGAGCCCGACGAGCTACCAAGCTGCTCCACCCCGCGTCCGTATGGTCACCATTAAAGCATGATGAAAACTATATTTTTGAGCGACACATAATGTCACCTATTCATAATAAAAAGGCGTGGCCTCAACCTTGGCAAGGTTGCACTCCAATAACTGAACGAGTGTCGCTCGCTTCACCATTAAGTATGGTGACAACTACAAATTTGGAGCGACACACGAGGTTCGAACTCGTGACCTCAACCTTGGCAAGGTTGCGCTCTACCAACTGAGCTAGTGTCGCAGATTTTATGAATGGCTGAACTCAAAGAGTAAGCAACTCACAACATCTTAATTTGGTTGCGGGGGCCGGATTTGAACCGACGACCTTCGGGTTATGAGCCCGACGAGCTACCAAGCTGCTCCACCCCGCGTCCGTATGGTCACCATTAAAGCATGATGAAAACTATA
>NZ_QLYY01000040.1 GCF_003350295.1 Vibrio tetraodonis
AAAGTGCGTCGTAGTCCGGATTGGAGTCTGCAACTCGACTCCATGAAGTCGGAATCGCTAGTAATCGTGGATCAGAATGCCACGGTGAATACGTTCCCGGGCCTTGTACACACCGCCCGTCACACCATGGGAGTGGGCTGCAAAAGAAGTGGGTAGTTTAACCTTCGGGGGGACGCTCACCACTTTGTGGTTCATGACTGGGGTGAAGTCGTAACAAGGTAGCGCTAGGGGAACCTGGCGCTGGATCACCTCCTTATACGATGATTATTGAGACAAGTGTCCACACAGATTGATGGTTTTGAAGCGAAAGCTTCGAGCTGTTTTGCTCTTTAACAATTTGGAAAGCTGACAAAACAATCTTGATTCCTTGTGAATAGGATTGTTTGTAAAGTTCTCAATGTTTATCGAAAGATAAACACCAATAAACACATTCAAGTGTTCTTGGAAACAACACCTTAGTGTGTTGTTTATATTTGAGTCCGGCAAAATCGAGTCTGCATCATGTTTAAATAATTGCAGACAACTTTGGTTGTTTAAACAACAACACCAAATATTGCGACGTGGATTTTGGCCTTCAGGCTAGGCGCTGAGAAATGGGTCGACGGGAGTGTGGTTTTTC
>NZ_QLYY01000041.1 GCF_003350295.1 Vibrio tetraodonis
GACTGTGCTCTTATTGGTTTTCACTTTTGAAAAAGTAAAACAAAACAGCTCAAGGCTGCTTCCCAATTCGAATGGTCACTTCGTATCATTGAAACCTAAATTGTTTCCTAAGAAACTATTTGGATTATCATCAACGAGTGCCCACACAGATTGATAGGTTTAGTTTGTTAAAGAGCGTTGCTTTCAATGCCTTAGCACTTAAGCAGGACGCGTATAATACGCGAATGACTATTGAAGTCAACATAAAACTCTACACTTTCTTAGAACTTTATGGTGACCTGTCTAGCAAATAGACAAAGTCTAAATATAAAGCCTGGCGATGTCCTACTCTCACATGGGGAAGCCCCACACTACCATCGGCGCTATTGCGTTTCACTACTGAGTTCGGCATGGAGTCAGGTGGGTCCACAACGCTATGGTCGCCAAGCAAAATTTGTTAATTCGGAAAGCTGTTTCTTCGTTCTTACACATTCAATGTTCTAGTTGAGTCCACAACAAAACCCTTTGGGTGTTGTATGGTTAAGCCTCACGGGCAATTAGTACAGGTTAGCTCAACGCCTCACAACGCTTACACACCCTGCCTATCAACGTTCTAGTCTCGAACAAC
>NZ_QLYY01000011.1 GCF_003350295.1 Vibrio tetraodonis
GTTGTTCGAGACTAGAACGTTGATAGGCAGGGTGTGTAAGCGTTGTGAGGCGTTGAGCTAACCTGTACTAATTGCCCGTGAGGCTTAACCATACAACACCCAAAGGGTTTTGTTGTGGACTCAACTAGAACATTGAATGTGTAAGAACGAAGAAACAGCTTTCCGAATTAACAAATTTTGCTTGGCGACCATAGCGTTGTGGACCCACCTGACTCCATGCCGAACTCAGTAGTGAAACGCAATAGCGCCGATGGTAGTGTGGGGCTTCCCCATGTGAGAGTAGGACATCGCCAGGCTTTGAACAATATCGAACTAAAGCAATTTAAAGTAAGACTTTAGTAAGATTAAAAATTGTGGAGAGATGGCTGAGTGGTTGAAAGCACCGGTCTTGAAAACCGGCATACGTTAATAGCGTATCTAGGGTTCAAATCCCTATCTCTCCGCCACATCTAAAAAGCCGCTGTATAAAACAGCGGCTTTTCTTTTTATTGAAACATAAACCTTCTTTAATGATATTTCATATGACCTCGAGTATTGGTCTGTTTATAAAGAAGAGGTTGACGATGGCAACCTCTTAACTATATCCAAAGGTAAATTAGATTCTTACTAGTTTACTCCGTTGCTGCTCTGTAAGTGTTTCAATGCTAATTACATCCAAAGAATCAGAGGCTGTGATTGATTCTGATAGTTCTATATGCACCTCATCAGGAAGACTGAACATTGCACCTGTTGCAGGATCTACAACTAGCATTCCAATAAATCCTCCAAAAAGAATATTACCGAAGTACCAACCATCTACCGTACTTTCCAATACATAAGTATTGTCAAAGTACCCTTCTTTCTTCAGTTTAAAGGTATAGGTTTCTCCATCAAAAAAGCCAGCGCCAGCGCTGAGAGTAATATTTGAGGGGGTAATACCTTCATACACTATCTGTCCATCTTCATTTGAGATAGTGAAACTCGCACCTTCAGGGTTAGTATGTATACTGACGGGATAATCTGACTCACTAACTATACTTGAGCATCCAGAAAGAGCCATCGATGCCAAAGCAGAAAGTACAACCTTATTCATTACTATTTCCTATCTGTTTTTGTGATTGAATTTGTTTTGGCTATATTATATTGCTATTAGATTTGTTTATGTGTATTTATTAATATTTATAACAAAATTATTTTATATGAGAATACGTTAACTCAAATAATGAATAATTGAGCATACTTAGGACATGAGTTTGAATACTTGATCACTTAAGGGTTACTATTTTTAGTACTATATGAAACAATGATGACTATTGATGAGGTATCAGCTTCTAGATATTATGTGGAGGCTTGTAATCGGGTCAACCCCGAATTTGGTAGAGTATGTATCACAGGGACCCTAAGAGTAAGCTGGCGCGAAGCTTTATGTCGCATGTGTGGCGAGAGCGTCAACATCAAGATTTAGAGGATTTTCTGACCCCTCAAATATTAGTTAAGTCACCCGTTAAGCAAAGTGTTGGTGGTCAGCATCTATCAGAAGCCTTTTCCATGTGGTTTAGAGGTTTCCCTAATCTTGATTACAAAGAGACAGCATTAGAGGTATTGAAAGATAGGGTCAGTATTGAGTGGCAAGTTAAGGGTGATCATTTGGGGGAGTTTTTGGGTGTAGCAGCGACTGGTAAGCCTGTTGTTTATTCGGGGACAACTACGCTAGTAATGTTTGATCAACGAATTCATGCATACTGTGCTGATGTACAAGTTGCATCTGTAATGGGGCAAATCTCCCCTGATCCATATGTGGCGAAAAAGGCAGTTGGGGATGATATGTACTTGACCGTGAATAGGCTACTTCAGTTGAATCTTACTCATCGACAGATTGATTGTTTAGCCTTACTATGTCTTAGATGCGATAGCAGAGTGGTATCATCAAAATTGAACATAAAATATAGCACTTTTAGAACTCATGTGGAGAGAACTCTCCCTTCAATAGGCCTTAGTTCGAGTAAAGATGTTTTTGATTGGGCTCTTTCTTCAAATGCTTTAGAAATTCTGATAAATATTGCTCTGGAAAGAATATGCGCAAAATGTGACTAGCTACTGGGGAGCTGGCTATATTATGAAGCGATAAAAAAGATAGTTTTGTATTCCATAATGACTTCTTTTTTGGTCATTTGATCTGTTAATTCCATATATTTATTAAGCCAAGGTTCAATAAAGCTCTGTCCGTAATGATGATAGTGAGGTAACCAACCCATTATATATCCTTTGAATTCTTCTTTGGTCTGAAAAGTAGCTTGTCTTTCTTCTTCCCACAGTTTTATATTTGTGAATCCAACGCGAGTAAGCAGCATTTCCATATCTAATCTAGTACGGAAATAATAAGGATTAACAAAAGACTTTGAGGATATCCTGTGCTCTGATAGATTTTCACACCAATCGGCAGCATCCCATAGGCCAACACACCTCGGGTATATAAGGCCAAGAAATATTCCATCTTTTTCTAGTTTTTCTTTAATGCCATGCAGTGCTTGTTCTATGTCCGAGACCCAGTGTAAGCAATTGAAACTAGTGATAATGTTGTAGTTGTTTTTGTGTTTGATTAGATCTTGAGCATCACCTTGAAAGAAGCGACATCTCGGGTACTTTTTTGTGGAAAAGTTGACCATATTTTCGGATATATCAATGCCAGTGACTTCTGCACCCATGTTGCTCATTAGAGCAGACAGTTTCCCATCTCCACTTCCGACATCGAGAAGCTTCTTGCTTACGAAGTTAATGTCTGCCTTGTCTATGAGGTAACCTGCCTCACTTTTTTGTACAGCAGAGTTTTCACTATAGTGCGTTGGATCACGGAATAGTGTCATTTATGGGGCCCTAGTGGTCATTTTCACCGACACGGTTTTGAAGAAGGAATGATAACATGTTGAAGAATAATGTTTATCTCTTCTTCTCTTTGGTTCGATCTGTAAGTAAGAGTTCATTTTCATTTTGATAAAATTTTTCCAAGAGATATTCTGTGCTTCCAATTATGTGAATATACAAGGTCCTTGTCTTTAATACCCGTGCCAATTGGTTTGCCTCATGAAATTGCTCATGAGGCTTTTTCTAATAAAGTTCTTTGAGTTTTCTTGTTAGGGTATTTCTCCCCCAACCCAATACTTTCGCCGCGTCTTGCTTGTGACCTCTGGTATGCTCAAGAGCCGCTTCCAGAAGAATTCGTTCAAATTCAGGTAACGCTTTGGTGAGGATTTCGGTACTTCCCTCTGAGAGTGAGCTTTTGGCCCAAACCGCCAATTGACTTTGCCAACTTGTCGAGGCTTTATCGCTTGAAATCTCGTCTGTGGTAAAGATTTCTGTAGGGAGATCTGAAGGTAAGACTTCTCCTCCGCTTGCCATAACAGTTAGCCAGCGACAGGTATTTTCGAGTTGTCTAACATTGCCCGGCCAATTGAGCTTACTGAGAGCCTGAATTGTGGATGAGTGAAGCGCTTTAGCATCCACTTCAAGCTCTTTAGCGGCTTCGGATAAAAAGTGTAAGGTAAGCTTCTCGATATCTTGTTTTCGCTCACGCAGTGCTGGAATGTGCACGCGTATCACGTTGAGTCGATGGAATAAATCTTCTCGAAAGTCACCTTCATTGACCAAATTTTCTAAATGTTGATGTGTCGCGGCAATTATGCGCACGTCGACTTGTATTGGTGAGTGGCCACCAACTCGGTAGAACTGTCCATCAGATAATACGCGCAATAAGCGAGTTTGAATATCAAGTGGCATGTCGCCAATCTCATCGAGAAATAACGTGCCACCGTTAGCTTGCTCAAAACGACCCTGACGCACGTTAGCAGCGCCAGTAAAGGCTCCTTTTTCATGGCCAAATAACTCAGACTCTATGAGATCTTTTGGTATGGCTGCCATATTAAGCGCGATAAAGGGTTTAGAGGCTCTGGGACTGTGTCTATGAAGCGCTTTAGCAACTAATTCTTTACCAGTACCAGACTCTCCATTGATCAGCACAGAAATTGACGAGCGTGAAAGCTTACCAATAGCACGAAAGACTTCTTGCATCGCTGGCGCTTCGCCTATGATTTCTGGCGTACTCTTGCCATTGATCTGGTTTAAGTTTTGAGCCTGTTTCTGCTCTTGATTGTGGACCAGTGCTCTTTCTACTAAGTTGAGTGTGTCGTCGACATCAAATGGCTTAGGTAAGTAATCGAAGGCTCCCTTTTTATAGGAATTAACCGCGGCATCTAGGTCTGAATGGGCGGTCATTATGATAACAGGTAAGTTTGGATAACTTTGGTTAACACGCTGTAATAAATCCATACCATCAATACCTGGCATACGAATATCTGATACTAAAACGTCTGGCGTTTCGCGCTCTAAAGCCACTAAAACACTTTCTGCTTCGGCAAACGTCTCGCACTTTATATTCGCAGCTGAGAGAGTCTTTTCTAACACCCAGCGAATAGAGCTATCATCATCGACAACCCAGACGTATCCTTTACTCATAGGGTATTCATCCTTTCAGTAATACTATTCATGTAATCGAAATTGGTAGATAGATGGTAAATTTTGTGTGACCTGGCCAGCTTTCTAAGTCAATTTTCCCTTGGTGTTGATCTATTAGGTTTTGGGCGATGGAGAGTCCAAGGCCAGTTCCATCCTCTCTGCCACTGACCATTGGATAGAACAGAGTATCTTGCAAATTTTCGGGCACTCCCGGTCCGTTATCTAGGATGTCGATTTTTGCTGCCAGCTTATAGTTTTGGCCATGTATATTGATTTGGTGCGCCGTTCGAGTACGTATCAGGATATTTCCATAAGCTTGGTTTTGTAAGATCTGACCTGCGTTACTGACAATGTTCAGCATTGCTTGCTCTATTTGGTCTGAATCAAGCATGAATTCAGGCAGACTAGGGTCATAGTCTCGTTCAATTATTATATGTGGCTCAGTATCTAGCTCGACTAACTGACGAACTTTTTCTAGGATAAGATGCAGGTTTTGGCATTTCTTTTCCCCTGGTCTTTGTGGCCCTAGCAGTCTGTCAACCAGCACTCTCAACCTATCTGCTTGCTCAATAATGATTTGGGTGTATTCGACCATTGAAGGTTCGGGGAGCATTCGCTCTAAAAGCTGCGCCGCGCCGCGAAGACCGCCAAGAGGGTTTTTTATCTCGTGAGCCAGTCCTCTAACTAAAAGCTTGGCAGCTTGCTGCTGTGCGTGCTGATGGATCTCTTGTGATAAGCGACGCTGCTCTTCTACTTTTCTTAGCTCAACTAGAAGCAGCAATTGTTTGTGCCATGAGATTGGACTGGTAGTAACTTCTAAAATCAACGGCCTGTCATCGATTATTAATGTGAAGTTACTGTCTGTCATGCTTTGACCTGTTTGAGCGGGTCGTAATAGCCAATCTAAATCAATTGATGGATTTTGCACTAGGCTGGTTAGCTTTTCCTCGGTGATACGCTTGGCATTATGGGCAAATAGCTGTTCGGCGGCAGCATTCACATATTGAATTTGAAAAAATTCGTCAATGATAATCACAGCCGTCGTTTGGTGACTGAGTATGATGCTATTTAGCTCACTATTCACATCTTATCCTCATCCATGATAACACTATCAATTTTTGCACCAAATTGGTGCGATAACTCAGTATGGATTAATTATGCCGCTAAGCGAAGCAAAAAGTTTGTTTTCCCACAGTCAAAGCGTGATAGAAAAAAGGCCCACGTTCCTGTGAGCCTATTTTAACTACTGATTCAATAATGAATCACACAGAGTAATACAGTTCAAACTCAAGTGGATGAGTGGTCATGTTGACCTGTGCAACATCTTGTGACTTAAGGTCGATATAAGAATCGATAAAGTCATCAGAGAACACACCACCAGTTGTTAAGAACTCACGATCTTGATCGAGTGAATCAAGCGCGTCTTTTAGCGAGTATGCAACGGTTGGGATCTCTGCAGCTTCTTCAGCAGGCAGGTCGTAGAGATCCTTATCCATAGCTTCGCCTGGGTGAATCTTATTCTTAATTCCATCAAGGCCAGCCATAAGCATTGCAGCAAAGCATAAGTATGGGTTTGCTGATGGATCACCGAAACGAACTTCAATACGTCTTGCTTTGGGGCTTGGAACGACTGGAATACGAATAGAAGCGCTTCGATTTCGAGCCGAATAAGCGAGCATTACCGGTGCTTCAAAACCAGGAACTAGGCGTTTGTACGAGTTGGTGGATGCATTAGCAAAGGCGTTAATAGCGCGAGCGTGTTTGATGATACCACCAATGTAGTAAAGCGCGGTCTCAGAAAGGCCGCCGTACTTGTCACCTGCAAACAGGTTGACGCCGTCTTTTGCTAGAGACTGGTGAACGTGCATACCACTGCCGTTATCACCCACCAATGGTTTAGGCATGAATGTCGCTGTTTTGCCAAAGGCGTGCGCAACATTGTGTACTACGTACTTATAGACTTGGATTTCATCGGCTTTCGATGTAAGTGTGTTAAAGCGAGTTGCGATCTCGTTTTGTCCTGCTGTGGCGACTTCGTGGTGATGAGCTTCTACCACAAGCCCCATTTCTTCCATGATAAGACACATAGCAGAGCGGATGTCTTGTGATGAGTCGACGGGAGCTACCGGGAAGTACCCACCTTTAACGCCAGGGCGGTGGCCTTTGTTGCCTTCTTCGTAATCAGAGCCTGTATTCCATGCAGCTTCAACATCATCAATCTTGAAGAATGAACCTGACATGTTGGTTGAAAATTTGACGTCGTCAAATAGGAAGAATTCTGGCTCAGGACCAATTAAAACAGTATCGGCAATACCGGTAGAGCGCATGAAGTCTTCTGCGCGTTTTGCAATTGAGCGAGGGTCTCTGTCGTAACCCTGCATGGTGGCTGGTTCAAGGATATCACAACGGATGTTGAGAGTGGCATCTTCAGTAAATGGGTCAAGGACGGCAGACGAAGCGTCTGGCATCATAACCATGTCTGATTCGTTGATACCTTTCCAGCCTGCAACGGAAGAACCATCGAACATTTTGCCTTCTTCGAAGAAGTCGGCATCGATTTGGTGGGCCGGGATGGAGATATGTTGCTCCTTCCCTTTCGTGTCGGTAAAACGTAGATCCACAAACTTAACTTCATTCTCTTGGATCAGCGACAGAACATTTTCAACTGACATCTTGGATAACCTCCAGTGTTATTAAAGCGGTAAAAGCTCGATTCAATAAACAAATCCAGCATTGATTAATTTCATTGGTATTAATCGATGCTGACTCTACCCAAGCTAGTACCATGCCATGTTTTTTATCTTTTAAAATCAATTAATTAAAATTAATCTCCTTATTTTGGTGCAAAACCTTGCACCTATATGGATTCTATTTGCACTATATTGGTGCGCTAAAATAATTTGTTAATTCTAGAAGTCCAAGATTATTTCATTGCGCTAATAAATACTACTCATGTCAACGAGTAATGGTGTATTGGTAGATATATAGGCATTTTTTTCGCATGGGTTGCGAAGAAAACTAATGTATCAGATCACATATTTCTGGGTTTTTCGCTAAAATCTGGTACATTACGGTCGTTTTTTTAATCAAATAAGCAGTGCTCGTTAAATGTACGATTTAAGAGGGTTGCTTCCTTTATAAGTGAATCAAGGTCCATGGCTACTCCACAGATTGATAATTTAAGAAATATCGCGATTATTGCGCACGTTGACCACGGTAAAACCACGCTGGTTGATAAACTATTGCAGCAATCCGGAACCCTAGAGTCTCGCGGTGAGGCAGAAGAGCGAGTCATGGACTCGAATGATATTGAGAAAGAGCGTGGTATTACCATTCTTGCGAAAAATACCGCGATTAACTGGAATGACTACCGCATCAATATCGTCGATACTCCGGGACACGCGGACTTCGGTGGTGAAGTAGAGCGCATTATGTCAATGGTAGACTCAGTGCTACTGATTGTTGATGCTGTTGATGGTCCTATGCCGCAGACTCGTTTTGTGACTCAAAAGGCGTTTGCACATGGCCTCAAGCCTATTGTCGTTATCAACAAGATTGACCGTCCAGGTGCTCGTCCTGACTGGGTAATGGACCAAGTCTTCGATCTGTTTGACAACTTAGGTGCCACCGATGAGCAGCTAGACTTTAAAGTGGTGTACGCCTCTGCACTAAATGGCTGGGCTTCACTAGAAGAAGGTGAAACTGGCGAGGATATGGAACCACTATTTCAAACTATCGTTGAAGAAGTGGCTGCGCCTCAAGTTGACTTAGATGGCCCGCTTCAAATGCAGGTGTCTCAGCTTGATTACAGCTCTTATGTTGGTGTAATTGGTGTGGCACGTGTTACACGTGGTAGCGTCAAACCAAATCAGCAAGTGACTGTAGTTAGTGCCGATGGTAAGACGCGTAATGGTAAAGTGGGTACTGTCATGGGCTACCTTGGTTTAGAACGCCATGAAGTCGAACAAGCCAATGCTGGTGATATCATCGCGATTACAGGCCTTGGTGAGCTTAAAATTTCAGACACTATTTGTGCGCAAAACGCGGTTGAAGCTTTGCCTGCACTATCGGTTGATGAACCAACGGTTACCATGACTTTCCAAGTCAATACCTCTCCATTTGCAGGTAAAGAAGGTAAGTTTGTTACCTCACGTAATATCCTTGAGCGCCTTGAAAAAGAGCTAGTACATAATGTGGCGCTGCGCGTTGAACAGACAGACGACCCAGACAAATTCCGCGTTTCTGGTCGTGGTGAGCTTCATCTCTCTATCTTGATTGAGAACATGCGTCGTGAAGGTTTTGAGCTCGCGGTATCTCGCCCTGAAGTTATTATCAAGGAAGAAGACGGTCAGCTAATGGAACCGTTTGAAACCGTAACCATCGATGTTATGGAAGAGCACCAAGGCGGCATCATGGAAAACATTGGCTTGCGTAAAGGTGAGCTGAAAGACATGTCACCTGACGGTAAAGGCCGAGTACGTATGGACTTTGTTATGCCATCGCGTGGCTTGATCGGTTTTCAAACCGAGTTTATGACCTTAACGTCTGGTTCTGGTCTCCTTTATCATACTTTTGATCACTATGGTCCACACAAAGGTGGCAACATAGGTCAGCGTATTAACGGTGTATTAATTGCCAATGCGGCGGGTAAAGCTCTGACTAACGCACTGTTTAACCTACAAGAACGTGGTCGTATGTTTATCGGTCATGGTGTGGAAGTATATGAGGGTATGGTGATTGGTATTCATAGCCGAGACAACGATTTGACGGTTAACGCGCTTAAGGGTAAGCAGCTAACCAACGTTCGTGCCTCTGGTACTGATGATGCTCAGGTTCTTACGCCGCCAATCATTATGACTCTAGAGCAAGCACTTGAGTTTATCGATGATGATGAGCTAGTTGAAGTGACGCCAGAAAGCATCCGTATTCGTAAGAAGTTCCTTACAGAAAGCGATCGTAAGCGAGAAGCTCGTAACGCGAAATAGTCTAGCGGACTCTTTTCTAAGCCCTACTGAAGTCTTTCAGTGGGGCTTTTTTATACCCCGATTCCACAAATAATCTTCACTCAATTATTTTTGCAATAAATATCATATGCTTGAGTTGATCGAGCAATTAATGCATATTGTTTGCTCGCATACATGGATCGTAGCGTACGTACAACGAGCAAATAATGGTTCTTACTGGACAAAACCTCTTTCGAGATGAATTTCCAACCCCTATTTGTTTACGGCACTGCGCATCATGGTTTATCTCAATCTCAGGGCATTAAACGATTAATAAATAAGACTCTGAGTGTGTTTTCGATATGGAGATCGTATGAAACTCAACAAGACCCTTTTAGCGATATGTTGCAGTACAGCACTACTGAGTACTTCTGCTATTTCAGCTGAAGATTCGTTAACCATTGGTGTCTCTCAGTATCCAGCAACCCTTCACCCAGCCATAGACAGTAGCGTAGCCAAAAAGTATATCCGCGGTTTTACTCAGCGTGAATCAATTGGTTTTGACCAAAATTGGCAATTAATCTGCTATTTGTGTGATCAAGTTCCTACCTTTGAAAATGGCTTGGCTAGCATTATTAACCGGCCAGACGCTAAACCAGGAGAAAGCCAGCAAGGGATAAAAATGACCATTCGGCTGAAAAAAGATTTGTTCTGGGGAGACGGTACACCTGTTACCAGTCAAGATCTTGCGTTTTGGCATCAAGTGGCGACATCGTCAGATGTTCAAGGCAACCCTGAGTTGTCACTGATTCGACAAATTGAAAAGATGGATGTGATTGATGACTACACGGTTGATATGTATATCGATAGAATCACATACGAGTACAACTCTAGCCTGAGTCCTAAGGTTCTTCCCCGTCATCTTGAAGAGCCTATTTTTAAAGCCAACCCTAAAGAGTATCACCTTAAAACCAAGTATGTGACTGAGCAAACTAATCCTGGTTTGTATAACGGACCATATATTATTGAGCAAGCCAAGCAAGGTCAGTTTGTAAAGCTTGCCAGCAATCCATACTGGAAAGGCAAAGTGCCGCACTTTGAAAATATTACTATAAAAACTATTACCGATACTCAGGCCCTGCAGGCTAACCTTCTCTCTGGCGATATTGACTATATTCCGGGTGAGCTTGGTTTGACGTTAGATCAGGCACTACAGTTTGATAAACGCTATGGCAGTAAATTTAATGTAGATATTCGACCAGCCGCTTTGTATGAGCACTTAGACATACAGCTAGATAACCCACATCTAAGTGATGTTAGGGTGCGTCAAGCTCTGCTTTACGGCCTTGATCGCGAACTGCTGACGCAAAAGCTATTTCAGGGCAAGCAACCTGTTGCTACTACAAGCGTCAACCCTCTGGATTCTACATTTGACCCGAATACACCTTTCTACAACTATGATCCAGAGAAGGCTAAGCAGCTACTGAAAGAAGCTGGTTATAAACTGGTCAACGGCGTACAGATGAAAGATGGTCAGCCATTAGAGCTAGAGTTTATGACCACGGCTGGCAATAAAACCCGTGAGTTAGTCCAGCAATTTGCTCAAGGTCAATGGAAGAAAGTTGGCATTAAAGTGGTGATTAATAACCAGCCTGCGCGAGTTTACTTTGGCACAACTCTTAATGAACGCAAACATAAAGGTTTAGCAATGTTTGCTTGGTCAAGCTCACCAGAAAGTTTGCCTAATACTGTATTACATTCTGAGCATATCCCTAGCAAAGAGAATGGCTGGTCAGGGCAAAATTATGCGGGCTACTCAAGTGCTAAAATGGATGGCTTGATTGACCAAATTGAAGCTGAAGTGGATGCAGAAAAACGCAAGGCGTTGTGGAAGAGCTTGCAGAACCTTTATGCTACTGACTTACCGGCCCTTCCCCTTTTCTACCGCTCTGAGAGCTATATCTATCCCAAGTGGCTTGTTGGCGTTGAACCAACCGGGCATCAATATTATTCGAGTTTCTGGGCTGAAAACTGGGCTCGGGCCAATTAAGCGGTTGGTATGTCTATGAGTGAAGTAGTATTAGACGTTCGTAATATGAGTGTGGCTCTGGGGCCACACCTTGCGGTGAAAGAGATCAGCTATCAAATTCATGCTGGTGAGATTTTAGGTGTAGTGGGTGAATCAGGTTGTGGAAAATCACTGACTTCACTTGCAGTAATGGGGCTTTTGGATAAAAAGCTGGCACTGTCGGGTGAGATTTTATTTGCGGGTGAAAACCTAGTAGGTATGAGTGAGAAACGCTATCAGCGCATCCGTGGTGAAGGCATAGGTATGATTTTCCAAGAGCCTATGACGGCGCTTAACCCTGTTGTTACCGTTGGTGAACAAGTGGCGGAAATGTTTTTGGTTCATGAAGGCGTATCTAAAGCTGAAGCCATGAACCGGGCAATAGAAATGCTAAGGCAAGTACATATACCCTACCCGGAAAAGAGAGCGAAAGCGTTTCCTCATGAGCTGTCTGGTGGTATGCGTCAGCGAGTCATGATTGCTATGGCGCTTGCCTGCAAACCTAAAGTATTGATTGCTGATGAGCCAACCACAGCGTTGGATGTGACAGTCCAAGCCCAAGTTCTTGATTTGCTCGAAGAGCTAAGAGAGACCACGGGTACTGCTATCCAATTTATCAGCCATTCACTTGGTGTGGTGTCGCAAATTTCTGATCGCGTTATGGTGATGTACGCAGGGCAAGTAGTAGAAATTGCTGATGTAAATGATATTTTTGATAATCCACAACATCCCTATACCCAGGCATTGCTCGACACCATACCGCGAGTGGGGGTTGATATTAAACGTTTGCCAGCAATACCGGGGAGTGTCCCACCTCTTGACCAGCGGGGTGACAATTATACATTCCGCGATCGATGCCCTGAGCTTTTCGACCATTATACCCAACTGGCGAAGCAGCGTAATGAGCAAATGGTGAGGGGGTATTGATGGCACTATTAAAAGTTAATAATTTGCATAAGTATTATGTGCTTGAGGCTGGCTCTGTGTTTGGGCAAAAACCTAAGTACTTGCATGTGACCAAAAACGTTTCGCTTAGCCTAGAAGCAGGAAAGACCTTGGCTGTGGTCGGAGAGTCTGGTTCTGGAAAGTCAACCTTAGGTAGGATGGTCAGCATGCTAGATAGACCTGCATCGGGCGAGATTTACATAGCCGGTCAAGAGGTGTCGCGCCTAAGTTCTAAGCAGCAAAGACCAATACGTCAACGGATAGGTTTAGTTTTTCAAGACCCTTACTCTGCGCTTAACCCAAGAATGCCGATCTTAGACTCTTTAATTGAGCCAATGAAAGTCAATAAAATTGGTCATCGACACTTTCAGCGAGAGCGTGCGCTGGAGGTGCTAGAGTGGGTTGGGATGCATGAAGATGTGCTCACTCGATACCCTCATGAGTTTTCAGGAGGTCAGAGGCAGCGTATTGCAATTGCACGAGCCCTGATGTTAAAGCCTGAACTTATTATTGCTGATGAACCACTCTCTGCTCTGGATGTATCGGTACAATCACAAATCTTGAACTTATTTAAAGATCTGCAAGAGGAACACGGAATCGCCTTTTTCTTCATTAGCCACGATATGGCAGTCGTGTACCACTTGGCTGACGAAGTGGTCGTGATGAAAAATGGCGAGATTGTCGAGCAAGCGGATAAAGCGAGCTTTTTCGCGCATCCTACGCACCCATATAGCCAAGAGCTACTTAAGGCAGTGCCTGATATCGGTAATGTTAGGCGTCGCAATCAGATCGAGAGAAAATCAGCATGAAAGTAACAAATAATCCACAGATAGGGGGACGAAGATGAAACGCTTTCTTATTTCTCGTTTCCTACAAATGGTGCTGGTACTCTTTTTAGCATCATTTGCTGCCTATAACTTGATGGGGCTTATGCCTGGCGACCCGATTGATTTGTTGGTGCAAAGTAATCCAAGCATGACTTCGGAAGATATTGCCCGGCTTAAAGCTGAGCAGGGTTTGGATAAACCCGTCTACGTGAGATATTTTATTTGGTTAAAAGATGCCATGCATGGCGATCTTGGTTACTCACGTATGTTTGCCCAACCTGCAATTGATGTGCTTTGGGACGCAATGAAAAATACCTTAATTTTGGTGGGCAGCGGCACCTTGTTGTCGATTTTAATTGCTTTACCGGTTGGAGTCTTGTGTGCGGTCAAGAAAAATAAAGCGACAGACTACATTATTAGCGGCTTGACCTATCTATTTTTGTCGACACCTGCAGCCTGGCTAGCTCTTATGCTGATCATGGTGTTTGCTGTGGTGTTGCCGGTATTTCCAGCAGGAGGTACTGGCGAGGCTGAAGGTGCAGCAGGGTTGGCAAAACTTGAATATATGATTTTGCCAATATTGAGTTTAACCTTGCTCAGCATTGCATCCATTTCACGTTTTATGCGCTCAAGTATGCTTGAGGTCTTTCGCCAAGACTTTGTTCGCACCGCGAAGGCAAAGGGCTTGTCGTCGACTCGTGTGCTACTAAAACACTGCATCAAAAATGGCATGCTTCCTATGATCACTGTGCTTGCAATGGATGTGGCCGGATTAATGAGCGGTGCAGTGTTGACGGAAACGATTTTTAGTTGGCCTGGTATCGGGAAATTAACCGTTGATTCAATAAATGGTAATGATTACAACGTCGCCATGCTTTGTTTTATGGTCGCGACGACAGCGATACTTGTGATGAATTTTATTGCTGACATTCTTTACTCAAAAGTTGATCCAAGAATTGATTTAACTAAGGGGGGCGTCCAATGAGTTATATAGTCAAACGCAGTCAAAACCCTTGGTTTCAGGTCGCTCAGCGCTTATCTAGACATAAGCTGGCCATGTTGTCATTGGTGTTTTTATGTCTATTAGCCCTGGTTTGCTTCGGAGCAAATCCTATTGCACTTTGGTTAGGTGTTGACCCCTATGCCGATGATTTGTTCTCTCGCTTCTCCACACCTAGTGATCTCAATCTGTTAGGAACCGATGAGCTTGGGCGTGATATTTTTACCCGCTTGCTACTTGGTGGCCAAGTCTCACTGACATTTGCTTTTATGGCCGCCTTAACCACATCTGTCATAGGTACGGTGCTCGGAGTGATAGCTGGCTACTATGGAGGTAGAGTTGACGCATTTATCATGCGCAGTGCCGACTTTATTATTAGCTTGCCAAGCATTATGTTGCTTATACTGATTCAAAGTGTCGACATGACCAAGCTTGGACTGTCTGAAGAACTGGTTCGCAGTGATAGTTTTAGTATCTACCGATTAGTGCTGGTGCTTTCCATTTTGGGGTGGCCTTTTGCCGCTCGTTTAGTGCGCTCGAATACTCTCTCTGTTAAACACAGGGAATATGTTCAGGCGGCAATTGGTTACGGCGCGAGTCATTGGTTTGTGATGGTAAGACATATTATTCCCAATGTGATAGCCCCTGTGATCACAGCTACAACATTGGGTGTCGGCGGTGCGATTTTAACTGAAAGCGCATTGAGCTTTTTGGGTTTTGGTATTAACCCACCGACACCATCTTGGGGTAATATGTTGCAAAACGCTCGCGAAGCTATGTGGCTTTATCCTATGGCCGCTGTCTATCCCGGTCTTATGGTTTTAATGACGGTGATTACAATTAATTTCTTGGGAGATGGGTTACAAGAAGCGATTGATCCCAAATCATAGGTAAACACTTTGGCCTGTTTTCTTGCAAGCAGGTTGGTATCAGGTAGACAGGCCTTAGTTTTATTCTGATTGGGGGATTTGATGTTAAACATTGAGCAGATTAGCAAATATGGAGTGAGGTTTGGACGATACCTACTCGCAAGAATGCATCATGATAGAGTCAATGTTAATGCTGGTTACCTAGCTTACATCACCTTACTTTCCATTGTTCCTATGCTGACTGTGCTTTTGTCGGTGTTATCTTCGTTTGCGGTTTTCGCCAATGCCGGAGATGTTATTCAAGACTTTGTGATTACTCACTTCGTCCCTGCTGCTGGGGATGCGGTCAAGCAAGCTCTGCTCGAATTTGTGGCTAATACAGGTAAGATGACGGCGGTTGGCGGTTTGTTTTTGTTTGTTGCGGCTTTGATGCTGATTTCTAACATTGACAAGAATCTTAACTATATTTGGCGAGTTGAGCACAAACGCCGCAAAGTGTTTTCCTTTTCTATGTATTGGATGGTGCTGACACTGGGACCAATTTTAGTTGGTGCAAGCATTGCAGCCACTTCCTATGTTACCTCTTTAAAGATACTCGATAGTGATGCTATCTCAGGGATTTATGAGCTGATATTACGCTGGCTGCCCTTTTTACTGTCATTTTTTGCCTTTATGGGGCTATATATTCTAGTTCCTAACAAAAAAGTTTATATATCACATGCATTTATAGGTGCTATCGTTGCTGCTTTATTGTTTGAGGCAAGTAAAAAAGGTTTCGCTGCATACATAACCCAGTTTCCTTCGTATCAACTTATATACGGTGCTTTAGCGGCCATCCCAATTTTGTTTGTCTGGGTGTATTTATGTTGGTTGATTGTCTTGATTGGCGCAGAGGTGACGGCTGCTTTGGGTGAGCGTGATCAGTGGAGCGAACCACAAGAAGTGGTACACTTGGCCTCAGATAATGGTCAGCAGGAAGAAGGAAAGCGTAGTGATAGCACTGATCCAGAGAGTGAGTGAGGCCGCTGTACGAGTCAATGGTGAAGTTATTGGTGAAATAAATCATGGATTATTGGTGCTGTTAGGTGTTGAGAAAGGTGATGATGAAGCAAAAGCAAAGCGTTTAGTGGAGCGGGTAACGACTTATCGTGTGTTCAGCGATGACGAAGGTAAGATGAACCTCAATGTTAAACAGGTTGACGGTCAAGTGCTGGTGGTTTCCCAATTTACCTTACCAGCAGATACCAATAAAGGCACGCGAGCTGGCTTTTCACGCGGTGCTCATCCAGTTGACGCTGAGCGCCTTTATGACTATTTTGCTAACCAGTGTGCTGAATTGATACCAACCGAGCGTGGGCAGTTTGCAGCAGATATGAAGATTTCATTGGTTAATGATGGGCCAGTGACTTTCTGGTTACAGGTATAAAATTAAGATGTAAAAGCTGGTGGCTGTACGTAGCCAAAATACAGGGATTTTTATGTTTAAGCTGATCACCCCGCAAACGGATAATCAACTCAACAAGTATTATCACTTTCGCTGGCAGATGTTGCGCGAGCCGTGGCGTATGCCAATTGGATCTGAGCGCGATGAATATGACCCCATGAGCCACCATCGTATGATTGTTGATGGTAGGGGAAGACCAATGGCTGTAGGGCGCCTTTACATTACGCCTGATAGTGAAGGGCAGATACGTTACATGGCGGTCAAAAATACTCGCCGTAGTAAAGGTGTCGGTTCTCTGGTATTGGTGGCCTTGGAGTCATTAGCTCGCCAAGAAGGTGCTAAGCGTTTGGTTTGCAATGCTCGCGAGGATGCGATTTCTTTTTATGAAAAGAATGGGTTTGAGCGACGTGGCGAGCTTACTGATGAGCGTGGTCCTATTCGCCATCAGCAAATGGTTAAACAATTAGATCCTATGGCCAATGTACTGCGCCGTCCTGATTGGTGTAAAGAGTTGCAAGAGCGCTGGGAGCATCAAATCCCCATCAGTGATAAAATGGGAATTAAGATCAACCAATATACGGGTTATCAATTTGAATGTGGTTCGCAGTTAAACCCTAACTTAAACCCACATAATACCATGTTTGCGGGCTCTGCTTTTACACTAGCGACGTTAACGGGTTGGGGTATGACCTGGCTGTTGATGAAAGAACGTGGCCTAAGTGGCGATATTGTTCTCGCTGACAGCCAAATTCGCTACAGGCATCCAGTGACCGAAAACCCTGTTGCATCGACTTCTCTTGATGGGATTAGTGGCGACTTGGATCGTCTAGCTTCTGGGCGTAAAGCTCGAATCATTATTTACGTTACTATCTATAGTGGTGAGGTGCCAGCAGTCGAGTTTGTGGGCACTTACATGCTTCTTCCAGATTATAAATCATTGCTTGGTGGTCCCTCTACTGACGATACGGCTTGACGATTACTTTCAGGTGAACAGACTTCTTGTACTATATTGGTCTGACTTAAAATATCAGACCAAAGCCTTTTACACTCAGCTTCGCTGGTAAAAATTAAGGTGCCGAATTGGTATTTAGCAAGATCGATGTTACCTGCGAGTTGCGCCTTTTCCCCTTTAGCTGTGATTTGTATTCGGCCTCTGTCTATAGCTATCTTTATGGTGTTGAGAGGCCATTCTCTCTGATACGTTGTTTTATCATCATTTTGCACTCTCAGAGCGGCTTGATGTAGGTGTAAGTTAGCTGAGCCTGTTAGGCTATGTGCAAAGATTGGATAGTCTCCAGATAGCCCTTCAAGGTTAATGTCTGCTTCAGCCATTCCTATGACTTGAAAGGGTAATTTTTCTTGAAGCAAGGGCAAGTCGACGGGAAAACCATCGATGTTTAATGACAGTTGCCAAGGGGCGCTTAGCTCTCGTTTTTGCCACTGGCCATTGGCTTTTATGTATCCTCTTGCTAATGGCAAGAAGGCTCGCTCAATACTGATGTTTTCATTTTGAGCGGTGAGTTTAACAATGGCTTGTATGGTCAATAAATTATCTAAACTGGCATTGTTGGCACTTGCCTCTACGCTACCAGAGTACAAGCTAGGTTTGCCGTTTTGGATTAACTGCAAATCCTTGCCTTCAATATTGATGCCTGAAATTTGCCAGTAAGGGCGCTGCTCAACTTGAATCAATTGAGAGTTTTTAACCTCCAGTGTTTTGATTGTAAGAGTATCGAGAAAGCTTGATGCCTCATCCAAAATCACAACTAATTGGGTTGTATCCTCTAACCACTTAACACCTGAGACTTTGAGCGAGTTGAGGTCGACTTGCTTTTGAGTCAAAGAGCCACTCATTTGAATTCGACCTTGCTTGAAGTCTGCATCGAACTCATCCAGAGAAATAGCCGAGTTCGACATATTTAGTCTAGCGGTCGGGCTAATAAGACGCAGCTGTTCATAATCTATGCTTTCAGCGTTAAACGACAGGCTTGCTTGTTCTTGCTGCTTTAGAGCTTGATTGATGAAAAAGTTTTCTAGCGAAGCATCAATTTGATTGAGATTCCAGTTTCCATAACTAATGTCACTGTTGAGAATATCCAAACTGTTGATGTGATAGACAGGCAATGCTAAGGCTTGAAAGCCATTAAACAATTTCTCGACGGGTAAAGCTTTGGAAAGCTTGAGTTTATTTACGGTAACGTTAATCAGTGACCAGCCTTGCGGGTATTGCTCTGCTTGACCTGAAACATCGGCACCACGCCACTTAAAGGAAGCTCCATAGATGGTGCTATCTTGCGCTTGATATTGCGCGTCAATTAGCAACTTATCCAGAGCTTCGCCATACACGTACAACTGTTGGGCTGATAATTGAACTTTGCCATAGGGAACCGTCTGCTTTGGCGAAAGCCACTCTGGCTTTTGTATTTGCAGATTAACGTCCCGCGCTGACCAATTAGGTGCTTGAATATCAACATTTTGAAGAGCCAGCTGTTGTGTATTAAATGACTGTAATAGCGGCGAATTGAGCGCGCTCAGTGTTAAATTTGCCTCTTCGATCAAAATCGAATCAAAAGACAGTTTATTATCTTTCCAAAGTGATGAGGATGCCCAAAGCGAGAGTTTGGGAATGTGCAAATCTTGGTTGTCATCAGTTATATCGACGTCTGTCAGAGTCAATTGGTAGGGTGGCGAGTATGCTGCCTGCTGCACTTTTATCGTATAAGGTGAAAATTGGTCCAGAATGACATTGACAATTTTCCCTGAATAAGGTGATTGGAGCAGAAAAAACATTGAGACTATCAACAAGCTGCTTACACAAACTATGATAACAGAGGTGATGACGAAGACTTTTTTTAACATTCCAACCTTCTCCCAGTACAGACTCCAGCTAGCTTGGAACATTTTTCTTTTTCAGGCAACAAAAAGCCCCTTTAACTAGGGGCTTAACATCTAAATTTACCGACCTGCTTGCTTTGTTACCTTGAAAATATCGAGTTAACTAAAGCTTAGGCTGCATTAGTCGAGCTGAGGGCCAGCCGCGACTAAAGATTTACCTTCATCATTGTCTGTATATTTGGCAAAGTTATTGATAAAGCGCTGAGCAAGATCTTTGGCTTTATTTTCCCATTCTTGAGGCTCTGCATACGTGTCACGAGGATCGAGTATGCCAGAATCGACATCGTGCAATGCGGTTGGAACCTCCAGGTTGAAAATAGGAATATGCTTAGTGTCTGCGTTTTCAATTGAGCCATCTAGAATAGCATCTATAATTCCGCGAGTATCCTGAATTGAGATTCGTTTACCACTGCCATTCCAACCCGTATTGACGAGATATGCTTCTGCGCCTGCCGCTTCCATACGTTTAACCAGTACTTCAGCATATTTGGTTGGATGTAGGGTTAGGAAAGCGGCGCCAAAACACGCTGAGAAAGTTGGTGTTGGCTCAGTAATTCCACGTTCGGTACCAGCAAGTTTTGCCGTAAAGCCTGAGAGGAAATGGTACTTTGTTTGTTCCGGTGTTAGCTTAGATACTGGTGGTAATACCCCAAATGCATCGGCTGACAGGAAGATCACTTTATTGGCATGTCCACCCTTTGATACAGGCTTGACGATATTCTCTATGTGCTCGATCGGGTAAGATACGCGAGTGTTTTCGGTTTTAGAACCATCATCAAAATCGATAGAACCATCGCTAAGCACAGTGACGTTTTCTAGCAATGCATCGCGTCGGATTGCATTGTATATATCAGGTTCAGCTTCTTTAGATAGCTTAATGGTTTTGGCATAGCAGCCACCTTCAAAGTTGAACACGCCGTCATCATCCCAGCCATGCTCATCATCACCAATAAGTGCGCGCTTAGGGTCGGTTGATAGGGTTGTCTTACCTGTTCCTGAAAGACCAAAGAATACTGCAACATCGCCATCTTTACCCATGTTGGCAGAGCAGTGCATGGAGGCAATATCCTGCAAAGGTAAGAAGTAGTTCATCATGGCGAACATGCCTTTTTTCATTTCGCCGCCGTACCATGTGCCACCGATAAGCTGCATACGCTCAGTTAGGTTAAACACAGTGAAGTTTTCTGAATTAAGACCGTGTTCTTGCCATTTTGTATTAGTACATTTAGCACCGTTCATTACCACAAAGTCGGGCTCAAATGTCTTTAATTCTTCTTCGCTAGGGCGAATGAACATATTTTTGACAAAGTGTGCTTGCCACGCGACTTCAGTAATCACGCGGATGCTCAGGCGAGTATCTGGATTGGCCCCGCAATAGCCATCAACTACAAAGACACGTTTACCAGAAAGTTGGCTGGTAACCTCGTCTTTGAGGTCATTCCAAACTTGCTGTGTGATTGGTTTGTTGTCATTTTTTACCGCGTCAGAAGTCCACCACATGTGCTCTTCTGTCGTTGCGTCTTTTACTATGTACTTATCTTTCGGTGAGCGCCCAGTAAAAATACCAGTGTCCACAGCCACGGCACCTAGTTCTGTTACCACGCCTTTTTCATAACCTTGTAGGTCGGCGCGAGTTTCTTCTTCGAACAGCATTTCGTAACTTGGGTTGCGAACAACCTCTTTTACGTTGTGAAGCCCATGTTTGGTAAGATCAATTGTTGCAGCCTGTGCATGCTCCATAACGGTCATAGGTGCTCCTTGTAGGAATATATCGTAGGGATGTTCTAATAATGTTTTAGTGGTTATCTGCTCACCATGCTAACAACGGGTGCTGGGCAAAACAGGGATGCAGTTCAAAAAGAATCCATGTTAGCCATTCGGTTTTCAGCGACTCATCACACAATAGCTGCGACAGTGTATCGCGTACGCAAAGGATTGCGCTAGAGATAAATTAATTATTAATATACAAAAATTAAGCGGTTGCTTTATTACGTAGTATAGTGGGTAAAAAGTGATGTTAGTCACAAAATACCAGGTTCCTCCTAGTCTTTTGATAAGAAAATTACAATCTTTTTGTGCTTTGTAAATTAATGCAGTGTGCTGTTGCCAGAATTGGCTTGAGCGAACAGCTCTTCTACTTGAGCTTGGTCAAAAGAATAGTTAGTTCCGCAGTAATCGCAATGCAAAGAAATTGAGCCTACTTCAGCCAAGATGTCGTTCACTTCCTTGCGTTCTAGAGTCACTATGGCCGCACCACTTTTCTCTCTCGAGCAGCCACAGTGGAAAACCACAGGTTGAGGTTCAAAGACGCGCACTTTCTCTTGGTTATACAAGCGATACAAGAGCTCATTCGCCTCAAGAGAGAATAACTCATCATCTTTTACTGTGTCTGTTAGCTGTTCAAGATGCTCAAAGTCTTCTGGACTTCCTTTGCCGTCAGGCATGATTTGTATCAGCATGCCAGCAGCTTGTGGTTTACCTTGGTGTTCGCCAGTTCGTATCCAAAGACGAGTTTTAAGCTGCTCTGAATTGGCAAAGTATCCCTCTAGAATTTCTGCTAAGCTGTCGCCTTCAAGAGCAACAATACCTTGATAGCGCTCAGCGTTTTTCGGCTCAATAGTGATAACCAAATAGCCTTTGCCCATCATATCGTGAATGCTTGCATCGTCTTTTATGTCGCCTTCCCAACGCGCTACGCCACGAACTTTTTGGTCATTGTCGCCATTAATTACGGCTAGGGACACAGGGCCATCACCCTGCAACTGCATGGTAATAGAACCTTCGAACTTTAGTGTGGCGGTTAACAATGTGGCAGAGACTAATAGCTCACCTAAGAGTATTTTCAGAGGTGTGGGGTATTCCTTACTGGAGATAATCCGTTGGTATTCATCACTCAATTGCACCAATTCGCCACGTACTGAAAGGTCTTCAAAGAGATAACGGTTTAAAACATTGTGTGCCATTAAGTATTTCCTCGTACGTATGGTACAGATATCAGCGGCATGCAGGCTGATATTTATTGGTGTTTAAATTTAATTATATCGCGTCGCTGCTTTTTGTCTGGGCGGCGATCGGGGCTGGGGTTGTGAGCATGAAGTCTTCTCTGCGTTGCATTCTCTTCACGTTTAGCAAGACTGCTTTCAGTTTCACTGTACAGAGTTTGTGCTTCTGGTGCTCCGCGCCTTTGGTCAGAAATCTTTTCTATCACCACGGTTTTTTCCTCATGACCTTGGCGAAGTGTAATGATGGCTCCTAACTCGACGGTTTTACTTGGTTTGCTGCGTTGACCATTGTAATGGACTTTCCCGCCATCGACCATATTACGAGCAATGGAGCGTGTTTTATAAAAGCGAGCAGCCCAGAGCCATTTATCGAGCCTCACTGCTTCAATTTCTGCAACCATAGTGGATACTAACCTCTGACTGATATCAATCTTGTGCCAAATTATCTGACTAACAATGGTGACACAGCGCTCATTTTTCAAGGTACATGACAAAATTATGTATCTTTGTGTGTTAATCAGTTCGATTACAGTGTTGGTGGTTGAATATTTTGGTAGAATGCTCAGTTCAAACGAAAACGTTAATTTAAAAATACTTGCTAAGTAACAAATACCTAGCATAGCTTTGTCAGCTGGTTATCGAAAGGATTGTGAGTGAATATTCGTGGTGTAATTCAACTGGACACTTTTGTGAAAAATCAGGATCGCTTAAGTGCAGTGACAACCGTCATATTGCTAGCAATGAGTGCATGGGTTGCTGGCGCTTTAATTTGGCAGCCGCTGGAATCTCAGTCAGTGACGGCTTGGAAGCCTTCTACTTTTTCGAATAATGTTGAGAAAGGAGCAGGCTTAAATATTGCTGATCTACAAAATAGCCATTTATTTGGTCGCTATCAGGCGAATGCTCCGGCAGTGAAGAAAAAAGTGGTCACTGAAGCACCTAAAAGTCGTTTGAGCGTTGTTCTCGTCGGTGTTGTAACCAGTAGTGAAGAGGGCAAAAACTTAGCGGTAGTGTCCAACAGAGGCCAACAAGCCACCTATGGTATTGGTGAAACACTTGAAGGTACAAGAGCGACAGTCGTTGAAGTACTCTATGACCGCATTATAGTGGATAACTCAGGCCGCAATGAAACAGTCATGTTGGAAGGGTTAAAATACACTAAAGATCCTCAACCTCAGCCGAAATCCAAATCAGTCAAGGCAGAGGTATCAGCTGATAAGTTAGATGAAATTCGTACGGCCATCCGTAAAGACCCCAAACAAATTTTCCAATATGTTCGCATGTCTCAAATGAAAAGGGATGGTGAAGTCATAGGGTATCGTCTGTCCCCAGGCAGAGATAAAGAGTTGTTTGAATCGGTTGGTCTAAAACCTGGAGATGTCGCAACGCAGATTAACGGCCAAAGTCTGAGTAACCCTGCTGCTATGGGTGAGATTTTTAAAAACATGTCTTCGCTTACAGAGCTCAATCTGACGGTAGAAAGGGATGGCCAATCTTTTGAAATTTATATTGAATTATAATAATGATGCAAACGCATACATCATTCCGAGGAGTAGAAGGTGAACCATTGGCTTAAAAAAAGCGCTTGGCTTTTAGCAGGAAGCTTATTGACGTTTCCCGCTGCGGTAGTGGCGAATGAATACAGTGCGAGCTTTAAAGGCACAGATATTCAGGAATTTATTAATATTGTTGGCCGAAATCTAGAAAAAACGATTATTGTTGACCCTTCAGTGCGGGGCAAAATAGATGTTCGCAGTTATGATATGCTGACGGAAAAGCAATATTACAGCTTCTTTCTTAATGTTCTGGAAGTCTATGGATACGCGGTCGTTGAAATGGATAACGGTGTTATTAAGGTTATCAAGTCAAAAGATGCGAAAACTTCTGCGATCCCAGTCGTTGGTGATGGCGCCATTGGCGGTGATGCTGTTGTGACCCGTGTGGTGGCTGTACGTAATGTGTCAGTTAGGGAGTTATCTCCTTTGTTGCGTCAGCTTAACGACAATGCTGGAGCTGGTAATGTGGTTCACTATGACCCTGCCAACATAATTCTTATCACAGGCCGCGCTGCTGTAGTTAACCGATTAGCCGATATCATTAAACGAGTAGACCAAGCCGGCGACAAAGAAATTGAAGTGGTTGAGCTTGATAACGCCTCGGCTGCGGAAATGGTTCGTATCGTTGAGGCTTTGAATAAGACCACAGATAACAAAAGCACCCCAGCTTTCCTTCAACCTAAACTGGTTGCAGATGATCGCACCAACTCTATTCTAATCTCTGGAGATCCTCAGGTTCGCCAGAGGTTGCGCAAGCTTATTAAGCAGCTTGATGTTGAAATGGCAACTAAGGGCAACAACCGTGTTGTCTATCTGAAGTATGCCAAAGCAGAAGATTTGGTCGATGTGTTGAAAGGGGTATCAGACAACCTTGAAGATGAGAAGTCAACGGGGACTAAAGGGGCAAAAACTTCCAAGCGAAGTGAGGTGATGATCTCAGCTCATGAAGGGACTAATGCTTTGGTTTTGACCGCGCCGCCAGATATTATGAACTCTTTGCTTGATGTGATATCTCAGATTGATATTCGCCGAGCACAAGTTTTAATTGAGGCCTTAATTGTAGAAATGTCAGAGGGTGATGGGATTAATCTAGGCGTGCAGTGGGGTTCGCTGGAAACCGGCGCAGTGGTTCAATATCCAAATTCGGGAGCGCAAATAGGTCAAGTTCTGGTTGGCTTGGAAGAGGCAAAAGACCAAACAACGATAGAGCAGAGATATAACGCAACCACGCAACAATACGATAGTGTGCCAATAACAGAATCTGGTAGCTACGATACTCTAGCCTCAGCGTTGGGCGGTGTGAATGGTGCTGCACTCAGCGTTGTTATGGGGGATTGGACGGCCTTGATCAGTGCCGTTTCAAGCGATACTCAGTCTAATATCCTATCTTCACCAAGTATTACTGTGGTTGACAATGAAGAGGCGAAATTTATCGTTGGCGAGGAGGTTCCGGTAATAACAGGTTCGCAGACGGGCTCAAACAACGACAACCCATTCCAAACGGTCGAACGTAAAGACGTAGGCGTTCAGCTGACGGTTACGCCGCAAATCAATGAAGGTACGTCAGTCCAATTGACTATTACCCAAGAAGTGTCCAATGTGCTGCCAGCAACGACTAATGCAGCGGTGGATGTGAGTTTTGCCAAGCGTCAGCTCAATACCACGGTTATGGTAGAAGATGGACAAATGATAGTACTCGGCGGTCTTATCGATGAGCAAACTACAGAAAGTGAGTCTAAGGTCCCGCTTTTGGGTGACATTCCTTACTTAGGCCGATTATTTAAATCCACCAGTTCGCAAAAGACGAAAAGGAATCTGATGGTATTTATTAAGCCGACTATCATGCGTGATGGCTTAACGGCTGATGGTATCACGCAGCGTAAATACAACTTTATCCGTGCAGAGCAGCTGTATAAAGCAGAGGAAGGTATCAAGCTGATGGGCGATGTGCCAGTACCAGTATTGCCAAAGTTTGGAGATGACATTCGACATCCTGCAGAAATACAGGCCTTCTTGGATCAGATGGAAGCCCAGTGATGGATGAAGTAATCACATTTCGCCGCTTACCTTTTAGCTTTGCTAATCGATTTAAAATGGTCTTGGAGCCGAGTGAGCAAGGGTTGGTCCTCTACTATGTAGCTCCTTTGGCTTTTGAAGCACTGCTTGAAGTTAAGCGAATTGTTGGTGAAGGTTTCGAAATCCAAGAAGTATCGAAAGAATCTTTTGATACCAAGCTCACAGAAGCTTATCAACGCGATTCATCGGAAGCTCGTCAGTTGATGGAAGATCTCGGTGCCGATAACGATGATTTTTTCTCTTTGGCAGAAGACTTGCCACAAGATGAAGACTTATTAGAGTCTGACGATGATGCGCCAATTATCAAGTTGATTAACGCCATGCTCGGCGAAGCGATCAAAGAAGGTGCTTCGGATATTCATATTGAAACCTTCGAGAAAGCGCTGTCTATTCGTTTTCGCATTGATGGTGTTTTACGTGATGTGTTGTCCCCAAGTAGAAAGCTTGCTCCTTTGTTAGTTTCTAGGGTCAAGGTTATGGCCAAACTGGATATAGCAGAAAAGCGCATTCCTCAAGATGGCCGTATTTCACTGCGTATTGGTGGTCGAGCAGTTGATGTTCGTGTGTCGACCATGCCATCTTCACATGGCGAACGTGTGGTAATGCGACTACTCGATAAAAATGCCACTCGTCTTGATTTGCACAGTCTAGGAATGACACCTGAGAACCACGCGAACTTTCGTACCATGATTGAACGCCCCCATGGCATTATTTTGGTTACTGGTCCTACAGGTTCAGGTAAATCGACCACTTTGTATGCTGGGCTTCAGGAGCTTAACAGTAATGAGCGTAACATTCTTACCGTTGAAGATCCGATTGAATTTGATATTGATGGGATAGGACAAACTCAGGTAAACCCTAAAGTTGATATGACTTTTGCTCGCGGCCTGAGAGCAATATTACGTCAAGATCCTGATGTGGTTATGGTGGGCGAAATACGTGACTTAGAAACTGCTCAAATCGCGGTTCAAGCCTCTTTGACCGGGCACTTGGTTATGTCGACCCTGCATACCAATACTGCTGTTGGTGCAATCACTCGCTTGCGAGATATGGGAATTGAGCCATTTCTGATTTCTTCTTCACTACTTGGTGTTTTGGCTCAGCGTCTGGTTCGGACTTTGTGCTCCGAATGTAAAGAGCCTTATCAAGCGGATAAAGAGACGAAAAAGCTGTTCGAACTTAATGAGCAAGATGAGCTAACTCTGTTCAAGCCCAAAGGGTGTGAACACTGCAATAACAAAGGTTATCGAGGTCGTACCGGTATTCATGAGCTTCTTGTTGTCGATGAGCAGGTACAAGAGAGTATTCATAGTGAAGCCGGTGAACAAGCGATTGAAAAAGTGATTCGCCAATATACGCCAAGTATTCGTCAAGATGGTCTAAGCAAGGTTCGTAATGGCATTACCTCTCTTGAAGAAGTAATGAGAGTGACGAAGGAAGGTTAATGGCAGCATTTGAATACAAAGCTCTAAATAAAAAGGGAAAAAACCAAAAGGGTGTTATTGAAGGTGATAACGCTCGCCAAGTTCGTGCTCGCCTTAAAGAGCAGGGTCTAATTCCGATTGAAGTGACAGAAACACGGCAAAAAGCCAAGAAGCAAAATGAGCAAGCGGCGTTTACCTTCAAACGTGGTATTAGTACCCCTGATTTAGCTTTGATTACCCGTCAGCTCGCTACCTTGGTGCAGTCGGGTATGCCGCTGGAGGAATGTCTTAAGGCCGTGTCTGAGCAATCAGAAAAGCCACGTATCCGAACCATGCTTTTGGCGGTTCGTTCGAAAGTGACGGAGGGTTATACCCTGTCTGACAGCCTGTCTGATTTTCCCCATATCTTCGATGATTTGTTTCGCTCTATGGTGTCTGCAGGAGAAAAGTCGGGTCATTTAGATGCTGTTTTGGAGCGCTTGGCTGATTATGCAGAAAATCGCCAAAAAATGCGCTCAAAGCTGCAACAAGCCATGATTTATCCAGTGGTACTGGTTGTTTTTGCGATTGGCATTGTGGCCTTTTTATTGGCGGCTGTGGTACCTAAAATTATTGGTCAATTTGTGCAAATGGGGCAGGAATTACCTCAATCGACTCAGATCCTTTTGGCATCGAGTGATTTTATTCAACATTGGGGAATCCAGATTTTCTTTGTTATCGTGGCTTTGGTTTATGCGTCTAAGTTTGCTTTGAGCAAACCCAATTTGCGCTTGAGCTGGGATCGTAAAGTTGTACATATGCCATTAATCGGCAAAATCTCACGTGGCTTAAATACGTCACGTTTTGCACGCACGTTATCCATTTGTACTTCAAGTGCTATCCCGATACTTGAAGGTATGAAGGTCGCGGTTGATGTGATGTCTAATCACTATGTAAAACAGCAAGTTCTAAGTGCTACAGATAATGTTCGTGAAGGTGCGAGCCTTAGAAAATCTCTTGAACAAACTAAGTTATTCCCGCCAATGATGCTGCATATGATAGCCAGTGGTGAGCAAAGTGGAGAGTTGGAAAGCATGCTCACCCGCGCAGCGGATACCCAAGATGCGAATTTTGAATCCACAGTCAATATTGCGTTAGGTATCTTTACCCCAGCTCTTATCGCCTTGATGGCCGGGCTGGTTCTGTTTATTGTGATGGCCACTATGATGCCAATTTTGGAAATGAATAACTTAATGAGTGGTTAGTCATAGTCAGGTGACTTTTCCCGTCTTGATACGAGTTTTTATTTGGAGAATCTAATGAAAGGAAATATGAGTAAGCAGTCTGGTTTCACTCTGCTAGAAGTAATGGTCGTTATTGTTATTCTGGGTATTCTAGCCAGTTTTGTTGTCCCTAACCTACTAGGTAATAAAGAAAAAGCTGACCAGCAGAAAGCCATTACGGATATTGTTGCGCTAGAAAATGCACTTGATATGTACAAACTGGATAACAGTGTTTATCCAACCACAGATCAAGGTTTAGAAGCATTGGTTAAAAAACCGTCCAGCCCTGAGCCTCGTAACTACCGCGAGGGAGGCTATGTTAAGCGCCTGCCGACAGACCCTTGGGGTAATGACTACCAGTACTTAAGCCCTGGCGATCACGGCAATGTGGATATCTTTACACTGGGAGCAGACGGCCAAGAAGGTGGTGAAGGTGTAAATGCCGATATAGGCAACTGGAACATTCAGGACTTTCAATAAGGTAGTGGCGGCATAATAAGCCGCCCTCTTTTTCCTATGCATCAAACACACTTAAATCGCTTTCGAGCAGGATTTACATTGCTCGAAATTTTGCTTGTTTTAGTATTAGTTTCATTGGCATCTGTCGCGGTAATTTCAACCCTACCGACTAATGCTAAAGATGAATCAAAGAAGCAAGCACAGTCACTCTATCAACGTCTCTTGCTGCTTAATGAAGAGGCAATGTTGAGTGGGCGCGATTATGGTTTAAGAGTGGATGAAAAAAAGTCTACTTATTATCTGATGACACTAGAAAGTGAAGGCTGGAAAAAACTCAACATTGAACAAATCCCCTATGAAACAAAGGTGGAAGAGTCAGCGACCATATCCTTAGCCTTGGGTGGCAGTTCTTGGAATGATGATAGGTTGTTTAAACCTGATGGTTTGTTTAATGATGAACTGTTTGACGATCTGTTTGAAAAGAAAAAACTTCCGCCTCCGCAAATCTTCATTGTTTCTAGCGGAGAGGTGACGCCATTTACAGTCTCTATCTATCCGCGACAAGGTGATGAAGAGCAAGATGCATGGAAAGTTACCGCTAAAGAGAATGGTCAGATAGTGCTTTTAGCTCCAGGAGAGAGTCTTGATGAAAGCTAAACGCGGAATGACGTTATTAGAGGTATTAATTGCTTTAGCTATTTTTGCCACCGCTGCTATTGCAACGATTCGTTCGGTCAGTCAGCATATTAATACGCTCAGTTATCTTGAAGAAAAAACCTTCGCTGCCTTGGTGGCGGATAACCAAATGGCGCAAGTCTTACTGTCACAAAGCAAGCCGAGCAAAAAGAAAGGTAAAGATGAATTAGCTGGTCGAGAGTGGTTTTGGTCGATAGAGCCAGTAGCAACCGAAGGTGATATTCTTCAAGCTTTTGATGTTAAGGTTGCGACCAGTGAAAAAGGCTCTCCTGTGGTAACGGTAAGAAGCTATGTACAAAAATAAAATGCCTCTCAAGCCGTCGGGTTTTACTCTTATTGAAGTACTGGTTGCTATTGCTATTTTTGCTAGCTTAAGTGTTGGTGCCTATCAAGTGCTGAATCAGGTGCAGCGCAGTAATGCTTTGTCACTTGAGCGTAGTGAAAGATTAAAAGTGCTGCAGCGAACTCTCGTTTATATGGATGGTGATTTTCGCCAGATGGCGACACGTCAAACCCGAACCAACGGCGCAGAATCCAATGGTATGTTGCTGCAATGGAAGGAGTATCTTTTGGACTCTGATGCAAAAGGGATCATGTTTACTCGTTTAGGTTGGCATAATCCACAGCAGCAATTCCCTCGAGGAGAGATCAGCAAAGTCGGTTATCGAATAAAAGATGATGTGCTTGAGAGAGTGTGGTGGCGTTATGCTGATACTCCAGCGGGCCAAGAGGGTATCTCTTTACCTCTTATCGATAAAGTAGAGTCTTTTGACGTTAAGTTTTTAGAAGGTGCAGACTGGAAAAAAGAATGGACCAAGAAAGACGCACTGCCAAAGGCAGTATCTGTCGAATTGCAATTGAAGGATTATGGCAAGATTGAGCGCATTTATTTAGTTGCTGGCAGTGAAGTAAGTACTGCAGAGGAGAAGACGCAATGATGAGGCGCTCTCAGAAGGGGGTTGCCCTTATCGTTATTTTGCTTCTTTTAGCTGTCATGGTGAGCGTTGCCGCGAGTATGGCTGATCGGCTTTTTACCCAATTTAAGCGCGCGCAAAATCAGATAAATTACCAGCAAGCTTATTGGTATAGTTTGAGTGTTGAAGCTTTGGCGAAATATGGCATCGAGCAAAGTTATCAAGATAACCCAGATAGTATTAACCTATCTCAGCCTTGGGCCAATGAATTTAATAGTTTACCACTCGATTATGGTACTGTTAGTGGCAAGTTAATTGATGCACAGGCATGCTTTAATATCAATGCATTGGCGGGTTTAGGGGCAAGTGCAGGTGCCTCTCAGGTGCCATTTTTGGTGGCTAGGTTTCAAAACCTACTTGAAGAGTTAGAAGTAGAGAACTATCAGGCGGAAACAATATCTCAGTCTCTTTGGGAGTATACCGATAGTAATGATTCGGTGAATTCACCTTCAGGCGCTGAAGATAGCTATTATGAGGGTTTGTCTCCAGCCTATCTAAGCGCTAATACTTTGCTCGCGGATAGCAGTGAGCTGCGAGCGGTCAAAGAAGTCAGTGGCGATGCCATGGAAAAAATTAATTCTATGATTTGCGCATTGCCCACCAGTGATTTACGCCTTAATGTGAATACTATACCGGCAGAGCATGCCGCTTTGCTGGTTGCTATGTTTTATCCTAACTTGAGCGCATCACAAGCAAAAGAAATTTTGGATGGTCGAGGCCCAGATGGATGGGCCTCGATAGACAACTTTATGAGTCAAGCTGCGTTGAGTAGTTTGAGTGATGAAGTCAAAAAGGAAGTAAAAAAGTATTTGAGTGTCGATAGCAAGTATTTTGAAATGGATGCTGAAGTATTGGTGGATAACTCTAGGGTGCGACTTCGCAGCCTGTTATTTAGTGATGACAAAAAAACTGCAACGGTAGTACGCCGTCGCTTTGGAGGGATCGGTGAACGAGTTTCTAATCGTTCGGCTGAGCAAAAATAAAACAGCGATAATTCAGTGGCTGGTTTGGTCTGAAATCCAAAAGGAAGTGATAGCGAGCGGTGAGCTGCAGGATCGTCAGGATATATCAGATCTTACCCACTATGCGCAAGGGCGTCAGTTAGTTTTGTTGGTGTCGACTGCCAACTTGGTATTAACTCAAGTCGATATTCCTGCTGGGGCAAATCGTCAGCTCGAGTCGATGCTGCCATTTCTGCTTGAGGATGATATTGCTCAAGATGTTGATGAGCTACATTTTACTGTGCTTGCTAAGCAAGATGGTAAAGCACATGTGTGCGGAATAGATCATTGTTGGTTGGAGGCCATTATTGCTGACTTTCGTGAGCTAGGCCTTGTGGTGCGCAAAGTGATACCAGATGCGCTTGCCTTACCAGTTTCAGAAGAGATAAGCCTCACAGCAGTAGAAGTGGATGGTCAGTGGTTGGTAAAAAAAGGCTCTTATCAAGCCATGAGTATTGAAGAATCTTGGCTTCATCTTCTGGCACAATCTGGATGGGTTAAGCAAGGTGATGATTATCTGCTGCTTAAGGCGTTTTCGCCTTTGCCCAATATAGAGTTAAGCCAAGATCAAGACTGGAAAAGTGAGTCACCTAAACTGGTGATGCAACTGCTGGCAGAAGGTGCAGTACAAAGTAAATTGAACCTTCTATCGGGTGAGTTTAAGCCCAAATCTTCACTTGGTCGCCACCTTAAAGTTTGGCGCAAAACGGGTATAGCGGCTGGTGTGCTGCTTTTTGTGGTCGGTGTAAATAACTGGCTGCACATCCAAAATGCTGAAGCGCAAGCCAATGCTTACCGCAGTGAGAGTGAACGTATATTTCGTCAAATAACCAACAAAAATAAAATTCCAACTATCACTTATATGAAGCGGGAGTTGCTGCGAGAGGAAAAAATGTTGTCTGGTGGCGGTGGCGATTCCGTACTTGATTGGATGATAAAAATGCCTCAAGTGATGAAGCAAGTTCCGGGACTGAAATTGACCAGCTTTAAATACGATGGCTCTAGAGGTGAGGTGCGATTGCAAGCACAGAGTAATGACTTTCAAACCTTTGAAAAAGCTCGAGAGCTGATGTCAGATAAATTCACTGTTGAGCAAGGACAATTGAGTAAGTCAGGTTCTTTAGTCAATGGTACTTTTGTGCTTAAGCGTCTGTAAGAGGTGGAGATGAAGCAGTTATTAACATCAATACAGCTTTGGTGGATGAAGGCCAGCCAACGTGAGCAACGTATGTTGATGGTTTGCGGTGCATTTTTGTTTTTGGGTATCCTCTATTGGGGCATTATACAGCCTGTGGTTCAAAGGGCAGATGCCGCGACGCAGCGCATTCAAAATGAAAAGCAGCTTTTGACTTGGGTGAAGGATAAAGCGGACACTATTAATCAACTTCGCGCAAAAGGCGGTATGTCCTCATCCGGTTTACCTTTAAACCAATCTATCTCTTCTACCGCTTCTCGTTTTGATGCGGAGCTTGTTAGGGTCCAGCCTCGTGGCGAGGAGCTGCAAGTGTGGGTGCAACCTATGCCATTTAATCGTTTGATTGATTGGATGACTTTCTTGAAAGAAAACTATGGTGTGTCTGCAACTTTTATGGATATTGATAAAGGCGATCAAGAAGGAACTGTTGAAATTAAGCGCCTCCAGTTTGTAAAAGGATAGTCTGCAGTGAAAAAAATAATTCTGCTGAGCTTGGCTCTGTTTATGGTGTTTTTAATAAGTGCTATTGCACATTTGCCCGCTCAGATAGCGCTGAATTATCTGCCTTTGCCCCAACAGCTTATGGTAAGCGGGGTCACAGGCTCTTTTTGGAATGGTCGAGCTGATGCTGTTCAGTGGCAAAATAGTAACTATGGTTCTCTGAACTGGCAGTTATCACCACTTAAGCTCCTGCTCGGTAAAGCAGAGGCGCAAGTACGCTTTGGTCAGGGTAGCGATATGCATATCTCCGGGCGAGGAACTGTCGGTTTAAGTATGTCTGGTCCTTATGCCCACAAGTTAGTTGCTTCTCTTCCTGTTGAGAAAGCCCTTGAGCTAGCTCCGCCGCTTCCCATTCCAATTGAACTTAGCGGTAAAGTGGAATTGAGTATTCAATCTATGGTTTATGCTGCGCCATATTGTCAATCGGCTACCGGCTCATTGGTGTGGAATACAGACAAAGTTGTTACTCCTCTTGACGAACTAAAGCTAGGTCCAGTTATTGCCAACTTTACTTGTGACAATAGTGACATAAAGGTGAAAGCGGAGCAAAGCAGTCAAGATGTGGTAAGTTCAGGCGATCTTGAACTTAGCTCAAATCACACTTATCAAGCATCGGCATGGTTTAAGCCTGGGGAAAGTTTCCCTCAAGCTTTCGCGGAGCAATTGAAGTGGCTACCCTCGCCAGATGGGCAAGGCCGCTATCAGCTTAGTTACCAAGGTAAGCTTAACTAAAGACCGCAACTTGAGTTAGATATTTGCCAGAAATAGGCGTTTATATTTGTGGCAAATATCGAGATTGGGCTAGCTAGCTTTGATGGTTGGAAAACTAATTTGCGCTCTAAGTCCGCCATTGCTGCGATTATTAATAGTGACGCTGCCTTGGTGCTGATTGGCGATGCGTTTAACTATCGCTAGACCGAGCCCTGTGCCTTCACTTCCACGAGCCGTGTCCCCTCGAGTAAAGGGCTCAAACAGCTTTCCTATCTGACCTTCCTCGATCCCTGGTCCATTATCTTCAATACAAACCCATGCAAGTGCATTATCTGCTGTGATACCCGTGCTGACTTTAACCCAGCCATTGCCGTAACGCATAGCATTGATCACAAGGTTAGTAATGGCGCGCTTGATAGCAATCGGGCTTCCATAGGCAAACTTGAGTGGCCTGTGATACTCAGTTTCGATTTTTACTTCATATCCACCTTCAGCAGAGCTCACTTCATTGGCGATGTCGTTTAGATTAACAGCAACAAACGTTTCTCTGTCGACGGGTTTTAGATAATCCATAAACTGATTGATGATCTGATTGCATTCTTCAGTGTCGCTGATGATACCTTCAGCAAGATAGCTGTCTTGTGGTGACATCATTTCGGTCGCGAGACGAATGCGTGTCAATGGTGTTCTTAAATCGTGACTAATACCAGCCATGAGTAAGGTTCTGTCTTCTTCAAGTGCTTGAATGCCTTTGGCCATTTGATTAAAAGCGCGGGTAACGGCGCGAATTTCTGATGCTCCTTTAACTGGTAAAGGAGGAGGGATTTCACCTTGTCCCACACCTTTGGCGGCTTTTTCTAGCGCAATAAGGGGCCGGTTTTGTAAACGGATAAAAAGCCAACCTCCTGCAACAATTAGTAAAGCCACTAATAAGCTATTGCGAAACAGTGGCGCAAAGTCTTCTTCATGTAATTCGGACAGTGGAATACGAAGAACGGAGCCGGGTAAGGAGTCGATTTTCATCCATAATATATAGCTGTCTGCTCCGAGCGTCATGCGCACATCGGTTTGAGTGCCTAGCTCTTTGCTCATCTCTTCACTCATAAGATCTATGCTCATTCCCTGATAATACTCGGCCGCAATTGGGCTATCCTCACTGTGAATAGTAACGCCGAGCTGCTCAAGCACTCTCCTTCGCAGTGGCGCATCCATTTGGAGTTGGTGCTCGGCATTTGCAGAATCATCGAGCATAAGGCTGATTTCATGGCCGAGAATCTTATTGAACTGTTGCATGCTGGGCATTAAAGCGTAGTTGAAAACAGCGTAATAAGAATAAATTTGGCTTGCGATAAGTAAGGTGAAAAAGATAAAAATTGATTGGGTAAATGAGCTAGTAATACGCATGCCAGTAACCTTAGTCACAATGAATAAAAGAAATGCGAGACATAAGCTCGCATGCTTACCGGATTAGCTATTATGCCTCTTTGCCATCTGGAACAAAAACATAACCTAGCCCCCAGACAGTTTGTATGTAGCGTGGCTTACTCGGGTCGAGTTCAAGCATGCGGCGTAAGCGTGATATTTGTACGTCAATCGAGCGCTCCATCGCAGAATACTCTCGGCCTCTGGCCATATTCATCAGCTTATCTCGAGACATGGGCTCTCTGGCGTTGGTGACCAGTGCCTTTAAAACGGCGAATTCCCCAGATGTCAGAGGCATGGATTCTTCGCCTTTAAACATCTCTCGCGTGCCTAGATTAAGGCTAAACTCACCAAACTCGACCACAGATTCTTCAGCGCTAGGAGCGCCGGGAAGTTCAACCGTTTGACGACGTAATACGGCCTTGATTCGAGCAAGCAGTTCGCGGGGATTAAATGGTTTAGGTAGATAGTCATCTGCGCCTACTTCTAAACCGACAATGCGATCGATCTCATCGCCTTTGGCGGTTAGCATTAAAATCGGAAGAGTGCTGTTTGCATTGCGTAGCCGTCGGCAGATAGATAAGCCATCCTCTCCTGGTAACATGAGATCCAGCACCATTAAATGGAAGTTTTCACGGGTCAATAGGCGGTCCATTTGTTCGCTGTTGGCAACACTACGTACTTGAAAGCCTTGCTCAGACAAGTAACGCTCTAACAGTGCACGTAAACGTGCATCGTCATCAACAACCAAAATTTTGTGCTTTTCTTGCATAGAATGCTTCCACCTATTTGTATATCCAGTGCTCAGAGTGAGGGGCTAGGACTTTTGCCTTGCGACTAAAATGTAACACCCTTTAGTAAAAAGTAGTCAAAAGAATTGTTAATGATTATTACCTTTTTGATCCTTTTTAGCTAATGTATATGCCAAGATCAACCAAGCAGTATTGAAGCAATGAAAACAAACTTGATCACCCGTGAAGGTTTCCAGCGATTAAAAGATGAACTTGATTTTTTGTGGAAAGAAGAGCGCCCAGAAGTGACCAAAAAAGTCACTTGGGCGGCTGGGTTAGGCGATCGCTCCGAAAATGCGGATTACCAATATAACAAAAAGCGCTTACGAGAAATTGATCGACGGGTTCGCTACCTTAGAAAGCGTTTAGAACAGGTTAAAGTCGTTGACTATTCGCCTCAGCAAGAGGGAAAGGTTTTTTTTGGAGCATGGGTGGAAGTAGAAAACCAAATGGGCGAAGTGAAAAAGTTTCGTATTGTTGGCCCGGATGAAATTTACGGCGATGCAAAGGACTATATTTCGATTGATTCACCCATGGCGAGAGCGCTACTCAAAAAAGAAATTGATGATGAAGTGATGGTAAGAACCCCTGAAGGGGAGAAAGAGTGGTTTGTAAACAGGATTGATTATAAGGCTGATGGCGTCACCCCTAGTTAGAATACCGCCGCGCAGCTGTGCGGCGGTAGAGCATTGATTATTTCTCGTAATCAGGCTTGTCTGTCACCATATAGTTGGTTTCACTAGAGACCATTACACCATGTTTTAGGAAGTTTTTGCCTAAAATCATGCTGTAATGAAAGCGGCTGCGATCTTGAAGGTTTACTCTCACTCTCTTTTCCAAGTTACCGAGTTTTACTTGCATTTCAACCACAGGTCTAACATTGGCTTTCTCCCCTTTTTTGGCCTTAATTCGCATCGTATCTACGACGGGCTTGGTAAAAGTTTTACTCATGCCTGCGTCGTTTTGATAGGTAAAGCTAACCATGTCTTGGCCATCTTTTCTAAATTGCTTGATATTTAAAGCGTTTATCGAGCTGACATCCGCGCCAGTATCAAGCTTGACCGGAAAAGATATACCTTCGACTTGCGCAACTTCAATATGGCCAGCTTTAAAAATTGGGTCATTCTCCAGTAGATTATCTGACCGTGTGTTTAAGAATACGCCACCTTTGGCGATGTTATGACCCAATACAAAAAAGGGCTGTTGATGCTTATCTTTATCTAGGATATCCAGAGCAATATTCATTGGTTGCGCTTTACTGCCAAGCTGGACATCTCCTTCAATCACTGGGCGTACGGAGTCACCTACTTTGAGCTTTTTAATCACAGGTTTTGTGATTCTTTCCGCTTTCCCTGTCTCTGTTGGTAGATAGAAAGTCACCACTTCTTTTTTATCCTTTTCAGTGATCTCGAAACTTTCTACGCGAAGTAAAGGGGTTTTAACCGCAAAAGTTGGGTAGGCAGGCAGACTAATATTATCCAGTTTGATGGATTCTTGCGGCGAAATCACCAGAGGGTCAGATTTTAAAGCGGCACTAAATGACTTGTTGCCTTGAAGTAAATTCTCTTTGTCAGTGTCGATAACAAAGTGCTGGCTTGCCAAATCCTTACCAATTCTAATTTGCGAGCTGAACTTACTCCGGTCGCGCAAATAGACCAACCAATTTTGGTTATGCGTCTTATCTATTGTGACGGGTAGGTAAACCAAAGGACGTTCACCACTGCTGGTTTTCAGCATCCGAACTAAAGGCAAGCTCATGGTTTGACGCTGTTTATTCTTTCCTTCCAGAACAAACGATACTTGCTTATTCTTCTTGTCTACTTGGATGTTTAGTGCATGGGCGCTGGTATAGCGAGCTGTGGTTGAAATGCTGGTTTTATAGTGAATGTCAGAGATGGTGACTATGTCCTTTTTGCCAATCATCTTTGCATTGAGCTGCTCTTGAAGGTAGTTATATCCGGCTAGCACCCAAGCATTGTTGTTAAGGTAGGTTTTGCCAATTAGGATTGGAGCTGAAAAGTGAGAACGGTCAGTTAAATTAACCAAAGTCTCTACTTTCTTGTTCGCTATCGTCAAAGGTAGTGTTATTGCAGGGCGTAAAATAGGTGCTTGGCTGGTGCGGCTGCGGATAACACTTAACTTCTCCAGCTTTTTATCGACGGGTATTGTCTTGCCTGTTATAGGGTTTGGTATCTCAAAAGTGACGTGGACTTGATAGGCATCAAAGCTGTCGTCATCCCAGCTTGCTGCGGCAAATTTTTCAGCATCCCAAGTTCCATCGGTACCAATTAAATCACCGAAAACTGCCCACATAAGTTGGTCATCTTGATACTTTTTAAACTTAGGGTTGTTGCTGTATAAGTGAACATTTTCTGCGTGAATGGAGGTGCTATCAGCACCAGTATCAATTTTGCCAGCAAAAGGTACCTGAGCAAGCTCAGAAATATCACTGAAGTAGACGTTTTCGACTCGGCCTAATACAGGTTTGTTATCGAGCTGGTAAATAGGGCTTTGTGTGGTGGCTGCAAGGACTTGCTGCCAGGTCAATGGGTTGGCAAGTAAAGCCACCATTAGCACTAAGGCCGAAGACAGTTTCTTCATCATAGTTTCCCGTAGATTATTAAGCGCAAAGGTATGTTCTAATACTCAGAGGTGATCTGCTTTCAGTTGTTCCAGTTTTGACATAAATCTGCTGGATGTCTATCAGGAGTTGGTAAATTTTACTCAACATAGTTAAAAACATTGCAAATTCTGTATAGAACCCCAATGTTCTACGGATAAATCCCATCACTAAGAATGAAGAGAATCACCGGATGAGCCAAGCTATCTGCCAAATGATTGCTCAAGAACTTAATGTTCGTCCTGAGCAAGTAACTGCTGCTGTTGACCTAATTGATGACGGCAATACCGTCCCTTTTATTGCCCGATATCGAAAGGAGGCGACAGGTGGTTTGGATGATACCCAATTACGTAATCTAGATAGCCGGCTCGCTTACTTAAGGGAACTAGAGGATCGCCGTCAGACCATTCTAAAGTCGATTGAGGAGCAAGGTAAACTCACCGACCAATTGGCTAAAGATATTCACCAAGCGGAGAGTAAAACCCGTTTGGAAGACTTGTATTTGCCTTTTAAACCTAAACGTCGAACTAAGGGACAAATTGCAATTGAGGCGGGCCTTGAGCCATTGGCAGACACACTGTGGAATCATCCTGAACATGATCCTGAGCAACAAGCCTCTGACTATATTGATTTGGAAAAGGGTATAGCAGATACCAAAGCGGCGCTTGATGGTGCAAGAGCCATCATCATGGAACAAATCGCAGAAGACGCCGACCTGCTGGAAAAAATACGTTCATATCTCAACCGTCACGCAGAACTCGAATCGAAAGTTGTTGAAGGAAAAGAGCGCGAAGGAGAGAAGTTTAAAGATTACTTCTCACACTCTGAGCCTTTAAATAAAGTGCCTTCTCATCGCGCGCTTGCCATGCTGCGTGGTCGTAATGAAGGCTTTCTTACACTGACCATGAATGCGGACCCTTCGCAAGAGCAAGGTGCTCGTCAGTCTTATTGTGAAACCATTATTGCCGATCATTATGGTATTACTCTAAGCGAGGCCCCAAGTGATGGCTGGCGTAAGCAAGTGATCAGCTGGGCGTGGCGCGTGAAAGTGTCAATGCACATGGAAACTGAGCTCATGGGTGCGATGAAAGAACGAGCAGAGGTTGAAGCAATAGAAGTTTTTGCTACTAACCTTAAAGACCTTTTAATGGCAGCGCCTGCTGGTCCTCGAGCCACCTTAGGATTGGATCCAGGCTTGAGAACCGGCTCAAAAATCGCTGTGGTAGATTCAACAGGTAAAGTGCTAGCGACGGATACCATTTATCCTCACCCTCCGCAAAAACAATACGATAAGTCGGCTCAGGTTGTCGCCAAATTAGTCGAAAAGCATCAAGTCGATTTGATTGCGATTGGCAATGGCACCGCATCGCGTGAAACCGATAGTTTCGTTGCAGATCTTGTGAAACGTCATAATCTTAAAGTGCAAAAAATTATGGTTAGTGAGGCTGGAGCGTCTGTGTATTCGGCTTCTGAGCTGGCAGCCAAAGAGTTTCCTGATTTGGATGTTTCACTTCGAGGGGCGGTTTCGATTGCTCGCCGCCTGCAAGACCCCTTAGCTGAGTTAGTAAAAATCGACCCTAAGTCTATTGGTGTGGGCCAATACCAGCATGATGTTAGTCAATCTATGTTGGCGAAACGCTTAGACGCTGTGGTTGAAGATTGTGTGAATGCTGTTGGTGTTGACGTCAACACAGCTTCGCCTGCGCTGTTGAGCCGAGTGGCAGGTTTGTCTAGTACGATTGCACAAAACATTGTCGACTTTCGCGATCAACATGGTCGATTTGAGGCGCGCACTGTGCTTAAAAAAGTCGCTCGCCTTGGGCCTAAAGCTTTTGAGCAGTGTGCGGGCTTTTTACGTATTATGGGAGGTAAAAATCCATTGGATGCCTCATCGGTTCACCCAGAAGCGTATCCTGTAGTCAAAGTCATTGCAGAAAAAAACGCCAAGAAAGTGGATGCGCTGATTGGCGACACTCACTTTTTACGGGGGTTGCATGCGATTGACTACACTGATGCGCACTTTGGCCTGCCTACGGTAACTGACATTATCAAAGAGCTTGATAAACCTGGCCGAGACCCTCGCCCAGAGTTTAAGACGGCAACTTTTGCCGATGGTGTTAATGCGGTGTCCGATCTTGAGCCGGGAATGGTATTGGAAGGTGTTGTGTCTAATGTGGCCAACTTTGGTGCTTTCGTTGACATCGGTGTGCATCAGGACGGTCTAGTGCATATTTCGGCATTAACCGATCGCTTTGTTTCTGATCCAAGGGAGGTGGTGAAAGCAGGCGATATCGTTAAAGTCAAAGTGATGGAAGTCGATGTTCAGCGCAAGCGTATCGGTCTATCCATGCGCCTTACCGATGAGCCTGGGCAAGATAACCGCTCACAACGTGCGGCACCAGCAAATAAAAAACAGGGCCGTACTCCGGCCCGCAGTAATGAATCATCAAATAATGCGATGGGCGGCGCTTTTGCTGCCGCTTTTGCCAAAGCGAAAAAATAACGCCGAGGCCGATACAAACCCCCGTACACGGGGGTTTTTTATTAGTATCAAGCGTTTTATTACAACACCGCTATGACATCCGAAGGAGTGTTTGGTGCAACCGCATCGCCATAATGAAATTTGATGATGGTTCTGCGTTTGGCCATTCTCCCTTCGGTGATCGCTGCATCAATAATGTACCTTGGTAACCGAAAGCGCATTGCGTAGCCTTTGCCTTGATCCTTGCTGTAGCTATCTAGAGCAATTAGCTTGAAAATCCTGTCGAGAGTATCGTTAGGGTTCTCATGATAAGTCGGCTTCACTTCTTCTTCACTGGCTTCATAGCTAGGATGCTCGGCTGGATCCCAAGAAGATTGTTTTCGCCTTTTATCGTCCGCTTTAACTTGGCGCTCTGCGTTACTTTTGGTTAATGCCACCGTAGGGTTGACGGGCTCGCGAACCTTGTTGTCTCGTGCAACCTGTTCGGTTTGCACATTAACCGATGGAGCGATCAGCGGTACGCTTACGTTCGTAGGTGATACGAGCATTGCTTAACCTCCTCACGCTCAGTCAACAACGCATAATAAAACAGCGTTTTCTTGACTTAGTTACTTATCGGCTTACTTGATTAAAATTTTAGCTTATTGATTGAATTATTTTTATTTTGCCTTGGCGAAGTGAATGACCTTTTGGCAAAACTGCTCATTTTCTGTGATAAAGGGGGCATGTGAGGAAGCGCTAAATACATGACTGTCACTTATCGGCATGAGTGCATCGACCTCTGTTGCCACTTGCTTGGGAACTAAGCCATCTAAGCGACCATACAAACGAAGGGTTGGAATATCTAACTGTTTGAGAAGGTGCCTGTGATCGATGCTTGAGAGCAGCTCTAGGCCAGCAATGAGTGACTCAGTATTGGGTAGTGGCCTAGATAATACCGCTTGTTTAAGGCTTTTGATATCTTGACGCGCAGAAGGACTGCCCATTGCCTGCAAGGCCATAAACCTCTCGATTGTGAGTTTGAAATCATCGACTAATTGCTCAGTGAAATTGTTGAGCACTTTGGGCTGTATTCCTTTCCATTGTTTGTGCGCAGAAAACTTTGGTGAGCTGGCAACCGTGATTAATTTAGCGATATGCTCGGGGTGTTGTAAGGCGATGTGTGTAGCAATTAAGCCGCCCAGAGACCAGCCGAGCCAGGTCGCGTTCTTCGGCGCCTCGGTCAGAATTTGCTGACTCAAGTCTTCTAAGGTGTTAAACGTGAGATGATTGCTGTGGCCAAAACCGGGCAGGTCAATAACATGAACTCGAAAATGTTCACTTAACTGCTCGGCAGTTTGATGCCAAACCGCCCCATTCATTCCCCAGCCGTGGATAAGAATCAAGTCACTGCCTTGACCGCTACGTTGCCAGTATGGCGCTGCGTGTTTGCTCTCAGTTTGTACCACGTTTTTCATCCTTAAGATTTCATTTAAACGGCTAAATTATCCTGACTACTGATTTGGCAGGCGCAGGGCATATGTTAACCGATTGGATTGGTAAATACACAGCTTACCTGTTACCTAAACATTGCGACTTATGTGGCTTACCTATTGAGAAGCCGTATTCACATCCCATTGTGTGTCGTATCTGTCTGGATAATATGACTCGTCAGTCTCGTTGTTTACGTTGTGGGCTTATCGTTCCGGTCAAAGTAGAGCAATGTGGGCGCTGTCTTGTCTCACCGCCTCCTTGGTCGCGCTTGTATTGTGTCGGTGACTATCAACACCCGCTGGCAAGCTATATCCATCGATTAAAATATTCTGGACAATGTTGGCATGCGAAAACGCTGGCTTTACTCCTTACTCCTCATCTTAGGGAAAAACCTGACTTGATTACTTTTGTGCCACTGCACTGGCAGCGATTTTTATATCGAGGCTATAACCAAAGCCAGCACTTGGCTTGGGAAATTAGTCAATCTATGCAGGTCAACTGTTGTGGCATTTTTCGCAAAGTTAGAGCAACAGTGCGCCAACAAGGTATGACTAAACAGCAAAGAAAACGCAATGTCAGGCAGGCTTTTAAGCTGCATCTCCCCATTAATGCTGAACATGTCGCCATTGTTGATGATGTTCTAACCACGGGAAGTACAGTTGAACCTTTGTGTGAACTTCTTACTCAGCATGGAGTGAAAAGGATTGATATATATTGCATTTGTCGAACCTCCGAACCAAGGGATAAGCTAAGTGGTGCGAATTTGATCTAAAGGGCTAGATCTTGCAGAAATCAGGAGTAAAATGAGAGGTAAATAGCCTACAAAATTACTCAGGTATTCGTCGTGTCAAATTCTATTACTATTACTGAAAATGCCCAGCAGCACTTTGCTAACCTATTAAGTCAGCAACCTGAAGGTACAAACATTCGCGTGTTTGTGGTAAACCCTGGTACTCAGAATGCCGAGTGTGGCGTTTCTTATTGCCCAGTGGAAGCCATTGAATCTTCGGACACAGAAATTAAATATCAAAGCTTCTCTGCGTATATTGATGAACTAAGCTTGCCTTTTCTTGAAGACGCCGAGATTGACTATGTGACCGATAAAATGGGCTCTCAACTGACCCTAAAAGCCCCCAATGCTAAAATGCGTAAGGTGGCAGATGATGCGCCATTGCTTGAGCGTGTTGAGTATGCGATTCAAACCCAAGTTAACCCTCAGTTAGCTGGGCATGGCGGACACGTCAATCTGGTTGAAATTACTGATGATGGCGTTGCTATTGTTGCCTTTGGGGGGGGGTGTAATGGCTGTTCTATGGTTGACGTAACTCTTAAAGAAGGCATTGAGAAAGAGCTGTTGCAGCAATTTGAAGGCGAATTGACAGCGGTTCGTGATGCGACAGAACATGATCGCGGAGAGCACTCTTACTACTAAATAAACTTGGCTCAGTAAGAAAAATCAATTGTCTTGATTTGAAAGGTTGGAGATAAAGTCAGCCTTTTTTGTTTTCAAAACTATTTGTTTTCTCATATATTAGTGGCTTAACCAGACTAAGGAGTAGTGAGTGGCTAAGCAAAACCTTCCCATCATCCTGAGTAAACAGACGGTAGCAAAGTCTAGGCTATTTACTGTTGAGACGCTTGATTTACGTTTTAGTAATGGCGTCGAGCGAACCTATGAGCGAATGAAACCCAGTGGTCGAACGGCGGTTATGATGGTGCCGGTGACAACAGAAGGGGACTTATTGCTAGTTAGGGAATATGCCGCAGGCACTGAGTCTTATGAACTGGGTTTTCCAAAAGGCCTAGTGGATCCCGGGGAACTACCCATTGATGCTGCAAACCGAGAGCTCAAAGAGGAGATTGGTTTAGGAGCTAATAAACTTACGCCGCTCAAAGATGTTGTCCTCGCTCCTTCTTATTTTTCGAGTAAAATGACCTTGTTTATTGCAGAAGATCTATACTCAGAACAATTGGAAGGTGATGAACCAGAGCCCTTGGAAGTGATTCGTTGGCCACTTTCTCAAGCAGAAGAGCTTCTTACTCACCTCGACTTTAGTGAAGCGCGCAGTATAACAGCGTTATTACTTGCTCTACGTACCCTAAAACCATAACCAATGTAGAGCCTTGAAGGATTAATTATGCCAATGACCGAAGACTTTTCTCAGCATTTGCCAGCCGTGATTGATATCGCTCGGGCGGCGGGCCAGTTAACACTTGATATCTATCAGAAAAAAGACTACCAAGCCTATACTAAAAATGATCAGACTCCAGTGACAAGTGCCGATATTGCTGCTCATAAACTGATACTGGAAAAGCTCACCGAGCTTACTCCAGAGACGCCTGTACTCTCTGAAGAGGATGCGGATGTTAGCTTAGAGAAAAGGTCGAATTGGCATCGCTACTGGTTAGTTGACCCCTTAGATGGGACTCAGGAGTTTATTGCTCGCAGTGGTGACTTTGCCACCATAATCGCGCTGGTGGAAGATCACAGGCCGGTTATGGGAGTGGTTTATAGTCCAGTATCAGGCGTCACTTATTATGCCTACAAGAATAAAGGCGCGTGGAAGATCCCTGATATGGATGAGAGCCTGCGTATTAATACGCTGCATCATGAAGGGCAAGCCGATTCAATTGCGATGGCAATAAGTCGCAGGCAAGACATTAGCCGTATTACCAGCCGAATGAACAGTCGATGGAATTACGACCTGGTTCCACTCGGATCTGCAGCCCTGAAAGCTTGTCTGGTTGCAGAAGGGGCTGTTGATTGTTATCTGCGCCTTGGGCCTACTGGTGAATGGGATACAGCTGCGACTCAGTGCATTGTTGAAGAAGCGGGAGGACGCATATTAAGTACCCAACTTGAACCGCTTTCCTATAATGAGCGAGAAACATTAGAAAACCCGAATTTTATTGTGCTTGGCGATCAGAGCCTGCCTTGGGATGAAATCTTACAAGTAAAAGACTGATCTACATTGCTTTAAGTACCCTAGATTAGGCCTTGGAGTAGATATCTCTCTCGCCAAGCCAGCGTTCAATAATTGCACTTGCGTTTTCTGGGTAGTTATCATGAATATGACGCGCGACGCGCTGAACTTCGGGAATTAAGTGCTGATCTCTCACTAAATCTGCGATTTTAAAATCGGCAATGCCAGTTTGTTTGGTGCCGAGTAACTCTCCTGGCCCGCGAATTTCTAAATCGCGCTGTGCAATCACAAATCCATCGTTACTTTCTCTAAGCACGCCCAAGCGCTTTTGTGCCGTTTTCGATAAAGGCGAGTGATATAACAAAACACAGTGACTGGCGACACTGCCTCGACCAACTCTTCCTCGCAGCTGATGAAGCTGAGCTAAACCTAAACGCTCTGGGTTTTCAATAATCATTAGGCTAGAGTTTGGTACGTCGACACCAACTTCTATTACCGTTGTCGCAACCAATAAGTGCAGTTTGTTATCCTTGAAATCCTGCATGACTGACTGTTTTTCTGCTGGTTTCATCCGGCCGTGGACCAAACCAATTTTTACCTCGGGTAATTTTGCTTGTAATTCTTGAGCGGTGTCTTCTGCTGCTTGTGCTTCGAGTACTTCTGATTCATCAATTAGGGTACAAACCCAATAAGCTTGTTTGCCTTCATTGAGACATGCATTGCGCACCCTTTCAACAATCTGGTCGCGTTTGGTGTCAGGGATGGCGACGGTTTGAATAGGGGTTCTGCCTGGGGGGAGTTCATCAATCACAGAAGTTTCCAGATCGGCATAGGCTGTCATCGCTAGAGTGCGGGGGATCGGGGTTGCGGTCATAATGAGCTGATGAGGGTATGCACCTTGCTTTTGCCCTTTTTCTCTCAGTTCAAGGCGCTGATGTACACCAAAGCGGTGTTGCTCATCAATAATCACCAGCGCTAAGTTATGAAAATTTACCTGCTCTTGAAACAAGGCGTGGGTGCCGACGACCATTCGAGCTTGGCCGCTGGCAATATTTGCCAGCTCCGCTTGTTTGACTTTACCTTTGAGTTTTCCGGCCAGCCAACCCACCTCAATGTCCATTGGCTCAAGCCATTGTTTAAAATTAATCGCATGTTGTTCTGCCAGAAGCTCAGTTGGAGCCATAAGAGCGACTTGATAATTATGCTCAAGCGCTCGCAGTGCAGCGAGTGCTGCAACCAAGGTTTTCCCAGATCCCACATCACCTTGAACCAGACGCATCATAGGGTGAGGCTTTTCTAAATCTTGTTCAATTTCCTTTACAACTCGTGACTGTGCGTGAGTGGGAGAAAAAGGTAGCTGCTGCAACAGCTTTTGTTTTAGTCCTGTTTTTTCAGACAGAGGGAAAGCGGTGTCTTTCTGACTTTTACTTCTTACTGATAGCATGGAGAGGTTTTGCGCCAATAATTCTTCCATGATAAGGCGAATTTGTGCTGGATGTTTACCTTGATCGAAGGATTCCAGATCTATATTTGGAGTGGGCCTATGTATGATATGCAGCGCTTGGTTTAAGGAGATTTGTTGATCGTATAGCCCAGCCGGTAAGAGCTCTTGTACCGCTGTCTTGTTAAGCAATTCCAGAGCCTGATCGGTTAAACTACGTAGCGTAAGCTGGCGCAGACCGTCAGTCGTTGGATAGACTGGGGTCAGCGTCTTTTCAAGCTTGGTGACTTGGTCAGATGCATAAAATTTGTAGTCTGGGTGAATGATTTCCAGACCCGTGCTCCCTCGCTTTACTTCGCCATAAGCGTGGACTTGCTTGCCTTCACTAAAGTTATTTTTCATTGCGGCAGTGAAATTGAAAAATCTTAGTGTAATCGTCCCATTACCATCACTGACCTTTACTGCCAGCATGCGGCGTTTCCCAAACAAAGTGTCGGCACTCATTACCTTGCCTTGAACACTAGCCCACAAACCAGGATGCAGTTTGATGATAGGGTAGATGCGTGTTCTATCCTCATAGCGATGGGGGAGGTGGAAGAGCAAGTCTTGAACTGAGTGAAGACCCACTTTTGATAACTTTTCTGCGACTTTCGCTCCAACACCAGTCAGAGAAGTTAAGGAAATGGCAGAGAGTAATTGAGACATGACACAGCTCGGTACATTATTTACTGGCTAATCGACTTTACTAGTTAACCACTGAGCTGTGTTTTTGTACAGGGAAACTTAGGTCCCGTGCTGTGTTTTGCTTTATTTTTGCTGCATCTCTCGCCACCATTCTTCACTTGCGATTGCCTCGCCCTGTTCATCGATAAGTGGATAAGGCAAGCCTTTGCGCTTGGCAACTTTGGCTAGCACAGGGTGGCCGCGTTCAAACAAAACTTTTTGCACAGTATTTTCAGTAATTGGATTGGCTGGGTTGTCATATAAACCCGCAGCTTGCCTCTGGCGCTGAGCTTCATACATGATAACGGCACTGGCAACTGACACATTGAGTGATTGCACCATGCCCAACATTGGAATAATGATATCTTGATCGGCGAGCTGTTTGGCTTGCTCTGATGCCCCCATTTTTTCGCCACCCAGAATGATGGCAGTCGGTTTGGTGTAATCAATATCGCGAAAATCGACCGCGGTTTCCGATAAATTGGTGACTAAAACCTGCATATTTTGCTGTTTAAGTACACTCACGGCGTCGTTAATCGTGTCGTGAGTTTCTACTTCTACCCAGTTGCGAGCTCCCGCTGATGTATGACTGAGTGTGCGCATTGCATTTGGCCAAACGGCATGTATTTTATGGATAGCGGTGGCATCGGCGCTGCGAATTACGGCTGAGACATTGTTAGGTTTATGGACTTCTTCGAGACAAAATGTCAGGTCAGTCTGGCGTGACTGAAGGACTTGTTGAATCCGTTGGTAACGTTCTAAGTTCATAGCGATATATGTGATTTAAGCCCTTGAGCCAGTAAGCTCAAGGGCATAGTTAAGACGAGGTTAGTTTTTGCGACGTCGCACCTTAAGGGCATGAGGCATGGCTTTAATTTTGCGCATTATGCCAGCAAGATGGACCCTATCCTTGGTAGTGAGCAGAACAGTGACTGTGTATAAACGACCGTCTTTCTCTTCCGTTGATAGTCCGTGAATATTCGACCCCGTTTTTGAGATAACATTAGTCAGCTCGGCAAGAACGCCTTGACGATTTTGCACATCCACGTATAACTCGGTTATAAACTCTTGCTCATAATCATCAGACCATTCTACCGCCATGTACTTATCAAGCTCTTTTTGATAGCCACGTACGTTTGGACAAGTTTCTCTGTGTACAACCAAGCCTCGCCCTGGTGATACATGGGCAATGATATGGTCATCCGGTATCGGATGGCAGCAGTTAGCAAAGGTGAGAAGTAATCCTTCCGCGCCGCGTATTGGCAACTTCTTCTTCGGTTTACCACCTTCTGAAGGCTGGGCTTCTGTGAGCTCATCGGTATCACCTAGTAGCCTGCGCGCAATCACTATGCTCATCAACTCACCCAGGCCAATGTCTGCCAATAGATCATCGACGTTATCGATTTTTAACTCAGACAATACATGCTGGATATTCTCTTCACGAATATCTGATAGAGACAAATCACCTAGAGCGTGATTGAGTAAACGGCGACCAAGGGTGATGGACTCTTCGCGGCGCATTGTTTTGAGTACTTGGCGTATTTTGGTTCGAGCCCGTGATGTAACCACATAGTTTAGCCAAGCTGCGTTGGGACGAGCTCCAGGTGCGCTGATGATTTCAATTGCTTGACCATTTTTGAGCGATTTACTCAAAGGATAAGGGTTGCGATCCACTCGTGCTCCGACACAGGTATTGCCCACGTCGGTGTGAACAGCGTAGGCAAAATCGACAGCGGTCGCACCCACAGGTAGCTCAACAATACGACCTTTGGGGGTAAACACATAAATTTCGTCTGGGAAGAGATCCGATTTTACGTTTTCGATAAATTCGAATGAGTTACCCGCGCTTTGCTGTAATTCCAGCAGGCTTTGCATCCAGCGCTGAGCTTTAATTTGTGCTGTGGTACCAGAGCGATCGCTGTTGCCTTTATAAGACCAGTGTGCTGCGACCCCTTTGTCTGCCATTTGGTCCATATCTTCAGTGCGGATCTGGACTTCAACAGGCACACCATGAGGGCCAACCATAGAGGTGTGAATGGACTGATAACCATTCGCCTTAGGCACGGCTATGTAATCTTTCATTCTCCCAGGACGCGGTTTATACAGGCTGTGAACTTGTCCTAGAACGCGATAACAGGTGTCGGCGTCAGAGACAACGACTCTGAATGCGTAGATATCCATGATGGTGTGAAAGCGTTGTTCTTTGGTCTTCATCTTGTTGTAGATGGAATAGAGGTTTTTCTCTCGACCAAACACTCGTGCTTTGAGACCAACTTCTTCGAGGCGGCCTTCAATTTCATCATGTATGCGCTGAATCATCTCTTTACGGTTACCGCGCGCCGATTTCACAACGGCTTTTAGCACGCGATAGCGATTTGGATACAAGGCTTCAAAGCCTAACTCTTCGAGTTCAGTTTTGATGTTATGGATACCCAAACGATGAGCAAGTGGTGAGTATATTTCTAGGGTTTCTCTGGCAATACGACGTTTCTTGTCTGCTCGAAGCGCCCCTAAAGTGCGCATGTTATGGGTTCTGTCGGCAAGCTTGATAAGGATGACACGGATATCTTGCACCATGGCAAGAACCATTTTACGAAAATTTTCTGCTTGCGCTTCTTTACGATCGCGAAACTTGAGCTTATCAAGTTTCGATACCCCGTCGACCAGCTCAGCAACGGTCGCACCAAATTGATTTTCTAAATCTTGTTTGGTTGCGGCAGTGTCTTCGATGACATCATGCAGTAGTGCGGCTTGTAGCGTTTCAATATCAAGGCGCATTTCAGCCAGAATTCGCGCCACGGCGACAGGGTGGATAATATAAGGTTCGCCACTTGAGCGAGTTTGCCCTTCATGGGCATCTTTCGCTACCACATAAGATTGACGCAGAGCCTCAATTTGAGGCTCTGGTAAGTATTCTTGGGCAACGTCTTTTAAGCTGTCGAATAAATACAAACTTTAGGCCCGGAAGATAGTTATTAGAAGAGTATCAGATTAGCGACTGTGTGCAATACTGCTTACAGCTGCTAGCTCTGCTGCTTCTTGTTCCTGTTGCTCCTGACGCTCTCTAGCATCAAGAATTTCTTTAGTGATTAGGCCTTCTTCAATTTCGCGTAGAGCGATAACCGTCGCCTTATCATTCTCCTCTGGCACTAGTGAATCTTTACCACCAGTTTGCATTTGACGAGCGCGGCGAGCCGCAATAAGAACTAGGTCGAAGCGGTTGCCAACTTTTTCAACAGCGTCTTGAACAGTTACGCGTGCCATGAGAACTCCAAATTAGTTAACTAAAAATTTTGTATGACGAGAAATTATACAGTCTCTATGTTCTCAGTGTCTAGTAGCCACTGAGAGTAATTAGTGATAAACCACCTATAGGCGGCTTAATCTGCTAAAAGTGCATCAAGCATCACCTTATATTTGGCGGCTTGTTTGTCTTGTTTTAATCTTTCTGCTCGAATGATTGCCTTAAAATCGATAAGTGCGTTATCGAAATCGTCGTTAACAATCACATAGTCATATTCGGTATAGTGAGAAATCTCAGACTTTGCTTCTGCCATACGCTTTGCAATCACAGCTTCACTGTCTTGCCCGCGAGCATTGAGTCGACGCTCCAACTCATCATCTGAAGGTGGTAAGATAAAGATACTCTGAGCACCAGGCATTTGTTTACGGATTTGCTGAGCACCTTGCCAATCGATATCCAGGAAGACATCAATACCTTTATCTAAATTTTCTTCAATCCACAGGCGTGATGTTCCATAGTAGTTGCCAAACACTTCAGCGTATTCAAGAAAAGCGCCTTGCTCGATCAGTTCTTCGAAGGATTCTTTTTGCACAAAGTGATAATGAACACCGTCTTGTTCACCTGGGCGCATGCCACGGGTCGTGTGTGATACTGACACCTTCATGGCATAGGTCGGATTGGTCTCTAGCATGGCAGAAATCAAGCTAGATTTTCCAGCCCCGCTTGGTGCAGATACGATGTAAAGAGTGCCTTTTCCCATGGGTACGTTCCAAATTTGTTTCTATTTTGTCTGCTTTACGCTGACATCTTAAAGATAGCACTGACCGTGAGAAATCACTGAAGTGATTAAGTTTCAGTCAGAAAAAGGGAGCCGAAGGTTAGCATAAGTTGTTTGTTTGGAACAAGCATTCGAGGTGGCCGATATTGCCTAGTGTATTTGAAGAGTCGATATTCTAGTGAAAAACTTCTCAGGTTTAAGGCAATATCAGAAAAAACACCTAGGATTATAAGGAAAAATTGTTGATTTTTTTGACAACAAATTTGAGTTAGATCTAATCATCCAAGGGAGAGTAAGTGTTGTTAAAGCGAATTTTTTTGGTAGTAATGCTTGGTTTTCCTGTAGGTGTCGGAGCAAATGGTGATTCTTCTACCGTCAATGTGGCCGATGCTAAGGCTTGTGAGAAAGAGGCACGTGCATGCCCTAGCAATCAAGGGTCTGATATAAAGAAGCCTGAACAAGGGTATTACCAATATCTACTCAATCAATTTAGACAGGTGATCCCGGGAGAAATGGATGGTTTTGCCGCTGTGGTTAAAGGAGCCAACCATAGCCGTTTTCCCTACTGGTATCTCAATGATAACTTTATCTTCAATCAATACACCTATGATTACATCAGCGCGCGCGTTCTGCCTGATAAAGCTTACGGAAGTGCTGAGCTGCTTGAAGGAAAAAGCTTTAATCATGCTTATTTACAGGTGATGTCTGCTATCTCCTATGGTTTGAATGAGCAAACAAAGCAGCAGTTAGCGGAGCATCAAAAAGAGCTAGAAACGCTTGCCAGTGAGCTAGTTGATGTTTACGAATACGCGTTTAATCCGATTGCCCCCGAATACATAGAGAAAGCGAATCAAGCGCTTGAGCCTTACAAAGGCACTGTTGAGACCAAACTCGACTATGTTGTCGATTATGCGGTTGCATTTAAATGGAGCGGGCATGCAGCAAAAGACAAGCCGCCAATAGCATTTTCCAAGCTTGCAGATGCGAACAACTTAAGCCAAGTTTTACCGGAGATGCCAGCCTCCGGTGCAGGGGTGTTGCAAAAGCTCGGCTTGTACTTGCATTCCTATCAGGTGATAAGCGCGATTAGTAATGGCTTTCAGCACAATTCTTCAATGCTTAAGGCTGCAATCAGCAACCTACAGTCACCTATTCATGACTCTGGTGGAATCAAAACCTTTAACCCAGTTGATGGTAGTGAGTCGAAAGATTATCAACCCAGATATGATATTGGTATTTCACTTGCCGATATTACAAACTCGTTGAATAGCCCCGATCGAACGCTCGGTTTAACACTGTATCTTGATCCAGAGAAGGCTAAATCAGCGCAGCAAGCCTTAGCTGGGAGTCTAGTTTTTGTTGATGATGTAGGGCGGTCGGTTGATCTAAATTCACTCGCTAAAGCAGAGCCGATAAAGATAGAGATTAGCTATCAAGGTTATGTTTATTTACCAATTAAAAAAGACAGCTTGAGCTCAGATGGGCAGTCTGGCTGGTATTTTAATGACCCTATCTGGCAGTCAATCCAGAATCAAGGCCAAGATGAAACTGGATATCAACTGATATACAAACCACCTTTTAACCTTGGTTGCCATAATCAAGGTGGTAATTTAGCTGAACTAACAGGCGTGCTAATTGCCAACTCTCCTAAAGTAATGATTACTTTTGAAGGTGCTGCTAAGGCATTACCAAGCCTTTTTGTTCAAGGCTCTGGCATCGGCAAGATTCAATTTGACTCTCAAGGCCCTAGCCTTGGAGTTGGACAGCGCAGCTATCGCTATCGTATTACCGATGGTAAAAATGGCCAGAAGAGCCTAACTTTCACATCCGATAATCAGAGAGAGCCTGACTCTCAGGCGAGTACTCTAAAAGCCAGCGTTCCGTTAGGGCTAAGAATGGCAGAGGTGCTATTGGTGACTTACAAGTACCCAGCCGAACAAGGGAATAGAGCTTGCCAAATATAGCGAATCAGCTCTAGGTTGCAATGGTTTGACCTAGAGCTGGTTTTTATCTTTATTCAATATTTTGGTTCTGCTCTCGCATCAATTTCTTACATATAATTAATATCAAAAAGATAGGTCACCAATAAAAATCCGAAAGAAAAAAGGTAACCAAATTGGTAACCACCTTTGAAAGGATTCCCATACCAAGTCACTAACCTCTAGCAACGCGCCGCTCACCGCAAGTAGACTATCACCCCAATATCAACAAGCAGAAGGCCAGTTTGGAGTAACATAATCTTGAGCTTTGTTTCACTATGCTCAGTGAATCGCCACCAGTTCTTAGACACTCAGCAGCCTTTTCTCATATCGGCTTTCATACTCTATCGGTAATAGCTGACCATTAAAATCATGACGTCATTTGCTGTTGTAAAACAGCTCTATGTATTCAAAGATATCACTGCGTGCATATTCTCGGGTTGCGTAAACCTTATGGTAGATCCTTTCCCTTTTCAGTAATTGGAAAAAACTCTCTGCAATTGTACTGTCGCGGCAGTTACCTCGTCGGCTCATACTTCCTTTTAGGCCATGAATCTCTTAAAAAGGATTACCAATCATGGCTTATATACTGACTTCCCTGAACGATATGTACGACAACCTCTGATTCAGGATTGTGCCCCCATATAGCCATGAGCAAGGCATTTAGCACCAGTTCCTTTGTAATACGAGACTGTATTGGTCATCCAACCACTCGCCTAGAGAACAGGTCAACAACAACGCCTAAATACAGCTAGCCTTCATGGATTTTGATATAGGTAATATCTGTTACCCATGCCTTCTTAGGCGCTGGTACGTTGAACTGCTGCTGAATTCGATTCGGTGTGACAATATAAACCCTCCCGCTTGCCTAGCGTGTATTCCTGTAGCCAACCTGAGCCTTTAACCCAGCTGAATCAGGGCCGTACTTCTTGATCCAGGCATAAAGACAGTGAGTTGTAACATCGAGCCGTTTAGCTACATCAGCAACGCTGTAGCCTCGGTCAGTGACCTGTTTAACCGTTTCGATTTTGAACTCTTCGGGATAACGTTTGTTGCTCATAAGCACCTCTTTAAAAGCCATTTTCTATGGCTGAAAGGTCTCTAGAAAAATGGTGGCGATTCAAACATCGACCCAAGTAAAGGTTCCGCTGTTGGCTACGTTGCTAAATACATTGCGAAGAGACGATCGTTCACTACAAAAATTACTATAACAACTTCTGTTTAGGCCTAGCCAAAAGCGGATATTGATACATTCCTGACTAGGTTCTAACTAATGACCCTTTCGATACAGGCTGTGTAAAAACAGCTAGTAGAGCAAGAACTTGATCAAGAGCACATAAAAAATGCGAACGAGAACTGCCTGGTTTGGATTAGTTCAATCTTGTTTGAGGCGAAGATCTAATGAAGTATAACGCTATTTAAGCAGAATAATATACATTCTCGAATCAACACATGTTATTCACAGGATATTTTTTTTAAGTCCAAATCATCAACATACAACCCATAAACAACATTTAGATAATCACAAATAATCCCCTCTTCACCTTTACTATTTTCAAAACCAATATTAAATAAATAACTTTTAACACCTATTTCCTCTAGAGCTAAAAGCTGACCAATATGATTTTTTAGATCACTCTTACTTAGCGCCACATGCTTAATACCACTATCCTTAATTTTATCGATATCTCCATGTATATTTCGAATAAAATTCCACGACGGCATGGCTGAAAACACTCCTAATTTATTTGCCTCAATGATGGCATCCCATGTAAACAGTTCCATAATAAGCCTTTCTTTAAACGGAAAGCTTTCAACAACTTTTTGAGGGCTATTGATTTTGTCTGTCACCAATATGGAATCATCATGAATTTCAAACCATTGTGAGATATCTTTCATCGAAAGCGGCTCATATTTCCCATACAATAGGTGCTTTTTGAATTCATCGAGAGTTGGAGGTAAAGCCCCTTTGTAATTGCTAATAGTCTTCCACTCATTCCAGTCATGAGCAGCTACAAGGTAGCCATCTGAAGTTTCCAGCAAATCAAGTTCAAACAGCTTAAATCCTTTTTTATAAAACAGATCCAAGGAATCTTTTGAATTTGTATACGTAATTCCATCTATAGCACCGCCCGCATGAGCTATATATCGTTCAGCGTCAAGAAACTTAGTCTTATAACCTGTAGCATAACGTTGCTGGCTTTTATCCTTAAGTGTATGATGAATAACGATGTCATACACTTTATATTTAAACTTATCAGAAAATAGTGCTAAGAATATTTCGCCATATCTTTTTAACGAAGATTTTAATGAAGTTCCATCAAAAAAATTACTCTTAGTTGCAACAATTCTACTATTATATAATTTCTCTAAAGATGAAATCATATAATTCGAACTAATAGAATAATAATCCAGAGAGTAACTAGGATGCTCTAAAATCTTGACCTTATAAAAGTCTTCAATTTTTTTCTTTGTTTGACTATATTTTTCGAATGGAAGATATATTTCTTTATCCAATAATACATATGAATCTTTATCAACTTTATTTAAAAGCCACCTCTGAGTGGATGATAGAACACCTGCCGCATTCATTTTATCAATATCATTCTGATAGGAGTTCCCAGATACTTTTACACTATATAACTCAGTGAACTTATCCTTGGTCAAACGTTTTCCAGAATTATATTCACCTATTTCAGGGTTCACACCTAGGCGCCCTAAAGCATAACAAGTACCATCTTCTCGGAATACATCATCAAATACATAATTTAATTCAAGACACTTATCTACAATAAGGTAAGCATCCTCTTCATCTAAAGATGCTATTCGTCTTAAAAGAGAACTTGGATCATCCTTATAATATGGATATACAATCGAATCTTTAGAAAATTTAAATAAAACAGGAATGCTGTATTTCTTCCCACCTATAACCACTTTTCCTTTATCAAAAACCACATCATTATCAGACTTTGGTAACTCCCAAAGTTTCAGAAACTCACCTCTATTTTCCCTCAATATATCCTCTACATTATCCTTCTTGGCAATTGATTCATTCTTACTTAGCAAATCAACACCCAGACCAATTCTTCCATCTATACCCATAATATGAAGAAGTGTTGTCCCAATATCTAATTGAGAACCAATAGCATCAATCCCTCTTCCCTTTCTTCCCTTGGTACTAGAAGGTAAGTTTACAAAGAACAAGTTTTGTCTTTGAACTTCATTAAAGAATGAAAGCGACTGCTTACCCATGCCAATATGATCAGAGGCTACAACAACAATTGCATCCTTCGTCTTCGAATTGGCCCTTATTTGATCAATAAAATTTGAAATCAGATAACTTGAGCATGAAATAGCTGCCAGTATCGAAGGACTAACATCAGTATCAATATTATCTTCACACTTTTTAGACACATACCCATCAGGAAAGTGAGTATCTATTGTTGATATGAAAAGAGCTGTTTTACCTAACCCCACATCATTTTTAAAAATACGATACGCTTCATCTAACAAGGTATCATCATAAACACCCCAGTGATGCATATCATAACCAGGATTTTTTTCCTCAAAATAACTCTTTCCTTTAACAGAGACAAATCCGTGCTGCTCAAAAAACTGCCTAATCCCAGAAAAATCCAAACTTGACCCCTGGATATATGACAAGTTGTATCCATAGTCTTTTAATATATCCCCAAGACAAATTGCAGCCGGATAAAATTCATCTACTTTACCAAGGGTGTTACCTCCGGATGGATGGGTCAATGGTATCCCACACAATGAAGAGACCATTCCAGCAATCGTCCAACTGGAATCTTCAAGCTGCTTTATGTTTTTAAAATATATACTATTCTTTTCCCAGTTATTGATTTCTTTCACATATGGATAATATTTATCGGAAGTCAAGTATGTGCGTTCAAAACTTTCCGCAAATATAAATATTAAGTCAGGAAGGTCTTCTTTATTAGTACCATCAATAATTTGATTAGTCTTATCTTTTTTTTGACTTATCCCAAAATTAAGCTGATCAGTTCCCCCTTCGCTATAAACAAAGAACTGATAAAACTCCTTGCCAACCGGGTTAGTTAAAATAGACAAAAAGACCAAAGATAACGAAAGATACTTAGCACCAAACACTACCTTTACAGTAGACTTGCACACTCTCTCAAATAAAAGCAATAAGAACAATAAGAACAATAAGAACACAAAAAAAGCCATCATCCCTAACGCAATAATATTACCACCTTCTATATCGCCAGCATAAAGAAAATGATAAACAAACGAGCTATTTACCCCCTCCCCTAATACATATATAACAGCCCCTTCTATAGCTAAAAGGAGACTGCTTATGAAAAACAAAAATCTAAAAAAACGCACTTCTTTCTTATTTGAAACAAACAAACGAAAAACAAGTGACATAAAAATAAAAAAAGCAGAAAATAATAAAAAAATCACCAATCCACCTTATAAATATTAGAAAAATAATTATTCCAACCTAAGTATTAAAGTATAGATTTAAAACCTAAAGACAGGAATTTTTACAAAATAAAAAACAAACTACACAATAATATGCAAACTAGCACTTTAATAGAAAAACTCCTCCCATTCTAGTTATTTTCATATACTTGTAAAGTGAATATATGAAATGCGGAATGATTGTATGGCTACCGGGGTTTTAGATTATAAGCACAACCCTTATGGTTGAGAGGCGATAGGTGGTTGACCGATATAATTGATGCGCTTTTCCCAAAGTCGAAACGGACCATCATGCTATATCAGTAGTTGATTAAAGTAAAAATAATAGAATCAGTCCCTCTTGCGCAAGAATTTACACCTTTCGCTATAGTCAAAACAATGAATGTTCATCACTACACAGCACCTCAAGAGTTGAGTAAAAATTATATTAGAAAGGCCAAAGATCCAGACCAAGCTCACCATCAGACATTGATACGAAGAAAGAGTGCTTTAAAGTACAGGATACCTGCCAATACTATCGAGTATGTTGAACTGAAGCTTTCTCTGGAGTGAAGTCCGGAACAGATCTGTGGTTTATGTGATCTTATGAGTATGTCTGTCAGCCATGAATGGACCTAGCGTTATGTTGCAACAGATAAAAGATGGCAGCAACTTGTATAAAGTACTGTGCCAAAGCCATAAGCGGAACCGCAGAGGAGTGACAGCGAATATTGCGCGATACCTAACCCTCGCTCCATAAATGAGCGTCCTTCTGAAGTTGAGATATGAGAGTGCTTTGGTGATCAGGAGATGGATACAATTTTAGGCAGTCAAGGGACCAGTGCTTTGGAGATCCTGACAGAGAGTAAGAGTCGGAGGTACTAGCTCGTAAGTTGGGGGCAAAACGCGCCGTAGATATCACGGATACGGTGATTCATATGCTTAATCCCTGTGCGGATTACGTCAATACGAACACAGCAGAGAATGGTTCTGAATTCGTCGAGCATAAGCCATTGCTAAAGCCCAGGATGCTGAGGCGTATTTTGCCCACCCATACTCATCATGGGAGCGAGGGTTGAATGAAAAGCGTTTAAACATACCAAGAAAGTGTCTTGGATTCAGATGGTCTGAAGTTGTCTTTCGAGAACACCTTCAGACTGCATAGGGGAGCGTTGCACTTCGGAATGAACTTTGCGCTAAGCTAAAGTTGACGAGTTTCATTGAAAGGCGTCGGGTCAAAAGAGACTCGAATACTTTCGTGCTGCTCTATGAGAGCTCGTGGCTCGTAGAATTTCTTACCATTCCTTTTTCGGCGGTATAAACCACCGCCGAACGACTCTCGGGTATTTGCGCGTATAAGCTTGTTCTCAAATTGGTAACCATTAATATAAAAGAAGCTGACATATTAGCAAAGGGCTAGAAACAATAAAGCCCCATAATACAGGGCCTTAGAAAGAGCATGCAATACAGAAAAAATCATTCAATATTTTGGATCTGCTCTCGCATCTGTTCGATAAGAACCTTTAGCTCAACGCCTGAGGCTGTGATATCTGTGCTTATCGATTTAGATGCCAAGGTGTTGGATTCGCGATTAAACTCTTGCATCATAAAATCTAAGCGTCGGCCGCAAGCGCCACCTTTTTTAAGGATATTGTTTGCTTCTTTTACGTGCGAATCGAGGCGATCTAGTTCTTCCGCTACATCAGACTTTTGCGCAAGAAGGATAAGTTCTTGTTCGACACGAGAAGGGTCAAGTTCGACCTTAGCTTCTTCAAACTTTGAGAACAAACGCTCGCGTTGCCACTCGATGATTTCTGGCATTCGAGCACGCACTTTGATGACTTCTTCTGTGATGGCCGACAAACGCTGCTCAATTAAGGCTTTCATGTTGTCGCCTTCACGACCACGAGCTTCAATGAACTCGCTTACAGCGTCGTCAAATGCAGCCAGTAAGTCTTTGTTAATCGCATCCATGTCCTGTTCAGAGGTTTCCATAACCCCTGGCCAATTCATGATTTGAAATGGGTTTAATCGGTTGTCATCGCCTGTCATTGTCATCACTTGCTTGGCGGCATTGATCACTTGGTTGGCGAGAGTTTCGTTGATGCTAAGCTCGCCTTTGGCGGCAGGGTTAGCTTCAAAACGTAGGGCACATTCTACTTTTCCGCGTGCTAGGCGCTTTCTAAAACGTTCGCGCAGAACAGGCTCTAGGCCACGAAATTGCTCAGGTAGTCGAAAGTAGGTTTCTAAATAACGTTGGTTGACGCTGCGGATTTCCCATACTGCGCTGCCCCATTCACCTTTTACCTCTTTACGAGCATAAGCGGTCATACTGTAGATCATCGAATTTTCCTGTCTTAATCATCTGTGAAAATAACGCGTGGCAATAGTAGCAGAATAAGCGAGATTTGGTATCGCTGAAAAATAGGGTGCTTTTCCAGCACTGAGCTTTCTGCTAGAATCTCGCCCTAATCTGATTCGTCTTCCCCCTATCTATAGATAGACAACTAAGGTAGATGCCAATGCGTCCAAACGATCGCAAGGCGGACCAAGTTCGCCCAATTAAAATCACTCGTAATTACACGGCTTATGCTGAAGGCTCAGTTCTGGTTGAGTTTGGCAATACGAAAGTATTATGTAATGCGACCGTTGAAGAAAATGTACCTCGCTGGCTAAAAGGTCAAGGCAAAGGCTGGGTGACGGCTGAATACGGTATGTTACCTCGCTCGACGCACTCCCGCATGCGCCGTGAAGCGGCGAGTGGAAAACAAGGTGGCCGTACCATGGAAATTCAGCGCCTGATTGCACGTAGCTTAAGGGCTGTGGTTGATCTTGAATCTATGGGCGAAATTATGGTGACTGTCGATTGTGACGTGATTCAAGCCGATGGTGGAACGCGCACGGCTGCTATTTCAGGTGCCAGTGTTGCTATGGCTGATGCATTCCAGCATTTAGTCGACGGTGGTAAGTTGAAAGCAAACCCGATGAAAGGGCATGTTGTTGCGGTTTCTGTCGGTATGCTTGGTCAAGATGTATTGTGTGACCTAGAGTACGTTGAAGACTCTGCTGCTGATACCGATATGAATGTGGTGATGACAGAAGATGGCCGCATGATTGAGGTGCAAGGCACCGCAGAAGGTGAACCTTTTAGCCATGATGACTTGATGAAATTACTCGAGTCAGCAAAAACGGGGATTTGCGATATTGTCGCCGCGCAAAAAGCGGCGTTAGAGCAGTGATTTTTTAATAGCTTCCAACCTAGGAAGCTATTTTTTTATCTTTTGGAAGATGGCCTTAGGCATTATTAACTTAGAGAGAGAGCAATGAAAGCATACCAGCGTGAATTTATTGAGTTTGCACTAGAGAAACAAGTACTAAAGTTTGGTGAGTTTACTTTAAAATCCGGTCGTAAGAGCCCTTATTTTTTTAACGCTGGTCTTTTTAATACAGGGCGAGATCTTGCTCGTCTAGGCCGCTTTTATGCTGCCGCGTTGGCAGATTCTGGGATTGAGTTTGATGTGCTGTTTGGCCCTGCCTATAAAGGTATACCAATTGCTACCACAACAGCAGTTGCCTTAGCCGATCATCATAGCCTAGACACACCCTATTGTTTTAATCGTAAAGAAGCAAAGGATCACGGCGAAGGTGGTAACTTAGTTGGCAGCGCACTCGAAGGGCGCATCATGTTGGTGGACGATGTGATCACTGCTGGCACAGCCATTCGCGAATCCATGCAGATTATCCAATCCAATGGCGCTGATTTAGCGGGCGTTTTAGTTGCTATTGACCGTCAGGAAAAAGGTAAGGGGGACTTGTCTGCGATTCAGGAAGTTGAGCGTGATTTTGGCTGTGCGGTGATTTCTATCGTTAGCTTGGGCGACCTGGTTAGCTATTTAGAAGAGCAAGGTGATGCAACAGAGCATCTAGCGGGGGTCAAAGCCTACCGTGCTGAATTCGGCATCTAGATGATAATCTAGCTCAGAAAAAGGTTGACCTATGAGTCAACCTTTTTTGCTTTCCAGTGTGCTTCTCTTGCTTTAGTTATCATAAATCGCGCGGCCATCTCGCTGAGTTTTGAGTAAAGAGAGATTCCACATATATTGTTCAGGGTGAGGTCTTAACAGATCTTCAATGGCTTGATTCATCGCGCGTGCGTCTGACTCTTCATCGCCAGTGGGGAAGTTTTCTAATGCTGGCAGAATATGCACTTCATATTTACCTGTTTTATCGTTATAAGCGGGTAAAACAGGCACGACTTTGGCTTTGGACAAACGAGCCATTTTGCCAAAGCCTTTGAGTGTGGCTTTTTCCGTACCAAAGAAGGGAACGAAAACGGAGTTTTCAGCGCCAAAGTCTTCATCTGGTAACCAGTAACCTAGGTAGCCATCTTTAATCGAGCGTACAAATGGCTTCACTCCTGCATCTCTTGCAAAAATACGCCCACCATATTGCATGCGCTGGACTTGCATTAACCAATCACCGATTGGGTTGCGTTGAGGCTTCATAATGGTAGTGACTTTATAGCCTTTAGCCGCGAGCATAACAGCAGGATAGTCAACCGCCCAGGCGTGGGGAGCCAGAATAATTACCTTTTCCCCGGCATCGAGCAAAGGGAGGATGTTTTCTTCGCCTATCATTATGCCGCGATTTTGGTTGTGCTTGGTTGAGCGAACCAAAAACTCCGAATAGCCTAAAAGATACTGAGCAGCTTTTACAAAGGTCTCTTCTAATATCTGCTGACGCTCTGATTCGGATTTTTCAGGAAAGCAATACGCCAAGTTCACGCGGGCGCGGCGCACAACTCGGCCATTTTTTCTTACAATAAACACTGACAACTTACGAGCCAAAGTGTCACGCCAACGAAATGGAATAAAGGCGACAAGAGCCGCAAAGGCTATACCTAACCATGTTCCCCAATGTTTAGGGTGCAAAAAAGCCCATTCAAACTTTGGGCTATGCAGATGTTTTTCGATGCTATTTTTATCTGGGTTGCTCATTGAAACTTATTGATATCTTGAATTAGTGAGTGAGTGATCTGGTAAAGATTTAAAGCGTTTATGTAACCACATCCATTGCTCTGGCGCGCGCATGATAATTTCTTCGACAAATTTATTCATATAGGCAGCGGCGGCATTTTCATCTTTGTGCGGAAAGTCTTGTTCAATCGACTTATCCGCAATGATCTCGTATTTGCCTTGCGAGTTGCGAAAGCCTGAACCGGGCACAATAGCGCTCTTACTGGTTGAGGCAAGAATCCGCGTTCCCGTTGTCGTACAGGCTTCTTTAACCGCAAAAAATGGTACAAATACGGATTTGTTGTGCCCATAGTCTTGGTCTGGTAGGTAGAAAAGCCTATGGCCTTGGCGTAGTACGCGTACCATTTGTTTTAAATCACGGCGATAAATCAACCGATTACCGTTGCGAGTACGGCCTCTGTATTGGATGAACTCATAGGCAGGGTTACTGTGTGGCCTGTAAGCACCGTACCCAGGAAGGCCCAATACCGCAAAGGCTCGGGCGGTGATTTCAAGGTTGAGCGCGTGCACGCAGCAAAGCAGCACACCTTTTCCTACGTCTTGGTGTTTTTGCAATTCATCAATATCTTTGGCAATCAGAATACGTTTAAAGCGCCATGTTGGCCAAAACCAAGTAATACCGGTTTCAATCAGAGCCATACCAGTATTTTTAAAGTTTTCCTCTACCATGTCGTCAATCTCTTGCGCTGACATGCTAGGGAAGGCTAGCTCAAGATTACGCTTAGCAATCTTTGCTCGTGACTTACCTACTTTGATGCCCAGAGAGCCAATCCCTCGTCCAACCTTGAGAAGTACAGCGTAGGGAAGTATGTTCACAATAAGGGCGAGAAAACCAAATCCTAGCCATACGCCCCAGTATTTGGGATGAAGTAAGCCTGCAGAAAACTCTGGTTTATCAAGGGTATTTTTTTTGCTCATGTTACAAACTACTTAATTTGTGCGCTCAGTAAAGCCCAATATTGTTCGAAATTGGCTGTTGGCTGATATTTAAAATCACTGCGGACAAAGCGATTTAAGCTACCTTCTACTTGGCCTAGCAATTGTGCCGCTAGGGTTAGTTCATCGACAGGAAACGCTTTCCCTTCTCTTAATTGACGCTCACGCAGAATTTGGCGAATTGAAGTTTCGATACGTTCAAATAGCTGATTAATGCGTTCACGCAGGCGCTCATTTTCAAACATCAGAGCATGACCGGATAAAATTCGCGTCAAGCCAGGGTTACGTTCGGCAAAGGCTAACACTAACTGAAGCACGAGGCGAATGCGCGTTAATGTGTCTTTTTCCTCATCGAGAATACGATTGATGCGTGACATCAGAGACTCTTCAATAAACTCGATTAGGCCCTCGAACATGCGTGCTTTGCTTGGAAAGTGGCGATATAAGGCTGCCTCAGAAACACCAACGTGCTTTGCAAGCTTAGCGGTTGTGATTCGGGAAGCTCCATCGTGAGATTCCAGCATCTGTGCCAGTGCTTGTAGTATTTCTTCCCGGCGGTTGCTTTTTTTTGTTCCGGCCATGAATGAGTTCCTTTTTTGTCTCCACTGTTAATGCCAATAAACACAGGCATTCGCCCAGACTAGCAAACTAGGGTGAGCGGAATAGACAACGTTCTGAATATAAGGTTAGGGTCTGCTTATTTTTCTGAGTAAGCGTATACGACTAGGTTGCAGTCCCGTGATTTAGCTACTTATTTTTTCTGCAATACACATGAGTATTTGCTGCGCAATTTTTTGCTTTGATGCAAGGGTAAGTGACTGCTCACCCTCTTTCCAGTATAGAGTAACTGCATTGTTGTTGCTGTTAAAGCCTTGCCCCTCTATTGAGACATCATTGGCACAAATCATATCTAAATTTTTATTAGTGAGCTTACTGCGTGCGTAGTGAGCGACTTCCTGCGTTTCTGCAGCAAAACCTACCGTGTATGGCCGAGCGTCGGTCATGTTGGCAACAGAAGCCACAATATCCGGATTTTTGACCATAGTGATGGTCATATGCTCGTTGCTGTCTTTTTTCTTAATTTTTTGCTCGGCGATCGATTCAGGGCGATAGTCAGCTACAGCAGCGCAACTGATAAAAATATCATGAGAAGGGGCATATTGCATAACGGTATTGTGCATTTCTAGGGCGCTTGCTACATCAATTCTGTTTGCGCCTACAGGTGTGTCTAGTGAAACTGGGCCTGAAACTAAGTTTGTTGAGGCGCCCAATTGCACGGCAGCTTGTGCCAGTGCAAACCCCATTTTGCCTGAGCTGTGATTAGAAATGTAACGGACAGGGTCAATCGATTCTCGAGTTGGTCCTGCGGTAATGAGTACAGACAACCCTTTAAGTGGCTTGTCTGCCCAAAATTGCTCACATTCCTCGACTAACTGCATCGGCTCGAGCATGCGGCCTGGGCCAATGTCACCGCAAGCTTGCTCACCAGAGGCGGGTCCCCAAATATGCATGCCTCGTCTTTGCAGTGTGGCGATGTTTTCTTGGGTTGCCTGATTGCGATACATTTGTTGATTCATGGCAGGGGAGACAGCAATAGGGGCGTCGCTTGCTAACACCAGCGTGGTAAGCAGGTCATTTCCCATACCTGATGCAACGCGAGCGATGAGATCTGCCGTGGCTGGTGCGAGCAGTATCAAGTCAGCCCATTTCGCCAATTCAATATGGCCCATTGACGCCTCTGCCGCAGGATCAAGAAGGCTATCGGAGACAGGTTTTCCTGACACGGCTTGCATGGTTAAGGGGGTAATAAATTCTTTTGCGGCTCTGGTCATTACAACTTGTACTTCTGCGCCTCTTTCGATTAAGCGTCGAGTCAAATCTGCACATTTATAAGCAGCTATACCACCACCGATACCAAGTAGGATCTTTTTGCCTGCGAGTGTTTGCATTATGTCATCCTTAAAAAATTCTGTGGCAAGATTACCATGCAGCAGTTTGAGACTCTAGAAATGGTGTCGTAAGTTTTACATCCCACCATGCTTTGGCTGCTTATTTATATACCTATTATTTACTCAAAATCTTTCACTTGCTCTAAGACAACGTTGATTTGTGTGATTCAGTGCATAGCTGTGATTATGCTAGTGTGGCGTTGTTCAAATTTAAGGTTTCGTTATGTTTTTGCCTTCTGAGTCCATGCCAAGGGAAAAGTTGATTGCGCGAGGAGCACAATCCCTGACTGACGCTGAGTTGTTGGCAATCTTTTTGCGTACAGGCACTAAAGATATGAATGTTTTGCAATTGGCGGACAAGCTACTCAAAGAGATGGGTTCGCTGCGCGGTTTGTTCTCGGCTGATAGAGTAGAACTATGCCAATACAAGGGCTTGGGAGAGGCAAAATACGTTCAATTACAGGCAGCATTAGAAATGACGCAACGTTACCTCCATGAGGCTTTGGTTCGCGGAGAAGCGTTAACCAGTCCAGAACAAACCAAGTTGTATTTAGTAAGCAGGCTGCGCGATAGAACCCGTGAAGCTTTCTATGTCTTGTTTTTGGATAATCAACACAGGGTGATTAAAGGAGAGGTTTTATTTGAAGGGACTATAGATAGCGCCTCAGTTTATCCAAGAGAAGTGGTTAAACGTGCGCTTGATCACAATGCTGCTGCATTGATACTGGCTCACAATCATCCTTCTGGTGTTGCAGAGCCAAGTCAGGCTGACCGTCGAATTACCCGTCGTATTGGAGATGCACTGGCTTTAGTTGATATTCGTGTGCTTGATCATTTTGTGGTTGGCGACGGAGAGGTGGTTTCCTTTGCAGAGCGTGGATGGATTTAAATCACATTACTGGTTGTGAGTTGCGTGAATTCTGCTACAATCCCCCGACATTTTTTGAACTATTATCAGCTCTGCCTAAAAAAGATCACGAAAACCTTGAAAAAGGATCTGTTCGGGTCTTGAGCAATGCTAGTCAAGTTAGTATAATGCGCGGCCTTTGATAGCCTTGTATGGGTTTCCATAACGGTATAAGACCTCTAAATTCTTCTATGAGAAATAGAGAGGTTCGGCCACCAAGGTTGATATCGAGCTGAAACGATTTTGGAGAAGACATTCATGTCACGAGTATGCCAAGTAACTGGTAAGCGTCCAGTAACGGGTAACAACCGTTCACACGCACGTAATGCTACTAAGCGTCGTTTTCTGCCGAACCTACAAACTCATCGTTTCTGGGTAGAGAGCGAAAAACGTTTTGTTAAACTACGTCTATCTGCTAAAGGTATGCGTATCATCGACAAGAAGGGCATTGATGCTGTTCTTGCTGACATTCGCGCAAACGGCGAAAACGTTTAAGAGGAAATAGGCAATGGCAAAGAAAGGCGTACGTGAGAAAATCCGTCTAGTATCTTCTGCAGGTACTGGTCACTTCTACACTACTGATAAGAACAAGCGTAATATGCCAGGCAAATTTGAGATCAAAAAGTTTGATCCAGTTGTTCGCCAGCACGTTATGTACAAAGAAGCGAAAATCAAGTAATTGATTTTTCTTCTCAGCTTCTTTAACGGAAGTTCATACTAGAAACCCAGCATATTTGCTGGGTTTTTTGTTTTTCTATCAATATACTCTGGCCTGCGCAGTGTGTTTGATCTTCGTTTCCCTCCATTCTGTTTTCTGCTACCTTTTATTACAGTCACTTAAATGGAAAACTCAACTCATGCGTGTTTCTACATCCAGGCGTCGCCGCTGGAATAACATCATGATTCTAGGCATTATTGCCTTTATTATGATCCTTAACCTGCCAACGGTTATTAAGACTTATCTTATAGAAGATGACTCGGCAGTGGTGAGTGGTGATTACCCCTATTTACTCAATCCATCATCTAAGTTGCGGGCCTTGCATTTCTCTAACTGGTCGTTAGAGTTCCAAGATGGCCAGTGGAGTATGACTAGGCAAGGTAGCGTATCTGCCGCTGAGTTAGCCAAGCGCTGGGGGAGTTTGGTGGGTACTAGAGTCGACGGTCAGACATTTGACAGCCTCAAACCTCAACTCAGCTCACCCAGCACTATAGAAGTTTGGTATCAAGATCAGGAAGAGCCACAAAGGATCACTTTCTATCAAGCCCCGAAATTTTGGCTGTTAAAAAACTGGCAAGATCAATGGATCGCGATTTCAGTTGAACCTGAATATTTGTTACCTTAACCAACCTTATCCAATCTGGAATAAAGAGCACAATGCCTGAGTTACCTGAAGTTGAAGTGAGTCGTCTGGGCATCACACCCCATCTCATCGGACAAACAGTAGCCAAACTGACCTTTCGCACACCCAAATTACGTTGGGATATTCCAAAGGCACTAAAAAATATCGAAGGCCAAGTAATACGTAATATTTCTCGCCGAGCTAAATATTTGCTGATTGAAACCAATGCGGGCAGTGCCATTGTCCATTTGGGGATGTCTGGATCGCTGCGTGTGTTAGACGCAGAAATCGCACCAAGTAAGCACGATCACGTAGATTTGAAGCTCACTAATGGCAAAGTGCTGCGCTATAACGACCCAAGACGCTTTGGTGCTTGGCTGTGGACAGAAAATGGAGAGCACCAAGTGCTGGATCGCATGGGGCCAGAGCCACTAACCAATGAGTTCGATGCAGCTTATATTGCAGCCAAAGCTGTCAATAAGCGAGTGGCCGTAAAACAGTTCATCATGGACAACAAGATAGTGGTCGGTGTGGGTAACATATACGCGAATGAATCCTTGTTTAGCGCTAAAATTCATCCAACTCGATCTGCCGGATCATTAACCGATAATGAATGGCTAAGTTTAGTCAAAGAAATTAAGCAAGTTCTTGATACCGCGATTAAACAAGGTGGGACCACGCTTAAGGATTTTGCTCAAGCCGATGGTAAGCCTGGATACTTTGCCCAAGAGTTGCAAGTATATGGCCGTGCGGGCGAGCACTGTCCGAGTTGCGCTGAGGCCATCCAAGAGCAGAAAATTGGTCAACGTAACACATTTTTCTGTGATGCCTGCCAGCACTGATCTCAGCGGCGATGGCCGCTGAATTTATACGTGCGCCTTACTTTTGAGGGCTTTTGCGACTATCTCAGGGACAAAGTTAGTCACATCACCACCGTGAATTGCGACTTCTCGGACTATGGTAGAGGAGATAAACGCATGCTCTTCTGCTGGTGTTAGAAAGACGCTTTCAAGTCCAGGCATTAATCTGCGATACATATTGGTTAAACCAAATTCGTACTCAAAGTCGACAGTGGTGCGCAACCCACGTATCAGCACGTTGGCATTTTCTTGCTTAGCAAAGTCGACCATCAAACCGGCAAAACCTTTTGAGCTGACATTATCCAAATGTTCGGTAACTTGCTGAGTAAAAGCAACGCGCTCTTCAAGTGTAAACATGGTGTTTTTACTTGGGCTGGCAGCGACGGCTATGGTGACTTGGTCAAACATATCCGCCGCCCTTTCTATCAAATCTAAGTGGCCGTTGGTTATAGGATCAAAGGTTCCTGGGTATATTACTCTTGAGAGACGCTTTTTACTCACTGTTAAGTACTCGATGGATTTATTTATCTTGCTTAATGGTAACAAAAAGGCTCACATTTACCCAACTTAGCCGTTATCATTGAGACAAAAGATCGAGCGCTGGAAATGTAATGAAAAAAATACTGGTTGTCCGAAACGATAAAATTGGCGACTTTATGCTGGCTTGGCCAAGTTTTGCCATGCTCAAAAACTCTCTACCTCATTGTCAGATCACGGCGCTAGTTCCCAACTATACAGTGGCTCTTGCCAAAATTTGCCCTTGGATTGATGAGGTTCTGGTTGATCCGACAAGCAAAGGCTCCAAGCAATCCCAGTCAGCTTTGGTCGAAATACTAAAGTCGGAACACTTTGATGCTTCGATCAATCTATTTTCTACAACCTACAATGCTAAATTAGTCTGGAAAGCAAAGATTCCGTATCGTTTGGCACCTGCTACCAAGCTAGCACAAATCTTTTATAACAAGCGTATAAAACAGAAACGCTCGCAATCGGCCAAACCTGAATATGAATACAATCTTGATTTAGTGAGGGCTTTTCTCACCGATCTTGGTAAAGACATAGTTGAACCTAAGGCGCCTTATTTATCTTTTTCATCCCAAGATATTGATAGTCAGAAGCGAAAACTCGCGCAGCAACTTGGTCTTAGTATACATAAACCTTGGTTTTTTGTTCATGCAGGCAGTGGCGGCTCTGCAAACAACCTTTCCCTTACGCAATACACCCAGTTCATTTGCAGCTTGTCAGGAGAGTTTGAGGTAGTGTTAACCGCAGGTCCTGGCGAAGAGCAAAAAGCGGCAGAGCTTAATAGCCTAGTGCAGCAGCAGGGCAGAAGCTGTGTGGTGTATGACAAGAATCAAGGCTTAATCGATTTTGCTCTTGCCATTGCGTGCGCTGACTTGTTTATCGCGGGTTCTACAGGGCCACTGCATATTGCCGCGGCTATTGATGTGCCAACGGTGGGTTTTTTCCCTAGCAAGCGCTCGGCGACGCCTTTGCGTTGGCAGCCTATTAATTCTGTCAATAATCACATTGCTTTTTGTCCGCCGCAAGCAGATGATAGAGCCAGTCAGGAAGATATGGCTAGAATTGATATCAGCGCGGTTGCTAAAGACCTACAGCCATGGTTAAACAGTAAGGTTAAATAAAGGGCCAAAGGCGCCTGTTATTGCCTTTGGCTGCCAAGCAAGATGCACTTAAAACGTGTTTGGCATCTTGTCTGTTTCGCTTCTAATCCAGAGATCGGCATATTTAACAAAGGTCGAGTGTGCTGATAGCAAAGAAAGCAGCAAGCCTTGTTTACCGTCAAGAAATCCTGCTTTTAGTACATACATTTTCAAAAAGCAGCCAAGAGCATGCAATATACCTTGTGAAATGCTGCTCTTTTTACCTTTTTTCTCTCTCTGCTCGGCCCATGCTTTGGCATAACCTGCCGATTTGACTAGGTAATGGTTCATATCATTGTATGTGAAGTGAATCAGGTCGCCTTTGAGTGTTTCCACCTTCATTGATTTGGATACTTCGACTTTTTCATGCACCAGCGCATCATTGTAGCGTGTGAGCTTGGTTGGGTATAAACGCAAAACCTTGTCTGGATACCAGCCACAGTGGCGAACATAACGGCCGAACACCCAACTGAGCCGTGCGGTTTGGTAGATGGTGTCTGGTTGGTTAGCACTTACTGCCGATATTATGCTGTTTTTGAGTTCTGGCGTGACGCGCTCATCGGCATCAAGCCACAGGACGTAATCAGATTCTATATGGGATTGTGCTAATTGGCGCTGCGGCCCAAAACCTGGCCAATCGGCATTAACAAAAAATTTATCGGTGAAGCTGCGGGCGATAGCTTCAGTATTATCTGTGCTACCAGAGTCTAGCACCACGATTTCGTCAACCCAGCTATGTACGGTTTCAAGGCAGGCTTTTAGGTGCTGGGCTTCATTTTTTACGATCAAGGCGACCGCAATACTTGGTTTATTCATACGGACACCTTATTGGTTTATGTGTTGGAGCGATTCGTTAGTCAGGTTGAGCTCGTTAGTGACATTATCAAACATGGCAATGACCTGTTGTGGCTTGATGCGTTGCATCGCTGTTTTATCTTTCACGCGAGCTCTCCAGCTTAGCTGGGTTGCAGATTTTCCTGTCTCAGCCAAGATGGCTTCTTCATAAGCTGAAACTACATACTGACGATATTGATAAGGCCCAGTTCGCTCTGGGTTATGGTGAGCATAGAGTCCTATAACTGGGGTATTCACGGCATTGGCCATATGCGCAGGCCCAGTGTCAGGAGCAATAACTAAATCAGCGTAGTCAATCAGAGCAAGCATTTGTTTGAGTGAGCTTTGGCCCACTTGATTATTGAGCTTAGACTTTGTTTTACTCTCAATTTCAGCGGCTAAATCCACTTCTATTCGGGCCGGGCTTCCTGCCAAGATGATTTGCCAGCCTTGCAGAACAACATGCTCGATTAAAGCTAAGTAGCCTTGTAGCGTCCAGTTTTTATATGCTTTGCTTGCTGCAGGAACCAGAACTAGGTTTCTTTTTTCAGTTGAAAGCTGGTCTCTTGCCCACTTTTTATCTTGGTCAGAATAATCGAGCGACCAAGAGGGTGTCATATCACGAATTCCCAGCGTATGACCAAATGCCAGCAAGCCATCGAGTACATGCATCGAATCTGGGGAAGGCACTTTGACGTTAGTAAACCAGGTTTGCAAATCTTGACTTCTTCGCCTGTCAAAGCCGAGTTTATACGTGGCGTTAATACCTAAAGTGGCAAGACTGGCTCTAAAGGCATATTGCATGTGCAAGAGGGCGTCAAACCTACGTCCTTGCAATGCTCGCCATAGTTTTTGATATCCTTGCCAACCGCCCTTTTTATCAAATACGATAACTTCTATATCTTTTATTCCTTCAAGTAGCTTGGCTTCAAGTTGACCTGTAATCCAAACAATGTGAGTGTTGGGCCACTGCCTCTGAATCGCCTGCACTGCGGATACGGTGTTACACACATCACCAATGGCAGATAAACGCAGAATGCAGAGAGAATCGGGCGGAGATAGAAAAAGAGCCATATCAGATGGTGTGTGGTGAAAGATGATCGAAATTATGCAGATGAGTAGATGAAATGTAAATTATTTCCGTGCTGCTTGGCAGCTTTTGTGGTATCTGAATTGCCTATCTAAAATAAATTAGAAATAAAGCATTGATATGAAAGTTTTTGTAATAAATCTACCGTCATCGTTAGAGCGTAGGGAAAAAATTTCTCAATCTTTAAATGAGATAGGAATAGAGTTTGAACTGTTTACAGCTATTGATGGGCATCAAGGGTTACCACCGGAACTCGTTAACTTACCAGATGACAAACACAGAATTTTTTTTAGAAGTAGGCCTTTATCTCCTGGTGAAAAAGGATGTTATGCTAGTCACTACAGACTTTGGCAAAAATGTCTTGAAATAGACGAACCTATTCTGATATTAGAAGATGATGGTATACCAACTGAAAACTTTAGTGAAGTATTGACCCGTCTTCCAGAGCTACACCAAAAAGGCTACGAGTACCTTAGAGTTGAAAAACAAGAACGAGGCTGTAAGCAAATTGATACCCATGGTGATTTCAATATTGTACTTTGGGCAGATAATCGTTCGGGTGCTCGTGGTTATAGCATAAGTCCTAGTGGTGCTAAAAGACTGCTTAAGTACAGTAATAGATGGGTATGTGCGGTGGATAACTACATAGGCGAGTCCTACCGGACAGGGCTAATATGTGCTGGTGTTCAACCCTATGCTATTCGAGATGATGGAGCAGATCAGGTAAGTACAATTCGACGATGCAATGATAAATCTCTAGTACCTCTATATTTTAAGTTGCTACGTGAGCTCTATCGTTTCTATCGATTTAGTAGAATGACGTTAAATTTTCTTCAATATAAGAGCAATGAAAAATTTCAATAAAGTAAAAATATTTGATGCCTGAGGTATAGTTTGTATAAAAAGCTATCAATTAACAATGAAATGATTTGGTATGACCCCGACCTCCTTGTTGAAGATCCTGCAGATGTTTTTGAGCATAACTTCTGGAAGGTCAACAATAATATTGTCGGTAAAGCGCATGGTCGAGGCACCACTTGGTTTGTGCAAACACGTTCGGTACAAGCAGCCTTAAGACACTACCGTCGAGGAGGCTTGGTTGGGAAATTAATTGCTGATAGTTACTGGTTTTCTGGTTGGGAAAAAACACGTAGTTATCAAGAATATGCTCTGCTCACTAGCTTGCGCAAAGAAGGTATAAATGTACCCAAACCTCTGGCTGCTAGAGCCATTCGTAAAGGATTAATATATAAAGCAGATCTTCTGACTGAGAAAATACCAAATGCCCGGGATTTGATTTCTATCTTGACTGAAGGCTCTTTAGCCACAACTATGTATCAAAAGATAGGCCAGGAAATAGGCAAGATGCATCATGCCCAAGTTAACCATACTGACCTCAATATTCACAATATCTTGATAGATGATAATGACAAAGTGTGGTTGATTGACTTTGATAAATGTTTTCAACAGACAGGCGATAGTTGGAAGCAGGGTAATCTTGATAGACTTAAGCGATCGTTTGAAAAGGAAGTGGCTCGCCATCAAATCCATTGGCATGATGCAGAGTTAAAAGTGTTATTGGAAGGGTACAAGAATGCGACTTAATGTTACCCAAAGAGGTTAGGTTAGAGTATCATTTCGACAAAAATATATTACTAGCGCCTTTTTTGTCCCCCCATTTTTAGACGAATAACTTATGAAAAAAACGCCCGTAGAGTTTATTTTTCTCGCATTTGGAGAAAAAACACAGTATCACAGCCAGCTAGTATACTCGATGACGAGTATAGCGGCACATATGCCTACTGATAGAGATTATAATTTTACCATTGTTACTGATAGAGCTGAATTTTATCAGTGGCTAGGTGATAGGTTTAATGTGGTTGGAGTTGACAGTAATACACTACAGCACTGGCGTGGTGATGTTGATTTCTTTTGGAGGATTAAAATCAAGGCAATATTATCCATTGCTGAGAGTAAACCTGAATGTCATTGTGTGTATCTGGATACTGATACCATTGCCGATAAGTCGCTTGATAAGATGATGGAAGCGCTCGATAGTGGCAATAACCTAATGCATATCCGAGAATTTGATTTTCATGCTCCGTTAGGGCGAACCGGAAAAAAAATGCAAAGCCATGGTATAGGTAAGAGCTATGGCGAATTTGATATGACGCTTGATAGTGCCATGTGGAATGCTGGTGTTGTTGCAATATCTAAGCTAAGGGAACCATCGAATGTATTATCATCAGCTTTGGTGGCGTGTGATGCCATGTGTAAAGATGGAATGGAGCGTAGGCTCGTTGAGCAGTTTTCCTTGTCGCTTGCGCTCCAATCAACCTCAATTTGTGAAGCAAAACATTGGATACGGCACTATTGGGGTAATAAGCCTCAGTGGGATGCATTGATCTCTTCTTTCTTCGCTAAAGTGCTACTTCAGGGGAAAAATTTCGATCAAGCTGTAGAGATGTTTAAAGCTCAGCAGCATGATGTAGCAGATGTCATAAAAGATACTAAGGTGCAGAAGTTCAGAAATAGTGTTGTAAAACGTTATAAACGATTGACTGGTGCTTAATGAACCCACCCAACTAACTTATGTACGCTAGGGTTCGCGCAACTGCGCCACTGTTTAACTCGACAAACTTCTTACTAGCTTCACCAGTTGCTTTTAAGTAGATTTGATCATTTAGTGCTTCATTAATTGCAGCTGCTATTTCTGCTGAGTTGCTGACCACTTTGCATCCACCCGTTTTGATAAGGGAGTTGGTCACATCTTGAAAATTATAATAACTTGGGCCTGTCAGGGTCGGAAGCCCAAGCGCTGCAGGCTCAAGTAGATTGTGACCTCCTACTTTCTTTCCTAAAAGGCTTCCACCCATAAAACAAATATCAGCAGCGCCCAAGAGTAGCATCATTTCACCCATAGAGTCACCCACATATACCTGAGTGCTCAAGGATACTTTTTCTCCGCTGCTGCGAGTAATTGTGGTGAATTTTTCAGCACAAAGTGTGGTTACATCGATAAACCGTTCGGGGTGTCTCGGTACCACTATTAGTAGTGCGTCTGAGTGGGATTCTAATATTGTAGAGTGGGCTGATAGTAGTAACTCGTCTTCACCAGCGTGGGTGCTTGCTGCTATCCAAATCGGCCTAGGCCCGCCTAAAGTATTCCGAAGTTTATTGCTAGCTAATATACTCTCATTAGTGATGGTGATATCAAACTTTATTGATCCGGTAATCAGTACGTTGGCAGTTGGAACTCCCAGTTTGATAAATCGCTCTGCGTCATCTTCAAATTGACATAAAACTCGAGATAGTTTTTGAGCCATTGAGCTAAAGATAGGAAGAACTCTCTTGTAACCAAGGTAGGACTTTTCTGAGAGCCTTGCATTAAGTACAGTAATTGGTATTCCTGCCTGGTGGGTATAGTGGATTAAGTTCGGCCACAGTTCTGTCTCGACAATTAAAAGCTTTTTGGGATTGAACGTCTTTAAAAAGCCTTTTATTGCAAAGGGAAAATCAACAGGAGCGTATCTGTGTTCTACCAACTCGGATAGGCTTTCAGCTTGTTTAGCACCGGTTGGGGTTGTAGTCGTGAGGAGTATAGTTTGTTTGGGATTTTGCCTCTTAAACTCGCGTATAAACTGTGTGACAGCGATTGTTTCACCAACTGAGGCTGCGTGAATCCACACAGGCTCATTACCATGACTTAATTTGGCAGAGTATCCAAAGTGTTCTTTCCACCTCTTTCCAACAGTTGGTTTTCCTGGCTTTGTTCGAAATAATCCATACAACAAAAAAGGGGCAGCTAAACTGAGTAAAACAGTGTATAGAATTCGAATGATCATTTCTTTTTAACAAGTTCGTTGATATTTATGTGGGTCCATTTACCGCGTGGCTTATCGATATATTGAAAGTGTTCGTTAGTAAAAGAGCCTTGGATGCAGACATACTTTCTGTCTTTTGAGTTAATATCTTCTCTGTCAATTAGTAGGCTGTGTAACACGGTTGGGCCTGTGCAATGATAAACGCCCATCGACGGTTCATAATGATTTACATTATAAACAACTTGCTCAATCGCTCGTGCTAGGTCTGGGTTGTTGGGTACAGAAGCAATAAAATAGTTAGTAAATCGGGTATTTTTATCGATCTTTACATACAAAGAGTCGTACTTATTGCCAAGAAGTTTATCCAAAGACCAAACAAGAGTTGCATCAATATCCATGTAAACACCTCCCTTATGGTTTAGGACAAACAAGCGCCATAAATCTGCTTGAGCTGCTCCATCAGTGAGTCTAGAGTATGCATCGTATACTTCTTCAGATGCATGCTTTTTTAAATACTCTCCACGAGCTTCGGTACTCACATAGTTGTAATTACAGTTCAAACTGAGCAAACGATTGAAAAGATAATTGAGGTAAACAGGGAGCGATACCTGATTAGTGAAATTGGTTTGCCAGATTTGACGAGGAATTTTTTTAGCCCTCGATAGCTTTACCTTTGCAGCAGAGTGTTCAGGGATAGTAAAGCGTTTATTTGGCATTAGATAATGAAACGTGTATGACAATATTTTAAAAATATTGCCAGTTAAGCGAATCAGACGATTCGCAATTAAGGTTGATAGGTTGCTCATTTTTATAATTCCCAATGTATCAACAGAGCAAGCTTGGATTAGTTTTGCAGTGATTGCTTAATCGCCAATGTAATCTGCTCGGTTGAAGGTATATCTCCATTAGAGTTCATAACGATAGTATGACGCTCATACAGAGGAGTGTACCTGAATGGCACGGTCACATAGAATATGCCGACAGTTGGAGTGTGAGTTGAGATAGCAACATTTCGTACTCCTGTGTCAGGTGCCACCATTAATGTTGCCTTTGCTGTTAACTCAATAAGCTCTTCAAGTGGTAAGCAAGCTTGAATTTTAAAGTTGGGATATTCGAGAAGCTTTTTGAAAAAATCTCCTTTTTCAAAGTCGTTTTTCCCTTCGAGATACACATGGATATGGTTGGGATTTTCATGAATTGCTCTCTCAAGTACAGCATACATCTGTTCTTTGGACAAAATTTTTCTTAGCTGAGATGCACCGTTAAAATAAAGAACAAATGGATTTTGAGTATCTTTGAGAGCTCGGTGTTCAGGGTAACCAAAATCTAGAGGGTGTTGCGGTGAATGACCAAGTAGTTTGAGCATATCTAGCATGCACTCAACTTCTGGTTGAAAATCGGAGCGAAATACGGCCATATTAAATAAGGTACCACATAAATAGGGCTTGTATGGGAAGCCCATTTTTATTTTTGCTTTACTAAGAGCCACCATCCAATGAGAGCGATTTGTACTGGCTAAATCAAAAATAATATCTTGCTCGCCTAACTGCCTAATGTTGTCAATCTTGTCTTTAAATGAGGTTTGCGATCTTTTGTCTCTTCCTGGCATAACCAGTGTTTTGTCTACCAAGTCGTTTGGCATGCCATAGGTATAGTTAGATACTCCTACCAGGGTTATTTCGGCATTGGGGAAAAACTTACGCGCTTCAATTAAAAAAGGACGAACAATGACCTGATCGCCAAGAGCAGCATGGCGGATAACCGCTATTTTGGTGATTTTTTCGGGAGAGAATGCGGTTTCGATATAATGGCGGGCTTTTTTGGAAGCGTATGCGCCTCGTTCAAACCAAAGATGCTTCATAGGGTGTTACTCAAAAATCGTTTTAGTTTAGAAATGACTTGCTCAGGTGTGAGCTTGTTTAGACAGTCTTGATGGCCCAGCGGACACTCGCGTTTGAAACACGGCCTACACTCGATATCAGTATGTACCATTTCTAATTCTGTTGTCAGAGGTGGTGTGTATTTCGGTGAACTGGAGCCATATATAGCTATAATGTTACAGCCTACAGCTGCAGATACGTGCATGAGTCCTGAATCATTAGAAACTACGGTATGACAAGCAGCAAGTAAATCAACGGCTTCTATTAGTGATGTTTCACCTGCTAAATCAAAGCAGTATTGCTGCTCTTCTGCTGTGAGAGCTGATCTGATTGCTTGTGTGACTAGCTTGTCCTTTTCAGAACCAAATAGCCAAATTTGCTGACCTTGACCAATAAGATATTTTGCCAGGGTAGCATAGTGTTTGTCCGGCCAGCGTTTCGCTGGTCCAAATTCGGCTCCAGGGCAGAGTCCTATAATTGGGCGAGACCTATCTAGACCTAATCTTAGTAAAGCAGAACGTTGGTTGTTACTGTCGACAAGTAGTTTCGGCTTGGGACTGCTGTGTAAAGATACTTGAGTTTGCATCTCGGCTTTGCTGTAAGCCAAGGCGACATACCTTTCTACCATGTACTGAAAAACACGTTTATCTGGGCGAAGGTCTGTCAAAAGACCATAGCGGAGCTCACCTTTCCAACCTATCCGGTTAGGGATCTTTGCAAACCAAGGAATTAAGGCAGATTTAGCTGAGTTCGGTAACACATAAGCATGAGTGTAGTTGTTTTTGCACAACAATCGTCCGAGTGCACGCCTACCTAAAATGTTTAACTCACCGTGTCCAATGGGCATTTCAATTGCTTGGTTGACTTCTGGCATGCGCTGCAAAATTGGTTTGCACCAAGCAGGGGCAAGGACATCAATCTCGCTTTCTGGGTAATTTGCTTTCAAAGTAGTATACAAGCTTTGCGACATAACCATATCGCCTACCCAAGATGGGCCAATGATGAGGGCTTTCATATAGGGAATACGAGTCAATCAGTAAGTAAGTTCATTTCGCCATGATACTTCATTGTGCACTACTTTGGCAGGGTTGCCGACAGCGATAACATCAGAGCCTATGGATTTAGTTACCGTTGAATTTATCCCAACAACAGAGTGCTCTCCAATATTAACGCCTTTTAATATGGTGACGTTGTCTGCAAGCCAGACACCACTAATTCTCTGGCCACCTCGAATTATATCATGGCCATCGCTTGTCATTATCTTCACATTTCGAGAGAGCATGCTTCCCTCTCCGATGATAAGTTCAGTATTGCTTTCTCGTGAAGATATATAAGAATTGTGGCCAATCACAGTGCTATCACCAATAAGCAAGGTGCAGCTGTTTCCATCAAGTTCAAGCTCACAGTTCCTTAATCTAACATTGGCTCCAATATGTAATTTATTATTTTTTCCTTTTATTACTATTTTACATCCTCTTAGCTTAGCTGTTGGGTCAATAGAGATGGAGTGAGTTCCTCTGATTTTGAATCTATTTCTAACCCTGAGAGCTAATCTGACCATTGCCCGCCTCTTTATGATTTTTAATTTCTTGTTGTGTTACAGCAAAGAATAAAGCTAGCATAAAGCCATAGAATGTGCTGATAAGGTTTTGTTGTAAGGGGACCTCAGTTAGGCAACATATAGAAATCGCCATTACGAAAAATACACCCACGTACGCAGCGTTGGATCGATTCCTGTGTCGGAAAAAATAAACAAATGGAATAAGAAGCATACAGGTTAGTGCAATAAGCCCGAGGATACCTCCTGATGCCAACTGTTCAAAGTATTGACTGTGGGCATGCCCCCTTTGAACGGTTGTAGTCCATGTATTGACTACCTGCTTTGCTTCTAACTCTTTATTGAGTTCATCACGTTGAGAATACGTTAGGCCAATCCAAGGGTTGGCTTTAAAAGCTTCAGTTGCTGCTTTCCAGAGCATTAACCGCCCCCCTGATGATTCAGCTGCTGTTATATTTCCTCTGATAATGTTTTCAGCCTCTTGTACTGAAAATTCGACTCTTTCTTTGAAAGAGTCGACATTATTATATATTGTCATAATGACACCTATTGATAATAATGCTATCGCTAGTACTGTTTTGATACCAACCCTCTTATATTCAAGAGCGATAAAGGTGAGCAGTGCTATAGGAATTATTATTATTGCCCCTCGCGTCAATGACATAAAAGTTGCTGAAGATGCAAGAGCAAAGCTTATTAGTAGGAAAAAGCGATGCATTCCAAACTTTATAAGGAAAAGAGATAGAACTGATAGAGCGCAAGCCAAGTATCCAAAATTTATGCTAAATAAAAAACCATCAACTCGTAACATTCCTTTTATACCAAACTGGTAATAGGCGATAATAAATGCACCTAGAGAACCAAAAATAGTGCCAAAAATTAATGGCTTATGATAAACCTTATGTGTGGCTACTAAATATTTAAGGTAAAAATATATAGGGATACATAATATAATTCGCGACGCGCCTTTGAAATATCTAAAATTCCACTCATCAATGATAAATAGTGGGATGTTTGATAAAAAATAAGCACTCAAACATATAATGACAAGTACATCTCCTCTATCCCATGTTATAGAGTTTTTTGCTTTTATAGTAGAATATAATGATACTAATAATAATATGCTAACAACAGCAACAGAGAAGTTTTTAGTTATTAGTAGTAAACTTAAAACTAAGAATACAGACAAAGCTGCTAGTTTTTCATTGTTTACTTTGAAATTTTGTAAGTTCATATGCTTCGGTGTAATGAGTTTCTAAGTTGGTAATGTGTTTATCCATAGAAAACAGCTCGAGAGCTCTTTGATATGCGAGAGTGGATTTTGTTTGTATTAACTCTGATGATGTCAGGTATTGTTCAATTTTTTGTGAGATATTATTGGGGTCAAAAGGATCACAAAGTAATGCTGCGTTACCTAAGACCTCTGGTAGAGAACCTGTGTTTGCACCGACAATGGCCTTTTTTGCCGCCATAGCTTCAATGGCAGTAAGGCCAAAAGCTTCGTTATGGTTCGGTAAGCATACGATATCCATAACACTAAGCATACGCACAGCATCTGTTCTAAATCCAGCTAGGTGGACACGGTTATTGAGATTAAGTTCTTTAATTCTCTTTTTGATAGATGCAACAAAGTCGTTTTCAGAGCCTTCAGATACATTCATTCCACCAACGAGCAAAAGGTGGCTATTGGAAAAAAGAGTGCTGATCTTAGAAAACGCCTCAAGCAGTTCAGCTTGCCCTTTACCTGCGCAAATTCTACCCACATTACCAATTACAACACTATCCTCGGGAATGTTAAGTTCATTCTTTATCTCGGAAATATCAAATGTGGATAGTAATGACTGCAACGGTACATCGGTGCCTAACCACAGTTGGTTTATCTTATTAGCCTCAACAGGCAGAGCTTTTAGGTTGCGACGATACGTTTCGTTACTGATTGAGAAAACTCGGTATAAGTGAGAATAAACCCACTGATGAAAGATGTCTTTTTTCGGTTTGGTCACTCCCATGTGTTCAGTGAAAAAAGAGTATCGTTTGGAGAGCAAATCTAGTAATGCAGAGATAAGTACATCTCCAGATTTATGACTATGTATTATACGAACGTCCCGCTCTTTGAGCCAACGGCTCAAGAGAAGGAATTGATTTGAAAATAGAGACTTTTTGCTATTAATCTCAAAGGTTTCAATGCCACTCTCCTGCATGCCTTTGGCTACTCTGGTCCCTTTGATACACAAACCATATACTCGATAACCACGTTTTAAAAACTCTGAGCCTATCCTTATTGGATACATCTCAAGCCCCCCCCAACCTTGGGAAAGGCAAATATGTAGAATTGAAGATTTGCTCACAATTAAGTTACCGTCCTTAATAAAAGGATATCAGTTTATCAGGGACATGTACTCAGCAACACCTTCTGCCACTGTTTTGAAAGTATGTTTACAGCCAGCTAAACGGAGTTTAGTCAAATTGGCTTCAGTATATTCTTGATATGCACCTTTTAAGTGCTCGGGAAACGGGATAGTTTCAATAGTGCCTTGTCCGTGGTACTTGATTACTGCTTTGGCGACTTCCTCAAAAGACTCAGCGTTACCAGAGCCTAAATTGAAAATGCCTGAAACACCACTTGTCATAAACCAAAGGTTAACTGCTGCAACGTCACCTACATAAACGAAATCACGTTTGAATTTTTCGCTACCTGCAAACAATTTCGGATTTTCACCAGCGTTCATTTGATTATTTAAGTGGAAGGCCACTGAAGCCATGGAGCCTTTATGTTGTTCACGAGGGCCATAAACGTTGAAGTAGCGAAAGCCTGTGACTTGGGATAGCTTCTCTCCGTGCTTTTCCGCATCTCGCCAAATGCGACGAACATAATTATCAAATAGCTGTTTAGAATAGCCATAGACGTTAAGCGCCCCTTCATATTCTTTTTCTTCAATGAATTTATCGGTTTCACCGTAGGTGGCCGCAGAAGAAGCGTATAGAAAGGGGATTTCACGCTCAAGGCAATAGTGGAGCAGCTCTTTTGAATATTCATAGTTGTTGAGCATCATGTATTTGCCATCCCACTCTGTAGTTGCAGAGCATGCGCCTTCGTGGAAAATAGCTTCGATGGTGTCGAAGTCATCACCAGCCATGACTTGAGCTAGGAAATCATCACGGTCCATGTAATCGGCGATATCAAGGTCGACTATGTTTTGAAACTTTTTTCCGTCTTTTAAGTTGTCGACAACTAAGATATCGTTAATACCTTTGCCATTAAGTGCTTTTACTATGTTGCTGCCAATCATGCCAGCTCCGCCGGTTACAATTATCATTGATAATCCCTTTTAACAAAAACCGTCGGGAGTATAACACGCTTCGACTCATGTTTAATAGAAAGTCATTTATCTTGCTATGGAAAACTAGTGTAGACATAAATTGTGTACGGAAGTGCGTGTGTGGGGGGGGATAACAAAGATCGCTTCTAAATAGCCTTTCATGTATTATTCGCTTTAAAATTTTATGCAAAATAATACCAACCAGAAAGTAAATGGTGCTTTCGGTGTGACGAGATTAGTTTGATAGGCTAGAAAATCTGGGGATAAGACAAATGAAAATCTTGGTAACAGGAGGTGCGGGGTTTATTGGTTCAGCTGTTATTCGCTACATCATTGAAGATACTAATGACGAAGTAGTTAATTTAGACAAATTAACATATGCGGGCAACTTGGAGTCCCTTTCTAAAGTCTCCGATCATTCGCGTTATAGGTTCGAACATGCGGATATATGTGATAAGAAAGAGGTTCTACGAATATTTGAGAAACATCAGCCCGACGCAGTCATGCATTTAGCTGCCGAATCGCATGTAGACAGATCTATTGATGGTCCTGCTGTTTTTATAGAGACAAATATCCTTGGTACATACACTTTGCTAGAGGCTGCCCGTAAATATTGGAGTGGCTTAGAATCAAAACGAAAGTCGTCTTTTCGTTTTCATCATATCTCGACCGACGAAGTATACGGGGACCTCGATCATAGCAGTGAATGTTTTACGGAAGAAACGTGCTACGAACCTTCTAGTCCTTACTCTGCATCCAAAGCTTCGAGCGATCATTTGGTGCGGGCGTGGATGCGAACTTTTGATCTACCAACGCTAGTCACTAACTGTTCGAACAATTATGGTCCTTACCACTTCCCAGAGAAGCTAATTCCTCTTGTGATTCTTAATTCTCTGGCTGGTAAGCCCTTACCTCTATATGGAGATGGGATGCAAGTTCGAGATTGGCTATTTGTTGAAGACCATGCCCGAGCATTATACAAGGTTATAACAGAAGGTATTGTTGGAGAAACCTACAATATTGGTGGGCACAATGAGAAAACCAACTTAGAGGTGGTTAAAACAATTTGTGCAATCCTCGAAGATCTGGTCCCTAATAAGCCTAAAGGTATACATTCCTATAACGAATTAATTACCTTTGTAAGGGATCGTCCAGGCCATGATTCTAGGTATGCTATTGATGCCAGTAAAATAGAACGTGAACTTGGGTGGCGTCCCCAAGAGACTTTTGAGTCAGGTATCAGAAAAACAATAGAGTGGTACCTCAACAATAAGATATGGTGGACGAAAGTTCTCGATGAAACCTACAACCTTGAACGTTTAGGATATGGAGAATAGATTAATGAAGGGAATTGTGCTTGCGGGTGGATCCGGAAGTCGGCTTTATCCTCTTACTCAGGGCGTATCCAAGCAGCTACTCCCCGTTTATGATAAGCCAATGATTTTTTTTCCTATTTCAACACTAATGCTGGCTGGTATTAGGGATATCCTCATAATTACAACGCCTCAGGATAATGAGAGTTTCAGGCGTTTGCTTGGTGATGGAAGTAACTATGGAATAAATATTAGTTACGAAGTTCAGCCCAAACCAGAAGGTCTAGCGCAGGCTTTTGTAATTGGCGAACACTTTATTGGTGATAGCCGTGTCTGTTTGGTATTAGGTGATAATATTTTTTGGGGACAAGGTTTTTCACCCAAACTGGTTAATGCTGTGAGTAAACAAAATGGTGCTACTGTGTTTGGCTATAAAGTCAAAGACCCCGAACGTTTCGGTGTGGTTGAGTTTGATTCTAAAATGCGGGTAAGGTCAATTGAAGAAAAACCAAGTAAACCCAAATCTGATTTTGCAGTCACTGGATTATATTTTTACGACAATGATGTTGTTAACATCGCGAAATCAGTAGTGCCTTCTTCTCGTGGTGAGCTAGAAATTACATGTATAAACAATGAATATTTGCGTAACGGCAAACTATCGGTAGAGTTACTAGGCCGAGGGTTTGCTTGGCTTGATACAGGTACGCATGATAGCTTATTAGAAGCTTCGACGTTCGTAGAGACTATTGAAAAACGTCAAGGTTTTAAGATTGCGTGTTTGGAAGAAATATCCTGGAGGAATGGCTGGCTCGATCAAGAGAAGTTACTGAAAAGGGCGAATGAGTTGTCCAAAACTCACTATGGTGCCTATTTATCTACACTTTTGAAGGTTGATTAATGTCTTATTATTCGAGGAAAGAACTTGTCGGCATGGGCTTCAAGTATCTTGGTCGAGATGTCAAGGTAAGTCGGTTGGCTGCCATTTATGATCATCAGGAGATTGAAATTGGAGATTTTTCTAGGATAGATGACTTCTGTATTCTATCAGGAAAAGTCAGTATCGGAAGGTTTTGCCATATTACTCCTATGTGCTTGTTAGCTGGTGGTCACCCTGGAATTCAATTAAAGGATTTCGTGACTCTTGCGTATGGAGTCAAAGCTTTTGCACAGTCTGACGACTACAGCGGCCAATCTATGACAAATTCTCTCATTCCCAAAGAGTACAAGCAGGAAAAGTTTGCAGCGTTGCTGTTTGAAAAACATGTTATAGTTGGGGCAAATTCGACAGTTCTTCCCGGTGTTGTATTAGCGGAAGGCTGTGCCATAGGCGCTATGACTTTGATTAGTAAAAGTACCAAAGCGTGGGGGATATACACAGGTATACCCGGCAAGAGAGTGAAAGAAAGGTATCGCAATATACAACTTTTGGAAAAGCAGTTCTTACAGAGTAGAGCAGATGATTGACTTTTTTAAGCCTACATATACTGGTGATGAAGATCAGTATGTTCTTGATTCGATGAAAAGTCAGAGGATGTCTGGCGATGGAAAGTATTCCCAAATGTGCCATGAATGGTTCGAAGATCACATTGGTTGTGAAAAGGTATTACTGACGCCATCGTGTACACATGCTCTTGAGATGACTGCGATCTTGATCAATGTTCAGCCAGGTGACGAGGTAATCATGCCTAGTTACACATTTGTCAGTACAGCTAATGCTTTTGTTCTAAGAGGAGCAAAAATAGTCTTTGTGGATATCAAAGCTGATGACATGAATATCGATGAGTCACTGATAGAAGAAGCGATTACTGATAAAACAGTAGCGATTGTCCCTGTACACTATGCTGGAGTAGCTTGTGAAATGGACACTATTATGGACATTGCAGAGCGACATCAACTTTACGTCATAGAGGATGCTGCTCAGGGTGTTATGTCTACATATAAGGGGCGTCCATTGGGTAGTATTGGCCATTTGGGAGCTTATAGTTTTCACGAAACAAAAAACTATACAAGTGGTGGCGAAGGGGGAATGTTGATTATAAATTCCCCGAATCTTGTTGAAAGATCTGAAATAATCAGGGAAAAAGGGACAAATCGTAATTTATTTTTTCGTGGTATGGTGGATAAGTATAGTTGGGTCGATATTGGGAGTAGCTACCTCATGTCTGATATTCAAGCTGCCTACTTATGGGGACAGCTTGATAATATAGCTCTAATTAATGATGCTAGGCTAGCTGCTTGGGATTACTACTATAAAGGGTTATTCTCACTAGAAAGGTTAGGCTTGATTAGCCTCGCTAAACATAAGGATAAGCATAAACATAATGCCCATATGTTTTATATCAAGGTTCGAGATGTTGCTGAAAGAGAGCATCTAATCTCATTCCTCAAAGATAAGGGAATTACTGCTGTATTTCATTATGTGCCTTTACATTCATCGAAAGCAGGCCAAGCATTCAGTCAATTTCATGGAATCGACAGATTTACAACTAGAGAAAGCGAAAGGTTAATTAGACTGCCTATTTTTCATGGGATAACAGTGTCAGAGCAAGAATACGTCGTAGAATCAGTGAGGGATTTTTATGGGATTCATTTTAACGATAGGATCAAGAGTAGGGGCTGATACATGAAAAAGGTTCTTTCTGTTTTTGGAACTAGGCCAGAAGCAATTAAGATGGCTCCTTTGATTCATGCGTTATCAGATGAATCACAGTTTGAGTCAAGAGTTTGCGTTACCGCTCAACACCGTCAAATGCTAGACCAAGTGCTTGAACTTTTTGAAATAAAACCAGATTACGATTTGGATATCATGAATCCTGGTCAAGATCTCTATGATATAACAACGCAAATATTATTGGCTCTAAAACCCATATTGAGTGAGTTTAAACCTGATATTGTTTTAGTACACGGTGATACCTCAACGACACTTTCTGCATCTCTCGCTGCTTACTACCAAACAATTCCAATAGGCCATATTGAGGCTGGTTTGAGGACGGGTAATATTTTATCTCCTTGGCCAGAAGAGGGTAACCGAAAGGTCACGGGTTCTCTTGCTGAATTGCACTTCGCCCCGACTCAGTCAGCAAAAGATAATTTGATCAGTGAGAGTGTCGATGAGGCAAAGATTGAAGTCACAGGAAATACCGTCATAGATGCTTTGCTTTGGGTAAAGAACAAAATTGAATGCGATCTAAATTTATCAAGTAACATGAGAAAAAGGTTTCCATTTTTAAGTGATGAAAAGAAGACCATTCTTGTCACTGGGCACCGCAGAGAAAGTTTTGGCGGTGGGTTTGATCGGATTTGTAATGCTATCATTGAGATTGCGAAGCTGTACCCAACTGATGTGCAAATAGTATATCCAGTGCATTTAAACCCCAATGTTAAAGTTGTTGTAGAGAAAACATTGTCTGGAGTAGACAACATACACTTGATCTCACCCCAGGATTATTTACCATTTGTTTACTTGATGACCCAATCACATATTATCTTGACTGACTCTGGTGGAATACAAGAGGAAGCGCCATCCTTAGGCAAGCCCGTTCTTGTTATGCGAGAGACGACAGAACGGCCAGAAGCTGTTTCTGCTGGCACTGTAGCTTTAGTTGGAACTGACACTAAAACTATAGTCGATAGTGTCTCCGGGTTGCTTGACGATATCTCTTTATACACCAGTATGACTCAAGCTCACAACCCGTATGGTGATGGCAACGCATGTAAAATGATCTTACAAAGACTAAAACACTTGTAGTGTTCTCCACATACTAAACGACTCAATGATGGCTTAAATGGAAAAAATCAATATCTGCATATCGGGGCATGTTTGCCGAGATAATTCCTCAAACTTATACTCTTTTTGGCAGGGTTTTATTAACCTACAAAGAAGCTTACCCAAAGTAAAAGAGGTGCGAGTATTCGCGCATTCGTGGAACCCAGAGTTTACGGAATTGATCAAAAAGGTTTATGGTTCACCTCACATTGTATCCGAAAAACAACCTTGCTTTATTGGTGCCTATGGACCTCTAATCCGCCCTGCGAATAAATTTGAAAAGGGGTTAGTTAGGTACCGTTCTACGTGGGCGAGAAACTCACCTCAGCAGCTTATAGGCAATACAACGTCGAGAAGTAAGGCTATTGAACTACTGAGTGAAGAGAAAGTTTCAGATGATGAATGGGTATTAGCAACTCGATGGGATCAAGGATGTACAGGGAGTAAAGAAGTTAATATTGTAAACATAGATAAAGCTTTGCCCAAAAATTACTTCTATCTGTCGTACTTCAGTGAGGTTGATGAAGGTTATGCAGATATGTGGTTTTTAACTAACAAGAAACTAGCAAGTGAGTTTGAGGGATATAGCTCTTTTATTGTTGACTGTTTGGCAGGTCGCAATGATTATTTTAAGAGTTTTACTTGTGAGGGATGGCCTATATCGTTACCAAGAAAATCTAAGCCAGCGATGGTTGGTAGATTAAATGGTTATCTAAATAAAACAGCTGATATAGTTTTAAATGGACTTGTAAAGTTGTCTCAGGGCACAAAGTTATATAATAAAACCTTTGGCCTTCGAGGGAAATTCATTGCTTATAAAGAGAGACCTATAGTTTCAGGTGAAAATAGCATACTCCCAACTGAGCCTTCTAATGTCATATTTCCTAACTATGTGGGATTGAATATCCATGCAATGTTAAAATACTTTTGTCTATCAAAAGGGCTGAGAGAGAGTATACGTTTTCTAGATATTAAGGATTTCCAATCAGAGAAAAAAGGACATGTGATTAATCCTGTAGATTTTTGCTATGTTATCTATTCCCACTCGTCATTTTCTGACTGTTGGGAGATGGCAATAGGGCAGGCTATTGAAAACTTGCCTGAAACCTGTAAGAAAATATACTTAGTTACTGATAAAAGTGATGTTTCTTATCAGGCATTAGACTCTATAGAGATATGTCAAAGCGTTACCCCGTTATTTTATAATAATGATGATAAATATACAAAAAGGCTATCTGATGTATTTTCTCTTATAGATGACAAATTCGAAACCATATATTTTGTACATGAAGATATGCCTCTGATTGGTAAGTTAGATGAAATTTTCCTTAACACAATGCTGCACTATATTTCCCATTCCAATGAGTTTTATATAAAACTTGTTGATACTAGTTATGTAGACAAAAAAGAAAATCATGTAAGTTTCCCAAACTTAGTTAAAAACTATGGTGGTTACTCATTCTCTATTCAACCATCGCTAATGAAAAAGAAAGAAATTATTGAATTTTTAAGTGGTTTTGAATGCGATATTTATGCTTTAGAGCAAACTGCAACGGAATGTAATTTTGTATTCTCTGCAGTGAAAGGAAATATAAAGGTAGGTAAGTACCTTACTACTAATGTGCATTTTCCCCATATTGCGACAGCTATTTCCAAAGGCAAATGGTGTACTAATGAATGGCCTAAAGAAATAGATATTTTACAGAAAAAGTATAACATAGATTTATCAGATAGAGGGACATTGGGTTAATTCTATGAATACTCCTAAAGCCAGCGAAAAGCTAGAACATATAGCTGAACTTCTAAAGAAACATAAGCCCTTTACCTTTATTAGGTTTAGTGATGGAGAAATAGAAATTTTAAGAAATAGGTACTTAGAAATTAATAATGGAAAGACAGTATTTAGAGGTCGTATATTTGACAATGTATTTCCAGATTTTGATAAGAAACTATTTGATCCGAAAATTCATACTCACATCAGAAAAGATCTTTTGGAATCTGCAATGTATAGAGCTGAGAACTTCATAAAAGGTATTCCAACCTCCCATAACAATGCATTGATTGATAGAGAGTTTATGTTGCGTCTTAACGGTGGGTATACTGAAGAGATGAGTTTTTCAGATCTATTTTTGAATTCGAACTACCTAAAGTATCGTGACACGGTGGTACCGCTCTTCTCTAATTATTCTTCCATATATGTAGTAGCAAACTATCGATCGAGACTTACAGGCTGTCTGAGTGATGCTGAACTTATCGACATACCTGATAACTTTTTCAACTCTTATCGAGCGGTAAAGGAGAGCCTTATCTCTCGACTTGAGATGATTGAAGAAGGATCCCTCGTCCTCTCGTCTGCATCTTCACTCAGTAATGTAGTGGGGTTAGAGTTGTCAAAGATTCGTCAAGATATTACTTTCTTAGATGTGGGGACATCTATAAACGATTTGTTCTCATTGGATAACAATACCCGCCAATATCATTCTATGAATGGTAATCTAGCATCAAAAACTAAGAACATTTTTTCTAAAGGACACAAAATCAAATGGTAGAAAACAATTCTCCCAGAATTGCTGTTGTGCTAAATGCATTTAAGAGAACTCAATACCTACCACTTCAAGTAGAAGCGATTGAAGGCCAGACAATCAAGCCAGATAAAATATACCTTTGGCATAACTTTGGTGAAAGTCTTCCAGATGAAATAAAACACCAATGTATTATTGCTGAATGTTCTGAAAATTTGGGCGTGTGGGCTCGGTTTGCTTATGCGCTAAATATAGATGCGGATTATATTTGTGTATTTGATGATGACACAATTCCGGGTAATAGATGGTTTGAGAATTGCCTACAAACTATGGAAACACATGAAGGCCTTCTCGGCACTAGGGGATTGAGATTTTTAAGTTCCAAGCGTTATCATCCCTTTGAATCATATGGATGGGGTAAGGGTGATTCTAATGAGGAAACTCAACAAGTGGACATTGTAGGCCATGCATGGTTTTTCAAGCGAGAGTGGCTTGCAGCATTTTGGAGCGAGTTGCCGCCGAGCAATGCAAGTAAGATCGCAGGGGAAGATATACATTTCTCCTACGCTTTACAAAAATATCTAGGCATATCTACTTATGTACCACCTCACCCTATAAATGACAAGTCTTTATGGGGAAGTCTTCCAGAATATGGCGAGAAGCTTGGAACAGATAACGCTGCTATTTCTTCTAGTCAAACTGCTTTAAATCGTTTTGATATTGCGTTGCAATATTATGTAAGAAATGGATTTCAGCTGTGCTTAAGTTTCAGTGATAGGCTACAAAAGGGTGTTGTTTTGGGCTCTGGGATCCGAACTAATACTTTTGTAAGGTCTATAACCAACAAATCCCCTTTTTTAAAAAACTCAGGAAAGAAGTTGTTAACGCTTCTATCAAAGCTTGGAATACATATTTAAGTGCTATACCTATGAAGAAAGACACCAAGAATAATAAATCCCCTATACTTTTTATTTCATATTTTCAGGGAGTAAAGGGGTGCTGTCCAGCTGAGTGGGCCGATGATAAGATAGATGCCATGAACAAGTTGGATAGAGAGGTTATACTCATATCCTCTATAATTTCTAAAAAATATGACTCCCAGGGGGTCAAGCACTATAGAGTCCCATCATTGTCATGGACCGACCTTAAAACTGAATATTATCAGTTGAAAGCAGATAAACAAAAGATACCTTATGTAAAATTATTAGTTGCACTACCCTTTGTTTTTACAGTTGGCATCTTCCTTGATATTTTACAAAAAATGCTTACATCTGGTCTAGGTGGGAGTAAATTGTCTTGGGTTCTGAGTTCACTCTTTGTTAGTACACCTCTTAAGTTATTTTACCGCTGTAAAACAACGTTTACTACTGGTGGCCCGGTTTCAGCACATATAACCGGTTTACTTGTAAAAATCTTACTTAGGGGACGACTAATATGTGAATTGCAAGATCCGCTTTGTGGAGAGGAAATTGGTAGAACTCCTAATTCAGCAAGAATGTTAGGTTTATTGGAGAAATATATAGTTAAAATATCCGATAAAGTAGTATTTGTGACTAAGCAAGCAGCAGCGGAATCTCAAAATCGATATCCCAGCCACATGGAAAAAATTGTGGCGATCTACCCGGGCTCTAAGAAGTTTAAATTAGAACCAAGGCACCGGGATAATGGTGATAAAATTGAGTTAATACATCTTGGCACTTTATATTCATCGCGCAATCTATATAGTTTGATTCAAGCGATTGATGAGCTCATAGAAGAAGCTAAAATTGATAAAAACTTAATTAAAATCACCAATCTTGGTGATATCTATGGCGAAATGAAAGAGCACCATCTCTCAAGAAACTACATTGAACAGCTTCCCATTTTGCCAAGAGAGGAGGCTGTTGCTTTTGCAGCAACTAAAGATATTTCTCTTTTGGTACAACACAATGATGAGAGAAGCCAAGCTACTATTCCCTACAAAACATACGATTACATCAATATCAAAAACCCTATATTAGGATTGACTAATAGTTTAGAGCTTTCTTCTTTATTGAGAGATAATGGTCATGTATCTGCTGATATTGAAAATGTAAAGGAAATAAAAGCTATTATAATTTCTTTAGCGAATGGTTATGAATATTCTTTTAAAGAATCAAAGAATGTATCTATCGATATTATCACACAGACTGATGAAATGCTGCGATAAAATTTATGAGAAGTTATATAAATCTAGTCAGGCTTCTTCCAAAAGAGCAATTAAATAAACTGTTTTTAATTATACCTCTTTTGGGTATTGCTGGTGTTTTAGAGGTTGCGTCAATAGCATCTCTAATTCCTCTTTTGGGGTCCGTGCTTGACCCAGATAGAGTCAAAGATTGGAATGCTTTGGTTGGCCTATCAATGTTGTCCTATAAACAAACCATATGTTACCTTGTTTTTCTTGTTATTTTTCTATTCATAGTTAAAGGGTTCTTTGGATTATTTGTATACAACCTTTCATATAAATTTGTAGCTGATGCAAAGGCCCAATATCAGGCTATATTATTCAAAGGTTATTTGGAAAAAGACTTCATATACCATCTTAACAATAACTCAGGCGATTATTTACGCAACCTGACGACTGAATGTAATGCAATAGAAGCACGATTTATTATGCCTTGTTTAGTACTATTGGCTGAAGTAATTCCACTATCATTCTTGGTAGTGTTCCTTCTATATCTTAATCCGTACGGATTTGTACTATCGGCAAGTTTATTTCTGATTATCGGTTTTTTAATCGCTACCTTCAATGCAAAAAGATTAAAGACTTTAGCTAAACTACAGATATCATCAGATGGAAGTATAGTAAAGAATATCCAGCAAACTTTTTCTTGTATTAGAGAAGTGTTAATCTACGATCGAACTTCATACATTGAAGAACGTTTTAAAACACACTGTGATGTGAGTGCTAAATCTATTGCCAAAGGTCTGACATATAATACAGTGCCTAAATTCGTATTGGAGGTAGTTGCGGTATTGTGTGTGTTTTTGATCGCTTTTATATCATACGCCTCGGGAAATGCTGTACAAGATATCTTGGTTGAGTTGGGAGTGTTTTTAGCAACTATGATAAAAGTTTTACCTTCAACAAATAAAATTATTTCTCATATTCAGGCACTTGCATATTCTAGGCCATCAATTTTCAATTATCTTACAGCTCTATCTAATCAGAAAACAGAGAAATACCAAGATACGACCAATATTGGAAGTTTTGAGTCTATCGAATTTAAGAATGTTTGTTTTGAGTATGATGGCGGCCATAGAATATTAGATAATGTAAATTTTGAAATAAAGCAAGGTGCTATTATTGGTATAGTTGGAGAAACTGGCTCGGGTAAAAGTACTTTGATAAATTTGCTACTCGGCTTGGTGAGGCCTTCTTCTGGTGAGGTACTAATTAATGGTGTACCTATTGTGTCAGCAAAAAACAGTTATTGGCGCCAGATAGGTTACGTACCCCAAGAAATCTATCTTGTAGATGAAAATATTAATAGTAATATTACATTTTATCGTAAAAATTTGGATGATCAGGTTCAGAAGATACTGAAATCCGCGTCACTAGAGTCGACGATCCACACTTTAGACAGAGGACTAATGACTAACGTTGGAGAAGGGGGGAGCAACTTATCAGGAGGGCAAAGACAGCGTATTGGTTTCGCTCGCGCTTTAATTGGTAATCCTGAGCTCTTAATTCTGGATGAAGCCACTAGCGCTCTTGATAGAGTCACGGAACAAAATCTTATAAAGAATCTCTCTTCAATAAAAGCTGACAAGACCATAATAATGATAGCTCATAGAGAATCATCCCTGTCTATTTGCGATTATATACTACGAGTTCAAAATGGTAATGTATCACGAGAATCTAACCACTATAAGTTCTAGTCTAAGAATCATTCGAATAGTGCAATAGGTAACATCAGTTTCTAAACAAGGCGGTAATATTGAATTTTGTGTTATAGAAGAAGATAGATATTTCAAGCAGCCTTTGATTAGGCTGCCATTTCAGGTTGGGATGTTAAATCTAACATAGTACGACCAGCTAAAAGTTCGTTGCTTTAGCCAGAACAGGGCTCGATAAAAACAAGTTCAGATCGCTTGGAATGCCAAGACCATACATCCCATTTGCCTCCTCACCTATATTGAATATTCCAACTTGTGCACCATCATTGGCCATCAATGTATACACAGGAGCAACGTAGAATTCACCGTTACTTCTCAAATTATTCTTAACCATAGAATCAGCGTACTTGCAAAAATCAGAGCCTTTTGTAAAGTTGTAGATACCAACTGTTGCCTCATCAGAAACAACAACTTTCTCAACGACTTCCGTCACGATTCCACTATTATCCAGCTTAGCATATGACCATTTTGGGTCACTTGCTTTCATAGTCATTATGCTTCCATCAAGTTGTCGTCTATCTATATCTGCTAAATACTTATTTATATCCACGTCGATCCATTGATCTGAGTTTGCAATCATTAGCTGATCATCGCCTTCAAAAAGCTCTCTGGCTTTTAGTACGGTGATTGCTGCTCCTTCAGTAATACCGTCTATACCGACTATTTCATAACTTTCACAGGCGTTAGCAAACACACTCTCAAGATTAAACTCTCTGATATGCGAGTTTTGACATACAAATATGAATTTGTGTGGTTTAGTAGGTTTTAGGTTGTTTATAACCAGCTGAATCATATGTTTGCCATTTATATTTATCAATGGCTTAGGATCTGTAAATCCAGCATCTAGAAAACGACTTCCTCTTCCCGCCATGGGTACAACAATATTTAACATTTCTCCTCCAAATACTTATCATTGAGAGCTCCTGGCAGCTTAACTACTGTTGTTATAGTATCTTCCAGTGCTTCAAAGTCTGTAACCTCTCCTGGTGAAATACGAAGAATATCTCCAGAAGTCAGAATATGACCATTCATTCTAGCTTTCCCTGAAACTATGACAGTAATTTCAGTTGCAATCTTGTGAAAATGTGCGCGTTCCTTATCGCCTTTGCTGAAATGCTGAACCGCTACCTCTACATCGGTTGTTCTGTAAAGTGATGGCTCGAATCCTCCTACGAACCAACCTCTTAAGAAATCGTCTAATTTATGTTTATCCATCTGTTTTCTCATATAGGTAAGCATTCATACTTATCATATTTAGATCATTGTCCCATCGAATTACGTCTGTACCTACTAGTGTTTTATCACCAAGGGTCAGTTTGAATTCAATAATACTTTCGAGGTTGTCAGTGATAAATATGTTCAAGGCACAGAAGGATAAAGTGTCATGAGAATTAAATATAGCTTCGATATAATCTATGACGTTATCTCTTCCTTCGCAGCGTATAGCGGGATCTTCTAAAACAAAGTTTAGAGAAAAAAACTCTCCAACTTCACTGATTTTTTTGTTGTTGAAAGCTTCAACATAATTCTTTGTTCTTTCAACTAGGCGTGCTTTAAGGTTATCCCTCTCCTCAGATATTCGCACTTCAAATGATTCAAGTGCGTGTTCATCGCTAATGTGGAAATATTTATTTTTATCAATAGATAAGGACTTAACTATACCTTTGTTGAGTATAATTTCGTTTAAAGTAGGGGATATATAGAAGCTTCCATTTGTTTTTACGTCTTTTTGAATCATGGACTTTGCGGCTTCGACAAACGAATGGGCTGTTTTGTAGTAATAAAGACCTGCAATCGCTTGCTTACTTATTGGCATTTTTTCGGCTGCTTGGGTAACGTAGCCCTGTTTATTTGTTTTGACATAAGACCACTTTGGATGAATAGCTTCAAATGTTAGCACGCCAGCATCAACGCCTTCATCAATAAAGTCTTGAATTAAACTTGATATGTCAAAGTCCATTACTTGCTCGAAGCTAGCAATAATAAGTGGTTCATCCAGTTCAAATGTTTCAATTGCGAGTAACGCAGAGCATGCAGCACCTTGAGTATTTCCATTGATGATGCAAGTTTGAAAGTCACTACCTAGTAGTGTAACTACTTTTTCAAGTTGATATTTTTCAGCTTCTTGTTTGGGGACCGCGACAGTAATGCTTTTATCCATACTTAGTTGCTTAAAGGGCTGTGCCGCCCGTTCAATAAGCAGTTTGCCTTCTACTTCAGTAAGTATACGAGGGAAAGAGTTAAGATTACTAACTTCAAAGGAATTTTTACCTGAAAGAGGAATGAGTACGTTAAGCATTACATTCTGCCTCCATTATAAATGATTTGATGTTGTCATATGTGACGTCATGAATAGTTTCTACTTTTAGTACATGTGCCCCCGAGGCATTTGCTGCCCTTAAGCCATTTTCATTGTCTTCGATAATTACACATTCTTGGGGCTTGAGACCTAGTTTAGAAATAGCTAGGTTATAGATTTCAGGGTCTGGCTTTCCTTGTTTAACATCTTGGTTTGAAAGATAGAAATCAAGGTACTCAATGAGGCAAGATTTCTCCATCATGGTCTTAACTGTATTTCTGATAGAGTTAGAAGCGACAGCAAGTCCATACCCCTCTTCTTTGAATTTTGATAGGGCATACTGATGATGGAATACTGGTTTACATAACTGGTGTGTAATATCCATCGTATACTGTTGTTTCATTTTATTGATAAAACCATGAAGAGAGTCTGGCAAGACATAAGTTTTTGATAACATGTTTAATTTTTGCCCAGTAGAAAGACCATCAAATGTTACCAAGTGTTCATGTCTACTAATTGTTAGGCCAAAAATAGCAAGAGATTTATTTAAAGCTTCGTAGTGCCAATCTTTAGCATCAATTAGTACACCGTCCATATCAAAAATGATTGCTTTTATACGACTACTCATTAAAAAACTCCTGTGCTTGTTGAGGGTAGTCTGTACACAGAGAGATTTTATCTGTGTATTTGTCATTGCAAAGAATAAACTCTTTAAGCGCAACCCAATATCTTTCGTAGTCATAGCCATGCAACTCGGGTGATACTAATGCGATATTCTTATCGATGCTCAAGAATTTATTCATGGTTGCTGTATCGAGAGTGTTAGAAGAAAAATTGTCCATCCATACTCCAGCGGACTGAGATAACAGGTTCGGAGCCGGCTCTATATCGGAGTGACGGGTATAGAAGTTTAATGAATGTCTAGAATAAATGAGTGCGTCTGGTATAGACATGTCAAAGTAAAAATGTTGAAACTTGTTGATTTCTGTTCCGATAAATTCATTCTGCAAACCATCTGCTTTTACATTTATTGCGAGAGGGGCATCCCTAAAGTGAGTTTTAACGATAGAGAGGAAATCTGAAAACCCGATTGACCCTTTGTTTGCAATATCATGGCTAATGACAAGCTCACCTAAGTAATCTCGGACATCAGTTTCTATTCCAAACCCGTGCTTCAACGCCTCAACGAATGCTTCCCGCGTGTTTTTCTGTTCAGGCTTTGTCCACAGCCCTCTGTGTGCTAGTATTTTCAAACTTTCCTCCGTTATTTACAAAGGTATTTACAGGATGACAGTAACTTTAGGTCATGGGGGGAGTGTTCTTGTACAAGAACACAAGGCTTATGCCAAAGGTAGCAAGGCTCCTAAATCTCTTGTTCGATATGGTACACCTGAGGATTAATGGTATCATAAAAACTTCAAGAAACATAAAACCTTGAGATAATCTGATTGATAAGATATAAAAATCAGAAAATAAATAACTAATTGCAACTCCTATAATATAAGATTTGCAAAAAAGTGATGAAGTATTATCTAAGTTAAGTTCTTTCCAATAAAGAAAAATGAATAAACAAATTAGTAAAGACTTTATGTTCCTTAGTTCTATTATACTTATATCTAAGCTATAGACACTTTTTTGGTAGCTACTAATTTTTTCTGGTACTTCAAAAAAATTAGAAGAAAAATTAATTATTATATCAGAGCCAATAAAAAAACCAAATATTAATGACACCAATACTCCATATATATATATATATCTATTGTCAATTGCTTTCAAGGGGATTGCGATAATTCCTGTAATAGATGAAATATGAAAAAATGAACCCAATGGAAATAAATAAAAAAACATATTTGATTTAGAATAAAAATATAAGGAAGCAATTATCAAACAAGCCCCTATTCCTTGTCTGATTTGAACCATTTCATTAAATATAAAGTAGCTTGATATATATAACATTAAAAATTGAAGAAATAATTCCCTATCGCAATGAAAGATGTAAAAATAAACAAATAAGACTGAGGATGTAACAATAAGCATTGCTAATTCTGGAGAAGGTAAAAAGCTAGCAAGAAAGCTGATAAGAGCAACAAAGCCTAGTTCAAAATCTCTTGCTTTTGATAGTTCGAAGACATCCTCGATGCTGCTTGACTGTACTAAGTTGTAAAATTCTAGATATGCCAAATAATCACTATTATGATCTCTGAAAAACCAAGTTATTACAATGATAATAATAAAAATAAATATGTAAGATCGAGTGTTGCTTATATGTAATAAATCATAAGCAAATATAATAACTAGAACTGATAATAATGGTAGATACATGAACTATTTTCCAGTTTTTTTATGAAAAACTAATGGAATTAAAAGGAAGATTAAAAGGCCGGAGATAATAGATTTTAAAAAATCAAACATAGTATAAGAATAAAATTTATGCTTTATGATTATGATATCTAAGTCTTGATTTTTGTATTTTGCATGGTTTTTTTTGCAGAAATCGTTACTTGGATTTTTTCTACATAGATTTAGATATCTATCAAAATAATTGTACAAGATTTCATTTATATTTTTTACAACTTCTAAAAACTGTTCACTTGTTAGTTTTCTTATTTCTAATAAATATGACATTTCATAATCTGGATATCGATAAAATTGATAGCTAGGGGTAATACCACTACCAGAAAAAAGTTGGCTGCTGAGCTGATTTGGAGATGTCAATATCCTATCTATGTTTAAGTCGGCATATATATTAGAAGTATCTACGTTATCCTTATCTCCCACATCAAATCTTATATATATCCGACCTTCTTGTTTGTAGCCTTTATATAAACATAAAACAAGAACTATAACCAAGCAAAGAGCTAGTTTTAATGTATGTTTTGAATAAGAAATATTCATATTAAAATTCATTGTGAACAATATAGGCGTTTGTCTACCTTATCAGAGTGTTGTTAATAATAAATAGATCCATATCACCTTATTTAATTAATTGAATTTAACATACTACCTAATTGAATTTATGACATTTCAGTCATGTTGTCTACGTGTCTATTTTTTGTGATGAATATTTTGTTTTTATGTAAGTGACAAAAATGATTTTCATCTAAGTGATAATGTTTATGATACTAAGTTATTGGTATTTGAGTTTCTTAAAAAATAAGATAGAGTCTATATGTTATTTTATAGGCAATCTAAAGATTTATCTTTTTACAGATAATATAATTTTTATTTGTCAATATGAAAATAATTATTTAATTATCAATTTTGAGCGAAGGCAGAAAATATGCTTAATTATATGAGAAAAACCACACTAGCTTTAAAAATCTTACATAATCAATGGAAGTATGGCGTAAATCGTTACACAGCAATGCAGAAAGCTGCCTATGCCAGAGGAACATCAGATCACCCGGAGCACAATGAGAACCCCGACTACTGGGAGATTTTACTTAGAAATGTTGCAGATAACACGGCGTACTGGGATGGAAAAAAGGCGTTGGACTTTGCGTGTGGTAAAGGTCGGAACATCCATAACTTGAAAAAAGTCTCAGGATGGAGTGAGGTTGATGGTGTTGATATATCTGAGGCGAATATCGAGCACTGTAAATCTCGGTTTGATGAATCCGGCAGTAATTTTTACTGTTGCAGTGGTATCAACATTGAGGAGGTGCCTTCAGAGTACTATGACTTCGTTCTATCAACTATTGCCCTGCAACATATTCCAGTTCACGACATACGGTCAAGTATCTTTAAAGACATATATCGAGTTATGAAAGAGGGAGCGTTATTCAGCTTTCAAATGGGCGCTGGGGACAGTTTGTTTGACAGTAACGGCAATAAGCTCAGTTCCTATTATGAGAATTCATACAATGCTAGTGGTACGAATTCCGACCATGATGTTCAAATTACAGACCCACAAGAATTAGTTAGAGATCTACTTGAGATAGGGTTTAAGGATATTGAATACGAAATCAGACCATCTTTCTCAGATTCAAAACATGAAAAATGGATCTATGTTCAGTGCTACAAGTAATTAATTATGAAGTCAATGGTAGTAGTGAGTAAATAACAATTACAAAACTTTAGCCCCATTAGCTCACATATGGAATGCACTCGTGTGAAAGTAGACGGTCAGAACCAGCGTATAAATGGGTATTGTTCACGCTCTTTTATTCATTGGGACGAAGCAAGTCGAGAAGAAGAAGTGCGTCTTCACTATTGCCTGTATCAAGGGGAAAGAAATGGTAAGCCCACTACATCAAAGAGAATGAGGAAAATAGGGTTCGCTGTCGATAAAATAGTAAACTGTAGCGGAGGGGTGCAAAACCTGTTTGAAAGATTCCTTCGTGGTTACATAGGAGGCTTTGAAGAGGTATACTTCAAGCTAAAAGCCGTAAAGTGATCTTATCTTTAGCACCACACATGGGATAACAAGCGCTACTTACTCAACCATGTTGGTGCTATTGATTTTCACTGCCAGTGTAAGCAGCTAAGAGTCTATGATGAAAATTATTATTTATGCGCCAAACATCCACACGGGTGGGGGGGCCGTACTACTTAAAGAAATAGTTAAAAGTAGTCCTCATAATATGAGAATATTATTCATCCTTAATGAGCAGCTTGAATCCGATGACATTTTTGACGAAGTAAATGCTGTTTACTTTTCTGGATCACTAATAGGGCGTATACAAGCGGAATGTTATCTTAAAAGTTTATCTGTTAGTTATAATCATATCGTTTGCTTACACAATATACCGCCTATTTTTAATTACAAAGGTCGCACATCTGTCCTCCTTCAAAACCGTTTGATTATTGATAAAAGTGCTAGACATAAATTTGGGTTTAAGAGTAAGTTTAAGCTCTGTATCGAGTCACTGCTTGTGAGAATGGGTGCGAGGCGGAACGTCTCATATATAGTTCAAACAGAGTCGATGAAGCAAGCACTTCAAACTCTTGTTACACCATATGATGTTAACATTAATATACTCCCTTTTGCCAAACTTGAAAGGTGTGGGATAACTAACGCACTCGAGTTAAATTCGAGTTACATTTATATTGCTAGCGCTGAGCCTCATAAAAATCACGTCAATTTGTTTTTAGCTTGGGAAATTCTTGCGAAAGTGTATGGGAAAACGCCGCAGCTACTGCTCACGCTACCCAATGGATTTGCGGAGCTTGAAGAACGAGTAAAGCAAAATGGATTGAACATAATTAACCTTGGTTCCTTAGAGCATTCGAAAGTACTCGAGTATTTGAAATCATGCAAAGCATTGATTTACCCATCGAAAACCGAGTCTTTTGGGTTGCCATTAGTCGAGGCAATGTCTTTCAATGTGCCAATCATTGCTTCTGAACTCGACTATGTTAGAGATGTTTGTGAGCCCATAGAGACTTTTGATCCAGACTCCGCTTTATCAATAGCTAGGGCGATCGCTCGTTTTGAAGGATTTGAAACAGCCCCGCGTAATATCTGTGAAGCCTCTTCTTTTTGGGATACGATTCTTTAGCGTCAGTTTCATTGAGTGGAAAAAGTCGGTAGAATCTTACTCCTACTACTAGCTATGTCGAAGGAAAACCATAGGTACAACAATGTTTAAAAATAAAATACTCCTTATCACTGGAGGAACTGGATCTTTTGGTAATGCTGTTCTTCGGCGCTTTTTAAATACAGACATCAAGGAAATTCGAATTTTTTCTCGTGATGAGAAAAAGCAAGATGATATGCGTAAGCACTTTCAGTCGAATAAAATAAAGTTTTATTTGGGAGACGTCAGAGATCCACAAAGTGTATCTAATGCGATGCGAGGGGTAGACTACGTCTATCATGCAGCGGCTTTGAAGCAGGTTCCTTCGTGTGAATTTTATCCGTTGGAGGCGGTTAAAACCAATGTATTAGGGACAGAAAATGTATTGGATGCCGCTATTTTTCATGGTGTTGAACGTGTTGTATGCCTTAGCACCGATAAGGCTGTTTATCCTATTAATGCAATGGGCATTTCAAAGGCGATGATGGAAAAAGTGATAGTTGCCAAAAGCCGTAACCTCGAAAGCACAAATACTACTATTTGCTGCACGCGTTACGGAAATGTTATGGCCTCCAGAGGCTCTGTTATACCACTATTTGTTAGACAGGTTGTGAGTGGCAATCCGATAACTATAACTGATCCCGAAATGACTCGGTTCATGATGACGCTAGATGATGCGGTAAATCTTGTTCTGCATGCGTTTGAGCACGGCTCGAACGGAGATATTTTTGTACAAAAAGCACCAGCAGCAACAATTAATGTTCTTGTATCTGCGATTTTGGACATTATGGGTAAGCCTGATCATCAAGTTGATATTATTGGTACGCGACATGGTGAAAAACAATATGAAGCATTGTGTAGTCGAGAAGAAATGTTTGTCGCTCAGGATCAGAGCAATTACTATCGAATTCAGGCAGATAACCGCGATCTCAATTACTCAAAATATTTTGAAGTGGGTGAAAAAGACCTTAATCTAGTAGAAGACTATAACTCCCATAACACTGAACGTCTTGATGTTGATGGTATGAAGCAATTATTGCGAAAGCTTGAATTTGTTAGAGACATCGAAGCCGGAAATATCGTCATTCCAGAGGGAGTGTAACTATGAAGATTTTAATTCTTGGCGCCACCGGAATGCTGGGCTTTAGCTTATTTTCCAATCTACGTGAGTATGAACATCTAACCGTCTTTGGCTCCGTGAGGTCTCTTGACGGAAGCCGTAAATTTTTCAAAGGTCATGAGAATAATATAATTGAAGGTATTGATGTTGGTGATATTTCGAGTATTGAAAGCATTATCGCCAATATCAAGCCAGACTTTGTGATTAATTGCATTGGACTAATTAAACAACATGAAGTTTCAAAAAATCATATTTCTGCAATCGAAATAAATGCATTGCTACCTCACAGGATTGCAAATATTTGCAGTGACAATAATTCCAGGCTTATACATTTTTCTACTGATTGCGTGTTTGATGGTGTAGTTGGTGGTTATAAAGAACAAGATAAACCAACTGCTTCGGATTTGTATGGTAAATCTAAATGCTTAGGTGAGGTTGAATATAGTAGCCATATCACTCTTAGAACTTCCATTATCGGTCATGAGCTGGCGTCATCTGTCAGTCTAATTGATTGGTTTTTGTCTCAGAATAGTGAAGTATATGGTTATGCTAACGCTGTTTTTTCTGGTTTACCGACCTGCTATATTGCCAAGATTTTAGTTGATTTTATTTTTAATGCTCGCGACTTGAAAGGACTTTATCACCTATCAGTTGAGCCGATAGACAAGTTTAGACTCTTGTCTTTAGTTGCTGAAATATATAATAAAGATATAAAAATCCATAAGAACACAGACTTCGTAATTGATCGTTCCCTTGACTCTGCATCTTTCCAAAGTATCACGGGCTTCGTGCCTCCTTCGTGGTCTGAATTAGTTGAATACATGCATTTAGATTACAAAAAAAGGTATATTTGATGAAAAAGTTAAAAGTCGCAACAGTAGTTGGAACAAGACCTGAAATCATTAGATTATCACGTATAATTGCCAATTTAGATGCATATTGTCAACATGTGCTAGTACATACGGGCCAAAACTATGACTATGAACTGAATCAAATTTTTTTTGATGATTTAGGTATTCGTTCTCCTGACTATTTCCTTGAATGTGCTGGGATAACAGCGGCAGAAACTATGGCGCAAGTTATCAGTAAATCCGATAAGTTATTTGATGAATTAGAATTGGATGCAGTGTTAATACTCGGAGATACGAATAGTGCTCTTTCTGCTATTGCGGCAAAGCGTAAGAAGATTCCTATCTTTCACATGGAAGCAGGCAATCGCTGTTTTGATCTACGGGTCCCAGAAGAAATCAATCGGAAAATTGTTGATCACATATCTGATGTCAATATGCCATATAGCACAATAGCTCGTGATTATTTATTGCGAGAGGGAGTATCACCGGATTTAATTGTAAAAACGGGAAGTCCGATGGATGAAGTTCTGGCGTTTTATGAAGACAAGATAGGAAAATCGGATGTTTTGTCTAGGCTTTCTGTGAGTTCTGGTAAATATTTTTTGGTCAGTGTACACAGGGAGGAAAATGTCGAATCTGAAAAACATATTTATGCATATGTTGAAGTGCTAAATACTATTTCTGTTAAGTATAAATTGCCTGTTATTGTGTCTACTCATCCACGAACCCGAAAAAAAATCGATGCTTTGAATTTACAGTTTGATGCTGGCGTTCATTTACTGAAGCCACTTGGCTTTACAGACTATGTTAGATTACAGAAAGAAGCCAAGGTCGTGTTGAGTGATAGTGGTACCATTACAGAGGAGTCTTCTATTCTTAACTTCCCCGCAGTAAACATTCGAGAATCTCAGGAGAGGCCAGAAGGTCTTGAAGAGGGGGCAGTTATGTTTACTGGTATGAATGTTTCCCGTATTCTTCAAGCTATTGAAATTTTAGAAGTGCAGCCTCGTGGCAAGGATAGGCTGATTAATAAAGTATCTGATTATCACGCACCCAATGTATCCGATAAAGTCTTGAGGACTATCTTAAGCTACACAGATTACGTCAATCGAGTTGTTTGGAAGAAATACTAATGCATTTGGTGTTAGTAATCGATGACTATCTACCATATAGTACACGCGTGGCAGCAAAAATGTTTCACGAGCTGGCGACAACTTTGGTTTCTTATGGGTATTATGTAACTGTCATTACTCCGATAGAGGAGCAGAAAGAGAAATTAACAAAAATCAGACTAGATGGAGTGAATGTTTGGCGTTTCTCTAGTGGTGCTATTAAGAACACAAGCAAGGTACGAAGAGCAATTAATGAATCAATGCTTTCTCTTAGAGCTTGGAATGCTATATCTAACGAAATAGACAGAGAAACCTTTGATGGGATAGTCTATTACTCACCTTCGATATTTTTCGGTTACTTAATTGGAAAAATTAAGTCCCGTTGCAAATGTAATTCCTATCTAATTCTTCGAGATCTTTTTCCTCAATGGATTGTAGATGCAGGATTAATAAAAAAAGGCTCGTTAGTTGAAAAGTATTTTCGTATATTTGAAGCTAAATCATATCAACAGGCTGATATTATTGGTTTGATGTCTGAGAATAATTTGTCTATATTTAATGAATTAACTGATAATAAATATCCTACAGAGGTTTTAAGAAATTGGGCCGAACTTCGCTCTCATAATGTACCAGCCTCGGACAATAGCATTCGAGCAAAGCTTAGTCTACAAAATAAGGTTATTTTTTTCTATGGTGGAAATATAGGCCATGCTCAAGATATGGGTAATCTTATGCGTCTGACAAGGAAGATGAGCCACCATAGTTCGGCTCATTTCTTGTATATTGGGCAGGGAGATGAAGTGACGTTGATAAATGAATTAGCCGAGAAATGGCAACTGACTAATTTCACCTATCTGCCATCGGTAAGCCAAAGTGAGTTTAAGGACATTCTTGCCGAGGTAAATGTAGGGCTATTTTCGCTGTCAGCTATGCATACAGCTCATAATTTCCCCGGAAAACTATTAGGTTATATGGTACAGTCGTTGCCTATTCTAGGTAGTGTAAATACCGGTAATGACCTCCAGGGTCTAATTAATTCTCATCACGCCGGTTTAATTGCGGTTAATGGTGAAGATGATATCCTTTATGAAAATGCAGTATCATTTTTAGACGCATCTAAACGAAAAAAATTTGGAGAAAATGCATATCAACTATTGAAAGAGCAATTTTCTGTAGAAAGTGCAGCACAGGCTATAATCTCTAGAATACGAAAAAGCTGATTATATAGTCACAACCTATGAGTTAGTAGGAGCTAATGTAGCAGATGGTTTGGGAACTATCTTATATACGTATCCTATATTATAGATTTATTCACGATACTTGGTTGATCTATTTGACTGATATATTTTAAACTTTAATTTTTTGAGATATGAAGTTATCCTCCATATATTACTCAAAATGAATAAATAGAATAAGAAACAGGCAATAAAAGAGTATAGCATTATATATTCTGGAATACCTATCATCTCGCTATATATACCAATACCAGCGTAAACTGTTGAAATTGAGCAGATAATGATTAGTGTTTGTATAGAACTAAAACCTAATCTCTGAAAAATATGGTGCAAATGTTCTCTATCTGGTTTGAATGGAGAGTTCCCTCTTTTTATTCTTCTTATCATTATTGCTGCCATATCCATTAGTGGCACGGCGATTAGCCAAAGAGCTGTAACAGGTCTTAAAGGAGAGCTGGTCCCATTCTGACTAGATAATAATAAAAGCCATATGACGGTGAAGCCTATAAGCATGCTACCAGCATCCCCCATGAACACTTTCCGTTTTCTACCGAAAGCCCCAAGATTCAAGAGTATATATGGTGTAATTGTCACCACTAATACAATACACACGTAAGCTAAATTATATTGACCGTCTTGAACTAGCATAATACCTAAACTGCCAATAGTAACAATAGAAAGCCCACCAAGGAGGCCATCGATACCATCCACCATATTGAAAGCATTAATTGCGCCCACAATAGCAAGAACTGTAATGAGATATCCAAGCCATCCTAGAGTTACAATTTGTCCAGTTCCTATAACGTCTCCGATCGTATTTAGTTCTATATCTCCAAGGAGCATCATTGCGACAGATAAAGCAGCTTGTACTACGAACCTTAGTTTGAAGCTCAAATCATATTTGTCATCAAGAGCTCCTATCCCAACTAATATCGATATGCATGTTGCGTATAGTGGTGTGCATGGAAGTACATTTGGATTGTTAAATAGGAAATAGAGAATTGAAATACATATGGATATTCCACCAACAAGAGGTATAGATCCGCTATGTAACTTTCGATCTGTTGGTTTATCCACAAGGCCTATCTTTTGAGCTACCTTCCTCATTGTAAAAGTAGTAACGAGAGAAAAGAAGAATAAGAATGACAGGTCAACGAATGAAATTAGCACGTTATAATCCAGTATTTTTTGAATGATTTATATGTTTGATTTCTAAAGTATTTGCCTTAAAACCCTATCTGCCTTAACTCGAGTAATTTGGCGGATCAGCTTTTGCGCTGCTTCTGGGTAATCTTCAGCTTTCTCTAACTGCCTGTAGGTACAAATGAGTTGAGTGTGCTGCAGGATGTTTTCTACTTCTTTTTCAAATTGTGTTTCTAGATGGTGGTGCTTATCTTGGATGAGAATGGCATTTTCTAAGTCCAAACTCCAAGCTCTAGGGTTTAAGTTACTGCCAGTGATAAGCATATAGCGTTTATCAACCCAAACTCCTTTCAGGTGAAAGCTGTTATTGTCGTGCTTCCACAAATGGATAGAAAGTTTACGACTTGCAATGTGCGCTTCATTAGCTTTGGCAAATAGGCGCAAATTTCGTTCATACAGGTAAGGTAATCCACCTATTGTTTTGAACTCTTGTTCGGGAGAGATATAAAAGTCATTCGCTGTCTTATCACCTACCACTATGGTTACTTTTACTCCGCGTCTAATCGCTTTTTTTACTTCTCTGGCAACGCTGCGAGGAAAATTAAAATAGGGAGTACAGATGAAGATCTCTTCTTTTGCTTGCGCGAGTAGCTGATTAACCGTTTGGTTAAGTTTGTTGCGCTTTTTACCCACGCCCACAAGAGGTGTGAGTGCAACTTGGTCTTGAGAAATAGTTTGTGGTTCGTATTGATAGCTGGCTTTTGCCAATGAAGCTCTTAACTGCCGGATCTGAGTTCTGATTTGTTTGGTGTTAGGTTGGTTTGGAGAAGAAAGGTCATGAACCGCAGGATGTTCGATCATTTCTGTTTCAATAAAGCGGACCATGCTATCGGCAAGAGATTTATTATTCAGTACCTGATAGCGGTCAAAGCGGTAGCGTTCATTATAATTAAGGTAGATGTTATTTAGACTTGCGCCGCTATAGATCACTTGATCGTCAATAACAAAACCTTTTAGATGCAATACACCAAAGACTTCTCGACCTCTGACTGGAACGCCAAAGATAGGGATCTGATGAGTGTATTGCGTGGCGAAACTTTTATACATAGAAGCATTGGTTTCACCAGGCTCTGCGCCAATCAAGCCTCTTTGCGCTCTGTGCCAGTCAACACACACCTTGATGTCGAGTCCCGGATTGTTTTGTTTTGCTTTGTAAAGCTCGGTTAAGATCTCTCTTCCCGCTTCATCATCCTCTAGGTAAAGGGCGACAAGGTATATTCTTTTACTTGCCTGACGAATCGCTTCAATTAAGCGAATTCGAAAGTCTTTGGCTGTAAACAGTGTTTCTAACTGTGTTGGGTCTTGGGCCAAAGTAGGAAGTTGGTCGAATAAGTTCCTGCGAGTCATCATGTTGGACTAAATGCCTTTACTGAAAATGGACAAGGATAGTAGCAAAATGTGTTAGTGGTTCCTAGCGGTCAGCTCTTAGTTCTCGCTGCACAATTGTAAAACTTGTTCTACCGGTGAGGACGTAAGCTAATTTCACCACCAATGAAGGTTTCAATCCCACATTCGGTTTCAAGAAGCACTGCGCCTTGTTCATTTATACCGCGTGATGTACCAGTGATTTCCCTTTGACCCATGATAAGCTTTACTGGGCGATGAATAAAATTGTCTAAGCGATTCCATCTATCAACGAAGCCTTGCATGCCTTGTTGCTCGTAGTCTGATAACGCCCGATTTAACGTTTGAATCATGGTTATTGCAAGTTGATTGCGGTCAATACCCTTATGACCTGCGACCTCAGATAAACTTGCCCAAGGTTGGGTGATTCCCTCTGTTTGCTCTGTCATCATAAGATTAAGACCCATGCCTATAACAAGATTGGCAGCGCCTCCTGCCTGTCCAGACATTTCGACCAGAATACCTGCCAATTTGCGATCCTGGTAGTACAGATCGTTTGGCCACTTTAGCTTCACCTCTTTGAGATTAAGCTGTTCTAAAGCTTCAACTATCGCAACGCCAACCACCAAGCTTAATCCCATCGCCGCCGCCATACCTGCATCGAGTCGCCAGTACATAGAAAGATATAAGTTAGCCCCAAAAGGAGAAATCCATTCTCTGCCTCTTCGGCCGCGGCCTTTTAGTTGATACTCAGATAAACACACGGAACCTGAGTCCAAACGATTGATATTATCGAGTAAGTACTGGTTGGTAGAGTCAATAATGGGTATAAGCTCTACATGATTGTTTGTTTGGGCTTGTATGATATCTTGATTAAGCAGTTGCATGGGTTTTGCAAGTTGATAACCTTTACCTTGGACTCGGAAAATATCGACTCCCCATGCCTGTATGCCTTTGATATGCTTACTGATAGCGGCTCTTGATATGCCAAATTTCTCGCCAAGGTCTTCACCGGAATGAAATCCTCCTTGAGATAATGAGTGTAATATCGAAAGTTTAATAGAATGCTCTTTCATTATAATGTCTCTATCAAGTTAGCTAAGTTTGTTTCTGAGTGAGAGCCAATAAAGCGCACTTCATGCTCAAGCTGAACTTGGAATTTTTTAAACACTTCGCTATAAACCTTAGCGGCAAGTTTTACCACATCATCACTGCTAGCTTTGCCTTTATTAACCAGAACAAGCGCTTGTTTTTTATGGACCTCAGCACCTCCAACAGCAACACCTTTGAGTTGGCATTGATCTATTAACCACCCAGCTGCAATTTTTACCCCTTGTGGAGTGGAGTAGGCGACTATATTTGGGTATGTTTGTTGAAGCTTTAAAAAGTGTTGCTGAGAAATAATGGGATTTTTAAAAAAGCTTCCAGCGTTGCCAAGCTTTGCAGGGTCGGGAAGCTTTTCACTGCGAACTTGGCATACTCGCTCAAAGACTTGTTTCGCGGTGAGTTCATTATTACCTAGGGTTTGAAGAGGGCCGTATCCAGTATTGGGCTGCCAATTTTTAGCGAGCTTAATGCCTATCGCAACTATTACAACTTGCTGGTGGAGATCATGTTTAAACACTGAATCTCTATAACCAAACTGGCACTGCTTTGCGCTAAGCCTTTTAACCTCGAAATTTTTCAAGCACAAAACATCGACGTATTCACATAAATCTTTAAATTCAACACCATAAGCGCCGATGTTTTGAATGGGCGCAGTGCCAGCACAGCCAGGAATGAGTGCAAGATTTTCTAATCCCAAGTAGCCTTGTTCGATACTCCATTTGACCAAGTCTGGCCAGTTTTCGCCACCTGCTATGTGTAAATGCCACGAGTCAGCAGTTTCGGTAACCGTTTTCCCAAGTAATTGGTTGATTATAACGACGCCTTGATATGGCTGAGTAAAAAGCACATTACTGCCTTTGCCAAGCATTAATTTGGGTAAGTTTAACCATTTCGGGTTCTGGTAGACGTCTTTAATATGGTCAACGGTTTTCACTTCCACTAAGTATTGACAGCTTTGTTCTATCGAGAATGTATGAAAGCGACTAAGGTCTGCATTGGCTAAAATTTGCATTGGATTTATCGAGTAATCTAAACTGGCTTCATTCTACCCCAATTTGCAGTTTGGTGATAATGAGTCCTATCCAGATAGAAGTGTTAGATCCTGTAAAGCTCCCACTCGTATCTCGCTTGTATAAATCCCATTACCGTTCAGGTAAAGCGAAAAAAGACGAATTGACTATTGTCGGAAGCGTTGGCGAGCAGATGATAGCTGTGGTGCGTTTCAAAAGTGTTGAAGAGAATCGATTATTGACAGGTATGCTTGTTGTGCCTGAGTTTAGGAACCAAGGCCTAGCCCATCAATTGATGTCATATTGTGAGCAGCATGTACTTAAAAGGGGGGACTTTTGTTTTGCCTATTCAGAGCTGGAAAGCTTTTATCAGCAGCATGGGTTTGACACGCTTGGTTCCGATTCTTTGCCAAATACTCTCAGGGGACTGTTTGAGCGCTACAGTCAGAAAAAATCACTAGTTGCAATGAAATACGGCTGATGTGTGAGCATCAGCCGTAGTTTATGCATTTTCCTAGTTAACTGAACTTGGTCTTTGGAACCAAGGTGAACGGGCGTCAGTTTCGTCAAATAGGCTATGCTTCTTGCGTAGCATCTGACCGCCATCTCTGGTGAGAGGCTCCCAGCTTATTACCGCGCGATTGGTACTTGGCTTAACCGTGAGTATGTCGAATGGAATAGAGAGGTAGAAACCTTTGTTGTAACTACCTTCACCATATTCTTCGGCGGTTAGATCTGTTTTTGTTGCATAAACACCAACTATGATCCCAGTATCGAATTGCTTAGACACATCGACTCTCGCACCTACGTCACCTCCCAAGAATTTGCCTGCGCTGACTTTAATCAAAGTACTATCGAGGAATGACCAGGTTGGCATATAGTAGCCTGTTACATGCCCTGTAGTACCACGGCTCAAGACATAAGCTTGGCAAGAAGGAATTCGAGCGTCACATTTTGCCTCATCATAAAAGAAATAGTCATCTTGATATACGCCGAACCAAGAATCGGGATCTCTTTGACTAATGACATTAAAGTCCACGCCAAGTGCCCAGTTGGTATTGAGTGGGCGGTAGAGAACTTCGCTACCAACACCAGCAAACATCATTTCTAGATAGCCGCCATACATCTGGGTGTAGACTTCTTCCATTGGTTGTTCAAACCAAGTTAGCTGTAGGTTTTGTAGTCTTACTGGGTTGTCATCGACATAGGCACGGAACATGGTTCTAACCCTAGGCGTCGAGTAGTTTCGAACGTGAGGAGAGTTTTCAACGTAGTTAAACTTATCGTAGTTATCGACAAGATTGAAATACAAGGAGCCGCCTAATTCTAAGTTGTCAGTTAGCCAGTAGTTGGACTTAGCGCTTAATCCTATGCTGTATAGATAAAACGACTCAGGTCCGCCAATACTTTGCTGCAATACTGGGTCGATACCGTAATCCCAATTGTTTTTACTGGTTGCGACTCTTATTTTTGAAGACTGCTTAGGCTCTGAATACGTCAGGCTGTCTGCTATCTTGGCATCTGGGGATTGGTAGTTGGATGCATCAACAAAGGCTTTCCTATCAACGTTTGTTTGAGTTAGGTCCATGCCGTTCTTTTGTTCAACAATCTGGATGACTTGAATCGATTCATTAGCATTGTGAGTCAGTATGGTTGCCGCTCTATCAACTGCTTGCTCTCTATCTCTGTATTTGACCTGTTCGCCTTTAAGTGTCAGCACGTCTTTATCTACTGAAATGGAGTTATTGCTATAGCCAGCATTTCTCTCGATCTGCTCAGCTACTTGCTGCCAATCTGTGTTGTTTACTGTTGGTCGCAATTGGCCTTGAGAGTAGAGCTTGTCTTCATCTCGCCAGTTTGGCTTAAGCTCATTGAAATTAGTGTATAAATTAAAACCAAAAACAACCGTGTTTCCGCGCTGATAGCTTATCTTTGCATCTCCCCAATCTCCAAGTCGATAGTTCACGCCAAAGTTCCACGGCGTGCTTTGCACCATGGGTTTAGATGCATTGCGTGTATTGGGAAAATCTTCAGAGTAGTCGTTACCTTCATATTCGACTTTAAGACGCAGTGGCTCATAAGGTGTTTGATATTCAATGCCGCCAAATAGAGCAGACGGCCCTTTAAACCAACGCTGAGTATCAAACTCACCGCCACTGCCGTTAAAATCGTTTGGCCTTGTGCAATAGCTATCGCTCAGTTTACAGGCTGGGTTTGAAATATTTCCGCTTTGTCCTAGGTAACCCCAGCCTAAACCCAACGTGAAATCTAAACTGCCAAAGCGCTTAGTCGCAGCAATATACTCGCCATCAAACAGGCCCGTGCCGGCAAAATCTCTCACACCAATCGAGGTTTCAGGGAGATAATAACTCTCTTCCAATAGCCTAATTTTAAAATCAACGCCTCTGTCTGTGTAGAGGTTATCGCCACTATAACTAGTGTCGTTACTGTAAGGTACGTCTGGCACGCGGGTGTATCGAAGCGTGGTTTCTAACCATTCCATCAGTTGTAGAGAGACCATATAGTGCTGGTAATCATTACTCATGGTGACGCCGACATTAAATTCCCCTTCCTTTGCCATTCGCCCTGTTGGAGTTTGCATCAGGCCTGTACCACCAAAATCGGATTGGGAGACTTTCCAATCTGCAGAGGTATCAGACCATGCTGCTCCTGATAACAATAGGCATAGTGGGGTAACAAAACTCAGAGTACTACGTGTGTTCATTAGATACTTCTTCTCATGCTGATGAGTTTGATAATGTCTTTTTCAAGGGAACGGATGAATTGAGACCCAGAGTCAAAACCGACAAAGATAACTGTGCTTGGTGGTAAATATGTCTGATTATTATTCCAATAGGCATAACCACTTTTTGTTGTGTGCCCGTCAGGATAGATTAGCCATACGAAGCTCTTGTCTGCGCCAGCTAATGGCAGAGCAATATTGATTGCATCAGAAAGTGATGGAGAGTTAGAAATATCGATCTCTGAAGGTTTCTCAACCAAGCCTTCTATATAGGAGAAGTGGTTGCGCTTTGGAAAGACTAACTCATACTCTCCTGATAATCTCGGGTTTAAATTGTTTTTGATACGGATTTGATCGTAATCCAAGGGAATGAATAATCGATAGCCAACTTGCCAGCTTTCAATTTGTTTGATTAACGCACTCGCGAGCACGGCATTTTTGCCCTCTAACTGGCTAAGCCGTTTTATGACACTTTCTTTTAACTCAATAGCTTTATCTAATTGAGCTTTATCAAAGAGTTGGTTGGCGATAAAGTAGGAATCACTGTAGCTATTGGTATTCTCTTTGACATCTTGAATAACTTGGCTGAGCCGTGCGGGATTGTTGTATTCAAACAGCACGCCTTGTTGCGGAATTTGAACCACAAGATTACCTGATAAGGCGTTGAAAGATAATAGTAAAGCTAGCGAGGCTAGGATACGTGAGAGCATAGAATTTTAGCCTATGTAGGGTTTGAGAATTTCGAGTTCAATCATGAGATGTTCAGGGATGGCCCACTGAATGCTCTTTACGACCTTGCCTTGTTCATCTACCCAGAATGTATTTTGATAACTCTGGCTGTTTTCATATGGAGTTATAATTTCGGTAACTTTCTTAGTATTTTTTTGCCAGATGAGGGAAGTGAGAAACTCTTTACCTACCACAGACGATTGAACACTTGCTTCTTGCTGTAAGTGATACCCTGGTTGCCAATCATAGGAGACTTGCCAAGAGCCTGATTCAGCTTTGGGTTGGTAATGAGGCACTGAGGTGGTGACATTGAGCAGGTTATAGTTTGGCAAATGGAGTGTTTTCACTACACGACCATTTTCTGTGACTATCATCGCGCCATCAGATGAGAGCCATTTTAATCTTGTGTTACCAGTGTCTGTATTAGTTTCAGCAAACGCTAAGACCATGAAAACTCGAGGCCCATCGTTTACTCGTGCATAAATACTGGCATAAGGTAGCGCTTCCACCTCATCTTTAGTCATATGAGTATCGGGTAAGCCTGAATATGCTTCTTTAATGGTTGCGCCAGTATCTTTTATATACTGGCTACAGCCTGCTGTGACAGCAAAAAACAGAACTATCAGAATTCGAAAATGATTCATGGTAACAACATTAATTTTATTCGGGTGTTCCGAGGAGTTTTAATCGGGATATGAAAACACCCTGAAAAGGTTTCTTCAGGGTGTAAGGTTGCAAAACTATCTTGAGGTTCCGTCTGTACCGTTTGTTCCGCTTGTACCATCATTGTCGCTAGCGGCAGCAATAGCTACTGCTGTGATAGCAACAGCACCTACAGTTACTGCAGTTGCGGTTACAGTGCCAGTAGCAGCGGTTGTGGCTGTTGAAGCACCAGCTGCACCACCTGATGTAGTAGCTGGAGTGGTTTCTTCTCCTGCGGCTAGAGCGTTTGCAGACATACCAAGAGCGCAAAGAATTGCAAGAGCGGTATTTCTCATTGTGAATTTCCTCCAAAAGTAAATATAAAAGCGCTTGTGGAGCGTATAAAGAAACACGCTCAATATAATTCTATGAGATACTTACTAAGATGTAAAAAGAATTACGCTTATAAAATAACTATTCTCAAATAAAGATCACTAATAATTATTCTGATACAGATAAATTGTCAAACCTTATTTTTAAATTTCACCCCGGCGAGATGTAAAAGACATATAATCTTTTGCTAAATGAAGACCTAACAAAACATGTTAAAGTTCGCTTGTTTTTTGCACCCTTACTTTTGTCGCTGAGCCGCTCGTGATTTTCTTCCTTGTAGAGCCCAATATCGATTAAATTCATTTTTTTCAGATACATAATGGTATGACTAGTGCCGACTAAAGACAATCGCCAGCCTATATCATCTGTTCGTTTCTTTTTTTTGAGAAACCTATTCAAATTTAATTTTTTTATTGACATTTTTGTATTATATAAAATTCAATATCTTACCTCATTAAAGTATTCCTTATAAATAAATATTTTTAATATACATAGATATATCATTTGAGATTTAAGAAAAACAAGGATATTATGCGCGGTTCAAAATTACACTAAGGTCAATAGTATTTAGTATTCATATGAATGTAATTGATATCATTTGCCTTGGTTTTTGTCTTTTGTTAATGAAGTGTGGCGTGTGGCATTGCCCCTATACCCATAAGATTTGATATTTGCTTATACGATTTGGCTCACAATGAAGATTAAGATAAACCGTTGTTTAATTACTTTGCTGCCTATATTTCTGGTCGGCTGTGCTGTGCCTGGTTCTCATTTGTCGACCGGCGACAAAAATTTAGTTTCTCACACTGCCGATAGTGATATCGACAATCTTTCTGATGTTGTAAACCTATATCCGCTCACAGCTCAATCTGTGTCCCGCTATCAGGTAAAAGAGCATTTGGCTCCTCAATCTAACCCAGAGCTTGATTTAGAAATCGCCAAATATCAGTACAAAGTGGGTATTGGCGACATATTAAATATTACTATTTGGGATCACCCGGAGCTAACTATACCCGCAGGTTCTTATCGCAGTGCTTCCGAAGCAGGAAATTGGGTTCATGCTGACGGGACGATTTTCTATCCATACATAGGTGTTGTTGAAGTGGCCGGTAAAACGGTTGGTGAGATACGCTTAGATGTTGCGAAACGTTTGGCGAAATATATTGAGAGCCCACAAGTTGATGTCAATGTCGCTGCATTTCGCTCGAAAAAAACTTACATAACGGGTGAGGTTTCAAAACCCGGCCAGCAAGCTATTACTAATATCCCACTGACTTTACTTGATGCCATAAACCGCTCTGGCGGTCTTGCTGAGAATGCCGACTGGCGAAATGTCACCCTTACCAGAAACGGTCTTGAAGAGCATGTTTCTCTTTACGGGCTTATGCAAAGAGGGGACCTGACGCAAAACAAGTTGTTACAAGCTGGTGATATTATTCATGTTCCCCGTAACGATGGTCAAAAGGTTTTTGTTATGGGAGAAGTCAATGAGCCAAAACTTCTTAAGATAGATCGTGCTGGTATGACACTCACGGAAGCACTAAGTAGTTCTGGTGGTATCAATGAGTTGTCTGCTGATGCAACTGGCGTCTTTGTTATTAGAGCATCTGATAATAAGTCAGAAAGAATGGCTGACGTATATCAACTTAATGTGAAAGACGCATCTGCGTTAGTTGTTGGCACTGAGTTTGAACTTAACCCTTACGATATTGTGTATGTCACTGCTGCACCAGTGAGTCGTTGGAATCGTGTAATAAAGCAGATCTTACCGACCATCAATAGCTTTAATGAGTTAACCGAAAGTCTACTGCGTATCCGCAATTGGCCTTAAATTTTATTGGTAATGTTTAAGAGGCTCATAATAGCCTCTTAAAGCTTAGATGAGATCTGGTAATGTTTAATAACATTCTTGTTGTTTGTGTAGGGAATATATGTCGCTCACCACTGGGTGAGGCAATGTTGCAAAATTTATTGCCTCATAAGAAAGTTGCATCGGCAGGGTTGGCGGCCGAAAGAAGTCGTTTAGTGGGCAAGCCAGCTGATGAAAAAGCTATTTTGGTTGCAAATGAGCATGACATTGATTTATCAAATCACCGCTCACAACAAGTCAGTTCAGCATTATGTGCTGAATTTGACTTGATACTAGTGATGGAAAAAGGACACATTGAGGCGATAACAGCGATTGCACCAGAAGTTCGTGGTAAGACTATGCTATTTGGTCAGTGGATAGGTCAGAAAGATGTCCCAGATCCATACAAACAAAGTAAAGAAGCATTTGATTACGCTTACCAGCTTATTGAACAAGCTGCGCAAGCTTGGACAAAAAAATTATAGTAACTCTCTTTAATTAGGTATTTAGGACTTTATAGATAATGACCACACAGCAGGCTAAGCAGCGTTTGAATGTTGCTTCTGATGAGATTGACTTAGGAAAGCTATTTGCCCTTCTTATTGACGGCAAGTGGATAATTCTTTTTGCCACGGTAATTTTTGCGATTGCTGGTATCGCCTTTTCACTCTTGTCTACACCTATTTATAAAGCAGATGCGCTGATTCAAATTGAAGAGAAAAGCTCGGGTGGCATGTCGGCTATTGTCGGTGATATGGGAAGCCTGTTTGCGCAAGAGTCTTCAGCTACGACTGAGATCGAAATCATTAAATCACGAATGATATTGACTGATACGGTAGATAAGTTCAACTTAACCACTATTGTTGAACCTGACTATTTTCCAATTGTAGGCAAAGGGATTTCCCGCCTTTTGGGTTCTCAGCAAACAATAGAAGTAAGTCAATTTGAGGAACCTAATCACAACTTAGGACTAGGACTTTCTTATCAAATTATAATCACCGACGCTGATAAGCAGGCATATCAGCTCCTTGATCAAGACGAGAACGTGATTCTGTCAGGTAGTGTTGGCAAGTTAGCAAAATCAGATGGATACAAGTTGTTTGTGTCTCAGTTTGATGCTGATGTTGGTGCTCGTTTTAATATAAGCAAGCGTAGTTCGTTAGAAGCTATTCAGTGGTTGAAGGACAACTTATCGATAAGCGAACGGGGTAAGCAAACCGGTATTGTTGAACTGTCTTTTGTTGGTAAGGACAGAGCGAAAATCCAAGCAATATTAAACGATATTAGCCAAAACTACTTTTTACAAAATGTAAAACGGAACTCGGCAGAAGCTGAGAAAAGTTTAGCCTTTTTAAAAGGGCACTTGCCGTCTGTAAAAACCGAGCTAAATAGCGCAGAAAATCAGCTAAATACTTATCGTCAAGACAATGAATCTATAGATTTAAGCTTGGAAGCTAAATCAACATTGGAAGTGATGGTAAAACTTGAAGCTCAACTTAATGAGCTGACCTTTAAAGAAAGTGAAATTAGCCAGCGTTTTACAACGGATCACCCAGCATACAAATCTCTGCTGGACAAGCGACAAGTGTTACTAGAAGAAAAAGAGCGCTTAAATAACCAAGTACAAAAACTACCAAAAACTCAACGTGAAATTCTTCGTATGACTCGTGACGTTGAGGTTAACCAACAGATTTATATTCAGCTTTTAAACAAGGTTCAAGAACTTAGCATTATTAAAGCAAGTACTGTGGGTAACGTTCGAATACTAGATTCAGCGCAAACCTTTGACCGAGCAGTTAAGCCTAAAAAAGCCTTAATCGTAGTCCTTACGACTCTGCTGGGTGGAATGTTAAGCGTAGCTTATGTATTACTCAGAGCCGCTTTTCATAAAGGTGTTGAGAACCCGCAAGAGATTGAAGAGCTTGGGCTACCAGTCTATGCCAGTGTGCCAAAATCTATTTTGCAGTCTGAATTTATCTCTAAGCAAAAACGTAAGCTTAAAAATACCCAGACAAAAATGCTCTTGGCTGAAAGTAATCCTCTTGATTTGTCAATTGAAGCGTTAAGAGGACTTCGCACCAGTTTACATTTTGCAATGCTTGAAGCGAAAAATAATGTTCTGATGATTTCGGGGCCTGCGCCAAACATTGGTAAAACCTTTGTGTCGATTAACTTTTCAGCGGTCGTCGCTAAGTCTGGACAAAAAGTTTTGCTGATTGATGCGGATCTGCGTAAGGGGTATTTACATCAGCCATTTGGTCTGGAAAACCAAAAAGGTTTGTCAGATTACCTAATTGGTTCAGCAGACATTGATGTGGCAGTAAAAAACACCGATGTCGAAAATATGCATATCATTACTCGAGGAAAAACGCCGCCTAATCCTTCGGAGCTTCTTATGCATCAAAGGTTTACAGAGCTAGTTGAGTGGGCATCTCAAAACTACGATTTAGTGATTATTGACACACCACCTGTTCTTGCGGTTACCGATCCAAGTATTGTCGGTAGGCATGCAGGGACGACTCTAATGGTGGCACGCTTTGGTGTGAATTCAGCTAAAGAGATTGATGCGGCCAGAAGTCGCTTCGAGCATTCGGGGATAGATGTGAAAGGCGTTATTTTTAATGCTGTTGAGAAGAAGGCCTCTTCCGACTATGGCTATTACAGCTATGAGTATAAGAGTGAAGAAGTATAGTCTCTTTTTATTTTAATTCAGATAACAGACTGATATTAAGTTAGACATAGCAATAAGATTTTATTAAATATGTAATGAGTAAAAATTATCAAGGATATAAGCCTTTGGGGGCTGTAACCCAAGGGCGGTAGCGTGCCTTTTTATTGTGCGATATCTTTTTCACGGATAGTTATAAATATATTAAATATTATAGATGGTCCTTATTATGATGAAGAATATTCAGAACGATAACCAAAACAATCAATGGTTTCTAGTTAGGTGCAAAACCAAACATGAGCGACGTGCTAGTCTCAATCTTGCTAATCAATCAATCGCCTCATATTATCCACTTATTGATGTAGTTAAAGTGCGTCGTGGTAAGAAGCAAGTTGTTCGCGAGGCACTTTTTCCAGGCTATATTTTTGTTTATTTAGATCCATCATCTGTTCTGGCTTCCAAAGTGAAAAATACTTTAGGAGTGTACGATTACGTTAGGTTTGCCGGAAAGCCACAAGTGGTTTCAGATATCTTAATCGCAGACTTAGAACAAAGGAATGGCCAAGTGGTTTTGGACGAGTCCGTTCAAGCAGGAACCGAAGTATTGGTCTGTGATGGTATATACACAAACACTAAAGGAATTTTTTTAGAGCCTGATGGTGATAAGCGCAGTATACTACTGGTAAATATTTTGAATAAGTCAACTAAACTTACAGTAGATAATGAAATCATATTTCCTATAGTGTAATAATAACTATCAAAATTTATCTCATAATGAATTTTTAAAACTATAAGTTTTTACATTTAAATTCAGTATTTTTAAAAATATGTAGAATTAATAAATGAAAGTGAATTCTATTGAGATTGTAGATATGAAAGTTAGACATAAAAATAAGACAATTTAAATACATATGGCACTATTTGGTTAAATTTCGTATAATTATTAAATTATTAAATTATTAAATTATTAAATTATTAAATTATTAAATTATTAAGCATCGAATATAAGGTTAAAAAAATTTTCTTTAACGGTGGTATTTCTTAGAGCCTTCCTTTTTATTAGTAGTATTAACTGATTCTATAGTTTATATTATTCAGTGGCTTTTAATAAGGAAGATATGTTCTCTAATAAAAAAGAAAATATTGAATATATTTTAATCTACTCAAATTAAATATTTCTTAGGTAAGTATAGACTAACTTAAAAATTACATCTGTTACATAGGTTTAGAGATGACAATTCATATAATTCATTTTAACAATTATTTTGGGCAAAGCTTACCAACAGAAAATTCACTTGATATTGATTTAATCAAGAATAAATTAGAGGGTTATGGTTTTAATGTTAAACTTATTGATATAATAGATATTGCAAATAAAAAGATTACAATCGATCCTGATGATTATTATATTATCGGAAGTCATCAAAATCCTTCTGTTAAAAAAATAGTTGATGGAGTTGTGTCAATTAAATTAAGAGATATAAATCTAATACCCAAGTTTTATCATGTTTTAGCACATGAAAATAAGGCAATACAAGCAATGTTAAATAGTGAGTTAAATCTTGGCTTACTAGAGCAATTGGTTTCTATCTGTTCAAAAGGTGACATGATTTCTGATTATGATGCTAGTAAAGTTAATAAGTTTGTTTCTGGTTCTGGGAGTTCGGGAGTCTTTGTGCCCAATTTAGGAGAAACTTATACAAAATATATAAATAAAGTTTTTTGGAGAGCAACTAATATTTCAGACCTTATTGAGTTTATAAAGTTTAGAGTTTTAGGTGTTTTTTTTAAAAGAACCAAAGAGAATATTGATTATAATAAATCCTATTATACATTAGTCCAACAAGAAAAGATTAAAAGCCCAGGATTCGATTACAAGGCATTAGTTTACTTCGATAGAATCTACCTACTAAAAAGATATGTTAGAAATAATGATTTTCGATCAAGCGGAAGCGGTAATTTTGAATTTGTAGAGTCAATAAATAAGGAATTGCTAGACTTCATTCTAGATTTAAGGGAAAAATTAGATGTGCCTTATGTATCGTTAGATATTATAGATAATGAAGGTATGCTTAATTGTATTGAATACCAATGTGTACATTTTGGTCCGTATACTCAGATGTTTGCAAACGTTCTTTTTCATAAAGAAGGAGAGTCCTGGCGTAAACTAGAAAGAAAGGCATCTGTAGAAGAGGAAATGGCTTACGCTATTGATAGGTACATACGTAATTGAATTAATAAAATTGACCTTCAAAAAAAATTTGTAAGATAAGATAGCGAATATAAGTGAAAATTCTTAATAAAAAATTCATTAATAATCTCTTTAATTTTGGCTTCATTGAAATAATAGGCATGCTGATACCTATTGTCACTATGCCTATACTAACGCGAAGTTTGGGTGAGGGGCTATATGGGATATACCTTTACCTACTTGCGTTTGTGATGTTTGGTAATACAGTTATTGATTTTGGTACTAGATTTGTTTCAGTCAGATTTGCTGTTGAGTTTGCGGATGATAAAACATATCTTTCAAAGTTATATCAGGAAACACAATCTCTCAGATTGTTCTTGGCATCTTTGTATGTAATTTTTATTTATGTGTTTTTTTATATTACTGGGCAAGAAAAAAATCTTATATATATAAATTACTTGATTTTACCATATTGCCTTGGCTATGCACTTCTGCCAATCTGGTTTTACCATGCTAAAAATGATTTAAAGCTTATATCTGGTATTCAGTTAATAATTAAGTTAATCAATTTACTAGTAATATTTTTTTTACTTGATGGAAAAAATAGCTTTGAAATATTACTTTTTTCATATGGCGCCCCATTACTGTTTTTTGGTTGTTTAGTAACTTTTTATACCGCAAGAAAATATGGTGTGAAAGTTGGCGTTACATTCAGTTTTAGAAATGTAATGATGAGTAACCTCTCCGTCTTTTTGGGTATTTTGGCTCCAAACTTATATAATTCACTACCTACAATTGCTTTAGGGACCATATACCCACCTGAAGATTTTTCTTTGTTAGCCATTGCATTACGTTTAAGCTCTATTATTGTTATATTTCAGAATGTTATATCGAAATCGCTGTTTCCAATATTAATAACTGAAAGAACGATAAAGGTGAGTTATCAAATCAAAATTTACAGCTTTGTTTCTGTACCATTGATATTATTTGTATCTCTATGTGGTGAAGATGCCTTATCAATTTTTCTCGGTGCTAACTATAGTGGTGTATCAGATTATCTCTTAGTTTTGATGCTAGGAGTGCTATTTCTCGGCTGGACAAATGCTTTGTCTCAAGGTTTCTTCTTAGTTAATAGTCTCGATAGTATTTATAGGAATGTTTCTATCCGTACATCCATAGTATCTTGCTTTTTGTCTTCCTTATTAATATATTCCTACGGAATTTTAGGGGGGGCTTTATCCGTTACTCTGGCAAGGTTTATATTATTTATTGATTATTATATAGTATATAAGAAATATAGCTCTATTACTTTTAAGTAGATTAAAGGTCTTAATATTGTTTGCTTTAGTTTTATTTTACACAACGTTAATTATTTACCTAGTTGAAAAGATTAGTGTAAAGAGAAATGTCTTTCTTTATTTCACAGCCACTTTTCCAGCTATTGTTTTTTATATTTTCGTATCATCCACTCAGTATTATGTAGGATCTGACTACCCTTCATATATATATATATACGAAAACCCATGGGTTTGGGGAAGATACTTTGACCAAGGGGAATATTTTTTTTATTATTCACTTGAATTTCTTAATCATCTGAAGCTAGAGCCTCAGGCACTGTTTTTTGTTTTTACTCTTGCACAAACTCTGCCTATATTTTATTTCTTCTTTAAATTAAAGCAAAGATATAACGATGTAAGGTTATGGCTTTTATTTTTTATCTTTCTATCTGTTACCAACATATACAACAATCAGCTCAATGGTATTAGGCAATATGCTGCTGTTGTATTAGTCCCTTTATTTGCTTATTTAATTTGTGACAGAAAGTATGTGAAATCTTTTTTTTATTTGTTTTTAATGAAGATGATGCATGCTTCATCTTTAATCAATGTCGTCATTTACCCTCTAAAATTGTTTGAAAAACTTAAGCCTAACTATCTTTTTCTTATTTTTTTACTCTCTACGGTAATTTATTTAATTCTACCAAGCTTGGTGCCAGTTGCCTTAGAGGTAATTGGCAGTTATAGTCACTATATTGATGGCCAGTATTTTGAATCATCAGACTTGTCTGTAGTCATAACTAAAATTTATTATTTGCCAGTATATTTAGTTTTTTATTATCTTTACTCTAAAAATACTGGCAATAGTAAAGAAGGTTCATTTATAAACTCTGATCTATTCCGATTTTTTATTGTTATTTTTTCATTTACATATTGGGCATTTTTAATGAGTTTGAAAATCGGAATATTATCTAGGTTACAATCATATTTTGTTTTTTTTAATATATTCCCAATTTACTATGTATTAAACTTTTACTATCATAAGAACTTTAAGTTTTTTATTATTATATTAGGCTTTATTGTTCTTCCATATTTAGCAAAAATAACCTTTCTTGCAAAGAATGAGTTTTTTTATCAAAGTGTGATATTTAATTAAATGAAAATTTTATTTTTTTTGCCAAACTTAGAGTGTGGTGGCGCAGAGAGCGTAACTGTACGGGTAGCTAACCATTTTTTTGATATTGGCCATGATGTATATTTCATCACTTCATTGTCTGGTGGGAAATTAGAAAAAAAACTTAGAGATGGAATTAATTATTCTTGTCTTAATAGCCATTTACAATGGCTATCAATATTGCCTCTTAAGAATAAAATTAACGAGATTGAGCCCGATGTTTGCTTTTCAACAATGAAAGAGTCTAATTTTATATTGATAGTTAGTAAAGCTTTGAGTAAGTGTAAACCTAATGTTGTTATTAGAGAGGCAAATACAGTTTCCCAACAAATAACTGCAGAAAGCAGATTACATCAAAAAGTTAAAAACTATATAATCTCGAAGTCCTATGCAAGGGCAAGTGGTATTATCTGCTTGTCAGAGGCAATGAAGAGTGACCTCCAAAGATGTTGGAATATTGATTCGAATAAAATAGCTATTATTAATAACCCAATTGACTTTGACTTGATAGAATCCCATAGAATAAAGCAAAACTCTATCCAAGATGAAAGAGGAGAAACTAATGACATTCCTATATTTTGTATAGTTGCAAGGTTATTTAGACAAAAAAATCATCATTTTTTATTTTTGGCTCTCAAAAGCTTTAAAGAAAAATATGGTGAGTTCAAGGTATATATTGTCGGAGATGGGCCTTTAAGAAATGATCTGGAAGTTTATGTTTCAGAAATAGGAGTTAGTGAAAATGTAATTTTTACTGGTCATACTGACAATCCTTATCAATTCTTATTTAAATCTTCAGTTTTTATATTGCCTTCACATTTTGAGGGTTTTTCAAATGCTTTGTTGGAAGCAAGTGCCTGTGGATTGAAAGTTCTAGTATCAGATTCGCAGCCTACATCTGTTGAGTTTGTAAATAATTACGATATTGGGTGTGCATATAAATATAATGATATTGATGATTTTACCACAAAGCTATCTGAACTGATTCTGTCAAGATCGTCACAGACAGCTGATTTGTCGAGCTTTTCAACCAACGATATTCTAGATTCTTATGAACGATATATTATAGAAGGTGGGATCTGACTTGAAACTACAAATTTTGATTTCAACGATGGATGATCGTATATTCAATATAGAATTTAATAAAGTTTATGAATATGTAATTATTCATCAATTGAGAGATTTAAGTAGGTTAGAAGAATACGATAACTTTATTGACAATATAAGCAAAGAAGTATCTATCAGTTACCATAAAATGACTGATTTAGGGTTGTCCAAAAGTAGAAATAAAGCGTTAGAATTTTCTGATGCGGATATAGTTTGGATTATGGATGATGATACTAAAATACTTGATAATGCCTATTCTGAGATTGTTAGTTTCTTTATTGATTCGGATAATGATTTTATTTCTGTACTCCACTATATGGGTGAAAAACTAATTGCTAAGCAAAAAAATAATACTAAAATAAATGCTATCAATAGTGCAAAAATATCTTCTATTAATATGGTCTTGTCTAAATCTTGCGTAGACTCTGGTGTTAGATTTGATGAAAACTTCGGTTTAGGTACATCTTTACCTTCTGGTGAAGAATACATTTTTATTACAGACTTAATACATAGAAACTTTAAAGGCTGTTTCACAGATATTCATGGTTGTATTCATACTGAAGAACTGTCAAGTGGAAAAGATTTTTATTCGAGTAAAAAGTTGGTTCTTGCAAAGTTATATATGTTTAAGAGAATTTTTCCAAAAACTTACTGGTTTTGGATATTATTATTTTTTATTAAAAAGCTTAATAAGTTTTCAAAACATAAACCTATATTTAAATCAGCACTACGTGAATTTATAAGTAAATAAACGAAGTGCATTAATGTCTTTTACTCTAATCTTAAAAATAGCATACCTAATTATTTTTAGTTTTTTAAAATTGATCGTAGTGCTTTTAATGGATAAATATATTCAATAAATTTTCATAATAGCATGTTTTTTTAAAGTTACGACGAGCTATAATGATAAGATAGAGATAATAAAATAGGTTAAAAGATAACTATATTTCTTGTTTTATTATTTATTTTTAAGCAATATAAAACACGTAAAGCTAGCAAAACAAGAAGTCTGAATAGATAGTAATAATAAGGTCGATTTAAGCTCAAGCTTTATTGTACGAAAAGTGTTTCTAACTGGGATAGAATTGCCGTTATGAGACTACTTTTTATCTCTGGTAGAAGCTTTAGGAAAGGTAGTGGAGTTAAGTAAGTAGGGTTATATCCCTCTTCGTCACTGCTCTATTTTTGCTCGGTTGAATATGAGTCCTGCGGAATGACCTAAGTTTTCAGAAAGCTTTGAGACAAAATTCATTTGGCAATGCACTACACCAAAAAACTTAAAAGCTACGCGCGGTCACGTAAACAGTATGTAATCAAATAAATGCATAATGGTATCTTATACGTACCTCGATACACAACACCTCAATAGCCTCGTGACATATTGCTCATAAGGTTTACTCAAACACTCTATAAAACTAATTATTACATAAATACAAAGGTTTATTTATGAAAATTGCAATTGCTGGTACCGGCTATGTAGGCTTATCAAATGCGATGCTATTGGCCCAGCATCATGACGTTGTCGCGGTCGATATTATCGAAGAAAAAGTAAAATTACTGAATAATAAAATATCTCCAATCATCGATTTAGAAATCGAAGACTTTTTAAAAAATAAGTCATTAAAGTTTACTGCCACTCTAGATAAAGAGCTGGCGTATACCGATGCAGAGTTCGTTATTATCGCCACCCCGACAGACTACGATATTGAAACCAATTACTTCAACACTGCTTCTGTTGAAGCGGTGATTAAAGACGTAATGGCGATTAACTCAAATGCGGTGATGGTGATTAAATCTACCGTTCCTGTGGGTTATACCGATCGTATTAAACAAGAGTTAGGATGTGAAAATCTGATATTCTCTCCAGAGTTTTTGCGTGAAGGTAAAGCGCTATACGATAACCTGCATCCATCTCGTATTGTGGTGGGCGAACGTTCTGAACGTGCATCAGTATTCGCGAACCTTCTGTTAAAAGGGGCGGTGAAGAAAGACGTTGAAATCCTATTTACAGACTCGACGGAAGCAGAAGCGGTAAAACTATTCTCAAACACTTATTTGGCCTTGCGCGTTGCTTATTTTAACGAGCTCGACACCTATGCTGAATCTCATGGCTTAGACACGCGCCAAATTATTGATGGTGTATGTTTAGATCCACGTATTGGCTCACACTATAACAACCCTTCGTTTGGTTATGGTGGTTACTGTTTACCAAAAGATACCAAACAACTGCGCGCGAACTATGCAGACGTGCCTAACAACATTATTGGTGCAATTGTTGATTCAAACACTACACGTAAAGATTTTATCGCAGATTCAATCATTAAACGTAATCCTATACGCGTGGGTATTTACCGTTTAGTGATGAAATCGGGCTCTGATAACTTCCGCGCTTCTAGTATTCAAGGCATCATGAAACGCCTCAAAGCGAAAGGCATTGAAGTTGTGGTGTTTGAGCCAGAGCTAAAGGAAAAAGAGTTTTTCCGCTCATTGGTGCTAACAGATTTCGAACAGTTCAAATCAAGCTGTGATGTGATTGTATCTAACCGGATGGCGCAAGAGCTGGCGGATGTACAAGACAAAGTCTATACACGTGATCTATTTGGTTCAGATTAAGGATTAAAACAATGAAATATTTGGTAACAGGCGCTGCGGGTTTTATCGGCAGTGCGGTAGTAAAGCAGCTCACGGCGAAAGGTTATCAAGTTGTTGGTGCCGATAACCTTAACGAATACTATGATGTGGCTTTAAAAGAAGCTCGACTAGCGCGTATTCAGCATGCCAATTTCAAACTGGTACAGTTAGACATTGCCGATCGCGATGATGTGGCTAACCTGTTTAAAGCGGAACAGTTTGATCAAGTGATCCATTTAGCTGCACAAGCAGGAGTGCGTTATTCAATTGAAAATCCACATGCGTATGCCGATTCAAATCTAGTGGGTCACTTAAACATTCTAGAAGGGTGTCGCCACAATAAAGTGCAGCATTTGGTATATGCCTCTTCAAGCTCGGTATACGGCTTAAATGCGAAAACGCCGTTTGCAACGTCCGATTCGGTTGTTCACCCCGTTTCACTGTACGCAGCGACCAAGAAGTCGAATGAGCTTATGGCCCATAGCTATTCTCATCTGTATGACATTCCGACTACAGGCTTGCGTTTCTTTACGGTTTATGGTCCATGGGGCCGCCCAGATATGGCGCCGTTTCTCTTCACTAAGAAGATTCTGGATGGTGACACGATTGATATCAATAACAATGGTGACATGTGGCGTGATTTTACTTACATCGATGATATCGTAGAGGGTGTAGTTCGAATTTCCGATGTTATTCCACAGCCCAATAAGAGCTGGACTGTCGAAGAGGGGACTCTTGCCAGCAGCTCCGCTCCTTATGCGGTATACAATATTGGCCATGGTAGTCCGATCAATCTTATGGATTTTATTAAAGCTATAGAAGATGAGCTAGGTATAGAGGCATCGAAGAATTTGAGAGATATGCAACCCGGTGATGTTTATCAAACTTATGCAGATACCGAGGATTTATTTTCTGCTACGGGTTATAAACCTAAGATTGGTGTAAAAGAAGGCGTTAAAAAGTTTATTGATTGGTACAAAGAATATTATAACAAATCAAACTAAATTATTTATTGGTTAGATTTAATGAAAATAGCGGTTACTGGAACAGGTTCTGTCAGCCTGTCTAACGCTATGTTGTTGGCACAACATCATGAGGTTATCGCTATTAAAATTACTAGAGGTAGGGATTTATCGTTTAGTAATGAAGCCGGGATCCGATAACTTTAGAGCATCTTCAATACAGGGAGTAATGAAGAAGGTCAAAGCTAAAGGCATAGAGGTGGTTGTTTATGAACCAGCTTTATAGGAAAAAGAATTCTTCCACTCCCTTGTTATGACTTACCTTAAAAAGTTTAAGTCTGTATGTGATGTTATTGTATCCAACCGTATGGTTAAGTATATACAAGACGTTACTTTCAAGGTCTATACACGCGATTTATTTAGTAGCGATTAAAAATGTTAGTATCGATCATTACCCCTTGCTTTAACCCTAGTTTGGAATTAATAGAAACGATAAAAAGCGTTCAACAACAGACTTACTCAAATTATGAACATATTATTATTGATGATTGTTCTACATCAGAAGTTCCTGATGAGTTGTTGAGAGCTATCGAATCTGATCCAAAAATTAAATTTATTTCTAGATCTTGGAATGCAGGTCCCGCAGTGACTCGTAATCGCGGTATATCTGAAGCCAAAGGCAACTTTGTCGCATTTCTTGATGCCGATGATCTCTGGCATCCTAGTAAATTAGAATTGCAGCTTAACTTTATGCGGGAGAATGATGTGAGTATATCCTACACATCATATGAGGTTTTCGATACAAAAGGAAAAGTTGTTGGAGTAAGAACGCCGCCTAGTAGGCTAGGTTATAACGATATTTTAAAATCTAACCAAATTGGCTGTCTCACTGCTATGTATAACGTAGATATGTTAGGAAAGGTCTATATGCCTAATATATCTAAGAGGCAGGACATGGGGCTGTGGTTACAGATACTTAAAACTGGAACAGTAGCTGAAAGATGTTCGGACAATCCACTAGCCCGGTATAGAGTAGGAGGCAACTCGGTATCATCGAATAAGCTGGGTGTTCTCAAGTATCAGTGGCGAATTTACAGAGAGATTGAACGCTTATCTTTACCAGCGTCAATTAAGTATTTTGGTCACTATGCCTTGAGAGGGTTAACAAGAAAAGTTTAATAAAATAATTTGACTGGACTACTTGTTATAAAACTAACACATTTACCCTAAATTATAACCATAAATTCATTTGTACTAATGGATTATTAATTGTTTTTCTATTGGAATGAAAAGCGTTCGATAATTTCTCGATAACACTTATGACTTTCTTATTTTTGAGACAGGCTAGTTGTTAATATGAAATTTATTTAGTGATATCATTAAAATTAATGATTTTACTAAATTACAACAAAATATATCATATAACAGCGAAGTAAATACAGCGTATAAATTTTTCCTTACAGATATTAAATATTCAAAGTATGAAAAACTCAGTATTAAAAAATCAAGTTACTGGCTCAGAAGTATTTGAAGCAGTATTTGACACCAATCCAAATGATCAGGTTTTACAACAAGCACCGCAAAACAGCAAAGCCCTCATTCATATATATGCACCAGAGAAATATTTAGAAAAATTGAAATTTGTATTGTCAAAACACGACATTAAATACGATGTAAACAATTATTCTATTCAAGATTTTAAAGGTAAGACTTTATGTCACTTTGAAAGTGCCAGCTTGTCGGAGGAGCATCGCAATTTTCTCATTGAAGCAACAGAACTTGGCGCGTGGGTCGAGCCTTTGGTGAGCTATTTTGATAGAACACTTGGGTATACAGAAACAGAGCTGCTTCATAGTGGATACTTTCTACATCAAAAAGCCTTTTCAATTCTTTCAAATAAAAGAAATGTAAGTGAAAAGCGACTGATAGATCTGATGTTCGTTTTTATGCTTGGAATAATAGCGATCCCCGTAGGCCTTATAACTGCTGCCTTAATTAAACTTGAGTCGCCAGGACCTATTTTCTTTAAACAAAGAAGAACTGGTCAGTATAACCAAGAGTTTGAGGTAATAAAATTCCGTTCAATGCGGAATGATGCAGAGAAAAATGGAGCCCAATGGGCAACCAAAAACGATGCACGAGTGACCAAGGTTGGGAACTTTATCCGAAAAACACGAATCGATGAGCTACCTCAGTTAATTAACGTTTACAAGGGTGAAATGTCGATGGTAGGCCCTCGACCTGAGCGAGAAGTGTTTATCGAAGATTTGGAAAAAGAAATACCATACTATCGTTTCCGTCACGCTGTAAAACCAGGCGTCACTGGTTTAGCACAAGTAAAATATCCATATGGTGCATCAGTTGACGATGCAATTTGGAAGCATAAATTTGATATTTACTATATCAAACATCAGAATTGGCGCATGGAGTTGAAAATTTTATTTTTAACCGTAAAAACTGTAATTTTTGGGATGGGCCGTTAGTGAAACTTTGTTTTTCCGCTGTAATGTGCATGAGTGAAGAACACAAGATGGGAGCTTTCGAATATAGGTTTTTGACAATACACAAGTCCTATGTCAATACTTGGCGTTCCCACTTCTTATTCTGGTCGCTTTGCCGTTTAAGCAGCGGTAAAATCGGTTCTCAAAGCTCTCTTACCCAAAACTCAGAGTTAAAAGATTTGTAGTTCGCACAACCCCAGCAAACCGTCTATATTTTAATTGATAGATTTGTTACTTTGTTTTGGGGGCTTTATGAACTCACCGTTAATCAATCAGACTCTTCCTTCGTTTGACGAGCTAATCGACCTTGCAGAAAACAACCCTGAAGGATTTGCTCAATTCAAACATGAAATGTGTAAAGAGATGATTATGTCGGCATCTGAAGAGATGCAAGGTAGACTCTGGGCCCAGCAAAGTCATATAGATAGAGTGGTTGACAACTGCAAAAACCCTAATCATGCTAACGTTGTTCTCATGCGTGAGCTTGTTTCTCAAATGGTTAAATTTCAAGATGTACTCGAAGGTGATTCGGCCGAGACTGAAGAATGCGGCAGTGCACAAATCATCCCTCTTGCTGACTGGCGCTAACACATCGAGTTAGCGCTAAGCTTTCCACAGCCGCATTTCAAAGTTCTTCTCTGAACTCGATCACAAAAATCTTTCATATCCCCCTTGGGTTTCAGCAAAACGTCCCACATATAGATAGCACAAGACTTTAACGCCTTGTGCTATTGCGCTAGGTAATTATCCAACAACATGGAAATTTTCAGGAGAGACGACCGATGAACATTCGTCCATTACACGACCGAGTTATCGTAGAACGCCAAGAAGTTGAGTCAAAATCAGCGGGTGGTATTGTTTTGACTGGTTCTGCTGCCGAGAAGTCAACTCGCGGTGTAGTTTTGGCTATTGGTAAAGGCCGCATTCTAGAGAATGGCACTGTGATGCCTCTAGATGTCAATGTTGGCGACACAGTGATTTTTGCTGAAGGCTACGGTACGAAAACTGAAAAAATCGACGGTAAAGAAGTTCTAGTGATGTCTGAAAGTGACATCATGGCTATCGTTGAGCAATAAGCTAGCAATCATTGAGTAATTTTTTGCTCAGATTCATTTGTTAATTAAGTAAAACTAAAGAATTTTAGAAAAGGAAACTAAAGATGGCTGCTAAAGACGTTAAATTTGGTAATGACGCACGTATTAAAATGCTAGAAGGTGTAAATGTTCTAGCAGATGCAGTAAAAGTAACGCTAGGTCCTAAAGGCCGTAACGTTGTTCTCGACAAATCTTTTGGTGCACCAACTATTACTAAAGATGGTGTATCTGTTGCGCGTGAAATTGAACTAGAAGATAAGTTCCAAAACATGGGCGCACAAATGGTTAAAGAAGTCGCCTCTCAAGCAAACGACGCTGCGGGTGACGGTACAACAACTGCGACAGTTCTTGCACAGTCTATCGTTAACGAAGGCCTTAAAGCGGTTGCTGCGGGTATGAACCCAATGGATCTTAAACGTGGTATAGATAAAGCTGTTGCAGCAGCAGTGAGAGAGTTAGGTGAGCTTTCTGTTGACTGTAAAGGTAGCAAAGAGATCGAGCAAGTTGGTACTATCTCTGCAAACTCTGATTCTAGCGTAGGTAAGATTATTGCTGAAGCAATGGAACGTGTAGGCCTAGACGGTGTCATTACTGTTGAAGAAGGTCAAGCACTTCAAGATGAGCTGGATGTTGTAGAAGGTATGCAGTTTGACCGTGGTTACCTATCTCCATACTTCATCAACAACCAAGAATCTGGTTCTGTTGAGCTTGATAATCCATTTATCCTACTGATTGACAAGAAAGTATCTAATATTCGTGAGTTGCTTCCAACTCTTGAAGCAGTAGCAAAAGCTTCTCGTCCTCTGCTTATCATTGCTGAAGATGTTGAAGGTGAAGCGCTAGCGACACTAGTGGTTAACAACATGCGTGGTATCGTTAAAGTTGCCGCTGTGAAAGCACCTGGTTTTGGTGATCGTCGTAAAGCTATGCTTCAAGACATTGCTATCCTAACAGGTGGTACCGTAATTTCTGAAGAAGTAGGTCTTGAACTAGAGAAAGTTGTTCTAGAAGATCTTGGCCAAGCGAAGCGCGTTGCTATCACCAAAGAAAACACCACTATTATCGATGGTCTAGGTGAAGAGTCTATGATTCAAGGCCGTGTTGCTCAAATTCGCCAGCAGGTCGAAGAAGCAACTTCTGACTACGATAAAGAGAAGCTTCAAGAGCGTGTTGCTAAGCTAGCAGGCGGCGTTGCGGTTATTAAAGTTGGCGCAGCAACTGAAGTTGAGATGAAAGAGAAGAAAGACCGTGTTGAAGACGCACTTCACGCAACTCGCGCAGCAGTTGAAGAAGGCGTTGTTGCTGGTGGTGGTGTTGCACTTATCCGTGCAGCCTCTAAGATTGTTGATCTTCAAGGTGATAATGAAGAGCAAAACGTTGGTATTCGCGTGGCACTGCGTGCTATGGAAGCGCCAATTCGTCAGATCACACAAAACGCGGGAGACGAAGAGTCTGTAGTTGCTAACAACGTTAAAGGCGGTGAAGGTAGCTATGGTTACAACGCTGCAACTGGCGAATACGGTGACATGCTAGAAATGGGTATCCTAGATCCAACTAAAGTGACTCGTTCTGCACTTCAATTCGCTGCATCAGTTGCAGGTCTAATGATCACAACTGAAGCTATGGTTACTGACCAACCACAAAAAGATGCGCCAGCAATGCCTGATATGGGCGGTATGGGCGGCATGGGTGGTATGGGCGGCATGATGTAAGCCATACAGCTTTGCTGAACAAGAAACGGAGACCTAGGTCTCCGTTTTTTATATCCGGATTAATAGTCTAAAAGCTATAACACAAGCTCTCTGACTTGAGGATCTTTACGCTCTAGGTAGTGGGTTGACTTTATACGTCTGATTGTTCGGCAGCGACCCCTAATTAGAAGAGTCTCTGTGGTTGCAATGTGTCCTTGACGTGTCACACCGTCGAGCAAATCGCCCTTTGTGATGCCAGTTGCGGAGAAGATAACATTATCACTCTTTGCCATTTCTTCTATGGTTAACACCCGATTCGCTTCCACGCCCATTTCTTTGCAGCGATTGAGTTCATCAGCGCCGTGAATACGATTTTCTTCGCTATCGCCTTTGACATGATGGCGGGGCAGTAAACGCCCATGCATGTCGCCATCGAGCGAGCGAATTACAGCAGCAGAAATCACCCCCTCTGGAGCGCCTCCAATACCATACATGACATCGACCTCACTTTCTGGCATACAGGTTAAAATTGACGCTGCTACATCACCATCGGGTATAGCAAAAACCCGCACACCCATTGCTTGCATCTGTGCTATCACTTCATCATGGCGCGGTTTGGCAAGGGTAATAACGACTAATGTATCGAGTGTTTTATTCAGTGCTTTGGCTATGTTTTCCAGATTTTTTTTAAGAGGTTTATTGAGATCAATACAGCCTTTGGCCCCTGGACCTACAACCAATTTTTCCATATACATATCTGGTGCTTTGAGAAAGCTGCCTTTCTCTCCTGCTGCCAGTACAGCTAGAGCGTTTGATTGCCCCATTGCGGTCATTCGAGTGCCTTCAATGGGATCAACAGCAATGTCGACTTCCTCTCCCCCGATTCCGACCGTTTCGCCAATATACAGCATAGGAGCATCATCGATTTCTCCCTCACCAATCACCACTTGGCCATCAATCTCTGTCTGATTTAATAAAATACGCATTGCTTCAACGGCAGCTCCGTCGGCGGCATTTTTATCGCCGCGACCTAGCCATTTATAACCGGCCAAGGCTCCGCCTTCTGTCACTCTGGAAAATGCCATTGCTAAATCACGCTTCATAAATGCTCCAAATGAAAATTAAGCTGAGAAAAAGGGATGCTGCGCGAATTTTAGCATAGCTGGATCTGGCAAAAAACATGACTGAATCCCGATTAAGCATAGGTTTACTAAACTATCTTGAAATCACAAGTCTGGTTATGCGCTAAACTATCGGTTTTAAGGAAGCTGCCCCTTAATCCGCTTGACGGCTGAGCCATAGCTTAAATATGGTGTGTTTGTGAAAACGCTTGGGATATCAAATCAGGTAACTGGATGAAAAAATTTAACTTTCGACAAGTCTTTATTGCTACTGCTGTGCTTTTTATTATTTTGTTCTGCTCAGCTTATTTGCTTGATGTCTATTTGGTTTTTCCATTTTTTGCTTTTTTTGCCTATAGCAGCTTAATTTGTGGATTACTTTGGGCTCTGACTTTGGCCAAAAAGAGGAGGCAGTTTATTGTCACAGCAATAGGACTGATTTTTCTTGGTACCTTTGCCTCGGTTGATATCTTGCTTGCTAGTGACGAAGCGATTGAAGCCTTTATGAGATTGCCCAATCATGATATTTCACGTGATACGTTGCGCAATTTGACACAAGTATTATTGGTTTTGGTGAATATTTTTACTGGTAGCTTAGCGGCTAATGTGTTGTTTCAAGGGTTATGTAAGACTAGTAGACAATAGATAGACGATCGTTTAGGAAATAAGCGTTAAGGCTCTATGTTGACACCTGCATGTTTTTTAATAGGTTATTTAGATCTAAATTCATAAAAATCCGATCAAAACTAATAAAAAATGTGCTTTGAGTCCTTCTCCGTCAGTGCATTGTCAGGGTATGCTGTTTTTTTAATCGAATGATACCAAATATACAATATAGAGCGTGTTTCTCTCTCTCTGCCTGAGTAGAATGAGGACATAAGGTGAAGTGAAGCGCTTTACGGTAAATCGGATAATACAAGGTAGGCCAAGATGTCTTTTGAAGTACTAGAAAAATTAGAAGCAAAAATACAAACTGCAGTTGACACTATTGCTCTTTTACAAATGGAAGTGGAAGAGCTGAAAGAAGAAAAAGAAAAGCTTTCTACTGAAGCCAGTGAGTTGCGTTCAAGTCGAGAAGAAATGGAGCAAAAGGCTGAACAAATGCAACAAGAGCATTCAGCATGGCAAGACCGTATCCGTAACTTGCTCGGTAAGATGGATGAAGTCGAATAATGACGAGCATTAAGTAAAAAGGGTTGACCATGGTCAACCCTTTTTGGTTGTTTTTGTTCATTTAGTTTTGAGGTCTTACGCCTAAGGTATGGCAAAGAGCGTAAGTCATTTCAGCACGATTGAGAGTGTAAAAGTGAAAATCTTTCACACCTTCACGGCTTAAAACTCGAATCATATCTATGGCTTGGCTTGCACCCACGAGTTGTCTGGTGGTTGGGTCATCATCCAATCCTTCAAATTGCTTCGCCATCCAACTTGGCACCTTGACGTTGTTCTGCGCCGCGAAGCGTGAGGCTTGTTTGAAGTTGGAAACAGGTAAGATGCCAGGCACGATTTCTACGTCTATTCCCGCAGCAACGCAACGGTCTCGAAAGCGCAGATAACTTTCTACATCAAAGAAAAACTGGGTGATCGCACGGTTTGCTCCTGCTTCCACTTTGCGTTTAAGGTTGAGCAAATCCGCCTGAGCACTTTTGGCTTCAGGATGAACTTCAGGAAATGCGGCTACCGAGATATCAAAGTCATGGCGCTGCTTGAGCAAAGTAACCAGATCGGAGGCATACATTTCAGGTTTACCACCACCAGGAGGAATATCACCGCGAAGGGCCACAATACTTTGAATGCCGTTGGCCCAGTAGTCTTCAGCAATACGAATAAGCTCTTCTCTGGATGCATCGATACAAGTTAAATGAGGAGCTGCCACTAAGCCAGTTTGTGCTTTGATTTCTTTAATAATGGAATGAGTACGGTCTCGCTCGCCAGAATTAGCACCATAGGTGACGGACACAAACTTGGGTTTTAAGGTCTTTAACCGATGAACTGAATTCCACAGTGTTTCTTCCATTTTTTCGCTGCTGGGCGGAAAAAACTCAAACGACACATTGATATTGTCGGCAAGTTCAGCAATGTTCTGATTAAGGGCGTCAATGTGGCCAGCGTGTGTATATCCCATCTTACTTTCTCCATGTGGTGTCGCATGACCACAAAAATACAAATTCTTCAAATTTACGTTTAGACGTCTATATGTCTAAATCATGTAATGAATAGGGCTTAAAGTCAACTGTGCCATCATGAATTTTTCTCAAGTTTAATATTAGTCCTTTTCAACATGAGGGCTTTACGTTGCGCAATAAAAACGCAGCCAATGGCTGCGTGATAATTTAGAGTAAACTGGCCAGTAAATTGAGGTCAGACTGTATGGCTCCGGCGGTAACCTCTCGACCTGCTCCTGGGCCTCTTATCACCAGAGGGTTATCTTTGTACCATTTACTCTCTATGACAAAAACGTTGTCGCATGGCAATAAACTGGCCAGCGCATGGTTTTTATCAAGCGCTTCAATACCAACAGTAGCTGAGCCATTTTTTCCTAGCCGAGCAACATAGCGCAGCACTTTATCTTCACTTTGAGCGTGGTTTAGCCGTTCTGCCATCCGTTCGCTGAGTATTTGCCCTTGTTCGAGGAATGCATCGAGTGACAAATTGGCGAGCTCTGGTGGAACTAAGCTTTCTACTTTGACTGATTCAGGTTCAAGGTCGAGCTCTGCTTCTCGAGCAAGAATGACCAGTTTTCGCATCACATCTGAGCCATCGAGGTCACAGCGAGGGTCCGGTTCTGTGAGTCCTTGCTGCCAAGCAAGGTCAACCAATTCTGCAAAAGGTACACTGCCATCATACTGTTGAAATAGCCAAGAGAGTGTGCCGGAAAATATGCCTGATAATGCGTGAATATCATCGCCGCTTTGGCATAGGTCTCTTACGGTATGGTTAATTGGTAGTCCAGCTCCCACAGTGGCGTTATAGAACCAGTGTCGATTAATCTTGGCAAATGCACTTTGCACTTGGTGGTAGTATTGACTAGACGCTGAGCCAGCCACCTTATTGGCTGAGATTAGGTGCATGCCTTGTTCCGCAATGTCCACATAGCGATTGGCAAGTTGTTGACTGGCGGTGACATCCAGCACTATGACCTCATCATAACCTTGAATAGAGCCGAGTTTTTGAACCCACTCATCTCCCTGGTATTCTATTGCCTCTTCTTCGTAGTGATCATTCACACTAGTTGGATCAATGCCTTTAGGGCAGAACCAGTAGTTCTGGCTATCCACTATGGCGACTAACTCAAAGCTTATTCCGTGACGCTTTTCAAGCTTGCTTTTTTGTTTGGCGAATAGCTCAAGCCAACTTGAACCTATGTTCCCTTTTCCACATAGAGCGATACCTACCCGTTTTTGTGCCTGAAAGAGCTGGCTATGAATAGATTTGACTAAGTCTGAGGTCTGAGTGCTGCGCAATATAGCCACCAAGCTCAAACCTGATTGAGATTCGGCGATGAACTCAACAGGGGCCAACTTTAGCTTCTGATAAAAACCGTAGCAATGGTTGGCATTTTTGGTCACACCAGCCCCAACTGCAGCAACTAGAGAAAAGCCTTCTTTGAGTTTGATTTCTGCTTCGATAGCGGCATCTTGCAGATACTCTAATGCGCCACCGGCAATTTCGGACGTGTAGGCTAAACGAAGAGTTTGTTGGTCTTCTTGGACTTCATAGGTGAGAGGCTCAAGCTGAGCGCGTTTTAAACCACTCAATGCTTCTTGTTTGAGCCTTTCAAAGTCATGCCCGGTCGAAAAATGAAGCTGAATGAGTAGCACTTCATCCAGAGAAGATATGATTTTAGCGCTTCGTCCAGAAGCTAGCACTCGTTCGATACGAGTTGAACCAGCTTCCGGGTCATAACTACAGCGAAGGTGAAGATCCATCGAGCTTTGGGCGACAGGTTGTAGGGTGCGGCTATGCAGCACTGGGGCAGCTAAGCGTGCGAGCTCGTTGGCTTCATCAAGGCGAAGCAAAGGCAGCAGACAGGCATCGGAAACTAAACGAGGGTCTGCGCTATAGACACCGGCTACATCGCTCCATATGGTGACCTTCGACGCTTCTGCTAAAGCGCCGATGACGGTTGCTGAGTAATCGGAACCATTTCGACCGAGCAACACAGTATGGCCTTGCTCATCTTGAGCCATAAAACCAGTAATAATAATACGATGATTGATGTGTTGGGCGAGTATCTCTTTGAGCAAAGGGTAGGAGTCGCCTCTGTACACCTCTGGTTGAGTTCCAGCTTGTGCGCGAAGAAATGCTCGAGAGTCTTGAGCAACTGAGGGCATTCCATTTTGATTGAGTAAGCTTGCAAGCAAGCGTGCCGACCATGTTTCTCCATGACCAAGCACTGAAGCTCTTTGAGCGGCGCTTAAAGGCGCTATTAGCTCTCCTAGGGTGCTAAATTCATCATTTAGAGCTGAGATAAGCTCGTTTTGTAACTCGCCTTGCAATAGATCTGTGACCAACTGGGTTTGGAACTGCCTCAGGGATTGCAGGATTTCGTGAGCGATACGGCCATCTTTGTTTAGAGCATCCAAGAACTCAATCAAGCGATTGGTTGTCTTTCCTGCTGCTGAGACGACGATGAGATCATCGGGGTTGGAGTACTCTTTTAGTATCTTGGCGACTCGGTGATAGCACTCTGGATTTGCGAGACTGCTTCCGCCAAATTTATGTAATTGTCGCGATGGATTCATTGATGCGACTCCTTGGCTTTATTAAATGCTTGCTCCAAATCGTTAATGAGGTCATCTGCATCTTCCAACCCAACTGATAAGCGCAATAGTTGCTGTGATACCCCTGCTTTTTCTAGTGCTTCTTCTCCCATGGCTCTGTGAGTCATAGAGGCTGGGTGACAAATAAGGCTCTCTACACCTCCGAGAGATTCAGCCAAAGAGAATAATTGTAGCTCGCCAACGAAATACTTGAGCTGCTCAAAACTTCCTGAAAATTCAAAGCTGAGCATAGAACCAAACCCTGATTGCTGTTTCTTAGCAATCTCATGGCCTGGGTGCTCTGGCAAGCTAGGATGATAGATTTTTCCAACTAGAGATTGCGATCTCAGATAGGCCAAAATGTGCTTAGCACTGTCTTCATGGACTCTCATTCGAGCTGCAAGAGTTCTGATTCCGCGTAAGGTCATATAGCTATCAAAAGGTGTACCTGTCGCGCCAATACAATTGCCCCACCAAGCTAAATCTTCACTATCCTTTTCATTTTTTGTAATAATGACACCACCAATCACATCGGAATGACCATTGATATATTTTGTGGTGGAGTGAATCACGAAATCTGCGCCCAGTTCCAACGGCTTTTGGAATATGGGGGTTAAAAAGGTGTTATCTACGGCTACCTTTGCGCCTGCTTGATGCGCTTTCTCACACACCTGTGCAATATCTACGACGCGCACCAGTGGATTTGATGGTGTTTCTAAAAGGATGAGCTTGGGTTTTTGTTCAAGGGCCAAATCTAGGGCTTGAGTATCTGATTGATCAACAAAAAGAACCTTGAAATCTCCTTTTTGAGCGCGGGTGTTGAACAATCGATAGGTTCCACCATAACAATCATGTGGAGCAATAATAAGATCATCCGGCCCAAGAAATGTGCAAACCCATAAATTAAGCGCTGAAGTGCCGCAATTGGTGACTACGGCGCCAGCGCCAGATTCTAATTCAGAGAGAGCCTGCTCTAATAGTCCACGATTAGGGTTGCCTGAACGTGTATAGTCATATTTGGGCACCTCGCCAAAGGCGGGAAAACCAAAGTTTGTCGAGAGATAGATAGGCGGCACGACAGCATGATGCTGAGTATCTGACTCTATACCTGTACGCACTGCAATTGTGGCTGTTTTACGGCGGCTCATAAGTGTTTCCTTTCGAACAGTAGTGACCTCTTTGGAGATAACACTATACCTTTTCGTGGATGTTAGAGATATGTTATTCCAATCAACTCTTTTTACTTTACCTTGAGTTGTTTTGGACGTCAATATATCTAGACGTCTATATGTCTTTGCTTGTGGCCATAAATCCCGCTAAAATTACCTTTTGTAATTTTATACATAATCAAACATAAAGGTGCGCAATGGCAGATTGGAACGGTGAATACATAAGCCCGTATGCTGAACATGGGAAGAAAAGTGAGCAAGTAAAAAAGATAACAGTTTCTATCCCACTGAAAGTACTAAAGGTATTAACGGATGAACGTACCCGTCGTCAAATTAATAACCTGCGCCATGCGACCAATAGTGAGCTGCTTTGTGAGGCTTTTTTGCATGCCTATACTGGTCAGCCGCTACCAACGGATGAAGACTTAAGAAAAGATCGCCCCGATGATATTCCAGCTGAAGTGAAAAAATTGATGACTGAGATGGGCATCGCTTTTGAATCTTATGATGACGACTAGCCAGAACAAGATATTTGCGTTGCCAATGTTTAGATCAATCACACGATAGGCTAATCGTCATTTCATTATATCTAGAATAGAAAAAGCCGCTGACTGGGAAGTCAGCGGCTTTTTTTCAAAGCAGCATCATCTATTACTGCATATAGTTGTCTGGCATATCGATACGAGCAACGCCTGATTCTACAGCGGCATTTGCGACTGCTTTGGCGACTCTTGGCAACAGGCGAGGATCCATAGGCTTAGGGATAATATACTCTGGTCCAAACTCTAGTTTATCGACTCCAGCCGCCTTTAACACCTCAGCTGGCACGGCTTCTTTAGCTAGATCTCGAATAGCCTCTACCGCGGCCAGCTTCATCGCGTCATTAATTTCGCTCGCTCTTACATCTAGAGCGCCACGGAATATAAATGGGAAACACAATACATTGTTGACTTGGTTAGGGTAGTCGCTGCGTCCGGTTCCCATGATGAGATCGTTGCGCACTTGATGAGCAAGCTCTGGTTTGATTTCAGGATCTGGATTAGAACAAGCAAATACAATCGGCTTGTCTGCCATTAACTTAAGCGCTTCAGGTTCAAGCAGGTTTGGCCCAGAAACCCCAAGGAAGAGATCCGCACCTTCAATCACATCTTCTAAAGTGCGTTTATCTGTGTTGTTGGCAAACAACTGTTTGTATTGGTTAAGGTCATCACGACGAGTATGAATTACTCCTTTGCGATCAAGCATGTAAATCTTTTCTCGCATAGCTCCACATTTTATCAAGAGCTCCATACAGGCAACCGCCGCTGCACCTGCACCTAAACACACAATAGTGGCGTCTTCGAGTTTCTTCCCTTGTAACTCAATGGCGTTAAGCATGCCTGCAGCAGTGACAATGGCTGTTCCATGCTGGTCATCATGGAAAACAGGCACATCACAGCGTTCAATAAGCTGTTTTTCGATTTCAAAGCAGTCGGGAGCTTTGATGTCTTCTAGGTTTATGCCGCCAAAGGTATCAGCGATGTTGGCAACAGTATCAACGAACTCTTCAATGGTGCGGTGTTTCACTTCGATATCAATTGAATCTAAACCTGCAAAGCGTTTGAATAATAGCGCTTTCCCTTCCATTACAGGTTTTGAAGCAAGAGGCCCTAAGTTACCAAGGCCTAAAATGGCAGTGCCGTTTGAGATAACAGCAACCATATTGCCTTTTGCTGTGTATTTGTAGACATTCTCAGCATTTTGAGCAATTTCACGCACAGGCTCAGCAACACCTGGGCTGTATGCTAGCGATAGGTCACCGGCGGTTTCTGCAGGTTTTGATAGCTCTACAGAAATTTTGCCTGCCGTTGGGTAGGCATGGTAATCCAAGGCTTGCTGGCGAAATTGCTCTTCAGGAGAAAGTACTTGGTTGTTGTCATCGGACATGGGGGTAGACACTCATTTTAATAATAATTTAGATAGGGAAAGTCATTCTAGATTAAGTCAGTCAAGCTGCAAAGGCGAGAGAGCAAGCTAAATTAACAAATCTGGTTAAATGATAGGAGATAAGACCAGATAGTGAGAGATAGCTCAACTGAATGATTGTATGTAACTGCTATTGAGCTGGGCTGTGACAGCAAACAAAAAAGGACGCCACAGCGTCCTTTTTACCTCTAAGACAAAATTACTTCTTAGAAGCAAGAGCACCAAAGCGCTTGTTGAAGCGATCAACACGGCCACCAGTATCAACGATACGTTGCTTACCAGTGTAGAATGGGTGACATTTGTCACATACATCTAGGTGGATTGACTCTTTAGTTAGAGTTGAGTTGAACTCAAAAGAGTTACCGCAAGAACAAGTTGCTTTAACTGCTTTGTATTCTGGATGGATACCAACTTTCATGGAAAACCTCTAAATATAGGCCGTGTCGCTATCCGATTCTATGCCGGACACCACACGTAAGTTAATAAAATTTTACCTTGGACACCGCTTGACCATGCAAGCCATATCACTAAGGCGCGACATTCTAATCAATAGCTGATCTATGATCAACCGATTTACGTGTGAAAATGCTACTTTTTTAACCGCAGACTAGAACCAATTTAATCAAGTAGACGGTGTTTCTTTCCCGTCGGGCGGTTTTCACATAGACTAGACTGGTTTTTTTGAGTTGGTGTTAATTCGATATGCGCCCGACGATTGTCCGAGTAGCCTTGCCTGTCCCTATAGATAAGCAGTTTGACTATCAGATCCCTCCTGGTGTAAATCCAGTTGTTGGTGGCAGGGTGTCGGTGCCGTTTGGGCCGAAGACAATGATTGGCTTGGTCACCGAATTGGACGACAGGTCTGATTTCGATTTTGACAAGCTTAAAACGATCAAACAGGTATTGGATACTGAGCCTGTGTGGCAAGGTAACCTGTACGAACTGCTTGTTTGGTGCAGTCAGTTTTATCAGTATCCACTGGGTGAGACCTTATTTAACGCTTTACCTGCTCAGTTACGTAAAGGAAAACCAGCCGCTTTTACCCCATCAATTGAGTGGCATTTAACGTTGCAAGGTCGTGAACAACTCACGCGTGGATTTGGGCGTGCCATTCGACATGCTCAGGTGATGGAAACCCTTTCTTGTGGTCCTACTTTTCATCAAGATTTCATTGATCAGAACATTACTTCCAGCGTTTTACAAAAGTTAGAGCTGAAGGGATGGATTGAATCAGTCGAATGTATACCAAAGTTTAATTTGCCCGATAATGTTGAAGCGCAAGTTGACAAGCCAAAACTCAACCAAGAGCAAGCCATTGCTATTGCTACCGTAAATAATCACCAAGGCTTTGGCTGCTTTTTACTCGAGGGAGTGACGGGCTCTGGTAAAACAGAAGTTTACCTTAACCTTATAAAGCAAGTGCTTGAGGCTGGTAAGCAGGCTTTAGTTTTGGTGCCAGAAATTGGGTTGACGCCACAAACCATCAAGCGTTTTAGGAAACGTTTCAGCCTTCCTGTTGAGGTGATTCACTCAGGCTTAAACGATAGTGAAAAGCTAAACGCATGGTTAAGTGCGAGAGATAAAATTGCGGGAATTGTTATCGGTACTCGCTCTGCTTTGATGACTCCTTTTGCTGATCTTGGCATTATCATCGTTGATGAAGAGCATGATGTTTCCTACAAGCAGCAGGACAGCCTGCGCTACCATGCGCGTGATGTTGCTGTTATGCGAGCAAGTAAAGAGAATATTCCCATTGTGTTAGGTTCAGCGACCCCAGCTTTGGAAACGTTGCACAATGCATTGTCTGGCAAATACCATCATTTGATACTGTCGACGCGTGCTGGAAAAGCTTTGCCTACGGTCAATAAAGTCATTGATGTTAAAGGTCAATATTTAGATAGCGGACTTTCTGCAGCTTTGATTGCTGACATGCGAAGACATCTTGAATCAGGCAATCAGGTGATGCTATTTCTCAATCGCCGAGGCTATTCTCCTGCCTTGATGTGTCATGATTGTGGTTGGATAGCAGAGTGTAAGCGTTGCGATGCTTATTATACCTATCATCAATCGACTGATGAAGTTCGTTGCCACCATTGTGGTTCTCAGCAAGCAACTATCAGGCAATGCCCCAATTGCTGCTCTTCCCAGTTAGTAACAGTTGGCGTTGGGACTGAGCAGCTGGAAAAGCAGTTATTGGCGCTTTTTCCTGACTTTAAAACTATACGTATTGATCGCGATAGCACTCGACGAAAAGGGAGCTTAGAAGCCGCCTTAAACTCAATCAGCAAAAAGGAGTTTCAGATTCTTATTGGAACTCAAATGCTGGCCAAGGGACATCACTTCCCTGATGTGACTCTTGTCGCTTTACTGGACGTTGATGGTTCTCTTTACAGCAGTGATTTCAGGGCACCCGAGAGATTGGCTCAATTATTTATTCAAGTCGCGGGTCGGGCAGGGCGTGCCAGTAAACAAGGGGAGGTGATACTTCAGACTCATCACCCTGAGCATAGCCTACTGCAAACCTTGCTTACCAAAGGCTATCGGTATTTTGCTGAGTTGGCATTGCAAGAACGAAAAGGCTCACATTTGCCACCCTATTCGTTTTTAACTTTATTCCGTGCGGAGGCGAATCAAGTCCAGTTGGTTGAAGATTTTTTACGTCAGGTGCGTTTCACTCTCGAAGTACACCCTCTTTTTAAGGAACATTGCCAGATTCTTGGGCCTACTCCAGCGCCGCAAGCTAAAAGGGCAGGTAAGCATCGCTGGCAACTCATGCTACAGACGACAAGTCGTCCCATCATGCAAAAACTACTTTTCAGTGCAAAGCCAGCGATCAATTTGTTACCGAATTCGAAAAAAGTGCGTTGGTCGATTGATATTGAGCCGCAAGATTTAAGCTGATTTCAGCTTTTTCATTTAATTGTGATTCACATCTCGAAGCTAGTCTGATTTTTGTTAATCACCCCGTAATATTCTGCGCTGAAATGAATAAACTATGAATTGATTTTAATAATTTATTTTAATGATACGCGGTAGATAAACGATTTGTCTGGAAGATAGTCGTTTTGATGGAGGGCAGTCCATCACTATCGATTAAGGTAGCGAGGCCGCTACCATGTTTGGAAAATAAAGAGGGTAATAAATTTATGGCGACAATGAAGGATGTTGCTCAGCTGGCTGGCGTTTCAACTGCGACTGTATCGCGTGCGCTAATGAATCCGGAAAAAGTATCTTCAGCCACAAGGAAGCGAGTCGAGGATGCGGTGTTAGAGGCAGGATATTCACCTAATTCTCTGGCACGGAATTTACGTAGAAATGAATCTAAAACCATCATCGCGATTATTCCTGATATCTGCGATCCCTATTATACCGAGATTATTCGAGGTATTGAGGATGCGGCTGTGGAGCATGGTTATATCGTGTTACTTGGTGACAGTGGACAACAGAAAAAACGCGAAAGTTCTTTTGTTAATTTAGTCTTTACCAAGCAAGCCGATGGCATGTTACTGCTTGGTACCGACTTGCCTTTTGATGTGAGTAAACCAGAGCAAAAAAACTTGCCTCCTATGGTAATGGCATGCGAGTTTGCCCCTGAACTTGAGCTACCAACCGTACATATCGACAATCTTACTTCTGCTTTTGAAGCGGTAAACTATTTGACTCAAATGGGTCATAAACGTATTGCTCAGGTTTCTGGTCCAGAATCGGCTGTCTTATGTCAGTTCCGCCATCAAGGTTACCAACAAGCACTCCGCCGGGCTGGGATCACAATGAATCCGAACTATTGCATTCAAGGCCGTTTTTCTTTTGAAGATGGTTCTAAGGCCGTCAGACAGCTACTCTCTCTTCCTGAGCCGCCGACTGCTATTTTTTGCCATAATGACGCAATGGCAATAGGGGCGATCCAAGAGGCGAAAAAATTAGGTTTGCGTGTTCCTCAAGATTTGTCTGTGGTGGGTTTTGATGATATTCACTTCGCTCAATATTGCGATCCACCATTAACGACGATTTCTCAGCCACGTTATGAGATAGGCCGTCAAGCTATGTTGATGATGTTGGATCTATTGCGTGGTCACGATGTTCGTGCGGGCTCACGACTACTTGAAACTCAACTAATCGTGAGAGACAGTGTTGCACCGCCAAGAAGTTGCTAGAGAGTAATGGTTACATACACCGCTAGCATAGGTGCTTATTCTAACGGTGTATTCACATTGTCTAAATGATTTATCTTATCAATGGGCGATGCATTTTGATGTGTCGCTTCCATTTCCTCCCTGTCATCGCAGGACAATCTGGATTACCATAGCGATAGAGGTAATAGACATTGACTTATAGCAGTGGCAAATAGAGATTACGTAAAACGCGGTCGCGGTAATGGCGGCAAAAAAACAACGTCCAAAAAATCCCCATCAAGAAAACCATGGCGAAGTGGTCTCCTTGCTGTGCTCTTGGTCGGTATCTTCGGCTATGGGCTTTATACATTGAGTAATGACCCAGAACCGCCCCAGCCTGTCGTTAAGCAGACTAAGCCAAAACCTAAACCTAAGAAGATTTTACCAGCTCCTCCTGAGGAGAAGTGGGATTACGTTGAATCCCTACCTAATCGGGAAATTGAAGTAACGGCAAAAGAGCAAGTAGTGTCTGAAATCCCCTACATAATGCAGTGTGGGGCTTATACCAATGCAGCGCAGGCTGAAGCCCGTAAGCTCGATATCGCGTTCCAAGGCCTAAATAGCAAAATACGTAAGAAAGAGGGCAGTAAATGGTATCGAGTTGTTCTTGGCCCATATAAATTAAAAAGAGATGCTGAAAGAGATAAACACAAGCTACAACGAGCGAAAATTGAACCTTGTGCCATTTGGAAAGACTCTCAGTAAATTATTCTTTTATCATCTATGGCTGTTATTTGTTTTAAAAATATAATTATATGTTTTAAAACGGATAATAGTGAGAAGACCACACATATCGTGCCCAGCAAACTGCTGGTATCGATGTGGTTCAAATTAGACTGGGATTATTTGAGGATACACACTCTTCCCTTGAATTTGTCATTTAATAACCTCATATACTGTCTAACATTGGAATTAAAATAATGATGAGGTCCACTCGTGACTACTATTGTATCTGTACGCCGAAATAATAAAGTCGTTATCGCAGGTGATGGACAGGTATCGCTGGGTAACACTGTAATGAAAGGAAACGCACGTAAAGTTCGTCGCCTATACAATAATAAAGTGTTGGCTGGTTTTGCTGGTGGTACGGCCGATGCGTTTACTCTCTTTGAGCGTTTTGAGAGCAAACTACAAATGCATCAAGGTCACTTGACCAAAGCCGCAGTTGAGCTTGCCAAAGATTGGCGCAGCGATCGAGCGCTAAGAAAATTGGAAGCTCTATTGGCAGTGGCAGACGAAACCGCTTCGCTTATTATCACAGGTAACGGTGATGTTGTTCAGCCAGAAAACGATTTGATTGCGATTGGTTCAGGCGGCAATTTCGCTCAAGCCGCTGCGACAGCATTATTGGAGAATACTGAGTTGGACGCACGTGAAATTGCAGAGAAGTCCTTGAAAATTGCAGGCGACATCTGTGTATTTACTAACCAGTATCACACTATCGAAGAACTAGAAACTCCAGAAGCTAACGCTGAATAAACAAAGATAGTGGTTATAGAATTTAAGGAATTGGATTATGTCTGAAATGACCCCGCGCGAAATTGTTCACGAACTTAATCGCCATATCATTGGCCAAGACAAGGCTAAACGTTCAGTTGCCATCGCTTTGCGTAATCGCTGGAGAAGAATGCAACTAGAAGAGAGTCTGCGCGTTGAGGTTACTCCCAAGAATATTCTTATGATTGGCCCAACAGGTGTAGGCAAAACGGAAATTGCGCGTCGCCTTGCCAAACTGGCTAACGCGCCTTTCATCAAAGTTGAGGCGACCAAGTTCACAGAGGTTGGTTATGTTGGTAAAGAAGTCGAAACCATCATTCGAGACCTGACTGATGTAGCAATAAAAATGACTCACCAACAAGCGATGGAAAAGGTTAAATTCCGCGCTGAAGAGCAAGCGGAAGAGCGAATTCTTGATGCTCTTTTACCACCAGCACGTGATGCTTGGGGACAAAATGAGCAAACGGAGGAAAGCTCCAACACTCGTCAGACTTTTCGTAAGAAATTGCGTGAAGGTAAGTTAGATGACAAAGAAATTGAAGTTGATGTTGCAGCCCCGCAAATGGGGGTGGAAATTATGGCTCCTCCTGGCATGGAAGAAATGACAAACCAGCTTCAAGGTATGTTCCAAAATTTGGCTGGTGATACTAAGAAAAAGCGCAAGCTAAAAATTAAAGACGCCTTTAAGACGCTGACTGAAGAAGAAGCGGCCAAATTGGTGAATCAGGAAGAGCTAAAAGAGCAGGCCATTTTTAACGTTGAGAATAATGGCATAGTATTTATTGATGAGATCGACAAAATCTGTAAACGCGGTGAAAGCTCTGGTCCGGATGTATCTCGTGAGGGTGTTCAAAGAGACTTGCTACCATTAATTGAAGGCAGTACTGTTTCCACTAAGCATGGTATGGTGAAGACGGATCATATTTTGTTTGTTGCCTCAGGTGCATTCCAAGTGGCTAAGCCTTCAGATTTAATCCCAGAGCTACAAGGTCGCTTACCCATCCGTGTTGAGCTTGAAGCGCTTTCTAGCGATGATTTTAAACGTATTCTCACTGAGCCAAAAGCGTCACTAACGGAGCAGTACGTGGCCTTGATGAAAACCGAGCAAGTGGACATTGAGTTTACTCAAGATGGCATCGCTCAAATAGCTGAAGCTGCTTGGACAGTGAATGAAACGACGGAAAATATTGGTGCTCGCCGTTTGCATACCGTGATGGAGCGCTTAATGGATGAAATTTCTTTTGAAGCAACGGACAAAGCTGGTTCAAAGATGAACATCGATGCGCAATACGTAAAAGAAAAGCTAGGCGATACCATAGAAGATGAAGATCTGAGTCGTTTTATCCTCTAGCCTATTTACGCAGCCTTTATTCGCGAGTAAAGCCGATCACAAGATCGGCTTTTTCCTTTCCTGTATCTATTGATAAAAGTTGCTCTGACTCTCAGTGTCTCTCTCTGACACTTCTTTGTCTATGCAGCAAAAAAGTGAATCGCTATAGTGGATTGACATTCATAGTGTAAGGAAACCGTATGTCGCCTCTAGAATCTCACTACCCACTTGATGACTTTATCGAATTTCCGGCTGAGGAAATGTCTGCTCGCGCTAAGAAAAATTATCAGCAGCTAAAACGTCGCCACTCAATTCGTAAATTTTCAGACCGACCTGTTGCTAAAGACATTATCGAAAACTGTATACGCGCCGCAGGGACGGCTCCAAGTGGTGCGAATCACCAGCCATGGCATTTTGTTGCGATTTACAGCGGTCAAGTGAAAGGGCAGATTAGACAAGCCGCAGAAGAGTTAGAGCGAACGTTTTATCAAGGACGAGCGGGTCAAGAGTGGCTAGATGCGTTAAAACCATTAGGTACCGATGCAGATAAGCCATATTTGGAGAAGGCGCCTTGGCTAATCGCTGTATTTTCGAAGAAAAAGGGTGGGTTGGCTAATGATGGTGAGCAGGCGAACTACTATGTGCATGAATCGGTAGGGATTGCGACTGGCTTCCTGATCCAAGCGTTACATAATGCAGGGCTGGCAACGCTAACCCATACACCTAAGCCCATGAGCTTTTTGACTGGTATATGCGGTCGCGATCCAGATGTTGATAGACCCTATATGTTAATAGTGACGGGTTATCCAGACAAAGACGCCACCATACCAGAGCACGCATTAAACAAAAAAGCGCTCGAAGACATCGCCACTTTTATTGAGTAAGAGTGGCGAGATTAAGTTCCTTTATCTCTGCACCCCTTATGCATGGGGTGCAAGTCTATACGCTGGCTACAGCATTATGATAAATATCACCGCCAAGGCTGAGATTAACCCTGCAAAGGCGTAACAGGCTATTTTACCAGTCAATCCTGCATGGATCTTGAGATCGTGCATACCATGATGAATGCGATGCATCGCGTGCCACATGGGTAGAGCCAAAGTAGCGATGATAAATAACCTGCCTATCAAGCTGCTACTAAAGTCTTTGGCGCGTTGATAATCTAATGCCTCTGAATCAATGACACCCATGGGAATCAAGACTCCCAACACAAGAATGGTTACTGGAGTCACCATTGCAAACCATGTTCCTCCAGCACCAAACAAGCTCCACCAGATTGGTTCATCGGAGCGTTTAGGAGCGGTATTTACTGAAAAATTCGGCTTCATAGTCATGGCTCCTTAAATTACAACAAGTACAATTAGGGAAATAAATATCACGGCTGTCCATTGAGCCATTATGATAAGCTTTTTGTCGATGAGCTTATCTTTGAGCCGAATAGGCACCACTTGAGGCATCATGCTAAAGAAGGTTTGTGCATGAAAAAGGCTGCCGATTAACGCAACGATATTAATCAAAATAACAATAGGATTTGCCATAAACTCAAGCCACGCTTGCCATGCTTCAGGACCTTTGACTAGCGAGCCTAAGCCAATCAGCAGAAAAATAGTAAATAAAACTAAGGGCAAAACGGTTGCTTCTCTCAACATATAGAAGCGGTAGAAGGGATGACTTTTCCACCAACTTGGGGTCATTTCTCGGACATAAGGTTTTCGATTACTCATCCTCAGGCCTCCTTCGCTGTTAATTTGCCGTCGGGCTTAAGTATTGCAATAACAAAATCCATCGATGATTCGACCTTGCCTTGGTTGACTGCGGCCGCAGGATCGACGTTTTTGGGGCATACTTCAGAACAATAACCGACAAAAGTGCATCCCCAAGCTCCGTTAGCACCATTAATCATCGCCATACGCTGCTCTTTACCATTGTCCCGGCTATCTAGGTTATAGCGATGGGCTAAAGTGAGTGCAGCAGGCCCGATAAACTCTGGGTTGAGGCCAAATTGAGGGCAGGCCGCATAACATAATCCGCAGTTAATGCATCCGGCAAACTGTTTATATTTGGCCATTTGTTCTGGGGTTTGTTTATTGGTTCCGTCTTCAGGTTTACGGTCATTACCAATGATATACGGCTTTATTGCTTCGAGTCGTTCGATAAAAGGCGTCATATCGACGATCAAATCTTTTTCAATTGGGAAGTTAGCCAATGGTTCAATTTTGATGCCGTCTGGGTAATCACGCAAAAAGCTTTTACATGCCAGCTTTGGCACTCCGTTAACCATGATGCCACAAGAGCCGCATATCGCCATTCGGCATGACCATCGATAGGAGAGGTTTTTGTCCAAATTATCTTTGATGTAACCGAGCGCATCTAAGGTAGACATGGTGTTATCAAAGGGAACATCAAACCTTTGCCAATGTGGTTTTGTGTCTTGCTCAGGATCGTATCGCAAAATCTCTACTTTTTGGATTCGATTTTCAGACATTAGACGCCCTCCTGTACTGATTTTTCATTTTCTTGTGTTGCTACTTTTTCGGCTGCTTCGCCATATAGACGAGCTTTGGGCTGTGATTTGGTAATAGTGACGTCACTGTAATCAATGTGAGGCTCTGAGTCTTGGCGGTAAAAAGCGAGTGAGTGCTTTAAAAAATGGATGTCATCTCTTTCAGTGCATCCATCATCGAGGCGCTGGTGGGCGCCTCGCGACTCTTTGCGTAGAAAGGCCGAATGCACCATGGCCTCAGCCACCTCTAAGCCATAGCCAACTTCAATTGCATACAGCAGGTCGGTGTTAAATACTTTCCCTTTATCTTTTATACTCACACGTTTGAAGCGCTCCTTAAGCTCAGCAATCTTATCTATGGTTGCTTGCATCAAATCATATTGACGGTAAATGCCGCAGCCTGCTTCCATCGCATGGCCCATGTCATTGCGTATTTCAGCCCAGTTCTCATCACCTTCTTGGTTGATTAAGTCGGTGAGGCGCTTTTCGATAGATTGAACTTGTTGAGATATGGATGCTTGGTTCCAACCTTTGAAATTGGTCGCATGTTTGGCTGCTTGCTCACCAGCAACTCGGCCAAATACAACGAACTCAGCCAATGAGTTAGAGCCGAGACGATTTGCGCCATGAAGCCCTACTGATGCACATTCACCAACAGCAAATAAGCCTTTAATCCGAGTTTCGCAGTTTGGGTTTGTCTCGATTCCACCCATGGTGTAATGGACGGTTGGACGGATAGGTATTGGCTCTTTTGCTGGGTCAACATTGACATAAGCTTTAGCGAGCTCACAGATAAAAGGTAATCGTTCTTGAAGGTAATCTTCGCCCAAGTGACGCAGATCTAAGTGGACGACGTCTCCAAGAGAATGCTTGATGGTGTTGCCTTTTTGCTGCTCATGCCAAAAGGCTTGTGAAACCTTGTCGCGAGGACCCAGTTCCATGTATTTATTTTTTGGCTGGCCAACAGGTGTTTCAGGCCCCATGCCATAATCTTGTAAATATCGATAACCATTTTTATTGACTATGATCCCCCCTTCACCACGGCAACCTTCAGTCATTAAAATACCTGTACCAGGTAAGCCAGTTGGATGATATTGAACAAACTCCATATCTCGCAATGGAACACCGTGGCGGTAAGCCATCGCCATACCATCCCCAGTCACAATACCGCCGTTAGTATTGCAGTGGTAAACACGGCCAGCTCCGCCTGTGGCTAACACAACAGATTTGGCTTTGATGGTGATGAGTTCACCCTCTGACATCCGAATCGCAACCAGTCCTTGTATTTCACCTTGGTCAACAAGCAGGTCGACAACAAAGTACTCATCTAACCTTCTAATATTTTTATACTTAATTGAGGTTTGAAATAGGGTGTGCAGCATATGAAAGCCAGTTTTATCGGCCGCGAACCAAGTTCGTTCGACTTTCATGCCGCCAAAGCGTCTCACGTTGACTTCACCGTCTGCTTTACGACTCCAAGGACAGCCCCATTGCTCCATTTGGATCATTTCACGAGTTGCGTTTTCTACAAAATATTCAACGACATCCTGTTCACATAACCAATCTCCTCCTCCTACGGTATCGTTGAAGTGATTGTCTAAGCTGTCTTCATCCTTGATAACTGCTGCTGAGCCACCCTCTGCCGCCACTGTATGTGAGCGCATAGGGTAAACCTTAGAGATCAGTGCAATGTCTAAGTCTGGGTTTGCTTCAGCGGCTGCAATGGCAGTACGAAGACCGGCGCCGCCTGCACCAATGACTGCGATATCTGTGGTGATGGTTTTCACAGTTACCCTCCGGTAGGAATCGGCGGAGTGAACCGCCTGTTATTGTCAATAGAGAAAACCTTAAAAAGGCTAGGGTTAGTGTAAAAGACAGGCATAAAGCAAATATTGATGCATTTAGGTTTTTGCTCAGGTAGTCAGGAGGTTTGAGTGAAAAATGCGCGTAATGTGAGGGCTGTCACGGCATACTTTTACTTCACTTGTCCATCCCCAAGATACGCTAAGGTTGAATAAAAAAAGCTAAGGCCAACCTTTTTCTTGTCGGCGAGATAAATCACGTGTTGATTAGTTAGTCATTAAAACTCACTTACAAGTGGTCTAAACTTGCAAATTCAAGTAAAGATGATAGTTTCCCATCTCACTTTATTTATACACATGAGTAGTCAGACATGCACACACCTTGGCAACCTGCGGCGTCGCTTGAGTTGCTTAAATTGAGGGCCAAATTATTTGGTCAGATACGTCAGTTTTTTGCTGATCGTGCAGTATTGGAAGTGGATACCCCAGCCTTAAGTCATGCCACAGTAACAGATAGGCATTTGCATACTTTCAAAACTAAATTTGTTGGTCCCAATTATGCCAATGGGCAAGCTTTGTATTTGATGACTAGTCCAGAATTTCACATGAAGCGCCTATTGGTCTCTGGAAGCGGATGTATCTATCAGATTTGTAAAGCGTTTAGGAATGAAGAAAGCGGGCGTTACCATAACCCTGAGTTTACTATGTTGGAGTGGTATCGGGTTGGCTTTGACCATCATCAGTTAATGGATGAAATGGATGAGCTACTTAAAGTGACTCTCAAAGTAAAATCAACCTACCGCATGACATACCAACAGGCATTTTTAAGTCAATTAGGTATATGTCCTTTAGAAGCTCCGATGACTGAGTTAAAAGAAAGTGCGTGTGCTCTAGGACTTGGTGATATTGCAAAGGAGGAGACAAATCGAGACACGCTACTTCAGTTGCTATTTAATCTTGGTGTTGAATCTCAGATTGGTCAGGATCAGCCAGTGTTTATCTATAACTTTCCTGCATCGCAAGCGGCATTGGCTAAAATTAGCCCGCAAGACCCTAGAGTTGCTGAGCGATTTGAGGTCTATTTTAAAGGGGTAGAACTGGCGAATGGCTTTCATGAGTTAGATAGTGCGGCTGAACAGCTAAAGCGCTTTGAAGATGATAATCGCATGCGACAATCTTTAGGCCTGCCCGAACAGCCGATTGACTATCGATTACTTGAAGCATTAGAGGCTGGTTTGCCTCAGTGCGCAGGTATTGCTTTGGGCATAGACCGATTAATGATGTTGGCAAATCAGGCCGATCACATCGAGCAAGTATTGGCTTTTCCTTTCGATAGAGCGTGATTCTCTAGCTTATGTCTCGCTAAGCGAGGACATCCTCGTTATACTGCCAGTCTAAATTTACATTTCAGAGCCGCTGTCGATTAGCGGCTCTAGTATCGAAGAGCGCAGGACATGCAAGAGTACATCGCATTTTTTCAAGAAAATATGATCCTTTCTTTGGTTTGGGTAGGCATATTGATTGCCCTTATCATGAACATAGTGAAATCAAGCACAGCAGCTTACAGAGAAATTACCGCCTCACAGACCACATATTTGATGAATCGAGAGCAAGGCGTTGTGGTTGATATTCGCAGTAAAGAAGACTTCCGAAAGGGTCATATTACGGACGCAGTTCACATTTTACCTTCTGATATTAAAGCTGGTAACTTGGGTAAACTTGAAAATCAGAAATCTAACCCAATTATCGTGGTATGCCAGACAGGCCAATCATCGCAAGAAAGTGCGAATCTTCTTGCAAAAGGTGGATTTGAAAATGTCAGTCTACTTAAGAATGGCCTTATTGCTTGGAATGAAGCAAACCTACCCTTGGTGAAAGGCAAAAAATAATTTTCAATGGTTTTAGACGTTGCTTGATATCGTAGCGTTTGTTTGAGAGGCGTGAGCTCATAATTATCACTGAGTTCGTGAGTAAACCTCTCTTTAAGTCTAAAGTAGACAACTCGATTACAAAGGATTTTAAAATGGCTGAAGCAGCACCACAACAAGAAGCTCAAAACTTCGCAATTCAACGTATCTTTCTAAAAGATGTGTCTTTTGAAGCGCCTAACTCTCCAGGTATGTTTCAAAAAGATTGGCAGCCAGATGTAAAGCTTGACCTAGATACTCAAAGCCGTGAGCTTGGTGAGGGAGTGTACGAAGTTGTACTTCGCTTGACTGTGACAGTTAAAAATGCTGAAGAAACGGCATTTTTGTGTGAAGTTCAGCAGGGCGGCATCTTCACAGCAGAAAAAATGGAGTCAGGTCAGCTTGCTCACTGTTTAGGTGCGTTCTGCCCGAATATCCTTTTCCCATATGCGCGCGAAACTATTTCAAGCCTAGTGGTTAAAGGTACTTTCCCGCAGCTAAACCTTGCGCCTGTTAACTTTGACGCCTTGTTCATGAACTACTTGCAGCAGCAAGCTCAAGAAGAAGGTAAAGCGGAAGCTTAATCATCAAAAACGATGACAGGGACAAAAAGCCCTAACGTTAAATAAAATGCACAGAGCAATCATATCGATATGCACTGTGCATTTTTCATTTGCGACGTACAATATTGCTTAGCTTCTGATAACCTATTTACTATCAGGATAAATATTTAATTTAACGACCCAAGTCTATGGCGTCATAGTCTTTAATAGGACTCAGGTACACTCATGACAGACACACACAGCATGAATAACGACAGTAAAAATATAGCCATGGCGGTACTTGGTGCGGGCTCTTATGGAACATCACTCGCGATATCATTGGCACGAAATGGTGCGCATGTGATGCTGTGGGGGCATGATCCTGAGCATATGGCACGCTTGCAATCTGATCGAGCCAATCATGCCTTTTTGCCAGGAATAGAATTCCCTTCGTCTCTGATAATAGAGCCTGATTTGGCAAAGGTGGTAAAAGCTAGTCGGGACTTGCTTGTTGTCGTACCAAGCCACGTATTTTCTGATGTACTAGCTAAAGTTCACCCTCACCTTCGCTCTGATTCTAGATTGTGCTGGGCAACCAAAGGACTTGAACCTGAGACAGGGCGTTTGCTTCAAGATGTTGCTAAAGAAATTATTGGCGATACCTATCCTTTAGCCGTTCTATCTGGGCCGACGTTTGCCAAAGAGTTAGCAATGGGTATGCCTACAGCAATATCCGTTGCTTCACCCGATCAAGACTTTGTTACAGATCTTCAAGACCAGATACATTGCAGTAAGACCTTTCGAGTGTATGCCAATAGCGATTTTATCGGCATGCAGCTTGGGGGCGCGGTTAAGAATGTGATTGCAATTGGTGCTGGCATGTCTGATGGGATAGGCTTTGGTGCCAATGCTCGCACCGCGCTGATCACCCGAGGACTTGCTGAGATGACTCGACTTGGCACAGCGCTTGGAGCTCAAGCTGAGACGTTTATGGGCATGGCTGGACTTGGTGATCTGGTTTTGACTTGTACCGACAACCAGTCTCGTAACCGCCGTTTTGGGCTGGCATTAGGAGAAGGTAAAGGGGTGCAAGTGGCACAGGATGAGATTGGTCAGGTAGTTGAAGGATATCGTAACACTAAAGAAGTATGGTTACTGTCAAAAAGGGTAGGGGTTGAACTGCCAATCGTTGACCAAATATACCAAGTGTTGTATCAAGGTAAAGATGCGCACCTTGCTGCAAGAGATTTGCTTGCTCGTGATAAAAAAGCAGAAGCCTAAAGCTGTGCAATATTAGGCTTCAAGGCGCCTTGTAGTAGTCAAATGTAAGGTTTAGAAATGAAACATTGTGAGAAACAGAAAGTTTGGCAAGCGGTGGTAAGGGAGGCTCGTGACTTATCCGAGCAGGAGCCCATGCTAGCCAGCTTTTATCATGCGACTATCATTAAGCATGACAGTTTGGCTTCGGCGTTAAGTTACATCTTAGCCAATAAACTTAATACGACTTCGATGCCTGCAATGGCTGTCCGTGAAGTGATTGAAGAAGCCTTCAGTACTGATCACTCAATTATTGAAGCTGCCGCTTGTGATATTTGTGCGACGGTCAACCGTGATCCTGCTGTTTCCATGTATTCAATGCCTTTGCTTTATTTGAAAGGCTACCATGCACTGCAAGGGTATCGCGTGGCGAATTGGCTATGGAAACAAGGGCGAGTTGCTCTTGCGACTTATTTGCAGAATCAAATTTCGGTGGCTTGTCAGGTGGATATTCATCCAGCGGCGCGCATAGGTCAGGGCATCATGCTCGATCACGCAACAGGCATTGTGATTGGCGAAACTGCTGTTGTCGAGAATGACGTATCAATCCTTCAAGATGTTACATTAGGTGGTACTGGTAAAGCTTGTGGTGATCGACACCCGAAAATACGTGAAGGCGTCATGATTGGTGCAGGGGCCAAAATTCTTGGCAATATTGAAGTTGGGGAAGGGGCTAAGATTGGTTCTTGCTCTGTGGTGCTACAACCTGTGCCGCCACATACAACTGCTGCTGGTGTGCCCGCTAAGATTGTGGGTAGGCCCAAAACCGATAAACCATCGCTTGATATGGACCAGCAATTTAATGGACGTTCACAAAGCTTTGTGGGTGGTGATGGTATCTAAACGACCATATTTATTCGATAAAAAAGGTTGGTGCTATGCCAACCTTTTTTGATCTTGCTTATGCCAGAGCTGTCAGCTCTGCAAGTACTTCTTCTGCCCACTCTACCCAAGCTTGGCGCACGAGTAGGTTGCGACGAAGTGTTAAGCGCTCAAGACGCTGCTGTTTGTCGAGAGTTGCAGGTTTAGAATAGTAAGCGCTTTCAATCTCTTTGTAATGCGAGACAAGCTTACGAGATTCCTCGACCAGCTCAGCAAGTTGTTGATGGTAAGGTGCAGAGGGCTGCACAGCGCATGCCATCAATTTAGCACAGAACTCATCGCGAACGGTTGGATGAGCTGTTGGTTGATCGAACCATTCTCCGAGTGCGACTCGTCCCGCATCTGTGATTGAATATACTTTGCGGTCGGGTTTGCCTTCTTGGGGCTCAAGTACGCAAGTAACGAGTTTGTTCTGAGCCATTTTGTTGAGCTCACGATAAACCTGTTGATGACTTGCTTTCCAAAAGTAGCCAATGGTGGCTGAAAATTCTTTGGTGATATCATATCCAGTGGCATCGCGTGTGCTTAGAACTGTTAGGATAACGTGTGGTAATGACATGTCTTTAATCCAAATGGTCAAATAAATACTAATAACTGCTTTGCTACTGTTGTGCTTCTTTGGCACTTATCATCAGTAGAGACACAAGCAGCGCCAACAATGTTGGCCATGTCACCTTAAAAGCCGTTTTATCACCTAGAGCGATCTGTAATTTTATTATTCATCGCAAAGGAGAAGTATTATATCTAAATAATAAGCATAAAGTAGAATAGAAGGGCCGATAATGGTAAAAAACTGATAATTAACTCAATAAATCATTTTATCAGCATAATATTCTAAACTTTTACTTTTTTAGTTTTTCTTTTGGTTTTTTGTTTTTATGTATTTGGTGTTTTTAGCATCAGATGCATTGGGGCTGTCGATTAAATCAGCCCCAAATCATAGTTCACTGCGACTATCCAGTGTTGCGCATTCCGGCTGCTATGCCCGCAATGGTTACCATTAAAGCCTCCTCTAGTTCAGGAGAAGCCGAGCTATTTTGGCGATTGCGGTACAGTAACTCCGCTTGGAGCATATTGAGAGGCTCAACATAGATGTTGCGTAAGCGGATGGACTCTTGCCCCCAAGGATCGCTTTGCATTAAATTTTCATTGTTTTCAACATTTAATACCGCTTTAATGTCCTTACTCAGCTGCTGGCGTAATTGTTCACCTAAAGGTTGCAATTTTTCTTCAACCAATCGTTCATCGTAATAGCGAGCGATCTCTAAATTACATTTGGCGTAGACCATTTCCAGCATACCAAGGCGAGTAGAAAAAAATGGCCACTCGCGACACATTTCTTCCAATAGAGTTTGATGTCCTTTGTCGACAGAATGTTGAATCGCTTCACCAGCACCTAGCCAAGCAGGCAGGACTAAGCGGTTCTGACTCCAAGAAAATATCCAAGGTATTGCACGTAGGCTCTCGACACCTCCGTTTGGGTTGCGTTTTGCCGGGCGAGATCCAAGCGGTAATTTGCCTAACTCAAGTTCTGGTGTTGCTTGACGAAAATATGGCACGAAGTCAGGCTTACCTCGAACGATATTTCTATACGCCTCACAACTGACTTTAGACAGAAGATTCATCTGATCACGCCATGCTTTCTTCGGCTCAGGTGGCGGCAGTAAGTTAGCCTCTAAAATTGCGCTTGCATAAAGATTAAAGCTATTTACTGCAACCTCTGGAAGTCCGAGTTTAAAGCGGATCATTTCACCTTGCTCAGTGACTCTTAATCCTCCTTTTAAGCTTTTAGGAGGCTGTGATAGCAGAGCTGCATGGGCTGGAGCACCGCCACGTCCAATAGTTCCCCCTCGGCCATGGAATAAGGTCAGTTCAACGCCTTCTTCTTCTGCAACTTTGACCAATGATTCCATGGCGTGATATTGGGCCCAACCAGCAGACATGACGCCAGCATCTTTTGCTGAGTCCGAATAGCCTATCATGACCATTTGATGGTTTTGGATAAAACCTCGGTATAAATCAATTCCCATGAGCTGTTTGACAACCGACTCAGCATTATTGAGGTCATCAAGTGTTTCAAACAGCGGGCATACATCCATACGGTAGGGGCAACCTGCTTCTTGAAGTAATAAATGCACCGCGAGCACATCTGATGCCGTGCGAGCCATGGAAATCACATAGGCGCCAAATGCTTCACGTGGCTGAGTAGCGATGATTTTGCACGTATCAAGTACTTCTTGTACCGCTTCAGAAGGTTGCCAATCTCTTGGTAGCAAAGGTCTTTTAGAAGATAGCTCATTGGTTAGAAAAGCGATTTTATCTTGCTCGTTCCAATGATTGTAATCTCCAATCCCCAGATAGCGGGTTAATTCTGATAATGCATCTGAGTGGCGTGTACTTTCTTGGCGAATATCCAAACGAACCAAATGAACCCCAAAGGCTTTGATGCGGCGCAGTGTATCCAGTAGAGAACCTTCGGCGATAATTCCCATACCGCATTGATGTAATGACTGATAGCAGGCATACAGAGGATCCCAAAGCTGCTCCACTTTTTGCAGCGGCGCTTTAATAGCAATTTTTTGGCCTTTGATTTTTCCATCAAGGATGGCCTTGGTGTCGGTGAGTAGCGAACGAAGCTGTTTAAGAATGGCGCGATAAGGTTCATGTTCATCTTCACCAGCCAGTGAGCGCACAGCCTCATTGCAGCGCGTCATTGAAAGCTCACTGATTAATTCATTGATGTCATTGAGGTAGAGATCGGCTGCTTTCCAGCGAGATAGCAGCATGACTTCACGAGTAATGGTGTGTGTGACAAACGGATTACCGTCTCGGTCTCCCCCCATCCATGATGAAAAGTGAACGGGTCTCGCATCAATCGGCAAGCCCTCTTGCAAATATTCACGTACTTTCCCGTCTAATTCACGCAGAAAGTCTGGCACGGCCTCCCATAGTGAGTTCTCGACCACGGCGAAACCCCATTTGGCTTCATCAAGGGGAGTAGGGCGCTGCTGACGTATCGTATCTGAGTGCCACCCCTGCGCGATTAATTGCTCAAGCCGGCGTTCGGTTTTTAACCGCTCTTTACTGGAAAGTTCATTGAGATCGAGCTTTGATAAACACTTATTAATTTTGACCAGCTTGTTGATCATGGTGCGACGTGTGATTTCTGTTGGATGCGCTGTGAGCACCAGTTCTATATTGAGATCACGAATAGCTTGTGCGGTATCTAGTTGACTAATACCATTTTGGTTGAGTTTTGAAAACAAAGCTTTAATAGCATCGGGTTCACTGACGTCTGTGTCACAGTGGCGAGAAATGGTGTGATATTGCTCTGCCATGTTGGTGAGGTTAAGAAATTGATTAAAGGCGTGAGCAACAGGGGTAAGTTGGTCGTCAGGTAGGTTTTTTATTTCTTCTATTAAGCTTTCTCTATCTGATTTATTGCCGGAGAGAGCAGATTTTGAAAGCTTACGAATGGTTTCTACTTTTTCCAGAAGGGCATCACCATGAGCATCTTTGATGGTATTACCCAATAAATGCCCCAGCATGCTCACATTGCTTCTGAGAGCAGAGTATTTTTCGTTCATTATTATCCTACCTTGTAAAAAAATTACATCCATTGTTCTTTGTTGAATAGACAATCTAGCGAAAAATATCAATGAGAGTCAAATACTCTTGCATAGTAGTGCAAAGGTTAGCCTCAGCTAGCTAACTTCAGCATTAGGCCGCTTTTGCCCAATACTGAAATTTTATTACAAACTATGGCCAGTGAAACTACTGCCCAAATTAAACTAGAAACAATATTTATGCATTGCTTTGGAGAGCACGTCTATGGTTGGTTCGATAAACTCAAAGCCAAGATACTCATCGGGTTGGTGCGCTTGTTCTATTGAACCTGGGCCGAGGACAAGTGTTGGGCAAAGCTGCTGCAAGAAAGGCGCTTCAGTGCAATAGTTAACGGTTTCGCTGTCTGTTCCAGATATCTCTTCCATACCCTTGATAAATGGATGGTTGTGCTGACATTCATAACCTGGGATAGGCTCATGAAGTGCGGTGATTTCAATTTTTCCGGGCCATTTTAATTCAACTTCCTTTAACGCACTGCGTAGCATGTTATCCAAGCTGTCTAGGCTAATTCCAGGTAAAGGGCGTACGTCGTAGTGCAGCTCACAACAGCCACAGATACGATTAGCACTATCCCCTCCATGTATATGACCAAGGTTGAGCGTGGGGCTCGGGATCGCAAATCCTGGGTGGTGATAATCCTTAATCAGTCTGTCGCGCAGTTGCATCATGGCAAATAAAATTTCATGCATAATCTCAATCGCATTAACACCAAGAGCCGGATCAGATGAATGGCCTGATTTGCCCGTTACCCGGATAGAGTTAGCCATATGTCCTTTGTGGCCACGGATTGGCACTAGGCTGGTAGGCTCACCAATAATACAGTAATCAGGTTCAATAGGACTGTTATCAGTAAAATGCCGTGCACCGAGCATGGTTGTTTCTTCATCACATGTTGCCAGCACATATAAGGGCTTGGTTTGCTTGCTCCAGTCAACTTTTTTTACCGCTTCATAAATGAATGCGAAAAAGCCTTTCATGTCAGCAGTGCCGAGCCCATAAAAGCGATTGTCAGCTTGGGTCAGTTTATGTGGGTCGAAATTCCAACGCCCTTGGTCAAAAGGAACCGTATCGCTATGACCAGCAAGTAGCAGTCCACCCTCGCCCGTTCCCTTTTTAGCCAGTAGGTTGAATTTTCCTGCCGAGACTTTGATTACGTCAGTTTCAAAGCCGAGTGATTGCATCCACGAGTCTAGTTTTTCAATCACATGTGCGTTTCCCTGATCCCAACTTGGATCAGTCGAACTGATTGATGAGGTGGATATCAGGCCTTGATAGACCTCGATAAAACTGGGTAGTTGCATAATTTAGTTTCGCTTTGCCTGTTGACATAAATGATTAATGAAGGTAAAAACATAATAAATCAATTTAAATGAATAAAAAACCGATATTGTTGGTTATTTTAAGATTTATAATCATTAGTAACTGTAATTTTTAAAGGTAAGTCGGATGTTCGATATACTCAAAACCACAATTATTGGTGCCAGCGGTTATACAGGGGCTGAGCTCGCCCTAATGGTGCATAAACACCCTCAGCTTACATTATCGGGTTTGTATGTTTCAGCCAAGAGTGTAGACGCAGGTAAATGTATTTCCCAATTGCATGGCAAGCTATCAGGTGTGGTGAATCACACAGTAGAAGCTTTGCACGATCCTGAGCTCGTGGCTGCTCAAAGTGATGTGGTATTTCTGGCAACCGATCACCAAGTCAGTCATGATTTAGCACCTATTTTCCTTGCCAAAGGTTGCCAAGTTTTTGATTTGTCAGGTGCATTTAGAGTTAAGCAAGAAGGTTTTTATGAGCAATTTTATGGCTTTGAGCATCAGCATCAAAATTGGTTAGAGACTGCGGCTTACGGTCTGGCGGAGTGGAACAGCAATAGCATTAAGCGAGCTCAGTTGATTGCTGTGCCAGGGTGCTATCCCACAGCTTCACAGCTTGCGATAAAGCCGTTGGTTGAGGCGAATCTTTTAGATGTTAGGCAGTGGCCAGTAATTAACGCAACCAGCGGTGTGTCAGGAGCTGGTCGTAAAGCATCCATGGCCAATAGCTATTGTGAAGTTAGTTTGAAGCCTTACGGCGTATTTTCTCATCGTCACCAACCTGAGATTGCGACCCACCTTTGTACCGACGTTATATTTACTCCTCATCTTGGTAACTTTAAACGCGGTATTTTAGCAACAATCACCATGAAGCTAGCTCAAGGTGTGACTCAAGAATGCGTCGAAAAGGCGTTTCAAATCGCCTACCAAGATAAACCTGCGATGCGCTTACTATCTGCAGAATTACCCAGTATTCAGAATGTGGAGAATTCGCCATTTTGCGATATCGGCTGGAAGGTTCAGGGCGAACACATCATTGTCGTTTCTGCGATAGATAACTTACTTAAGGGTGCTTCGAGCCAAGCGATGCAATGCCTCAATATCCACTATGGATTTGCAGAATTAACTGCCCTTGTATAAACAAGCAGGCAAAAGGAAAAGTAATGACAGAGAACAAACAAACTCCATTAGTGATAAAGCTCGGCGGTGCTGCCTTGTCGTGTTCTAAGACATTGAGTCAGGTTTTTGGTGCGATTGCAGATTATCAAAGTTCGGTTCAGCGACCGATCGTCATTGTCCACGGAGGCGGCTACTTGGTGGATGAACTTATGGACAAGTTACAGCTGGAAACAGTCAAAAAAAATGGCTTGCGGGTAACGCCCTATGAACAAATCCCTTTGATTACAGGCGCTTTGGCTGGGACCGCGAACAAGATGTTGCAAGGCCAAGCGATTAAAGATGGCTTGAATGCGATTGGTTTAAGTCTTGCCGATGGTGGTTTGTGTCAGGTTGAAGAGTTGGATCCCGAGCTTGGCGCAGTTGGGGCAGCGACACCGGGAAGCTCAACCCTATTGCAAGCGGTTCTCGATAGTGGCGCTTTACCCATTATTAGCTCGATTGGCATCACGGCGAATGGACAAATGATGAATGTCAATGCTGATCAGGCAGCCGTCGCGGTTGCTGGAGCCTTGGACGCTGATCTTGTATTGCTATCGGATGTGAGCGGTGTGCTTGATGGTAAAGGGCATCTTATAAATAGCCTTGATGATAAAGAAGCTCAAAGCCTTATCAATGGCCATGTGATCACCGATGGCATGATTGTCAAAGTTCAGGCTGCATTGGAAGCTGCCAATACGCTCGGACGCTCTATTGAGGTAGCCACTTGGCGCTATCCAGAGAAGCTCGCGCAGCTATTTGCTGGGGAAAGTATTGGCACCCAGTTTTTACCGAATAATTAAAGAATGATCGACAGCACTGACCGCCATGTGCAGGGCTGAAATTTTGGAGAGAAGCAGAAATGAGTAAAGTAAAAGTCAGTAAAGTTGTTGTCGCATACTCTGGCGGTCTTGATACCTCGGTAATTATCCCGTGGCTTAAAGAAAACTATGATTGTGAAGTGGTCGCTTTTGTTGCTGATGTGGGACAAGGCGCTGAAGAGTTAGAGGGTATTGAAGCAAAAGCCAAAGCATCTGGGGCATCTGAATGTTATGTTGCTGATCTTAAAGAAGCCATGGTTGCGGATTACATCTATCCAACCTTAAAAACAGGGGCTTGTTATGAAGGCAAATATTTACTTGGCACTTCAATGGCTCGTCCTATCATTGCAAAAGCGCAGGTAGAGGTTGCACGCAAAGTGGGTGCGGATGCTTTGTGTCATGGATGTACTGGCAAGGGTAACGATCAAGTGCGTTTTGAAGGTGCATTTGCAGCCTTAGCTCCCGATCTGCATGTTATTGCTCCGTGGCGAGAATGGGATCTTGTTAGTCGTGAAGAGTGTCTTGATTACCTTGCTGAGCGTAATATCCCATGTACCGCTTCTCTAACTAAAATCTATTCAAGAGATGCGAATGCTTGGCATATCTCAACGGAAGGTGGCGTACTTGAAGATACTTGGAATCAGCCCAATGAGGATTGCTGGGTCTGGACTGTTGCCCCTGAACAAGCGCCAAACGAAGCCGAGTATGTCACCTTAAAAGTTGAGAAAGGTGAAGTTGTATGCGTCGATGGTGAAAATATGACGCCATACAATACGCTTGTTTACTTGAATCAAAAAGGGGCCAAGCATGGTATTGGCCGCATTGATATTGTCGAAAACCGTTTGGTTGGCATGAAGTCTCGCGGCTGTTATGAGACCCCTGGGGGCACCATAATGATGGAAGCTCTGCGTGCGGTGGAGCAATTGGTGCTTGATAAAACCGCGTTTGAATTCCGCGAAGAGCTCGGGGTAAAAGCTTCACATCTAGTATATGACGGCCGTTGGTTTACGCCTTTATGCAAATCAATTTTGGCAGCATCAGAAGAATTGGCTCAGGATGTCAATGGAGAAGTGGTGATCAAACTGTATAAAGGCCAAGCCACTGTAACGCAGAAACGTTCTCAAAACAGCTTATACTGTGAAGAGTTTGCAACTTTTGGTGAGGATGAAGTGTATGATCAGAGTCATGCTGAGGGCTTTATTCGCCTTTATTCTTTGTCCAGTCGGATTCGCACACTTAAACATCAGAATAAGTAATAGCAGATAATTAAAACGAGCCCATTTGCTTTGCGAATGGGCTTTTTTGTTTACTTTATCTCAGCTCAAAATAAATTGACTTGAATAAATATGTATAAATAATGAATTTATACTTTATTTTTTGCTCGAATTGCCGTAACTTTGCAGAATATGATTAAAACTGGGTAGAACCCAGATTGATGTAGAAAACGAAGCTGTTCATCGAGCAAATGAGCACTGGTAATCAGGAGAGACGCAATGGCATTATGGGGCGGAAGATTTACCCAAGCAGCAGACACAAGATTCAAGGAATTTAACGATTCATTGCGCTTTGACTACCGATTGGCAGAGCAAGATATTGTTGGCTCTATTGCTTGGTCTAAAGCATTGTTATCTGTCGGTGTTTTATCTGACCAAGAGCAACAAAAGCTAGAGTTAGCCTTGAATGAGCTAAAACTGGCGGTTATGGAAGATCCGCATCAGATCCTAAGTTCTGATGCAGAAGATATCCACTCTTGGGTTGAGCAGCAGTTAATTGGCAAGGTCGGAGACCTAGGCAAAAAGCTTCATACCGGCCGTTCTCGTAATGATCAGGTGGCGACTGACCTCAAATTATGGTGTCGTCAACAAGGCCAGCAGCTACTTATGGCTTTGGATCGTCTGCAATCACAAATGGTTTCTGTGGCTAAGGTGCACCAAGCGACCGTGTTGCCTGGTTACACGCATCTGCAACGTGCTCAGCCTGTCACTTTTGCACACTGGTGCCTGACTTATGTGGAAATGTTTGAAAGAGACTATTCACGCCTGCAGGATGCGATTAAACGCTTAGATACCTGCCCTCTAGGTTCTGGCGCGTTAGCTGGAACTGCGTATCCGATTGACAGGGAAAAACTGGCTCACAACTTAGGTTTTCATCGTGCAACTCGTAATTCACTTGATTCAGTATCTGATCGTGATCACGTGATGGAGCTGATGTCAGTGGCTTCTATTTCTATGCTGCACTTGTCTCGCCTAGCCGAGGATATGATCTTTTATAATTCTGGTGAGTCCAACTTTATTGAGCTTGCAGATACAGTAACCTCAGGCTCATCTTTGATGCCACAAAAGAAGAACCCAGATGCATTGGAGTTGATCCGTGGTAAGACTGGCCGCGTTTACGGTTCACTCGCTGGCATGATGATGACAGTGAAAGCGCTTCCGCTTGCTTACAACAAGGACATGCAAGAAGATAAGGAAGGGCTGTTTGACGCTTTAGATACTTGGAACGATTGCATGGAGATGGCTGCTATGTGTTTTGATGGGATAAAAGTTAACGAGCAGCGCACGTTAGAAGCGGCTAAACAAGGGTATGCGAATGCGACTGAGTTGGCGGATTATCTCGTAGCTAAAGGTATTCCGTTTCGCGAGGCTCACCATATTGTTGGTGTTGCTGTCGTTGGCGCAATTGCTAAAGGATGTGCACTTGAAGAGTTATCAATCTCAGAGCTGAAGGAATTTTCCCCTGTCATCGAAGATGACGTCTATGAGATCTTAACCATCGATTCATGTTTGGAAAAACGCAGTGCGTTAGGCGGAGTATCACCAAAGCAGGTTGCTCATGCCGTTGAACAAGCTGAAGGTCGTTTGATTGCCCGTGATGCCTACGCTGTGAATGTTCGTCCGGCGCGTTTGACGGATATAGAATCTTTGGAAGGTATGGTGGCGTATTGGGCAAACATGGGAGAGAACCTGCCACGTTCTCGCAGCGAGTTGATTCGTGATATTGGGTCATTTGCGGTAGCCGAGCATCACGGTGAAGTGACAGGATGTGCTTCTCTTTATGTGTATGACTCAGGATTGGCAGAAATACGTTCATTAGGTGTTGAGGCTGGCTGGCAGGGCCAAGGCCAAGGAAGTGCGATTGTGCATTACTTGGTTGAGAAAGCGCGCCAGATGGCGATTAAGAAAGTATTTGTCCTGACCCGAACCCCAGAGTTCTTTATGAAGATACAATTTTTGCCAACCTCTAAATCTTTGTTACCTGAAAAAGTCCTGAAAGACTGCGAGCAGTGTCCTCGTCAGCATGCATGTGATGAAGTCGCGCTGGAGATTAACCTAGTTGAGAACTCGATAGCGCGAGCGAATGTTGCATAATAAGTCGCGTAGTTTTTAAAAAGATCAAAAAAGATCGTATTTTTGTGGAACCTTATCGAAAAAGCAGGGTCTATTAAAATACCACTGCTTTTTCTTAGAATTATCTAAGAGAGCCCCAAGGCCGAAATTGGTTTTGGGGCTTTTTTTCGCTTATTGCTTTAAAAAATGAGCTCAAGTTTTGATGTTAAATTTGCTTCTTCGCCAAGGAAGAATAACAAAGCGCATCCAGAGATGAAGAAAAAGTAGGGAGTGAAAAGCAAACCCTGCCACAAGTATTGAGATGGATTCGATGGATGTAGGGCTGTGCTGTCCTAGATACCACCAGAGTATCCAAGTTATTGTCGAAAGACAGGCAAGCTGGATCATGCAGCGCTGACATCGCCCCACCTTTTTCCAAAACCAAGGTTTCTCGCAGTATTTGCACGCCATAGAGTAGATTGCTTACCAGTTTCACTTAAATCATGTGTTAGCTTAGTTGAAAGCGATCTTTGAGTAAATTCTTACCGGTATAAGATAAAAATAAAGCGAGCCATGTGGCTCGCTAAAAAGTACTTACTATGTGAGTTTTAACAACCGGGTCCACAGTCAAGGCAGTGCTTAATCATTTCTGGCCCTAGGTGCAGTTTCGCATTGAGATCACGTAACGCAGTTCTAACACCTTCTTCTATTACTGGGTGGTAAAAGGGCATATCCAGCATTTCGGATATTGTCATTTTGTTTTGGTGTGCCCAAGCGAGTAGATGGGCTAAATGTTCTGCGTTTGGCCCAATCATCTCTGCTCCAAGGAAGCGTCCCGTCCCTTGTTCACCATAAACATGCAATAGACCTTTATTCCGCAGCATGACTCGCGATCGGCCTTGATTTTCAAAAGATACCGCACCGGTTGCAAAGCAGCCGCAGTTTCCTAGCCGAGTTTCAAGCTGCTTGAAACTTTCTCCTACCATAGCGATTTGTGGGTCGGAGAACACAGCCGAAATGGATGAGCGGCGAAGTCCTGCGCGGATGTCTGGGTAGCGTCCGGCGTTATCGCCTGCTATGCGTCCTTGATCGGCGGCTTCGTGTAACAAAGGGATTTGGTTACTTGCATCACCTGCAATAAATATATTGTCTGCCGAGGTTTGCAGTGTGTAGTGGTCAGCCGTAGGCACTCCACGTTCATCTAACTCAACGGATGTACTTTTGAGTCCAAGCTTATCTACATTAGGTCGACGACCTGTTGCGGCAAGAACGTAATCGACGATAAAGGTCTCAAGTTCACCATCATGGTTGATAAATTGGATTTCAACTTTATCTTCGTTCGAACCATCGGAAGCTGAAATACGCTTCATTTGTTCGACTTTGACGTTGGCATCCAAATAAAACTCTTGTTTAAATGCTTTATCAGCATAGCTCATCACTTCTGGGTCAGTCAGTGGACCAACTTGGCCGCCGAGACCAAACAACTTAATCTCAACACCGAGGCGGTGTAAAGCTTGGCCAAGCTCCAATCCAATAACACCAGGACCAAATACAGCAACAGACTTAGGTAAGTCATCCCAGTCAAAAACATCATCGTTAATGACTAGGCGATCTCCCAGCTCATTCCAAACATTTGGATAAGCAGGTCGAGAACCCGTTGCAATTACAATACGCTTGGCGGTTACTTGAGTGTGTCCATCTATATTTAGCGTGTTGTTATCAACAAACTGAGCGTAACCGACAATTTTGTCTTGGGCGGGTATTTCATCGACCCCTTCCAGGACAAAGCCAACGAAACGATCGCGTTCTCTTTTGACCCTGTCCATCACTTCACGGCCATTGATAGTAATATTGCCTTGTGGATGGATGCCAAACTGCGGTGCTTTCTCAATTTGGTGCACGCTTTCGGCAGCTGCTATCAGTAGTTTTGATGGCATGCAGCCGACTCTGGCGCAAGTGGTGCCGTATGGACCACCTTCAATCATAACCACGCTTGAGGTATGCGCTTTAGCAGCACGATAGGCACCTAAACCAGCAGTTCCACCTCCAATCACTGCAACATCGACATTGAGCTGTTTCATTTTAAATTCCTGTCAGATAAACCACCGAAGCAACTTATTGCTTCGGTGATGATATTGAGTACCGCGCTTGGCACTGGAGCTCAGAGCGCAACAGTAGTGAGGTATAACCCCAATAAATTGTTAGCCTAGGTAAGATTCGAGCTCTTCACTGCCACCTATATGTTTTCCACCAATGAACACTTGTGGTACGGTTGCGCGACCTGAGATAGCACGTAAGCTGACCGTAGTAGCATCTTTGCCCAAGATAACTTCTTCGTATTGAAGATTATGGTCGATCAAACTCTGTTTTGCTTTAGCGCAGAAAGGACAGCCAGGTTTACTGAAAACAGTAATAGATTCTTGAGTCTTGTGATCAGGGGCAATGTAGCCAAGCATGGTATCTGCGTCAGAGACTTTGAATGGGTCGCCAGCCTCATTCGGTTCAATGAACATTTTTTCAACCACGCCATTTTTGACTAGCATACTATAGCGCCATGAGCGTTTGCCAAAGCCGAGGTCATTTTTCTCAACAAGCATTCCCATGCCATCAGTAAATTCGCCGTTACCATCAGGCAAGAAGGTGATATTGGTTGCTTCTTGATCGGCTTTCCAAGCATTCATTACAAAGGTGTCATTGACAGAAACACACAAAGTTTCATCTACACCATGCTCTTTGAACACTGAGAATAGCTCATTGTAGCGAGGCAGATGGCTAGAAGAACAAGTTGGAGTGAAGGCTCCTGGCAGACTAAATACAATCACAGTCTTGTCTTTAAAAATATCATCACTAGTGACGTTTACCCAAGCATCGCCTTGACGAGTTGGGAATGTGACTTGTGGTACTTCATGGCCTTCTTTCGATGTAAACATTACTGATTCCTTTGAAAAGATTAAAAATTGTATTAGCAGCTGACGTGCATGATGTCGATGGAGCTATTATTTGAAATTTACTTTGATAGCTCCAATCGTTAGATGCTATGGTATCGATAGGTTTTTTCTATTTTTGTGGGTAAATGAAAAAATGAATATCCGTGATTTCGAGTATTTGGTGGCTCTGGCAGAACATAATCATTTCCGTAAAGCCGCAGAAGCGTGCTTTGTCAGTCAACCGACCTTGAGTGGCCAAATTCGTAAATTGGAGGATGAGATAGGCACGGCCTTATTAGAGCGAAGCAGTCGGCGCGTTTTATTCACTGACGCTGGTCTTCAGTTGGTTGGGCAAGCAAAGCGAATTTTATCTGAGGTGAAAACCTTCCGTGATATGGCGAGCGGCCAAGGAAAAGCCATGACAGGCCCTATGCATATCGGTTTTATCCCAACCGTTGGCCCGTACTTACTGCCTAAAATCGTCCCTGTACTAAAAGAGCAATTTCCTGAGCTTGAATTGTTTTTACATGAGGCTCAGACCAATCAACTGGTTAAGCAGCTAGAAGATGGTAAGTTAGATTGTTTAGTTTTGGCTTCTGTAGCTGAAACCGAACCATTTAAGGAAATTGAAGTTTATGAAGAGCCACTAAGTATTGCTGTTCCTTGTGATCATCCGTGGGCAAAGCTAGATAAAGTCGATATGTTGGAGTTGAATGGTAAAACGGTATTAGCATTAGGAGATGGTCATTGCCTAAGAGATCAGGCTTTAGGCTTTTGTTTTGCTGCTGGAGCAAAAGATGATGAGCGTTTTAAAGCGACGAGCCTTGAAACATTGCGTAACATGGTAGCTGCAGGTGCGGGTATTACCTTGTTACCTGAATTATCTTTACCCAAAGAAAAATATAAAGATGGCGTTTGCTATGTAAAAGCGACAAACCCAGTGCCTTCTCGAAGCATTGTTGTCGCTTATCGCCCTGGCTCTCCACTACGAGCTCGTTTTGAACAATTAGCCGAAGCTATAAGACAGCAGTTAGAGAAGAAATAATCTCTTAGGCGTGAAAAGGTACAATCTTTTTAACGCGGCTTGTTGGAATACTCCCGATAGTGTTATATCGGGAGATATCACTTAGAAGAGTTCTTCGTTTTCTGCTGAGGTATAGATACTGTCTGTCACCTCATCGCTGACAAAGTCTTTTGGCTCTGTATCTTCCAGAAAATACTCAAACATCGAACTTGCATCAAACTTATTAGTCAATAAGCCCGAGTTACGATCGATTCTCACCCTGACAATATTGGCGGGAATTTCTTTTTCCTGAGATGGAACGCCAGCCAAAGCGACTTTCATAAAGTCGACCCAAGCGGGCTGGGCTGTTCTAGCGCCCGCTTCTACGCCCGAATTTTGATCTTTACCAAGATTGCTATTGGGTACAGTGCGGCCTAGCTTACGAGTATGATCGTCAAAGCCTACCCAAGAGATTGCCACCATACCGGGACCATAGCCATTATACCAAGTGTCCTTGGAATCGTTGGTTGTACCGGTTTTACCACCAATATCTCGGCGTTTGAGTGCTTGCGCTCTCCATCCAGTTCCGTTCCAGCCCGTACCTTCACTCCAGTTGCCTCCCCCCCAAATGTTGCTGTACATCATTTCTCGGACCAAAAATGCGGTTTGCTCTGAAATGACTTGAGGGGCATATTGGGCACTCTGCTCAACATCAATGGGATCAATATCCTGCTCTAAAAACTCATTGCTTTGCTCATCTGAGCCTTCAGAAAGGCATGAATCACGACAAATTATTTTAGGCTTCGCCTCAAACTCTAAATCACCAAAAGGGCCTTCGACTTTACTGATGTAATAGGGCTCGACATAGTAGCCACCGTTGGCAAATACCGAGTATCCTTGCGCCATCTTCATCGGAGTTAAACTGCCTGCGCCCAGCGCTATAGTCTCAGAGCGAGGTAACTGATCAATGTCAAAGCCAAAGCGAGTCAAATATTGGCGTGTTTCATCGAGTCCAACCTCTCGTAGCACTCGAACGGCCATGACATTTTTGGATTGAGCGAGGCCAATTCGTAAGCGGGTCGGTCCTATATATGTTGGCGGGGAGTTTTTCGGACGCCACGCTGTCCCTTGGCTTTTATCCCACTGGTTAATCGGGGCGTCGTTCACTAAGGTTGCGAGAGTTAACCCTTTATCTATAGCTGCGGAGTAAATAAAAGGTTTAATACTTGAGCCAACTTGTCTTACTGATTGAGTGGCACGATTAAACTTATTGTGGACAAAGTTGAATCCACCAATAAGAGAAAGAACAGCACCATTTTCAGGGTTCATTGCGACAAAGGCAGTATTCGCATTGGGTACTTGGCCCAGATGCCAGGTTGTACTTTGCTCGTGGTTATCAGTAAGTGTCTCTATTGGGCGCACCCAAATTTGTTCTCCTGCCGTAAGCACTTCAGTGGCTGAGCTTGGGGCAGGCCCTTGTCGCTCATCAGTCAAAAACTTACGAGCCCACTTGATACCGTCCCAATCTAGGGTTTGAGCGCCTTGATTTTTTACCCAAACTTTAGCTTGCTGAGTTGTGACACTGGTTACTACCGCAGGAGTAAGCTCACCGTATGTGGGAACTTTGGATAGTATCTTATCTATTTCTTGAGTGTTTAGTGGTGTCTGACCTTCTTGCCAAAGAACTTTTTCTGCACCTCGGTAGCCGTGTCTTTCATCGTAGGCAATTAAGTTGTTGATACTGGCCTCATTCGCGGCTGACTGCAGCTTAGAATCGACTGTAGTATAAACATTCATGCCTGAAGTATATGCTTCTTCTCCATATTGAGACACCATCCAAGCACGCGCGAGTTCGGCAACATAAGGTGCATTAAGCTCTATTTCTGCGCCGTGATAACGTGAAATAATGACCTCATTTCGTGCTTGGTCGTATTCGGCTTGAGTGATGTATTCTTCATTCAACATGCGCTGGAGAACGACATTTCTGCGGTTGGTTGCGCGCTCAATGGAGTAGATCGGGTTCATGGTCGAAGGTGCTTTTGGCATGCCTGCAAGAGTTGCAACTTCGCTCAGGGTGAGATCCTTTATATCTTTGCCAAAGTACGTTTGTGCTGCTGCGCCAAAACCATAAGAACGGTAACCCAAGAAAATCTTATTGACATACAACTCCATAATTTCTTGCTTACTGAGTAGTTGTTCAATGTGAATGGCAATAAAAATCTCTTTAATTTTACGCATAATCTTCTTCTCGTTTGAGAGGAAAAAATTACGTGCCAGCTGCTGAGTAATAGTACTTGCGCCCTGTTTTGCTGAGCCTGAAACGGCGACGACCAGTGCAGCACGGGTAATACCAATTGGATCAATGCCCGGGTGCTCGTAGAAGCGACTGTCTTCAGTTGCTATCAGTGCTTCGATTAGGTGAGGTGGAATTTCGTCATAAGTGACAGGTATACGTCGCTTTTCCCCAAACTGAGAGATGAGTTTGCCGTCTTGACTAAATATCTGCATAGGCGTTTGCAGTTTTACATCTCTTAATGTTGCAACATCGGGCAACTCAGGTTTGACATAAAGATAGAAACCAAAAATGGTTCCAATCCCAAGCAGTGTGCAAACCAATACGAAAATAAACAATCGCTTTATGAACTTCACCGGAGAATCCCTGATTAATTACGCTTACGTTATGCAAACTCTTACAGTTTAAGCTAAAAACGTAGCTCATATGTGTTTATGTTCCCACAAAATCAATGATTTAAATTAGTGGGTGACGCTAACCTGACGGAGCTGAGCTGCATGAGTCAATCATTCATTACAGGCGTTGATATTGGCCACAAGTCTATTAAAGCTGTGGTTTTAAAGCCCGGAAAAAACACTTGTAAACTTGTTGGTTGCTATCAAGTGTCGGTTGACGCGGACATTCTTACTGATAATGACAGGTCAAATTATCAAGAAATTGTAAAGAAACTCAAAGAACTAAGAAAGGCTTTACCATTATTTAGTCGTAAAGTTTGTCTTAGCATTCCAGATAATCTGGTAATAACTAAGCAATTACAGTTAGATAGTCGATTAAATCAAGATGAATCTCAATTAGCCATTAAGCAGGCATTCTCTGAGCATGCAGTGATAGAACCAAACCAACTCTACTTTGATTTTGTAGCTTTGCCCAGTCATAGCAACACTCATAACAGGGCTTATCAAGTATACGCAGCTCATAAACATAATATTGACGACTTGATGTCCGTTTGTGCTCAAGCAAGATTGAAACCTTTGTTCATTAACCCATGTTCATTCAATCTGATGCAAATTTGGCGAAGTGCGGTTGCTCACTATCAACAAGATAGCTGGTTACTTATTGAGTTAAATAGTTCCCAGTTGGCACTTTACTTTGAATCTGAGCTGCAAGGTTGTGTGTATCATGTGTTTGAGGCTGGCAGCACGAAAGTCACTCTGAGCAATGGGCTTAGAAGCTTATATCTGCATATACAGCTATTGAACATCAAGCCTGAAGGCGTATGGCTGACAGGTGAGTCTCGCTTGAATCCTGAGTTAGTACTTGAGTCAATTCCTGAGTGGAAGCTTACTTATATTGTTCTGCCTTTGTTGAAATTGGTGGAATCTAATATCAACAACCAACCCCTGTTCTCCGGTGAGTTTTCTCGAGCTTTAGGAGTGGCTTTTAGCGGTAAGCAATGGTTGGAGAGCCGTGATGACACATAACATCAACCTTGTCCCCTGGAGAGAGAGGCATCATAGAGAACAATTGCGCCGGCTGATCCTTAGTTTGTGTTTGGTTACTGCGTTGGGCATTTTTATCAGTCGTGAACTGACATATTACCTTGCATCACAAGTCGCCATTCAGCAGTTAAGGGTGTTGAAGCTGAATGAGCGAATTCAATGGCTTGAGCAAAGAAAAAAGCAAGTACATGCGCTGCGTCAGGATATAGACACAATTAAAGCTAACATTAGTCACTTGGCGAGATTAGATGCTAAGCGCTCTTATCCTCTTATTACGATGCAGACTCTAGCTGCGTTGATACCAGAAGACGTTTATTTCAATCATATTAGTTTGAGTGGTGCACGAGTTGACGTTCAAGGGGTTGCTACAACCGCGAAGGGGATTGACACGCTTCTTACTAATCTAAGTGAATCTTCTCAAACGCATTCGGTACTGATGTCAGAGCTGCGTTCTTATCAGCAAGATGCTCAGCTCGGCTATCAATCATTTTCGCTGCAATTTTCATTGGTTGAAGATGCTTATGATTGAGTCTGATTACTTTGCCTCTCTTTCGATTACTAAGCTTAGCCGAGTAGTCCAAGTCCGTTTGCTTGGTGGCTACCTAGCCTTTGTCTTAATGGTTGGTTTTTTGCTTTATATACGACCGCACATGGTTTTGCTCGACTCTTTGCTAAGTAAAGAGCGTCTATTAAAGCAAACGCTAGACTCAACCAGTAGCACTGTGTTGCCCTATAAAAAACTACAGAGTGAGCTAAGAGCACTGCAAAAAATGGACAATCGATTGAAGGAGCAATTATCGTCTCCTGCAAGGCTGCCAAAAGTGGTTAAAGATTTAAGCGCGTTAGCAGAACAAAATTCTTTGCAGATATCGAGCATTATTCAAATCGGTACAGTAAAAGCCAATCATAGGTTTAAACCAGAACTTGAAATTGAGCTTTATGGTGAGTATCGAGAACTCGTCGCCTTTTTTCATTTTGTCTCTAATGCCCCTTCTTTTATTCAGTTTAAAAGTGTTGATTGGACTAGACGTAAGGGTGATGGCCTGCGTATGAAGGGGACACTTACTCTTGGTATGGGGAGTTTTGAACTTGATAACAAGAGCTAAAATTGTTGCGTTGTTGTGTGGTTTTTTATGTGGCTGCAAAGCGAATCAAGAACCTTTGTTATTAGAAGTCAGTGATACACAGAGAGATGTATCTGAACCTATTAGTGACTTTGCGCAGCTGCATAGTGGCTTTTCCAAATATAGTTTGGATGCATCCTTTGAACTAAAACGCGATCCTTTTTCTATTCCAGAGTCGATTAATAAAGCCACCCGCTCAAGCAATCAATGCCCGCAGTCAGATAATTTTTCAAATCACAATTCGATCAACCTGCCATTGGATGATTTGAGATTAGCTGGGGTTGTCGGGCGGAAAACAGACTATATCGCTTTAATTGAGCTTCCTAGCGGGGAGGTAATAAGAGGAGTTATTGGACAGAGGATTGGTCTTGAACAGAACATAATAACCGACATTAGTTCAAAGGTACTCACGATAAGCCGATGGACTCTGGAGGATGGGCAATGTCAATTGGTAGCAGACACTAGATTGAAAATCTCACGTTAGGATTAACTAAATGGAGAAAAACAGAATTGGTAAAAGTTTGCCCTTATTAATTGGCTTATTTTTCTATTGTCAGTTTATCCACGCTGAGGAGCATTTTCCTTCTTATCAAGATAATATTCAAAAAGTGGATATCAGTGATCGCAGGCTATCGGTTAACTTTGAAGATATTCCTGTACGGAGCGCGTTGCAGCAAATAGCCGATTACAGCGACTTTAATATTGTGGTGTCTGATTCTGTATCTGGGTCTGTGACGTTGAGGATCAACGATGTTTACTGGTCGCAACTGCTCGATATGATTTTGTTGGTTAAGGGACTTGATAAGCGCCAGATTGGTAACGGTTTGTTGGTATTTAAAAAAACAGATGCAAACTTCATTGATGATGCTTTAGTGCCTGAACCGCAATCATTGCAGTCTGCAATTATTGCCATGCGTTTTGCCAATGCCACAGATATCGCAGCAATATTAGGAGATGATGCGGCAACCTCCATGCTGTCAGAGCACGGTGCTATTTCTGTAGATACAAGAACCAATGCGCTTTTGATTCGCGATAAAACCACTCATATTGAGGCGATGAAAGTCATTATCTCGGCACTTGATGTACCTGTAAAACAAGTACAAATAGAAGCGCGTATTGTGAGTTTGAGTGAAGGTGATGTTCAAGAACTGGGTGTTCGTTGGGGACTCAATACGATTAAGGGCAATTATACTCTTGGCGGTTCGATAGAAAATAATTTATCAAACATAAGCTTATATTCAGAGGGTGAATCCAGCATTGATGACTTCCTTAATGTTGATCTTTCAGTTGCATCTAACACTGCCTCGACAATTGCTTTTCAAGTCGCTAAATTGGGTGGTGGAGTCTTGCTTGATCTTGAGTTATCGGCGCTGCAAAGAGAATCAAGAGCTGAGGTTATTTCTAGCCCACGTTTGATTACTACCAACAAGCAAGCTGCGTACATAGAACAAGGTACAGAAATTCCTTATTTGGAAGCAGCTTCGAGCGGCGCTACCAGCGTTAACTTTAAAAAGGCGGTATTAAGCCTCAAGGTAACGCCTCAGATAACCGCCGATAATCGCTTAATCCTTGACCTGAAGGTTACGCAAGATAGGCCTGGTCAAGTTGTGAAAACAGGCACGGGTGAAGCTGTCGCTATAGATACTCAACGCATTGGTACTCAGGTGCTAGTTAATGATGGCGAGACGATAGTGTTGGGCGGCATTTATCAGCACAGTGTGTCAGATGCCGTTGATAAAGTGCCACTTTTGGGCGACATACCGTTATTGGGAGGGTTTTTTCGTCGGAGTTATCAGCAAATGGGTAAAAGTGAACTGCTTATTTTTGTCACACCGACTTTGATTATTCCGTAAGGCAATAGAGCAAATTAATAGGGTGTTAATTGCATGAAACTTAAGCACAAAAAATAATTATCCCCTAGCAAATCGAAAATGAGATGAAAATAAATTTGCAATAGTGTCACCTTACCTAGATAATTTCGGGTCTTATCACGAATTATCTGTGAGGAATTGGTGCCACAGGCATATCTCGGGCTGGATTTATCTGGCTTTCTTGTGGCGATGTCATTGAATTAACGTTGTAAATTACTGCTTAACATGGCTGAAAAACGCAATATTTTTCTTGTTGGACCTATGGGTGCTGGCAAAAGTACAATTGGTAGACATCTCGCTCAACAGCTTCATATGGAGTTTGTGGATTCGGATACCGTAATTGAAGAACGCACAGGTGCTGATATCGCTTGGGTATTTGACGTAGAAGGTGAAGACGGCTTTCGTGTGCGTGAAGAAAGGGTGATCAACGATCTGACCGAAGAGCAAGGTATTGTTCTGGCGACAGGTGGTGGTTCAATCAATAGCAGAGAAAACCGCAATCGTCTTTCTGCGCGCGGAATTGTTGTTTATCTGGAAACAACAATAGAGAAGCAACTTGCACGTACTAATCGTGACAAAAAACGTCCTTTATTACAGACGGATAACCCGCGAGATGTGCTAGAGTCGCTAGCTGGTGAACGTAACCCTCTTTATGAGGAAATTGCGGACTACACAGTGCGAACTGACGAGCAAAGTGCAAAAGTGGTAGCCAACCAGATTGTAAAAATGCTAGAAGAACGTTAATACGTTAAATATTAGCAACTGGAGAATACCCATGGGAAGGATTACGGTCAGCTTAGGTGAGCGTAGCTATCCAATTTCAATTGGTGCCGGATTATTTAGTGATCCGGCCCACCTTTCATTTTTATCTGCCAAACAAAAAGTGGTTGTGATCACTAACGTCACGGTTGCTCCATTATATGCACATAAAATACTAACTCTTCTTGAACACATTGGCTGTGAGGCATCAGTGCTTGAATTGCCTGATGGTGAGCAATATAAATCACTGGATACCTTCAATACTGTCATGAGCTATTTGCTCGAAGGTAATTATGCTCGTGACGTGGTGGTAATTGCTCTTGGTGGTGGGGTTATTGGTGATCTTGTTGGATTTTCGGCAGCCTGTTATCAACGTGGCGTTGATTTTATCCAGATCCCGACGACTCTGTTATCTCAAGTCGATTCATCTGTTGGCGGCAAAACCGCAGTCAATCATAAGCTAGGCAAAAATATGATAGGGGCTTTCTATCAGCCTAAATCCGTTATTATTGACACTGATTGTCTGAAAACCTTACCAGCGAGAGAGTTTGCTGCAGGTATCGCTGAAGTGATTAAATACGGGATTATCTACGACGAGGCCTTTTTTGTCTGGTTGGAAGATAACCTTGACGACTTATATGCGTTAGATGAGCAAGCTCTGACCTACGCGATTTCACGTTGTTGCCAAATCAAAGCTGAGGTGGTTGCAAAGGATGAAAAAGAGTCTGGTATTCGCGCCTTGCTTAATCTTGGCCATACATTTGGCCATGCGATTGAGGCTGAGTTAGGTTATGGCAAGTGGCTCCATGGTGAGGCGGTGTCTTCTGGTACCTTGATGGCGGCGAAAACAGCTGAGCTGCAAGGGCTTATTACGCCACAGCAAGTGGAGCGAATTCTCTCTATACTAAAAAAAGCACAATTGCCTGTGCATACACCAGACACCATGACTTTTGACGACTTCATGAAACACATGATGCGTGACAAGAAAGTACTTTCTGGTGAGCTGCGTTTAGTGTTACCTACTGGAATTGGTAGCGCCGAAGTTGTGAAAGGTGTGCCTGAATCGATTATTCGACAAGCGATCGATTTTTGTCGCGATATTTGAGTTGTTTGCTTTAGACAGTAGGCTGTCATTAGGATGGTTTGAATGAGTTTGACGCATGAATCCCGTGTGTTGGAGTTAGATACTCAAGTAGAACTGCTTGAGCGCATGCAATTGCTAACCAATTTTGGTTCTAATTTAGTCACGGTTGGTGGTGCGCCTGGAGCAGGTAAATCATGGTTAGCCCAACGTTATTTGGAAGCTTGGGCGTCGGATAAAAACCAATCTTTGTTGATGTGTCATCCTAATCAGGATGATCAGCAACGCAGAACCATGGTTTTGACTCAGCTTTTTTCTGAGCCGATGTTTGATCCTACTGACCCTTTAACTGACAGCTTTTCTCGCCAAATAGGCGAAGAGGGCTGTGATGTTGTTATCGTTATCGATGACGCTCAGCAGTTGAAGGAGTCGTTTGTTTCAGAGTTATGGATGTTGGTTCTTGAGGCACAGGACAAACCCAGTTGGACAATCAATGTGGTATTGTTTGCTCAATCTAATTCGCTTGACGTACTGTTGACGCGTTTGAGTTATGGCCAAGATCACAAGCCTATAGATTTAGAAATAGATCCATTGACTCAGGATGAAGCCGACCGCTTTTTTGAACACCTTGTGATTCGTTTTGTCGAAGATGAAAGAGAAAAGCGTGTACGTAACGCATATCGGACTGTTGCCCTTCGGCCGGGCGACATTATGGCTTTAGGGGACCATAAAGTGGAAAAAAGGATTATTATCCGTTCAATCATTGGCTCACCAATGAATATCGCTCTGTTAGTCATCACTCTACTTCTTCTTATTGGAGGAGGATATTGGTGGCTTATGGTACAGCCTTCGCCCGAAGATAAGATGCATCAAGTTGAGGACACTCAGGATAAGACAGTACTTCCAGCCTCGCCTGTTAATACTGAAGCCGATACATCATTGTCTAATCTTGATACCGATAAGAGCAGTGACATGGACAGCGCAGTAATTGCTGCTGAGGATGACTCTCAGGCGCTACCGCCTAAAGTGACAGAGCAAACCTCTAGTGTTGGTAGTGGTCAAGATGGGCAACAGCGTGTTGTGATCACATCAGATGTGGTTGATGCTCTGATAGAAGGTAAACCTGAAAAGGCCAGCATAGCTGAAAATCAAAATGTGGTGAGTAAATCCGGTATTCGTATTTTGCCAGCCAAAACAGAAAATGCTGCTGTTGCTATTGTATCTGAACCAGAAAAGCCCGTTAAACCTGTTGTTTCCTTTTCATTTACTAAGGATGAGCTAAAGAATTTTTCTGTGCGCAGCTATACACTGCAACTAGCCGCTGTTCAGTCTTTAGAAGAAGCACAAGAGTTTCTGGACAAACATAAGCTGGCAGGTAGCGTATATATCTATCCCACATTGCGAAACGGCGCGGATTGGTACATCATCACTTACCAAAACTACCCAACAATTCAAGTTGCTAGAGATGCCGTGGAGTCCTTGCCTGCCGATATACAGCAGTTAGATCCTTGGGCTAAGTCACTTAGTCAGGTACATAGAGAAATCGATCGAGTGAAATAACGCTGAGCCGAGATGGAAAATATGTTACATTTCGCAGCCTTAATTTTTGTTTGATTGATTTAGAGCATTAGATGAAGAAGCAGCGCGCCTTTCTCAAATGGGCTGGTGGAAAATACGGTTTAGTTGAAGATATCCAGCGGTACTTACCAGAAGGTCGTAAGCTAGTGGAACCTTTTGTTGGAGCAGGGTCAGTGTTTCTTAACACTGACTATGACCACTATTTTCTTGCCGATATCAATCCAGACCTGATTAACCTTTACAATTTGTTGAAAGAGAGGCCACAAGAGTATATCTCTGAAGCTAAGCGCTGGTTCGTGGCTGAAAACAATCGCAAAGATGCTTATCTGTCGATACGAGCTGAGTTTAATGGTACAGATGATGTTATGTATCGTTCTTTGGCTTTTTTATACATGAATCGATTTGGCTTTAATGGTTTGTGCCGCTACAACAAAAAAGGCGGTTTTAATGTCCCGTTTGGCTCGTACAAAAAACCATATTTTCCCGAAGCGGAATTGGAGTTTTTTGCTAGTAAATCGAAAAAAGCCACCTTCGTTTGTGAAAGCTATCCAGAGACATTTAGGCGCGCCCGTAAGGGAAGTGTGGTTTATTGTGACCCTCCTTATGCGCCGTTATCGACTACAGCAAACTTCACTTCTTATGCTGGAAATGGATTCACTCTAGATGATCAAGCTGCTTTGGCTGATGTTGCCGAAAAAGCAGCCAAAGAGCGCCATATTCCGGTGTTAATCTCCAATCACGATACAACCCTAACTCGTCGTCTCTATCATGGGGCAGAGCTCAATGTCGTCAAAGTAAAGCGCACCATTAGCCGCAATGGCGCAGGACGCAATAAAGTCGATGAGCTACTGGCTTTGTTCAATCCCAGTCATGATGACTAAGCCCACTTACTCTGGCGATATTTCTCTCATCTAAGCTATCTTATCTGTCTTTGCTTGGGTAGAATGTGCTCAAATGGTCTTTTGGGTTTACCTACATTCAAACAGAGGTCTGGTATGAAAGATTTCCTTATTGCTCCATCCATTTTATCTGCTGACATGGCACGTCTTGGTGAGGACGTTGACAAAGTCCTCGCAGCAGGGGCAGATGTGGTTCACTTTGATGTGATGGATAATCATTACGTACCTAACCTAACTTTTGGTGCCCCTATTTGCCAAGCATTGCGTGATTACGGTATTACTGCGCCCATCGATGTCCATTTGATGGTAAAGCCTGTTGACCGCATTATTCCAGATTTTGCCAAAGCTGGAGCTTCTATGATTACCTTTCATGTCGAAGCTTCTGAGCATGTTGACCGCACCTTACAGCTTATCAAAGAGCATGGATGTAAAGCAGGGGTCGTGCTAAACCCAGCCACACCACTTTCTCATCTGGAATATATTATGGATAAACTGGATATGATTTTGCTTATGTCAGTTAATCCTGGTTTTGGTGGGCAATCATTTATCCCTAAAACGCTTGATAAACTCAAAGCGGTGCGTCGCCTAATCGATCAGTCTGGACGCGATATTCGGTTAGAAATTGATGGTGGGGTTAAGGTCGAAAATATCAAAAAAATTGCTCAAGCAGGCGCGGACATGTTTGTTGCAGGTTCGGCGATTTTTAATCAACCAGATTATAAGCAAGTGATTGATCGAATGCGTGAAGAGTTAGCAAAGGTAAGATAGTTAGATGAGTAATATAAAATTGATCGCGTTTGATCTCGATGGCACTTTACTTGATAGTGTGCCAGATCTTGCTTTAGCAGCTGATCAGACACTGCAAGCTCTTGGTTTTCCTCGTGTTACCGAAGAACAAGTGCGTGACTACGTTGGTAATGGTGCTGATGTGCTTATCGCGAGAGCCTTGAGTGCTAGCATTGAAGTTAACCCCGATTTAGATCCTGGTCTCCAAGCTAAGGCTCGTCAGCTATTTGATGATTATTATGAGAAAACTGGACATCAACTGAGTCACTTGTACGCAAAAGTTAGCCAAACACTCGAGCAGCTTCATCAAGCAGGGTTTGCAATGGCTTTGGTGACTAATAAGCCGTCTAAGTTTGTTCCTGAGGTGCTTAAGAAGCATCAAATTGATATGTTTTTTGCTGAGATTATTGGCGGTGACACTTTCCCAGATAAGAAGCCCAATCCCATAGCTCTTAATTGGTTACTTGAGAAGTATGAGTTACAGCCAGAGCAGATGTTAATGGTTGGAGATTCAAAAAATGATATTTTAGCTGCAAAAAATGCTGGCTGCTTATCATTTGGACTTACCTATGGTTACAATCATGGTGAGCCAATCTCGGATTCAAAGCCCGACTTTGTATCTGATTGTATTGCTGATTTGCTCGATGTTGCTCAGGTTTGTCCGCAGTTGTAACAAAAGATCTTCCAAAATACTCGTTAATGAGTACACTGAGTACGCCGCGTGGTAGACAAGCTATGCGGTTTTTTCATTTTTTAGATTAAGAAGTCAAGGAATCATTCTCATGAGCAAGCCCATTGTATTGAGTGGTGTGCAACCCTCAGGTGAACTAAGTATCGGTAACTACTTGGGTGCTCTACGTCAGTGGCAACAGATGCAAGACGATTATGATTGCCAATACTGTGTGGTTGACCTTCATGCGATTACGGTTCGCCAGGACCCTAAAGCACTGCATGAAGCGACGCTAGATGCATTGGCGATTTGTTTGGCCGTTGGTGTTGACCCACAAAAGAGCACGCTATTTGTTCAATCTCATGTACCAGAGCATGCGCAATTGGGCTGGCTTCTTAATTGTTACACCCAGATGGGAGAGCTGAGCCGAATGACTCAGTTTAAAGACAAATCTGCTCGATATGCCAATGATGTTAATGCGGGTTTGTTTGGTTATCCTGTTTTGATGGCGGCAGACATTTTGCTGTATGGAGCTCAACAAGTACCTGTGGGTAACGATCAGAAGCAGCACCTAGAGTTGGCTCGTGATATCGCGACTCGCTTTAATAACATTTATGCGCCAGATGCGCCGATTTTCACTGTACCTGAGCCTTATATTCCCACAGTGAATGCACGTGTTATGAGTTTGCAAGATGCCACCAAGAAAATGTCTAAATCAGACGATAATCGTAAAAATGTCATCACTCTTTTAGAAGAGCCTAAATCGATCCTCAAAAAGATAAATAAGGCTCAAACTGATACTGAAACACCGCCACGCATTGTGCATGACTGGGATAACAAAGCGGGTATCTCTAACCTAATGGGGCTTTACTCAGCGGCAACGGGTATGAGCTTTGAGGAAATTGAAGCGCAATATAAAGGCGTTGAAATGTATGGTCCGTTCAAGAAAGATGTTGGTGAAGCTATTGTCGCTATGCTTGAGCCTATTCAGGCTGAATACCGACGTATTCGTGAAGACCGCGCTTATATGGACAGTGTGATGAAGCAAGGAGCAGAAAAGGCTTCGGCTCGTGCGGCGCAAACTTTAAGTAAGGTCTATCAAGCCGTCGGTTTTGTTGCTCGTCCATAATAGGATGAGTTAACACTCAATTTGCAAACGGACTCTTATGAGTCCGTTTTTTATTCTGGTGATGTGAAGCTTACTGGGCGCCTGCAAAGTCCATTTGACGCCAAGCTTCAAAGGCTATGATAGCAACCGCGTTAGATAAGTTTAAGCTACGAGCATCTGGCATCATGGGAATGCGGATCCTTTGTTCCATTGGCATGCTCTCGATGAGTTGTGCAGGTAATCCCCGAGTCTCAGGGCCAAACAACAGCACATCGCCTTTGGTAAATTGCGCATCGACATGGTGACCCGTTGTTTTTGTTGTGCAGGCAAAAATACGGTAGGTGTCACGTGTTGTTTCAAGATAATCAACGAATGCTTGATAATCTTTATGCCGAGTCACACGTGCAAGGTCGTGGTAGTCTAAGCCGGCGCGACGTACTTTTTTTTCGTCCAAATCAAAACCAAGCGGCTCAATAAGATGAAGGTTAGCACCACAATTGGCACATAAGCGGATGATGTTACCAGTATTTGGAGCAATTTCTGGTTCATAGAGAGCGATGTCAAACATGTTCTTGGTTGTGTTCTTGGTGATTGAGGAGAGAAATTATAAGGCGGCTTATCATCGCCGCCAAGTGCGCAGAGAGTTTTGCTATTTATTCTCGGCAAGAGCTAGGACGTAATTTTCGCTAACAGCATTCCAATTGACGACGTTCCACCATGCATCAATGTACTCTGGTCGGCGGTTTTGGTAACTGATGTAGTAGGCATGCTCCCACACATCGAGGGCTAAAATAGGCTCACCTTGTTCAACGGCTACATCCATTAGAGGATTATCTTGATTGCTCGTTGACGTGATCTTCAGTTTTCCATCTTTTACGATCAACCAAGCAAACCCTGACCCAAAAGTATTGATAGCGGTTTGTGAAAACAATTGCTGGAAGTTTTCAAAGCTATCAAAGGTTGAATTGATATCATCGGCCAGTTTACCGCTAGGCTTTCCACCGCCGTTTGGCGCCATACAATTCCAATATAAGATGTGATTGTAGTAGCCGCCGCCATTATTACGAACTGCTGGAGAATGCTGAGAGATATTAGCAAAGATATCATCCAATCTTGTTGACTCCAATTCAGTCCCTGATACTGCGGTAACAAACTTGTCGAAATATGTTCTGTGATGCTTGCTGTAATGCACTTCCATGGTTTTGGCGTCTATGTAAGGTTCGAGTGAATCATAAGCGTAGGGAAGTTCTGGAAAAGTGTGGGACATAGTCAATTCTCCTTAATTGGGAGTATATAGACTAAATGATAATGAGATCTATTATCAACTGTAGTTTTGTAAGGTTATTTCCCCTCGAGCGGCAGAATGATTTCCATACACAACCCGCCAAGACTGCTGCGTTTCGCCGTTATACTGCCACTGTGCTGGCGAATAGCACTCTCTGTAATGGCAAGACCAAGTCCGGTGCCGCCACTGTGGCGATCTCGAGCAGTAGAAACACGATAAAAGGGGCGGAATATCGCTTCTAACTCATGTTCAGCAACGCCTTCTCCATTGTCATCAACAATAATCGTCAGCCGGTCATTGTCGAGTTTGAAGGTCACTTGTATCAGATCCTGACTGTAGTGAATGGCATTTCGCACTATGTTATCGAGCGCACTCATCAAAAGTTTAGGGTTGCCTGAGATATGTCTTTCAGGAATGTGAGTGTAAGTAAGAGACTTGTTCATTTGCTCTGCTTCAAACTGAGCATCTGATAGGATAGCCTCCCATAAACTGCTAAGAGGTTGAACTTCTCGCGCCACATGACTGTCTAGCTGCATGCGTGATAGATCCAATAGTTCGCCTATCATTTGTTCGAGCCGCTGAGCTTCCGTATCAATGCGATTAAGCTCAGGACTATCCCCTTGTTTTCGTGACACTAAAGCGCTTGCCATTCTCAGACGTGTGAGCGGAGAGCGTAATTCATGAGAGATATCAGACAGCAGCCTCTGTTGCCCCGAAACCATTTGATTCACCGCTTCAACCATTTGGTTGAAGCTTTTGCCCGCTTGCCGAAACTCAGTTGTACCTTTCTCAAGCTCTGGGTCGACCCAAAACTCACCTTTTGCAACGCGTTTTGCCGCGCGTTCAAGCTTTCGGGCAGGTTGACTGAGTGCCCATGCTAACCAAAGTAGCAAAGGCGTACTGACGAGCATGACGGCAAACAATAATTGGAAGGGTTTGTCGAATAGCCGCAGCATAAAGGGTGGCGGTTGATTCCATTTGACGCCGACATAAAGTAGGAGATCATTTTGAGCCAGTGTAATGGGCAAAGGCCCTGCGACCATATAATGGCCATATAGCCGTTGCTTGGGCTTTGCGGGATCTTCAATACTGGTAATGAAATTTTGTACTGCTTTGAGCTTAAAATCTTTACGATTTTGAGTGGTTAAAATATTGCCATCGAGATCGGTGAGCATGAAACGCGGCCTAGGTTCTCGATTAGAGCGGTGCGGTCTTTCTAGTTGAAAAATAATTTGCCTAAGATCTCTCTCATTAGCAAAGCGCTGTTCAATTTTTTGTTTCGCTTCGATGAGCTTTGCATAATGCGCCGCTGGGATATCTCTTGAACGCCTAGGATCTAAGTGAGGCAGAGAGAGCACCGCCACGAGCACCAAAAACATGGTGAACCAGAAGATAGCGAAAATACGTCCGTAAAGGCTAGTAATACTAGGTAAACGCATCAGTCTTCCTCAACAAAAAGATAACCACGTCCTCGCAGCGTTTTGATGCGTGGTTTCCCATTTGGCTTTTCGGGAAGTTTTTTACGTAGGTTGGATACATGCATATCGATAGCACGATCAAAAGCTGCGAGACGTTTTCCAAGTACATCTAAACTCAGCGTTTCTTTGGTGAGTGTTTCACCCGGGTGCTGAACAAAATGGCTGAGAAGAGCAAACTCAGTGGTGGTGAGCTCAAGGTAGGCTTCCTGACAGTAAGCTTCCTGTTTTCCGGGAAATACTTTGATATCTTGATACTCAATGCAGTCAATATTTTTGCTACTGGATTTTGATTGGGTGCGACGCAAAATAGCGCGTATGCGCGCGAGAAGTTCGCGATCACTAAACGGTTTTGGTAGATAGTCGTCGGCGCCAAGTTCAAGACCTATCACTCTGTCTATCTCGTCTCCTTTAGCGGTTAGCATTAACACTGGCGTTTCCCAGTGTTCACGCAGACGCTTGAGTGTCTCGACGCCATTGAGCTTGGGCATCATCACATCCAAAAGCACCAAATCCACACCTTTGTCGATGGCCTCTAGCCCTGCTTCACCATCATTAGCTTCAGATACGTGATAGCCTTCTAGTGTTAAGACCTCTTTTAGTAAGCCAGTAAGCTCAGTGTCATCATCAATCAACAAAATATGTGCCATGCAACCAGCCTCAGTTATCCCCTTTCCTTAATAGTACTGATTAATTGAGCTGAGATTTAGTTTAATCTTACCTCTTTACGATTTTTTACTTTATCTAGACGCCACTTTACGTTGTGTTTTCTATGCTAGATTTAGCGCTGTCAGACAGCAGAGTTTACTTCTTTAGTCGAAAAGGTTTGAATATGAAAAAAGTAACAAAGATAGTTTTAGCCACGATTGTGCTGCCATTAACCCTAAGCTCGGCCAGTGTTTTTGCCAGCGGCGGTAAAGAGCATGGTAAACAAGAGCACAAAGCGTCGCTACTTGACCGAAGCTTGATACGTAAGCTGGATTTAACCCAAGAACAGCAAGCTCAGCTTAAGCAATTGCGCGAAACCATGAAAAAGGACTTAAAAGGCCAATATCAAGAAAGTTTTGCTGAGCACCAAGCTGAAAGACAAGCTAATAGAGAAAAAATGCAAGCTTTGGTACTGGCAGAATCATTTGATAAAGCCGCTGCCAATGAATTGGCCAGAGCCATGATTGAGCAGCAGACCGAGCATAGAGTGAACATGCTGGAAAAACAGCATCAAATGTTGAGTGTTTTGACGCCAGAGCAAAAAGCCAAATACGCAGAGCTGTTAAAAGAGCGTGATGACACGCGTGCTCAAAAGCGTCAGGAGCGCTTAACGAAAAATTGATCCTGATTTTTGTATTGAGTACTCATATCGGCGGCCATTGGCCGTCTTTTTTGTTTCATTTTTATTCAACTCATGACGCGTTATACTTAAGGCAATGTTTTTTCGAGCCTTTACTTTATGAAACACGAATACGCACGTTTAGTAACCCTGGCTGCTTGGACGGCAACAATCGTTGCGACTCTGTTACTTATTGTCAAGCTGGCGGCATGGTGGGTAACGGGGTCGGTAAGTTTATTGGCTTCTTTGATTGATTCCATGCTTGATATAGCGGCTTCTTTAGTTAATTTGGTGGTGGTGAGGTATTCACTTCAACCCGCGGACCGAGAGCATACTTTTGGTCATGGTAAGGCCGAGTCCCTGGCCGCGCTTGCCCAATCCATGTTTATTTCAGGATCTGCAGTGTTTCTCATCCTTAATGGTGTCGAACGCTTTTTCAGGCCTCATGCTCTCCAGTCCCCAGAGTATGGCGTTTATGTGAGCTTATTTGCAATTGTGGTGACGTTCGCATTAGTTCTTTTCCAGAAACATGTGGTTAAGAAAACGGGCAGTCAAGCGATAGCAGCAGACTCGCTCCATTATCAATCTGATTTATATATGAATGCGGCGATCATGTTAGCTTTAACCTTGAGTTGGTTTGGTGTCACTCAGGCAGACGCTGTGTTTGCAATTGGAATTGGTTTATACATTTTATACAGCGCAGTGCAGATGGTGCGAGAAGCGATTCAAACCTTATTAGATCGCAAACTACCGGATGACGAGCTTGAAAAGATAAAGCATCATTGCCTCTCTGTGGAGGGCGTTTTAGGTGTGCATCAATTGCGAACTCGTATGTCTGGTCCTACGAGATTTATCCAGCTTCACCTTGAACTTGAGGACCAAATCCCCCTGATTGAAGCGCATAGAATCTCAGATATGGTGGAGCAAAAGTTGTTGGAGTGTTTTCCTCATGCCGATGTGTTGATCCACCAAGATCCATATTCTGTGGTACTTGGGCCTGAGAAAGAGCAAAAAGTTCGCGACTGGTAACAATCGCTTCTTGAATAGATGTGGTTAATTTTGCATGCTGATTATCTTTTCAGCACAGAGACAATTTGCAGCTATCCTGATATGTATCAAATCTTTGTTCGAGTCAAACTGTAATACTTTTACATAAGTAGAAAACTTACATATTTTAGTGCAAATAAAAGTAGTATTCCTTGGGCTTCAAGGTAACATATTGCGCATATAAACGGGTCTTGTCAGTAATGACTAATGAAATTTGCTGACGTAAAAGTTGAAATAAGATTCCCAAAAAATTGAGGGTGAGCATGATTAAAAAGATCGGTGTTTTGACAAGCGGCGGTGATGCACCGGGCATGAACGCAGCAGTTCGTGGTGTGGTGCGCACAGCGCTATCGGAAGGTTTAGAGGTCTATGGTGTTCAAGACGGTTATCTTGGTCTGTATGAGAACAGAATTGAGAAGCTTGATCGCTCTAGTGTCTCTGATGTGATCAATAAAGGCGGAACTTTCCTCGGCTCTGCACGTTTCCCTGAGTTTAAAGAAGTAGCTGTTCGAGAGAAAGCCATAGAAAACCTGCAAAAACACGGCATAGAAGCTCTAGTAGTGGTTGGTGGTGATGGCTCTTATATGGGCGCTAAAAAGCTTACCGAAATGGGATACCCATGTGTCGGCTTACCAGGAACAATCGATAATGATATTGCAGGAACGGATTACACTATCGGTTATCTAACCGCACTCAATACCGTTATTGATGCTATTGATCGTCTTCGTGATACATCTTCATCACACCAACGCATTTCCATTGTTGAAATCATGGGACGCCACTGTGGTGATCTGACTCTAATGTCTGCTATTGCTGGTGGGTGCGAATACATTATTACACCAGAAACGGGCTTGGACAAAGAAAAGCTCATCAACAACATTCAAGATGGCATTAAGAAGGGCAAGAAGCATGCAATTATTGCCTTGACCGAGCTTATGATGGACGCGAATGAGTTAGCTAAAGAGATTGAGCAAGCCACGGGTAGAGAGACTAGAGCGACTGTTCTTGGTCACATTCAGCGTGGTGGTCGCCCAACAGCCTTTGATCGCGTTTTAGCATCACGTATGGGTAACTATGCTGTGCATTTATTGATGGAAGGGAAGGGCGGACGTTGTGTTGGTATCCAAAAAGAGCAGCTTGTTCATCATGATATCATTGACGCAATTGAAAATATGAAGCGCCCAGTTCGTGAAGACCTTTATCAGGTTGCTGAAGAGTTATTCTAAGTTTTCATAAGTGTTTATAAGGGCCAGTGCTTAGTCACTTAATGCCGATCGGTTTAGAGACTTGAACGATCCTGGGATCGTATGATAATCCCCACTAACTTTGTTAGTGGGGATTTTTCTATGTTGGCTGAAGAGTTAGTTCTAGCTCATGATACTATTGAAGATGGCAAAAATTATGAGTCTGTAATTAATGCCATTCAACTTGAATGGATAGAGCAAGCTCTCTATGAAACATCTAAAGCGAGTATCAGAAGGCGTCGGCTACCAGCCCAACAAGCCGTATGGCTCGTCATTTGGATGGGATTGCAGAGAAATAAATCCATTAAAGAGGTTTGC
>NZ_QLYY01000012.1 GCF_003350295.1 Vibrio tetraodonis
GAGCGCTCTTGGTGAACGCCCACCAAATCATCGCTGCCAACACCCCGAGATTGAAGCTCATGCGCTAACGCATTGGCTCGCTTATTCAATTCTCGATAGCTTAATGTTTCACCATTAAAGGTGGCTGCAGGTGCGTCTGGTGTAAGCACGGCTTGAGCTTCAAACAAATCTGCAACAGATTTATCTTTGGGGTAGTCTTGCTTGGTCTGGTTGTGCGCGTAAAGCTCTGTCTCACGTGTCTTTGAGTCAACCAATGGTACCGAGAACGCACAGCGCTCTGGATTTTCAGTCATAGCTTCAAGCAAGAGCGTAAAGCTGTTTGCCAAGTTCTCAATGCTGGCACGGTTAAACAGATCTGTGCTGTATTCCCAATGACAGTTGAAGCCTCCATCTTCGTCGACTAACACATTTAGGCTGATGTCAAACTTGGCTGTATGGCTAGTCGTTTGGTTTTCTGTGAGGGTTAAGCCACCAAATACCTCACGTGAGCTGAGCCCCTGAGTATCAACATTGAGTAATATCTGAAATAAAGGATGGTGTCCCATATCTCGACTTGGGTTAAGCAAATCAACGAGTTGCTCAAACGGTAATGATTGATGTTCATATGCCGCGAGAGCCGTTTCTCTTGAACGCTCAATGACTTCACTGAAGCTCGGATCACCAGACAAATCGGTACGTATGACTAAGCTGTTAACAAATAAGCCAACCACATTTTGTAACTCAAGTCGTTCTCGGTTCGCCACTGGGGTACCGATTACTATGTCCGTTTCACCACTATAGCGGCTTAACAATAAACTGAATGCGGCTTGCACTCCCATAAAGATACTGGCACCGCTATTTTGACATAGTTGCTTAAACTGACGACTTACCTCAAGAGATAATTTATGACTGTATAAATCGCCTTGATAACTCTGCTCAATCGGTCTCTTTCTATCAAGAGGTACTGAGTGAACGTCAGGCAAATCTTGCAATTGGGCGCGCCAATAGCTGGTTTGTCTTTCCAGCTCTTCACCCTGCAACTGACTGTGTTGCCAAACGGTATAGTCGACATACTGTATGGTGAGAGGTGCGAGCTGTGGTGACTCATTGCGAGATAAAGCATCATAGATTGCAGTAAGTTCTCTCATGAGAAGTTCTGAAGACCAACCATCAGAGGCAATGTGATGCTGAGTTATCATCAACGTCCAGTTATCCTCAGATAGTTTCACTAATTGAGCACGCAGCATAAGAGCATTTTCCAGATCAAATACTCGTTCAGACTCTAGCTTCACCATCGTCTTGAGCTTGGGATTCTGCTCAGTTGCAGGCAGCATTGATAAGTCTGTTATAGGCAGAATGAAGTCTATCGGTAGCGGTAAAATATGTTGGCAAAGCTGCTCATGATAGCTTCGAACACAAGTACGAAGTGCTTCATGACGTTCAATTAGGTGCTGGAGTGACTGACGCATCAGTTCAGGGTCGACTAAGCCCTGTAATGCATATACTCCTGCCATATTATAGGTATGCCCACTTTCCAGCTGCTGCATAAACCACATACGTTTTTGCGCAAATGACAGCGGTATAGGTTGATCTCGGTCGATTTGGGGAATTGAATTCTTGCCTGCGAAAGATAAAGACTCAATCACAGCTGCCATTTCTGCAAGTGTCGGTGCAAGAAATACCTGCTTTACTGTCAATTCACGGCTAAAGTGTGCGCTGATTTTAGCGATCAATCGCACCGCAAGAAGTGAATGTCCACCAAGGCTAAAGAAGTTTGCTTCAACACTAATTGGTGATGAAACACCCAATACATTTTGCCAAATTTGCACCAATTGTGTTTCGACTGATGATCGTGGCGCTATGTATTCGGCTTGGGTTGTGTAATTGGGTTCTGGTAATGCTTTGCGATCTAATTTGCCGTTTGCATTGACTGGCATAGTCTGCAAAATAGCCCAAGCACTTGGAATCATAAAGCCAGGCAAAGTAAGCTGCAGAGCATGCTTTAACTCATTGACCAACAATGATTCGTCATCAGTGCCTGCTACTAGGTAAGCGACCAACTGTTTATCGCCATGTGTATCTTCCCTGACGATAACCGCTGCATCTAATACTCTATTGTCTTCACGCAGCGCGGTTTCAATTTCTCCCAACTCAATTCTAAAACCACGCAGTTTAACCTGAGTATCGAACCTACCAAAAAATTCCAACTCACCATTTGTAAGCCTACGAACCTTATCCCCTGTACGGTATACTCGTGCCCCCTCTTGCGTGCTAAACGGGTCAGCAATGAACTTTTCTGCTGTCAGTTCTTCACGATTCAAGTAGCCACGCGCCACTGTCATCCCGCCAATCAATAACTCGCCAGGAACACCTTCAGGTACGAGATTCATGGTATCATCGACGACGTATACATCCGTGTCCATGATGGCAAAGCCAATCGGTACACTGGTACTAATGTCCTCATCGCCTAACCAATGCAGAGTCGAAGAAATCGTGGTTTCTGTAGGCCCATAGTTATTGATAAGCTGACAGACTTTTTGTGCAGGCCCAGTTTGCCAAGCTCTGGCAAAGTCTGCATTAAGAACATCCCCACTCACGACCAATCTCGATAGAGATGTTTCGCTCCAGAAAGCCTCGTCTTCTAATACAGGTTCTAAAAGAGCTTTAGCATAGAGTGGAGGAAATTCCGTAATCGTGATTGGGTTTTCTCGGAGCCAATCAACGAACTCAGCAGAAGTCCATAAGGTTTCCGGACGAATATACAGAGTGGCACCACTCACCAGAGCTTCAAAAATTTGCTCAACAGACGCATCAAAGCCAATATTGGAAAACTGTAGAATATGGTCTTGATCGGTAATTCCATATTCAAGGCAGATGCTCTTGGTATGGCTGCTGAGTGCTTGATGTTCAATCATCACACCCTTAGGTTTACCTGTTGAGCCTGATGTATAAATCACATAAGCAAGGTGTGACGGTGTCACTTTAATTTCATGCGTTGCCAGATTTTGTTCGCTGTATGCCGATAACATATCTTGAACTTCTTCCGTATCTAGCAGCATGGTGGGTACTTGTGAGCCAAGCAATTTCTCTTTGTGCTCAGTTTCACTGATCACAAGCTTACATCGGCTGTCTTCCATCATGTAGCTAAGACGTTCGACCGGATAACTGACATCAAGCGGAACGTAAGCGCCACCCGCTTTGTGAATGGCAAGTATGGTAATGATCATCTCAGCAGAACGAGATAGACACATACCAACCAACACATCAGGTCCAACCCCCTGCTTAATGAGATAATGTGCAAGCTTATTGGCACGTTTGTTCATCTCATCATAGGTTATCGACTGACCACAAAAGACTAAAGCCGTCGCTTGAGGGCTATGTTCAACTTGGCGTTCTATTTCTTGGAACAAACATTCAGTGATTGACCAAGTTTTCTTCGCTTGACCTTTCTCAAGTAACCGATGATGCTCTTTAGGGCTTACAAGAGACAGAGTTTCCATCGCTTGATTTGGCTTGGAGATAATATCTCCGACCAGCTGAATAAAGTTTTCCGATAACCTCTCAATCGTCTCCGGTTCAAATAAATCAGTGCTGTATTCCCAGCCCAGATCAATTTGAGGACATCCGGTGGCATCGACACTTTCCACAACGTTTAGCGTAAGGTCGAATTTCGATGTCGTTGTTTCTGCCTCTAGGGGTGAAAGCGTCAATCCACCCAAAGATTTCGCCTCCGAGCCCATAGTATCCACCACCAACATAATTTGGAACAATGGATGGTGGCTCAGATCGCGATTGGGCTGCATTGCTTCAACCAACCGCTCAAATGGCAACTGTTGATGAGAGAGTGCATCAAATGTTTTATCGCGACAACTGGCTAATAATGCGTTAAATGTCTGTGTAGTATCTATTTCTGTTCTCAATACTAAAGTATTAACAAAGAAACCGATCAGGGACTCTACTTCCCTCTGTTCCCTGTTTGCGACTGGCGTGCCGAGAATAATATCTGTCTCACCACTATAGCGATTTAAAAGTAAGCTAAAGGCAGCTTGCATAGCCATGAACAAGCTACTTTCTTGCATCTTGAGGTAGGTTTGTAAAGACGCGCTAAGGTGACTTGGTAACATCTGTTGATACAAGGCTCCCTGATAAGACTGAGTGTTCGGCCGAGGCTTATCAAGAGGCATACCGTGAACGTCAGGTAACCCTTCTAACCGTTGTCGCCAGTATGATAATTCATTATCTAACTGCTGACCTTGTAAAAAGTTAAGCTGCCATAATGCATAATCGGCATACTGAATTGGCAGAGCTTCAGGTTTTTCTTGGCTTTCGCCAATGTGACGGCGGTATAAGACATCCAGCTCTCGTAACAGAATATCCAATGAAACTCCGTCACCAGCGATATGATGCAAGGTAACAAGTAATACCGAACGAACCTGTTGGTTTTGAGTCGTGAGCTTAAGTAAGCCTGCCCTTATCATCAGATCTCGGCTTAAATCAAACGGCGTTGTTGCTTCTTTTTGCCTAACCACACCCAATTCAAGTTCTTGTTCCACAAAACTAAGATGCGAAAGGTCCATTGATTTAAAAGGTACGACTAATGGCGATTGTGTAATACGCTGTTCAACTTCTCCCTGGATATTGACGATACGAGTACGTAAGCTCTCATGGCGAGCAACCAAATCATTAAACGCAGATTGCAAAGCTTGAGAGTCTAGCTCTCCGTCTAGCTCAAGTGCCATCGGCATATTGTAGGTATCTTTTCGCTCTTCAAGTTGCTCTAGGAACCAAAGTCGTTGCTGAGAGTATGAAAGAGGGATACGTTCTGGTCTCTCTGAAGACGTAATGCAACCATCCACGTCATCCTTTTCACTTGAATCAAGCAAAGTTGCCAATTGAGACAGAACAGGATGAGTAAAGATGCTACGGACGCTTAACGATACGTTAAAGTTTGCGCGGATTTCTGCAAGCAGTTTGATCGCCAATAATGAGTGGCCTCCTGAAGTAAAGAAGTTTGCGTTCTGTCCAACCTGATGCTCACTATGAAGAACCTCTTGCCATACACCAGCAAGCTTTATCTCAGTCGCTGTTTCTGGCGCTATGTATTCTTGCTCTATAACCATCTGAGGCTCAGGTAAAGCGTTACGATCAACCTTTCCATTCGGAGTCAGTGGCATCACATCCAGCATCATCCAAGCTGCTGGCAACATATGCTCGGGTAAATGACTAGAAACCCTCTGTTTAATATCAGCAACAACCGCATCAGAGTCTTTATCTTCGTTAGTAATAACAAGGTAAGCGGCTAGGAATTTGTCACCTAACATACTCTCCTTGGCAACCACGACACATTGTTCAACCTCAGGTTGTTGCCCTATGGCAGTCTCTATCTCGCCAAGCTCAATTCTAAATCCACGTATTTTCACCTGATGGTCAATACGACCAAGGTATTCTATGTCACCCTCTGGTAGCCAACGTGCAAGGTCACCCGTACGATAAAGACGTGCGTCATTGTCAGACTCTGCGTGAGGGTTAGCGATAAAACGCTCTTGGGTAAGGTCATCACGATTGTAATACCCGCGCGCGACACCAACGCCCGCAATAAACAGCTCTCCAACAACACCGACTGGAACCGGATTGAGCTGTTGATCCAAGATATGGAGCTTAATATTGTCTATCGGCTTACCGATAGGCACTGAGCGTCCAGTAAAGTCAGGTAAGCAACGCCAAACACTAACATCAATTGCAGCCTCTGTTGGGCCATACAAATTCTCAAGCTGAGCATGATGATTAGCTAAGAATCGATTTTGTACATCCACCGATAAAGCCTCACCACTGCACACGACTAAACGCAGGCTTGGAGTCTGATTAGCGTAGCGGCCATCGGCAATAAAGCTGGCAAGCATGGGAGGTACAAAGTGCATGACACTAATTTGCTCCTTGTTGATTATCTCAAGTAGATAGTCAACATCTTTGTGCCCCTCTGGGCGCGCCATAACCACAGTTGCCCCCGTGGTTAGCGTCCAGTAGTACTCCCATACAGAGACATCAAAGCCAAACGGCGTTTTCTGTAGAACCTTATCCTCTAATGTCAATTGATAGGTATTCTGCATCCAATTCAGGCGGTTCACTAAGCCAGAATGTTGATTCATCACACCCTTAGGTTTGCCTGTCGAACCTGATGTATAAATCACATAAACTAGGTTATTGGGTGATAGCTCCTCTATTTGTGGGTTTGCTTGCCAATGAGAGTTCTGAGTCAGCTCATCCCATAGAGCGGCATCATCCGCAACAATTAATCTACCAGCTTCAAGCTCAAGTGATTGTTGAAGTGAGTGCGATGCAATCAACACACTAGCTTGACTGTTTTCGAGCATATAATTCAATCGCGCAACAGGATAGCTTGGATCTAAAGGCACATACGCACCTCCAGCCTTGCTTACCGCTAGAATAGCGATGACCATCTCAAGTGAGCGATTCAAACAAATACCGACCAAATTTTCTGGTCCAACACCTGCGTCCATTAGATGGTGTGCAAGCAAATTAGCACGCTGGTTGAGCTGCTTGTAGGTTAACGACTCATCTTCAAAAACCAACGCAACCTGATCGGGAGTCTTTGCGACTTGCTGTTCAAATAACTGATGAATACATTCCTGGTTAGGATATTCAGTCTCGGTCTTATTCCACTGTGTCATCAGTTCTACACCTGATTGATCCACCAATGACAGTCCAAATACACTAGTATCTGGAGAGAGCAAGATGCTATTGATTAAAAGCTCAAATTGCCTAGCCATTCGCTCGATAGTTTCAGGTTTAAACAAATCGGTATTGTATTCCCAAGCCAGTTCCAGCCCTTCCCAACTCTCATTAACTACCAGCATAAGGTCAAATTGTGAATGGCTTTCAACCAGTGGCAATGTCTCAGACTCTAACCCTGACAATTCCAGTTTTGTTTGCTCGGTATTGACTGACAACATGACTTGGAACAAGGGGTGATAACTTAAATCTCGTTCTGGCTGCAACGCCTCGACAACTTGCTCAAACGGAGCTTCTTGGTTTGCGTATGCCTCAACATTTATGAGTTTGCTTCGCTCTAGTAGTTCTACAAAGCTAGGGTCGTCATCGAGATCAAGCCTTAGTACTAGGGTATTGACCAAGAAGCCTATCATAGACTCTAGACCCGCTTGATTCCTGTTGGCGACAGGTGTGCCGACAAGGATATCCGTCTCATTGCTATAGCGCGAAAGTAAAACAGAAAATGCGCTGTGAAGACCCATAAATAAAGTGGTATCGTTATCTCGACATAGCTTGATAAAGGCATTGCTACGACTCTCGTCAAGATGAGTAGAGTACCACTGCCCTTGATACTTCTGCTCAGTAGGACGAGCATAGTCAAGAGGCAAATTGTGCACGGCTGGCGCACCAGATAATTGTTGTTTCCAGTGGGCTACTTGCTCGTTAAGAGAACGAATTACCTCTGGTTGATGTTGCCAGTTAGCATAATCAAGATACTGAATGCCCAAATCTTTGTAGTCTTGCTTTCTACCCTGCAAAGCATCCTGATAAAACGCTTTTAGCTCATTAAACAGAATTCCCAATGACCAACCATCTGACGCGATATGATGCATGGTAAGCAGCAAGATGTGTTCGTCTTGTGCGGTTTTAATTAAACAAGTGCGCAGCATTAGATCTGACGATAGGTTAAATGGTTTAACCGCTTCCTCACCCTGCAGGCGACTTACTTCTGCCAATTGATCTTCACCATCTAACTGGGACACATCAAACACTGGCATCACCCAGCTTTCTGGTACATGGTGTAGGCTAGTTTCCGGTGAGTCTAACCGATTGATAAAGCAGGTTCTCAAACTGTGGTGCCTAGAAATCACATCAATAAATGCCGAGCATAACGAGTCGGCACAAAGCGTACCGTTCAACTTGATCGCCATCGGCATATTGTAATGACTGCTGCCTTGTTCCATTTGGTCAATAAACCAAAGCCTTTGCTGGGCAAAAGACAGTTTAGGCTGGTTAGAATCATGGTTGTGAGTGATCGCTGGAAGCCCAGCTAGACTTGTTCCAATCATCTCCTGAAGAGCCTCAGCTTGATCGGTAAGCGTAGGATTATCGAACACTAAAGTGATATTAACATCGGTAGCATAAGTTTGGTTTATCTTGGCTACCAATTGCATCGCCAGCAGAGAGTGCCCGCCTGAAGCAAAGAAGCTGGCATAACGATTGCTGATTTCATGACCTAGAACCTCACTCCACAGTTTAGCGAGTTGCACTTCAGCATGATTACTCAATGGTTCAAAGCGCTCATCATCTAGGTATGACTGAGGCTCAGGAAGGGATTTGGTATCAAGCTTGCCGTTGGCATTTAATGGCAAGCTATCCATAACCACAATCGCTGAAGGAAGCATGTACTGAGCAAGCTGATGTTTAAGCTGAGATTGAATATCAACAATGCTTTGTTCCGTGTTTTCTCGTGATTTATCATCGAGAACTAAGTAAGCAACTAGCTTTCGATCGCCATGATCATTTCTAACCATAACGTGACACCCAGTCACTCCTTGTATGTGGTTAATTGTGGACGCAATTTCTCCCAGCTCAATCCTAAATCCACGTAACTTAACTTGATTATCAGCACGACTGACGTAAACAATTTTATTTTGCCTATTGCGATAAACAAGATCGCCAGTTTTGTAGAGTTTTCGGCGACAAGCTTCAAGATGAATAAAGCTCGAGTCGGTCAAGTCAGGTCTGCGCCAATATCCTCGTGCTAGGCCTGGCCCGCCGAGATACAGTTCACCAATCACGCCTTGAGGAAGAGGCTGTAAACATGGGTCCATTACAAATGCATCAGCATGTGGTAAAGGTTGGCCAATTGGACACACATCACTGATATCTTGCATGTCATACCATGCACTGAAGGTCGTATTTTCAGTTGGTCCGTAACCATTCCATAAATGCTTAGGTTTACCACCAGCCGCTATCACTTTATTGATATGAGGCGGAGAAATCGCTTCTCCTCCAACCAGCAAATGTTCAAAAGAAGCGAACACCATTGGCTTTTGTTCCGCCATAATATTGAACAGTGAGGTGGTAACGAACATATTATTAATCTTGGTCTGCTCGATATGTTGTTGGAATGCATCCGGTGATAAAAGCGTTTCTTTTGGCACATAAACCAAACTAGCTCCATTGAGCAAAGCGCCCCATATTTCATACGTTGCGGCATCAAATGAGTGGTTCGAAGCCTGGCCAAAGATCTGAGTTGGATCAATCTTTGTGTAGGGGTTGTTATGCACTAAATGAGTGATACTTCCCTGCTCTACAGCCACACCTTTAGGCTTACCTGTCGAGCCTGACGTATAAATAATATAGGCCAGAGCATTTATATCCGAACACCAGTTTCTATCGTCAACGGCCGACTCAATATCTTGCATCGTGGCTGGATCGGACAAATCAACCAGTCGCTCATTTTGAGTTTGAATCACGGCAGCAAGCTCACCATGGGTCAATATAACTTTAGCCTGACAGTCTTCCATGATCACCGCTAGTCGAGCGTGACCTTGCTCGGGGTCAAGAGGCACATAAGCACAACCTGCCTTGATGATGGCAAGCATGGAAACAATCAGATCAATCGAGCGATTTAAGTAAAGGCCAACTCTATCTCCTTCAGATACTCCTCCATTTAATAAGTACGCAGCAAGATTATCAGAGCGTTGATCAAGCTCCTGATACATCATTTCTTGATTACCATAAACCACTGCAACTTTATCAGCATGGCGCTCTACACTTTGAGCAAAAAGTTCTGTCATTGACGGTAGCTTGGGATCAGGTTGAGTCGATAGGTTGACCTGATCCGACAGCGCGATACCTCTAACATCTTGGGTAGTAAGATCAATAAGTGATGAGACGATATGCTCTAGTTGCCCCAACATGCCTGCTACAATAGCGTCAGAGAAAATAGCTTGATCAAATAAAAGCTTCAGCTCTACAGATTCTCCGGGAATAATCACAATCGACAACGGGAAGTTAGTCTGTTCAATCGCCGTTAAACCACGTATATCAAGTTGGTGATTTGCTTCAGAGGATAGCTCAGTAGTATCAAAGGGGTAGTTTTCAAACACCATGATTGAATCAAATAGCGAGCTGTCCATTTCAATATCAGAATTGGCTTGGATATCAGTTAAAGACACATGAGAATATTGGTCATGATCAAGCTGAGATTGATGAACTCGTTGAACAAAATCAATCGATGTTTCTGCCCCGTCCAAAAACTGAACCCGTGTCGGCAGAGTATTAATAAACAGCCCAACCATATCCTCAACACCGTACAAGGATTCAGGGCGACCAGAACGAGTGGTACCAAATACAATATCGTTAGACCGGCAGTAACGACTTAACATCATGGCCCATGCAGACTGAAATAACGCGCTCGTCGTTACATTCATATCTCGCGCCCCTTGATAGATTTTTTCGGTTAATGCCTGACTAAGTTGTGATTTTATTTCGCCAACACCCTGCTTATCTGCTTCTTGTTCTTGAATCACTGAATCGCTGATAAGCGTCGGCCCTGAAAAATCAGCTAGATAATGCTGCCAATAACTTTCACAGGCTTGAGTATCCTGAAGAGAAAGCCAATGAATATAATTCTTATAGGCCACGGGGGTTGCTAGCACCGCTTCCATGCCACTTGATAAGGATTCGTATAATGCGGCTAGTTCTTTAAGAAGAATTGGCAAACACCAACCATCAACTAAGGCATGATGATGAGTCCACACCAACTTATAAGACTCTGTTTCAACATTGACCAATACCAGTCGCATAAGTGGAGCATGTTCAACATCAAGCGGCTGCTGTTTTTCACCGCGAAGTAAGCTTTCACACGCCTCATTTTGGTCAGCGTCAATAGACTCCTCTCTCCATGGCACTTCAACGTGTGTAGAAACAAGCTGCAAAGGTTTATCCAAACCCATATGAACGAAGGCTGTTCTTAGAACATCATGGCGATTTATCAAAGTTTGCCAAGCCTGTTTCAAAGTAGTGGAACAAACCGGACCTAAATCTAATACCATTTGAGTAACATACAAGCCCGAACCCTGTGACATTTGAGAATGAAACAGCATGCCTGCTTGCATTGACGTCGCCGAATACAAGTCAGCAATCTGATGGCTTTTCTCTAACTTTTCGAGCTGATTAGCCCCAATGTTAGCAAGAGGGAAATCACTAGGGGTAAATTGTTTCTTAGCCGAATCACAGTGACTGATAATGTCATAAAGGTGTTGATTGAAGCGATCTAAAAGCCCTTGTATCGTGCTTTGACCGAACTGGTTCCGATTGAATTCAAAACAGACATTCAACTGTTCGTTTTGTATTATGGTTTCGACACTCAAGGTGGCGAATCGACTGCGTCCTTGGCTTATACACAAAACATCATCGGCAAAGGTGACGTCAGAAATAAGGCCATTAGCCGTCATGTCTATCGAGTCAAACTTACCCAAATAGTTAAATAAAACATCGATAGACTTGTATTGATTGAGGGTTTCATCTTGGCAAAGATGCTTTAGAACACCGTAGCCTAACCCTTTGTTTGGAATCGCTCTAAGTTGCTCTTTGATCGACTTTATTTGCGAGCCGAGATCAGAGCCATTTAAAGAAAGTAAAGCAGGATAAGTGGTAGTGAACCAACCCACCGTTTGGTTGAGATCAAAAGAGTCGTCCAATACTTCACGGCCATGACCTTCAAGTTCAACACAAATTTGGCTCGATTGCTGCCATTCGGAGAGAGTTCGAGTTAATGCCAGCAGCAATAAGTCATTAACTTGAGTGTTGTAACACTGATTTGCTTTACCAACCAGGACTTGGGTCATTTCTTCATTGACCGTCAGCGCTACCCTTTCGCTTTCATGCCAAGAATTGTAATCTTGCTGAGGTAAGTGATTCTCAACTCTAAGCGGCGCCACATCACTACTGACCACTTGATGCCAGTACGAGGCTTCTTTCGCTAGCATCTCACTGTGTGAGTAGGTTTCAAGCCATTGACCCCAAGTCTGATAGCTGTTCGACTTAATACCTAAATCAATCGATTTTTCGGACTTAAGCTGGGAGAGTGCAAGTTCAAGATCAGAGATCAAAATACGCCATGAAACACCATCGACAATCAAATGGTGTATGATCCATGAAACTTGGTAGTCCTGCTCTTCTTGATTCAAAACGACACATCGAGCTAAGTCAGAATGAGACAAATCAAATTCAGTGTGCGCTGCTTTGATTGCAGTATCAAAGGCCTCTTGAGTATCGCATACACAAAGGTTGACCTGCTGTTGTTCTCGTGGCTGATAAGCCGCGCTGGAATCAGCTGTAAAAGATAACCTGAAGACATCATGGTGCTGATAAACCGCATATAACACCTCCCTAAGCTTCTCTATACTCACTTGTTTTGAAAGCGAAAAATCGACCGCTTGGTTAAAGTGGTGCTGATCGACAGGATCGCCAGACAGTAACCAACGTTGAATTGGGAGCAAAATTTGCTCTCCCTCCACCGCTGCAAACTTTATCTCGGTTGAGTCAACTTGTTCGACATGTGGCGCAAGTTTAGCAATAGTTTGATGCTGGAATATTTGTTTGGTTGAGAGGGATAATCCAGCCTTGAGAGCCCGAGAAGCCACTTGTATTGCCAAAATGGAATCACCACCAATAGCAAAGAAGTTATCCAGCACACCGACAGACTCTAGACCAAGAACCTGTTGCCAGATTTCACACAGTTGCTGCTCAGTTGGAGTCTCAGGCGCATGATAGTTCGAGCTTGACTGATAAACAGGTTTAGGTAATGCTCTACGATCAATTTTACCATTGGACGTCAAAGGTAGGCTTGTCATAGCCACTAACACACTTGGGAGCATGTAGTCAGGCAGTGAGGATTGTAATGCCTCTCTTATCTGAGTTTCGTCCATTTGATGTTCAGATTGAGATGAATAATAAGCGACTAAACGTTTTTCTCCACTACTTTCTTCTGTCACGCACGCAAACGCTTCTCGAATATTAGGAAGCTCAAGCAACGCGCTCTCTACTTCTCCCAGTTCAATCCTAAAGCCGCGCACTTTTACTTGATGGTCTATTCGAGTGATAAACTCTATATTTCCATCTGTTCTCCTACGAACTAAGTCGCCGCTCCGGTAAAGCTTACGATTGGTATCAAATGGGTGCGGAACAAACTTTTCTTGCGTTAAAGCCGGTTGATGCAAGTACCCAATCGCAAGGCCTTCCCCACCGATATAAAGCTCGCCAGCAACACCGATTGGCACTGGTTGCATGAATTCATCTAACACCAATACTTCAGCACCAGGAATAACTTGGCCGATATGGATGGTATCTTCATCTGGGCTTAGTTGACCTAAAGTCGCACAGATAGTGCTCTCGGTTGGGCCATACGCGTTAATGAACTTACGGTTCTCTCCCCAGACAGAAACCAAGTCCGGTGCACATGAATCCCCTGCGACCACCAAGGTCTTAACGCTACGCCATTTTTCTACTTCCAGAGCTGGAAGCAGAGCTGGTGGCAAAGTAGCATGAGTAATGTTTGCTTTTTCCACGGCATCGGACAACGTATGACCAGACTTGATGCACTCCTCATCGTAGATCAAGAGTTGCGCACCAGAGCATAGCGTCATTACCCACTCCCATGTGGCCGCATCAAAACTGATAGATGCGAACTGAAGTACTCGACTATCGCTACCAACATCAAGTAAAGACTGCTGAGCTTGGGCAAGGTTGACCAAACCATGGTGTGATAAAAGTACTCCTTTAGGCTTACCAGTCGAACCCGATGTATAGATGGTATAAGCAGGCGTGCTAGCATCAACATTACCCAAGAAGTCTGGATTTTCTGTTGGCTCTTGCAACCAAACATTCTGCGTTTCAGGAGAGTCAAGAACCAAACGGTCAATCTCTGAATCTTCAAGACAGCTTGAGACACTTTGTTCGGTCACAACCATCTTTAACTGACTGTCTGAGATCATATGCTGCAAGCGCTTAACCGGATAATTCGGATCCAGTGGCAGGTACACCCCGCCCGCTTTTAATATTGCAAGTAAAGAAACAAATAGAGTCTCAGAGCGCTCGATACAGACACCGACAATGTCTCCACACTTAACCCCCTGCTTGGCTAAAAAATAGGCGAGCTGATTCGCACGAGTATTGAGCTGCTCATATGTCATAATGTTAGAGCGCTCACTTCCTTGATAAGACAAAGCCACGGCCTGTGGATTATCTACAGCTTGCTGTTCAAACAAATGATGAATACACCAAGCTTTGCTTTCCTGCCTTGCTCCCATTGCCCAATCTTGAGTCAAAAGCTGCGTTTCACTGTCGCTAAGCATTGAGCAGCTTAATACTTTAATTTCTGGGTCGACTATTACCGCATCAATCAAAGCGACTAAGTGAGAAGCCAGACGTTGAATGGATTCGGCAAGGAATAGAGCCGAACTGTATTCCCAATCAAGAACCAATTCGTCACCTGACTCCATGGCATTAATGGTCAAGTCAAATTTAGCTTTTACATTGCTAGGTTGCACGGGTGTAACCGTCAAGCCATTCAAATCGTAATTAGGCAGATCATTGTTCTGTAGCACTAACATAATTTGGAACAATGGATGATGACTAAGAGAACGATTGGGAGCTAACTCTTCAACAAGGCGCTCAAAAGGCATGTTTTGATTGCTCAGTGCCTCTAGAGACCTTGTTTTACACTGGGCTATCAGCTCATTAAACGATGGATCATCTGATAAGTCCGTTCGACAAATCAGCGTGTTAACGAAAAAGCCTATCAAAGCAGACAATTCGGCTTGCTCACGATTGGCACTCACCGTACCTAGAACTATGTCCTTTTCTTGGCTGTAACGGCTGATCAATGCAGATACAAGCGCTTGCAGCCCCATAAACAGAGTGGCACCCTGCTGCTGACAGACATCCTTGAATCTAGATAGTTTGTTAGCGTCAATAGTGACAGCATAACGTGAGCCTGCGAAACTAGATTCTGTGGGTCTTGCAAAATCCAATGGTAAACTGTGGATCTCTGGTAGGCCGACTAACCTATTTTTCCAATATGACAATTGAGCATCCAAGTTACTTTGCTGCTGTGCACGTTGCCATGTTGCAAAATCGGCATATTGAATCGCTAATTCATCTAAGGGGACCAGTTCATCTGATTGTTCCGCCAAATAAAAATGGCGTAGCTCTTGTTCAAAAACGCTGAGTGACCAACCATCAGCTGCAATATGATGAAACACAATGACAAGCTGATAATCATTGTCATCAAGTTCAACCACGCAAGCTCGAAGCATGAGATCTTCGGCAAGTGAGAAGCCACGATTAATCAACTCATTTTGCACATCTTCTAAAGCCGCTTTTTTATCTGTGTCTGCTAGTCCTTTGAGGCAGACTTTCTCTACCTCAAACTCCCCGATCGAATTGAGAACAAGTTGCTGAGCCACATCAGTATCATCAAGCCGATATACAGTACGCAGCACTTGGTGCCGGTTAACGATTTGCGTAATCGCATCAGTCAAAGCAGCATAATTTAAGTCACCTTTTAGGTTCAATATAAAGGGGATATTGTATTGAGCACTGCCTTGAAGCTGATCAAGAACCCACATCTGTTGCTGAGAAAAAGACAAAGGCGCAAAATCTGTATCGTTACGCTGCGGTATAAACTCAGCTTGAGTACCTACCGCTTTATCTACTAATGCGGCAAATTCACATAAACTAGAAGCAGCGAAAACCTGAGCAATACCAATGCTGATTTTTCTTTCTACTCGAACTTGAAACAACATCTTCATCGCAAGTAATGAGTGACCGCCAAGAGTAAAGAAGTTTGCATTTCTACCAACAGGTTTAGGAAGTTGGAGTAAATGTTGCCATAAGTGAGCTAACCACTTTTCGGTATCATTTTCTGGAGCAACATATGACTCTTGGACAGGCATAGCCGGTTCTGGTAACGCTTTACGATCTACCTTACCGTTTGGCGTAAGCGGCAATTCATCTAAACATACCCATGCTGTTGGGATCATATGCTGAGGCAGTGTTTTTTCTAATTGCTCCGCAATGGCTGTAAACCAAAGATTTTGGTCATCTATTTCTGACACAGAAACAAGATAAGCGACTAATTGCTTATCTCCTAAACGATTGTCATGAGCAACCACGACGTTCTGGCTGACTGATTCAATCGCACCAATAGAGGTTTCAATCTCACCTAATTCGATACGAAATCCGCGGATTTTAACCTGATGATCAATACGACCTAAGTATTCGATCTCACCTTGGGGTAACCAACGAGCTAAATCTCCCGTTCGATACATGATTGCATCCGTGTCATCTTGTTGATGCGGATTGGCAAGAAAACTTTCTTGAGTTAGGTCTTCCCGGTTATAGTAGCCTCGCGTGACCCCAACACCTGTAATATATAGCTCACCAACGACACCGATTGGTACCGGGTTAAAATCGCTATCTAATACGTGCAATTTAATATTGTCGATTGGCTTACCAATAGGGACAGAATTCCCCTCAAAATCTGGCGTACAAAAATGATAACTGACTTCAATAGAAGCTTCTGTTGGACCATAAAGGTTAAGAAGTTGAGCTTGATGTCCAGCAAGAAAGCGGTTTTGCACATCTACGGGTAACGCCTCTCCACTGCATGCCACGAGACGCAGGCTGGGGGCTTGGGTCTCAAAACGCACATCTGCAATAAAGCTCGCCAGCATAGGAGGGACAAAATGTATCACAGTGATTTGCGCATCATTGATGACCTCAAAGAGGTAGTCCACATCTTTGTGGCCGTCAGGTCTGGCCATGACCAAAGTCGCCCCTGTGGTCAAAGGCCAGTAGTATTCCCACACTGAAACATCAAAACCAAAGGGCGTTTTCTGCAACACATTATCGTCAGCAGAAATTGGATATGCTTTGCTTCCCCACAAAATCCGATTAACCAAACCGGTATGCTCATTCATGACACCTTTAGGCTTACCTGTCGAACCTGATGTATAGATGGCATAAACCAGATTGCTTGCCGACAAACCATCTACATCGGGGTTTCGACCAAACTTCGGAGTGTTTTCGAGGCATTTCCAGAACTCAGCACTGTCAACAAGTACATTATGCGTAACTAAGAGATCATGCTTTGAGCTCAGTTCCTTGTCTGTTATCAATACTTGAGATTGACTGTTTTCAAGCATATAGCTTAGTCGCTCACTAGGATAGCTTGGGTCAAGAGGCACATATGCCCCGCCAGCTTTGTTAACCGCCAGTATTGCAACCATCATGTCGATCGAGCGTGGTAAACAAATTCCTACTAATTGCTCCGGCCCCACACCCAATTCAATTAGATGATGGGCTAACAGGTTGGCACGAACATTCAGTTGGTCATAGGTCAGAGCTTCATTGTCATAACGAATGGCAATATAGTCTGGCGTCCTCTCTACCTGCCTCTCAAATAAGGAATGGACACAAATATCCCTTGGGAACTCTGTTTGCGTTTGATTCCACTGAGTCAAGACTTTTTGTCTGTCCTTTTCATTTAACAAAGGTAGCGCTGAAATACATTGTTTAGAGTTCGCTGTAATGGCTTTTAGTAGAACATTAAGTTGTTGGTTTAATGAAACCATCGACCTTTGACTAAAAATAGAGCTGTTGTAAGACCAAATTAAATCCAGACCGTTTTCTAAACGGTTGGCAGCAAGATGCAACTCCTGTGGTTGGTGGGCTAAAAATGACCTATCGGCATCATATGAAAAGCCTATCTGCAAAGAGAATACGGACTCTTTCTCCAACCCACCAGACTTAAGATCTCGCTCAGTTTGCCCTAAAACTTGTTCAAAACTTGGATTGTCTGAAAAATCAATACAAATGGGAGTGAACTGTGTCGATTCAATCCGCTCTATGCCCTCAACGCTGCCAGATGCTGCTATTAGTATTTCGGTGTCATTACTATTTCGGTGAACAAGGCTTGCAAATGCAGCGAGTAAGATTGTTCGTTGGTTTGTACACAAGGTGGCGGATAGTCTATCAAGTTCCAAGACCACTTCATCAGACAAGATACTAGAGTATTCTTCTCTCATTTCTTGGCTATAAGCTTTGCGAGAAAAATCAGTTGGCAAATTATGCAGTACTTCTTTTCTATCGCGTTTATCTGCTGATTTTTCATAGAAATCATTAGTGTTAGAATTAATATTATTTGAGTGCAAAGTCTTATTATCCAAAGTATTTCTCCTGAAGGTAATCAATGCCTCGCTCATATAAACAAAGACAGAACTTACCTAACAATTAAATCAATTATCTTCCTTAAATATCTATTGATAATACTTTTTATAAATAGAGTTTTAAACTTTATAAATGGTATGAATGACATATAATTGTAACAAGTTGAAAACAGAATTGTTACTTAGAGATATTAAATAAACTGGGGAAGAATACTGGGTAATATTAATTTTCAATAAAATGAATTTATATTTCATTTTTGATCATACATATTCAAAAATATTTGAATATGTATTCCTTAAAGGGAAATAATCAATCAAAATATTAGATTTATTTTTAGGATAAAATATTATTAAGAGGTAGGTTGATGAAGTTAAATGGAACCTGATTGGATATATACAAATAAAAGTTAAACGTTATTTAAAGATGGATAATCTAAAAGTAATAAATCATTGAAAGTTTACTTTGGCTAATAGCTTAATACTATTCTCCGATAGCTTCTCTACTTCAAAATAGCCACCAGCTTGAGATAACTGATTAACCATAAGCCTTTCTCTACCCAGCCTAGCAAACCAATACGGAGCAAGTGAACATTGCGCAGAGCCTGTCGCTATGTCTTCATCAATACCGATTTTGGGGGCAAAATACCTGAGTACATAGCCACTATCACCATCTTGAGCTGTCACCATTAATGCATGATGATCCTTCATTCGAGCAACTTTCTCATAGTCTGGTTTAAAGTTCTTTACCGATTCAATAGAAGACAAAACAACCACTAAGTCGCGAGTCGAAAAGACATCTGTAGATTCCGATATAGACTCAGTTGCTTCCTCATATTTCGCTGGGAAAGTAGCAGGCCAACTTGGTAAAACGATACTGTAGTCATCATTTACTTTAGCAATAGAAACTTCTCCATGCTGACTTTGAAAATTAATTTCCTGTATTGAATAACGAGCGAGCATGACAGCACCTGCGGCCAAACTACCATGACCACAAAGGTTAATCTCCCCTGACAGAGAGAACCATCTAATATAATAAGTATCGAAATCATTTACAACGAAAGCAGCAATAGGTTGCTTAAGCGTTTTAGTGATGTTTAATAATTCGTTATCACTTATCCATGCATCAAGTTCAACGACAGCGGCAGGATTTCCAGATGCAGAATTACTGACAAATACATCACATATTACTGGCTTGATAATACATTCCATTTAGTAACAATAAATAACTTAAAGTTTATATAACGCAAAATTAACTTAACATTAGTATAATTGCAATAGATATATCAATATGATTTACCTTTTCATTTATTTTTTATAATGAAAAAATTAATTTGCATTATAAAAAATCGGAGGATTTTAAAAAATGTTAAGTACTATATGGTGACAAAAAGATCAATTAATAAGATTATTTAAACTACTCAAATTATTCACTATGTAAAATAATTTATATGGAGTAGTAGAGTGATTTCAGTCAGGCACATCAATATCAAAAACGATACGACCAGCAACTAACGTCATCCAAACCTCTGTTTGAGCAATATTCTCTATCCCACCTTGGGTAATATCATGGGATAAGACTACGAAATCTGCGGCTTTTCCAACCTCAATTGAGCCAGTCAAATTACTAATACCAAGGCTCTTGGCTGCATTGATGGTATAACTGTCTATTGCATCTTCAACAGTAGGCAAACCAGTGCTTTCCATCATCACACTATTTTCAATACCAACAAGAGGATTAATATCATGGACATTCCAATCGCTGCTTAAAGATACGTTAACACCGGAGTTAAAGAAAGATCTCAAATTCATCATTGCGCGTGCTCGTTTTGCTCCCACGAAAGCTTCAGCCCACTTATGGTCATTGTACGCAATATAGTCTGACCCAACTTGAAAATCTGCCGTGACTTTAAGCTCTGAGAAACGCTTAATGTCTCTGGAATTAACCATCTCAACATGAGTCAGTGTGTAGTTGTTTTGATTTCCTCGAGCGCGCAAAGTTTCAATAGCATCAAGTGATTCTCGAATAGCACCATCACCAATTGCATGAATATGAGCACCATATCCAATCCTATCAAGAGCTTCGAGCCATTGCGTCATAGCTTTAGGGTCGATGTAATTAATGCCGAGCGGGTGTGATGGAAGATAAGTTTTCCGGTACGGTTGGAGAAGCTTTGCTGTTCCGTTAATCAATATGCCATCACTGTATATTTTAACTTGATCAGACCAAAGTAGTTTTGTTCGGTCTGTAGAGATTATCTGTTTCAGAAACAACAACTGCGGCTTCATTGGATGTTCTGGATAAATCCATGGTCGAAGCGACACTCGTGCTGTCAGCTCCCCTCGACGCTCAGCCTCTTTCCATATTTCATACCAGCCACGTTTCCAATAGAGACGACCGTCTCCAATTGTCGTAATGCCATGGCGGCGTGCTTCATACAAACCCGCCATTAACCCTTGGTAGCTTTTGTCGAACTGTTGTTCAATACTATTCCAAGCCACTTCCATCACAATATCACCCGCATTATCAAGCAATATGCCATTCAAACTACCTGTCTTGGCATTTCTGAGAAATTTTCCACCTACGGGGTCAGGAGTTCGATCGTTTATACCTGCCAAACCGAGCGCAACTGTATTTACCCACATCGAGTGTGAGGTTTGCTCCATTATAACGACAGGGACATCTGGAAAAATTGAATCAATCACTTCAAGAGGTGTACGTTCATTCTCTTCCGATAACAATAAATCAATGGAAAAACCGTAGCCAATTAACCAGCTTTTTCCCTCCATCAATTGTCTGCAAAGCTTCAAGTTTGGCACTTGTTGTTCGAGGTTTGCATATCTATCTAGTTCACAGCCTCCCCCTATCGACGAGGCGGCCTCAAATACGTGATTATGGTTATCAATAAAACCAGGCATAATGAAACCGTCATCAAGGTCAACCAACTGGGTAGATGCCTTTATTAAATAGTTCAGCTGCTCACGCTTACCTATAGCAAGAATACTTCCCCTACTGACTGCGATAGAGTCAGCCGTTGGGTGCTTGTGTACCTTTGCACTAGTTAATAGAAGATCAGCAATTTCTGAAGCTTGGCTACTAAGAGTAAAACAGAGACTGACTAAAACAATAGCAATGTGTTTACCCATATTTCTTGGTACCTTAGTTTGATCGAACATGAAAAAGCGAATCCTCTTTTTAGTCTAGTGGGTTTGCTCAACCAACCAATTTAATCATAACGTACACAAACAATTATATAAGGAACGGCAGCCCAAAATAGGCACAAGTTATTCTATAGTTGGGTAAGTAGATATGTAATGAATGAACATTGGATGAGTAAAGACACTCAAGCTATTGAAAAAAGTAAGTTCAATCGATTTTTAGGATTATACGGATATTCACTAGCGACGTTGGGCTTAGTGATACTCATTATTAATGTTTTTACTTATTCTCTATACCGAGTACAAAAAGACAGCAACTTTGAATTGGAGATCAGTTTTGCTAAAGACCAAAACGCTACCCTAATCAACCTTTTAAGAAAAGATATTCGTATTATAGGTTCTAGCGTTCATTTCTTTTACGCGACCAATCCCGCCCAATGGCACAACTTTCCTCTTTTTGTACAAAATGCCTTAAGAATTAACCATGGGTAATTCTCCACTTGAATTTGAAGGAAAAAGAAATTTCGATTTCCTTGAGTCTAGGAGCCATTACCAGAACCGAAGAAAACGAGGAAGCTCTGCTCAGTAAAGTTGATGAGCAAGTCTATATCAGTAAAAGCGATGGAAGAAACCAATACTCTTATGTGCCGGTTGATATCCACATTCAATGATACGCCTGCAAATAATCGGCCTTAAAAAGCACACATCGTGATACACTCGCTACTATATCGACACAGACCAGCTGTACTTAACAACATTTTTGAGTGTATCAATGCCATTCGCAAACCTCGGCTTAAGCCAACCTATAACCCAAGCCATAGAGACACTGGGTTACAGTGACCCAACCCATATCCAAAATAGAGCAATACCAGCAATTCTAAGAGGTGAAGACCTGATTGCCGCAGCTCAAACAGGCACTGGCAAAACCGCAAGTTTTGTACTGCCTATGCTTGAAAGATTGAGCAAAGGGGTGACACAGAAGAAGAAACGAATTCGCGGTTTGATACTGGCGCCTACTCGAGAGTTAGCGATTCAAATTGACGATAAAGTAAGAACCTACGGTAAAAATCTCTCACTAACATCACTTGCCATGTACGGTGGTATTGATAGCACGAGTCAAAAGCAAGCACTGATTACAGGCGTCGATATATTAGTCGCAACACCTGGACGACTGCTTGATATGTATAGCCAACGTGCAATACATTTTGAAGAAATCGAAATGCTGGTCCTCGATGAGGCCGATCGTATGCTCGATATGGGCTTTATCGATGACATTAATAAGATTCTAAGCCGCCTTCCAAAGGATATTCAAAGCCTGCTGTTTTCCGCGACCCTATCTCACAAAGTACGTGACCTAGCAAAGACAGCTGTCTATAACCCTGTTGAAATTTCTATCCCTGCCAATCAAGCCTCGAAGAAGAACATAGAACAGTGGTTAATTACCGTCGATAAAGATAAAAAGTCGGCGCTTCTTAGCCACTTAATCAAGACCAATGATTGGGAACAAGCCTTGATCTTCATCGAGACGAAACACGGCGCTGCTAAACTGGTCCAACAGCTCGAAAAGCGAGGGATAGAAGCAGAAGCTTTCCATAGCGGTCGAAGTCAAGCGATTCGAACTCAGCTCTTGGCAGATTTCAAGGCAGGAGAAATTAAATACATGATTGCAACAGGTGTTGGTGCAAGAGGAATTGATATTGAGGGACTGACTCGCGTTGTCAATTATGATCTGCCTTTTCCTGCCGATGAATATATCCACCGCATAGGCAGAACTGGGCGCGCAGACGCTCAGGGAGAAGCCATTTCGTTTGTCTCCAAAGATAATTTCAAGAATTTGTGCATGATTGAGTCTCGCCTAGGGCATCTGCTTGAACGTCGCGAGATTGAGGGTTTTGAGCCACGCAAACCCGTCCCAATATCTATTCTTAACTATGTCCCCAAAAATAAACGCCAAGGTAAGGACAAGTAGTGAAAGCACCAACCAAGATAACCTTTTTCGAGTCGTTAACTCCGCTCATTGCCGAAGGCAAAAAGACCATTACAATTCGTGATAAGTCTGAATCCAACTATGAGCCAAATAGCCAAGTTGAAGTGTTTACCTTAGAAACTAACAAGAAAGTGTGCGACGTTAAGATTGTCTCAGTAGAAGCCCTTCGATTTGACGACATCAATCAAGACCATGCGCAGCAGGAGTACCTTCCATTACCAAAGCTAAAGCAGCTAATACGTGACATTTACCCTGGCGATGATAACTTGTATGTCATTACCTTCGAGTTAATCCATTCGGCTTAATTGAAAACCGCTATTCTAATAGCGGTTTTACCCTTACTCGAAAGTAGATTCACATTTGATTCTCATACTTTCAAAGTAGCCGTATATTATGGTCTCATACCGACCGTCTTGTCTCATTTCAGCTAATACCTCATCAAAACGACTCAAAAGCGCTTTACGATCACGCTTTTTAGAGAATGCGATATAACTCGGAGTGGCTTCAATGGCGGGTGATAATATTTCTATAGCTTTATCTAAGCTTTCTTGAACGAGTATACTGCGCGCTCCGAACTCGTTGTTGACCCAAATATCGGCTCGTTTGGTGCGAATTAGGTGGGCACACTCTTTAGCACTATTTCTTTGGAAAACCGCCCTAAAACCACCCTGAGCAATTTTTAAATCCATCCTTTTGCCATAGCTCACACCATTTACCACGCATAGAGCTACGTCCGAAACGTCACCAACCAAAATATCTTCCGGGCGATAGCCGCTGCCTCGCAGAGCCATTAGGCTGATGTTCTGCACAAACAGAACGTTTTTACTAAAGTCTGCAAACTTTTGCCTCTCTGCATTCTTGAAGGCAGTAAAAATACCGTCAGCTTTGCCTCTTTGTACTAGGGCCAATGCTCGCGCCCACGGCAATACGGTAATATTGACCGGTGTTTCTAGTTGATGAAAGATATAACTGACAAGCAGCACCGCAACACCAGATACTTGACCGTTTCGCGTTTCAATATAGGGAGGATATTCTAAAGTCACCAATTCAACTGGCTCTGCAGCCAAAGGCTTAACCGTAATCAGTGCACAGATGAGTATAAAAACTCGAAGCTTCGTCATTCAGACTCCTCCTGAAGCCCAACGCCTTAGAACATTGAGCGAGCTAACAAGGGTAACTGCCCATCAATGGACGGTATTTTATGTTTCCCTAATGTTAATAGTAATATTTTCAGAGAATATCGCCCGATTTTTTTAAGTATATTTACGGATGTGATTAAGAGAGGACAAACAACGCCAGCTCTAACGGGTCTCACTTAAGCAAAATCGTCATACCAAACCCACTGTACAAAAGATAGACACCATCTATCGATAATATAGCCATAAACTGTTTTCTATACACCGACATGCCAACTATGCTCAATGCTAGGTACGAAATTATCGAAAGACTGAATAAACGTTAATTTTTTAATGTCTGAGCCATGCCAAATGGCCTAGTAGAAGACATGACACAAAGGAGCAAGTCATGGAACATAAACACTCGAAGTCCGGCGGTCAATGCCCTGTTATGCATGGCGGTGCAACCTCTTCCGACGCATCGAACGTAGCCTGGTGGCCAAAAACCCTAAATCTGGATATTCTTCACCAACACGATCAAAAATCGAATCCGTTAGGAAAGGATTTTAATTATCGAGAGCAGCTCAAAACACTCGATGTCCAATCCCTTAAAAATGATTTAAAAGCGCTCATGACAGACAGCCAAGACTGGTGGCCAGCCGATTGGGGACACTATGGTGGCCTGATGATTCGAATGGCATGGCACTCAGCGGGGACATACCGGATAGGTGATGGTAGAGGCGGTGCCGACACTGGTAATCTGCGTTTTGCTCCTCTTAATTCTTGGCCAGATAATGCAAACTTAGACAAGGCTCGTCGCCTGCTCTGGCCAATCAAACAAAAATACGGTAACAAAATAAGTTGGGCAGATCTTATGATCTTGGCGGGCAACATGGCGTATGAGTCGATGGGACTCAAAACCTTTGGCTTTGCTTTTGGTCGTGAAGATATCTGGCACCCTGAAAAGGATATATATTGGGGAGCTGAGCAAGAATGGCTTGCCCCCAGCGGTTCAGAAAACAGCCGCTACTCAGGTAAGCGAGATTTGGAAAATCCACTCGCCGCCGTGATGATGGGGCTTATCTATGTCAACCCTGAAGGTGTTGATGGAAAGCCCGACCCACTTAAAACAGCGCAAGACATGCGAACGACATTCGAGCGTATGGGTATGAATGATGAAGAAACTGTAGCGCTTACAGCAGGAGGCCACACCGTGGGTAAAGCGCATGGTAATGGTAGTGAATCAAATATAGGACCAGAGCCGGAAAGAGCAGATATAGAAGAGCAAGGCTTAGGCTGGAATAATCATAATTCTAGAGGTATTGGTCGAGATACCATGACAAGTGGCCTTGAAGGCGCATGGACAACACACCCGACTCAGTGGGATAACGGCTATTTCCGTCTTCTGCTTGAATATGACTGGGATTTAAAAAAGAGCCCAGCAGGCGCATGGCAGTGGGAACCTTCTGATATGGACGACGAGGATAAGCCTGTTGATGTGGAAGACCCAAATATGCGTGTCAATCCAATCATGACCGATGCAGATATGGCTTTGAGAATTGACCCTGAGTATCACAAGATCTCAGAACGTTTCCACAAGGATCAAGCCTACTTCTCAGAGACCTTTGCAAGGGCTTGGTTTAAGCTTACTCACCGCGATATGGGGCCCAAGTCGCGCTATTTTGGTCCAGATGTCCCCATTGAAGATTTGCTCTGGCAAGACCCGGTACCAAAAGGCAGTACAAACTACGATGTAGCTGCAGTAAAAGCAAAGATTGCCAATAGCGGACTAAGCATCGGCGATATGGTGGCCACTGCTTGGGATAGTGCACGTACTTTCCGCAATTCCGATAAGCGCGGTGGAGCAAATGGCGCTCGCATACGCCTTGCTCCTCTGAATCAATGGCAAGGCAACGAGCCAGAGAGGTTATCTAACGTACTTGGTGTGCTAGAAACTATCGCTAGTGAATTTAAGATGAGTGTTGCCGATGCAATTGTATTAGCCGGGAATGTAGGGATTGAACAAGCGGCAAAAGCGGCTGGAATAAACACCACAGTACCCTTTTCACCTGGCCGTGGCGATGCAACGCTATCACAGACTGATGTTGAATCCTTTGGTGTTTTAGAACCCATTGCTGACGGATTTCGTAACTGGCAAAAACAGCACTATGCTGTGGGACCTGAAGAGCTAATGTTAAATCACGCTCAATTATTGGGATTAACTGCTCCTGAAATGACGGTGCTAATCGGAGGGATGCGCGTACTTGGAACAAACCATTCAAACACACAATATGGAGTGTTTACTGATAAGGTTGGTGTGTTAAGTAATGACTTTTTCATTAACTTAACTGATATGCGCTACTCATGGGTGCCAACTGGGCGCAATTCATATTCAATTGTCGACCGCAACAGTGGTGATGAGAAATGGGCAGCAACCAGAGTCGATCTAGTATTTGGCTCCAATTCAATATTAAGAGCATATGCTGAGGTGTATGCACAAAATGATAACAAAGAAAAGTTTGTTCACGACTTTGTTAAGGCTTGGACAAAAGTCATGAATGCCGACCGTTTCGATCTTAATCAGTAAAGAAAATACTACCCATGGTCATCTCTATGATCATGGGTATCTATGATTAAATGACCTGAATTCATGGTAGCTTCACAAATATAGGCTAGGTTTAGTTAAGGAGCACTCATTAAGAAACTTAATTCATATCAGAAATCTATCCATCGTAGTTGGCTAATTTAAGGAGAGTTGGAGATGAAAAGATTCGAGTTTTTTAGGTTGTTTGACACACAAGAGTTGTTTATTTTTTACTAACCGAGCATACAAAGGGTGCGTTGAGTAACAACATTATTCAACGCGTACCCAAACCAATCAAAAATCAACACTGTCCACCTTTACATCTACAGACCTAATACTAAACCGTGCAGCTTGTTAACGTGAAAAGTACGGCCTAACAACACGCCACATTCTAATCAGCCCTACATGACGTAAATGCCACCAATTCTGCCCTTACCAAAAAAGAAGCTCACTAAAGTTCGATGTTTCAAATAATGCACATTATCGACGATGAATTTACTCATATTGTGTAGTATGTAAAAATACCAACCACCAAACGAATTGATTAAGATTTATCAATGAAATTCCAAGCGGCCATCTTTGATATGGATGGACTATTACTCGACACCGAAAAAGTAAGTATGCATGTTTTTAAACAGGCATGCTCAACGGTCAACCTACCTTTTTATGAAGATATTTATCTATCTATTATCGGAAGAAATTCAGCAGGTATAGAAAAAATTCTTCGCCAAGCTTACGGAGATGATCTAGATAGACTCCATAACGAATGGCGACGCAACTATGATGCGATAGTCAAACATCAACCCATACCAATTAAAAAAGGGGTTGTGGAGCTATTGGCATGGCTAACAGAAAATGGTATCCCAACTTCTGTTGCAACCTCCACGCAGCGGGATGTAGCTGAAATTAAGCTTAAATTGTCGGGCTTAGACAAATTCTTCAATAGTTTGACTTGTGGCTGTGAGGTCTCGAAAGGGAAACCAGATCCAGAAATATACCTGCTAGCCGCTGAGCGATTAGGGGTTAAAAGTCAATATTGTCTGGCATTTGAAGACTCAAACAATGGTGTCCGCAGTGCTGTCACAGCACAAATGATCACATTCCAGATCCCTGACCTAGTAAAGCCTTGTGATGAAGTTAGATCATTCGGACATAATATTTTTCCATCACTCCTAGATGTCATGGCTTATCTACAGTCAAATAGATAAGCGAACTAAGATAGGATTCTTTATACCCAAAATATTTAGACCAATAACTTATAGATATAACAAATTTCCACTGAGGGCTTGGATTCAGACCATTAGCCCCAACCTCTTCTATTACTGGCATAATCATATTGCATAAGGAATGACAATGACTGATAAATATGTACCACCTGCCGTATGGAAAATGGAAAATAGCGATGGCGGCCAATGGTCAAGTATAAACCGTCCTGATTCTGGTTCCCGCCATCAACAAACCTTACCTAAAGGTAAGCACCAACTGCAATTGTATTCGATGGGAACACCAAACGGTCAAAAAGTAACGATTATGCTAGAAGAATTGCTCGCAATTGGCATAAAAGACGCTGAGTATGATGCTCATTTAATAAGAATTGGTGAGGGAGATCAGTTTGGCTCAGGCTTCGTTGACATTAACCCTAACTCAAAAATCCCCGCACTGATTGATGGCTCAAATGAAAGCCAGATCAATGTTTTCGAATCTGGAAATATTCTTCTCTATCTCGCGGAGAAGTTTGATCATTTTCTGCCTAAAGAGATCGAAGCAAAAACTCAAGTAATGAACTGGCTGTTTTGGCTTCAAGGCTCTGCGCCTTATCTTGGAGGTGGCTTTGGGCACTTCTACTCGTACGCTCCAGAAAAATTCGAATATCCCATCAATCGCTTTTCTATGGAAGCGAAACGCCAACTCGACGTATTGGATAAACAGCTTGCAAAGCATGATTTTATTGCTGGCGATAGCTACAGCATAGCCGACATGGCAATTTGGCCTTGGTACGGTAACCTTGTAATAGGCAAACTATACGACGCTGCTGAATTCTTGGATGTGAATAGCTACAAACACCTTAAGCGCTGGGCTGAAAAGATTGGGAGTCGTTCTGCAGTTCAACGAGGGCGTATCGTGAACCGTACTTGGGGAGAAAGCTGGGAGCAAATTCCAGAACGGCACTCTGCTCAAGACATTGATAAAGTATTGAATCTGAGACCATAGTTTTTATAAACCTGTCATATGGAATGTATGGCAGGTGGCCGTTATATCCCCAAGTCCTCTTTCCCTTAATAAATATACGTATTTATTTACCAAACACTTCGATATACTTCATTGGATTTAAACAACGGCTCTGGATTTACGCTCCAGCTCGCTAAATGGGGAAAACCATGACTAACTACGTAGTATGCGCACTGTATAAGTTTGTGCGCTTGGAAGATTTTAAAGACCTCCAGGAACCGCTAAAGCTGCTGATGGAAAAGCATCAGGTCAGAGGCACCTTATTACTTGCCAACGAGGGGATTAATGGCACAGTAGCTTCAGATCGAGACGGTATTGATGCGCTTTTGGCTTGGTTTAAGCAAGACTCACGTCTGGCTGACATTGTCTATAAAGAATCGTACGACCAAAACCAGCCTTTTCACCGCACCAAAGTCAAATTGAAAAAGGAAATTGTCACCTTAGGTGTAGAAGGTATAGATCCTCGTCATGTAGTCGGAACTTATGTCAAACCTACTGAATGGAATGAGTTAATATCAGATCCAGAAGTCTTTGTCGTCGACACCCGTAATAACTACGAAATAGAAATTGGTACGTTTGAAAATGCGGTTAATCCTAATACCGAGACTTTCCGTGAATTCCCCGATTATGTTGCTTCCAACATGGATCCATCAAAGCACAAAAAAGTCGCCATGTTCTGTACAGGAGGTATTCGCTGTGAGAAATCGACGGCCTATATGAAAGAACAAGGGTTTGAAGAGGTTTATCATCTCGAAGGAGGCATTCTAAAGTACTTAGAAGAGGTCCCAGCAGAGGAAAGTATGTGGCAAGGTGATTGCTACGTTTTTGATGGCCGTGTTGCGGTCAATCATGAGTTAGAAAAAAGCAGTTACGAAATGTGTAATGCGTGTCGTCTACCCATAACTCAGCATGATATGGCGTCACCATCCTATGAAAAAGGGGTAAGCTGCCCTAAATGTGTGGATATACATACAGATGAACAAAAAGCACGATTCCGTGAGCGTGAAAAACAAGTTCAGTTAGCCAATACGCGTGGTGAATCGCACGTTGGTGGGGATGCCGATCAAATCATAATGAAGCGTAGACAAGAGAAAATTGCGCGCAAGGAACAACAAAGAAAATCGAAGTGATTCCTGATCTGCGATAGACAGTTTTTTACACTCAAGTAGCCTTCTTTTTGAAGGCTACTTGCCTATTTCAATTTATTCCTCAAACCATCGACCTTCCATTAATCACACAGGTTTAAGCCCTAAATTAAGGTAGTTTCTTGGGATTGAGAATATCACACTCAATAGTCGGTTTTTATAATAGTTTTTAATGGCTCTCAGCACCAAAAAGATTACGACTGCTTAATTTAATAATGTGATAACTCTTAGACTCAATGGCACCAATATTCCTATTGCCCCTTGGGCAATAACCATGAACCAATAGATACAGCCTGAACACCTGATACTCTTCCTCGAAGAAGGCATCCCTCCGCAGGCATAGAACGCCCGTTTGAATCGATGTAAATCGCATTCTTTAGATGGAAGTACTGGCTGTCACCGCAATTTCTTGAATTCAAAGCCAGTTGGCAATCAAAAGCAAGATTTTCTGTACTATCATGCAGGTGTTCATTAACTAGCTCAAAGTATCGGCGTTCGGATATGAGTTCTCCGGTTAAAATTTTCTCGCCCATGAATATAGTCACACCAACTGTCGAGTCATCTTTATCTGTGTGGCTTACCATGTTCTGAAACAGGGACTCATTGCGCTCTATTGTTATCATATTTATTTTTCCTAGCTGAATTAGACTCCTCCAATATAAACGTTTGATACGGTCTTGTGACATGAATACATGTGAAGTTTTTCTTATTGCTTCTGTATTGACGTATCGATCACTCTGTTGGACTAGTCCAAATCATGCCAAATCTCATCACATAATTTCATCAAATTTCAGATTTTAATCCTTAAAAATCAAGTGGTTATGTGGACAATTCAAAATTTACCTCAAAATATTCAGAATATATACTCTATTTCACTACGCCTCCGCTACCACCCAAATTCAGCTCAAAGAAGCTAAAAGTTTAAAAGTGGTAGGACGCCCATAAAATACCCTATTTGATGCTTTTAGTGGCATTAGCAAACACTGGAGCTTCAGTAATAGTAAGAGCATCAAGCTCATTGAGTTTGAACAAATGTCCGCTAAATAGGACACCCGTTTCACGGAACTCATTTAGTGTCGCTTTGTCACAGCAGCATAAAAGATGTTCGTTAGTCATCGCTAGAAGGCCAGAATAACCGTTTAGACCATTAATTAATTGATGAAATGGCACGGACTCTTTCTTCAAGATACGAGTCGTTAGGATGCACTGTTTGAATTGGTTAGTTAATGAAGTGGGTAGTGTAAGCATAGTCAGGTTCCCCTAAAGCTAATGCAATGCAGCCCACAGCTTAAGCTGTGCTGTCACTTTGCGTCCCCGCCTCACGACAGGTTTGCCCAGTTTGTCCTGTATTAAGTATAGGCAACATCAGACATAAACGAAAAAAGAGCTGGTTCAAGCCAGTCCTCCAGCCTGATTTTTCGCTTATATTTCTGAGTTACTTGAGCCAGAGTAATGCATGCGGTTACAGCGATACTTCACTCCGTAGTGTGTGGAAGTCAATAGGATTGACTTCCATGTAAAGACAATAAAACTATATCAATCGGTTTATTGTCTTGGGTTTCTTGCTGAACAGATCTCACTTTCAAAATCGCTCCGGTAAGGATTGATATCAAGACCACCCCGCCTTGTATACCTTGCGAAAACGGTCAGTTTTTCCGGCTTGCAACAGCGTTTAATATCTGAGTAGATGCGCTCTACACATTGCTCATGAAATTCATTGTGTTCACGGAATGATATTAAGTACCGTAACAAAGCCTCATGATCAATTTTGGACCCTGTATAACGGATATAAACACTTCCCCAATCAGGTTGGTTAGTGACCAAGCAGTTAGACTTAAGAAGGTGAGAACACAGAGACTCTGTAACATATTGATCTTCTGTACACCCCATCAAAGAGTCCTCATTATAATCAAATGAGTCTACTGTAATATCCAAATCATCAATACAGTGTACGTTTTTATCGACTAACGTTTGTTGAGGTTCATCAACAGAAACAAATGATACTAGTACTTCGGCTCCAGCCGCTGCACTAAGGTCTTGTTTCATTTGCTGCATAACAAGATCTTGGGAATCGAATCGGGTTTGGTTATAGCTGTTTAGATACAGTTTAAAAGACTTAGACTCAATCAAGTTATCCGAGGTGTGGGGAATCACGAACTCCCCGATTGCAACCATTGGTTTCCCTTTATTATTGAGCCAAGAGATTTCAAACGCTGTCCATAAATCGAAACCAGTATGAGTAGCTTGTATACGCTCTTTGATCTCGGCTCGCCCTCTTGCTCTCGGAATTGGATCGAGCAGTTCTGGTTTATATTGAGAAACATACTCTGTCTTTTTACCTAGATTCTTATTATAGATTGCCACTGATTATGACTCCTTGACATTGATTAACCGAGAAAACAGCTTTCTGGCATAATAAATTGGCCCAACACTAACTAACGCATAAAGAACCTTGATGGATACTTGGCTAAAGAACATAACCAATAACACATCATTTGGTATCACATTATAAAAGGCAATACCAATAAACAAAGCACTATCTACCACTGAAGCGATACTTGTACTGGTAATAACTCGAATAGCTAACCAGCGAGAATTTGTTATCTGCTTAATTTTGTTCAAAATGTAAGCATTAACATTTTCAGAAATAAAGTATGAGCTAAGTGAAGCAACAAATACGGACATCATACTAGCGACCAATGTTAAGTATTGTTCATTCATCACTTTCCAGGGCTCGATGCTGGGAACAAGCGTCGACAAATAAATAAATGCCAGTATAACAGCATTGACCGTTGTCGATTTAATAATCGCCCTTCTTGCTAATCTCAAGCCATAAAATTCGTTCAAAATATCAACAAAAATGAATGATATCGGATAAAGAAAAATCGCTATAGGTACAACTAAACCCGTGTTAAAAATTTCTATCGGCTTAATACCTGTGAGGTTCGACAAAGTAAAAAGCGAACAAAGACAAAGAACCAAAAATGAATAACTCATCCAGTAGTTTTCATGACGATCTTCTAATTCGTAGGCACCTTCAAAACTCGATTTTGAGTACGCTTTCTTACACACCTCAACTAATTCATTACGATTAAGATCATCTGCAACATCGCTTTTTAACAGTTCTGCGGGCGGTATATCAACAACTTTACCCGTTCCTTTAATCATAATGCTTGCAGTCATACTAGGGGTTTCACTAAAACCGATTAACTTGTATTTATTGTTAAACACAGTAGCGCTCCTCAAGAATGCTGCCAAAAAAGTAATCATTGCGCTCTAATGGTTCATTAGAAGCTAATGCACATAAATAGCCATTACGAACAATCAGCTTATTCGACTGTTCAACATGACGATTTGAGCGATCAACAATAAGTAAATTTCCTCTCGTATAATAATGAGACAATGAGGTACCGATTTGTATAGCTACAACATTCTTGCTTTGAGAGAAATGGTAAGTCAATGGATAATCCGTCACCATTTCACTAATATAATGATCACCTTTCAGTACAAACTCATGTTCTGTCAAAATAGGAACGGCGATAGGGTTTTTATTTCCATCGATAGACGTTAGAGGTGAGCCAATATAATGCGATTCAAGAGATTCATTCTGAATAATGTAGCAAGTAGTTCCAAAAAAATCTGCAATTTTTTCTACTGTAGCTGCTTGTACACGTTCAACTTTACCATCCAAAATTTTATATATTGTAGAGCGAGTAATACCCGTTTTTCTACTTAATGATGCTTTAGTTTCTTTCCCTTGATGTAACCCAAACTGAATATTATCTCTTAATATAGCCAATTGCTCACTATTGCTTTTCATATGACCCCCCGATCAAATTTTAGGCAAAAATAACCCAACCACATTTATCTATGATATCAGGAACATATGACAAGTAATATTGCTAGAGACATATAAATACGCTACATGTATCAAAATATAGAGCTTTCCCCAAAAAAGGGGCGATTAAAAAGTGAGCCTTGTTTCAAAATAGCGACTTATTTTCAAGAAAAAACATAAATTATGATGAAGCTATCTTTTTTGTTCACACTGAGTGTAGAACAATAATCAAGTTAAATATCACCACGGTTTAGTCTATCGGCTCAATTATTAAACACGCACATACATAAAAATTTCATTTATGGCATATTTTTACTGAACGTAAATTTCTTTAATACTTCAAGACTTTTCATTTATCAAGACTATGTTTGGCATGGTTTACTGGTGCCATCTCCATGTCAAAATAATACAAAGATGCAGATTATCTCAATTACTGCAATGTCCGTCTCTTTAGATCGACATTCTCACTTTTCGCTGCCATTAGACAAGTCTATAAAAGTTATAGTGAATACTAGCAAATCCTATCAACGTCGTTGGTCTTGGCTATCTAAGCCCTCACCCCGTAACCCGCTAGGCGTTCGACATAGTACTCAATACCTTAGTGAAAAAATCTGGTATACAAAAAAAGCTCCGCGTCTTATCAAAGCTTTTGTTTGGCGTTTTGTTCGTCAACTATCCCCTGAGGAATGTGAAATATGGGTCAAGCACTACATGCTCAGTCAAGTATTAAACTCATGGTATCAGGGGCTTAATACAAATGTACCTTCATATCCCAAAAGGACGATTAATAAACAGTGGCTTGCTCGTTTATTTGACATACCAGTCTTGAGTTTTGACCATAGCGTTGAAACTCAATTGCAAAACCAGCTTTTAAAACGCAGCACCATCAATCAGAAAATGATCTACTGCTTGAGGGACTTTGATGCGACACCTGAAATTATAGACACCATCTATTTTAGAACGACTCAACACCTTCCAGTCGAAATAAAACTTATTGCAGACCAACTATTACAGCGAAAGTCTTACTATCTATCCGATCGCACCAAACTATCCAGAAAGCGATGCAATGAGATAGTCCAGTATTTGTTAGCCGTAAAATAAGAAGAACTGATAGGCCATCGCAAATCTCACTAAAACAATCCAATCATACACTTCTCGTGACAAACAGAATGTAATGCCAATGAGATAAGCAAAATAAGAGACTTATCTCATTTTTTATGCCACTACTTTTTTATTCTCACCGGTCAATAAAAAACATAAATTATTGATATTAATGAATTTATTCTCGGGATTTTTGACAAGTTATTAAATGTTCGAAGGTTTAATAGATTAATTACGCTACTCTCGCCATGCAATGAAGGCTGCAGCGAAGAGCAAACAGGAGCAAATCATGACATCAAGGTATCGCTGGCAGCAAGGAGACCAGATATACCAATTCCGTTCTTTAGCTGATTTAATGGCTAAAGCCACTCCAGAACGGTCAGGGGATGCATTAGCGGGTGTGAGTGCTGACTCAGAAACAGAGCGTGTTGCTGCGCAAATGACACTAGCAGAATTACCACTCAAAGCATTTCTACAGCAAACTGTCATTCCCTATGAAGACGATGAGGTAACACGCCTCATTATTGATACTCATGACATGGAAGCTTTTGACCCCATCTCTCATTTGACAGTGGGAGACTTTCGTAACTGGTTACTAAGCGAAAAAGCCGATAGCGATACACTCTATAGAATCCGTCTCGGGTTAACACCAGAAATGGTCGCTGCAGTTAGTAAAATAATGCGCAATCAGGATCTTATAGCTATCTCTAAAAAGTGCCATGTAAAAACGGCTTTTCGCAACACTATAGGTTTGCCCGGCAAACTATCAACTCGGTTACAGCCCAACCATCCAACAGACTCTCTAGATGGCATAGCTGCCACTATTTTTGATGGTTTGATGTATGGCAATGGTGACGCTGTAATAGGCATCAATCCAGCGACAGATAATGTTCCACAGACCATAAGGTTGCTAGGGATGCTAGATGAAGTAATTCAACACTATCAAATACCGACTCAATCATGTGTGCTTACCCATGTGACGAACACTATAGAAGCAATAGAAAAAGGAGCCCCAGTTGATCTTGTATTCCAGTCTATTGGTGGAACTGAAGGCACTAATCAAGCATTTGGAGTTAACCTTGGTATCCTTAAAGAAGCCCATGAAGCCGCCCTTTCTCTAGATCGAGGCACAGTAGGCAGTAACTGTATGTATTTTGAAACTGGTCAAGGGACAGCTTTATCCGCTAACGCCTACTTTGGTGTGGACCAGCAAACTTGTGAAGCGAGAGCATACGCCGTTGCAAGGCATTTTGATCCGCTTTTAGTGAATACCGTTGTCGGCTTTATTGGCCCCGAATACTTATTCGATGGAAAACAAATTATACGTGCAGGTCTAGAGGATCATTTTTGTGCAAAGATGCTCGGCCTTCCGATGGGATGCGATGTTTGCTATACCAACCATGCCTATGCTGATCAGAACGATATGGATAACCTTCTGACATTGCTTGGTGTCGCAGGCTGCTCTTTTATCATGGGAATTCCCGGCTCCGACGACATCATGCTTAACTACCAAACAACGTCTTTCCACGATGCATTATACGCAAGGAAAGTTCTTGGCCTCAAGCCCTCCCCTGAATTCGAGCAGTGGCTCATCAAGATGCACATTTTTGATGACATAGATAACTTTGTTTTAACCCAAGGTATAGCAAAGCCTTTTTCCGCCTCAATTCCTACGTTAAGTAAGGATAAGACCAATGGCTAATAACCCTATCCAAAAAGGTAAAGTATCACCACAAGTCACAGACAACCCTTGGCAATCATTGCGCCAATTTACTTCTGCTCGGATTGCACTGGGCCGAGCAGGAACTAGCATACCAACTCACGAAATGCTCACATTTCAGCTTGATCACGCACGAGCAAAAGACGCCGTACATAGGGCACTTAATATAGAAGACTTGGTGAAACAACTTGGCACAAAAGAAAATATTAAGCAGCATACACCTGATTTACCCACGGTTGTAAGCAGTAAGGTTTCCAATCGATTCATGTATTTGCAGCGGCCCGACCTAGGTCGCCAACTCGATGAAGAGTCATGGGAAAAAATCCAAAGCTACCACAACAAGAATAAAGCTAACTACGACTTATCAATTGTAATCGCTGACGGCCTCTCATCTATCGCAATACAAAACCATGCAGCACCTGTGATTGATCGATTAATTTCCCTTCTTTGTACAGACACTGAACACCATTGGACTATCGCACCAATAACTATTGTTAACCAAGGCCGAGTTGCGTGTGGAGACGATGTTGGAGAGTGCTTTAAGGCAAAAATTACCTTAATTCTTATTGGTGAGCGTCCCGGTTTAACTTCTCCCGACAGCATGGGCCTTTATATTACTTGGCAACCTGTAAGAGGAAAACAAGATTCAAGCCGTAACTGTATCTCAAACATAAGGCCAGAAGGTCTCGGTTATGAAGAAGCCTGCCAGAAGGCCTATTACCTGCTGAGAGAGTCGTTAAAACGACAAATATCAGGTGTCGATTTAAAAGACCGAAGCGTTTCTGATAACGGTCAAGTACTCGAAAACCATTCTTCAACCAACTTTTTAACTTCACCCAAAAAACAATGATAGAGGGAATTATCATGTCTGATGAACGTCAGAATTACCTTGCCAAGAGGCAGCTTAAAAGAGGCTCTGCAGGATGGATCTTACTTGCAGGTTTAGGTGTTTCATATGTTATTTCCGGCGACTTTGCCGGTTGGAACTTTGGGATTGCACAGGCTGGCTGGGTAGGCTTCTTGATCGCTGCATTGGCTATGGCTTTGATGTATTTCACACTTGTCTTGTCCCTCGCTGAAATGTCAGCAGCAATACCAACAGCAGGAGGTGGCTATAGTTTTGCACGACAAGCCATGGGGCCACTTGGCGGCTATATAACCGGGCTCTCCGTATTAATTGAATATGCATTAGCACCCGCAGCAATAGTGATTTTTATCGGCTCCGCAGTCAACGAACTGATTGGTATAGATGGTCCCATTGTCTACGCTTGTTTCTACTCTATCTTTATTGCTATTCACCTTTCTGGTATTGGCCAAGCACTTAAAGTCATGATGGTTATCAGCGCACTTGCTGTTATTGCAATTTTACTGACCGCAGCCGTTCTGATTGGACAATTTGACATCAACAATCTTTTTGACATTCCACCAACAACTTATGAAGCAACACGATTATTACCTATGGGGTGGTACGGAGTCTGGGCCGCTCTTCCATTCGCAATGTGGCTATTCTTGGCAGTTGAAGGAGTACCGCTTGCTGCCGAAGAGGCTAAGAATCCAGCAAAGGATGTTCCCAAGGGAATCATAGGCGCCATGGTGTTTTTGCTTTTCACAGCAACACTCGTTGTGTTTTTACTTGCCGGTGCAGTCGGTGCCAAAGTGATAGGTGACAGTCCAGTTCCTTTAGTCGATGCGCTAAATATAAGTGGGTATTCATCTATTGCCACCTTAGTCAACTTACTCGGCCTTGCTGGACTTATCGCTTCTTTCTTCTCTATTATCTACGGTTATAGCCGCTTAGTCTTTGCCCTATCTAGGGCAGGTTACCTCCCCAAAGGCTTATCCTTGACCAATAAAAACAAAGTGCCTGCACAAGCATTGGTACTACCGGGTATTTTGGGACTTGCCGTCTCACTTTCAGGTGAAGGCGATCTTATCCTCGCGATGGCCGTAGTCGGAGCAACCGTATCATATGCCCTCATGTCATTAAGTCATATACTCCTGCGTTACAAGCAACCAAATCTAGTACGTCCATATAAAACCCCAGGAGGCGTAGTGACACCAAGTATTACTCTGTTTTTATCTTTGGTCGCAATGACGGGTGTCTATGCCTTTTCCCCGCCAGCTTTTTTCATGACACTAGGCCTATATATCATTGGCATAGCTTATTACTTGCTTTATAGCAGGCACAATCTTGTTGCTTCAACCGCAGAAGAAGAGTTTGAGATGCTCGCATTAGCAGAGCAAGAATTGGAGACTGAATTCACTAACTGAGTACTATAAAGGCAGGGGATACAATTTTTTCTGCCTACATAACTTTAAAGTGTCCTCACAACACAAACCGTGCAGTAACTGAAACAAATGCGTGGTCACTGGCTTGATTGTCTTTCTCAAAACAAGGGCTAATAAGGTGTGAATCTAGAGTTCGATATTGGATGAGATCGGCCATTGAACAGTGTGAACTTGTCTGAAATTCTTGAGAAAGCAGTACGTAATCTAGTACCTTACCAGTAGAAAAATGATAGTGTGTGGCTGGGCGAGCAGCACTAGAAAGGTCAGGGTTGATAATGTCCCAACTGTCTCGCAATATTAAATGATGGCTTTCATGTTCTATTGGTTTAGTCAGTAAACCCACCATCTCACTATTTATGGACTGATTTAGATCTCCCATAAGCACTGTTGGCATAGGCTTTTTACTATATGCCTGTTCCATAGCAATTCTAATCATCAAAGCCTCCCAACCGCGCTGTTGACTCGACAGCCATTGCCCCAAAATAGCATGAGTTTCTGCGTCTGGTTTTGCCTGTGTTTCTCGCTGTGATTTTAGGTGACAAACGTATACTGCCACCTCTCCAATGCCCGGAACATCAATAACTGCACAAACTGGCTGGCGGCTAAACGCCAAGTCTCGAATACCGTACCCTTCAAGCAGGCTACGTGGAACAGTCACGGCATGATATTGTGTAATTGGGTATTTTGAAGCCAAAGCAACGACTGGATGACTATAGATGTATTCACTTTCAACGTGCGCCTCATCAACACTCACAAAGTGGTTAAACCCCAGCTTAAACAAGATGTCTCTGACACAGTCTATACTAAACACTTCTTGAACGGCGATAATATCGGCATCTAAGGCTTTGATGGACTCCATTGTCCAGCGGCATTTGTTTTCCCACTCTTGCGCTGTATAAATATTCTCAAAATCATAAAACGCACCAGGTGGCTCAATAAAATTATAAAGATTAGCTGTCGCAAATGTCAGTTTTTTATTCGTAAGCAAAGCCTTACCCCATTCATTTACTAATACTCATACAAATCTTTGCTTAAAAAGCGAGCTTCTAACACATCCAATTCACTGCTCTAAGCTATCTTATAGTTTAACCTATTCATAGTTAATCTAACCGATTGCCATTGATAGCATTTCAGAGCGGTTAATCCCCACTTACCATAAATCATGACAAAAATTCGATTTTTCAATGACCCAAAACAAACCTAGATACCAATAATAACGTCTATAAGTAGTTCTCAAAGTGTATAGTAAGTCCTGATTTATTAGAGAGTTATGTATTGGTTAAATGCGCTCAGTCACACTCTTATGGTATAGATATAACAAACAAGGTTGATTACAACCATGAAAACGATAATAATTATCATTACAAAAATCGAGGTCAGTATGGATTCCCAAACACCGCTTTACAATGCATTCTTTAAAGCTCAAGACAGATTTTTAGATAGCTACACCCCATATGGGTTTGAGCCCGATATCGTTCATGAGTATATACATTCAGCAATGGCTTTATCATCCTTGTATGAGCGAGATACTGAATACGAAAATGCTTTGCTCTGTGAATTTTATCTGCGCCAAGTCTATTTCCACCTGATTGATGCTATTCAAGATCCATGCAGGGGCAAAATCTTCCGTCGAGTTTGCCTAGATGCAATCCATACCCCTCTTTTATGTTTAAAACGTTACTACCATCAATTGGAAAACGGCGATAAAAAGTTTCTACAACTACAACAAAACTTGCAGCGTATTCGCATGCCGCTTGACTAAATTTATAGGATCTCTCATGACACAAACTCCTTCTCAACCAGAATTTCGCGTCGAACAAGACAGTATGGGTGAAGTCAAAGTACCCGCTGATGCACTTTATCAAGCACAAACACAGCGAGCTGTGGACAATTTTCATTTCAGTAATCACACCATGCCAAACACTTTTATCCAGTCACTAGCCTATATCAAACAGTCTGCGGCTCTGACTAACGCACAACTTGGCTTAATGGAGGGCGATATTGCAAATGCAATTGCAGACGCTGCTCAACATATCATTGATGGTCAGTATCACGATCAGTTTCCTATTGATGTATTTCAAACTGGTTCAGGAACCAGTTCCAACATGAACGCTAATGAGGTGATTGCAACTCTAGCAAGTAAAGCACTTGGCGGGGACGTGAATCCAAACGATCATGTTAATATGGGACAAAGCAGTAATGATGTTATCCCCACCGCCATTCAACTCAGCAGCACACTGTCTGTTGAAAATCAGCTTATGCCAGCGTTAAATCACCTCATTTCCGTTTTAAAAAGCAAGCGTAATGAAATCGGTCATCTCGCAAAAACTGGCCGAACTCACCTAATGGACGCAATGCCGGTCACTTTTGATCAAGAGCTTGGGGGCTGGCAATACCAACTTGAGCAAGCAAAGGTTGGTATTGAGCAAAGCCTTGTTAATGTAAAGGCTCTCGCGCAAGGTGGTACCGCTGTTGGTACAGGAATTAACGCTGACCCAAGGTTTGCGTCTGCATTCGCCGATAACCTATCACAGGCCACTCGATTACATTTCACATCCAGTGAAAACTTTTTTTACAATCTCAGCAGTCAGGACGCGATAGTCGCACTTTCAGGACAGCTTAAAACCGCTGCAGTATCGATGATGAAAATTTCCAATGATCTTCGCTGGATGAATTCTGGCCCACTAGCGGGTTTAGGTGAGATAGAACTCCAAGGCCTTCAGCCAGGATCTTCCATTATGCCCGGCAAGGTAAACCCCGTTATCCCAGAAGCCGTCGCAATGTCTGCGGCGCAGGTAATAGGTAATGACTCAACTATTACCATCGCTGGTCAGTCCGGCAATTTTCAACTAAATGTAATGCTACCTGTCATTGCACATAATATATTAGAGAGTATACAGTTACTTGCTAACGGCGCTTTAGCATTGGCAGACAAAGCCATTTCTTCTTTCACTGTGCGTGAGAACAATTTACAAGTTGCTTTAGCAAAAAACCCTATCCTTGTGACCGCATTAAATCCAGTGATAGGCTACCTAAAAGCAGCAGAGATCGCTAAAAAAGCATATAAGAATGGACAAGCAATCATTGATGTTGCGGAGCAAGAAACCGAGCTCGACAGAGCAACGCTTGAGCGCTTACTTGATCCAAGTAAACTCACGCAAGGTGGTGTGGCAGAGTAACAAATATCGATTTATTATGGCTTTTGAATATTACACGGCTTTAGCAGTTGAGTTTTTTCAAAAGCCAACTCTCAGATGGACCAAGGATAAACCACGCAAACCATGGATGGGCATGTCAATAGCCAACCTCTGTCTTCACCAGTAAGTGATCAGACCCAGTTGGCATAGGTAAGCTGTATCGTTTGCATATTTTTCTTCCAGCATTAACCGACTGCAGCCATAGGTGATCAATAGCTATCATGGAAGCCGTCGGTGCTCGAAATGATGCAATCCAATTCGGCCAACTCGCCACTGGCGCTTTCTGAAAAGTTGGAAACATCCTCGCAAACCGTAAGCTTGTCGCCGACAAGTTGAAATCACCAACCACAATAGCTTCATCACTTGGATATACTGAAAGCAGGGACTCAATGGTTTTTATCAGAGCATTACGCCGATACCATAACTCCTCGGTTCTAGGTGAAGGAGGGTGAGCAACGATGAGAGAAATGGGAACCTGGCGATTAGGGTGCCAAGTACCGCGAATAATGCTCTGAGCGTCGGGTGTCTTGAACACTGACATATTTTTTAGCGGTGACACACTAAGAATCATTTGACTCGAAGGATAGCCTACACCTTCCTGCCCTCCATAGGAATAAGGATAAATATCATCTAATAACTTCAATTTTTCCCCAACTTCCGGAGCAACTTCTTGCATCACCACTAAATCAGCAGGCTTAGTCAATAAATAGTTAATGAAAGAATTGATGCTTGGATTTTCGTAGTAAAGATTGTACTGAATAATAGAAACGGAATTTGTACATTGCCCAACCAAGTTCTCGTGTGGCTTGGGAGACATTAATCCAAATGCACCAGCCAAAACAATACATATTGCACTTGGTGCCCACCTTTGACCTAACATCATTAACAGCGTAAGTAGGGAGTAAATCACCAAAAATAATCCTGGATAGGAAACAATATTCTCTACCCACCAAGTAGACTCAAGAAGTGACAAACCTGCCCATGCTAGTGCTGGAGCATAAACTACCAGCCAAATTCTCCAACGTCTCACTCTCAGACCTATTTATGTCAAAAACTCTATAATTATGAACCAAGTCTTTGTAATTAGCCCAAATTAGTGGTTGATACTGTGCCAGTGACAGTAATAACACATGCTGATTTAAGGACCTACCTTATTTTCCCCATCATAGTTAAATATTTAAGTCATTGTTTTTAAGAAACTAAATTAACTTAAAATACTCTTCTTAAAATAAGGGCCCTACCAACGCGCAATTGGCTCCTGTTACACATCACTCTCCTACTTTTCCAATTCTAAAATAAGGTATCAAGCAAACAACCAAGTCGGAGTCTGGGGTAAGTCAGCTCGATTTGAGAAAATTATCAGGGTGGGGCCACAGATATTTTTTCCGAAATAAGGCTATTAATCTTTTAAGTAGCAACAAATGGACACCACACTCTGAGTAAACATTGAAACAATACCGCTCAATTCTTTTAAATCTTCCTCAGATACCTAAGCGCCGCACTTGGTTTTGTAAAAAACAACTATACTGCATTGTGTACTAACCATTTAATGAGGTTCAACCATGAGAGTTTTGCTGTTTATTTGTATGTTTTTTTCTGCATCAATCTTTGCAAATAACCTAAATGATCTTAACTATATCACTGAATCCTACCCTCCTTTTAATTACAATGAAAACAAAGAGTTAAAAGGTCTTTCTATCGATGTTTTAGAGGCGGCGACTAAAGCAGTAGGCGAGCCTGTATCACGCAGTAAAATAAAACTTCAGCCTTGGGCTCGGGGTTATGACGCTGCGCTGAAAGGTCCAAAGGTCGCACTTTTCGCGACAACCCGAACTGAAGAGAGAGAGTCGAAATTTAAATGGGTAGGCCCGATTATCGCGACAAAAGTGGTGGTTTTTTCCAATAAAAATGTCACCGTGAGCGACCCATCAGAACTCGGCAAATACAAAATCGGCGTGGTTAGAGACGATGTAGGAGAAGCGCTTTTGAAAAAAGCTGGCGTTCCCGCTTCTGCAATGAAAGTATCACCGGGTGCCGATCTGCTAATAAAACAACTTGCCGCAGGTCGAATTGACATGTTGGCCTATGAACAAAGCGTAGCGACTCACCTAATGAAGGCTGCAAACGTTGATCCGAGTAAATTTAACGTCGCTTACACTCTCAGTGAAGGACAGCTCTATTACAGCCTGAGTTCAGATACACCAGATGAGTACATCAATAAGCTACAAAAAGGCCTTGATCAAATCTCACAATCTGGTGAGTTAGATAAAATTAAGAGCCAGTATCAATAATCAACTGAGTAATAATCACCATGCATAAATTGCTTGGCGTGTAAGTGTTGAAGCTCTTCACAGCTACCGATACCTATGTCGGTAGCTGTTTTAGTGCCTAACGATCGATTATGACGTGTCTCACAACCACTTAGCTCCCTTGGTATAAAAAGAATCCAGAAAACATTGTTGACACATAAGTTACAATTTTTATTTTTTATTCTATAAAATCTGGTGTCTTCTCCTCAATCGAGTATAGGGATGCGTGCTTTTCATCTGAAAATTTTGTTCTCGGCTTTGTTTCCTTGTGTTTGTTTAGCTGCAAATATACAAGAGCAGTGGCAATCTTTTTATCAACGTAATTGGCAAACTGGTTCATTGATAGTCACTGCTGAGCAATTCAATCTTTTTTCGCCAAAACTGCTCAGAGCAGACGCCCGTTATCCTAATTTTGCGCGTTACACTTGGGAAGATATTCAGTTTTTGTACGACGTTTCAAAAACTTGTCAAACTTTCAGCCCTGTTCAAACACATCTGTTAGCGGCAACCGAGTTTGAGCTTGCTCTTTGTAACAGCCAACCTATCGATGACACATGGTTCTTCACACATGACCCTATACATCCTGCTGGAGGCAGCTTTTTAGAGCGTTACCTGTCTACGAAGTCAAAGTTCACGCCAAGTGATAATCTACTGCAATATTTAACCCTTTATGACCCAAGACATCCCTTACATAAGCCTCTCTCAACCCTCTCCATTGAAGGAAGGGAAACATTGTTTAATGGATATCGAGCCTGGATGGAAAACGACACATTATGGTTAAGTGCAGAACAAGGTTGGAAAGCCATTTCAAGCAGTACATGGCGCCCTATTGCCCATGAATTAAATATCAAATTTACAGGTCCAAGTTGTGAGCTTAGATATAGTAACCTCTGCATCAGTCAGCAAAGCAATAACCTGTTGCTACAACGTTTTATAATCGTCAGTATTTCAGTCATATTATTGTTTATATTTGCGAGAGGCGTGTATTTTAAAAGACAGCAAAACCGAGAGAAACGCTTTATTTTGCAGCTACTCACTCATGAACTTCGTACACCGATTACCAGCTTAGGGCTGACCGTTGAAATGCTGCGTGATCAATTTGAACACTTAACAGAAGAAACTCAACAAGTTGTATGGAGGCTAGTCTCTGATCACCAAAGATTGGCCCAACTCACAGAAAACAGTAAAGTCTACTTAAGCACACACAGCTCCCATCAATTGTTAGAACAAAGCGCCTATAGGGGACAAAGCCTGCCACTAACTCTCTAATATTGGGCTTGTTCCTACCACTCACTATGGTTTATGTATGTTAAAAAATGTAATTAAGTCTATGGCACTATCACTAAGCTGCCTCTCGGTTCAACCCGCTACAGCGGCGGATTTGATAAGTTTTTGGGACACCCCACAACACGGTGCCAATGTGTTCAATCGAATGCCGGCAACCGAAAAATTGTATCCAGACCTTAAAGCATATAATGCGACTTGGGTTCGTCTTGCGTATGACAAATGGGAATCAGACCACCGTGATTTCCTGATCGGTGATGCAGACGATTATCAGGGCTTAGTCCCGCAAGATCTCAATGTATTGATAAACGAGGTAAACAAAGCCGGGAAAGCAGGACTCAAAGTCGTTATTACACCTTTATCATTGCCTTTCATGCGTTGGTCACAAAATAATGGACGTCGCTATGATGGTCGCTTATTCGAACACCAAAATAATTGGAATAAGGCGATAGAGTTTTGGGTCGATCTTGCTTCAAAGCTAAAAGATAACCCTTACATCGCCGCTTACAATATCGTTAACGAGCCTGCCCCAGAGAAAAATGCTGGATTACAAGAACATGCATCTCATCAAGAAATGCACACTTGGTACAAGATAAATCAAGGAGGAAGTCGTGATTTACCTCTTTTCTACGAAAAAGTTATCGAGGCAATAAGAAAGGTCGACCCCGCCACGCCCATTATGGTGGATGCAGGCTGGTACGCTGCCGCAGACAGTTTTACCTATTGGAATAAAGCGCTCAGTGATGACAAGGTTTTATACAGTTTCCATATGTACGAACCTTACCAAGCAACGAGCTCGTATAACCTCAGGAGAAAAAAACCATATCAATATCCGGGGCTAGTACCGTTTGCTAATCAGTCCAAAGTAATGTGGAACGCAGATAAGGTAAGCGAATATTTACATAGCCCTGTCAGCTGGGCAAAAGCGCATGGAATTCCGACGAACAGGCTGTTAGCAGGTGAATTTGGGTGCGTAAGAAAACTCAACAATTGCGCAACTTACTTGGTTGATGTCATCAAGGCTTTGGACAAAAATAACCTACACTGGGCATTTTACTCCTTTCGTGAAGATGAGTGGGATGGCATGAATTATGAGCTAGGCGCAACAAAGGCTGTAGGTTGGGATTACTGGAAAGCGCAGGAAAAAGGCGAACCAGACCCAATCCAGTACCAATCATCGCCCTTGTTCTCGGTTATTCAAAAAAAGTTGTAAACGCGGTTTTAGGTAAACTGACGTAAGGCCAGGAAATTAGACTGTGCCTAGAGAGCTGTCTACCAAATATTGCTTTCACAAATGAAATTTATAATTTCATATTTATCATTTAACCAAAAGTAACAGAAGTGTTACTTTAGTTAACGTTGGTTACACTGGTATGAAGTTATTCCAAAGAGTCACGAATACTTTATAACAGTTTGAATATGGATATTTAGCCAACAACCTCCAAACGAACAAAATCAAATAAAAATTGTTGCCCTTATTTACCCGTACAGTCTGCCCATTGTGCGGGTTTTTTCTATTACGCAAGGGAACATTCATGAGTGATCATGATTCTTTCTATTAAACTGCGATGTTGTGGATATTGCTGAGTCAATTCTTCTGGATTGGCCAGCTCCCAGTCGGAAAAGTCAAAACCAGGTGCTGTCGTACACCCGACCAGAGAAAAGTGCGTTTTATCTTTCACCTCTGCAGCAAACCATGTGTTTTGCGGAACTACTACTTGATAATCAGCTAACTCGTCTTCAAAAGTACAGCCGAGAGTTCGTCTCTGATACCCCTCTTCTGGGTGCAAAATATGTATTACGACACTACTTCCTACGTAGTGATGCCAAAGCTCATCTTGTTTAAGTCGGTGAAACATAGACACATTGTTTTGCTGCAAAAGATAATATATCGAGGTGGTATAGACATGTTCACCCATAAACCTCTCGGGTTGGCATTTTATAATTTCATTAGAGCGATAAGATTCACTGAAATACCCTCCTTCTGGATGAGGTTTGAGATCTAGCTTTCTCACCAAATAGTCAACCTGATTCGACAACATTAGAGTTATCTCCATGAAATAAAAAGATTATATTGTTTTCTCTGGAAGCAGCAATATCATCATTTATTCACTAAGAGTAAACGTGAGTAATCACCTACTTATTCGAATTTTTATTTATAAGAATATCCATCAATGTAGAGCTCGAGACATCAAGTAACCATTTATCATAAAAAACCCAGTTACACAGAACTGGGCTTAGTTGACACAGTATTGATTATGTTACTGAGGAAAATACTATCGAGAACTGCTAGTCCTCTGTCAGCGTAGCAATATCACTCGCGGTAACCATATGCAGTTTACGGGTGTCGCCTGAATACTCCAGTACTACTGACTTTAACTCAGGAAGTGTTGTGCTCAGCAAGGCTGAAGCCTTCTGACTCGCGGGCGCATAAAGCACTCTCGCCTTGCCTATTGTTTCTTGATTTGTTTTGGTAAATTTAACGATTCCGATCTCTCCAGAATTGTTTACCCTCATATAGATATCGTTTAATGAATAGTACTTGAAATTAGCGGTTACATGTTCGCCAGCAATATTACCTGTCCACTCTGTGTCTTTGAGATCAGTAATCGTCGCTTCTTTCACCAAACGCTTAAAGGTCACGGGTTCTTGCGAGACGTTAGATGCAACAAAATATGCAGGATCATCAAAAGAAGTAGATGAATCGCCGTCATCTGACTTAAGGGGCGGCGCGACTAGAACAGCATTTTCTGCTGGCTTAGGCAAAAAGGTCAGCTTTCCGGCGTCATTATCATATTCAAATGTCGTCATTCGCGTTAAAGTCTTCGCCCATTGAAGTGGCTCATCATCTTTCTCCTCAAAGCTTCCAAAATCGATGGAGCCTTGTGTGTAACCATGTTGAAACACGTTAGTAAACTCGAAGCGAGTTTGAGGTCGTTCATCATCCGGTAGCTGTGAATTAGGAGTCCATGTTGATATAGGGTTACTATTATCTTTTGTCTCAGCCACTAATCTAAAGTGGGTTTTACTTGATCTGGTAATTCTCAAACCATGTTTATGTACCACCAATGGCTGAAAACCATAGAAATCAACATCACCCGAACTCGACTCCTGAATGCGTTTAAGGTAAGGCTTAGCTGATACCGCCGTATTCTTTCCGTCTTGGTGTATCCAATACGAATCGTATACTGAGCGTTGAGCCTGAGCAGATTTCAGGCTATTTGTGTTGTCTTGCAACGAAACTTTTCCACCTGTTTCTTTCGATTGCAAATATAAATTATCTGTATTATTGGTGATTTTTAAAACATTATCTGCCTGTTTGAACGTATTCAGATTTGCCATTTCAGTGTCACTGCATGAGCCAGCCATTCTCTGGTTATGACGATCAATGACCATGCTGAGCCCACCAGTCCCGAAGTCAAAGTTTTCAGCGACATTCATGGTTCCTGAAAGAGAGCCACAAGTGTGGTCTAATATAAATCGAACGGACTGAGGGTTGGCCTTATCATCGAACATCAACCGCATGGTCTCACGATATTGTCCATCAACCACTTCACCGCTCGTCCATATTCTTCCTTCCATTGACTCTGCAAAAGATGGGCTTTGTGCCAGCGCAGCTCCTGAAGAAAACGAAAGTGCAATAACCATTGATAAAGGGGTAATCTTCATTATCATTTTTCCTATAGTAACGTTTCTAATGAATAAAAGCCTCACTTACCTCATAATCTAAATGCCGAAAAATAAGAATATTCTTCGACCTTTAACAAGGAAGATGAGTCGGATCTGATGATGATTGCGCGCTCAACAATAAAACAATAGATAATCAATGATTACAACCACTTAAGTAGGCCTTTAAACACTTTTAAGTCTCTTTATAAAGGCTCGAAAAGACATGCTCTAACCAAAGGTTTTTGCCCTTTTTTGGAATAAATGTGCTAGCTTCGAATAACTTTTAATAATCTCGATGTAGGTAAAATGAATGGCTTGTTTAGAATTGATAAATTTGACTTAAGCCTATGTTCGCCCTGAGTTTTCGGACGAAATAATATATTGTTTAGGCTACGAGATTATTGCGATATTTATGCAAATCGATATGAAAAAGATAATGTGCCACTAACGAATTGACCATAGTCATTTGGGCAATAAGGTCATAAACCACCACTTTATCTTAAACTTGACAAGAGCGGTTTCTGCGATTTCAGCAATAAATTGTTACATTGTCTTGGTCGTCAAAATTCGTAAGTAAAATCGTATTAAATAGTGAAAAATAAAAATATTACTAACTTATCTCTAGGGTTTTCTGAACTACGAAAGAAATTTAAACAACTCTGGCATGTGTGAAATCGAAATGACGTTCTTTTCGTCATGTACTTGGCCATCAATGTTGTAATAGCAAGCCTTCATTCCAGCAGCACAGCAGCTTTGATACCAATATCTGCATCATCAACGGCAATACACTTTTGGCATTCAATACCCATCGAAACAGCCACATGAGAAACTTACGATGTAACGCCATATTCACAATTTATTAACTAGGCTCGATCCTTCCAAATCGAGCCTGCTGTCTCTTACAATGAGTTAGTCAACAAAGAGTGATTGCTTCGGTTCAGCGTATAAATCGTATTCTAAGAAGCTAAACGTTTCATTCTCTGTCACAATATGAAGACCGCGGCTACTAGGATATGAATAGTCCAACACGATTGCTTTAAAGTTAGTAAAGGAGTTTATAAATCTTGATGGTCGTATTAGCATATTTACATCATCAACACCACTGGCATATGCCAATCTACCCGTTCTATCGTTATTAGTGCTGAATTTTACTGCCAAGTCTCTTATAACATTAGTGTCATTATGTGGTAGGTGATCTACATAACTCATAGTCATAAGGATGTCATTTAATGAATAATGTGAAAAACTAACAGCAAGAAAATCACCATTAATTCTACCTATCCATTTGGTATTTTTTAAATCGGCAATAGTTGCTTCTTTAGCAAATCGCTTAAACCAGTATGTTACGTGATCTGCAGCTGGAGCATCCAAAGCATCAGCGCCCTCAACAGCTTTATAGGAAAAACCTATCCCTCCTCTATCATTATCATACTGAAATACATTCATCTTCAGCAGGTCATTGGCCCATGAGCCATCAAATTCATCGGGATGTCTACTTTGCTCGCTAAATTTTCCAAAGTTAATAGTACCTTGCGAATAACTGTTTTGTGGTAAATCATCAAATTTAAATTGAGGTTCTGTTAACTCTTCATCGCTCGAAAATTTATAGGATGAGGGATCATCACTAAGTTGCATTTCTGCTACCTGCCCAAACTTGGTATTGGTAGATCGGGTAATTCTCATGGATCCAGCATCTTTAGATAAAGGTGAAAAACCATATTCTCTCAGAATTTCAGGTGTAAGAGACTTAAATTCTTGAAGGTAGTTACTCATAGATAGTCTACCAGGAGAGCCAAGAACTGATTCTCTCACCCAATACGTGTTGTAAACAGAACGATAAGCATTTTCTGATTGAATATCTGAAGTTTGATCTTCAAAATAAAGTCTGTCACCTGTATCAGTTGAGGATAAATGAAGAGCCCCAGGGCCACCAACAAAAGGTCGAACTAAACGAGCATGATCGGCTTTTAGAAAGGTGTTAAAAGATTTTTTCTCAGCTTCGCTACATACTCGCGTATATTTAGGTTCACTATCTAGTTTCATGGCGATTTTTGCACTTGATGGATAAGAACTGGGTGATGTAAGTATGGTACCTGAAACTGAGCCGCACGAGCTTTCAAAATCAAAATTAATCGTTGGACCAAAAGCATCCTCAGCAAACGTTAGTCTTGCAGATTCTGGAAACTCGCCACCTGAATAGATACCATTTTCAGAATGAATACCATCACTCCAAATGAGGCCTTGCATTGATTCCGAAAAAAAAGTGGAGGCTTGAGCGAGTGCGGCACCAGAAGAAAGGGAGAGCGCCACGCTTATTGATAATGATGTTTTTTTTAACATTTTATATTCCTGTATTATTTCATTAAATGACAGATATTTACATTTCCACTCATTTAAAGTGGAGAAAAGAGCATATATGACTAATTGGATACACAAGCCTATTTCGTCTGGGATAATGAGCAACTGTTCTACGGTGAATAAGATACCGATTGAAAAATATCTAAGTTGTTAAACTTTATAATTGGACAGATAACTATTAATACATTTGTTACCTCTATAAATCATTCATTAAAAAATTATCAACGCTGTAACATAGTGCACATACCCGATGTTATGCTGACTATCTCCATGCTCATCGAGTGTCATAGATACTGCATGGTTATGGTTTGAATAGTCCTAAGCACAGTGGGGTGTTGTAACGTTTAAATAAAGCATGTTATAAATAAAAAAAACAATACACCGTATCAGTTCAATAAGACCTATGAATAATTTCGATTACTCTTCACTGGATGGACGCCTGCTTCGTATGTTTATTTGCGTTTACGAGCACCAATCCGTCACTAAGGCAGCGGCTAGTATGGGAGTAACTCAATCGACGGTGAGTCATGGGCTCAATCAATTACGTAAGATCGTTGACGATGAGCTGTTTGTTGCCTGTGGACGCAGTATCGCACCGACACCAAAAGCAAGTGATCTAGTAGGTCAAGCAAGGGCAATTATCCTTGCAATGCAAGAATTTTCATGCCCAAAAGATTATAGACCTTCCCGTGATGAAAAAGGCTTTGTGATCGCCGCCAATGACTATGAAATAGAAACTATTGTAAAACCAAAGTTCGAAAAATTTCAGACACAAGCACCTCTGAGCCACTTACATATTGCACCAGCTCGTACCCAAAAAAAATGGGCTTCGTTACTAAGAGCGGGAGATGTTGATTTAGTTTTGACTCCAGAGCTCACCAGTAACGAGTCCGATTTGATTCAAACCAAAATATTGACAGACCAAGATGTTTGCTTTTTCAACCCAAAAAAGCAAACAGCGCCGAAAACTCTTGAACAATATTGCGCCAAACCTCATGCAATCATGGCCTATGAGCATGTGCACCACACTGAAATTGATAGCCTACTTCACGAACGAGGGATGAAAAGAAAAATCGTCACCAGTGCGTACAGTTTCGCTGCCGTTGCCGCTTTGATAAGAGACACCAATATTATTGTCAGCATGCCTTCTCGCTTATCCAAAACAATCTTTCGTGACTTTGACTATGTCCCTCTGCCTTTCGATCTTGATCCGTTTAATATCGTTAAAATTTGGCATTGTAGAAATAAAAAGTCACAACGTCACACTTGGTTTAAAAACTTAATGCAGCATGATTAATAATATTGACTAACTCATCGAGTTTGTTCATATCACCTATGGTTAACTTCCTGTATGTCCGATGAATTTCGCCCGATAGCATTTAGATTCTCAATAAGAAGTACTTAGAGGAAAAGTTATGTCTATTAAATCTGCTGCTATCGGATTCGCTATGTGTCTACTCGCTGCACCGAGCTTTGCTGACCTTAGCACTATTGACAAACAAACGAGTAACGCGATAAAGCTCGCAGAAGGTTTTTACCAAGATGTTCTGATGTACCGTAACCTCAATAACTTTGAAAAATATATAGGTGATACTTACATCCAACATGCCCCAGCATATGGGGATGGCCCTGTTGAGTTAATGAAGGCGATTGCGGGAGAATTAACGTCTGATCCCAACGTAAACATTGACATCTATCGTACCATCGCTGAAGGCCCTTATGTGGCAATACACTCAGTTTGGACAGCTTCTGACAAAAGCCAATACGTATATGTAGATATTTGGCGAGAAGAAAATGGTAAATTGGTCGAGCACTGGGACCACTATCAAAAAGTCCCTGCTTTATCAGCCAACAAGAACACCATGTATCAAGGTCCTGAGGTGAATATTTACGATAGCACTCAAGATATCGAGCGTAACAGGAAAAGAGCGATTTCAATCATTAAAAGCTTTGATAATCCCGCCAATAAAATTGCTGTGAAAAAATATGTCTCCGATGAAACCTACATTCAGCATAACCCAGAGGTACCTGACGGGAAAGACGCCTTACTTGACTATCTTGATTACCTACATAAAAATGACGCTAAATATAGTACGCAAATAGCCAAAACCATTGCCATGGGCGATATGGTCTTGGTCCATTCAAAACAGATAGACTTAAATAAAAAAGGCGATTTCGGTACGGGCTATATTGACATATTCCGTTTTAATCATGATGGCCTGATTGTCGAACACTGGGATGTAGTAGAAACCCAAACCGGAAAATCAAAAAACAAGAATAGTGTTTTTTCTTACCCCAAAGTGCCTTAGTAAAAGCCAAGCGATATCTCGGAAATCAGTGATAACAAGCGTTAAAGGTCCTTGATTAAAGGACCTTTCTCATAATGCGTATCTAGCGAAACTGAGGCATGTGGTCTCGATTTGCTTCAATAGTTTCATCTAAGGCTTTTTCCAAAACTGTGCCCGTAGTCACCAACGGGTTTAGGATCAGTGCGCGATGAGCAGCGTGACGATCGCCATTAACAGCGGCTTCGACCGTCAGTGACTCAAATTCTTTAATCAACTGGATAAGCCTTAAAGTATCGTCTGGAAAGGGTGCGACATTAAGCGGCACTGGCCCAGCCTTGGTGATCATACAACTCACTTCAACAGCGCAGTCATCTGGTAATCCATTAATCGCCCCATTGTTGCGAGTATTAATATGCATAATAGTGCGTTTGTCATTATAAATGGAGCTCATTAGTTCACACGCTGCTTCTGAGTAATATTGCCCGCCGCGTTTTTCCAGCTCTTTCGGCTTCTCACTTAGATTAGGATTTCGATAGATCTCAAACAAGCGCTGTTCCATGGCTTTAACCACTTCCCCACGCGTACCCTCATCACTGGCTTCTTTGATCTCCTGCTTCATAATATCTTCACTGGTGTAGTAATAACGTAAATAAGCACAAGGGATCATCCTCATGTTGCACAACAACTCTGCGGGCCACTCAAATGGAGGAATATTGCTGGGTACCAGTGGATCATTACCAGCAAGAATTTCATCCATGACATCCTGCATTTTGTCACGTCCTTCATGAAGTATTTGACGTGCCCAAATAAAGTGATTGAGTCCAGCAACTTGCAGGACAAAATCTTGTTCATCGGCATCTAGAATACTAGCAATCCCCTTTTGCATAATCACAGGGACATTGCACAGACCGACGACTTTAACCTTGGTATGTTTTAGAATTGCTTCTGTTACCATACCGGAAGGATTAGTGAAATTAAGCAGCCATGCATCAGGGCATAAGGCTTCCATTTCCCGACAAATTTCCAGTGCAACAGGAATAGTTCTGCATGCATTAGCAAATCCCCCAAGGCCATTAGTCTCTTGACCTATCATGCCATATTTCAATGAAATACGTTCATCACGGATCCGCCCTTCGAGGCAACCAGCTCTGAATTGGGAACAGACAAAATCGGCATCTTTAAGTGCTTGTCTGCGATCAAAAGTCACATGTACCGCAATATGAGACAAGTTGTTTTTCTCAAGCATACGACGTGTAAGGCTACCTATAATGCTTACCTTATTTTCACCATCTTTAATATCCACCAGCCAAAGCTCTCCAATGGGCAGTTCATGATGCCGTTTTATGAGCCCTTCAATAAGCTCTGGTGTATAACTTGAGCCAGCACCAATAATTGTGATCTTGAGATGTTCTTTCATCAGCAAATTTCCCGCCAGTGGATAAGTATTGTTAATTTAAAAACATCAAAACCTACAAAACAAACCAAAAAACCCGTAACATGAATTAGCAAGACTAATTCATAGGGATGAGTAATGGCGCAAAAGCAGCAGATGCTATCAAATATGTACACTTTCTCTGTGGCTGGGAAATGCCTCAGTTTCACTAAAACCGCAGAGGAACTATTTATTACTCAAGGAGCAGTCAGCCAGCGCATTAAATCACTAGAAGCGCAGCTTGGGTTTAACCTATTTGTGCGCATGACTCGACGTCTAGAGCTGACTAAGGAAGGAGAACGGCTTCTACAGGCGTTAAATCAGTCGTTCGAAGTGATATTTTCTGAACTAGAAGACATTAAATTCAATGAATTACGTGGTGAACTCTATATTGGTGCTGCTCCTACCTTTGCTCAAAGTTGGTTACTACCAAGACTACCCGAATTTCAGCGTTTGTACCCCAACCTGAGCGTTAAACTCAGAGTCAAAGCCAGCCGGCTCAACTTTCAGCATGAACCTGTTGATATCGCGATTTACTACAGTTCAGGAGAACATCCTGGTTTTTATCACCAAAAGCTATTCGATGAGAAGCTTATTCCTGTGTGCAGTCCTGATTACTTCAAAACCCACTTTTCAAATGAAAATAGCGTATTCAGTCAGCTCTCTAACATCACTTTTATACACTGCAATGAATCCATAGAGACAGGAGACTACAGCCAAGAATGGGATCTCTGGCTGAAAAATCAAAATGATGAAAGCCTCTGCTCAATCAATACAAAGGAAAAAACCTACTTATTTAACCATGCAGACATGGCAATGATAGCGGCAAAGAATGGAATGGGGGTGGGTATGGGACGGTTATCTCTCATCAAGTCCAGTTTGGAAAAAGGAGAATTAGTCACACCTTTTAACCAAGTTAACGCTGAGCTAAGTTATGATTTGATCTGTCTAAATGGACAGCAAAATAGGCCCAAAAACGCCGCCTTTATTCAATGGTTAGAGGCTCAGCTGCAAAATAGCCCAAGCAAATGAAAAAGCGCTTGGGCTAACAAGTCAATGATCCTAACTTAGTGCAAACTCTTTTAGGCTCTCTCCACTGAGTCGATATTTTATCCATTCATCTTGAGGTTTCGCACCAACAGAGCGATAGAAATCGATAGCAGGCTGATTCCAATCGAGTACTGACCACTCAAATCACTCACAGTCTTTTTCTAAAGCCGGATTTGCCAAATGTTTTAAAATTACCTTCTCTTCGGCCTTCGACCCAAATTCCGAGCAGACATTTAGGATAGCAGTTACTGACTACACCAGTTGGTGCATGCGCTATTTTATCGCAAAACTCAGTCATGATTATCCAAACATAAAAATTGAATTTCTTAATCTTGAAGAAAGGCTGCCAGAGGTTGCTTTACGAGAAAGTCAGTTCGATTTAGTATGCGGATTTGCGCATGAAATTGAAAGCTTTGAAAGTATCAGTAATCAAGTATGGTTCTATGATCATTATGTGTGTTTGCATCACCAAGAGCACCCATATCAGAGCGAACTGAGTTTGGAAAAATTTCTCAGCTATTGTCACGTTGTGGTAACGCCTTGGAACGAAGCAAAAGGGATCCTTGATATCACGCTATCTAAACTCAGAAAGAAGAGAAAACTTGCAACATATAAACAATGTGAGATTGGATGTAACTCATCAACTTCAATGAGCTCCCCTTCTCATCTACAGGTATGTAGGCATTGGAGCAATAGAATCTAGTGTTTCCATAACATGAGCTGTCGTCACTGGTTTACCTGACGATAATGGGAATACTAATGTAATACCTGAGCGCAGTAGCAGATGATAATGCGTTTCGATAGATTGAATCTGCCCATATTGTTCAAAATCAGTCACCACAGTTTGAGCCGCTTCAATAGGGAAAAGACGATTTTCGTATCTTAAACTCACATCATTGGCACAACAAATATCACCCAGTAAAGGTAACATGGCATTTATGTCATTCAGTTCAAATGTAATCACTGGCACTCCTACTTATAGCTCGCTAGTTTAAACCCATATAACAGTTCGCCTTATGTGCAAGAACATAGAATCTTAACTACGAGCATCGAATTTGGGGACACGGATAGTGCCAAAGAACTGATCATCATAGATAGTAAACCTACATGAACTTTTATGATCTAAGAGTTCATAAGTAATAGTCTGCTTTTATCCGACTATTTCTCAACAAACTTAACCCTTAATGCATCATGAATAGGTCAGAAAGCACCTTGGTCAAACAATAAATAATGAATTGATCTATGACTTTATTTCATTATTTAAAGTAATTAGTTCTTATAAGCTGACAACGTATAGTTTGCAATTATTTACAAATTCGTTATTTAAATACTTAGTGACCTGAGATCATTTATGTAGGTAACCAAGAGTGATGAGAGAGCTAGAGGGTATGATTACACGTATTGAAGAAGTGATTCGCTGTGCAAAGTTACTCGAATTTAACGTAACCGACGACAATGTAATCGCCTGTATGGTAGCCGCTGTAATGTGCCCTGGTCATGAAAATAATATAGGTGCCATATTGTCTGCGATTTACGCTAATCAGTCATGGGGACTCATACAAGCACTAAAAACAACCAGAGAGTACCAAGTGTTACATATTAAAGTCTCTGATGCCCTACTAGAAAAACTTACTCAACACTCGCCATAAAAAGAACGAGAATACCATCAGTTATTCTGATTGATGTCCAAATTTTATATTTTTACCCAGGCAATGTTATGTATAAAGAACTAACCGAAAAACTTGATCAAATTGGACTGACTTATGATAAAGACGAGTTAAAGCTTAAAGTAGATCAGGCAGAAAAGCACGCAGTTGCACAAGCACTTATTAAGAAAGCTAAAGAAATTTCATTTGCATTAGAATCAAACCAAGCAAAATCGGTTGTCGCTGCACTTAGTGAAACCTTCGCACCCGATTGCCAAGCAGCTGTGAATGCTCTTTTACACTACAGCCAACTCAACGGTAACGCTCAACTTGAGTACAGAGAACAGCTTTACACACAATTTATCCGCCACACATCTGTTTTTGATACTGTAATGCAACTAAACGGTGAGTATGCGAGACGTTGGTTTTAAGTCTTCTGGTACACGATTTTTCGATTTATTTCTGTATCATCGAGAGATCTGCACACTCAATCCCCATAGCACGAGTCAGTGCTCTAACCGCTTTTTCCCGATATTGCTCAATTAATTTGGAAATAAGGTCAAAGCGGTCTTCTTCAAGTTGTTCTACCATCGTCTGGTATAGTGCTTCATCAACCGATGTTTGAATTTTCAATATACTCGTCTGGCCGCGACCAACAGCTGGCTGCCACTCTATCCAACCCAAAGCAACTAAACGCTTTATAATCAAAGCGACATTCCTCCTCGATGAAGCTAGTGCTACTGCCAAGTCTTCTACCAACACATTGTAAGTATTGTGGCACTTATATGCCTTCAATAGTTGATTTAGACGGCGAATATTACTTTCTGCCATAATTTTCCTCTCAAAATACAAGTTAGTGGTTAAAGCGCTATGTTTAGGAGCGCTTCCCTCCTTTCTAGTTTTAGGGAGTATCCTTTCGTCCCACTATTGGGCATTTTGCCTAGCCCACTCTAATAAGAGTGTTCTTTGCGCAAAACAAGCAAGCTATGTAGGAAACTCTACCTATTTAGCTGATGTTTGAGCGCTTATAATGGCTGGGCTGATTCAGATTAATGGCCCTATGCCTGTATGAATCCTCATTAATAGCTAAAGTATTTGCTATTTGCGGGCTATACCTGTCTATGCCTGCGTATTTTTCCTCAGATATGTTTTCATATCTGAGGATTTTTTTATTTCATATCAGAAACCTAACTCGCTACATACAAGGGTTTCTATGGGGATAATATTGAAATTGCTGATAACGCAATGCTTCTTTGCAAAGCGAGTAACCATCAAAACTATCAATAACAACAAAAAATACCGCATAGAAACCTAGTGCAACAAACAGCGCCAGGCATAGCGGGACAAGCAATTTCATAAAAATCTATATAAGAATTCTGTACAAAGCCCTAAGCGCTCACAAACACGCTTAGGGCTTGGTCATTAGTTAAATATTACGCTTGGCTATATCAATAGCAGCATTTAAGTCTGGCAATTGTGTTAATTCTGGAACACGCTGGATATAGAGAATGCGATCATCCTTTCCAACCACAATGACAGCTCGAGATAATAGGCCTAACTCTTCTATGTGGGCTCCAGTCTTTTGACCGAACTCGTGATTAAAAGAGTCTGATAAGAATGATGCCTTCTGGCTCAATTTTTTGTCAGCTATGAACCGAGCTTGAGCAAATGGCGTATCAGCGCTGACATTTATGAACTCAATTTTTCCATCATATTGAGGGTTATCTTGAGCTATTTGATCAAATGCTATGGCCTGCTCAACACAAACGGGGGTATCAACAGACACCAAAACATTATAGATGCGAACCTTGCCACTACCTTGAGTTTCAACTTTCTCTAGACTTGACGTCGAAAGCATCATAGAAGGAATAAGGTCACCTTTTTCCAACGTCTGACCACCAAGGTTGAATGTTGTGCTGTATTCCAAAGTAACACTCTGTGTTTCACCCAAACCAGCAGATTGATCCGTCACCTCAAAACCTGCATAAGCCCAAGCAGAAGTTATCATTGTTAGCAGAGTTAGAGCTCGTTTCACGATGATACTCCCTTTACCGCTGCTAATGCCTGTTGGTAATTAGGTTCATCCGCTATTTCAGGAACAAGTTGAGAATGCAATACTGTCCGCTCCTCATCTAACACAATCACAGCTCGTGCAGCCAAACCGCGCAAAACAGAGTCTGAGATAGCGACACCATGATCTAATGCAAACGTTGGTGAACGGAAAAATGAAGCGATAGATACATGATTTAGTTCATTTTTTTCTACGAAGCGAGTTAGTGCGAACGGTAAGTCTGCTGATACACACAATACAACCGTATTCTCAAGATTTTCAGCTAATTCATTGAATGCACGAACGCTGTTAGCACAAGTAGGCGTGTCAACACTTGGAAAAATATTCAGTATTAGCTTCTTGCCTTCAAACTGTTCAAGACCGATATCAGCTAAAGCATGATCACACAAAGTAAAACTAGGCGCGACTTGACCTTGTTGTGGCAATTCACCGGATAGCTCAACTGGATTTCCTAAGAATGTGACTGACATAGTTACCTCTTTTATTTTAACTATATTTATTGGTTTATCTTGGATTGAAAATGCAGCTTTATACAAAAGCGAGCGTCAGTGCGCCCCGCTGCTCTTTTCAACGACCTATCCATAATGCCCTTAGTCTCGTCAAACTCTGAATGAAGTTATAACAACCTTTGTGAATCACACCGATAGCCATTAAGTATTTGTTTTTAAATAAAAAATAATCTAAAGCACTAGTATATTTACACTAAAACATGTAAAAAATGTACATTTATTGTCTATTTTAATCTTTGACTAGCTATAAATATCAACCACTTAGATAGAGATGTGTAGGCTTTAGTTTTAACACTAAAGCCAAGGCGAGCTCGCGGATTAACAATTAAGATTAGGAGTCAAAAAGTCTTATGACTGCCAAGATAATATTCAATTAGGATATTGAAAATTAAAGAGGATTTTCTATTTTCTGTGGAGTGTCAGATGCTAAAAGAGTCTATTTTATATCACTATTGGCGCCGGACGTGACATTTTACGCCCCCATCCAAAAGTTTTGTAAAACATACGACTTTGCCTTCTTTGTATATAATTTGTAGTTTCTCTTCGCTAATACGCCGTAAGTTATGAGCCTCTATTTCAGTTATGTGGCTTGTAGAAAGCGCACCGTCAGGAAAGGTAAAATCGGTAGACTGAATCAAGCCTTTATCATAAAATTGGGTGTAATAACTAAAGTACAACCCTTTAGGCTCTCCATATACTTTCCTGCTTGTGTGAGATTTTTGATTTAAGAACAACCTATAGTTAATCGTATGATAATCCTCACTAAATAGGACGTCTCCATCAAGACTAAAACTCAGGTTGTTACTGTAATAAAGTAGGCTCTGCTTGCCATTCATTATCTCTGGCACATCGCGCAGTTTTAAACCTATGTTAGACACTGTTGCAATAACAACCAAAACAAACAGTGCTTTAAGAACCTTATCTACAAACATCACGCACTGTTTCTCCAATAAAATAGAAGTTTTCACGCAGTGAGAAGTTCAAATTCTTCACTTGCTGATCACCACTGGATTCAGATCGGTAGACACAAGACAAATAATAGTTGCTAACGCCCGTCGAAATTAATAGGTCAGTCACTGGGGAATCATTTAAATGGCTACTGTTTTCGCTCAAGTATCGATACATAGCCTCACTTGCCTGATTGTCGAAATATAAATAATCTCGTCCATCACGCTCAGTCTCAACCCATGTGTCCGTCGGAACATTCCATGAGAATGTCAAACGGTGAATAGCAGCCGACGCTTGAATAAGTAATACAACGCCTAAAACAAGCGCAAGCAGCAGTTTGAATTGTTGTCGATAACTGTACTCATTGACATCCTCTGTTTTAGGTTCAGTTTGTACAGGGTTAGGACTTGAGACGGCTGAATTATCACTCGATAGTTTCTCGATATCGACTAATTCCACCACATTTTCAAACAGCATGTAGCCACGAGATGGCACTGTTTTAATGAATTTTTGTTCTTTACCACTATCACCCAAAGCGATACGAAGTTGTGCGATGCACTGGGTCAAACTATTTTCAGAGACGACACGTTCTCCCCATACTTTTTCAAACAGCTCCTTCTTAGACACAACTTGCCCTTGCTGAGCAATCAAAATCTCCAGCACACGGCACTCTGTGCCCTTGAGCTTCTTAGCACTCCGATTTTTAACATGAACAAGCTGCTCTCGCGCTAGAGGGTACAACTGCCATAAAGATTCATAATTCATATATGCTTAACTAAGTTTTTCAACAAAATTTCAGACCATATGCCTAAAGCCCCTGCTTTCCTTAAGCTTAGCCGTTGTTGGCCTTTACACCCCGAATTTCAGAGTGTGACATCACTCCACCTTGGAGCCACGTAGTTAAATTAGATACACCGATAGTGGGAAAGAGCCCTTAGCAAACAAACCTGTTTAGCAAACTCGATGGAGTGACTCTTCTTGTCACTTTTCAGCGTACAATACTGATTAATATTATAAAAAACAATAGTGAAATATTACAGTTTGTTATAAACAACTAGGAACTATACATGGTGTGGAATAAGAAGAATAAACACCAATAGCTTTGAATATGAAGCAAAAACAACACCAAGTATTTTCATAAAATATCTTTAATATTAAGTAACATAGACCAGACAAATGGAAATCTACTTCAAAGCTAAAATAGCAAACTAGCGATGCGTATACGTTCAAGGAACCGATCCCATGTTAAAACTCTGCACTGACTAAAAAATATAGAGGTAAGACCAGTTTTCAACATTTTTTACTACTGAAAAGATTAGGTTTATCAACTCAAAGATACCTTCAAATGGCTACCCATAAACGGGGAAACGCGAGAAAACCATACAAACAAGACGCATGGTTTTCATCTTGAGTGATACTCGGTTTATTTAGCGGCCAGAACTGATTGAGTGCTTTGCAATAAGACGATACTTTAACTTTTGTACAAAGCACTTTAGATCATCCAAAATCAAGTACAAGCAAGGTACGAGGATCAAGGTCAGCATAGTAGCAAACAGAACAGCAAAACCCAGAGCGACTGCCATGGGAATAACAAACCTTGCTTGCAAGCTGGTTTCAAACATAATCGGTAAAACCCCGACAAACGTGGTAATAGACGTCAGGATAATTGCCCTAAACCTAGCACAACCAGCTTCGACAACCGCTTCTTTGACAGACAATCCATTGTTTCTAACTTGATTGACATGATCCGTCATAACTAAAGAGTCGTTAACCACAACACCCGCCGCCGCAATGAGACCAAATGTGGACATCATACTTAGATCAAGACCAAACCAATAATGCCCCCAAATCGCTCCGGTCAGGCTGAATGGAATAACTGACATAATAATTAACGGCTGGGTATAACTTTTTAGTGGGACAGCGAGCAGGATATAGACAATAATCATACCTGCAACAAAGAAAATAATTTGCTCGTCCTGCTGTGCTTGCTGCTCTTCAATCGAGCCACCAAGCTGGCTTTTCACCCCTCTGTATTGGGACAAAATGTCGGGCAAAATGGATTCATTGACTCTATCAACCACCTCATTAGGCTCAACCTGCTCCTCATCAATCGACCCAAATACGTAAACACTGCGAAAGCCACCCTCACGGCGAATACTGCTCACTCCAGGCTGCTGAACGATATCAACAACATCACCTAACATCACTTTTTGTCCATCTGGAGTCGTGATTAGCGCATAGCGCAGTGAGGCGAAGGCCTCTCGTGTCAATTGAGGGTAACGAACCATCACTTTGACTTCCTCACCTTCTCTGATCATGCGCTGCGCTTCTCCACCATAGAAACTGACTCCTACCTGAGTACCAATATCAGATAAGTTGACACCCAAATCATAAGCGACAGGCTTAAGTGACAGCAGTATTTCTTTACTTCCTGTGTCCATTGACGACGAGATATCGAATAACCCATCTTGCTGCTGTAATTGCAAAATAAGGTCTCGCCCAGCGGCATTCAGCGTTTCTATATCAGAGCCATACAGCAAAAATCCAAATTCATCTCCTTTATCACTATCATTGACGTTATCAGACACCGTCAGCGTTTTCTTGCCTGGTATGTTGGGGATTGCTTCTCGCCAGCGACGCGCTAACTCAAATGTATTGAACAGCCGCTTTTCTTCATCAACCAGAGCGATCACCATCAAACCTTCTTTACGCCCTTGGCTAAATGTCAAGATATCCCGAATCATCTTCTGCCCAGTTTGCTGCTCTATTTCTTCATCAATGTTAAGCACCGTAGTTTCAATTATCTTTAGAGCTTGAATCGTCTGTTCACTCGATACATTGTCATTCATGATGAGCTTGATGGTAGGAAAATCATGAGGAACTTTAGGTGAAGGTATAATTCGAACATAATTCCCCATCACTAAAGCAATACTTATCGCCAATACAGCGATAAAGCTTGCTAGCACACTCCAGCGCCAATACGTAGAATAGAAAACAAAGCGGCGATATGGTCCATTGACAAAATTAAAAAAGTTTTGATTAAATCGATAGCGCCAACTGCCTATTTCAATCGGTTTAAAACGTGAATGCGCCAAATGTGCGGGTAAGATCAACTTAGACTCAATCAGGCTAAAGACCAAGCACAGAATGACAATGGCAGCGATACCAAAAAAGAATGCACTTTCAATGCCTTTCGACATAAGAAAAGGTGCAAAAACCGCAATTGTTGTCAGGACGCCAAATGTTGCAGGTGTTGCCACTTTTAGTGTGCCACGGACAACACTATCAATACCACTTCCATGCTTCTCTATTTCTGTATAGGCACTTTCACCTATAACAATGGCATCATCTACCACAATCCCGAGTACCATGATAAAGGCAAACAATGACACAATATTGATACTGACACCAACCAAAGGCATCAACATAACTGCGCCCAAAAAGCAGACTGGCAGACCAATCATCACCCACATCGCGAGCTTGACACGCAAAAACACACTCAGCATCAAAGCAACAAGTACAGCACCCTGAAGTAGATTTTTTAACATCATGTCGAGACGCGCGTTAAGATAGTACGTCATATCAACTAATGTCTTGATTTTAATATCGGCTGGAAGTTTTGGGTTTTTCTGTTCTATATAAGCTTTGACTGTTTCGGCAACCGTCACCATATTTTGATCTTTTGTGGCATTCACAGAGAGATAGATTGCATTTTCACCCGAATACTTAAAGTAACGTTCGTCCTCGGTAAAGCCATCTTTAATAGTGGCAACATCTTGAAGTAAAACCTTACCACCATTATTTCCTATCTTGACAGGAATATCTCTAAACTCATCGCCGCTATAATATTGGTTTTCAATTCTAACAGAAATGAATCCTCCATCGGTTCTGACTTCACCTGCGGAATAATTTGCTGAGTATTGCTGGATTGCGGTGCTGATATCCATTAAGGTCAAGTCATACTTGCGCAGCATCTCGGGTTCGACTTCTATACCAATCTCATATTCTGGTGCACTCATATCAACCAAAGAAACATTATTGAGTTGCAATAGTTCATCTTCAATTTGCTTGGCTATAGGCTTAAGCTCCAGTAGGGGCCGATCACCAGCTAGAACAATTTGAATAACATCCTGCTGAAATTCATATTGATAAACTTGAATCGGCTCCATACCAACTGGAAAATTAGATATCGAGTCGACTTTTTGTTGCACCTTATCAAGAACATCCTCTATCTTTTGGTCCACATCGATCTCTAGCTCTATCGAACCACTGCCACGATAGACGTTAGTTATCGCTTGTTTAATACCAGAGACATTTTTTAAAGATTCCTCTATTTTGATTAAGATACTTTCTTCAATTTCTTGAGGGGAGGCTCCGGGATACTGAACTTGCACATTAATGTAGTTAACTTCAAGATTGGGAAACATCTGTCTTTGAATAAAAATAAAGCTGACTGTACCCACAATGAGAACGAACATCATCAGTAAATTCGCAGCCACTGGGTTATGTGCGAAATATACAATCAGACCTCTAGGTTTTCTATCATCCACGCCTGCGAGCCTTACTGTTTTGATTCGTCATTAAAAGTACTAAGTTGGACTTGAGTCCCCTTTTGCGGATATTCAGGTACGGTCAACACCAGCCGATCGTTATCTTTTAAACCTTCATTAATGAGCATAAATTCTTGTTCTGCGCGCAATACATTGACAGTGCGAGGCTCAAGCTCGTCGTCCTCATTAACAATCCATACCTGACGATTATTCACTAACTCTTGGGGTAGGCGATAAATATGTGTTAAGGTTTTACCTACGAAGTTCACTTCAACATAAGACCCAAATTTAAGAGGCGACATGTCTGACGTCAATGCGTAAGGATCATCGACGTTAATGACCAAACTGGTCATGCGCGTCGCGCTATCAATCACACCTAAATCTCTTTTTATGATTCCCTCTCGTTCGATATTGACAACCCCTTTCTGAGTCACTTTAGCAGTAACACCTGAGTAATCTTCAGGTAGAAATACACTATCAAATCCAGCAATTGGAACATGAATTTCTGCTGATTCGATGTTATTTAAAACAGCGACACGAGTCCCTGCTGTAATATATTGTCCTACGCCAATATCACGCTCAACAACAAGCGCATCATACGGGGCAACCACTCGGCAATTATCTAGATCTCTCTTTGCTCTTTTAAGTGAAGCTAACGCTGACTTTACCTGAGCTTGTGCGCTCAATACTTGGGGTTTACGCAAGTAGAGGTCGGTGACTTGATTAGAAGGGACATTCTTCGCTTGACGCTTTGCCACTTCAGCTTTGGCTTTCTCTTCTATTAAAGCTGCTTGAGCCGTGGCAAGGTCCGCTTCTGCCTGCAAAACAGCGGCGTTGTAGTTTTCACTCTCGATTGAAAACAAGATCTCGCCCTCTTTTACCACTTCCCCAGGGACAAAACTTGGGTGCCAACTGATCACTTCACCTGAAACTTGCGCAGAAAGCTGCGTTATTTCAACTGGAACCACTTCACCATGGCTGGTTATAACGACATTATGATCTCCGGAGCGTAAATGAGACACCTTAACCGTTAGCGGTACTTCAACCTGCTCTATTTTTAACGCTTCTGCATTTCCAGAAGAGATTGCAATATAGCCTCCATATGCCACCGCCAATAGGACAAAAGGCAAATACCAACGCAACAACTTCACTCTCATATACAACCCTTCTAGAACATGGAGAACAATTCTTATACGGAAAAATACAAATTCGACAACAATAGTATATGAATATTTTTACATATGAATATTAACTTTATTTTTTAATGACATACGTAACAAACATGAAACATAAATGTAAAAACTACATAAAATAAGGAGTTGCGATGAGTTAAAAAACATCAAAGCGAGCGATGAGTTATCCGATTTACCAGAGAATTTCGAATAAGCATTGACCTAAAGTTTAGTTTAGGTTTTAAGGTCACTGTCCTCGGTAAATATCAAGGACAAAAAATGAAGACTATCATTCTATTCTCGAGCACCAACAAAAATGGCAATACGGCGAAAACGGTCGGCAAGGTTCATGCCAACCACCAATGCGAAGTGATCCATATCGATGAATTAGACATCACCCCCTACCGATATGATAACCAGTACCCCAATGACGATTTTTATAACTTACTTAACAGAATCAGTGACGCTGACAATATCGTCTTTGCTTCCCCGGTATATTGGTATGCCGTGACTGCACCAATGAAAGACCTGATTGATCGTATGACAGAACTCAGTGCTTCACCCAAGCTGAAGAATCAGCATCAACTGTTCAAAACAAAACGAGGGTTTGTGGTTTCTAGCTCAGGAAATCGCAGAATGTGTCCGGTATTTCGGGCATTTTTTAGTGAATTTTTCGCGTACAATAAAATCAGTTACGTTGCAACACTTCATGCCTGTACCCGAAGTGGCTACAGCATAGATGACAATGAAATAGATCGGTTTAATAACGCATTAAACAATGCTATTCCCTTGCATAATAGAGATTAACCGTATTGGCGAGGTAACCTTTTAGTCTCTGATTCTTGGCCATCATAACAAGCAGACCCAACGATTTGCTTAGCACGGTACATAGCCTCATCTGCTAGATTGACTAATACTTCCTTGTTTCTTGTATGATCAGGGAAGTAGCTTACCCCGATACTCGCGCCAACCTTTAATTTATGACCGTTAAACTCAATCGGAAGACTAATAGCTTCTAGCAACTGCTTTGACTTTTCTGACACAATATCAAAGTCATGAAGTAAGTCTAAACATACAACAAATTCGTCTCCGCCAAGACGGCACGCAAAATCAGACTCTCTAATAGCGGTAAGAATACGCTTGGACACTTCGACTAAAATAGCATCACCTGCATCATGACCGTAAGTATCATTTACTGACTTAAATTCGTCGAGATCGATGAAAAACAGCGCCAGCTTGCAGTTACTTCGGTTTGCTTTGACGATAGCACTTTCTAATGCTTTGTCGAATGCTCGACGGTTCATTAGGTTAGTTAAAGGATCGTGTTCAGAAAGAAAGATCAATTGCTCTTGCTTATGCATCAGTTGCTTAGTCTGGCGCTTTACTTCATCTTCCAACTCTTGCTTGGTCACAGTGGTGTCTCTGAGAGAGTGTGTCATATCATTAAAAAAACCAGCCATTTCCCTAAATTCAGCGTCCATACTGATGACTTCTACTTTTGAGTCGAGCTTCCCAGCCGCAAGATCACCAATTGCTTTTTTCATCGCTTCAACGCCAGCTTTAAAACGAAACAAGATTAACCAAGCGGTAGCACTCACTAAAACTGAGCACACAATTAACCAAGCCGCAGCATACATCATAACATTATGCACATTATCGGTCTTGCCGTTGAGTACGGATTTATGCACATACGCCAATTCTTCTGTCATATTTTGAACGATCATATTGTATCTAGAGTGAAGAAAGCCTATCGAATTGACGCTCTCTGGAGCTTTACCATTTGATACGCTCCCTTCTTCAGCATAAAGTTGTATCTCTTTTGTCAGCAAAGCATTCAAACTATGGTTCATTCTCTGAATATTGCCTAACTGAGCACTCTCTTTTCTGTATTTAGCAAGCTTAACTGATAGCTCAGCTTGTGCGAGTTCGACTTGATTTAAACTTAATTCATCACCGAACTGCAGGAAAAACCATAACTGACTTCGCAATAGATCGACCGATAATTGCAGATCAATAATTTGATCTAACTCTATTTTGGTTTTTTTTTGCTCTGCTGAGACTCTAGTGAAAGAGACAATAATAAACAACGTCAGTATTAACGTTGTGGTTGATAAAACAAACAGCTTTTTAAACAGAGAATTCAACATAGCTTAGTCTCTCAAAGCAACAATTTGTTGGTATGGTTGTGTAAAAAGGAGTTCCCTAAAGTCAGGTTGCTCATCTCCTACTAAACCTTCTGCTTGCGCCCATCTGGCCTGAAGCTGGAGGTTTGAAAGTAATGAATTCCCCAATGACAAGCGAAAAACATAGTCTTCCCAAGACCACTTAACCTGATTTAGTGGGATATTAAGTCTTTTTGCTATTAACCTTGATGCTTCATCGGGATACGCATTGATCCACTCCACTGCCTCATCAAGAGCTTTGAGTAGGTACGCAGGCTCTTGACCTGCAAACTCTAAGTAAGGTGTGGTAGAGAGCAAATTAAACGAATGCTGGTATATACCCAATGTACCAAGGTTCTTGACGGTTGAGGTTGACTGTAGATCCGCTTTGTATCCCATCGGTTCCCAGGCTGAAATGGCGTCAACACGAAACGACAAGAGCGCGGGAACAAGTTCATGAGGTTGCAAATATACTTTCTCGACATCTAAGGCTTTGTGGTTATTGGCAATAAGCACGGAGTCGAAATAAAATTCACTCGCACTTCCTTTAACTACCCCAACTCTCTTATCCTCTAATTGGCTTACTTCGCTGATGTTAGAAGGGCTAAGCGCCAAGAGTTTTAAGTCATTATCTGATTCAACAAAACTGACTAGTAATGCTAAAACACTCTGCTTAAAGCTTTGGAACATGACAACAGAGTCAGAAGCCGTTGCGTATTCAACATCACGATTTAACATGAGTTGAGTACAAGCCATACTGCTTGCACATGGAAAAAGCGACACATTAAGTCCTTGCTTTTCAAATAGACCAAGTTGCTCCGCGATTAAAAAAGGAGATGCTAATGGTGTTAAAGATACAGCGATCTTCACTTCGGTAACTTCAATATTCCTTTGCACATTGTGCTGATTGACGCCCCAAATGGCGGCTCCAGTTATCACAAGACAGAGCAGCACCGCCACATAACTTCTCCGAATCAATGACATAGATTGACTCCATTAGGTTAATATAAAAAACATTCATATAACCCTAGTGTATGGATCGAGGATCTTTAGTGACAAGGTTCGTTTTTATAGATTTCCGTATAACGGATTATTGTTTGCGTGAATCGAATCACACAAAACAATAAGAACACCATCGCAGACAAGAATTCACTATGTTTTTATGCTGTTCTTTCGAAAATACAGCGACATAAGAAAGCCTATGAGAGTACTTATTTTTGGTGGTAATGGCGGTATTGGCCATTCACTATGTAAGCAGTTACTAAACCACAGCCCAGAAATCGAGCTTCACGCAACCTATCGTGCAAACAAACGCAACGATCTTTCTGATGACATCATATGGCATAATATTGACATCACTTCTGAAGATGAAATTCGTGAACTGGCTGTTCAGTTCTCATCGCTTGACTGGATAATCAATGCGATTGGTCTCTTGCATACACCGAGCAACGGCCCAGAGAAAAACATTCAATCTTGCCAATCTGAGTTTTTCTTAGAAAATATCAAAGTCAATGCATTGCCAACCCTATTAATCGCAAAACACTTTTCAGCATGTTTAAAAGCGAGTAGCCACCCACGTTTCGTCACTATATCCGCTAAGGTAGGAAGTATAGAAGACAACAGATTGGGAGGTTGGTACAGCTATCGTTCATCAAAAGCAGCACTCAATATGCTCATCAAAAATATCAGTATTGAATGGTCAAGACGTATGCCAAAAGCTTGCATTTTATCTGTTCACCCGGGTACTACCGATACGCCATTATCAAAGCCTTTTCAGGCCAACGTTCCTGACGGTAAACTGTTTGAGCCAGACAAAGTCGCATCGGATATTTTACACATTATCGAAAAAGCTGACCCTGAAATCACAGGCAGCTTTTTGTCCTATGACGGACAAACGCTGCCTTGGTGATCAAACGATCAATTATCCGAGACGACCAACCCTCTGACGTCTCCTCTTAGCATTTGCTTCTTTGGAGATAAAATCGAACAAAGGAGCAAACAAATTAGCAAACAAGATGGCGAGCATAATCCCTTCTGGATAGGCTGGGTTCAACACACGAATTGCTATTGCCATCAGGCCGATCAAAATTCCGTATGCCCATTTACCTGAATTGGTGTAGGCAGCAGAGACCGGGTCCGTTGCCATAAAGAAGGTACCGAAAGCTACCCCGCCTAAGACAAAATGCCAGTAAAACGGCATAGAAAACATGGGGTTTGTGTCAGAGCCTATCATATTGAGTAAGGTGGAGCCGACCGCAAGTCCAATAATCACACCGCCGACAATTCTCCACGACGCGATACGCATCCCGATCAAGAGTAGGCCCCCAAGTATGATAAGAAGCGTGGATCCTTCCCCCATCGACCCTGGTAAATTCCCCAAAAACGCATCGTTCCAGCTAATCGCTTCACCCGTCATATTATTGATGAGATTACTCGAGCCTCCTTCATACCACTGACTTAATGGTGTTGCGCCAGAGTACCCATCGGCAGCAACCCAAACTCCTCCTCCAGACATATTGGCAGGATAGGCAAAGTACAAAAATGCGCGGCCAGCTAGCGCTGGATTCAAGAAGTTACGCCCTGTTCCGCCAAAAATCTCTTTGGCAACCACGATACCGAAAGTAATACCTAAAGCGGCCTGCCACAGAGGAATGGTAGGCGGCAGAATCAGCGCAAACAGCACTGAGCTAACGAAAAAGCCTTCATTAATCTCATGTTTACGCACAACCGCGAACAATATTTCCCAAAACCCTCCTACTACAAACACCGTGGCATAAATGGGTAAGAAATACAGGGCCCCAAGCAACATTTTACTACCCCAACCAGCTTCTATTAGCCCCTGATAGCTGCCGAACGCTGTAGCTAGGCGCCAGCTCTCTGTGACGACTGATTCGAGTTGTTGAGGCGAATATTGGCTCATCATCGCCAAGACAGATTGGTTGCCAATATTGTACATCCCCCAGAACATGGTAGGGAAAGTAGCTAACCAAACAAAAATCATGATGCGTTTGAGATCAATACTGTCTCTTACATGTGTCGCACCTTTATTTACCATTCCGGGGGTGTATAGAATCGTGGCAACGGCCTCATATATCGGATAAAACTTCTCATATTTCCCGCCTGGCTCAAACGTCGGAGCCACAGCCTCAACTTTGGATTTCAAGCTCATATTCGTACTTCCTATCAACCAGATATATTTTGTTACGAACCGAACGGGTAATAAGAGCAATAAAAGTTTTACGCAGGTTGACCGTTCACGACGAGAGCATCGTATTAATGTGTGAGTCATAAGCAGGAAATGATCATGGACACACTAGCCGTAGACTTAGCCCGATTTCAGTTCGCTTTCACTGTTTCCTTTCACATCATATTCCCAGCATTCACTATCGGGCTAGCAAGTTATTTAGCTGTGCTCGAAGGCCTTTGGCTTAAAACGGGCAAAGAGAAGTATATCCAATTGTACAAATACTGGATCAAGATATTTGCAGTAAGCTTTGGTATGGGAGTAGTTAGCGGGATTGTTCTCAGCTACCAATTTGGTACTAACTGGAGTGTCTTTGCCGATAAGACGGGCCCTATCCTTGGACCTTTGATGGGTTATGAAGTATTCACCGCATTTTTCCTTGAAGCGGGTTTTCTAGGGGTGATGCTATTTGGCATGGAGCGGGTGGGCAAGAAGCTGCACTTTATGTCAACTTGCATTGTTGCCTTTGGCACTTTTTTGTCTGCATTTTGGATATTATCCGTCAACAGTTGGATGCAAACACCAGCAGGCTTCTCCATTAACGAAGCAGGACAGTTTGTTCCCGAAAACTGGTTCGAGATTGTTTTCAATCCATCATTTCCTTACCGGTTGGTACACATGCTATTAGCAGCGTATCTTACTACCGCTTTTGTCGTGGCCGCGGTCGGTGCTTATCACCTTTTGTCAGCACCCCACAATCCACTGGCACGCACCATGTTTTCCATGGCAATGTGGATGGCAGCGATCGTAACACCACTACAGATTGTCGCAGGAGACATGCATGGCCTAAATACATTGGAGCATCAACCAGCAAAGGTCGCGGCAATGGAGGGACATTATGAAAGTCACAAAAGTGCCCCACTTATTTTATTTGGTCTACCCAATGACGAGACAAAAACCGTCGACTACAAACTTGAAATCCCTCATCTGGGTAGCTTAATTCTTACTCATGAGTGGAATGGCGAAGTTAAAGGGCTCGACGCCTTTCCTGAAAATGAGCATCCCCCGGTAAGTATTGTTTTTTGGAGTTTCAGAACCATGGTTGGGATTGGCTTTGGCATGTTGTTCGTTGGAGCCTGTAGCCTCTACTTGAGGTATAAGAACAAGCTTTATGAAACACCTTGGTTCCACAAATTATGCATAGTGTTTGGACCTGCTGGCTTTGTTGCTGTTCTGGCAGGTTGGATAACCACAGAAGTAGGTCGTCAGCCCTTTACCGTGTATGGGCTACTGACAACAGCAGAGTCGGCGTCGCCGATTGACGCAACCGCGATTAGTGTGTCTTTAACCGCTTTCATCGTCGTGTACTTCCTAGTTTTCGGTGCGGGGATATTCTACTTGCTGAGGTTAATGCGAAAATCGCCTACTCGTTACGAACAGGCTCTCGATAGCCGTCTACCCGACGGGACCGACGTGCCTCCAGCCACCCATTCCAACCATGTTACACGAGGATAGCACTATGGATTATGCGCTTGTTTGGTATGCATTGATTGGGCTCGCTGTCCTTATCTACGTGATCCTCGACGGATTTGATCTAGGCATTGGTATTCTGTTTCCCAGCGCTCATAGTGAGACTGAACGAGACATGATGATGAATAGCATTGCTCCGGTGTGGGATGGTAACGAGACGTGGTTGGTGCTCGGTGGAGGCGGTCTGTTTGCCGTGTTTCCACTCGCATACTCGGTCGTCATGCCAGCCTTATATGCGCCACTGATTCTCATGTTGCTGGGGCTGATCCTTCGCGGCGTCTCTTTTGAATATCGGTTTAAAACCAAAAAAGGCAAGTTTCTATGGGATACTGCTTTTTTTGTCGGCTCCCTGACTGCAACGTTAATGCAAGGCATTATGCTTGGTGCTCTATTGCAAGGCATTGAAATGGAAGGTAGAGCGTACGCAGGGTATTGGTTTGATTGGTTAAGCCCCTTTAGTTTATTTTGTTCTCTCGCCCTTGTGTTTGCCTACGTTTTACTTGGGTCATGCTGGCTTATGATGAAGCTACCCAATGATCTTACAGACCGGTATGAGATGATTGCTAAACGAGCAGGCGTTGGAATGGTCGTCTGCATCGCCATCGTCAGCATTTGGTTACCGCTGCAAAATGGCTTGATCTTCGATCGTTGGTTCAGTTTCCCCAATGCGCTTGTTCTGCTATGCATCCCAGCGCTTTCTGCTTGGTTTATCAGGCAGCTCTATGTTGCTTTGCAAAACCATAAAGCCCTCAAAGCCTACCTCTGTGGTATTGCTCTGTTCGTGCTGGCAGCAACAGGCTTTGGGGTAAGCACTTTTCCCTACCTCATTCCTTTTAGCCTTACCTACAGCCAAGCCGCCGCGCCGGATGAAAGCCTGAAGTTTTTGCTTGCTGGTACTGTTTTTCTCCTCCCCCTCATCATGGCATACAGCGCCTACACCTACTGGGTCTTCAGAGGCAAGATGAAACATGGGGAGCATTACCACTAATGAAAAAACTGACGTGGTTTATTTTTATTTGGATATCTAGTGTGGCTTTACTCGGGCTGCTGTCCTTTGCGATTAAAGCCGCGCTGGGTATGGCATAGGAAAATAAATCTGGTATAAATAGCACCTCATTGAGCTAACCTAAAACCGATAATCATGAAACAACACTCTACAGAAGAAATTTACTTTGCTGGCGGCTGCCTATGGGGTGTTCAGGAATTTATTCGCCATTTATCCGGCGTTGTGTCGACTGAAGCTGGGCGAGCAAATGGTGTTCGCAAGGATACTAAAGGAGACTATGATGGCTACGCAGAATGTGTCAGGACTCAATTTGATCCAGAGGTAACCAATATAGAACGACTTATGACTCAGTTTTTCGAGATCATTGACCCACACAGCATTAATCAGCAAGGGCAAGATATAGGACTAAAATACCGCACAGGTATCTACAGCCAAAGCAATCAGCATCTAGAAAAAGCCAAACTCTTTATTGACCGGCAACCCAAAAATCACAGTATTGCCGTTGAGGTTTTACCTTTAACCAATTACGTAAAAAGCGATCCTGAACATCAGGACCGCCTCACAAATTACCCACAAGATTACTGCCATATTCCTTTGTCACTACTTCATAAGTACAAAGTCAAATCCTAAGGGTTGTTGCCAAGTCGATAACTACACTTGGAATTTATTCAAGTTTTGGTGGAGATCAATCACGTTCTTAGCAATGGATTGGCTTGCTGTCGCCGTACTCCTTGAGTCTTCAGCCGTTTCTTCTGATAAAGATTTAATGTTGGTTAAGTTGGCATCCAAATCTCTTACCACAACTGCTTGCTCTTCAGCAGCCGTTGCTATCTGAACATTTAATCCAGCGATCTCATTAACAGACTCAGCCGCTAATAGGAACGTGTTGGCTGATTGAGTACTTTTCTCTAGACAAAGCTGAGCCGTGCTGGTTCCTTTTTGCATACTGGTAACAGCGTTTTTCGCCTCAGACTGCAAGGTTTCAACCAGCTGCTGAATATCAACCGTCGCATCTTGAGTGCGTTGTGCTAATGAACGTACTTCATCAGCAACCACAGCAAACCCTCGACCTGTATCCCCTGCTCGCGCCGCTTCTATCGCCGCATTGAGTGCTAGTAAGTTAGTTTGCTCCGCGATGCCTTGAATAGACTCAAGAACCGTCCCAATATTGTTGGTCTCCGAGACGAGGTTTTCGATAACACCGGATGACTGCGTCACCTCATTGGTCAGCTCTTCTATGATCTTCTGAATTTCTTGAGATTCTCTCTGGCCTTCTATTACATGCTTTTTAACCGCATCCGTTACCGCCGAAGCATTGGCCGTGCTATTGGCCACTTCTTGTGTTGTCGCATTCATTTCATTGATCGCGGTGGCAACCTGCTCAATGTCTCTGTGCTGCTTTTCGACATTGGCGAGGGTTCTTTGCATCGCACCTAATGCAGACTCTGACGATTTGCCCAAATCTTCTGCTTTTGAGGTAACAACATTAATCGTTCCCGTCAGCACACCCAAAAATGTATTAAAGGCGCTTGCCACCGTCCCTGTCTCATCTTTAGCACTGGAATCAAGCCTGATGGTTAAGTCACCATCACCATTAGCCACTTGTTGCAACCTTCCAATTAAGGCAACGATCGGGTTTCTTATCGCACGCGCTATCACAATGGGCATAATGATGCCAAAAATGATCGACACAATAGCGATCACTGTCATCCATTTGATGGCAAATTTCTCATCTTCTTCCGCTTTCAATGCACTTGCCAACGTAAAGCTCTGAACATCATCGAGAATTTTGATTAGGGAGGTGTCTATTTCGTCCTCATGCTTCTCAACTTTCTTTGAAAACTCGAGCATTTCATTAATCTTGCCTTGAAAGCCCAACAGCATAGTCTTTTTCACTTCATCGACAAGCGAATGGTACGACTCTTCCACCTTTTTGAGTTCTGCTAACTTAGCCTCGAACTTAATTTTAGCCTTTGGTTCGTGGAGCTTGGGAATAGAGTCAGCAATAAAGTTTTCAACCTCTACAATTTCTTTTTCAACTTTAAGGGTGAGTTTTTCAACTTTACCTCTCGCCTCCTCAAATGTATTCATCGGCGCAAGCCCTTGCTCTACTCGGATCGCCTTAATCAAGGCGCGCTCAAAGTAAATGGCTTGTTCTAACTGGTGCTCAGTTAGCAATGTTAGCGATTTAGTAAGCGGAATATCTCGTTCAGCGATATCGACAAGTTCGTTACCAATCTTGTTCATTTGATTTAGTGCAAAGCCGCCCATTACAAGGATCGCTCCTAGAAGAAAGAACCCCAATAAGTAGACTTTGTGAGCAATTTTAAAATGTGAAAGCATGGGAGTTCTCCTAATCTTTTTTCACAAAATAGTGGATCATCTGCATGGCGAAACTTGAGTGATCGACAAGGTACTGCACCTCGCCTCTGTGCTTCATAAAATCGCTGTAGCCGGGAAGTGATGATTCGAGATCTTGATCGAGTACGCGATAACCCATTTTCCAATCCGGAAAACTTCTTTTCTTAATATGATGGAAACCGATTCGGTTTATATTGGTATGGCGAGAATCTTGTTGGATTTTTTCGAACAGGTTTTCAACCGCTGGCTCAGGGCCTTCGAGTACTTGAATGAAAGTACCATAGCCATCGTAAAGTAATAGGCCTGTGATGTCGGTATCTGTATTGTTTTTGCGGGCTTTAGAAAGTATGCCTTCCAATTCATCTTGGACGAGCCGTTTTCCCGCTTTGCTGACATAGACGAGCTCTATCAAAGTCATGTCGCCTCCACTCCTTGGATAATCACAAACATGTTCGGCTTATTGTTGTTCTACTACACGCTGTTTGCTCGGCCCGTCGTACGCACTTTTAAGCCATTTTGTGGGTGCGTTTGGGAAGAAAGAAGTGCATCACATACCACTTGCTCTCATGAGAGCCACTCCAGAACACCAGAGACAATTTACAAGATACGTGCCAAAAGAAATACGCCCATGTTGATACCAAAATCAGTAACTTCGGCCAAAAGATGCCATTGAATGCATATTAATCATTGCAAATCGCAAAAAAATCGCATAGTGCAAATGCAATATGCGATAAACTCCAAGTTAGATAGAGAAAATCTAGTTTTAGATTCGTTGAATAATCCCTACTCTACCAATAAAAAACGACCACTTAACGCAGACACCCCAACCTGGGCAATACCATCTGTTACAGTGAGTCGCTCACCATCGATGAGATCTCTAAGAGCATGGGTGGCTTTTAGATGACTGGCGTCTAACAACAAGGTTTGGTCAGAGGTAGAGGTATTCAGAACATAAAGGATTTGCTCGTCGCCATAGACTTTAAGATCCGCATAAATATTATCATCTAGCCAAAGGTTCCAACGCTTTCCAGCATATAAGGCAGGGTGCTGGCTGCGCAGACGCATTAGCTCGGTAACATACTGTTTTATATTGTGTTGCTCAGGCTCTAGCTCTGCGACTGTTACACCTTCAATCTTGGCACTAGAACGTGAGACATGGTCATCACACAAACCTTGTGAGACACAGTTCTGGATAATTTGTTTGGCAAAGCCTGTTACTTCATCGCCAATTTCGTCACCATAATAAATCGTGATTGGCCCCGAATACGCAGCAAGAAAACTCAATGCCGCTTTGTGCCTCTTGGTATAATCCCCCAGATTTCCTCGCTGGATAAGATCGCCAAAGCGAACCAAATCATGGTTGCCTAGCATAAGATTGGGCATCGCGTGATAAGGAGACTTAGCTCGACTATTCCATATCGCATCTAAGGCTCTTGCACTGCCCTTTTGGCCCGATTCTTCCACCGCAAGTGCTTGAACAAGTCCGTAACGCAAAGGAAAATTAAACGCCGATGACAGTCCTGGCTCGGCATCACTGCTATAAGTCGTTACCGTGATATCATCGGCACCGCTCCATACTTCACCCACCATATAACCTAAGGTTCCCCATTGCTTGCCCGCTTGTTTATTCTCCATCGATGCTTGCTCAACTGCCAATCGGATATCACGCCAAGTGTCTAACGGAAGTTGATAGGATTGGTCGAGCCTCCAGCCATCGATGCCGTATTCTTTTATCCAATACGTTGCAACTTCAGTAAAAAAGTCCTGACTTGCCGTATCTGGATAGATAACATAGTGGCCAGGGTAACCTTGTTCCAATTTCAAATGCGGTAGTTTTCCAGTTGGAGACGGTTTCACACCCGATAGGTTAGAATGACCAAAGACACCATCCAAGAAAACATATAAACCTCTTGCATGCGCTTTATCGATCAGTTCTCTTAGTTTGTCATTAGTACCAAATTTAGGGTCGACGTTAAAATAGTCACAAGGAAAGTAACCCGTTGCATCTAATCGATCGTCCCCTGCTTGTCCAGCACAAGAGTCAAATACAGGGGTTAACCATAAGGCATTCACATTGAGATTGGCGATGTAATCTAAGCTATCAATCACACCTTGCAAATCACCATTGTGGTGTGAGTTGCCATAGCCAACACCATAACCATGTTGCGAATCACCATCAACAAAAGACTCCACCATGACTTGGTAGATCCTCAGATTACAAGCTTGGGTATCATCTTGATAGCAGGCGTAATCACGGTTAGTGTACTGAACAGAAGCTGTAAGTATATTTTGCCGAGATGCATCAAGCCTAAACTTGTGTACTCCTTGGTTGTTTGTGATGACTTTGATATTGCCATTTTCGCCTCTCACAAATCCAATAGAATCATTCAGATTCGTTAGCTCATCAAAACCGAGGTCGACTTGCTCCCAGTCTGATGAAGCAAACTTAAATTCGTAGACACCTGGTGTTAGATAGGCTTCTACATCATAAACACCATCACCTTGGTAGATGAGCTCGCTATTGGCTTGCCAAGCATTCATCGAACCTCTCAAAAACACTTTGGTGTTACCAAAAGGAGCAGGTTCAGAGCTTGAGTCCACGACTAAACCTGGTCCCTGAGCACCTTTTTGTACCTGAACAAATACCGCAGCGGTAAGAGGTGGAATAGTGAAAGAGCTGCCCTCAAACTTGGCTTGTCTGACCGATAAGTCATAAGAATTGACGAGAACAGGATGAAGTTGAAAGTCCTTAGCACCCTGAATCGAAATTGTTTGCTCAGAAGTATTGGCATTAATGGCAACAATCAAAGCATCGACATTGCTATCTATATCTTCTCCTGCACTTATCCCATCATTGACCGACATAACAATCATGCCAGCAAGCGTATCAGGCCCTGTATTGTGAAAATGTACACGTTGTAAAACTTGCTCTTCATTCGTTAAGCGCAGCAAAGGTGAGGCTGAGCGAATCTGAAGCAATTCTTTAAAGATTTGGTCAGTCCAAATGATATCTTGTGGCTGAGCAAAGGTATTGGGATTAGATATGACAGAGCGGATTACATCCCAATTTGCGATGTCTTTATCAGCACGAGGCAAGCCCACATTCCAGTTATTGGTTTGTTTTGTAAAATCAACTTTATTGTACCAATCCCCGCTGTCGTAGCTGTCACGCTCCATCGACTTAGAACGGAGCAGTTCCGAACCCATATGGATAAATGGGATACCTTGACCAAGCATAACCGTTGATAAGCCAACAATTTGCATGCGCGCTCGCTCAGCAGAACTTACCCAAGAGTCGGCTTTGTATTGATTGAAATCCCACAAGGTTTGATTGTCGTGCTTTGAGACGTAGTTAATCGACTCCTGAGGGTCGAGTGTATAGGCTGATCCTTGGCCGCCATACAGAAAGTCCCGCCCATTCACCATAGCACCGCTGAATGTTTCTAATGGATAATTTTGCAAGTTACCCGCCATGCCGTAACGAATCAAATCTGTCTTCGACTTTAATTCATCACTAAATCGATTGCCTGCATTTGCAAAACCCGGAGTTTTAAGAAGCGCATCCCCGCTATCAAAAGGACCTCCACCACGTATCCCATCACGCAAGCGATCATTGTAGGTGCCAATGCCTGTGCCCGCCATTGGCCATTGCGTCGCGTTTTCTCCCCGTTGACCATTGGCGACCTCACCAAAATTCCACCCTTCTCCATAAAACCAGGTATCGTGATCCACCCGCTTGGTTTGCTCGTAGAAATGCAAAATACTCGACTTCATCAAATGCCCCATCAAGTCAAACCTAAACCCATCTACTTTGTAGTGTTTCGCCCACATTTCGACACTGTCCGCAACTAACTTCTCAAACATACGGTGCTCAGAGGCCGTATTGTCGCAGCATGTTGAATTCTCAACTGCACCGGAAATCGGATTGAGGCGATGATAATATCCAGGCACCACCTTATCGAGTACCGAATGGTCAGACACTCCAGAGGCATAAGTGTGGTTATACACCACATCTTGAACGACTCTAAAGCCCATCTGATGAAGTTTTTGTATCATTTGACGATACTCTCGAATACGCGAAATGCCATCACTGGCGACCGCATAGCTGCCTTCTGGAACACTGTAATGAAATGGATCATAGCCCCAGTTGAAGCCATCTATAGGGCGAATATCCGCAAGTAATGCCTGCGCTTCACCACTTTTAGGATCAGTTTTTTCTAATAACGACAAAATCGAAAACTGACGAGGAGTGTTTATGGCACATAGGTTTGCTTGAGGGTTAATGCCACAGAGCTTTTCAACCGAATCGGTCAGATTTAATGTCTTTTCTGGATCTTCAGGTATTGAGGCAAGATCATAAGTGGGCAAGAGGTGAACCGTCGTCAAGCCTGCATTTTTTAGTGATATCAGATGCTTAACACTGTCTCTTTCATCTTCAAGAAACGCGAGGTATTTGCCATTATTGCGCTTTTCTCCTTGCTTATCGCTCGCGCTAAAATCACGAACATGAAGTTCGTAAACAATATTGTCTTCTGGGTTGGCAAGCTCTGGCGCACTATGACTGTCCCAATCATCAGGCTTGGTTTCTGCATCATTTAGGTCAACAAGCTGGGAATAACGGCTGGAAGTGCTGAGTGACAGTGAATATGGGTCTGTCACCATCATAGACTCAATCTGGTCTGTTTGAGGGTGAATGGCAGTTACTTCGTAGCGGTAAAACACATTTTTCAGTGAAGCTTCGCCCCGAAAATGCCAAATACCAGTCGAAGTATCAAGTTGCAAACTATAGGGCGAACCCGATAAAGGCGCCTTAGCTTTATCGTACAGACGCAATTCGACTTTCTGAGCCGTTGGCGCCCACAAAGCAAAGTTGGCTCCATTTTCATCCATCCAGCTGCCCAATCTTGCCTCGTCAGCATCATTTTCGCCCGAGGTATATAAGTCATCAATCACGCCCGGAGTTTGTATCCGCGTGGCAACAATGATTTTACCTTGCTCATCAAGGGCAACCGCAATTAATTGGGTTTTGAGCAGTGCTTTGGCCCTTTCTAGACTGACAGTAAGCTCAAAACCAGTGCGCCCCTTAAGGTGGGGAAATTTCGGTTTATCAATAAGTCCGCCAACCACCATGTCGTACTTGGTGAAATCTTGTGGATGACTAATATCACTCAATCCAGATTCGTTACTCCAAATCTGATAACTCACCGCTTTGCTGTGGTCAAACCAAGCAATGGAATTCAGGTCGAGCCAATGAGCAGCGGCGCCATCGAGTTTGACCGACAATGGATTATCTGGGGAATAGTTAAGTGTTGGACTTCCATGCTGAGTGAAAAGCGTATTGCCTTTATCAAACTCAAGTTGTAAATCTTTATTACCGAGCGCTTTATCCTCACCTTTATGAAGGATAAAGTTCATGCATGAATTGTGATCAGATTTCAGTGGTACAACAAATCGAGCGCCATTGTTTAAGTCGATATCTTGGGGAAGTAACGGACGACTCCAATTGATATCGGAAGTCAATGCATCAGAAATAGAATCGCAAGAACTGCTGTTCCATAGGTGCAGCCCCCACTCGTCATAACTATTGTCATCACGCTTGTAGTAAATAATCGCTTCTCGATATGACGCGTTAGACACCATAGAACTGTCATCAGCATGCATGGTATTGGTGCCCAAATGTGTTTCAATTATTTGAGCTTCTAGCGCACTGCCATAGCCGGCCAGTAATCCAAATGCAGCTGTCAATACATTGAGTTTGGTTAGCTTTATTTTCATTCACTTTTCCACTGATTATTCCCGTTATTGATCTGATACCCCAGTTGACCCGATGAGATACCTTCAAGCTCACGTTATAATTTTGATGAAGTGAATACTCTCCTCCTTAGTTAGGAGTTAAAAAGGCGTAGAAAGGGGGGATGAGAGATTAAAAGACAATCCACCTCACACATAAACCTCTCGAACTGGTCAGAAAATTACCAAATAGCGCTGCCAATAGTGATAGAGCTGACAATTAGTGATAGAGAAATAGCGTGGAATGTAGAATTACAACAATCCCCCAAATGTTAAAAAATTAGATCTTCAACCTGCTGTTTAATAAATTTGTTGTTGCCTATTTATCCTTGCATTGAGTTGTACTCCACTCCTCAGGATGCGTTAGCATGGTCTTGCCTTCGAAAGATTCTGCTCTGATGTCTTTAGGATTATATATGGCGCACGACTTCATCGATAAGCAGCCACAACCAATGCAACTCCCCAAGTCATCTTGAAGCGCTTCAAGCTGACGAATACGATGTGCTAGCAAATCATGCCAATTTGAAGCCATTTGATTCCATTGCTCTCTTGACGGTGCCTGATGTTTGGGTAGGAAAGACAGGGATTGATTGATTTCTTCTAAAGTGAGCCCCACTTCTTGCGCGGCCTTAATCACAGCCAGCCTACGTAAAACCTCACGATGATAGCGACGCTGATTACCTTGATTTCTCCAACTGGTAATCAGCCCTTTTTGCTCATAAAAGTGCAATGTCGACACTTTTACACCTGCTCTTTTAGCGACCTCACCAACTGTCATTTCCATATTGAATCATCCATCATAATAAGGCTGATAAATTGTATTTAATGAACCACCTGAAATGTACAGCTACCACCAATACAACTATAATTAAAACCAGTTCATAAAGCTAACTGGTATATAAATTGAAACGTTTATTTTTCTTTGAAGTAGACATTGAAATATCTCAAAACATACCTGTCGGTACCACCTTTGCTATGAGCCTCGAGTGTAACTGGACAGAAGACATTCCTTACTCAGCATCAAAACCCATTCCTGGACAACCTTTAGAAACCTCACGAATGTTTATTTGCTCTCCAGATCGAAGCAATTACCTTGATTTACTTGATAGATTTAAAAAAAATATCAATAAATATGGAATTTTCACAAGTCTAAAAGAAATGGTCGACGAAAAGGCGAAAACGAAATTTGAAAACATTGCACTATTATATAAAGATGTTGATGATCTTAAATACAGTTATTGCCGAAAGTCATTCCGAGTGATGCTCACACCAAATAACGAAATGATCATGGTAAATGTACTAACCGATAGCGACAAAAACGTAATATTTACCGCGGAGAAAAACTCGATTGTCGGAACCAATGCGATGTTTATTTGCCTAATAACTATGTTAAAAGATAATGGAATTGCAGATGCTGGGGTCATGAAAGTTTCTGAATATTTGAATTTATGATACGAAAATTTCACTTTTCTTATCCAGTTGATACCAGATTACTCCCCTATGGACTAGGTCAGAAAATTATCACCCAGAAAGACATAAGCAATGTATGACAATTGCATACTATTGATTTGACAGTTTGACTGGTTTTTAATGTCATTTGTGTTTCACCCTCAAAATTAGCGTAAAGTTTGTACTGTCATATTTCAGTTATATCAGTATTTTATGCTCTAGCGGTTTATATCATTGGACTAGGTCAACCATGAATTCAGCTATCGATTATCACTCTTCTACACAACTAGGTAGTATCAAACACTATCTTAAACACTGGATTCAATCGGGGACGGTTTCTAAAGGAGATAAATTGCCCTCGGAGAGAGAGCTTAGCCTACTCTTTTCAACCACACGTATCACTATTAAGGACGCATTAATATCACTGGAAACAGAAGGGCTTATCTATCGAGAAGAACGCCGTGGATGGTATGTTTCACCTGAGCGACTAAGCTATAACCCATTAGCACGAACTCATTTCCATCAAATGGTCAAAGAGCAAAATAGAAGCGCAGAAACAAGGCTAGTCAGTACTCGCACCGAAGTTGCCATTGGAGAATACGCACAAGCTCTAGATATTGATAAAATCACCCAAATTCATATTATCGAAAGACTTCGTCATATAGACGGACGAGCGGTATTGTTTGTCGAAAATGTGCTGAAATCATCACTATTCGAAGGTATTTTATCTGAAAATCTTACGTTGTCACTTACCGATATTTACGACAAAAAATATGGATATCATACTCAGCGTTCGCAGTTTGATGTGTTAACAACTTCCGCTCCAGCACATGTAGCTAAGGCACTCAACATTGCATCGGGTCAATCCGTTCTTAAGATTTGCCGCGTCAATTATAAGCAAGACGGCCAGCTCATGGACGCTGAGTTCGAATATTGGCGCCCAGATGCGGTGATGATCCGTGTTGGGAGTGAATAAATCGTTGATAAACGAAATTATGACAGCTTGAAACGGCCAACGATATCGGACAAACGAGTGTTTATTTCAGCAATACTATGCGCATCTTCAAGCGCTTGTTTACCGTTGTTATCAAGTTCACCAACAATGTCATTAATTGCTGTCATATTTCGACTTAGCTCTTGTGTTACGCTATTTTGCTCCTGAGCCGCTGCGGCGATTTGTGTGCTTAAGTCGTTAATTTCAGTAACAAAGTCTGTCATCACATCTAGGCTCTCCGCAACTTGACCCGCACCTTCAGCCGTCTGACCACACTTCTCTTTGGTTGACTCCATAGAATCCACCACCGATTGGCTTCCCTTGAGAAGACTGGCAAGTGCCGTTTCAATTTCTTCGGTACTCTCTTTTGTCCGACTCGCTAAGTTGCGAACTTCATCAGCCACCACCGCAAAACCACGCCCTTGATCACCTGCTCGAGCAGCCTCAATCGCCGCATTCAGCGCCAACAAGTTGGTTTGCTCTGCAATATCACCGATAACACCTAAAACTGTATTAATACCATCGGTTTCTGACGCCATTTTATTCACGTTTTCTGAAGCAACACTGACATCTTCAACCAAATCCTGAACATTCGTTTGTGCTTGCGTCACAGTAGCCTTGGAAGTATTACCCGCTTGGTTTGCCTTTTGTGTGAGTTGAGCGGTATTCGCAGCATCAGAGGCCATAGATTCTGCCGTTGAGTTCATCTCTTCAATCGCGGTGACGACTTGCTCGGTTTCTTGCACATGATTTTGTAATATGGATGAGCTGTGCTGACTCTGTTCGCGCATTCTTTCAACGTTGCCACTAAGCTGACTTGTCGCTTCACTGATTTCAAGCATCATCGATTGTAAGCTCGCGATAAATTTATTGACACCCTCAGAAATCATGCCTAAATCATCATGAGTTTTGACTTCAATTCGTTGAGTCAGGTCGCCATTACCATCAGTCAGGCCTGCAATCGTCTCTTTGAGTACCAAAATTGGGCGATATAAGACTTGCATGACGCCAAGCGCAACCAGAATACTGATCACAGACGCAAGAAGAGCGGTAATAATGGCTTCATATTTTGCTGCATGGAGATCCGCAAAAACAATATCTTTGTCTAAACCAACAACAAAGTACCACTTTTTGCCCGCAATATTGATTTCATGCGAAAAAAACAACTCCTCTATCTCGTCTTTTTTACCCTCGTAGACAACCTCCACCTGGCCTAACGTTCTTTTTGCAACAGTGTCCAACCAAGGATATTTGGCCGTTCTATTACCCGCTTTAATGTCATCAACTGATGAAGCCAAAATGGTGGTGTCGCTATTCAATATGACCGCAATAGCGCCTGGAATCTCGTTAACATTTTTGGCAATTTCATTTAAAAAGCCCAACTGCATATCAACAGAAATCATACCGCTGAGCGTCTTTCTTACTATCGAGACCCAGTAGACATCCCCTTCACTTCCCATATAAGGTTCTGTTAATACGGCAGAATCATTTTTTCGAGCCAGCTGATACCAACCACGAGTGGTGACATCACCATCAAACTTATGATTTGGCCAAGTTTTAGCGGTTTGATTCCAGTAAGCGTCACCATTAGTGAAGGCCACGACTGAACTGTTTAGGTTGGCAGCATTAGCGATGGTATGAGTCAGATCGATCAACTCTTCAGGCGTACCTGTTATCTCTTTATTAGAAAAGTACTGACCCAGCTTATCCAAGCCGCCCACTTTTTCTTCTAATTGAGCTGAAATCTTTAGGGCTTGACCTTTAACATAACTTTGGTTTGAAGCCGTAATCAACTCAACAAGATTAGCTTCTTGCTTGACATAGGCAATGTATTTTGACACAGATACAGAAACCACAACCACTGCACTAATGGAAATGAGCAATAACTTTTTAAATCCCAAGTTTCTCATCTCATACCGTCCTTATTCTGTCTGAACACCATTACCCCTAATGTTGAATTTGAACATGGGGACAAACATGAAATTATATTGATTATTTTGCTAATAACATTGTGGTATCGATACAGACAAACGCCAAATTTTATACTTGATCACTCTGAAAACTGAATCTATACCGCTGAATTCTTCAAACCTGATCGACATTCAGTACAATCCAAAATCAAAGCTGATACTGATTTATTTCACAAATATATATGCAACCATATGAAAAGTTAGTGTTCATGATTCAAATCAATTTGTGAAAGTAGAGCGAGCAATAGCCTAGCCATAAGACTTCTCAACAAATGGCTTAATGATGAAACTCAGTAACTTAAGTATCACTTATAAATTGGGAGCGATCGTTGCTCTAGCGATCATTTTTATTGCTATGGCATGTCTGTATAATTTGCTGTTGCAAAAGCAAACATCATTAGCCGAGCGAGAGAATAAACTCAGTTCTCAAGTCGAAGCCACGATGAGCTTAGTCCAACATTACTATGACCAAGGTTCCACCATCGGCTTTGATATCGCGAAACAAAGAGCTTTGAAGGCTATTAATGCGCTACGCTATGATGGTTCAAACTATTTCTGGGTGCTAGACCAAAACCTAACGGTTGTAGCACACCCTTTGAAACCAGAACTTAATGGCAAAACCGCCTCCATGCTTCGTGATGGTGCAGGTAAATACCACTGGCGTGAGATGGTAACTATTTCTCAAACCCCGCCAGGTAAGGGATTTCTTGATTATCAATGGCGAAGTCCTGACAGCACACTAAAAAATAAAATATCTTACGTACAATTATTCCCAGAATGGGGCTGGATACTCGGCTCAGGCATTTTAGTTTCTGATATAGAGCAAGCTTTCTATAACCTCGTCATGAAAGAAGCACTTGTCGCCAGCTTATTATCCTTGATACTACTGGGAATGGGCTACCTGATATCAAACAATATCATTACCCCGCTACGCAAGCTTATTCTCCACACTCATAAAATTTCCGAGGGTGATCTGCGTTCTCGCATCAATATGTCGAGAAAAGACGAGCTTGGGGACATGAGTAAGCAGATTGACATTACGATAGGAAAACTCCAAGAAACGTTGCGTACCGCTCATCAATCTGCCGAGCAATCCAGCCATATGGCAAGCAATATTGCCCAAGCTAGTGAAGAGGCTTCAACCAGCGTCAATACTCAGTATACTCAGCTGGAATTGCTTTCTACGGCAATGACAGAGATGAGCGCAACCATTTCAGATGTGGCAAATAATGCTGAGAATACTGCTGCTAGCTCAAATCGTGTGGTCGAGCATGCTCGCCAAAATGATCGAACCATGCAGATGACCTCTGATTCAGTTGCTGACGTTTCACAAAATATTTCAACTGCCCATGGCTTAGTAACCGACCTTCAAGCGGGCGTCAATGAAATAAGTAATGTCGTCAGCGTGATAAGAGAAGTATCCGAGCAGACTAATTTGCTGGCTCTAAATGCCGCAATCGAAGCCGCTCGGGCTGGAGAACAAGGAAGAGGGTTTGCGGTTGTAGCCGATGAAGTACGCAACTTAGCCTCAAGAACCCAACATTCAACTAATGAAGTCCAACTCACTATTGAAAAGTTAATCGAGCAAGCAGGAAAAACCTTTGCCGCTATGGAAGATAGTAATGAGAGAGTTGATGAGACGGTGGCTGCTTCTGAAAAAACACGCCAGCAATTAGATGTCATCGTCGCAGAAATGCAAAACGCCAATGATATGGTGGCACAAATCGCTGCGGCATCGGAGCAGCAAAGCGCTGTAGCTACAGAGATGAATGAAAATGTTTCAGGCATTAATCTGGCTGCCAACGACGTTCTGCAAGCCTCTCAGAGGCTTGCAGAAGACAGCCAATTCATGGCATGCACTGCAGAAGAGTTAACTCAGCAATTAAAATACTTCAAAGTGTGATGGCGTAGAAAATCGTTATACTGCATAAGAAGAGGTTTTTGCATCAATGAAAAACCTCTGTGCATGTTTAAGCCCTACTTTATTATAAAGTACTTTTGCTGTCTTCTACTGCTTTAACGAAGACTTGCTGAGCTCCCTCAACGTTCAGCGCTTTTGCTTCTTCTAATAACCTAAGTGCTTTGTTGAGATCATCATTAGCAACTGCTGCCGATATGGCTTGGTGGTAATATTTCTGCGTTTCAGGTTGAACCACTTCAACCGCTTTTGCCACCATTGGCTGCGAGTTTGAGTCAGAAAAGGAACTTGATGTACCCAACTGTTTCAAAAAACCAACTCTGTCAATGGAGACATTTACCAAGCCGTATTCAGAGTTGGGGATAGCAATGTCTTTCACCTCTGGTAAATAGTTTCCTCTTCCCTCCGCATATAATCTTGCAGGGTGAGTCACCATAGTCGTTTTGTTAAGTTCAGACCTATCGGTATAGATCAGCAGGTAAACACTTTCGACATCTCTTGGTGGAAAGAAATCTACCTCAGCACTCAAACGATTTCCTGCACCCAACCTTGGCGGTTGGTATTCAAATGCCTCTTCACCATAGCGTTCTAGCTCACGTCCACTTTTATCCAAGATAATCGCTCTCGGCACAAAGGCGGTTTCACCGATTTCACTTGTAATGCTTATTGAAAACTCTCCCCTATCAGCAGGTAGCTCAAACAAGGCTACAGGGCTATCAATATCGTGATATTTAAGTGTCTGAGACTTGGTGGTAATGCTCACGCTTTTATTGCTGGGTAATCTCATTTGAACAGACTGAAGGTCTGATACCACAGTTACCTGCTTTGTATTGGCGACATTAATCTGTTCAACTACCTCTGGGGACTGGCATCCAAGTAAGGCAACGCAACTACTAAGAGCAAAGATACGAAAATACATGATGTCTTCCTTATTTGAATTTTTATTTTTGACCGACAATACCAATAAAAAATAGCCAGCTATTATTGCTGGCTATCATAACTAGACGAGCCATACGGCACAATGAATTTGAGTGATTACCACCAAGCTTCTACTTGGATACCAACAACGTACTCTGAGTCTTCTCCTGTACCAAACGCATTGTCATTTTCAGTATCAGTTATATATGACCCGTACACTCTAAGTTCAGGACGCGCCCAAAAATCATTACCCATTGCCCAGCCTTGCGCCACTGTAAACTTAGTATTACCAAAGTCTTCTTTGGCTGTGCCCGCTGAATTGATCTTCTCACCCATATTTACGCCAGCTTCAAAAATGGTACGCATAGTGTCATCCCATTTATACATAGGGCGTACAACTACCGAGAATTGGTCAGTATCAGACTTAAATGACGTAGCATTATCGTTTGTATCAGTACCACCTATATCACTGCCCACCATAAAGGCGAATTGATGGCCCATTTCCCAGTCACTACCTAGACTCACAACACCCCAGTTAAGTAAACGGTAACCGGAAGCCTCATTATGAGCGTTGTTTGCGCGGTTGTAGTATGCACCTGAGCCGAATGATGCGACCTGAGCCCCATAACCATTGGTTCCGAACTGGAGTACTGTCTGGTTAAAACCAATCTTCATATTTTGGTGCAAGATTGCCGATACCAACAGGCCATCATCAGCATCTACATTTTTCCCATCTTTCTCGTTAGAGAAGTTATAGGCCAATGCAAGTTCAAGGGATGCATCTTCCCACACACCAATATTTGCTAATCGCGTATCAAGAATATAGCCTGACCCGTTATCATTTTCCCCATCCTGGATAAGCGCAACGGATAACTTCTGATTGCCTAGTGATAAGTTTTCAATACCGCCACCTGTTCCGGACGTATTGAGGAAGTAAAAATCAGTAATATGAATATCTTTACGCTGATAATAGGTTTTACCAGCCCATAGGGTGGCTTCTTTGTCAGAGGCAATCAAACCTTTGGCTTTTACTGCAAATTGGGCAACATTGATATCCCCATCTTCGCTACCGGATTGGCCAGTATCGCCTTTATTTAACATGGACTCAACACGCCAAGTTTGTTCACCTGTTTCTAGCTCTTCAGAAAAACCGAACTCATAATAGTTGTCGTTTTCATTACCCAAGCGACCAATACCAGCTTTGTTAACAGCCACATCACTACCTGAGTTACCACTAATCCCGGTACCCGCCCTAAAATAGCCATTAAAATCAACGGCTAGTGCAGGGGAAGCAGCAAGTGCTGCAGCCACTGCACCCGCAACTAAGTTCACTTTTTTCATTATTGACTCCAATTAAGATTTATTATTTTTATACCTAACTCATTACATGCTTCTATAAAGGCAGAAATAGAATCATTAATAAGTGAGGTAGAAGGGGCAAGAACACAGCCTTAACCCTTATGCTCTAACTACTGACAGACTAACTATAAGAGGCAAGGTTGACTTCCTCCACCCTGATTAATTTCTTAGGGGGATGAGAAAGGATGAGAAAAATAAACAGCAAAAATTTTTTTGGCTTGTCTCACAAATATAGGGATGAGAAAGTGTTGAATATGTATTTAAAAACCGGAAATAATCCTATATTGATCACTTATTAATATAAAAAGACTGAAGAAAAACACCATTAATAACAATTTTATTTTCAACTATCAGGAGCTTGACGTCCTTACAACAAAGAGATTTACTTAGGTCAGTTATTCATCGTCAATCAATGCAATGTTAATTATGCCTTGTTCTAAGCCTTACCCCCTTGGTGCCACTTTATGTGGTGAAGGGTGTAATTTCTCTATTTACGCTCCCGGTCACAATAATTTGCTTCTAGCTCTATTTGGCGAAGACGACCAATACACTACACATCCGCTAAACAATGATTATGCCGGCATATTACACACTCATATTAAAGGGGTGAAAGCTGGGCAAAAATATGGTTTTATTGTTGAGCATCCAGATGGTGATTATCTCATTTCGGACCCCTATGCAAAAGCGATAGAAAAACCGCCTCACTACATGCCTCCGCTAACTCCATCCAAAAGTTTTCAAATCGCCAAGTCCGTCGTCATTGATAGCAATTTCGATTGGCAAGGAGTCGAAAAACCTATCCGAGCCAAAGAAGAAATGGTGTTGTTTGAAACTCATGTCAAAGGGCTGACTAAACTGAACCCAGAAGTTGAAAGTCTCCAACAGGGGTGCTACCTCGGCTTAGTCAGCGAAGCTATGATCACCTTCTACAAGCAACAGAATATTAATACCTTGCAGCTGTTACCCATTGCTGCATGCATGCATGAGCCTCATCTTTTAGAAAGCGAACTATCCAATTATTGGGGTTACAACCCTTATGTATTCATGGCTCCCGACCCACGTTTTGCCGATACGGATGCTGTACATGAGCTAAAAAGCGCCATTAGAGAGCTACATCGTCACGATATAGAGGTCATCCTAGATGTGGTCTATAACCATACCGCTGAAGGTGGTAGTGAGGGCGCTATATTTAACCTTAAAGCTCTCGATGACAACTACTACCTTAAACATGACGATAAGTTTGCCAACTTTACAGGATGTGGTAATACGCTAGATTTGTCGTATCAACCTACCCTCAATCTTGTGATGGATAGCTTGAGATACTGGGCTGTTGAATATCAGGTTGACGGCTTTCGCTTTGATTTGGCTGCAACCTTAGGCCGCGAAGGTGATATCTTCAACTCACATTCAGCCTTTTTCAAAGCCGTAGCACAGGACCCTATACTAAAACAGGTGAAGCTGATTGCTGAGCCTTGGGATATTGGTCCTAATGGCTATCAAGTTGGACAGTTTCCAGTTGGCTGGAACGAGTGCAATGATAGGCTAAGAGATATTACACGAAGCTTTTGGCGCGGTGACCAAGGCTACCTTAAAGAATTCACTACACGCTTAATGGGGTCAAGAGACTTATACAGCGCTGCCAACTGGCCACATAACCTCACCGTTAACTACATTACTTATCACGATGGATTCACCTTGCAAGACCTGGTGTCTTACCGGCAAAAACACAATCTTGCTAATGGCGAGGAAAACCGTGATGGACATGGCGATAACCGGTCAGATAACTATGGCATAGAGGGTGAGACAGACAATCCTGCCATTGTCGAAAAACGCGAAAAACAAAAACGTAATTTTATGGCAAGTCTATTATTTTCTTTTGGGATTCCGCACATGTTGACAGCAGATATACTGTCACATAGCCAAAATGGTAACAACAATGCTTATTGCCAAGATAACGAATTAAGCTGGCTTAACTGGCAACCTTCTCAACAAAAAGACCAGTTTAAACAATGGATGAGTCATATGGTCGAAGCTCGGCAGCATTTTATGTTGCCGCTAATTAAAGCTTTCAGTGGCAAACAAAGGCATAATAACAAGATTGAATGGCGACGTGTTGATGGCACGGCAATAGAACATGATGATTGGAACACGCTTAACGCTGTCTCATTACGCATTGGATTAGGTGAAGAAGGAAATGAAATGTTTTACTGCATTAATCAAACCAATGCACCCGCACGTTTTACTTTGCCAGATGACAGGATGCAATGTTGGATCACTATCTGTGATACCCATAGCTATGACATAGGAAAAATTGTCGAGGGTAAACAGTTTCTCGCTACCCCTCGATCAATTGTGATCATGCATGCTGTACAGTAACTTAGCGGCTGCTCTATTTGGTGTTAGTATATATCTTACTATATTGCTCAAGACCACTGGTTAATCAACAATACGATGGCAGATAAGATTTCTACTACGGCGCTAGCTAAGTTACGTAAAACTGAAGTTAAAAAGCTATTTGATACTCTCAAAACGGCTGGTTACGTCAATCGAGATAATAACTCTTGGATACTGACCGATATAGGTAAAAAATTTGGTGGGGAGTACGCACAACACCCAAAGTATGGGCAGTTTATCGTCTGGCCTGAAAATTTACTTATTGATAGCTGCTCTACCAGTGGGAAACTTCTCAGTGCTACCCAACTAGGCCAACGCTTCTCGCTTAATGCAAAGAAAATCAATCAACTACTTCAAGAGCTTGGCTGGTTGCAAAAAATCCCTGACGGATGGCAAGTGACTAACAACGGTCTGAAATCAGGTGGCTATCAAAAAATTGATAAACAGACAGGCCAGCAATATGCTTTGTGGCATGATTCAATTGCACATAATAAACGCCTTAAACAATCTGTTAATGAATTTTCAGGTCAGCAGGCAGAAAAGCACACAACTGACAAATCACTTTCAAACTTTAGGCAAAAATTTGAGGCCAAGTATCGCACCTTAGATGGGCATTATGTCCGATCGAAAGGTGAACTAAAAATCGACAACTGGCTTTACATGAACGGCATTGTGCATGCGTACGATCGCCAACTGCCTATTGAAGAGCACATTCTTAGTGATTTTTATCTGCCCAGCGGCAAAGTTTATCTCCAGTATTGGGACAATGACAATTATACCGATTATGAAAAAAGAGAACTTAGGGCTGTTTACCAAACTCATCAGTTCAACTTGATCGAGATTGATTTCCAAGATATTGACAAACTTGACGACACTCTTCCTGCTCAGTTAAAAGAATTCGGAATCGCAGCTTACTAAACGATTTTAAGTCTAAGTTGTGTTCGAAAAAGCCACCAGCTCTGGAAATCAACGATAATGATAGCTAGAGTGTGTTCTTTTCACATTGAACTCTCAATGAAGCTTGTAGAGACAAACCTTATGTTTAGCGATGATCGTATTATTGACAATATAGAAGAACTAGAATCTTTTCTTATCGCTGTAGAAAATGGCAGCTTTGGATTAGAAGGAATTGCGGGAATTGCTCTCGCAACTAATAACGCTGATGGACGCCACTTTGTCGCTGTATTGGATGATAATCATCAATTACTATTGGCAAGATGGGTCACTGATGAAGTTTTCCAAAACGGACAGGAACTGGTACGTAATGGCCCAAAGAAAAGCCATTAATAAAGAATACTTGAGTTAAAGCAGATCAGGATTAGAGCCTTACAAACTGAGCAAAACAAAAAGGACAGCCACCAAATGGCTGTCCACTTAAACCCTATCACATCATTCTAGTGACTAACGGTGCCAACATATGAAACGGTAAGTAATGTGTAGCTATCTAACGCAAATGACGTCCACCATCAAACTGAAGGTTCCTACCTGTCATAAAACGACTGTTCAGCAGCATTTTTACCCCTTCAATCACTTCGTCAAAACCCGCTTCCCTAGGCAAAAGAGCTTTGGCTATTGCTTTTTCTTTATAGGCCTCACCATCATGTGGATTAAATTTTAATAATGCCGGAGAGATGGTATTTACTTTTACTTCAGGAGCCAACATAGACGCAAAAGACAAGGTCATATTGTTCATCGCAGCTTTGCTTGCAGCGTATGCGATATGTTTTTTACTCCCTTTTTCAGCAACATAATCACTTACATGAATGACGTCAGCATGGCCACTAGCACGGAGTTTGTCTTGTAGCGCTAAATTCATTTGGTAGGGAACCGAGGCGTGAACCGTCATCATACGTTGCATGATTTCGGCGGCGTTATGATATGCACTATCGTCGGCTGACCAATCCGAAGCATTATGAACAATAGCCCTTATCGCATTATATCTATTTGCCAATTGCGAGATGAAATCATCGACTTGATTTTGCTGGTAGAAATCAGCCTGATAAAGCTCAGCGCCAAGCTCTTTTAAATCAGCAAGAGATGGATATTCCGTGCGATAGGTGCCGACTATATGATAGCCATCCTTTAACAATGCCTTAGATAATTCACATCCCAGCCGCTTGCCCACACCAGTAATAACGATAGTTTTACTCATTGAAGAAACTCCGCACGCGTTTGAGGGTTCGTTTTAAAGCAACCACCCAGTGCTGTGGTGGTGGTGTTAGAATTCACATCCATAACTCCTCTGGATTTTACGCAATAATGTGTTGCATCTATGGTTACAGCAACATCATCTGTCTCAGTTAATGTCTGAATAGCCAAAAGAATTTGCTGGGTTAGACGTTCTTGAACTTGAGGTCGCTGAGCAAAAAAGCGCACTATACGATTGATCTTAGATAGACCAATGACTTTAGACTTAGGTAGATACGCGACTTTCGCCAAGCCATCAATGGTAACAAAATGATGTTCACAGGTAGATGTGAGGTTGATATTGGAGACTTTTACCATTTCATCAACCTTCATTTTATTTTCAATAACGGTGATTTTGGGGAAGTTAATATAATCTAACCCAGAAAAAATCTCGTTAACATACATCTTTGCAATGCGATGTGGCGTTTCAGCTAAGCTGTCATCGTTTAGATCTAGCCCCATCACCGAGATCACTTCAGTCAGAAGCCCTTTGATCCTCTGATACTTTTGCTCGGGCATCATATCACTTTCTACTATAGGGGTTTCTAAACCTTGATCAATAAGTGCCTCTTTTACTCGTTTCGCTTCTTCACTTATCATTTAATCCCCCTTTAAGTCTTGTTTTGTGTAACTCAAAGTCAAAGACACTGAATCAGCAAACCTTAGCGCATGGGGTTTATCGATAGTGACTTTAGCAAAGCTTACCTGCGGATTATCAACGCATAAGCCAAGTACATCACTGGTTAGTTTTTCCAACAACAAGAAACGCCCACTTTCTACATGTCGAATAATATTTTTACAAATAACTTTATAGTTCAGTGCATTCTCAACATTATCTCTTAGGCACAGGTTATTGGCTGGATAATGTATCTCTGCGTTAATAATGATGTCTTGTTGCTTTTGTTTTTCTTCTTCGTTGAAACCTATGTAGGTTCTAAGCCTCAGATTAGTGATATTGATTATTGCGTTATGAATCATGATAATTACTCGCTAGTAGGTGCATTTTATCAATACGCTCTCCACCACAGAACCGATCATTAAACTAGAAAAAGCTTATTTAAGTCAGCTATATAGTTATAAATGCGCTTAAATCATACTAGTACACACCACACAAAAAACTCAACTTGATGCATAGTAAATCAGACATTACTTACTCAAACTAAGGCATTATGTTTATTTTTTTATCAAGAGAGGCCTCTGAATTCACGATTATCATATTCAGCCTCAGCGATATATTGAAGCAGGATCTTAACTAGGTAACATGGAATACCATAGCTATGAGAGAAGGAATTTACCCTAGCCTTCTCTCATAGAAACAAAGTATCATTGATACATTTAGTCAATGAGTTGATCGAACAAATCAAACCAATTTGCCCTTTGAATCGTTTCTTCTTTCAGCATCGATGCCGTTTGCTCTCCGAGCTTGTCTAAATCCAACTTTGAACTCTCTCGATCGTAAATCAACTTTAGCCACTCTTGAGCCCATGACTCTAGCTTATATATAGTAGCTTCAGCATGGTAAGTGTTAGAGACATGCTCGAGTGAAGTGCCCGATGATAAAACCTGAAAATCTAAGTCAGTCTTGTCGAGCTTTTTCAGATGAACCTCTGAAGTAGATTTCTTTGTAACCATATACATCTGCGGAGACCGATTATCCAAAGTTAACTTGACTAAATCATATACTTCACTATTTACTAGCAGAGCATCCGTTTCAGGTTTGATCTTAACCAATTTATTGGGGTCATCTTGAAAACCTTCATCATTCCCATCAACTTCAATTTCGAACACAGCAGCATCTTTCTTTTCAATTATGCCAGCCGATTCAATCAATGTAGTCACTTGATAATCATAGAAAGGGATCATGAATCCTTTACCACGGAAAGATAGGCCTTCATTCATCGAACCTTCCCCAGAATAAACCGTCGGTATACTGGCATCTTTCATAACAGCGTTGACCAGAGCATTATCAAAAAAGCCCTGAACAACAAATGCCTTGTTACCGCTTTCAGTCGTCAACTCGAACAACTTGTAACGACTACCTTGTAAAGAAAAACTAGACTGTTGTTCTAAGCTAACCCCCACGGCTTGTGCTTGCTCTTGGAGTGCATCAATTCTACCTGTCGCGAGAATAATTGTGCTGCCAGACACCGGATTCTCTGCCATAGCTTTTAAAATTTCGGCTAAAACTCGCTTACCTATGCTTAAGTTTTGCCCATCTTGAACATCATTTACATTGTAAAACCGGCCTTGATTAATCACTTGAGAGTTTTCGCGAGCCATCATGAGGGCAAAGTGATCTTGGATAAGCGTGGATAGCGGGGCATGACTATCGGGTTCATGGCCCAGCACCTTGCGAATAATCTCCACTAGCGTAGATTTGACGCTAGGGCTGTCAATATCGGTATTTGCGCATGGAATTCCAAAGCCAATAGCACCACGAGAAAGACCGGTAAAATACGCATCTTTTACCTGACTAACTCCAGCCATACCCCCAATTTCACCAACGCGAAGTACATTGGGCCTATCCACAACGCTGTATACTGACCCTACATTGTATTGAATTTCGAATTGAGGGTTATGACGTTTGCCTAATTCACGAACTAACTGATAACTATAATTGGGGTCCCATTGACGATTCGCATTTTGGTGAGTAATCACTTTAATATCTTTATCTAGCAATTTATCTAGTGTTTCATTACTGATTGAGTAGCGATAAAAATGAGCATAAGCATCAATTCGATCTTTAAGTTCGGGATGTTTCTTAATAATGGTTTTATACAGCATCTGGAAATTGACGAGATCGCCAAACCCAGCTATTGCGTATCCAGACATAAGAATTCGGCCATCGCTATTGAGTAAAGTACTAAAAAATTCACTAACCTCATGCCTGTTTTCCTCGGAGAGCGATTGGGAATCACGAATCACATCAAAATTATTTATATTGTATTTATCTGTAAGAAAACGAACATCTGCGCTCATGCTAATCGGCGCTGGTTCTTCAGCACTCAATGCCAATGAGATACCATTATGAGTGACAAGTATTTTCTCTTTCTTTGATAATTCTGACTCTTTTTCTCGAAGGAGAAGGTTTATATCTTGGGGCATATCAGAATAGTTGAATTGAGCTCCGACGTTTTGATAGATCTTTAACTTTTGGTTTATGGCTTCAGGTGAGGCGTCATCAGGTATTCCTATTTTTTCCACCGTTTTTATATAGGATGCTAAACGTAAGAACTCGGCTTTTTCCTCGAGGCTGAACTGTAAAAATGCACCAAATATAGCAGGCTCTACTCGCTTTTCATCTCGAGTTCTAACCTTAGGATACTCATCAGGTCCGTAGTGCACCACCTTCACTGTGGTCCCTGACTTATCTAAACGCAATCCAATATACGTTCTACCTAAATCATCCAGAAAATCGAATAGCTTCTTTAATCCTACACTGTCCGATGTTTGCGCTTCTGTGGGGTCAAGTTGTTCTTGAACATTATTCATATAAATCTCAAAGAGATCTGAGGATTTAATAACTGTGTTCTGATCCATATGATCATAACTGGGCATAGTTACAAATTGCGTATGTGAAAAGTTACTGATTGCAGAGTCCTCTCCCGCGCTAACATTTAGACTCTTCAGACGTTGTTTCCATTCTTCCCTCTTAGCAAGAATAGTTTTTGACGTTAACGGCATGCCATTGATCGTAAGGGGAGCTTTCTGCTCAACTTGCCCCGCAATAACGACCTCAGTACTCGGTGAATCTAGAAAGGATGGTTCGGTCTTTTGCTCATTTTTAGCATCACCAAAACACGCTGTTAGAAAAAAAACGCAGAGAATAGAGAGTTGAGAGATGTTCAACTTGAAAGCAGGAACTGGATTGCGTAGCCAGCTACTTTTTAGGAATTGTTTGTACATAGAGATAAACTCACGCAGGCATTGAAAACGGCGTATAAAACGCGAGTTTGCTATCTATGTCTTATGAATATTGGTCAGACCAGGAGTGGAGAAATTTAAGCAGAACGTAAACCGTCATCTCCCTTGTTATAATTTATGTTTCAAAGGTTTAACTAAGCTATCTAACCCCTCAATTTTTAGTGCCAAGCAGAGCTTCAGCAACTCCCCAAGCTCGCCATTCGGAAAGCCCTTTTTATCGAACCAAAGCAAATATTCTTCAGGCAAGTCAATTAATATTCGGCCAGAATATTTGCCAAATGGCATGTGGATACTCGCTAGTTTAATCAAGTTCTCTTTTTCTAACATGGTTACTTTTAGTGTGTAAAAGTACGAGGAGGACAGAATGCCACTGAGAAAAGAGCCATGGTAGCGACCAGCGAAATACGACTAATCTTGGTCGATAGTGTGTGCGTACTCAACCACAATCTGATTGCCCTCGATGTAAGCGTTTTGAATTTCACCATCGACACTCATACGACTTTGCAGGTACACAACTTTTGGCCCCGAATCATTTACTTGTTTAAGAGAAGGAAAGGTGAGTTTAGGGTCAAGGTGAAGCAATCGAGAAAATTGACTGACAAACGACATTGTTAGAGGCTGCTCTCCTCTAAGAAGCTGCGAAAAATTAAGCTGGCTAATACCTAGCTTCTTCGCAAACTCCATTTGAGTAATTCGCATCTTTGACTTCTTAGACATCCAAGTCGAGTATAGTACCTCTCTGTCTTTCTCAGTAAATTCCACAGTTAACCCTTAATTCAAATAAATGAATCAAACTATGGACTTTTTACTAACCAAAATGTCAGATTATGGTAAACATTGGCCGAGATTAATCGGAACTATGATTGAACTCTCATAGCCATCCAGAAAGAAGACGCTTAAACCAATCAACCAAGCGTTTAATCACACTACCCTGCTTTATGTCAGATTTAGCCACTAAATCCTTGACCACCAAAGGTTCATCTTCAACTTTATATATAACGCTACCGACTTTCTCTCCCTTGGTAATTGGCGCAACTAATTCTCGGTCAAACTCTACTTCGGCTTCAAGCTTATCAGCATCCCCACGAGGAAGGGTTAGGTAAATATCATCACTCACCCCAACAGGAAGTTGGTCTTTATCACCCATCCATACTTTGGCCTTAGTCACTACATCATCAGCTTTGTTTGGAGATACAGTATCAAAAAAACGGAATCCATAACTGAGGAGCTGCTTACTCACCGACTCTCGGCTTTTTGCACTTTTCGCTCCCATAACAACCGCAATCAATCTCATATTTCCATAAGTCGCGGACGTCGCTAGGCTGTATCCTGCACCGCTTGTATAGCCTGTCTTCATACCATCAACGTTGATGCTTCTATCACGTAACAGGCCATTACGATTGTACTGAGTAATTCCATTGTAGGTGTACGACGTTTCGCTATACAAAGAATAGATATCGGGTAAATCATGTATAATCGCCCTCCCCAGCTTAGCAATATCAAGAGGGGTCGAATAAAGCCCTCTGCTATCCAGGCCATGGGGATTACTATATGAAGTATTTTCTAATCCGAGTGTCTGTGCCCATGAATTCATCATATTAACGAATGCGCTTTCGCTCCCTGCAACATATTCCGCGATAGCAACACTGGCATCATTACCCGACTGGACAATCAGGCCTCGATACAAGTCCATCAAAGGCACTTTGGTCCCAACTTCAATAAACATCTTTGACGAGTCGGGGAAGTTTTTTGCCCATGCTTTTTTACTAATTAAAACCTTATCCTCAAGAGTAATATTACCTGCTTTCACTTCTTGACCAGCGACATAGGCCGTCATAAGTTTTGTTAGACTTGCAGGGTTTAATTTAGTGCGAGCGTTCTTCTCTACTAATATCTCACCAGTGTTATAGTCAATCAGTACATAGCCCCTTGCTGGTAAAGAAGGGGGATCAGGAACAATGGTTGGCGCGGAATAAGCGCTGAATGTTATAGCCAACGTACACCACAAGGCAGATCGGTAAACAAAATCTCTTATCATGGGACATTACCACTCAAGTCACAATTCTCGTACGGTTTATCTGTATCAGTATATACAAACAACTGAGCTATGTGTTTGCTTTGTAACCAATAGTTACTTTTAGATAGTAGCTTTTGTCAATTTATGAGAATTCAGCGCGATTTATAGGTAAACAATTGCAAAAAATCAGCGCAAGTAGCGCTGATCTCAATCAACCTAAGCAACAAAATAGTCGTGATTAAAATGCTAATTTATTGTGTTGTTTATGAATTGTTCGCTATCTTGGCATTCGGGGTGATGCTATCTCTATATGTAAACCACAAGTAGGTTACAACTAAAGAGAAGAACAGATATGACAAGGCAAACACGAACGGCGACGAGATAAGCTCCTGTGAAATACCCCAAGCAACACCTGCAACAGTAATGATGAGCTTAGAAAACAAACCGACAATCAGGAGTAAAACCGCTAATTCAGGAAAACGGGTACTACGAAAAGCAAACCAATAGCAACTGCCAACTGCAATAGCAGACACACACAATCCCAACATAAAAGAATGAAGATGTTCTGCAGAAAGCACTCCTGCTGATATCGATGCAACTATGATCAGAAAAAGCTTCATTTTTACTCTCTATATACTTTGTGGACGCTTACTTTCATTAATGAAAACTAATTTTCTGTATATTTACATCACCTTTTTAACTAATTCAAGTGATAAATCTATGATGAAAACATCGAAATATCCCACAAAACATAGATGTAAAATATTGGTTAAATCCTTGTATTCTCTTATTCATTGACACTTGAGAAGATAGCTGACCCACAAGCGTAAAAAACACACAAGGTTACACTTTATTAACAAGTGACACATTTTGATTGATAAAAATAAATTCAGGTACTGCTCAGAAGATAAGCAAGGAGTGGGGTAGGAATATCGATATTATTAAAAAGCCCTATTCAAAAAAGCAAGATTGTGTATCTTTTGAATAGGGCTCTTTACCCTTATGTTTCATTTTACGATTAAAACTTCCTCTTCCTTTCTTTGCTCTTTCTGTCCGGGTCTTAAATAATCTGCTAGTCACTATCGCTTTAAGCGTATTATCGTGAATTTCACCTCGACCGACTTCTAAATCTGCCAGTTGAGTTTCATTCTCAACTTTTTTTCGGGTATTCTTGACCATAAAATTTCCTTATCATTAATTTTATAAACGACCACTCATTAGTAATAGATACATCATTTATGCGATGTTTTATGTAAAAAACTACCAACATATCGAATGTTACACTAGTTAAGCCGAAACCAGTAATATTTTCGAAACCCTACCTAGCGCAAATTTCCAATGAAAACTCCTTGATAATGGAAAACTATCATATGAATTATATTGACTTAGTGCCACTTACCTTTAGACTGTCAGGCAGCTAGAAAACGGTTCTTGTTTTTATTCCGCCGTTTCGTTGGATTTCCTTGTATTTCTTCCGTAACGTCGTGCGCAATAGCAATCTCCTTTTCCACGCTATAGTTGCCGTCATGGCTTTTAAAAGATTTATCAAGGATAAACATTATGTCTAACACTGTTACTGGTACAGTTAAATGGTTCAACGAAACTAAAGGTTTTGGTTTCATTCAGCAAGAAAACGGCCCTGACGTTTTCGCTCACTTTTCTGCTATCACTGGTGACGGCTTCCGTACTCTAGTTGAAGGTCAAAAAGTGGAGTTTGTCGTTTCTCAAGGCCAAAAAGGCCCTCAAGCTGAGAACATCAAAGTACTTTAATTGAACTGTACTATGGATTTACAATAGCCAGCATTACGCTGGCTATTTTTTTACGTGTAGCAAATAACCATGGCACTAAAACCAACAATATATAAATTCCGTCTGTCTATTTCAGACACAAATCGAGACTTGTATAACTCAACTCAGTTAACCATTGCTCTTCATCCATCTGAAAACACAGAACGGATGATGGCTCGTGTGCTGGCTTATTGCATCAGGTATCAACCTGAGCTGAGTTTTACCAAAGGTTTATCGTCCACAGAAGAGCCTGATCTCTGGCTTAAAACGCTCGACGGTTCAACGTCTGTGTGGATCGAGGTTGGTGAGCCATCTTTAGATAGAATAAAAAAAGCAACTCGCTTAGCACAACGAGTGGACATCTTTAGTTTTACAAGTAAGTCTGACGTTTGGTGGGAACAAACAAAAAATAAATCATATCAATACGACGCACATATTTTTCGCCTCAGCAATGAGGGGATTCAAGCGCTATCAAGTGTAATTGAGAGAGGTATGGACCTATCTGTAATGATAAGTGGAACAAGCATTTTCATTGACTGTGTTTCTGGGTCATTTGAAGTTCAGATAGAAACGCTGCAATCCAATGACTGATTTTGCTAACGCGCTTGACAAGATAGCTGCATCTTCACTACCAGCAGTCTTAGAACACCCAATATTGTGGCAACAGTTTTTGCAGCAACATTCCCCACTGTTCACAAAAGTTAAACAAGCCAGAGCCAATAAAGACCAAGATTCTCAATTACTTGGCGTTTTAACTAAGGCGCACGTCGAAAGCTTGTCACGGGTTAATACCAATCAGGAACCTGTTATAGCTATGTGGCAGGCTCTCAATACAAATCTTGGCGAACAGCATGCCAAACGATTCAAGTACCAAGAGCACACTATGCTTTATCTGGTCACACACGTTTGGCTATACCTTCAAGGCTACTTAAAGATGAACTTCAGCCTTGCTAATGAGTATGCGCAAACAACAGCCAGTACTCTTAACGAGTTGTCTAGCTTGAACATTGATGAGACTCGAACTCAGTTTATGGCCAGTTTTTACTTGGGCCTAGAAAATACACCCAAAACCTCAAAGACTCATACTGTCATGCATTGGCTAAAACGTTACTTTGAATAATTAGGCAGGGCTTTTTCTAAAGCCCTGCCTTCATATTAAAGATAAGCGTGCGGTCCAAACACTTCGTAATGAATACGATCTCTTCCAACACCAAACCCTTCCAGTTGTTTCACTAACGCTTCCATAAAGGGAACTGGACCACATAGATAAAAATCTGCCTGACCAAAAGCCAGTGAGTCCTCTACATGAGATAAATCCATTTGGCCTGTGAAATCAGCCTTATCATTCAAATACCAAGTAAACTGGTTCCAACCATTTTGACTAGTCAACTGTTCAGTTTCTTGTTTAAATGTATGCTGGTGTGGACCGTTACAAGCATATAAATAGGCCACATCGTGCTTACCTGACTCTGCCAGCATCTGCAACATAGACTGCATAGGTGTCGCCCCAACCCCAGCAGAAATAAGCACAACAGGCGCCTGTTTTTCTTGGTAATAAAAATCGCCCGCAGGGGCGTATAGATGAAGAGCATCACCCTCACTAATCTCATCATGAAGGAAGTTAGATACCAAACCTTTGTGCTCACCAAACTCGCGTTTAACTGAAATACGGTAATCTTTACCGTTGGGTTTTTGTGATAGGGAGTATTGACGTATCTCGTTGTGATCGCCTGATGATGGTTTAACCTCAACCCCCACATATTGACCTGGAATATAGTTCAATACATCACCCCCATCGACTGGCGCTAAAACAAAACTCATCACCAACTCAGATTCGCGCCTTTTCTCCCTTACCACAAATTGACGTGAGTTTTCCCAACCACCAATAGCATGCTTTCTTTGCAGGTATAGCTCTCCCTCTCGGTCAATAAAAATCTTCGCAAGAAACAAATAGGCGGCTGTCCAAGCCTCTTCAACTTGCTCAGTAAAAGCTTCTGGTGCCAATTCACGCAAGGTTTCTATCAGATGATGGCCAACAATCTGATAATGCTCAGCTTGGATGTTGAAACTGGTGTGCTTGTGAGCGATCCGCTCTACTGCTGAAGCTAAGGCTTCCAGGTTTTCAATATTCTTTGCGTATGCCGCTACTGCTTCAAACAAAGCGACACTCTGACGACCTGTTTTTTGATGCGTCATATTGAAGATATCTTTTAACTCTGGGTTATGAGAAAACATGCGCTGATAAAAATGCTGAGTTAATGCTGGCCCTGCACCTTCTAGTAAAGGGATGGTGCTTTTTACAACTTCAATATGCTGATTATTAAGCATCTGTATATTCTCCTAGTATAATTCAAAGCTCTCCACCCTTTTTGCACGATCAGTGCCAAGTAGGAAAACACCTAATTACTTGGATTTTCTTCACTAATTAGAATAAAAAAGTCATAAAGACCCCGTTGAAAAGTGTCTATATGACACTATAATAAATTAATCACACACCTTGGGTGATTGCTTTTGAAGCACCCTGAACAGCATTCTGGAGCCTACCACTAGCATGCAAGACATTTCTGTCTCTACTCTAATCGATATGACCATTGGCCTTGCAACAGGCCATAATGAACAAGAGCGATTCCACAAGTTGCTCGACGCAATACGTAAAGCTATCCAATGTGATAGTGTCGCACTACTCTCACTTCAGGGAGATACTCTTGTACCACTAGCCATTCAAGGGTTAACAAGAGATACTCTTGGGCGTCGCTTTGTTGTTAGTGAACACCCTCGCCTTGAAGCAATATGTGCATCTAAAGTGGCCGTCCGTTTTGACGCAAGCTGTAACCTGCCCGATCCCTTCGATAATCTGCTTATGGATTACGAGGGCGATCTTCCAATGCACTCCTGTATGGGACTACCGTTACTCTATGCTGATAAATTACTCGGAGTTCTGGCTCTAGATAGCCTAACGCCGAATGTGTTCGACCAAATACCGACTCGCAGCCTAGACGCGCTGTCAGCTATCGTTGCATCAACTCTTAAAGTTGCCATGACTGTGAACCAGCTTGAGCAACAAGCAAAACAAACTCAACAAAGATTTGAAGAACTCAATGAAGATGCGTGGGAAAGAGAGGGAGGGGAAATCATCGGTGCTAGCCCAAAGATGCTATCACTAAAATCCGATATAGAAGTCGTAGCTCCCTCTCATTTCAATATTCTTATCAATGGTGAAACTGGTGTGGGTAAAGAATTAGTTGCTAGGAGCATTCACCACCAGTCGAATCGACGTAAACAGCCTTTGGTATATGTAAACTGTGCGGCTATTCCCGAAAACCTCGTGGAGAGCGAGCTATTTGGTCATGTCAAAGGCGCCTTTACTGGTGCAGATAAATCAAGGTTAGGAAAATTTGCTCTTGCGGATCGTGGTACTCTTTTTTTAGATGAAATCGGCGAACTTCCACTCAGCGCACAAAGTAAAATCTTAAGAGCTTTGCAAAACAATGAGATACAGCCCGTTGGTCAAGACAAGGTCGAAACTATAGACGTTCGTGTCTTAGCTGCGACTAACAGGGATCTTCCAGAAGAGGTGAATGAAGGAAGATTTAGAGCTGATCTTTATCATCGTCTCAGCGTGTACCCAATTAGCGTTCCAGCACTTCGCCACCGGGAAGGGGATGTCACTCTACTCGCTGGCTATTTCTTAGAACAAGCGAGACGAAAGCTTGGGATAGTTCAAATCAAACTCAACAAAGAAGCTCAGTATCTCCTGTCTCGCTACAACTGGCCTGGTAATGTTCGTGAGTTAGAGCATGTCATTAATCGCGCAGCATTAAAAGCTCGAGCAAGAGCGAATAACGCTAAATTGATTTCGGTTTCAATTGAAGACATAGGCGATTTACATGCGATGCCAATAGAGTCTTCTGCCGTACAAACGTCCCAATTGTTTGATATGTCAGAGTCACTGGTATCCAAAGGGCTGCGCGAATCGACAGAAGATTTCCAACGACAACTGATCACTCATGCTCTTACGGAGGCCGAATTTAATTGGGCCAAAGCAGCTCGACAACTCAAAACAGACAGAGCCAACCTGACTCGACTTGCCAAACGGCTCGGTTTAACGGTGACAAAGCAGCATAAGATCAGTACTCATTGAAAGTGATTTTGGGTACAATGCGTCATCAAATATCATGCTGTAAGGAATAATATGAAGTTTGTTCGCTGGTTATTAGGCCGTCTTATCCTGCTATTTAATTTTATTTTTTCTCCTAAAGGAATAAAACGCTCTGACCAAGACCAACAGGCAGTCGACGAAAAAGCCAAAGCATTGGCCCTCTATCAATTCGAAGCCTGCCCTTTTTGTGTCAAAGTCCGTAGAGCAATGAAACGCCAATCGGTCAATATTGAGCTACGTGATGCCAAAGCAAGTTCACAATACAGAGAAGAACTTGAAATTGGAGGAGGAAGAGTCAAAGTTCCCTGTCTAAGAATAGAAATAGACGGCAAAGTAAAGTGGATGTATGAGTCGTCCGATATCGTCGCATATTTGGAAAAAGAATTCGCGTAGTACCCAAGAGGAGATTACATGGAAGTAGTGGCTTTAGATATCGATCAAATCAAAGCGATCGTGTTTGATTTAGATAACACACTAGTAAGCTCAAATCTTGATTTTAACTGGCTAAGAGCACAAATTGGTTGTCCAAAAGAGGTTGATTTACTGACATTTATTGAACAACTCAATTGCTCTCAGTCAGCAGCGGCTGCGAATCAAATAGTACTCGAGCATGAACTTGATGATGCCAACCATTCAACACCCATGCAAGGTTGCCATGATCTGCTTGGATTTATTGAAAAGCACAGCCTGTACACTGCAATCATCACACGAAATTGTTTCGAAGCATCGCTGCGTAAAGCCGAGCACAATAAGTTAAATATTTCGCGTATCATAAGTCGAGAACACTTCCCTCCTAAACCAGCCCCAGATTCCTTGTTATCACTAGCAGATGAATGGGGCTTAGACTCACATCAGATTCTTTATGTGGGTGATTATGTTTACGATTTGCAAGCAGCTAGCAATGCGAATATGCCCTCATGCCTGGTTACTCATGGCAATGCCAACACATTCTCTCATCAAGCATCAGTGACGGTCACTGAGTTAGACGAGCTGCTTATGCTATTGCTCGATCACCAAGTGAGTCGACCACCTCTTGACTAAATCATATATAACGCAAATTAAACAATAAGATAGGTGACGCATATCCAATAACATCGTATGATTCTGCGTACTATTTTTTCAATAAGATAATTATGGCTTTAAACAACCACCACCCTATACAGGGCGCGAGCTGGATGCTCACCGCAGGTTTAGCGTTTGCTATAGTCAATAGCCTTGCTCAAGTTGCCAGTATTAAGTTTGGACTAACTTCGACTACTGTCGCCTTTGTTCAATATTCGATAGCGCTAGTGGTGATTCTTCCTTATCTTTTGAGCCTGGGCATACGCGAGTCCTTGCAAACCAATCACCTCGGCTGGCATATATTTCGTGTTTTTCTTTCCGTCATTGGTATCCAACTCTGGTTATGGGCTTTAGCTTATCCGGTACCTATTTGGCAAGGTATCGCTTTGCTCATGACATCTCCGCTGTTTGCAACGATAGGCTCAGGCCTGTTTCTAAAAGAACAAGTAGGGATAGCGAGATGGGGCGCAACATTATCTGGCTTTATCGGTGCTATGTTAATCTTAGAGCCTTGGGCTGATGACTTTAGCTTGGCGGCATTACTCCCTATTGGTGCAGCATTCTTTTGGGCGTGTTACTCCTTGATGGTAAAGAAATTGTCCTCCAATGACTCGCCATCGACTATGGTGGTCTATTTGCTTATTTTAATTACACCATTTAATCTCCTGCTTGCAATCCCCGAATGGCATACACCAGAAGGTGGTTTGATATGGCTAGTGCTCATTGGCGCAGGAGCACTAACCGCTTTAGCTCAATGGGCAATAGTCAAAGCCTATTCTGTTGCCGATGCCTCGTTTGTTCAGCCTTTTGATCATGCAAAGTTACCTCTTAATGTCTTAGCAGGCTGGGTCGTGTTTAGCTGGGTTCCGCCCGGAAGGCTGTGGTTAGGGGCCGCTATTATCATTGCATCTGTTGCTTTTATCACTCAATGGGAATCAAAAAAATCTCGCGAAGTGAAATAAATAATAGTTTATCCCGTTCTATTATTTAGACATATATTCGGGAGAGTACTCAATGGCAGAACCAATCAAATTAACACTATATCGCTGGGGTGGAAGCTGGGGACCATTTAGCGTTAAAATTCCATGCGGTGAATGCACGTTAACCAAAGATATTCTCAAAGATACCTTTGAGAACGAATTAGCCGATGTTCCCGTCGAGCTAGAGGTTAAAGACTGGTTATCTCATTGGTGGGAACCGCTAAAAGTAGGCGCTTGGCATGCTCCAATCCTAATGGTGGAAGGAAAAGTAGTCAGCCAAGGCGAAGCATTAAACCGCGGGGTATTAGTGCAATCTGTCGTAAAAGAGTGGACTAAGCGTGACACACTTAAAGGCAACATTGTTTACGGAAAAGCAACCTGTCCATACTGTGTAAAAGCCAAGAAATTGCTCGATGATGCTGGTGTTGAATACCAGTACCACGATGTGGTCAAAGATAGCGCAGCGCTATATAGAATGATCCCTGAAGTCAAAACAATCATAGGTGAAAAAACGCCAGTTACTGTGCCACAGATTTGGCTTGATGGTCAATACATTGGAGGTGCAGATAACCTGCCGGCATGGCTTGAAGAAAAAGGGCTAAACAAAGTGCCAGATAATGTGGTTAATATGGAAAATAACCAAAGTTCTGCAAATTAAATGAGTTAGGCCCCCCGCATTTAGGGGGGGCTTAACTGTTTCGTTTATCGCTTTGGCTGTTGAAAAGTTTTACCTGCCGCTTGATAAGTATCTTTACGTTTTACATCAAACATTACTTCAAAGAACCAAGCAACAAATCGAATAACATCATCACCTTCGTTCATGATATGCTCGATGTACTCTTGCTCTTCACCTTGATCGTTTTGCTCAATCGTAACATGATAAATACGGCGTTCGCCTTCGACTTCAGCGAGCGAAAACTGGCCTACCAGCGAGAGCGCAGCTTGCGCCACATCCTCATTATGATTCGATTTGAGTATTTCGAGCGCTTGGGGCAAACCTTCTTGTTTACAAAGCGCTGTAACTAACTCAGAAAATTCTTTATGTTCCATCGTAGACCTTTAACATGTCGACATTAGAGAACGCATTGTATCAGGGTGTTTATGCCTTTCAAGCAAACTCTCGACGAGTAACTGCCGTCAATCGACCTGTGTATAAAGCAATACCCATAGCTCCAGCACAGATAAGATAAAATGTGCCTAATGCCACACTGTTTTGTATCCAAGTCTCAACCAGATATCCCCCCAATAATCCAGCTAAGCACATTTGGATTGCTCCCGTTAACGCTGAAACCGCTCCAGCTTGCCTTTTATGTGGCCCGAGCAGCATAGCGATAGAAATTGGAAAAGATAAGCCTTGAGCTACCACCATCCAAGTAAAAGCCCAAATGATATTAAATAGCGTCAACTCAGTCGCGGTTAACCAAACTCCTGAAGCAACAATAATACAAATGGCTAGCGCTAGAATCTTTCGCGAACTCACATAGCGGTTAAGAACATTTAATACCAAAGTTCCTACAAGCAAACCAGCAGAGGGAATCACCATTACGCTTCCATACTGAGCCGCCGTTAAACCCAGTTCGTGTTGAAGGATAAATGGCATTACAGACAAAGATACTACACAGGCTAGGTAGGTGATCCAATTATAACTGGCACTGCAAAGTACTTGCTTGCTCTTAATCAAGTAAGCATAGTCAGATACGACCTTATTTAGACTAAATGTCGTTGTACCATAGGTCATGGTTTCAGGAAGTATGTAATAACCTAAAACAAAAGTCGCAGCCAAATAACTCAACACAAATACAAACACAGCCTCCCAACCAAAATAAAAGGCTATCCAACCACCAAGCACGGGCGCAAGCACTGGCATTATCGAAGCAGTGACCGATACGTAAGACAATGCCTTAGTTAATTCCCGACCATCATAACAATCTCGCAAGACACTACGTCCTAACACAGAAGCACTACCAGAACCTAGACCCTGTAAAAGGCGGCCTAAAACCAAAATCCAGAGGTTGTGAGTAAATAAAATGCACATTAGAGTGCCAATTAAATATATGCCTTGACCGAGCAAAAAGACTGGTCTGCGACCAATAGCATCGGATAAGGGACCATAGAAAAGCTGTGAAACACCAAAACCGACAAGAAATAGAGTGACTAAAAGTTGCACATCGGATTGACTAATTTGTAGCGCTTTGCTGATCATGGGTAAAGAAGGAAGATAAATACTCACCCCTACCTGCCCGGTCGAAATAATGAGCATCGCCATCAATATCGGCGTTTTTTTCATTTCAATACCTCATACTTTTGATGTGCAACTAAGTTTAAGTTAAGCGCCAAATAATGATAATATCTTCAGTTGGAAACTAATTAATTCCTAATGGGAATGAATAAGGCAGACAATGGATTGGATTCAAAGTGTTCAAAGTTATATTCGCGTAGTCGATGAAGGAAGCTTTAACGGTGCCGCTCGTAAGATGAATGCCACCAGCTCCGCAATTAGCAAGCGTATACAGTGGCTTGAAGAAAGGATCGGTGTTCAACTTTTAAAACGTACCACTCGCAGTGTAACTCAAACCGAAGCTGGTGCCCTGTTTTACCAAAGGGCAAAAGTGCAATTGGAGGGGTGGCAGTCCGTTGTTGACGAGACCCGATCAGTGAATCAAACCCCTGCAGGACTTTTAAAAATCGGAGCCACCATTGCCGTTGGTTCTAAGTTCTTGGTGCAATACCTCGATGACTTTCTCCAGATGTACCCGGATGTTCGAATCCAATTGATCACCACAACTCCTGGGCAGTTACCAGAGCTAAGCTTAGATTTATTCATCAGCCGTGAATTGGAACAACTAAACTCACTAAGTTTTAAAGCTTCCCCGCTTTTTGAACACAAGGCAGGGTTTTATGCCTCTCCTGCTTATCTTGAAAGATATGGTGAACCCACTGCCATAGAGGAACTTACGGAGCACAACATACTCATTTGGGGTGAAAGACCGCAACGAGAAGTCAAGCTTAATAACGGAAAAAGAATCGTACTTTCGGGCAATCTCGCGACAACAAACCCTGAAGCCCTTTTCTATGCAGCTAAAAACGCTATCGGAATACTTATATCTAATGATGTGATGATTAAAGACGAATTAAATACCGGCGCGTTACGAAGGATCTTGCCATCTACGACTACCGATGAAACCACCGTCTACGCCTATTACCCAAAACTGGATTACCAACATACTCGAACAAAATTATTTTTAGACTACCTGAAAAATCGTCTCCTTGATGAGTAGGTTTGCTTCAACAGAGAAAAAGATCCAAACTAAAATTTGAAATAATATGAGACCTGTACCATATTTAAGCGTGACATTAGCAATAAATAAGTGATTTAAATCACGGCTAAGCAGGTAGTTCAAATGGCTAGGGCATCATTACAGGCAACATCTATTGATTTAGATGTTCTGAGCTTAACGTTACAACTCGACGGCACTGAATTGCTTAATCGGGTTGCCAGTGTATTGCATCAGCATTTCACATCGTACTCGACGTGCATCGTCGAGATAGATAAGTTTAATGCCAACGGGTATTGCCTAGCGCAGGCGTGCTTTGATTCAAGTAATGTTCCTATTTCATATTCGCTCACCAACACACCTTCATTTCGCGTGAGCCATTCTGAACTCGATTACGTACTGTACACTCAGAAAGTCATGTCACAATTTCCTAATGACCCGTATCTATGTGAACATAATATTGAAGCCTATATTGGTATCCCACTAAAGACCGCCGCAGGTGAAATACTTGGTGTACTCTTGTCAACCTTCAAGCACCCCGTCCAATCTCCTAAAGAACTTATTTATTACCATATGCTTTTCGCAAATATAGTGATGCACAGCCTTCGAGTGAAATGGCTTGCCTCTCGATCTGATAGCTTGGTTAGGCAACTTAGTTATGAAGTTTCTCATGATAATCTAACTGGCCTGCTCAATAGAAGTTATCTAGCCGACAAGCTCGAGCGATTGTCTGAATCACACTCAGGCTATTTGACCCTCGTCTATCTCGATATCGACAGCTTCAAGACAATTAACAACTTATACGGGCAATATATTGGTGACCAAGTACTTAAATTTGTCTCACACGCTATCGAGTCCTCTTTGCATAGTAAACAACTTGCGTTTCGGATCTCCGGAGACGAATTTGCCTTTGTGACCTATGCTAATGATCCTGTTGAAGTATGCCATTCAATATTGGCAAAACTTGAGCCAGGCTATCAAGACCCAGCATATAACTTAAAAGTAAATGTTAGCATGGGTGTGGCGATTAAATCCGATCCCAGGATCACTGTTGACCAGCTAATTCTCAATGCTAGCCTAGCACTCAAAGATTGTAAGCAAAAAAGAAATACTCAGATTCGATGTTACGATACTGAACTCAGCACTCTATACTATCGCCGAACAAGAGTGATAGATGCGCTGCGTCAAGAGCTTGCAGCCAACCGGTGCGCAACGAGCGAAATCTACGTTGTCGCCCAGCCTATCGTCAAACAAGATCAGGGAGAATGGCGTTACTTTGAGATCCTCGCTCGCTGGGAGAGCCAGTCATTAGGATTTGTTTCCCCGACAGAGTTTATAGAGGCCGCTGAACAATCGGGCTTAATTGTTGATCTTGGAGAAAGAATCATTCAGCTCGCATGCCAAGCAAAAAAACAATTAGAAGATGGGTTAGGCTATGGAGTCAGGTTAGGTATAAATTGTAGCGCGCACGAGCTCAGTGACACTCAGCGTTATCTAGCACATTTGACATCAACTATTAGCATGTACGGTTTTAAGCCTTCAGAGTTCACCATCGAACTTACCGAAACCGTGTTACTGTCGCAAGAAGGGGAGATTGGCGCTATATTAAATCAGATGCGAGGCCTTGGGTTTTGTATTGCTCTTGATGATTTTGGCACTGGGTATTCAAGCCTTAACTATATCCATCGTTATCCAATAGATTGTATAAAGATTGACGCAAGTTTCATCCGCGACTTAATGAGTAACTCAACCTCAGAGCGCTTAGTTTGGCTAATTATCCAACTTTCCCAACAACTCAAAGTTGACATAGTCGCAGAAGGGGTCGAAACACACCAAGTGGTTGATAAGTTGCACCAAATGGGCTGCACACAAATCCAAGGCTATTATTACTCTCGCCCAGAGAAACCAGATATCATTATTAAAGCGCAAAATAGTCTTGGACCAAGTGAGCCACCTACGCAGGCTATAACCTGTTAAATGTCACTCCAAGCTCCAAACCCAATTTATATGTTAGTAATGGCCGCTATCTGCTAGCAACGTACAAACTCGCGGCGTAGTGAGCGAACTAATATCTTGGTTTCGCGCTATCCTTGCCCGAATATCTGTACTCCTTACCTTGACCGTCTCAGGACAAGCCATTACAGACCAAGCTTCGAGAATTTTGTCCGCTTGATAAAACTTGCCAAAATTAAACAGATTGTCGGGGCCTATCACAAAAGTAAGATAGTCGTCTGGGTATTCGCTTTGAATCTCCTTTAATACCGCATAAGTGGTGACGCTCTGCTCCGGTTTGTAGAGACGCTCTTCGATACGGCTTAACTCAATATTTTTGACAGACAGGTCCTTTATGAATGCCTCAACTAACTCACACCGCTTGGTATAATCAAGCATTTCCTTACCCCAAGCATGACTAATACTAGGTACTAAAAGGACTCGATCAAAGTGCATTAATGATTCAATAACACTCTGGTGGCCAATACTAGGTGGATTAAACGCACTGCCAAATACCGCAATTTTGCTCATTTTCTTTCCTGATAACCGTGAATTTAGTGTTCATAGTTTTCTAAACTGTTCATTGAGGTATGATATTACTATTATTTCGTAAAATCATGCTTGCAGGAAGAAAACCTATGGAACAGCAAATCCGCGATGAAATGCGTGTACTGCCGTCAATTGATCCTCAATTTGAAATCTCACGCCGTGTTGAATTTATCAAAAATAAGCTAAAAGATGCGCGATGCAAGGCATTAGTGCTAGGCATCAGTGGTGGTGTGGACTCAACCACCTGTGGCCGCTTGGCACAAATAGCGATTGATGAACTCAATAGCGAAACCGACGCAGGTTATCAGTTCATTGCTGTTCGCCTGCCTTACGGCGAGCAAAAAGATGAAGATGAGGCTCAAATTGCCTTGGAATTTATTCAACCTACTCATTCAGTCTCGGTGAATATCAAACCTGGCGTAGATGGCTTACACGCTTCTTCTCAGCAAGCTTTGACCAATATAGGCCTAATGCCAGCCGAAGCTACTAAAGTAGACTTTGTCAAAGGGAACGTTAAAGCTAGAGCCAGAATGGTCGCCCAATATGAAATAGCAGGTTTCATTGATGGATTAGTTTTAGGCACAGATCATTCTGCAGAAAACATTACTGGCTTCTACACAAAATTTGGCGATGGTGCATGTGACTTAGCACCTCTTTTCGGTCTAAGTAAACGTCAAGTTCGAGAACTTGCAGACACACTAGGAGCACCTAAGGTTCTAGTAAACAAAACGCCCACCGCAGATTTGGAAGAACTCGCTCCTCAGAAAGCAGACGAAGATGCGCTCAGCCTCAGTTATGATCAAATTGATGATTTCCTTGAAGGTAAACCCGTTTCGCAAGACACGGTCGACCGCTTAATCTCCATTTACAAAGCAACACAACATAAACGGCAGCCAATTCCGACCATTTATGACTAACTAGGGTTTTCTCCCAAACTAGAAACAGAGCTTATTTGTACTCAAATAAGCTCTGACCTACGATCGTTTGCCATAACGAATTAAGTAACGCATAAAACTGGTGACCAGCGACTCTACTAAATCGCAATCTGCTTGTTTACACTCTTTACTGAGTAGTGAAAAAATAGAAACCGTGAAATTGTCGTTATTAAGCCAAGGCAGCCATTTTTTAGTGTCATGCAGTTGTAATTTAATATAGGAAGATGTTGACTGACTTATGAAGCCGAATTGTTGTTTCTAAGCTTAATATCTTTCTTCTAATGCAATATTATTGTTTGCCCAAAGGAGTGCTTGAAGTCGATTTTTAGCATTGATTTTCTTAAAGATATTATGCAAATGTGTTTTAACCGTATTTTCTGTCACAACAAGTTCATCAGCAATTTGTACATTAGACGCCCCATGACCGAGTAAATACATTATTTGTTTTTCGCGCTTTGTCAGATTCGCATACGCTTGTGAGGTTTTTGCCGTAATCATACTCCGAAAATACTCGATATGATCCTGAGCTACCTGTCGAGTTAACCACATTTCTCCTTCAAAAATTTTTTCTAAGCCATTAAAAAGTGTCGACATATCATCATCGAGATAAAAAACTCCAACTAAATTTCGCCATTTAAATAGCTCTTCTGATGACGTTTCTCTCGGGCAGTTTATGATTATTTCTCGAGCATTATTTTCACTGGCGAGTCTTGCTTGGTTATATTGCTCGAGCTTACTTTCATCCAAATAGTGATAATCGAATAAAACATAGTCCCCGAGTTTTACACCTAGGGATACAGATTCAAGTAATTGCTCGATAGTGACCATACAAACATTATGCTCAATGCCTTTTTTTAACGAATCATTAAACACTCTAGACTGCAAAGATACATCGGAGAGGAAAGTTACTTCGTAGGTTGGTTGGTTGGCCATCTTAACATGCTCCGGCTCATTCTTATTGATCGATGAAACAATATTGATTCGGTGAAAATTGTCAAGCTAACCTGAATAAAAAAAACAATTTACCCAATAAGTTAATGAGGATGGCCATATTATAGCCACCACTTATCAATTCTGAGACATTTTTACATCTTAAAAATAATAGGTAAATTTAGTCGAAGTCCAATTTAGCTATTTTATCATTAGATGACTGGTAAAAGTTGGTTTTGGAGGTTATTTTTTGGCTCTTTAAACAATCTCATTACAAGTAACACAACTAAACAAATCAGGTTAATGCTTCCACCAGCATCCGAATTCGCAGTAATAATATTACTGACAAGGGTGCGCTGTCCGTTAACCGTTGTAACATAGTACTTGGGTACTTCCTGACCATTTATTACCTGGTTAATCCAACCAATGTAGTCATAAACATCTGTGAAGACAGAGGTAACGGTCAAAGATGCATCACCACATGACCTAGGACCAAAGCTAGTGATACCAATCTGAATGTATTGGCTGCCACTTTCTATATAAACAGGGCCTCCAGAATCGCCATTACATGTCGAATTTCGATATCCGCCAGACTGAGCGCCACCAAAACATATCTGTTTGTCAGTCACTAAGCCATATTGAGACCGGCAGTCGTTCAGGGACACATAGTCAAGGTTAGTTTGTTGTAATATGGTTCCACCCGATACGTTACCCGCAATTTGACCATGTCCTATAGCAATATAGGTATCTGAAGCAGAAAAGCTGTTATTAATCGTCGTATTGAGTAAATAGGTATAATCAGGAACAGAAGATAGAGGCGATTCAAGCTTGATTACTGCGATATCGTTGGGCCAGAGCACTGCTCCTGAGTCTATGTAGTCACTAGGAAAGTAAAACTCTGACGCTCTGGCTTTTTCAGCACTGGCATAAGTTGATTCATCCAAAAGCTGAGGAATAACGTAAGTGTTGAGCATAGTACTGGGATTTTCATAGATGCAGTGGGCAGCGGTGAGCGCGTATTGGCTATTGAGCATAGTTGCCCCACAATAGTTACTATAAGAGGCTCCACTAATAAAAAACATGCTAGCAAAAGAAGGATATGTAGTAGCACTGCTAACGTTAGTGCCATTAACAATGTAGGCTGATACATCGTTTGCCATAGCACGAGATAACACCAGCATTAAACCAAGAAACCCAAGTAAAGCCTTCATCTTTCCGTCTCCCTTGTATGCCTGCTAAACCTAAGTTTAGTTGACAAAAGAGAGAGGGGTTAGGATATAAATCGTTAATTTTATTAAAAATAATATAATCAATATCCCGATATCAAAAACAAAAACCTCTCGAAAAAAGAGAGGCTTGATTTGAAAATAGTATCGAGGTTTTTCTTTTAGCCGCGATAATAACGCTGAGGTACAAATGGCATTTTCTCGATTGTCATCGGTAGTTTCTTACCACGAACATCGGCAAACAATTCTGTGCCAATAGCCGACAGATCAGCGCGAACATAAGCCATGGACACTGGCTTGCCAGCATTCGGACCTGCTGTACCACTGGTTACAACACCTACTTTGTTGCCGTCAGCGTCAAATAACTCCGTACCCTCACGAACGGGGGCTTTAGTTTGACCAACCAAACCAACACGTTTGCGTGAGACATCTTTGGTTTCAATCTGCTTGAGGATAATGTCCGCTCCAGGGAACCCACCAACGCGCTCACCATCTGCTCGGCGAACTTTCTGAATACCCCACAAGAGGCTTGCTTCAACAGGCGTTGTGGTCGTATCTAAATCATGTCCATACAGACATAGACCACATTCAAGACGCAATGAATCTCGCGCACCAAGACCAATCCACTCTACTTCTTCTTCTGTAGTGAGCTTGGTTGCCAGCTCTTGGGCATGAGTATTCGGCACAGAAATCTCATAGCCATCTTCACCTGTATAGCCACTGCGACTCACGATGCACTCAACACCAAGAATTTCGAGCTTTTTGACATCCATGAATAGCATATCAGCAACCTCAAAGTTGAAACGCTTTAGCACCTCAACCGCTTTTGGACCTTGCAGTGCCAATAGAGCACGATCATCAATCTCTTCAAGCTCAACACCAGTCGGTAAATGAGCGTTTAGATGCGCGATATCTTGTTCTTTACAAGCGGCATTGACAACAACAAATAGGTGATCGCCTAGGTTTGCTACCATAAGATCGTCCATAATGCCGCCTTGCTCATTAGTAAAGAAAGCGTAACGTTGATTACCTTGCGGCAAGTCGATAATATCAACCGGAACTAAAGACTCAAGAAAAGCCGCAGCACCCTCTCCGTGCAGTCTAAGCTGGCCCATATGAGAAACATCAAAAAGCCCAGCCGCATCGCGAGTATGCAGGTGTTCTTTTTTCACACCGAGTGCGTATTGAACTGGCATATCATAGCCGGCGAAAGGAACCATTTTCGCACCCGCTTCAACATGAAGGGAATGAAGGGGTGTTTTAAGTAGATCTTGAGTCATTGTTGTCTCCATTTAATCAGGTCCGTTTTCCATTCAAGGAAACCTTGTTTCCAATAATAAACACGAGTTGGACTTTTTTGCACTCTTAACGAGATAGCAAGCATTCAAAATGTGACATTTAACATCATCTTCACATTTCCTAAGGGCAAAAGAAAACGCCACCTCAGACGAGATGGCGCTATTCTACCGACAAAAAAACAAAAAGCAAACGTTTGCCTTCACTATAGGAAATATAACAAATGCATCATTATTTTGCGGTCACCCACAAGATATTGGCGTCTTCTTCACTAGTTGAAATCAGCATATGGCCCATAGTGGCATCGTAATACACACTGTCACCTTCACCCAATTCTACCGGTTCATAAAACTCTGAATAAAAGAGCACAGACCCAGACAAAATCAGCAAAAATTCCTCACCATCATGACGAACCCAATCACCATATTCTTCAAAGTTTCTCGCATGAATTCGACTCTTAAATGGCATCATTTTCTTGTTCGACAACTGGGTTGCCAATAGCTCATGCTCATAGGTGGGCGTTGGGTGAGGTTTACCCAGCCCTGTCTTAGTAATATCTCTGCGTGCCGTTGCCACCTTTTTTCTTGGTGGTTCAAAGAGTTGAGGCATATCTATTTGCAAACCAAGCGCCAGCTTTTGCATCGCTTGGAATGTTGGGGAAATCTGTTCATTTTCTATTTTGCTCAGGGTTGAACGAGCCAGCCCTGTACGCTGACTTGCCTCTTCTAGAGTGATCCCTAACTTACTTCGAATGTCCTTAATTCTCTGACCTAATTTTAGAGGCTCAATATTTTGATCACCCTCTTTTGCCAGAGTCAAAGATGGGTACTCGTCATAGATATCTTCAGGCATGTATCCCTCTTTATTGAATGTCCATTTCACCTTGGTTTTTATTGTGCACTAAGCCTATCGGATAAAAAAGATAACTGAGACAAATAAACCGTGCTCTCTGTAACATTTTCAGAAACCATGTTTCCAATAGGAAATTTTTAGTTGATTATAGCCCCAACAAGAGCTATGTTACCAACTTGTTAGTTGTAGAGATGCGATTTCCGAACTGACTGATAATGTGATTTAGCAGTGAGATTCGGTTTTTCCCCGCGATGAAAACATCATTTGGGGTATGGAATTCACCCTGTCTTTGTAATGAAGGCAGTAAACAGAAAGAGGACTAACGAGAGCAATAATCCTATTAATAATCTCGTTAGCACGAATGGAAGGTCATCTACCATGAACAACAGTTACCAAAATCACAGCCTAGAGAATTTTTTCTCTACCAACCTTGCTGCTACCGATGATGCGGTTTTTGCTGGAATCCAAGCGGAAAGTACTCGTCAGAACGAACAAATTGAGCTGATTGCCTCTGAAAACATTGTATCCAAAGCCGTGATGCAAGCTCAGGGCACATGTTTAACCAACAAATACGCAGAAGGTTACCCCGGTCGTCGTTACTATGGCGGTTGTGAACATGTTGATACCGTAGAAGCCATCGCAATTGAGCGTGCGAAGCAGCTTTTTAAGTGCGAACACGCAAACGTTCAACCTCACTCTGGCGCTCAAGCAAATGGCGCAGTTAAGCTGGCTCTACTGCAACCTGGCGATACAATATTAGGTATGTCGTTAGATGCGGGCGGCCACTTAACTCACGGTGCTCGTCCTGCTCTTTCTGGTAAATGGTTTAACGCTGTTCAATATGGTGTTGACCGTGAGACACTCGAAATCAACTATGACGACGTGCGCGAGCTTGCACTTGAGCACAAACCAAAAATGATCATCGCTGGTGGTAGTGCTATTCCACGTACTATCGACTTTGCAAAATTTCGCGAAATTGCCGATGAAGTCAACGCCATTCTCATGGTGGATATGGCGCACATCGCAGGCCTAATTGCCACAGGCGCACACCCTAGTCCGCTACCGCATGCACACGTAGTAACAACCACAACACACAAAACTCTGCGTGGCCCACGCGGCGGCATGATCTTGACTAACCATGAAGACATCATCAAAAAGATCAATTCTGCTGTCTTTCCTGGTCTTCAAGGTGGCCCATTAATGCACGTTATCGCCGCTAAAGCCGTAGCATTTGGTGAAGCGCTTGGCCCTGAGTTTTCAAGTTACATTGATTCTGTAATCAATAACGCTAAGGTATTGGCAGAAGTGCTGCAAACTCGCGGCTGTGACATTGTCACAGGTGGTACAGATACACATTTAATGCTGGTTGATCTTCGTCCTAAAGGGTTGAAAGGCAACAAAGCAGAAGAAGCGTTAGAGCGTGCAGGGATCACATGTAATAAAAATGGTATTCCATTCGATTCTGAGAAGCCTATGATTACATCGGGTATACGTTTAGGTACGCCTGCGGGGACAAGCCGCGGCTTTGGCGCTGAAGAATTCAAACTCATTGGTAATTGGATTGGCGACGTACTGGATGGGCTAGTAGAAAACCCTGAAGGTGACTCAGTAGTGGAACAACGCGTTCGCAAAGAAGTGAAAGCATTGTGTAACCGCTTCCCTCTTTACCAGTAAGCAAATTTAAACAAAGTTATTTTTTGGAGACTAAGCAATGGACAAAACACTGAAGTTTGCAGACAGCCACGAGTGGGTGCGTGACAACGGTGACGGCACAGCAACTATCGGTATTTCTGAACATGCACAAGAAATGCTAGGTGACGTCGTTTTCGTTGACCTTCCTGAAGTAGAAGCTGAAATCGACGCCGGTGATAGTTTCTCTTTGGTTGAATCTGTGAAAGCAGCTTCAGACATCTACGCCCCAATTACAGGCGAAGTCGTTGCAATTAACGAAGAGCTCGAAGATAGCCCTGAGCTTATCAACGAAGAGCCCTATGAAGGCGGCTGGATTGTCAAAGTGAAAATGTCAGATGCTTCTGAGCTCGACAATCTTAAAGATGCAGAAGAGTACCTAAACTCAATCGAAGACGAGTAATAGGCAAATGTGTAAAGCTGTCCCAGTTAAGGGGGCAGCTTTTTTTCAAAGTTCGGACGTATAATTATTTATATCAGTAGTGATATCCAATACCCGAATGATGGAGTAGGTAAAGGACAATGACTGAATTACTTCAAAGCCTTAGCACCCAAAATGAGTTCGTTGCTCGCCACAACGGCCCTAACAAACAAGACCAACAAAAAATGTTGGATGTCATCAAAGCAGCTAGCCTTGATGCCTTAATCGACGAAACTGTACCTGCGCAAATCCGCGTTGAGAAGCCAATGGCTCTAGCCGAGGCTATGAGCGAAGCAGACATGCTGAGCGCCATGCGTGAATTTGCTGACAAAAACCAAGTCAAGCGCACCTTTATTGGCCAAGGTTACTACAACACGTTCACGCCTAATGTCATCTTGCGTAACGTACTGGAAAACCCAGGCTGGTACACGGCATACACGCCATACCAACCAGAGATCTCACAAGGCCGCCTAGAATCACTGCTCAATTTCCAACAAATGGTCATGGATCTCACAGGTATGGACATTGCGAACGCATCGCTGCTTGATGAAGCAACCGCAGCAGCTGAAGCCATGACACTGTGTAAGCGTGCAGGAAAGAGCAAAAGCAACGTTTTCTTTGTTGCAGACGATGTTCACCCACAAACGCTGGAAGTGATTAAAACCCGTGCAAAATACATTGGTTTTGACGTATTGGTCGGTTCACTAGACTCGCTGGCAGAACAAGATGTATTTGGCGCGCTAGTCCAGTACCCGAATACGACAGGTGAAATTCGTGACATCACAGACATCATCGCCAAAGCTCAAGCTAACAAAATTTTGGTTGCCGTGGCAACTGACCTTCTTGCTTCTGCGCTTTTAAAACCAGCAGGTGAAATGGGCGCTGACGTGGTAATTGGTTCAACTCAACGTTTCGGCGTACCTATGGGTTACGGCGGTCCACACGCTGCCTTTATGGCAACACGTGAGAAGCACAAGCGTACCATTCCTGGCCGTGTTATTGGTGTGTCTATCGACAGCACGGGTAAACAAGCACTGCGCATGGCAATGCAAACTCGTGAGCAGCATATTCGCCGCGAAAAAGCGACATCTAATATCTGTACCGCGCAAGCACTGCTGGCCAACATGGCTTCTTTCTACGCCGTATTCCACGGTGCAGAAGGTCTACGTACTATCGCCCGTCGCACTCACCACATGACGGCTATTTTAGCCGCGGGTCTGACTAAATCTGGCTTCGAACTGGCTCATAATAGCTTCTTCGATACTATCACCATCAATACTGCCGCTAATACAGATGAAGTGTATGCTAAAGCGCAAGCCGCAGGTATCAACCTTCGCCTACTTAAAGGCCAGTTAGGTGTGAGCTTGGATGAAACTACTACAACGGAAGATATCCAAGCCTTGTTCTCGGTATTTGGCGTTAAAGAAGATGTGAATGCGCTATCAACTGAGATAGCATCAAACGAATTTGCTGCCATCCCAGAAGCACTGCGCCGAACATCTAAATACTTGACTCATCCTGTGTTCAACACGCATCACAGCGAAACACAAATGATGCGCTACCTTAAGCAGCTAGAGAACAAAGATTTTTCTTTGACTCACGGCATGATCCCGCTGGGTAGCTGTACCATGAAGCTCAACGCCGTAGCTGAAATGATCCCTGTGACTTGGCCTGAGTTTGGTTCAATTCACCCCTATGCACCACTAGAGCAAGCTGCGGGTTACACAGCCCTTGCCGAAGATCTTAAGCAGAAGCTGTGTGAAATCACAGGCTATGATGCATTCTCTTTGCAGCCAAACTCAGGTGCTTCGGGCGAATACGCTGGCCTCATCGCTATTCAGCGCTACCACGAAAGTCGCGGAGAAGGACACCGTAACGTTTGTTTGATCCCAAGCTCAGCACACGGCACAAACCCTGCGACCGCTTCTATGGTGTCGATGAAGGTTGAGGTCGTAAAATGTGATGAAGACGGTAACATCGATGTGACCGATCTTGCGGCTAAGATCGAAAAGCACAAAGATAACCTGTCTAGCATTATGATCACCTACCCTTCTACGCACGGCGTGTACGAAGAGCAAGTGAAAGAAGTGTGTGAGATGGTTCATGCCGCTGGCGGTCAAGTTTACCTTGATGGCGCGAACATGAATGCTCAGGTTGGTTTGACATCACCAGGTTTTATCGGCTCTGACGTTTCTCACTTAAACCTGCACAAAACTTTCTGTATTCCGCACGGTGGTGGTGGTCCAGGTATGGGGCCAATTGGTGTTAAATCGCACCTGGCACCTTTCCTACCGGGTCATATTGAAAACGGTGTTGAAGGTGACGATCTTGCGGTTGCTGCAGCCGATCTCGGCAGCGCTTCTATCTTGCCTATTTCTTGGGCTTACATCGCCATGATGGGCGAAGCTGGCTTAACAGAAGCTACCAAAGTCGCTATCTTAAATGCTAACTACATGATGGAGCGCCTACGTCCTCATTATCCGGTGCTTTACCGTGGTACTAATGGTCGTGTGGCTCACGAATGTATTATCGACATTCGTCCATTAAAAGAAGAGACAGGCATTAGCGAGGAAGACATCGCTAAACGTCTTATGGACTATGGTTTCCATGCACCAACTATGTCGTTCCCTGTAGCTGGTACACTCATGGTTGAGCCAACTGAGTCGGAAGACTTAGAAGAGATCGATCGCTTCTGCGAGGCGATGATCGCCATCCGTGAAGAAATGACCAAGGTGAAAAACGGTGAATGGCCACTAGAGAACAACCCGCTAGTCAACGCACCTCACACACAAGCAGATTTGTCTGCTGACGAGTGGGATCGTCCATACTCGCGTGAACTCGGCTGTTTCCCGTCACAGGCAACTAAACAGTGGAAATACTGGCCAACGGTTAACCGCGTCGACAACGTCTACGGCGACCGTAACCTAATCTGCTCTTGCCCAAGTATTGATAACTACGAAGAGTAAACTTCACTAGTTATCACAGATAACCAAGTTGGAAACTGTGATAACCGAGTTGAAAACCGATAACTAAGTTGGAAACTAACTTGAAAACAAAAGGCGAACCATTTGGTTCGCCTTTTCTACATGGGCAGTTTTATCACACGCTAACGTTAAACACAGTGTCGGTCTATTGAGCTGGAACAGGGTTTATCAGTCCCCTTGTTCGCCATCTATTGCCATTGACGAAGGATTCAAAGTCATACTCATTTGATAAATGTAAATCATCTGCATGATCAGTGACAATAATCTGTGGAGAAAACCCACACTCTTCCTCAATGTTGACGCAGTACTCAGCTAATTGTGTAAAGAGGTTTTCGACTGCTTTTATATCTTCATCAACTACTCTCTCACTTGCGTGACTACTTCTCAGCTTGGCTTCTTCTTCTTTTTGCTCCTTAAACGTTTCTGAATTGTCACGTTTAAAATTAGGAAAGTAAACTTGGGTAGGTTGATCCAAAAATAGTACTGAAGGAATTGAACACTTACTTCCAAGCTCTGCAAAATATTTGTGTAACGCTAAAAAAAGAGTCACGTGACTGTATAACCAGTTCGCTCCGCTTCCCATTGATCTCAAGTATATTTTTTCATCTTCTTCAGTTTGGTGGTAAAGGTCAAAAGTTTCGAATGAAAACTTTAGATTGATTGGCATGTAGCTATTTTCAAATTCGAACTTGCTCCCTATATCAGCCATATAGGCATTTACCTTGGCAGCAGCTTTCTCTAGGCCCTGTTTAACATTATACTTAAGGAGCTTTCTATTCGTATCTTTTAACTTACCCTCAAGCTCTGTTAACATTTTATTCAATGCAATATCGTCAGATAAATTGAGAGTATCCAATAACATAAACAGCTTTGCTTTTTCGATCAGTACTGCTTCATACAGCGTCTTTCTTTTGGCTAGTTTTTCTTCCGATTTTTCGATAACAAGAATATGTTGGTTTATTCTTGTTATTGAGTTATTTACACTTTGTATGTCACGTTCAACTTCCAAAAGAGTAGATTTAAATTTCGCTTTCATTGGCTTAGCTGAAGCAATGTTGCCCGATACCTTATGTATCGCATTTTGTAGCCTTACTGCACTTTCCGACAGGGCGTCTTTTTCCGTTCGACAGAAAGGACACACTGTCGTCGAAACATGAACCTTATCTGGTGATTTAAGCTCAGTAATACTATTTAAAAATTTAGACTCTTCATTGATATGTTTACGAATCGAACTAGCTTTTCTTTGTAACTTTCTCAACTCAGACGTTTGCGCTGTTAACTCAAACTTCAACTTATTGTATCGCTTCGTCGCTGCATCTGAATTATGTTCAATCTCCTCTGGAACAATAATATCGTCGAGCTGTTCTTTAGCTAATTGAGGGTTACGAAGAGCTTGAGCTAACCCAATAGGAGCCTCTTCAAAGCCCATCATCGAATATAAATGACTTAGTACAGGCTCAACCTTGTCTAAGTATATCTTTGCGGCTCTATTGTCTGCATCTTGCTGTTTCTTCAAACCATTCACTTCACCCGTTAAGCGTTCTTTTTCTTGAGTTAAATGAAAATAATCTTGATCTACTAACCCTAAAAATATTTTAGTATGATCAATAACATGCTCTCTTTTCTCTTTTTCATCAAAGCGATAAAACAGCGCATGCTTATTGGCTACAAGGTTTTGATGCTGCAAAATGAACGAGCTAAAACTTCTAATCGAAGGTGTGGATGCTTTACGGCGTCTGTACATCCTTGCTACCAATGACTCATCAACATCATCTATATCTATAAACAAATCGCGAAGATACTTTTTATACTCTGCCAACGGTCTAAAGTATCTATTTTCAAAGAAATCTTGCTGAATATCCTCAGACGCAAAACGTTCTAAGCTTTTAAAAAATGCCTTGTTGGGCAAGGCAGGATCACGCGCTACAACCAGAACCTGTTCTTCGACATCCAGAACAACATAATAAACTACAGCACTAGCTGTTATTACACCTTTAGGAACTGTATTTTCTGAGCTACCAAAACAGTAATCGAAGATCTCTATAAGAGCACTCTTACCCGTAGAGGACTTACCCGTAACAATATTTAAACCCGACTTGAAGTTTACAGGATGCTTCAAACCACTTTTATCAATAACACCTATTTCACGAATCAATGTTTTCATCGTGGCTTTACTCCTAAAAAGGCGTAAATTTCTGAGACAGTATGCCCTTGAAACAAACGACCTAAGTTATATGCGCTTTTCTGAATAGATAACTTGCTATCATTGACTGTTTTACAATGTAGCATGAGCCTATCTTCCTCAAAGAATATCCAATCATTAACTATGCAAAATTGGAGAGATTGCTCGGTCAAGATTTGAAACTCATCAACTCTCTCTTGTAAATCATATAGTTGACTTCGTTCTTGGAAAATAGACCATATAGAACTTCTTACATTAGCTTTAGCTAACTTAGTAGCGAACAGTGGATGACTACAGATAGGTATGACCAATGGAGCTAGTAACAGGTTTTCTTCCGTCTCATTCAGAATTGAATAAAAAGACGCTAAATACTCACCATATTTAAAAGGATTAAACCTCACTTCATAAAGTGCATTAACGATGCTCGTCATACCTGAATTCTCCAGTGTAGATCGCGCTCCTCATCATCCATCGCATCATGAATGAGGCCATTCTTGTACTCTATTGGGGGAATATCATTCCCAATGTGTAACGGCGTTTCTAACATAGTCTTGTTATACAGTACCTTAGAACCCTTGAGACTATCTGTAGCTTCTAATTGAGCACTGGAATATTGAATCTTATATCTCTTAACTAATTGATTTTGATAATTAGTAGTCTTCTCAAGGTAAAGAGGGAATTCATCGAGTTGCTCCATTAATGAGTTTTGCAATTCAAGCCAATTGCCTAATGCATCTGGTATCATCGCGTAATGCTCTATAGCAGCTATTTTCTCTACAAATAGTTTGCTTTTATGCAATTCAACCTGTTCATCTGTAGCTTCACTTCCTTCAAACTTTGGAAAAGTAAACTCTTTCTTACAATACTGAGATGTTAACTCCTCACATTTAGCTCGAAACTCATTCTCAGGGATATACCATGAAGTGTTATCTGCTTTACCGTAAACAAAGCCAATTAAGCCCTCCAAAAAACTTTTCAAGTTACTCGCAGGAATTCCAACGGGCTTGGAATAAATCTTTTCCTCTAAAAGAAGCAAGTCATCGGCTTCGGTGAAAAGGGTAATTTTTGACAATACCTCTTTTAATCGCTCGGGAGACTCTTCCATCACGGCTTTCTGAATTTTCGCGACACCAGATAGATTTTCAGATTTCAACTCGTCATCATCTCTCTCTGCAAAGATAGAGTTCAGAGTTTTCAGGCGTTCATCGCTCGACTGTTTGTTCCAAGACTTAAATCTACTATTGGAACCAAAAGCCTGAGTGGTGTGTAGCACTAGAGAGTCGTAATCTGTATCACCAAACTCTGGAGCTAGCCAGTTCTTTAGAGTCTTCCAAAAGTTTTCATGATGATCAGTAAGAGGCGATTTGTAGTTCTTAACTTCCAACTGTTCTGAGCATGCGTTATCGGAAGCAGTTAAGCTCACATCACCATCCTTCTCGAACCAAATCGATTGCCCTTCATTGAGGTCAAAACACTTATCGAGACCTATAAGCACTTGATAGTGAAATGCTAATGCTGTGGTCAACGCAGCATTCTTCGTGCTACTGTCACTCATACTATCTCCGTAGCTAGAATAAACAACATCGTAATAATTAAGCATTGGTTGGATTACTATCCAGATTGCATATCCTAGCAACCCAGAAACTAATTGTCATTCTAGCAATGTGGTTATTGTGATGCTTTTGATAACTAAATCAAAGACTAATGAATGTGTTATAACGACCTTTACTTGTATCGAACAGATGAGAACAGTATTTATCTGGCTTCTAATTTAAATCAACACAATCTCGATAGAACGCTCCCTCACTATCCTGAAACAACTTTACCTTCCCCTCATTCGTAACCAAGAAGACAACAACAAGCCCAATAACATTGCTATTGTTCACTAAAGATCTTAACCAAAACGTCTCATTACACTCCAAAGGTGTCAGCGCATCAGCCCATTCAAAGATGACAAGTGTCTTGCGTCTACAACCTTCCAAAGTAGCAACCAATTCTCGGTTCTCTTCTGCTGCGAAAGCAGCTAGGGGAGATTCATAATCATTAAAGTTCAGATTAAAGACATCTATGCCTCGACTCTTAGCTTGGTCTCTACACACATCCAAGTAGCCCTCTGGTGTATGCTCAGTTATCAATGAGCAGATGGTGAGATCTAGTTCCCATGCCATACTGATAAATCTTTCTACGCTAACCATAACTAATTTCCAAGCTCAATACCTCTAAAACTTGAGGCCAACACTAGTAACTTGCTCTATTTTCACTTAGCTTATCATATTGATTTAATGAGCTTTGGTTGGCTCATTGCCTTCAAGTTGACAGGAGTGACGATGCTAGAATATGCGTTACATAGCGATTCAAATACCTTAAGGCATGTTGATTCGGTCGAGAATGGCTTAAAGTGCAATTGCGTATGCTCTGGTTGTGGAGATCGCTTAGTAGCTAAAAACAATGGAACTAGTGGTACAAGACATCATTTTGCACATGATTCGAAAGACGAAAACAGTAACTGCTTAATGACCCAACTCCACTTAATCGCACAACACTTTTTTCTTGAGTCGCAGCCCCTTTATCTTCCGCCAGCATCTTTTGAATACAAAGGACAAACACTGAACCAATGCGAAATATTAGCAAAGGTTCTTGGTGGAAGCCTAGAAGCACGCATAGACCGCTATATCGCAGATGTACTTCTCGAAACAGAACTTGGAGACATAGTGATCGAAGTATTCGTCACACATGAAAATGAAGCTGAAAAAACAACCTACTATCAACAGAATAAAATCCCTTCAATAGAGTTTGATTTGAGTGCCTACCTTAATCGCAACATTGATGAAGCACTCTCAGATCTAAAAGCGAAAAAAGTGCCTTACAAATGGCTTTACGAATGGTGCCGAGAACAACTAATTGATAAGCACGAGCAGTTTCTGGAGCATGAAGCAGAGCGTATCAAGAAAAAACGTCTTCGCAGTGCAAAAGACTCAGCTAGAAAGTTTATTAAAGGTAACTACATTTTGTTACCTAGCTTAACTCAAGAGTTTAAATGCCAGATTGACAGGCACACATATAGCGAAGAGGTCACTATTTATTCTCGCTCTGAACAGCATGTAGACAGCGTTTACCAGGTAAACCAGACTGAGGAATACCTTTTGCTTCAGGCAATACGAGGTGACAACCAAATCTGGATTGCGTTTCTATTAAAGGATTGTTTACCTGCCGATGTCGCTGACCTTAATGGAAGCATTGTTATCCGCACCCCAGCAACATCTGAAAATAATCGGGCTACCTGGAAATGGTTGAAGTACCCAAAATTAATGCCGAAAATTGAAAGGTCTCAACAAAATTTTTTAAAGGAATCGAACAATAAGGCAAAGAAGGCTAGAACAACAAAAGACGCTGTAAGACAAGCTAAAACCAACTCTGAACTTTATCTACTTTCAAAAGATAGCTTGTTCAAAAGAGACTACTCCAGATGGTCGAAATGGATGACACTGAATCAATTATTTCAACCTAGCCCTAGTAGGAAACATCCAAAGTTACCTTATGCTCTTAATTATATACGAAGCTATCCCTGCCTCTGGGCGTTTGACACTTGGCACATTCTAACCTTGAGCCTACTAGCTGAAATAGTCGATAGGAAGCCAAAAGACACTAAAATTTTCTATGACCATCTGTTCAAGGAGTTAGTGGTACTTACAGGACTACACGAGGAGTTTTATGACATTGAGCAGCGCATTGCTCCACATGCTGTTGATGCTGACTCTAAGTCACTTGTAATTCGCTCTGGAATAATCGAAGAAGCTCTTAGACCCTATACCAATGTCGGTGTTATCTATGGATTAGACGGCGGATTTAAGCGCATAGGCTCACTAATGCAAGCTATTCATTTGGACTCTTCATATATGTGAGTCGCTTGTCAGAAAGCTAATAAAGTTCATAGGAAAAAACCGAAACAGCACTAACATCCTGCTTTGGATGGTTTTCGATAAATCGGTGACTTAGAAGCATATAAGAGCTCGATCTCAGCAGAGGCACGACGCGATAAAAGTCATCGCCAAACCCTTTGACTTGGTGATAACACGTTTTTGAGGTGCTCGTCGAGTATTTGTTGAGGGCGACGTCGTTTACCATACAACATCGACACGATAGTTAAGTGGTTAAATCTTTCAGGGATAGTGCAAATTACATAACTTTGATATCATCCTTATATATTCAAGCTATTGCATAACTTGGTTAACTATAAGAATGAATACAAATCAGTCAAAAGACTCAGCAATCAAACCATATTTTACTGTTATTTTAGACCTAGGTTTCTTTCTTATATTGAGTTTTTTGGTCAAAAGTGCAGCTTTCAATATTACAAGTATTAGTGGAGAAATATTTCCTCATTTCGTAATAGCATTCAAATCATTAGATACCTGGATTGAGGTGCTAAAAGATTTTCGATTATGGCTCATTTTAGTAGCAGTGGCTATCTACTCAGTTACTAAAAAGCGGCCTGGATCATCAATTCTAAATCAAGCTGCCCATATACTCAGTAGCCCAATCTGCACTTCGACACTTCACTTTGCCATCTTTCTGATTGGTATATATTTTTCTATTATCTCGTCTGCCGTACATACTTGGATAACAACCGAAAGTATTTTAACTTATCGGGAAAGTTTTTCTTACTCCTTAGCTTTATTGTTTATAACGATTACCGTCTTCATTCTGAATCAGTTGGCGATAAATAAGAAAAACAGCGACACTCAAGATACTCAAGTTGAAGCATATAATGATCGAATTACCCAACTTCAAGAACTAATTCGCTTAGCTCCACCAAATGGCTTTGCCAAAACACTTGCGGAATATGTTGATGTGGCTGACGATTTCGTTCAGATGGTCGGTAGTGGTCGAAAGGAGATCACTAGCTCTCTAAATTATCTAAAAGCAGAAGCGCCGGATAAGTTAGACTTTCATTGGAATCCAACCAAAGGCATCGTAGATCTAAAAGCTAATCTAAATCCTCAAAAAGTGAACGAAGAAAGAGCTAACATAGAGAAGCACATCCAGTCTTTAAATGATAGAAGCGCAGAAAATGCGAAATACATTAGAGCATTACTGGCTGCTTACGCTAGGCTAGCTGCATTGTTCGACGGTGTTGAGCCTTCAAGAACAAACAACAATGTTTATCGAGCGAACTTGATGTTGAAATACTCAAGCATAGATAAAACATTACCTGATCTGACAGAGTTTCGCTATATACCAGCAGTGCTAAAGCATCAAGATTCTTCAGGAAATGAAAACTTAAAGGCTAATTCTTTAGGTAACTATCTGACTCTGCATCAGAAGCTATCTGTAGAAATCTACACAGACAAGAAAAGCATAACGAAAAAGGTAGAAAACTCTCAGAGTAATACTAATGAGTACGAACCGATTAAGTTTGAGCCAGATTCTGAAATTGACGATTTTTCAATACCATATTTTGAGATGACCTCTCAAAAAAAATACAACTGCTTCGGAGCACCAAGAGCCATAGCGGAAGCAGAGTGCCAGTTCATTAATGACACTATGAAAGCGATTGAGCATTGGAAAAAGGAAAGTAGTCCACCAGACGAACTAGTTGAAGAAGCAAAAGTACATTTCAGGAGACATAATCGTGCAAAATCTATTATTTCACTGCCTTTGATGACCAGTAGATACTCTGAAGAACACAAAAAAAATGTTATGGGTGTTGTAAATATCTACAGAGACAAAACAAACTTGATGATGGGGGATCAATCTAAACAAAAGCAGTTTGAACACATTACAACTCCACTAAACTTTGCGTTAGCTCGCATAGTCTCGCAAGATATAATTGTTAGATATAACGCGATTTTTTTGCAGGAAATCTTAGATTCTGTTACGATATCCGACCTTGATTGTGCCATACTTGATGGTGAAGAGAAAAAAGGAGTTGGTCATGGGTGAGTTTCTACAGTATGCAGATGAAGTGTATGAAGATATTAGAGCTCAAGAAAGCATTGAAAATGAACTATCTCAAATTCTTGAATCAGGTAACATAACCTCAGAACAAATAGAACTCATTGCTCATGAGGCAGAGGTTGTACAGCTTTAATTCTCTTTAGTTGCACACCAGTACAAGTCTACAAGAAGGCGAACACATTAGTGTCCGCCTTCTTACTTGTGGATTACACAAAAAACGAAGATTTTTCAACTAAGACAGTAAACCCTCATCAAGGACTTTTACTGCGCTTATAGCTGTGTAAATTTCTGAATTCAACAACTCATCCCAGATATCCAAACAAGTAGTGATGGCCTCATCATCTTCATCTTCTGTTGCTTCATCGTAAATACGTTGTAACACGCTTAGAAGAGACGATTCGCGGATATGCATATGTCGATGCTTAAACGGCTCATCTTTCTTATCCACTTCAACGATATTTTTGACTAAACCCAATAAAGAACGACTCAGATCTACGAGCATACCTAGAAAACTTTGTCATATCTTTACGTCATTACGTAAAGTTTTTTCTGTACAACCTAAATGCTCATCTCTTAATAAAGAAGCCTTGCCAGTGATAGTGTACTCAACAAAATGGGCTCTGTCTTTCTTCCGGTGTTTGATGTCGATGTTTATACAACGCTGTACATCAGACTCGTCCCAGTGGGCCATAACTAGAACAGCTAGCTTTTAAAGATCTCTGATATTTCCCGCTAATTCATCAGATTGAAATAGTGCTTCAACAAATTATCTAGGACATGCACCTTTATTAAGCACAAGCTTATTTTCTTAAAGTATTCTCCTTACACTTATCACCCAAATTTATTGGACAACTACACCCGTGATTTAACACCGTCTTAAAAGGTGTATGTCCCGCATTAAACGCCAGATATTTGGCGTATAAAGAAATGTCTAGTGTATTTTGCTTTAGTGGCTAATCGACCGAAGATGGGCAAAACTTATTGTTCCGAACTTTTAGAGAAAATCGAATATTGAGGCAATTTGACTATGCAAAGAGAAGATAATGAAAAAAACTTCATTTAATGATGCAATAACAAGATTAGGTAACAAAACCATAGTTGCTACAAAGATATAGCAAATCCAATTCTTAACCTGGTTCTTCTTTTTTTCAAGTGAGATACTATTTCGGAAGTGTTCGAGGGCTATCGAATGCTTATCTATCTCTTCTTGTTTCTTACTCTGTATACGCTGAAGTTTTTGTTCTGATACCTCTACTTCACTCTTTAATCTTCGAATGTGGGCTCTCTCGGAGTTCAACTCATTCAAAAATAACTTTACTTTTGAATCAGACCCTTCAATTTGTTGCTCCCAGAGTCTTTTGTTTTCATGAAAATCACTAACCAATTTACGCACTACTTTATGGTGTACCCTTGTAGATATTGGATTAACAATAAGAGTTACGTATATACCTTCTTCAAAGTATGAAATGAGATCACTGATATGCTTTTCTATTAATTCAGGGCCCCATAGGCGCTCTTCTTGCCAATCTGGCCTTTCAGCAGGGAACTGACGAAACGTATCATTCTTTATGACTAATTCGAGTACTGGTATATTGTGAAACATGAAGTCTTCTATCTTGTAAGATTCACAACCGTGCTTGTACTTAACTTCGATAGCCAGCTTGCCCCCCCATTGATCATACATTTCATGATCTTCTTCGAAAGTGCAAAGAACATCAGGGTAGTACGTCGCGCTATTGGGTAAGTTCAAGTAAGGCTCTTTCCGTATAGAGGTGAAGTCAAATTCCAAAGGCTTATGTTTACAGTCACCAACAAATATGAATTTCATGTGCTGCATTCTTGAAAGAGCTTCGACTGCACACTTATGAGTCATAGACTCGTCATAACCTCTATCAATACCCAACTCAGATTCACCTTTACTGTAACGCTCGAACTGTTTATTTACTGTATGAACTTTAAGCCGATACCTATCATCTGGGTTAGGATGCAAGCTCATATATTGCCTTCTCTTATGCAGTTTACGATTGTCTTTAGATATTCGTATAGCCTTCTCAATACTAACGAGGCTATGCTCTCCTGAAATATCATCTTCTTGGTAATAGCCTACGCTACCATCTTCAGAATACAGCTTTACATACGCATTCTTTGGTCTAACACTTTTTAATGACATGACACCCCCAAGGAACTGTATACATAAACAGTACCCATATATGTTTCAATTTCAATACTAGGTTTCATTGATGAAGCAAATACATGAATCAAATCTCAAATTTCATAATCCATAGTGGTATAACTATCCATAACAACCCAAAAGATAGAGAAGTGTCGTATTCTGAGGTGTTTATATACTGCTTGTGTGGTGGAAATTCACAGTTCATAAAGTGCCGTTCGCGTTTTACGAACTGAAAAATCACTCTAAGTGAGAGAGTTCTATTGAAGAGAGAGTTTTCAACTTAGTTAACCAAACCTGCTGGCTTCATTTGCCATTAAGCGGTAGGAGTTTGCAACTTGGTTATTTTTGAGAAGTGTTCCAGATGGCTGATTTAGAAAGCTGGCGAGTTTCCATCTTAGTCATCTGTGATCAGCTAGAGTTCAAATCGAACCGATTGGTTCGACTCATACTACGAAAAAAGGTCTAGCTTTCGGCTAGACCTTTGTGCTCTTCGGGGCAGTACAAGGTTTTTGTTAATTCATCACACTCCAATGCGATGGCGGCGTTAGACCCCAGCGCTGCATCTCTTTCTCAGAGTATATCGCCCGACCTTGTTCACCAATCCCAATAGGAAGGCTATTGGCATCTGCCCCTGCTAAGATTTCGTTCACAAGACCCGCGGCCTGTTTGCCCTGGCTTTCTCCGAACAAAACCACTCCTCCACTGGTTTTACCCTCTCCCACCGCAAAGTCCCAGAACGCAAACAATGGCGTTTTCGAGTTCTTATTCGTCCATGCTAATATTTCAGAAGCAGGAACGCTGTTACCACTCTTATCGACTAAGGTTTGGTATAAACCGATGATAATCAAAGAAATACCGTCGTCCTGAGCGCTACTTATCTTCCTCTGCCACTCTTCTTTAGTACCTATCAGAAGGATATCTGCTTCGACTTTTAAGTTTCTCTCAATTAGCTCATATTGCTTCTTAATATGCTTAGCCGCTTCTTTGGAGGTAATTCCTGAGTCAAACATAATCCTAAATTTGTGTTTTTGCTTAGGCAGCATTTGGCTGAGATCTCGAATATTTTTTACAAATAACGGCAGCTCAAGTACGCCTGTGACTTTTGCTTGGCCTTTGTACTTTCTTAAAAGTGCGCGAGGGTTCGAGTTAATACCTAAAAAGACTATCGAAATCGGCTCCTGATAGAGCTTAGGCAGCATGTATTTCAACGCATTATCGTCACCTAGAATGACAACACTTGGTTTTAGTTCGTTATAATATTCAAACGCTTCATTAGCCTTAGTCTCAAATTGTTCGACAGGGATTCGTTTTGTATCCATTTGAAAGCTATGTAACTGCGCAGAAGATGATATAGTGTCCTTGATACCTTTTATGTAGCTGACATCCCATGGAAATTCAGCATGATAGCTCTGTATTAATAAAACTTTCTCTGCTTGTGCACTTCCTGTTAACAAGAGCAAGCAGAATACTAATGCTCTCATAAGCGCCTCCGGCAAAGGTTAAACACTTATTTAGTTTAGATTGATGCCTGCATTTGCGAAATTATATTCTTGATAAAAACCAATAACTGCAAGCTATACTCAATTGAAAACACCACCTTTGAGTATTATGAGCCGAAGCAAAAATGTTGATGAGAGTATTAACAACCCGTTTCAAAGCCGCATAGGACGGCGCATCATCTTGTTGATGGTGACACTAAGTAGTTTTGTCACTTTATTCACCACAATATTGCAACTTTCTTGGGACTACAAAAAAGAATTTAATGATGTCGAGCAACGACATATCGAGATACGTGATGTCCATGCTGGGCTGCTAGCATCGTCATTGTGGTCGTTCGACTTAGCTGTATTGCAGGAAAGACTCGATGGTCTTGTTAATTTGCCGAAAATTGATTACCTAGAGGTTCAATCGGGAAACTACACTTTCGATTCAGGAAAACAAGCAACGGATAATGTTGTACATGAAACATTTTCTTTGACCTATCGAGACCCAGAAGATGGGCATTCTGAAGAAATCGGTACCATCTATGTCGAGTCAAATGCTCAAGAAATATACGACTACCTTCTTCACCAATTTATATCGACATTAGTACTTAATGCCCTTAAAACCACTCTTGTCTGTTCAATTATGCTGTTAATCTTTCACGCAAGTGTGAACAGACGAATATTTCAAATCGCGCAATATCTTCGCGCTTTCAATCCCAGACATCCAAGCAAGCCATTGGTTTTAATTAAAAAGCGTTGGATATCAGAAAAAGATGATGAGCTAGACTGGCTAGGAGAAGGAGCAAACAAGATCAGCAGTAACATTACACTGCTTTATAACAATATTAAAGAAGAGCAGGATAGGCTCGCCGACTTTACCAATGTATCTTCGGACTGGTTATGGGAAACAAACGAGCTTGGGCAACTCACCTACTGCTCAGATGCGATGAAAGGAGCCTTGTCTCTTGTTGCCGTGCATGGAGTCTGCTTAGCTGACGTAGAAGCCCTTGAAGGGGCTGACCAACTACATCAAGCAGTAGCGAGACGCAACGACTTTAACCAAATCGAAGAAAGTATTACCCTAAATAGTATTACTCTGCACCTACTCTTCCAAGCCACTGCTCGATATGAAAAGAGTAAGTTTCTGGGCTTTCGAGGCACTGCTATCAATATAACAGAGCTAAAGCTTACTCAAATTGAGCTAGAAGAGCTCAATCAAAACTTAGAGCGCATGGTTGCTTCAAGGACACTCGATCTCAAACAAAGTATGGAGCAATTGCAGGATGCTCAAGATAAACTCGTAGAGTCAGAAAAGCTCGCCGCTTTAGGTGGATTGGTGGCTGGGGTAGCACATGAGGTCAATACCCCATTGGGTATTGCGGTAACAGCGACTTCTGTTATTCGAGATGTAACTAGTGAGCTGAATGCTGCATTTGCGTCACAAACCTTAACAAGCACCCAATTTGAATCTTTAATGAAACGTATGTCAGACAGTAGCCAAATGCTTGAACACAACTTAAACCGAGCAGCCCAATTAGTCAGAGATTTCAAGCAAACAGCAGTCGATCAGGTTTCCGAAGCTCGTTCTCAATTTAATGTTTCACAAGTTATTGAAGCTTTACTAGCAAGCCTTCATCCAGAGACTCGGAAAGTACCTGTCAGCCCAACTTTGGAGGGAGACAAGGCTATCGTAATGAATAGCCTGCCTGGCGTATTAACACAAATCATTTCAAACCTAGTAATGAACAGTATTAATCATGCTTTCGAAAGCCAACCTACGGCAGAAATCTCTATCAAGTTTTACCAAGAGGAAGATATGATTATCTTCGAATATCGCGATAATGGTGGCGGTGTAGAAGAAGCACTACACCAGAAAATATTTGAACCTTTCTATACCAGTAAAAGAGGGTTGGGCGGCTCCGGGCTTGGTTTGAACCTAGTGTTTAACCTCGTTCACCAAAAACTCAAGGGAGAGCTGGAGTTCAGCTCTGAAGTAGGACATGGAGTGTTTTTTAAACTAAGAATACCCCTAAATTTGCCCCTAGAGGTAGCGAGCTGATTCGAAAAACAACTCTTAATCAGGAAGAGACTTCCTGATCTCTAAGAACTCATCCCAGTGCTTAATAAGGAGTTCAACCAACTTGGGTTCAAACTGTTTACCTTTCTGGGCAACGAGCTCCAACATGATTTGTTCATCTGTCCATGGTTCTTTGTAACTGCGTTTAGACCCTAGAGCGTCAAACACATCAGCTAAAGCTGTAATGCGTCCTGCAACGGGAATATCTAGTCCAGATAGGCCATTAGGATAACCAGTTCCATCCCATTTTTCATGGTGGTAACCTGCTATCTCTTTCGCAACAGTCATCAATCTACGTTTTGATTTACTTAGAATATCTACCCCATAATCAACATGCTTTTTCATAATCTCCCATTCCTCTGCATCTAGCTTTCCAGGTTTGTGAAGGATGGAATCGGGTACAGCAACCTTACCAACGTCATGAAGCGGAGAGGCGTGCTTTATCATAGAAGCGTCATATTCACTAAGGCCATATAACAACGCAAGCTTTTCGCTAAATAAAGACACTCTTTGGACGTGAGCGCCAGTCTCTTTACTTCTTGCTTCCACCGCATTAGCAAGGTTGTAAACAAGCTCCTTAGAGGTTTCGCGTATATCCAACATCAGGCTCAAGTTTTCGAATGTTAAACCTATATTCTGCATATAGATTTCAAGAAGCTGCATATCAAGTTCTGTCAGCTCGCGATTGACATTCACATAGAGTATACAGTCGACCCCTTGCTCATCGTGTGAAAACAAAACATAAGCATCACCAAAGTTCTCCGATTCTCGTGACTCAAACACTTGTTTACATCGCGTTGCTACTTCGGTGGGGAGCTTCTCAAAGGTGCATTCACTGTACGTATCTACAAAAGAACCTGTCGCAGCCAGAGTCATAGCACGAGACTCTTCCCCATCCGGCCTTGGCTGGACAATACAGTAAAGCGCAGAGTTATCCAGCTTTAGTAGTGAAGTCAATTGTTCTAGAACTGAGGTGGCATAAGTTTGCAGGGTCGTGGTATTTTGCACACATGCTGACGCTTCGATGACTTTACTCAAACCTTTCTTTTGCTGCTCAATTAAACATAGATCCCTATAAGAGCGTAACATTGAGTAGAGCAAGGTCTTGAGCTTTTGAGTTGTAAGTTCTGTCTTTTCTTTGTAGTCGTCGATGTCGTATTCTCGGATGACTTTATCTTCTGGTGCTTGCCCTGCCTGACCTGTTCTTAACACAAGCCTCACTAAACTATTTTCTAAGGTTTCACGAACATACTTAACCAAATCTAGTCCAGCATGTTCTGTTTCCATCACTACATCGACTAAAGCCAATGCAATATTGTCGTGCTGAGTAAATAGCTTTCTCGCTTCATCACCTGAATAGGCAGAAATCACCTCAAGCTTGCGCCCCTCAAATTCAAAATCGGATAATGCAAGCATAGTTACTTGATGCATTTGTTCATCATCATCAATAAGAAGAACTTTCCATGGAAGCAGGGCCTGTTCTGCTCGTTTATTAGCATCATCCGCTTCTGGTTGCTCTGACTGTCGGTGGTCCGCAAACAATTCCATCTATCCAGTTACCCCCAATCACACTTCTCTACTTTTAGGTTTAGCACAAACTGGCAAAAAAACCGAAAAATACACTTATCTTAGTCACCATTTAAAACAGGTGTTTTATCTAGATAAATATTAACATTTCAGGATTAGATACAAAAGGTTACAGTTATATAAGAGAAAGTTAATATTAGTAGCATATAAAGAATAATTTTGCCGCTCTCGAATAACATGTGTTTTTCGTCCTGTACATAAATTAACGGCTATTAATTGTCTAACGACCATGTTACCCAATCCAAAAATAAGACTCATATATAGTCTAGGCTACATCATGTCATGATTGGGTTAAAACCATACGCTACAGGCTTCATCGAAATATAATTTCTGATATGTTCATTATTTATATCATACAAAAGAATCATAATTTTTATAGAATACCCATTATATTCTCACAACGAGGTCAAGAAAGTGAATGATATACCATTTGAATATGCCGGATTCTGGCCACGGCTAGGAGCAACTTTAGTCGATACTGTTTTACTCTTTCTCCTCACTATGCCAGTCATGTACTTGGTATACGGTGAACTATACTGGGACTCTGATGATTTCATATTGGGCGGTTGGGATGTCATTCTCAACTGGATATGTCCATTGCTAGCCACGGTTACATTTTGGATATACCGATCAGCCACACCAGGAAAAATAGTCTTCGGTCTAGAGGTACTAGATATGAAGACCGGCAGTAAGCTAACAGTCTCAACATCTATAATCAGATATTTTTCATACTATTTAAGTGCTATTCCACTGTGCTTGGGATTTATTTGGATATGCTTCAATAGCAAGAGACAGGGATGGCATGACTTAATTGCAGGTACAATCGTCGTAAAAAAATCACAGATAAAAGAGGCATATAAAACCATTTCATAAGAGTAAATAGCAAATACACTCGAGAGGTACCAATAAGTAGGCTACCAATATAAATAAATTAGAGGTCTAAATGTAAGTTGCTGGTCAATTAAAATCTTACCAATTCTACTCGTTAGTATTTACTATGATTTGACCGGTAAGTACTAGCAGTAAGCGAAAGAATTCTCTACAATGTGGCGCTGAGCCAGCAAGATGCTGACCCTAACATGTTTCAGAGTTATAATCGCCAACTACTACCTTTGAAATAGGCTTTTCTTAAACTAAACACTCTGTGTATTCATTTATGGACCAAGATAAGTTTACCCACATCTATCGTTTACCTACAGCAACACAGATACGTATTGCTAAATGGCAACAGACGTTTAATGGCACATCAGATTTAATAATCCATAAAGCGATAGAAGTACGTAATAAGCAGTACCGTAAGCCCAACTTCTTTCTGACTGGATGGAGCGTTAACCTTTTTGACAAGAATGATATTTCCATTACTCATCATGGTAAGTACATTCAAACTGCCATGAGGACTATGCTCGATCGAAAAGTATCCTACAAGCGTATCTATCTATCTAGGTTACCTATGGAAGAGGCGGAGCCAGCACTCGCACGTTTCAAATCGGAATGGATTGCAAAACACAATCACGTTGCACGCAAGTACAACCAGATCAAGAAAAAAGAATTTTTGCGTTACGCCCGTGAAGAGGAAGAAACACTATATCCATCTATCCCGAAAGGAGAGTTTGACAAAAGTCTATGGAATAGGCTCGTCGTATCGGAATTGGGACCACAGAAGAAGTTTGATAATCCGTATTTTGTTAAAAAGTCCAAAGTATGATGTCTGGAGCGGGCGGTGACGGCGTTAATTCCTCCACTACTCATATTTCGACATTATTTCTTGATAAAGCGAATCACCCGACTCCCCTTTCGTACTTTTTAACATATCAATCCCCTTTTGTAGCTTGGCGGTTGCTTCCGGATTAGCCTGATTATTAAAGGCATAGTAGACATAGCCTTCTTTGACCGTGTACACGGGCTCAAACAGACTTGGATCAACTTGAGCTTCTCTGGACCACCATATCGCCGCTCGGTGAGCGTAAACTAACAAATCGATTCGCCGTTTCATGAGTTGTTCCGCTAATGTGGTGACATAATTAGATTCCTGCATTGCATTTCTCGGAATCCCCATATCCAATAGAGTTTGCTCACCGATATCGTCTCTAATCACACCGATACGATACTTTGCCATATCCATCGCTTTATTGATCTTTATGTTGGCGTCTTTACGCGCCATAACAACAATTTTTATGTCTGTAATAGGCCCAACCCAAGTAAACAATTTCTCACGATGTTCAGACCGAGTAGTCGAAAACAGAACAGCATTGTCTTCTGTTAAAGCAGTACGGTATGACCTTGCCCATGGCTGCAAGGTAACTTGCGATACAGAAACCTCTTCACCCACCATTTTGCTGGCCGCTTTTAGAATATCAACCGCATAACCAGATATCTTGCCATCTTTTAGGTAATTACCGGGAGGGTATGATTCTGTAAAATAAGATAGTTCTCGTAAATCCCCCCCCTTGAGCGCTATTTGCTAAGCTATAATGGGCGGTTAATAAAATCACTAAGGATAAAAGGCATCTGATTCGCTTCATTATCCTACTCCTAGTTACTATCCACTATTTAAATCTAGTCCACTCGGCCAGAGTTCTAAAGAAAAATAACCAGCAAAGTATCAATAACCTGTAACTGTCTAACTTTTTTAATAATATTAACATCAAATATTTTAAATTTTTTGACAGTCTGTGTTTTTAGTTCGAGTAATCAGGAATACAGCTGTTGCTGATAAAATAAAGCCCACTATTGCAGTACGATCAAAAGATTCACCGAATATTAGCCAAGCTTGAATACCAGTCACTGGAGGAACAAGATAAAATATCGATGCTACTTTTTCTGATGCGCCTCTTTCAACCATAAAAAGAAGCAGCATAATGGCGACAACCGAAAGTACAATAACCAACCAAAACAATGTTAAAGTAAATTCCAACGTCCAGTTCACAGACATTGTTTCAAAGTTCATTGCATAAGGAAAAAATAGGCATAACGCAGCAAAATAGTGTATCAACGCGCTTCCTATCTTATCCACCCCGCTGCAAAAGCGTTTCTGGTACAGAGTACCTAAAGTGATTCCAAGCAAAGAGACTAAACACAAGCCAACAGCAATAAATTTGTGTGAATCATCCTGCCATTGAGTTTTCCCCATCAAGACTAAACTAATACCAACAAACCCCAATGTTAATCCAAACCACTGCGATAGTTTCAAATGTTCACGAGTATAAGTGACAAAGATGATAGCTGTTAAAATTGGCTGTATACCCACTAACAGAGCACTGAGACCTGAGGGCATACCTAGATCAATTGCAATATACGTCCCACCCAAATAAAAACCATGAATTAAGAGACCTACTATAAAGCTGTGGCAGAACATCTTACCTTTGGGGATAGTGCTACGCATAATCACAACAAGTAAAGTAAATACCCCTAGATTGGCCAACATACGTAACGTTAGTAATGTTGCAGGTTCAGCATATTGCAAACCTATCTTAGCCCCCACGAACCCTGACGCCCAAAGAACCACAAATACCGTGGGAATAAATCTGACTAACATTTGATTTCCTATCGCTTTTCATTGAGTAAGAAGTTACTTTATTGGGGTTCAGTTGTAATAAAAAGATACAGATTTTTAAGTTTATTAGGGTACAGATGGCATGGGTAAAATTTGTAAATTTCTCCTCGTTAAGCAATACATTGAAGATAAAATAAGTAGTGGTGTGTACCAGCATGAAGAAAAACTTCCTTCCATTCGCAAACTTTGTTTGGCTCTCAACGTAAGCAAAAATACCGTAATACGTGCTTATCAAGATATGGATGCCGCTGGATTAATATACTCAACTCCTAAATCTGGTTATCGGGTTAAGGTGCCCATGAAAATCGAATTAGAGCAACAGGGCCCCAGACCCATTGATCTTTTGTCTACCTCGAAAGAAATCCTCCAATACCCTGAGCCAAAAGAGTGTCTTGCGACCGGATCAGCACATCCAAACGTAAACAGTTCTACCATCAAGAGTTTGTATGCTGAAATAGGACGCCACAGCCGCAAGCAAAGCCAAATGCCCAGTCATTACCAACTTCCACCCGGAAACAGGACCCTAGTTAAACAACTAACAAAAATCAGCCTTGAACTTAATGTGGAAGCGAGTCCAAAACAGCTTGCTGTCACTCACGGAGCGCAACAAGCAATAAGTTTGGCTCTTCGAGCGATAACCAAACCAGGTGACATAGTAGCCGTCGAATCACCCTGTTATTTTGGAAATTTACTTTTGTTGGAATCTCTGGGATTAAAAGTCGTGGAGATCACTAGCTGTATTCAACATGGAATGGAGCCAAAGGCTCTGGAGAGAGCCATCACTGATTGGCCTATCAAAGCTATCCTTGTAACCCCAAATTTTTCGAACCCAACTGGCTCTAGAATGCCACTGACTCGGCGTCTTGAGATCTTAACAGTATCAAAGACGATACCAATTATTGAAGACGATGTCTTTGCTGCGCTCGGTTATGACAACAACATAATGCCTCTCAAAACCTTAGATAAACAAAATAGAGTTATCTACGTCAATTCACTCTCCAAGGTGCTTGATTCTCGGCTTCGTATTGGGTGGATTATAGCGGGTCAATATCACTCAAAAATAGAAAAGTATTTAATAAGCGATAACATGGGGAGCTTAAATCTCATCCAGTCCGCTGTGGGAGACTTTCTATCTACAGGGAAATACCGTCAACATGTCAATAAGATGCGTCGCGTATACCAATACAATGTTCGCCAGTTTAGTAATCTGCTTAGCTTGGCATTAAACAGATACGATGACTTAAGAGGAGGGTTTCATCTATCCCAACCTCAAGGGTCATTTCTCATTTGGTTGACTCTGCCCAAAGCGGTTGACACTTTTGAACTCTACCAAGAATGCAGGAAAAACAGAATCAGTATTTTACCGGGAAAAGTTTTTACTACTGGCAAACAATTTCGTCAAAGTGTTCGCTTAAGCTGTGCCAACTTTGAAGATACGGAACTGTGGAAGATGGGCATTAATCGTCTAGCTCAGCAGATCCACCAGCAGGTCTACAAAGCAAGACAGCATTAAAAAAATCTTATGCGTCTAGTTTGATTTACTCTGAACACAGATCATACTTACTAGTGACAAAAAAATCATTAAGGAGAATGTGCTATGTGGCCCTTCAAAAAGCTTGCTGAAAGCGGAAAACAAAACAGCGAAGAATGCGATGACTACCAACAAATCGTTGATTCAATGAATGACTCTCTAGTCACAATTCGTTTTGACCCTAATGGGAATATAAAGTCTGCTAGCAAACTTTTCCTTGAAGCCATGGGCTACCAACTCGACCAAGTCCAAGGAAAGCACCACAGAATATTTTGCGATTCCAAATATACTGAGACACAAGAATATCGCAATTTTTGGCATGACCTAGCAAAAGGCAAGGTCAAGTCAGGCACGTTTGAGCGTTACAACAAAAATGGCGATTTAGTAATAATTGAGGCAACCTACTTTCCAATAAAAGATGCTAGTGGGCGCATCGAGAGCGTAATAAAAATTGCCAACGACGTCACTGAAAAGATGGTTAAAGCCAGATCCCAACAAGATCTCATTCAAGCTCTTCATCAGAATTTCGCTGTTATAGAATTCCACCCAGACGGGACAATCATAGAGGCTAACGATAACTTTCTTGGCGCTCTTGGCTATACATTGGATCAAATCCAAGGAAAACATCACAAAATGTTTTGCTTTGACGACTTTTATGAACAGAATCCTAACTTTTGGAAAGATTTATCGAACGGTCGAGCGTTTTCAGGACGATTCCTGCGCAAAACACATTACGGTGAAGAAATTTGGATCCAAGCATCTTATAGCCCAGTGTGTGATGATAAGGGTAAAGTATATAAAGTCGTCAAATTTGCCTCTGACATTACGCATGATGTGACTCGAGAGTTAGCGGTATCAGATGCTGCAAATATTGCGTATAGTACTGCTGTAGAAACATCACAAGTCACTCGAGAAGGTAAAAAAGTTTTAGAAGATACTGTAAATATTTCACAGACAATGATGCACAACCTGAATCAATCAATTAATCAAGTTCAGGAGCTTGCCTCTCTATCCAATGATGTTTCAGAAATTGTCAAAACCATAGGTGGCATAGCAGATCAAACTAACCTACTCGCCTTAAACGCTGCAATAGAGGCTGCTAGGGCTGGTGAACAAGGTCGAGGCTTTGCTGTGGTAGCAGACGAAGTTAGGCAGCTGGCTTCTAGAACTTCTGAATCAACGGAAGAAATTACTCAAGTGGTCAACAAGAATATGTCACTAACTCAAGAAATGACCAAAGCAATGAATGACGTGAACAGTGTTGCAGAGCAAACAAGTACACGTATAGAAGAGGTCTCTCGTACCATGGACGAGATCTACAGCGGAGCTGAGAGTGTTGCGTCTGCAGTAAATAGCTTTAAAGCAAATAATGCTTAACGGGAAAGACAATACTGTTCGTTCATACAGCAGCTTAGTCAGTAACTGTTGCTGTATTGGTTGTATTCGGCTTTGCTTTTTTAGCTAGAGTTAGACATTCAACAGAACCAAGGGGAATGGTACACTTTTACAATCTTTATATCGAATCTATAGGTGAAACATGAACCCAATAATTGAATTGCTAAAAAAACACGGCATTAGTAGCGAGCAAATCAACGACCTGTTCGAAACACTAACACAAAACCCTCTCGCTGCTATGTCCAGCATAGCGGAACTTGGGCTGCCTCAAGATCAACTGCAAGTTTTAATGGGTCAAGTCATGCAAAACCCACAGTTAATAAAAGATGCAGTGGAAGAACTAGGGTTAGACTTTTCAAAAGTCGAGCAAGCAAAAAGTAAGTTGCAACAATAATGAAGAAGGGCTCCGAACAGGAGCCCTTCCTATACATCCCTCTCACTAGTCTAATCTAAGCGTCACACCAGAGTAACTGCTATAAGCACGAACCATAACATGATAAGTCATACCTAGTGTTGCTGAAACACTGCACTGCTCGTTATTGCCGTATTTGTATGGTCGGCAATCAAAACTAGTAGTTGTAGGTTTGCTCCCTGCTTTTACATATAGGTCGGCGTCACCACTTCCACCAGACATAGAGACAACAGCATTTGAAGCCGAATCAACACTAAAGGTATAGAAGGTCTCAGACAGTCGTGCACCCGACAAGTTAGTTACAGGAGTGCCCTTGGCTAAAACGTTGTCAGTTGGAGGAGGGGTAGCCCCACAAGATGCATTTACACCTACTGTATTAAATGCATCTTCTACATCGGCCACAGGATATCCCATATCTGATGCAGCCTTGGCTACGCCACAGCCACCTTCGTCAAAGGTACTATTTGCCGTCCAATACATTTGGTTTGCAAGTGTAAAGATTTCAAAACCCTTACGAACATCCCAGCCAGCTTTATTTGCTAATAGGTAGAAAGCACGATTAAAGACACCGCTAGAGTAATGAACATTTAAACCATTGTAATAATCTGATGCATGATCTATTGAACGTCCGTCCCGAGAAGGCTGCTCAAAATAACGTAGTCCTCCTTGAGACTTAAAGATATCAGCTCCCACAATCCAGTCAACAGAGCCTTTCATATAATATTCTGCTGCCTCACCAGCAATATCAGAGAAGGCTTCATTCATACCGCCAGACATATTCGTATAAACCAAACCAGAGTTTTGCTCCGTAAATCCATGACTTACTTCATGTGCACTGACATTTATGTCTACTAAAGGATAAAATCTATTTTTTCCGTCTCCGAATGTCATTGATGTACCATTCCAAAAAGCATTCTCATAACCATTACCGTAGTGAACTCGCATGGTTAGTTGGAAAGTTAACGGGGCCGTATTCATCCAGTCTTTATACATATCAAAGACAACTTTACCAAAGTAGTGAGCATCATTGAGCGGTGAATAAGCGCCATTTACAAACTTATGATCGTTAAAGTTCGAGTCATCATTACATGAATAGCTATAGGCTGTACTACCTGATGTACGACCATTGAGATCCACGGTTTTAACTGCATCGTTATTCATGATACAAGTGTTGCCAGATTTGCTTATTACAAAGCCCGGATAGTCAGAACCAAAGTTGTATTGACCCGTTTTTTCGTTCCCACCTGGCCCTGTCCCTGTAGCCTGTGCATGATTCAACCCACGCCAATGCTTGAGTACTTCGCCTGTATTAGCATCAATAAAGTAAAACGGACGCTGTGGAACTTGAGCGGCAACAAAAAAATCTACCATGTAGACCACTTTTGCCGTGTTTGACTCATCCAGCCAAACCATCAACTCAGATTTGGTATTTTCTATTGGTGCATCTGACTCGACTAAAGACTTTCTTTTAAAAGCATTCTTGGCAGCTGAAATCGCCTGTTTTTCATCTATTATAGGAGATGGTGTCGCGACATCACCACTGATCCCTTGCATCATTATGCCATGTACTTCGCTTTGACTCGTTTTGGTCTGGGTGGCGACGACAGACGTGTTGAATACTGGAAGGCCCATGTAAGTCTGCTGATAGCGGACTTTTACTTTTCCGTTGGGTAAAATCACTCGCTTAACTTCAGCAAAGCCAGTCTCCATAGGTACAACACTGGTTGACTGAGCTTTGAGTGTCTCTTGCAGTAATACATCGTTTTTAATGGTAATCATCTGTGCGGCCGTTGCTGGTAGGCTAACTCCTAATCCAGCGGCGATTAGCCAAAGTGTCTGATGTTGTTTCATTTTACTTTCCTGTTATTGGTATAGAGTTCTTCTCCCCAACGACTAAATAGGAAGTATCTTTGCGTGTGTTTGCTCCAATAACATGGTTGACGACAAACTAATCAAGCAACTGAAAAATGAAATTACAAATCATTTCATGGAAACAAAAAAATACACCAAAATATCAGTAAAATGATTGATATTTGATTTTGATACGTTAAGACATCGAAAAAACAATTATATATAGACTAATTATATTTATGTGTAATATTTTTTTAACAGCAGGGCATCCCCATAATCAATTGATATAACATAACAATTCATATATTTTTTTCATCATTTTACAGTACCTCATATACAATAAAGGCTCCTTTACAATAAGCCCTTATTAATAGATTAAACTTTAAATATCTTTATTTATTTAACTTATAGCAACATAGTAAGTCATAATCTTCACCAGATTTCGATGTATATTCTTTGGCCTCAGAATACGCACGAGGCTTGCCTTGTCCATCGGCCTTAATTAGGCTAATCCAATGGCGTATAGCGGACATTTCATGTATCTCATGAGGGAACAAAGTACATGTTTCTAGCTGGATATCATCAATAGTTACCAGTTCAACACAGCCTGTTCCTTTTTGAGTTCCCAGTGTTAGCTCGACATGGCTACCTTTACCATCTCGAAAGAGAATCGATTCTGGGTTTTCTTTATGACCACAGTAAGCAACGAAGTGTTTGGGGTATTTTAGACCGCTGTGGCTTCCGTCCCTGAAATAAGCCATCACATGACGGTAATCGATTAGATAAGCAGTCACATTGTTATGAGAACCATGCTCTAGAGGGAAAAGACGATCAAGCAACTGCTTGGCTTTGACTTGCTTTTCTACTCCCTTGTCTGTATTCGCACTTTCCACTTCAAAAACCGCTTCCGCTATGAAGTTTTCATGCTTTGTGTGATTTTTCATTTTGTCGAATGTAAGCATGTTCATATTGTTTTCCCTCAAAAATTTTTCCTATTTACGTCGCTAGAACAAGTATTTAGGACTTGTACATCGCAACATGTCGATTTGTGACTTTGCTTACTTGGTATACTAGTTTGTTTTTTACTACAATTTCACAACAAAAATTTTACAGTGTGAATTTTACAAAATGTTGCCAAAAAGCCTAATTCGTCAATCTCATTTTTTGGGTACTAAAATAAGAAATCTCAGAAAAAGAAACCACTTAACAATGGAGGATCTCTCTGCTCGCTGTATTAGAATCAACCCAGAATCTGCTCCATCTGTCTCTTACCTGTCAATGATTGAACGAGGCAAACGAGTACCAAGTAGCGACATGTTAGGAGTGATTGCTGATGTATTTCAAAAAGAGCTTTCATGGTTTTTAGACGACGAGCCAGAAAAAGTTGATATCACACCAGAGAAAGGGAATAGAGGTGGTATTCATGGTATGGCGCTAGAGCCTAGTTTTCTTTTTTCTAACGAAATATTACAGATTGCAATTCCAGAAATGTTATCTCAAACAGGGATCTCAGGACGACAATTTGCACACCTTCTCATCCGAGCGCACCAAGAAAGTAACCAAAATCATTTTCCAGATCTTGAACGAGCAGCTGAAGAAGTAGGCTTAAAGCGACTAAACTTATCAAAGCAGGATTTGATGGATATTGCTCGTCGAATGGGCCTCAGCGTACAATGGGTATCTCGTCCACCAAAGAACATCATTGATGAGTTAGGGGTAAGTACAACCCAAATTGTAACGTCTTTCTTCGAGCCTCCCAGCACTATCTACTTAAATGATATTTTAAAGCAGTACCCAACTCGCCTAAAGTATGACTTAGCTGTTTATATTGGTCATAGTGTTTTACATAATAAATCCAGTCTAAAAAGTGTACTGTCTGTTGGTCAATCAACTAGCTGGGAAGAAAATGACCAGTCAAATTCGTCCTCATACCTCAAATCAAAAGACATTTTACAAGCGTGGCGCGATTTTGAATCAAGCTTCTTCGCAGGCGCCCTACTTTGCCCAAAAGTACCTTTTCGTCAATTGCTCGATCGTAATGGTTATGAAATAAATACTCATATTAAGGCCGGAGTATCACCTTCAGTGGCTATGAGGCGCATGACGGTGGTTTCTCCATATCCTCACTGGCACTATTTTGATGCATACGGCCAACACAAACTCAAAGCCGTGTATCGGGGAAACGGAATTCCACTACCATGGGGAAATATGCGTCAGGTCAACGACCCCTGTCAACATTGGGCTGTCTTTCGTCGATTATCGCAACCCCAGCATTCGAGTTCTGCTCAGATATCTATATTGGATGTCAATGGAGAACCCAGAATTTATTGCTGTGAATCAGTTAACATAGCGGATCCGGCGGGAAACAACAGAGTGCTCTGCGCTGGTATCGATCTGAATCCAGCAATCGATGCCCAAGGAGGAGACTCTCGAGCAATCGCAGAATCTCTGAAATCATTATGTGTCGATGGTGGTGGCACCTCATCCATCCCAAATAACATTCGCAAGGAGTTCACAACGGTAGCAAAGATCTTAAATATCAACTGGGTTGAACGTGGAATACAGGCAGACGCGAGAGTCATTTGCTCTCGTGGTGCTGTTTGTCCTAGAAAGCCTAGTTGTTATGACTTGGATAGTTAGCTCATGCTTATAAAGCATACATAAAAAAAGCCAACCACAATAATTGTGATTGGCTATATAAAGTGTGAACAATGTGTATTCACTAACAACGTCAGTTGGCTAGGTGACCCTCGGCTTAATAAGGGTCACTTACATATATGCACAAGGCGTGCCAACATTGAAAATTAATTTAAAGCCTATTTTTGTATGCATTATGGCCAATTGTATACCAACAATACGCATAATAGACCTTGCATTATGAATACTGATTGCAAAATGCAAAATGAGAGATTTTAATTTGCAATTGGTACTGAGATTCACTTGTCTACTATCAAATGCAGCGACCACAATGATTCAAGGTGAGTTATTTGTGACGAAATACCCATATTGGGCCAATTAAAATAAACCCAATGTATTCTCTGAACGAAGGCCGTTTACCTTCAATCTCATAACCAACGAACTGTATAATTCCGAATAGAGTCAATACAAGGATGGATACAAGAAGTACTGGTAATTCAAGGATGTCGAGAGACCAGACGAGCGATACACAAGCTAAGAAAAAGCCTAACATCATCAAAGAAACACTAAGGGAAAGCTTGAAGTAAAAAATAGCTAGAGGTATTGCGGCTACCCATACCCAGTTTAGTGTAAGGCCCAAAAGCGACAATGATGGTATGCTCCATATTAAGCCTACTAAAGACAAGAAAGTGCCAGGTACCGCCACTTTATTAATCTTCTGATTTATTGGGTGTCGATGATTTTCCCCATATTCACTTAGCCATTGTGTTAATTCTTGCATTCTCCCCCGCTAAATCTTGTTCCCTGTGCCTTGATCATATTCACTAACTAGCTTTCAGGGATAGTCAAATACACTCAATTTAATCTTCCCGCCGCTTTTCATCATACATACTGTCATCAGCGGCTTTGAGCATCTCATCTACTTCTTTATACCGCTCGTCATAGATTGCTAGACCAACACTAACATAAACGCTGATGTCATTTTTTTCATAAATGACTGGCTTATCGCAAATGGATTTTTGTAACTCGTTGTTAATAATTTCAACATCTTCTTTTCGTTTAATTCGAGTTAAAAGTATTAGGAACTCATCACCTCCAACCCGTGCGACAAGATCCGACGACCTCAGTGCACTCTTTATCCTTCTCGCTACCTCGACAAGCACCTTATCCCCAGCAGCATGACCGAACGTATCATTGATCCACTTAAATTTATCTAAATCAACGTTGAGAATAGCAAAAGACTCTCTTTTTCCAGAACCCGCTACAAGGGCAAAGTGCCGATCTAAGGTGTACATGAAGTAGCGACGATTAGGCAGAGAGGTCAATGAGTCATGTAGAGCTCGTTTATTCGCGGCATGGTAAAGGTAGTAGATTGTGCCATAGGCCAAAAGGAGTAAAACAATAAGCGGGTAGCCAAGGAGTCTCACTGCATGAATTCGATACCAATTACTGTATTCAAGCAAATCACTTTTTGTTGCGGCCGCGATAGTCCAAGTCCCATATGGAAACTTGACCGACTCCACAGCGAAAGCGCGATCAAAGGTACTCTGCGTACCATAAAAGATATCGCCTTCTTCTCCCGAGCTATCAACACCTCGCATCGCAAGATAATACTTCTCGGTGTAAGACTTTACCCCTACATCTTCAAACAGTGACTCGAGAGAAATGACTAAACTACATACTCCCCAATAATCGCGATGGTATATAGGGTCTGAAAAAATCGGGACTTGAGCAATCAGCACCCGCCCACCTTGGATCGAATTGAGCGGGCCTGCAATTAATATTTCATGAATGTCTCTCGCCTTGTTAACCGTCCTCCATTGTTCAGGGAGAGTTCGATAATCAAGAGCAAGCAAGGCTTCATTACCTTCGTATGGATAGACATACTTGACTACGTCATCTGGCGCTAATGTAATGAGTTCAACATGATGTGCTTTACGCATCACGCTGGATGCAAATAAGCCCCATCCTGAAAACTCAAAGTTTGGATTAGCCGCAATCAGAGCCGACAAACCGTTTGCAACAAAAATGTCGTTAAAAATAGCGATTTCTAACTCTGAACGGATAATAGATAGTTCTTCTTTCGCTCGAACCAACATGCTGTTATGCATAAAGGTCTTCTGGCTACGATCGATAATCTCTACCAGTCCTACTCCAATTACACATAGAAGTAGTGCCACTAGTATAGCCGCCCATCGACTGCCCAAGCGTTCTCTCATTCGCCCCTCACATCAAACCAGCGCGAGACCCAGCACTGGAAAACTGTACATCCTCTCAAATTATCACGTCACTCTATTTTTCCTTGATTTCTATGTACGACAATAGAGTTCAATATCTATGCCCCTACTTAAAACCTATATGAACTTGAGTAAGTTTCCATTAATAATGACAGAAATATTATTTATACTTATATGCCTACCCCCCACGATCTAATAGCGTCATCCCAATGTTTAGGCCTATCATAAGACGCGTAAAGGCTTCAAAATAAGGGTTGAAGCTAGAGATAAGCTCTAAATTCGTATCAGGCTAGCTTTTGTGGCAAGAATGATTTTTGTCACCTAGGTAGGAGCAAGCAGCGCAAACTACATTGGTCAACATGATTAATATAAGACCATACAATTGAAAAAGATTATATGTCTTTTGAAAAAACACACACTGCCAGACCGCAGTAAAGACCAAATTGGTATAAATGACTGGTGCTAACTCTGAACCAGAGCTGGCAAGCTGGTATGCCTTCGAACGAAACACTTTCGTATTAATGACCATCAAACCTAATAAACTAAGCGCAATAACAACAAGCCATGGTCCATCGTCTAGGGACTGATACATAGTGCGGTTATCGATAAAACTGAACGTGAGTATAGGGACAACCACAACCGCTGCATAAAGAAAACTCCAAAAGTTTATCTCAAACGCATTTAAACGGCTTTGACTGATCTTATACAAACTTAATTGAGACCCTGCATTAAATAGCCCTGCACACAAACCAACAATCAGCTCAAGCCTTATACTGATCTGGCTTTCGTCGCTCGATAGCATGGTTACCCCAACAAATGTCACCACTAGACCTATTGTATTTACGACTTTAATTGGGGTTGAAAATATAAGATTTTCTAATACTGGGATAAACAAAGGCCCTGTAGCGAAAAGTACAACGCTTTCCATCAAGGTTAAGTGTTGAAGTGAAAATATAAAACACACTTGACTTAAACCCAAACACAAAGCCCTTATCCAAAGAGATAATTGCTCATTAGGGCTGGGCCACCTAATTTCTCGCCCAACGAACACAAGAACCAGCATCATTGCTGGGACAATAAATCGCAGGAAGCTTAACAAGCTCACCTCAAAGTGATCGGTTAAAAACTTGGAAACCAGTCCTGTTAACGACAAACTGAACGTAGACGCCATCATAAATAATATGGGATACCAGCGATTTACCATAAATCCTCCTCTATCATGGCCCAAGTTTATGCCCTTGTAAGTCAGATAAAAAGCGAGTTATATTTACAGTATTAGTAAGAGAAACTTACATATGAAAAGACCTATACCGTTAAAGTCAGTGTATGCTTTTGTTGCAGTGGCAGAAACTGGTAGCATGACTGATGCAGCCCAACTCCTTAGCGTTAGTCATTCAGCGATCAGTCAATCAATAAAAAATCTTGAATCACAACTCGGGCAGAAACTGTTTATCCGTCAGGGAAGGAGTGTTTCACTAAATTCAACTGGACGGCACTATTACAAGCAAGTCGCACCTGCACTGGAACAAATAGTATCGGCAACTGAAAAACTTATTGAACAACAACACAGTCAACGAATAACCCTCAACATGGTCAATTCTCTGGTCATGCATTGGTGGATACCTCATGTTGACCGATTTAACCAATTTGCCCCAAACATTGATATTCGAATTTCAAATCTCACAGGACACTTCAAAATGGAATCCGAAGGAATAGATGTGGCTATTATCCATGGCAATACCCATGATTGGTCTGATTATTATTGTGAGTTGTTAGCGACAGATGAGCTCGTTCTGACAGCCAGCCCCGAACTAATTGATATTCATACTACGCCAGAATATATCCTAAAGCAGTATCCAGCAATCATAGTTACCAATGATAGACGAAAAGATGACTGGAAAATATGGTGCAAGAGTCACCAACTCCCAGAGCCCGCCTACACACAAAACCTTAAGTTCAGCGCTTCAATTCAGGCGGTTCAAGCCACTATCCGTAAACTCGGCATCTTTGTATCACATCGGCATTTTATCCGAGACGAAGTGAGTCAAGGTTCCCTAGTTGAAGTGGGATCGCCCATTCATAACCCAAATCAGGATTTCTACTTCACATGCCCACCAGAAAAACTTAAGAATGAGAACGTTCTTTTGCTACGTAACTGGCTACGCCAGGAATTCAGTCAATGAATTCAAACTATCAATGTTAAGTTTTGTAGAACGTTTGATTATATCAAAACACACTTGGATGTCACTCTAGCAATACATACGAAAAATAGTACATCATGAATTAAAGTGAATGCTTAGCTCTTTACATGAAAATACATAGTCTTAGCTATACTTTCGGCTTGTATTATAGTCAAATAAACACCCCATTATATGCAATATTATTAATATACCACATTGAAAACTATTAATTTATTTCTCAAACCTTGCTCCAAACTGAATTTTTTCTTCTAGACTTAAATAGCCGGATTGTAAATTGCGTAGGCAAGGACCATATGACAAACTTTGTAGGACAACATCTCGAAGAAATGGCAGATATGCGCTCTGCGAGAAAATGTAAAATCGTATTCCTGTGCTCTGTGATAGCTTTAACAATCATGGCCTATTACGGGCTCCTACATCTTTCAAACCAAAGTTATTTATTCGGCATCACTAATGGTCTTTGCGTCGTAATTTTAGCTGGTAACCTTTTGTACCAGAGGTTAAACCCCTCAGTTAACGTTTCAGACATCGTATTGTCCGGTGTCTTGCTTTTTCAAGCCGCAATGCTCCTTTTTTACGGCGAACACATCGCCGACAGATTACTCTGGCTTTTCCCGATCTTGGCTGCTGTCATATTAGCGTGCGAATTTAAGACAGGCCTGATCATCAGTGTATCGTCCTACCTGTTGATATTTGTGGTCTGTGTGTTTACCGATTTGGTCGTGGTATCCGGCCAGTTTGCAATCGATCGGTTCTTGATTAGCTTACTGGCGCTTGGTGTTGTGTGTAATACCTCTGCTTATTTCTATGCAAAAGTGACGAGCTATATACAGTCCCTTTACAAAGAAGGCATTGAAGATCTCGCTTACCGTGATCAACTCACAGGGCTAGCCAATCGATGGAGCTTTGAGAGCTGGGCATTGGGCAAACTTGAGCAAGTAAGAGATAATGATACTTTAACCGCAATGGTCTTTTTAGACATAGACAACTTCAAAATGATCAATGATACCTATGGTCATGAAATAGGCGATCGTGTTCTCCAGCACTTTGCAAATCGTTTAAAAAACAATATCCGCACCAAGGACAGAAAAACTCAAAGAAATGATTACTCCATCGCTCGATTTGCCGGTGATGAGTTTGTGCTCCTTCTTTATGGTGTAAACAGCGTTGAGGACCTTAACCGAATTTTGGAACGTATATGCCATCTGTTTGAAGATAGCTATCAAAGTACGGAAAGGATTAATAAACTCACTGTAAGCGCTGGTGTGGCTTTGTTTCCTGACGATGCAGATTCAATGTTAGAGCTGACACGTTGTGCAGATAAAGCTATGTATTCAGCTAAACACAGTGGTAAGAACCAATACAGTTTCTACAATCCACATCAATGTGATTCTCTAAATAGTGAAGAAGAACTTGGGTTGGGTAAGGTGACACCTCTGAAGACAGCAAGACCTAACGACTCATAAACATTAACCATAAACTCACAGACATAGCCACCAGCATCCAAGCGGCATACCTAACTGAATTCCGTTTATCTTTTTTGGGCTCGACCACCGGCTTCATCGCTTTATCTTTGACAGTACGAGCAGCTGACGCCAACGTCCCTCTTTGTGCTCTTAACTCTCGTCTTTTTTGCGCTTCATTAGCAACCTTGCCAAATCGATGCAATTGATCCGTAGTCAATTCCTGATTGGGATCATAACGAGCGTGCGGGTCTTTGTGCTTTGGTACAACAGACATATATCACCTCCCCAAATACAACTTCGCCCCTTAATTGTAGTAGATATTTATATCAATTGTAAAAGCTGACATTTACTTCACTGACCATCTTGTACTTTTGATAGCAACAGCAAGATATGTGGTATTACAGCTTTAGTGGTAATTTGGGGAGAAATATTAATCTTTTTCGGCTTGTATTCTGAGACGTTCACCAGGGTGTAATTGTGTGAAAATCGTTATATTTTAAGCGAGAGCACTCTTTCTATCTAGATACACCGATGTTGCTAAAATAAATTTTTCACTAATGATTCTGGTTTAAAGGTATACTTATCATTTGATACCATCAAAAAAGAGCAGTTTAATGTGGCATTAAATAAGAAAAGCAAAGAGTCGGAATCAGATGACTCCAATTTGACAAAAAACGCTTTTCTCAAGTTTTCTGGGATAACCTTACTTATCGCTCTCGGTGTTGCCTTTTCTGCTATCTTATACTTTAGCTACAAAGACTATATTCACCCTAAACACGTCTATGGAAGATGGATTGAAATTGGTACCCCAGAGTATGACACTGAGATACTGACATTCAGTGAACGTGGTGTCTTTCGTAACGAAAGGCTTATCACTACAGACTTTGGTTATGATGGGACACTAATTACGGTGACAACGGGAAGTGGTCAGACTGTTTATCAGGTCGCAGGAACGCCGAAATCACCACAGCTTAAGCGTATAACTCCAAGCAGTCCGACTCAACGCTTTATAAAATCTGGCTATGAAGACACAGTGAAAAGTGGTGGGGGGGCCGCCAAAAGACGTCGCGCCGCCTTGTCTGAACACTTCAATAGTAAAAAGTAATCGTATATTTTCTTACTCCTTACCAACATACAGTATTGCTGTCTCTCACTAAACGTAAGCTTTCTTCGTTATTGTACATTTATAAAGGGTTTTGCGTAGAACATAACTAGTTTGATGGACAACATATCTTTATACTAATGTGTGAGTTTGTAACTATGAGAACCAATAGCTTATGGAGCCTTCATCTCCTCTAACACAATCCATGATTACATTTTTGCAAAGTTGGAACACTAACTTTTTGTTTATTACCCTAGCAAGCTTCCTTGCTTGGATAGCATGGAGAATTATATACAATCGACTAGAATACCTATCAAAAAAAACCAACTTTGATTGGGATGACTTGACATTAAATGCGCTAAAAACACCCATTAGTGCACTCATATGGTGTTGGCCAGCAACAGTGTCACTCGACTTTTTTATTCAAGAGCACTTTGGCATCAAGCTTGGTTGGCTCAGTACGTTAAAACTGCCAATTGTTATCGCTATACTGGCATGGATAACAATACGCTTTATTAATAATGTCGAGAGCTTTGTTCTTCAGAAAAAAACGCATGATGAAACCACAGTTCATGCGATCGCTAAAGTCTCACGACTTTTCTTCGTCATTATAGGTGCACTCACCATAATGCAAGCTTTTGGGCTTAGCCTATCTGGTTTGTTAACCTTTGGTGGTGTGGGTGGTTTGATTGTCGGTCTTGCCGCAAAAGACTTACTCTCGAATTTCTTTGGCGGTATGATGATTTACTTTGATCGTCCGTTTAAAGTGGGTGATTGGGTTCGCTCTCCCGATCGCCAAATAGAAGGTACAGTTGAGCGTATCGGTTGGCGAATGACGATTATTCGAACATTCGAAAAACGACCTCTGTATATTCCGAACTCTGTTTTCAGCAATATCGTGGTAGAAAACCCTTCGAGAATGCTTAACCGAAGGATTAAAGAAACCATCGGGGTACGCTATAGTGATGGCCACAAAGTAGAGGGTATCGTTAACGATATCAAGTCTATGCTCCAAAATCATCCAGATATCGATACCAAACAAACATTGATTGTGAATTTTAATGCCTTTGGCCCATCATCACTCCAAATGCTTGTATACACCTTTACCAAAACGGTGAATTGGGTGCGCTACCACCAAGTGAAAGAAGATGTCCTGCTGCAAATCATGCACATCATTCATCAACATGACGCCGATATTGCCTTCCCAACTCAAACACTCAAACTGGAAAATTCTGTGACCAACGAAAGTAGTCAAGAGCTTATATAATGTTTTATGCCCTGCAATCAAATAAAAAGCACTTGTAGGGCAATTGGTTACCGAGATTATAGTGCTTTATTGTGCAACCCATTCGACTTCCAATAAAATGTTATTTTGACAGCTTATCCTTCCCAAAAATGCATCGCCTTGATGCACTTCACCAACGCCTTGTGGGGTCCCGGTCATGATGATGTCGCCATCCTCTAATTTTGTATAAGTCCGCAGCTCTTCCAATATCGATTGTGGCGAATAAATCATGTCCGCAACCAAACCTTTTTGTACTCGCACACAGTTAATAAATAACTCAATTTGCAAAGACTCAATGTCAACGCCTTCAATTGGAAGAAAACGACTAAACACTGCCGATCCATCAAACGCCTTCGCACGCTCCCAAGGTAGCCCCTTACTTTTAAGCTTTGACTGCAATTCACGTTTGGTTAAATCCAGACCAAACCCTACCGCGCAATACTGCCCATCCTTAACCAAAAAACAAATCTCACCCTCATAATGGACCGTTTCTCCATGATAAGAACATAACTGGGAACCTATCGATGAAGGTGGTTTATTAAACACTACCATTTCGTCAGGGACTGGGTTATTTAGCTCTTTAATATGGTCGTGATAGTTTCGACCAATACATAAAATCTTGGTAGGCTGAATTGGGTTACTGCCAAGTTTAACCGAGTTCATGTGCGCTCCCTGTTATCATTCACTCAGCTAGATGGTAATAGAAATCTGTAAGTCGTCGATACACAGCATCATAAAGATTGAGATAATGCACAAAGTTTATCGGTCAATACAAAAACGCCTATTCAAAGTTGAATAGGCGTTGACACAAATGCGTGTTAAGGCAGTTGGATTATTGAATTACAGGAAGTAACGAGCACCGATTAACCACTTGTCGTCATCTTCAGTAGTAGCGTCATCATCACCTAGATCTATCTCATAACCAGCAAAAGTAATAAGATTTGGTGTTACTGTATATTCTAACTGAATCGCAGACGTACTAAATTGTGTCTTGTTATTCTTATCATCATCAACAGCTTCGTAGTTAACACTGACATTTAGGCCATTATCCATACCGTAAGCAAGCAAACCTTCAAGCTGGACACTTTCCTCCAGATCATCAAAGAAATACTCATTCATAGCGTAAACACCCGCTACAAATAGACCCGAGCCGTAAGAACCGTAATGAAGTGAAAAAATATGTGATATCGCATCTTGTTTGACACTACTTACTTCATATTCACCACCTGAATACGCATAGCCCAAACCAAAACCCATCATCTTCAGGCTTAACGCAGCCTGCACTCTGGAATCAGCACCTTCTTCACTTTCATCACCCTGCCAACCAAGGCCGAGGTTGACCATACCGTCATCAGAGAAAGCGTAGGAGTTTCTATAACTCACCATTCTCTCAGCACGTGCGCCACCCATAATATTCTGGTTTTCGTACAAAAAATCGTTTGCAAAAGCAATGGGATAGTCTGCTACACTACCAACATCATAGTAAGGTGACCACTGAGTACCCACTACCATGCGGCCCATTTCTTCATGGGTAACACCAATATAGCCTAAACGAGTGGTAAAGGAAGTATCACCACCATCTAGATATTTCAATGCCCACTCTCCTTTCATATCAACAATAACACCGTTGCCAACATCCTGGCTTCCAGCAATGTTTATACGAGGAGAGACTGCGTTGACGTCCACATCTTGACTTTGTTTTCTAGTTTGACTTACATCTTTACTTTTATCATACTCACCAACCCCCACATCGACATAACCGCCAATAGAAAGAGTTGTGCCTTCACTGTTATAAACTTCTGCTGCAAAAGCGTTTGAACCACATGCTGTTGCCGCAACCAAAGCGGCTAATAATTTAATTTTCATAATTTAACGTCCATATAGGGTTATAACCTTTGTTCACATAAGACTCAGAAAACCAAGCTTTTTCATGAACATTTATAAAGTAGTACGAAAAAATCAAAAGTGAAGTGCGCCTTGTTTCATATTTAAGGGCTAAATTAGCAATTACTGAACTAACAGAAATATGATTAAATTTTAACCAATTGAATGCTAAGGGTTTTTCTCATTATTGACACTTATGACATAAAACAAGACCAAGTTCACATTTTTGGAAATTAGATTGGAACTTTTTAAAGAAAGTAGAAAATATCTCTATCAATATAGGTAATCATGCCGCTTCAAGTCCCTTCTAATTTAAATATCATTAGTCAAAATAACAGCTTAAAAAGGTGCAGTATTTATTGTTTCAATAGTTAAAAAAATGACATTTTCATATGGTCCATAGTAAGAACATCATGGAGAACAAAAACTGTGAAGTGTTGGAATGTATGTTGGTAAAATCGATTTGGCTTGTAAAAAATGTCATCGAAAATTTTCGATGTACTAAAGAGACGGATGTTTGTCGTCATAACTCAGCCTAAATCGACTGTTTATGTTTATTGCAAGACTGAACCCAAAGCTAAAGACTTTGTTACTGTTAAGTTCCGATCCAAATTATTGAAAGCCTGATGCTTAATTAATGTAAAGAGTGTTATGTCGCGATTTATAAAGATGATTGTTAAGTACATCGATGTCGCAGGCAATGTTTCTAGCACTGCATATTGCAAATAGTTAACAAGATTTTAATCTTTAATTATGGTTAACCAGCTCGGAGAAGAACCAGATTATGTTTTACATGCCATTCGCTTAAAAAGAAAAACATCATATTCCTTCTATGATTATGGGCAGTCCCTACTGTATCTTACACGATCAAATACTAGAGTTCTTGATAAAAAGATTGTCCGCTTCAGACGACTTTATCAAGTTTGACTGCGTTGCTCTATCAACAATATATTTTTTCATGGCAGGCTGTGACCTGATATCAGAGGCAAGAGATTTAAGATCATTATAAATGTACATGTACTGATCCCTATTAGCTTCATCTAAATAACTTATTACTCTAAACATTAAAGCAACCGCCATGTGTGACAACCTAGACGAGGAGGACCATACAATGGATCTGAGATCATGAAAATAGCCTTGTACTTGAGCATCTTTAATACCTTCAAACTCTTCTTTAAACAGGTATCGCGCATCCCAAACTTGGTTTAGATAAAGGTCTTGTCCCCAACCAAAGTTACTATTGTGAGGAACAGGTTCACTCCTAGACCATTGTTTGTTTACTGTGAGAGCAGACTCATACCAAAACTCGAATAGCCCTTCTACATTTCTTATATCAAAATAAGCTTTATAATTATGTTTAGTATTTTTAATACTATTAAAATTTGAATGGTACTCAATTTTATTTTTATTAAAATACATGTCTAAATGCCTGTAGTAGATAGGCCCATTTACATTTAACTCTGATTGAAAGTGTTGTTTTAGCTCACTACTATTTTGAATATAAAGTAACAAGGCTTTTCCACTTTTAGTTTCTGACTTATATATACCTCGCTGAGTCTTCACTATATTAATAAGCTCAGAAAGGAACAATTCCGGAGGGTGAAAGAGCCTCTCTTTAACCAAAGAATGAAGGTGTTTGAAGTTGTCTTTTTTTAAGGTGGTTCTCTTTCTAGACATGAAGTAACTCGTCGACATGGCACTTTCACACGCTGCAATTGCCTCTAGAATTTCTACATTAACTAAAAAGTCATCTTCATTCCTTATCTTGGTAAGCATAATGGTTACATCCTTTTGAATAAAAACAAATATCATAAAATCTTACATTCATACGATGTCAATACATTCTAAACTGTAATGTTGCACATACGAAAAAGAACTAAAGCTAACATATCGTAAGCTTAAGAAGAGATAGATAACGAGTCAAACAAGATGAGTTAGTATTATAGAACGCAAATGCAACCAAGCTCATATAAATAAGGGGATAATTTTAAAGAGAAGTCTTACTTTATTTTTTGACGATATAAATAAATCAATAAGTAGACAAAGTTGAAGTCAACCAAAAATGACTTCATTTTGAGTTATAAAGAGAAAATTATTGTTAATAAAAAGGCAGATCACTCTGCCTTTATCTGTTTCTTTGTATTATATGAGCTTATCGTTGACGACGCGCTTCTACTGCATCGGCTAGTTGACGAAGAACTTTTTCGGTATCTTGCCAGCCAATGCACGCATCGGTAATTGATCGTCCGTAAGTTTCAGCCTTACCATCAACCAAGTCTTGACGGCCTTCAACCAAGTGTGACTCAATCATCACACCAAAGACAGCATCTTCTCCAGAAGCGATTTGACCAGCAACATCCTCTGCAACTACCATCTGGCGCTGATATTGTTTAGAGCTGTTGGCATGGCTAAAGTCAATCATCACTTTTTGCGGCAAGCCCGAAGCTTCTAGCTGAGATTTAATCTCACTCACATGCGCTGCACTATAGTTAGGCTCTTTACCGCCACGCAGAATAATATGGCAATCCGAGTTACCTGCCGTTTCTACAATGGCAGAATGGCCATACTTAGTCACTGATAAGAAGTGGTGTGACGCACTCGCACTTCGAATCGCGTCTGAAGCAATTTTAATATTACCATCGGTTCCATTCTTAAATCCGACTGGGCAAGAAAGACCCGATGCCAATTCACGGTGGACCTGAGATTCGGTTGTGCGCGCACCAATCGCACCCCAGCTGATAAGATCAGCCACATATTGAGGCGTTATCATATCAAGAAATTCACTTGCGGTTGGTAGGCCAAGATCCGTCAAATCAAGCAAAAGCTTACGACCAATGCGCAAACCATCATTGATTTTAAACGTGTCATTCATGTAAGGGTCATTAATAAGACCCTTCCAACCTACCGTTGTACGCGGCTTTTCAAAATACACTCGCATCACAACTTCGAGTCTATCACCCAACTCGTCTCGCAAAACTTTCAATCGCTTTCCGTATTCGATTGCCGCTTGTGGATCATGGATCGAGCATGGGCCGACAATCACAAGTAATCTATCATCTTCACCACGAAGAATTTTTGAGATATCTTGACGAGATTGAAAGGTTGTAGAAGACGCTGTCTCAGTAGCAGGAAACTTTTCCAATACCGCTACTGGTGGTAATAACTCTTTAACTTTACTAATTCGTACATCATCGGTCTGGAACATTGCTACGTCTTCCTATTTTTCTTAGCGTGAGTAGTGCACTTCATACATGGCACACTTAAATACTCAAATATCGTCTTGGGCTAGGGTGTAACTTATCTATCAAAAACGAACCTTGCAATCATTTTTTCAAATAAAATGCAATATAGTTTCTATCTTTGATTTGTACACCATGCGTAAACTCAAGATTACATCATAAAAATTATGAGTCAACACAAGCTTTTATCACTCACTTTGTTCAAAGTTAGATGCAATATCGTTATGATCTATGTATGGTAAAAATACAATAATATGCGCACTTGGTTTTTGCATGAATGCCGTCGAATTGATAGATGTTAATAAGCAATATGGAGAGTTAAAAGCCCTCACAGACATTCAATTGTCAGTAAAGAAAGGTGAGAAACTAGTGATCTGCGGCCCTTCAGGGTCTGGAAAATCAACGCTAATAAGAGCTGTCAACGGACTAGAAAGTATTTCGAAAGGCGTAATTAAAGTCTTAGGGCAGCCAATTTCAACTATGCCGTCCGATAAAGTTGATATGGTTTTCCAGCATTTTCATCTATTTCCGCACCTTAGTATTCTTGACAACCTGATACTCGCACCAACCCGAACATTGAATCTTTCAAGGCGAGAGGCACTCAAAAATGCCATGCACTTTCTCAACCAAGTTGGTATGGCCGATCAGGCTGATCAATTTCCAGTTCAACTATCAAGTGGCCAAAAACAACGTGTGGCTATTGCTCGATCGCTTTGTATGCAACCCGAGGTGCTACTGTTTGATGAACCAACCTCAGCGCTAGACCCGCAGACAAAACATGACGTCTTGAATATCATTACAGATATCGCCAAATCGGGCATGACCATGATATGCATCACCCACGACGTAAATTTTGCGCAAAAAATAGCAGACAAAGTGGTATTTATGGAGCAAGGAAAAATAATTGAAGTTGCACCACCAGAGCAGTTTTTCAATCAACCGCAACATCCAAGAGCTCAACACTTTTTAGATCAGTTCATGAGTCACCAATGATTTTAAAAATGTTTAAGCCTATTGCTTCTGCGGTAGTGCAGAACCTTGTCTTAGTCATCATTTTAGGGTGGGTTCTTGACTCTGGCGCAAAAGCGATGGACTACCAATGGCAGTGGAAAAGAGTACCCGATTTTATTGCTTTTTATGAACAGGGGCAGTGGTGGCCTGCCGAATTGATTGAAGGTTTGATGGTCACCATAAAAATTTCATTTCTCAGCTTGATATTTACCTTGTTGATAGGTGTTGCCACTGCTCTACTCAAACTTTCCGACTCTATCATCGGGCGACTATTGGCAACACTTTACATAGAAGTGATTCGTAACACCCCACTCTTAGTGCAAATCTACCTGCTATATTTTATCTTTGGTCCTATTCTAGGCATTGATAGAATAACGAGCGCTATTCTTGCTCTGTCTCTTTTTCAAGGTGCATACACGGCTGAGATCCTTAGAGGCGGTTTGAATGGTATACCGCGAGGTCAGTTTGAGGCAGCCTCTTCCCTTGCCCTTGATCCATGTGTGACCTACTACAAAATCATATTCCCGCAGTTGTTAAAACGTACGTTACCGCCTTTAACCAATGAAGTTGTGTCTTTGGTTAAAAACTCTTCTATTGTCAGCGTCATGGCTATTTTTGATTTGACGACAGAAGGGCGCAACATAGTGTCAGAAACGGCTATGCCATTTGAAATATGGTTCACTGTTGCAGCAATATATTTAGCACTCACTCTATCGCTCTCTGGTCTTTCAGTCTGGTTAGAATACAAACTGGGAACTAGCTGGTGCGCATCAAAGTAGGATAAAAAATGAACATATTTATATATCAAAAGCTCTCAGTTCATAAAATCTGGGCATCATTTATAACAATAATTTCTATAGTGACTCCAATGTATGCTCAAGCTAGTAACACCCCAAACTTAGATGAAATCAATCAAAGAGGTACTTTACGTGTCGGTATGTCCACATTTGTTCCTTGGGCAATGCGTGACAAACAGGGAGAACTAATCGGATTTGAAATTGATGTGGCGAAACGTTTAGCAGCAGACTCAGGTTGGAAAATTAAGTTTGTTCCTACCGCTTGGGATGGCATTATTCCAGCTCTTTTGGCTAAGAAATTTGATGTCATTATTGGCGGAATGAGCATAACGGATGAGCGTTCTAAAAGTGTGCTTTTTACCCAACCATATTCACATTCTGGTGTTCAAGTTGCTGCCAACAAACAACTAGCTGAAGGCTTCTCGAAAATCAGTGACTTTAACTCAAGACGTATAAAAATTGCGGCACGACGAGGGGCATTTACCGTTCAAGTCGCCCGTGAAGCTTTCCCGAAAGCAAAAATTCTTCAGTTTGATGACGAAGCTCAAGCCTTTCAGGAAGTTCTAAATGGAAACGCACATGCGGTCATTGCCTCTAGCCCCAAACCCGAACATGAAGCCGTAAAACATGCCAATACCTTGTTCATCCCCTTCAACGAACGTCTATCAAAAGGCAATGAAGCTTTTGCGGTTCGTTTGGGCGAAACGGACAAGCAAGCTTTCTTTGATCATTGGATCAATGATCGAATTGAAGATGGATGGCTAGAACAGCGCTACGAGTACTGGTTTTCTACATTAGATTGGCAAAAATGAATAAACAATTGACGCCTATCGATTTATCCCAAAACCTTAGCAGATAGTAGTTAAAATGAGACAATGATGTGAATATAGCCAAAACCTTAAGCCCACAAGAGCCTGAAAAGAAGCACAGCCTAAAATTGAATAGGCTAGACTTAGCGATATTGTTTGCCGTTGTCATCGCTGGAATTTGGTTATATCACAGATCTGAGGTTGGCATTGAGTATATTTGGCGCTGGAAGGAAGCAGTGATACTCATTTTTACTCCACGTGCTGACGGCAGCATTCCCTATTTCTTTCAGGGTGTAATCGCGACATTGAGGTTAAGTCTATGGGGGATGTTTTTAGCACTCCCCGTCGGTGTTCTGGTTGGCTTATCACGACATTCCTCTATTTATTTACTGCGCTCTGTAGCCAATATGTACATATTGCTTATCCGCAATATCCCACCGCTTGTCTTCGTATTTATATTTTACTTTTTTATCTCTAATCAGCTCATCCCTGGATTAGGCCTAGACAGTGTATTGCGAGATGGTGCTGAAACGACTCAAATTTGGCAAATTTGGTTGTTTGGACCCAAGCCTCTATGGGAAAACTTACTTTCGGGTGTTCTGTGTATCAGTATTTTATCCTCGGCTTATATTGCTGAAATCGTTCGTTCAGGTCTGGCAAACATACCAAGAGGCCAATGGGAGGCGGCAGATGCTCTCGGACTGTCAATGTGGGCCAAATATCGCTTTGTTATCGCACCACAAGTATTCATAACCATTACGCCTGCATTAGCTGGTCAAGCCATATCTTTGGTAAAAGATACGTCTATTGTGTCTCTTATTTCTATTCAAGAAATGACGTTTGTCGGCACCGAAGTAGCAAACTCATCTGGCCTAATCTTTGAAATATGGCTTATCGTTGGTGCTGTGTACTTGATATTTTGCACAACACTTTCCGCTTTATTTAAAAAACTAGAAAAGAAGAGTTTAAACTTCCAAAAATATCACTAAGAATTTTAAACAGCTAAGCTCATACAAAATAATGATCAACCAGTAACGCTGAGAATAACAGCATCAGATGCCATATTGAAAACTTAAACGTAGTGATTGCCTGATTCTTGGATGGTTCAAATTTTAGCTTCCACGCATGATACAGAAATAAAACAGACAGAATAGTTGCGCTCACTAGATAAAACACGCCAGCCATACCAACTAACACGGGTAACAAACAGACAACAAACAGCAAGATCGTATACAGTAAAATCGAGGTTTTTGTATATTCTTCCCCATGAGTAACAGGCAACATAGGGATCTCAGCTTTGGCATAATCTTCTTTACGATGGATTGCCAATGCCCAAAAATGAGGTGGTGTCCAAATAAAAATAATCATGACAAGCAGCCATGCATTAGCATGCATTTCACCTGTCACTGATGTCCATCCAAGCAAAGGTGGCATAGCACCTGCCATACCTGCTATTACAATATTTTGTGGCGTTTCTCGTTTTAAGTACATGGTATAAATCGCCGCATACCCAAGCAAGCTTGCAAAAGTCAGCCATGCAGTTAAAGAGTTCACACCCACATATAAAATCAAAAAACCAGTCAAACCCAAACCACTGGAAAATAAGAGCACATTGAGCGTATCAAGCTCTCCTGAGGGCAGTGGGCGTTTATATGTTCTTGCCATTACGGCGTCAATTCGTCTATCAATTAAATGATTAAAGGCTGCAGCTGAACCCGCCATGAAAGCAATCCCAATCATGCCCAATATTGCTTCCTGTATAGGCAATGCGCCGGGAACCGCTAAGCACATACCCACTAAGGCAGTCAGTAGCATTAACGCAACCACTTTAGGTTTGGTCAAGGTCAAATAAACTTGCCATAAAGAGCGTTGTTGTCCAGATAAGCGGCTGATAGTGTTATTCATAGCTCTCTCTCCTTGCCGATAAGGTTGGAAATCGTCAGATCATCAACTACTTCTTTGCGCCATAGCTGAACATTGGCGTGTAAAATAGAGACAAGTAATAAGGCCGCAACTAAATTATGCGCAACTGCAATAACCATAGGAAGGCTATACACAACATTGGTGATGCCAAGTCCTATCTGAAACGCCAATAAGCAACACAATCTCAAAGCCGTCCATTTTAAACTGGAAATTTTTGTCAGTAATAAAGAGACAATCAAACATAAAGACACAAGGGTGAGCAGCATAGCTCCAAATCTATGCGTGACATGGATCGTCATGCGAGCACCATAATCAAGCGTACCAAATTCATAGCTTGGCTGTTCTGGCTGAATAAGAGTAAATGCACCATCGAAATCAAGATACTCTTGCCAGTTACCCTCACAAATTGGTAAATCTTTGCACATCAAAGCCGCATAGTTAGAAGACGTCCATCCACCAAGCGCAATCTGAATAATGGCCAAGCATAATGTTATTGAAGCAAGCCACTTAATACCCTTAAGATAAGGCGGTAACATTTCTTTTTTCGGACTAACTTTATCCGACAACTGCCAATATAGAAGTGAAAGTAAACAAAATAGCGTAAATCCGCCAAGAAGGTGCCCCATAACGACAATCGGCATCAATTTCATCGTAACTGTCCACATACCCAGCAAAGCCTGAAAAATTACAACAATAGATAGGATAATAGGCAATACGTTCGATACGTCATCATGCTTAAAAGCTTTTGCAGAAATAGCAAAAATCAGCAAACCTAAAGTTCCAGCAAAATATCGATGGATCATCTCAAGCCAAGCTTTGTTAGCTTCAATAGTTAAATCAGGATAGAGAGACTTAGCTAGTGCAATTTCATGTTGTTCATCAGGTACTGTCAAATGGCCATAGCACCCAGGCCAATCTGGGCACCCAAGCCCTGCATCCGCCAATCGAGTATAAGCTCCCAATAAAATAACAATAAACGTCATGACTAAGGTGACACGAACTAAATTGGTCAATCCCATAACCAAACTCCTTCCATGAAGACTCACTCAACCAGTGAGAGTTGCACTACCAAAAAGACAAGAGACATCGGAAACTGGTTTACCCAACTCTGGATAACTTCAGCAACTTACGTAAATCGGTTAAAATATCTTTGCTTTGATTCACCAAATCCCCTTCACGTTCGACCATCGGATAACGCATTACCAATTGCCCCAGAGGATCCACAATAACTAACTCAAAATCAGAGATCAGATTATGAAATGCTTCATTTATCTCAATACGCTGAAATGAGCTCTTATCTATAGCCACACGATCGCTTACCTCAGACAATAAAAGCACTGGAGTGACACGATTTTGATATTTACCTAAGGCGATATGACTTTGACCAAGCAAATGAACTTGCTGGTAACAAAACTCATTGCACTTGGCTGGCACTACATATCCCAGTTGCCATTGCTGGCCTGAATAAGGATTATTAATTCCTAAGTTTTCATAGCTTTGTATGGGTTCAATAAGTTGCCCTTTATTGGTCACGCCAGACTCATACCATTGGTTTACCAAAAAAAACTTAGCAACTACCGCTGGCAAAGCAAAGAAAGTTAACAAAGCCACGAGCATCACCCTACCCCGAACAACCTTACTCACCATTTTGCTTCTCCCTTCTCCTGAATGATCTAACTAGGACCCAAAATATTAAAATTAGTAATGCTGTTGCCATACTAAACCACTGCACAGCATAGCCCAGATGTTTACTTGAACTGAGGGACAGAGGCTGCCAAGGTTGAGGATAAGGCCAACCATCTACTAAAGGTTGGAGTAAATAAGGTTCAATATCTTTTCCCCAAAGTTCACCAAGCTCTCCAATGTTTAAATTTTGAATTCTATTTTGCCTGCCAGTTTCTAAGTAGAGTCTGTCACTTAGTGGATTCACTGAGCGTTGATATAACCGCGCTACAAGCGATATGGGCGCCATTATCCAAGTGACTTCGGGTAGCTTTGCGCGTTCTTCTTTGGCAGGCACAAATCCTCTTTCAACTAATATTGCCCTTCCAGTTGCTGATTCCATCAATTGATAGGCGAGATAGCCCACTTCTCCCTTAAAAACTTGATTATCAAGTAGCAAATATTTGTCTGCAATAGGTGCTAACTCTGTAATAACTTTAACCCCGGTCCAGTATTCAACACCTACCGAATGTAATTCGTCTAACGAGACAACTGAAGATTGATCGCGCCTTAATAACTCATACTCAATTTCAGCTTTCTCTTTGTACCGTCCAAATTGCCAAAAACCTAGGTTGACCAAAATGGAAAATACAACCAAAGTTAAGATCATCCCCACCCAAACTGAACCACTTTTCAACGACATAAATAGGGAAGACGTCATGGTATTGATCTTTAAATCGCTATTGGTATTGCTACTGTTTTTTGTCATTATAAATCTCGCAAAAGCGATGTTCGAAATGGTAAAAGGTCCTCAAGCAGATGAAGAGGGCAACACTGATAACAACAAACCCATGAGTCATTACCTTGGACGACGAGTTCTTCTTTCCGCTCTGGCCGTAACCCTTCTCATAGCCGCTCTTTTAACCGGAGTTATTGAGCCTAATTCACGCCCCTATTAGTCAACTTAAAGCACATAAACAAACACAAACAAGCTTAGCCAAACAACATCGACAAAATGCCAATACCAACTTCCTGCTTGAAATGCGAAATGATCTTTAGGTGTGAAGTGGTCTTTGGCTATACGAGCCAACAGTATGGTCAGAATAATGGTTCCCAACAATACATGCATACCGTGAAAGCCAGTAAGCAAGAAGAAGGTATTACCATACACTCCTGACTGTAGCGTCAGGTCTAAATCTTGATAAGCATGAACATACTCAACACCTTGATAATAGAGGAAGAATCCGGCAAGTACGATTGTCAGCTCAAGCCAAACAATCAAAGCCATACGCTTATTTTGCTCTAAACTGATATGAGCCATATGCAGGGTAACAGAGGACACCAATAATATGATGGTGTTTGCCAAGGGAATACCTTGCCAACCCATAGCTTGTGTCGTTGTTCCATCTGGTGTTGTGGTCAATGGCCAAAGTGCTTCAAATGCCGGCCATAGCACCTCATGAGTCATAGCATTGTTACTTGCACCGCCAAGCCAAGGTACAGAAATCATCCTAGCGTAAAACAGTGCTCCGAAAAAGGCGCCAAAAAACATGATTTCAGAGAAAATAAACCAACTCATGCCTTGCCTAAATGACCGTGACATTTGATCTGAATATTTCCCTTCCATGGACTCTGTAATGACACTACTAAACCAGCCAGCAAACATGTAGAGAAGAAATAGGAAGCCAGAAAGCAGTATAAACTTACCAAATATACTACCTCCACCACCTTCCGCCATATTCTGTACAGTTAACCCTGCACCAACGGCAATCAAAAATAGTGAAACGGCGCCAACAATTGGCCAACTACTTTGTGCCGGAACATAATAAGCTTGCTTTTTTGAACTCACGGCTTCGCTCCTTGCTGTATGAGATCGCCACTAGGTTCAACTCGCGCCACTTCTACAGACTGAGGAACCTTATTTGTAATATCATAAAGGGTGTAAGACAGTGTTAGCGTGTGTATCGTATCTGGAATATCAGGCTCAATGTAGAAAATCAGGGGCATTTCTGCCGTAGCGAGACTTTCCAGAGGTTGATGGTTAAAGCAAAAACACTCAATTTTATTAAAGTAAGACGCCCCAAGCCCAGGAGAGACGGAAGGAACCGCTTGCCCAATTATCGCCGTCGATGAGTTGTTTTTAGCGACAAATGCTGTCTGAATCACCTGACCCGGGTGTACATCTAAATATTGCTCCTCGGGTTTAAACTCCCAAGGGATACCCTGATTAAGATGTGCCATAAATTCGACTCTGATGACTCGACTGGTATCTGGCACCATGCCTTGAGGTTGTATCGACGCTTCGCTGTTTGTCTTGCCGTTAATCCCCAAGGTATCACACATCACATCGTAAAGAGGCACGAGTGCAAATCCAAAACCAAACATAGCCAATACAGCAGCAAATAGCTTTAGCGTGAGTTTGTTATTTGATTGCGCTTGTTCATCCATCGGGCCCCCTAATCAACCTTTGGTGGAGTTGAAAAGGTATGATGAGGAGCAGGACTTGGGACTGTCCATTCCAAGCCTTCCGCTCTATCCCAAACTTTTGCCTCTGCTTTTTCTCCTCCTCGAATACATTTAATCACTACCCAGAGGAAAATTAGCTGAGACAAACCAAAAGCAAAACCACCAATCGACACTATCTGATTGATGTCGGCAAACTGAATTGCATAATCTGGTATGCGTCGCGGCATTCCGGCCAATCCAACAAAATGCATCGGGAAAAACAAGACATTAACCGAGATAACAGAGCACCAGAAATGCCACAAGCTCAGTCTGTTATCGTACATATGGCCTGTCCATTTAGGTAGCCAATAGTAAGCGGCCGCCATAATGGAGAACACAGCGCCAGAAACCAAAACGTAATGAAAATGTGCAACGACAAAATAAGTGTCATGATACTGAAAATCGGCGGGGACAATCGCTAGCATCAAGCCGGAAAAGCCACCAATTGTAAATAGTATAATAAACGCAATGGTAAACAACATTGGGGTTTCGAACGTCATTGCGCCACGCCACATAGTCGCAACCCAGTTAAAGACTTTAACCCCAGTCGGCACCGCAATTAACATGGTGCAATACATGAAGAAAAGCTCTGCGAATACCGGCATTCCCGTTGTAAACATATGATGTGCCCACACTAAGAAAGACAACAAAGCAATGCTACAGGTAGCGTAAACCATCGAGTGATAACCAAAGAGTTTTTTTCCACTAAACGCGGGAATAATAGCTGAGACTATCCCAAAAGACGGCAATATCATGATATACACTTCTGGATGACCAAAGAACCAGAATATGTGCTGGAACATCACTGGGTCTCCTCCCCCAGCCGCATCAAAAAACGATGTCCCAAAATATTTATCCGTTAGCACCATGGTCACTGCACCTGCCAATACAGGCATCACAGCGATAAGTAAGAAAGCGGTAATCAACCAAGTCCAAACAAACATGGGCATTTTAAACCAAGTCATGCCTGGAGCTCTCATGTTTACAATAGTCACTATGACATTGATTGCACCCATGATAGAACTGATCCCCATAATATGAACCGCAAACACAAACAGAGCAGTGCTGTCTGGACCATAAGTTGTAGAGAGCGGCGCGTAAAAAGTCCAACCAAAATCTGGTCCACCACCCTCAGTAAACAGTGAAGCCAGCAAAATCAAGAAGGCAAAAGGTAAAATCCAAAAACTAAGGTTGTTCATTCTTGGTAAGGCCATATCAGGCGCACCAATCATAAGGGGAATCATCCAGTTTGCTAGGCCGGTGAAAGCAGGCATCACAGCACCAAAAACCATGATTAGACCATGCACTGTGGTCATTTGATTAAAAAACTGTGGCTCCACTAGCTGTAATCCGGGCTGGAATAGCTCTGCACGAATTATCATCGCCATAGCACCACCAGTAAGAAACATAATAAAGCTAAACCAAAGGTAAAGTGTCCCGATATCCTTATGGTTAGTCGAGTATATCCACCGAGCTATCCCTTGAGGCGCATCATGATGATCATGATCGTCAAGAGCGATGGTACTGTTGGCGCCAACTAGTTCCGCATCTGTCGCTGGTGCTGATTTTACGCTTTCGGTAGGTTTGGACGTTTTCATTGTCCCTCCTTGGCAGCTTTAAATGCATTCACATCGGATGCCTGTACAAGATCACCCATGCTGTTTCCTAATCCATTTCTCTGATACGTCACAACCGCAGCAATTTCTTTCTCGGACAATTGGTTGGCGAACGACTGCATGGCTGTACCTGAGCGGCCGTTAACGATAATATCGATGTGATCTGAGACTTTCCCTGTTGCAATCTTACTGCCCGTAATTGCCGGAAATGCACCGGGAATACCAGCCCCACTCGCTTGGTGACAAACCGCACATCGGTCAATGTATATCTTACCGCCAATCGACATTAAATCTTCTTTAGATAATGATGCGGTTAGAGAAGCCGCTGCTTCTTGCTTCGCTTTTTCTATTTCAGCTTTTTTTGCTAATAGCCAAGCATCATAGTCTTCTTCTTCCATCGCTTGAACAACTATCGGCATAAAGCCATGAGCTCGACCACACAGCTCCGCACATTGACCTCTGTAGATACCCGGTTTGTCTATACGGGTCCACGCTTCGTTAATAAAGCCAGGAATGGTATCCTTTTTCACAGCAAAGTCTGGAACCCACCAAGAATGAATCACATCATCAGATGTCATCAAGAATCGTACTTTTCTATTAATGGGTAAAACAAGAGGGTTGTCGACTTCTAGCAGATAGTGAGCACCTTTGTCTTCAATACCTTCTATCTCTTTTTGGCTGGTCGCCAGCAAACTGAAGAAGTCTACATCTTCACCAAAATAGCTATAGTGCCACTTCCACTGCGAACCAGTGATTTTAACCGTTAAATCGGATTGAGAAGTGTCCTCCATCGCAACGAGAGTGCGAGTGGCCGGAATCGCCATTAGGACCAAAATAATGATGGGAATGACAGTCCAAATGACCTCAACTTTTGTGCTTTCATGAAAGTTTGCAGCTACAGCGCCTTTAGACTTTCTATGGTGATACATGGAGTAAAACATCGCCCCAAAAACCACAACCGCGATAGCACAACAGATGTAAAATATTAGCATGTGCAAGTCATAGACCTGACTGCTGATTTCGGTTACACCTTGAGTCATATTCAATGAGGACTGTTCAGCACTCACTTGTGTAGCAAAACCAAGTAACAACACATTGATCAGTTGCCACAGTATTACCTGTAATCTTTTCAAAAGATCTCTCCTCTTTCTTGAGGCATCATCTATGACGATTTCACCAATACGCCTAAAACTTGCTGACGCAAAAAAGTCCTATTGGGCAAATGAGTTCAGGAAATACGTTAAAAACAACAAATTTTATTAGTTTTGTTATATTTATGTTATCAAAAGCTAGTTGGCGTTTCGGGAATATGCAAGAAAGTGCTACTGGAAATGTCGACGAGTTTTGCTGATTAAGGTCAACCTCGATCACAATATTTAATTTAACGATTGCTCTCTCGCAAATAATGACCAATTTCACTTAATATCACATGATTGATTTTCCAATTTCATTCACTCAAGACACCAAGTGTCAGGGTAAGATAAGTTATGAAGCAACAAGTTACTCATTGGTTAGAAAGAGACCCAGATCCACGTACGCGCGAAGAGCTGACAAAGTTAGCCGATGATAAAGACGAACAAGAAATCGCAGACCGATTTAGTCAGCGATTAGAGTTTGGAACCGCAGGGCTGAGAGGTAAAGTCGGTGCTGGGCCAAACAGAATGAATCAGCTCGTAATTCAAGAAACGGCCGCAGGCCTAGGCCACTATTTGATTAACAATGTTAAAGATGCCAAGCAACGAGGCGTCGTGATCGGCTATGATGGCCGTATTGATTCTAAACAATTCGCTTACAGCACGGCTTCCGTTCTCACAGCACTGGGCATAAAGGTATATCTGACTCACAATGTTGCGGCAACGCCTATCGTTGCTTTTGGTGTTAAACAATTAAATGCAGCGGCTGCGGTAGTCGTGACAGCAAGCCATAATCCACCGGAGTATAATGGCTTTAAAGTCTACTGGGAAAATGGTGCTCAGATTATTCCTCCCCATGATTCAGGGATTGCTTCAGAAATCGATCAAGCAGCAGTTCAACCAATACCGCTCATGTCTCTAGAACAGGCTGAAAAAGAAACGCGACTCGTTTGGTTAACCGAAGAATACTATGAGTCTTATCGACAAAGCGTTAATAGTAATCCTGTACTTGGATACCGGCCAGATACAGCTCAGATTTCTATTGCTTATACCGCGATGCATGGCGTTGGTGCCCCTATGGCAAAAACCTTACTCACTGACGCGGGATTCACATCTGTTTATAGCGTTGCAGAACAAGAAACACCCGATGGTACATTTCCTACCGTAAACTTCCCAAACCCCGAAGAAGCAGGGGCGATGGATATGGTGATCGCTTTGGCTAAACAACATAATGCAGATATTGCATGTGCGAATGACCCAGATGCCGACCGATTCGCAGTTGCGGTAGCCAAACCAGATGGAAGTTATCAAATGTTAACCGGCGATCAAGTCGGGGCGCTTTTTGGTCATTATCTGCTGAATCAGACTCAAGCTTCAAAACAATTAGTCGGTAATACGGTTGTCTCTTCTAGCTTACTGGAAAAAATAGCTCGTTCTCATAATGCAGAGTACTACCAAACTCTGACTGGCTTTAAATGGCTAACTAACGTTGCAATGACAAAAGAGTCAGCTGAAAAACAATTCCTTTTCGCATATGAAGAGGCGCTTGGCTATACCATAGGTAATAAGGTTTGGGATAAGGATGGTTTATCAGCGTTAGTAGCATTTGCACAATTAGTTGCAGAATTAAAACAACAAGGTAAAACCGTTTGGGATCAGCTAGAGAATATCTATCGTGAACACGGCATGTACATTAATGCTCAGCATAGTACGGCGCTAGATCCTAATGCTCCGCCAATTGGAGATAGACTCCGAGCTGAGCAACCAAGCCATATTGCAGGCAGGAAGGTAACTGAAATAGACGATCTACAGCTTTCTATTCGTTATCATGCCGACGGTACAAGCAATCCGCTAGATCTTCCTCCTAGTGATGTACTTATCTACCGGTTAGACGGAGGAGCCAGAGTGATTGTTCGTCCTTCTGGCACTGAGCCTAAGCTGAAATGCTACTACGAAGTCGTAGAAGAATTCAGCACAGAAGATAGTTTTGCTTCAGCAGAAGCTCGTGCAGAGCTCTCTCTCGATATGCTCATTAGCGAGCATCAAACAAGCCTGGATCACTAGACCCTATGGCTTGATGTCAGCTTGCATTACACTTTTTGCAAGCTGACATACTATCGAGTCGATTTTGCGATGACAAAGTCAACCCAATATTTAGATGCTGTCTATACTTGATGTTAACAACGGCTATCATCTTATTTGCAAATGAAATTACTCATCTACCCTTGGCTTATTCTAGTGCTTTTTAGCACAAACGCTCTCGCGAAACCCAGTGAGTTGTCAGACACTCATCTAAGTATATGTGGGGACTCTATTGATTGGGAGCCATACACCTATGTCCAAGATGAAGAGGTGAAGGGATTTGATCTTGACGTACTTAATGAGATACTACCAAAACGTCGTATTACATTTGATTTTACCATGTCTTCTTGGTCTCGATGTTTAAAAGGGGGACGAGCGGGTGATTTTCAAGTCGCAGTTAGCGCTACATACTCCGAGGAACGGGCTAAGCATTTCCTTTACACTACTTGGTACTATGCTACGACGCCTTCTTATCTATATAGAAAATCAAAGTTTAAAAACGGGCTAACGATAACCCAAGGCTCAGATTTAAACGCTTACAAGGTGTGCGGTATCCATGGATACAACTACAGCGACTTTGGCCTGAACAAAGTCCATCAAAATGCCCATAGCATGCACGAACTCGTCAAAGAGCTTAACGAAGGAAAATGTGATGTCATACTTGCATGGAAGGAGATTGTAGCGGGGATAAAAAGTATTTGGGGTATCGACTATATAGGTGAAAATCTAGCGATAGAAGTCATTCCTAAAATGCCAAAGCATAAGTTCCATATGATGATATCAAAGAAGTATAAATACAAGGAACAACTCAGAGAGTTACTCGATCAGGGACTTAAAAAATACCAGACCGAGTCATTTTAGATCATAGTAGTCGACGCCGCAGGCCGGCCTTTTCTAGAATACGGGTTGATATTTCCTCAACGGAAAGTGACGATGTGTTAATGTAGGGAATGGCCTCGCGTCGAAACAGAGACTCAACACTCTTTAATTCACTAATACATTGCTCTGTACTGGCATAATCGCTTCCTGCCAGCCTACTTTCCCTAATTTCATTTAGTCTTTGTGGATCAATGGTTAAGCCAAACAGTTTATGCCTGTGTATTTCAAACTCAGGTAATAGCCTCAAACGACGAATATCTTCATCAATAAAAGGATAGTTGACCACTCGTAAACCGAATTGCATGGCCATGTACAAACTCGTTGGAGTCTTGCCACTACGTGAAACACCAAGCAAGATAATATCAGCCTCACCTAAACCTTTCAGTGTGATACCATCATCATGTGCTAAGGTGTATTCTATCGCCGCGATACGATCAAAATACGAAGCCGAATCTTTACCAACACTCCGTGAGCGCTGCAATTTAGGCTGAGGCTCCATCTCTATATCGCCTTTGACCTGCTCAACAATATCAGCAAGCACATCGTAGCTATGAGCAGGAGCTTGCAAAAGCCTGTGTTTGATACGTGGAATAACAATCGAGAAAAACACCAAGGGCTTTCGACCAGTTCTTTGGTAAGACTGTTCAATTTCCCTAAGCAGGTCGTCAAGTTTGTCTTCACTCTCCACAAAAGGAAATGTCTTTTCATGTGCGTTGAGTGGAAACTGACCAATCACCACATGCCCCAATGTCTCGCACGTAATAGCAGTTCCATCAGAAACATAGAATACATCACGACTTTGAATATCAATTTGCATTTTTTATTTAAGCTTTAAAATTATTTTGAGTAGGATGGGTAACACAATAATATCGATAATAAAGCATAGCGAACAGTTACGGACTGCACAGCTTTGAAAATTGCTGAGCTTTTTTATTTACAAGCGTAATCGTTTGCTCTATTCCTACAAAACTGCAATGTTTCTGGAGAAAGACATGCAAAAGAACACCCTCTGGTTTGATAGCCTATCCATGTCAGACGTCGACAAAGTCGGCGGTAAAAACGCCTCACTTGGCGAAATGGTTTCTAATCTGGCGAATGCCGGTGTTTCAGTGCCCAACGGTTTTGCCACTACCTCATACGCATTTAACCAATTTCTAGATTTTGAGGATCTAGATGAACGTATTCATGGATTACTTGACAAGCTGGATGTTGAAGACGTCGATGCCTTGAGAAAAACAGGGGCTACAATCCGTCAATGGGTGCTCGACGCTCCCTTCCCTGCCGATCTTGAGCAGGACATTCGTAATAATTACCAAGAACTCATTGAGGGCAATACAGAGCTGTCTGTTGCTGTGCGCTCCTCAGCTACTGCAGAAGATTTACCTGATGCTTCATTTGCGGGTCAGCAAGAGACATTTCTCAATGTCAGCGGCATAGATGCTGTGCTTGAAGCAACTAAGCATGTTTACGCCTCTTTATTTAACGACAGGGCAATATCTTATCGAGTTCACCAAGGGTTTGACCACAGAGGTATTTCCTTATCCGCAGGCATCCAACGCATGGTGCGCTCCGACAAAGCTTCTTCTGGGGTCATGTTTACCCTAGATACTGAATCTGGGTTTGATAAAGTGGTCTTTATCACTTCCTCTTGGGGTTTAGGTGAAATGGTTGTTCAAGGCGCGGTAAACCCTGACGAATTCTATGTTCATAAACCAATGCTCGAGGCCGGTGAGCACGCCATTGTTAAAAAAACATTTGGTTCAAAACTTATAAAAATGATCTATTCAGATAACCCTGAAATAGGTAAGCAAGTCGACACCATAGATACTACAGAGCAAGAGAGACATCAATTCTCCCTCAACGATGAGGAAATTACTGAACTTGCTAAACAAGCAATGATCATCGAAAGGCATTACCAACGTCCTATGGACATAGAATGGGCTAAAGATGGTATCGATGGGAAACTATATATTGTCCAAGCAAGACCAGAGACTGTATGCTCTCAAAGCGAACAAAACGTAATCGAGCGCTATGAACTCAGCAACAAAGCAGACGTATTAGTGGAAGGCCGTGCGATAGGACAACGTATCGGTTCAGGCCCTGTTCGTTTAGTCGACTCTCTAGATCAAATGTCCTTAGTCCAAGATGGAGATGTATTGGTCACTGATATGACAGATCCTGATTGGGAGCCTGTGATGAAAAAAGCATCAGCGATCATCACCAACCGTGGTGGACGAACCTGTCATGCCGCAATTATCGCTAGAGAACTCGGTATTCCTGCCATCGTTGGTTGTGGCAATGCGACATCTAGTCTGACAGACGGAAGTTTAGTAACGGTTTCATGCTCTGAAGGCGAAACAGGGTACGTATACAATGGCCAGTTAGACTTTGACATCAAACGTTCCACGGTCGATGAGCTTCCCGTTTTACCGACCAAGGTCATGATGAACGTGGGCAACCCAGATCGCGCCTTCGATTTTGCCCAGATCCCGAATGAAGGGGTTGGTTTAGCTCGCTTAGAGTTCATCATCAATAAAATGATAGGTATTCACCCCAAAGCACTACTTAACTTTGATACACAAACCGACGAGCTTAAAGCAGAAATTAGTGAACGCATTCGTGGCTATAAAGATCCAATCGATTTCTATGTCAGCAAGCTGACTGAAGGAATTGCGACGATTGCTGCTGCTTTCTGGCCAAAGCGAGTGATTGTTCGCATGTCTGATTTTAAATCTAATGAGTACAGTAATCTTGTCGGTGGTCAAAGCTATGAGCCACATGAAGAAAACCCAATGCTGGGCTTTAGAGGAGCATCGCGTTACATTTCACCAGTATTTGAAGACTGCTTTGAACTAGAAACTCTAGCAATTAAGCGCGTACGTGATGATATGGGGCTAAAGAACGTCGAAATTATGATTCCTTTTGTTCGTACACCAAGCGAAGCGGCATCGGTTATCGATATTCTGGCTAAGTATGGCCTGCGCCGAGGCGATCAAGGGCTGAAAGTTATCATGATGTGTGAATTACCTTCAAATGCCGTTCTCGCAGAGGATTTCCTTAAATACTTCGACGGCTTCTCTATCGGCTCAAACGACATGACCCAGCTTACTCTCGGTCTTGATAGAGACTCCGGTGATGTGGCTCATCTATTCGATGAACGCAATCCGGCAGTGAAAGCCATGCTTAAAATGGCGATCGATGCGGCAAGTAAAGCGGGTAAATACGTCGGCATCTGTGGTCAAGGCCCATCAGATCACGATGACTTAGCTGAGTGGTTAATGGAGCAAGGCATTAGTTCTGTCTCACTTAATCCAGACACGGTTATTGATACTTGGTTAAAGCTTGGAAAAGTCGCAAACAAGTAAATACAGACCTAATGATAACAACCGCCCAATGGGCGGTTTTTTTATTTGAGCAATCGGTAAATATAATGAATGAGCTCACAATTATGGATATCACATGTCTCTTAATAGCAAAAACTAACTTGCAACATAATAACAATCAATTTAACATCCTCGAAACAAGGCACCGTAATTTTACACAAACGTCATATTATATTGTGCATATTTAGGGAAATTTATTGAATAGTATTGCAAGAATACTCAATAAGGATTACTCTTCGCCAAGAATGACTAAGTAGATATGTTTAGTGAATAGATATGTTCAAAAAGCATACAGAATTGATTCACTAGCAGTAACACGAGATTTTCAATGCAGAATAACGCTCAAACTATTAAACAGACAAATACCAAAGGTAATCTTTGGATGTTTTTGATCCCTTCGTTACTGGGTTTGTTCCTTTTCATGGCACCCATTCACTATGAAGGGGACATCACTATTCCTATTGCTGTCCTAGCTAAAACTATTCAAGCATTATTCGGTGACCATTTAGTCGGCATCGTTACTTCAGTCATTATTTTTATGGCCTCAGCTTCAGTCCTATGCCGGATAAAAAACCCTGACTTCATATCTCGTAGCGCATTCTTAAACGGACTTTTTAATCCCAGCCCACTTTGGTTACTAGTACGTGTAATAGGTGGCCTTGCCGTTGCTATGACATTCTTCCAGGTAGGCCCCAAAGCAATCTGGGAGGAAAATACCGGAGGGCTGGTACTCGAAGGCCTATTGCCGACACTCTTCTCAGTATTTATCTTTGCTGGTTTGCTGCTACCTCTATTGCTTAATTTTGGCTTGTTGGAATTGTTTGGCACTCTGCTTAGCAAGGTAATGCGTCCAATCTTTAACCTTCCCGGCAGAAGTGCTATCGACTGTATGGCATCATGGCTTGGAGATGGATCTGTTGGAATTCTTCTAACTAGTAAACAGTACGAAACTAAATTTTATACTCAAAGAGAAGCTGCGGTTGTTGGGACTACTTTCTCTGCCGTATCCATCACCTTCAGCTTGGTTGTACTGGCACAAGTTGAACTCGAACATTTATTTTTGCCTTTTTATGGTGCCATATGTCTAGCCGGAATCGTTGCCGCGATTATCATTCCACGTATTCCGCCATTGAGTATGAAAAAGGACACCTTTATTGACGGTTCTACACCCGCTGAAGATGCTGACCTAATTCCTGAAGGCCATAGCAACTTTTCTTGGGGTATGGAGCTAGCGCTAGCAAAAGCAGGTAAAGTTAAATCACTGGGTTCTGTTTTTGGTGAAGGTGTTCGCAATGCGATTGATATGGTATTTGGTGTTCTACCTGTGGTCATGGGTCTAGGTACTATCGCTTTAGTGATTGCCGAATACACTTCTGTATTTAGTTTCCTTGGTCAACCTTTTATTCCGTTTTTAGAGTTACTTGGAGTTCCAGAAGCTGTTGCCGCTTCAGAGACTATTGTTGTAGGCTTTGCTGATATGTTTATTCCAGCAATTTTAGCAAGCTCAATTGATAATGAAATGACTCGCTTTGTTATTGCAGCCATGTCTGTCACTCAGTTGATATACATGTCAGAGGTGGGTGCACTACTTCTTGGTAGCCGCATTCCTGTTAATATCTTTGAGCTGTTCGCTATCTTTATCCTGCGAACTTTAATTACTCTACCAGTCATTGCTGGCGTCGCTCATTTGATTTTCTAGCTCGCTTAAAAAATCAAGGCCCTACTTATTGGGCCTTGCTTAGTTTTTATTTTTGGTCACAAGTGTTACCAATACCGTTCAAAAATAACATTTCCACCTGTCGCTCTACGATATTTCTCCAGACCAAAAGACTGTAATGTTTGGGTCGTTTCTTTGATCATTTCCGGATTACCACATAACATGGCAAAACTACTCTCTTTGGTAAGTTGTATTTTAGCTATGTCCTGAATTTGATTAGCCTGCAGAAATTGAGGGATACGCCCACTTAATGCAAAAGAGGATTCCTCTCTTGAAACAATAGGCAAATATAAAAGGCGACCTTGATATTGTTCCAACAACTGATCAATCAAGTAACGATAAACCAAGTCTTTTTCATGTCTGACTCCGTGAACCAATACAATTTTATCCAGATCTAATCTAACGTTGACGTCATCGAGCAATGATAAAAAAGGGCCAATGCCTGTTCCTGTCGAGAGTAGCCATAGATCCTGAGTAGATTTTGGAATTGAACTGAAAATAAGATCACCATGAGCTGTGTTACCCACATAAACTTGATCGCCTTCTTTCAACTTGTGTAAGTCAGGCGTTAGTTTTCCTTGAGGATTCGCAACCACTAGGAATTCGAGTGTGCCACTATTATTAAGAGGTGCATTGACAAGAGAATAAGCACGGCTCACCAGTTGGCCAGCGTCATCATGAAGTGCAAGTTTGGTGAATTGCCCCGCTTTAAAGTCAAGTGGAGCACCACTCAAGCGCAAGCTGAATAGCTCATCAGTCCAGTCCGTACGCTGCTCTAAATAAGCGAGATTAAAACCACTAGGTGCTGTCATATCAGATCCTCAATCAGTCTTATTACTTTAAAATTACTCCTCTACTCTATTGATGTAAAGCCCTGCCATATATCAACCATCTGCAATCACATTTTAAAAACATTTTTAACTAACTTTATGAATTTTGATTACAATCTTAGGTCAACCTACTGACATAAGGGGCTCTTCATGCACGAACTATTAAAGACATTTCCAGTTATCAGTGAAGTTAAAGTGGCATGGGGCGAGATGGATGCGCTGCAACATGTCAATAATGTCGTGTATTTTCGGTATTTCGAATCTGCTCGCTTATCCTACTTTCAAAAAATAAATTTATCGCTCGACTCTTCTCAAACTACTATCGGACCCGTGTTAGCAGAAACAAACTGCAAATATAAGCTGCCCATTACCTACCCTGATACCCTTTTTATCGGTGCTAAGGTCATCGATATACAAGAAGATAGATTCACTATGGAATATCAAATTGTCAGTCAAAAAATAGGCAAAGTCTGCACTCAAGGCCAGGCAACCTGTGTGATGTTTGATTTTATAAATCATTGTAAGGTAAAACTACCTAGTCAAATAAAACAAGGGATTTTAGATCTTGAGACTTGTTAGTGATTTTTAGATACAATAGGTAAATAATTTGACTATATACTATTTACCTAAAAATAGTGATGCTATTTATAACGTAATTTTATATTTTAAGAAAATATGATGAGGAAACGTTTATTTAGAATGATTCTTTATATACGTCTTTTATTGAATCCAATAATAATTGATACATTTCTCCTGAAATATCACTTCTGCTCATCAACACATGCCCCTGTAGTGTTCAACAAATTCCGGACACTAACTTAAGCCGATTTTCGGCAGTAACTGGCGATAGCCCATCATTTGCTTGATGAGGCCGTTGCCTATTGTAGTAATCCATCAAGTAATAACTGATATCCTTCTTTGCCTGAGTTTGGGTTAGGTACCCAGTAGTTGGTATCCATTCGGTTTTTAGACTTCTAAATAGCCTTTCCATTGGGGCATTATCCCAACAGTTACCTCTACGACTCATGCTCTGAGTTATGCGATATCGCCAAAGCCTTTGACGATATTTAAGGCTGCTATATTGGC
>NZ_QLYY01000013.1 GCF_003350295.1 Vibrio tetraodonis
GTCGTGGCGTCGTGGCCTGACTTGTTAAACTGCGCCGCTAGCGTTTTTTCCGCAAGGGCCATACCAACTGCATTGGTAATACCTTGGCCAAGAGGACCTGTAGTTGTTTCAACACCTGGCGCGTAACCATATTCTGGGTGACCTGGCGTTTTGGAATGCAATTGGCGGAAGTTTTTCAGCTCATCAATCGACAACGCGTAGCCTGAAAGGTGCAGCAGAGAGTAAATCAGCATAGAGCCATGGCCGTTCGACAGTACGAAACGGTCACGATCGGCCCATTCAGGGTTTGCTGGGTTGTGATTTAGATGTGAACGCCAAAGAACTTCAGCGATATCCGCCATGCCCATTGGGGCGCCTGGGTGACCAGAATTGGCTTGTTGTACGCCGTCCATGCTAAGGGCACGAATAGCGTTAGCTAGGTGTTTGCGATCCATAATTAATACCGAATATTATGTTTTTCTTAAAAAGGAAAAATAACAGGGAAGATAGTGTCTTCCCTGCTGATAATTTAAATTAAAGCTTAGCTTCGATCATGGCTTCGAGTTTGCCTTGGTCAACCGCGAAGTTGCGGATACCTTCTGCCAATTTCTCTACCGCCATTGGGTCTTGGTTGTGCTCCCACAGGAACTCAGCGTGAGTCATTGCTGCTGGACGCGCTTGCGCACCTTTAGAATCAACCAATTTTTCAGCAACGTGACCTTCAGCTGCTTCTAGCTCTGCCAATAGAGCTGGTGCGATAGTAAGACGGTCACAACCGGCAAGCTCAAGGATTTCGCCGATATTACGGAAGCTTGCACCCATCACTACTGTGTTGTAGCCATAGTCTTTGTAGTAGTTGTAGATTTTGCTGACCGATAGTACGCCTGGATCTTCTTCTGGAGAGAAATCACGGCCTTCTTTCGCTTTGTACCAATCCATGATGCGACCTACAAACGGGGAGATAAGGAACACACCAGCTTCTGCACAAGCGCGAGCTTGAGCAAACGAGAATAGAAGCGTGAGGTTACAGTTGATGCCTTCTTTTTCCAAGATCTCAGCCGCGCGGATACCTTCCCAAGTTGAAGCTAGCTTAATTAGGATGCGATCATTAGTAATGCCTGCGTCGTTGTACATTTTTACTAGCTGGCGAGCTTTTGCAACACTGCCTTCAGTATCGTAAGAAAGACGAGCATCAACTTCAGTAGAGATACGGCCTGGAATGGTTTTTAGGATTTCTTTACCAATGTTTACCGCCAGCATGTCGCAGGTATCTTGAATTTGCTGTGCTTTGTCGCTGCTTTGAGTTTTTGCGTAGTCAATGGAAGCATTGATAAGAGGGGCGTATTCTTCGATTTGAGCGGCTTTAAGAATCAGAGAAGGGTTGGTAGTGGCATCTTCTGGTTGGTATTTCTTGATAGCATCTATCTCACCAGTGTCTGCGACGACAGTCGTTAGTTTACGAAGTTGCTCTAATTTGTTGCTCATTTCGGTCATCCTATATCATGGGCTTTCACACTAAAACCATAGTGTGATTAGTACAATGTCAAACTCGTTAGCCAGCGTTTAAGCCAATGGAAATTGTGCCAACTCCGCTAACGATTCTCAATTATGTGGCGATAGAGCATCTGTAATGAACATTTGCTCTTTCATTGAGTAAATGATGGGTTCATATTTATCTCTTCGACGCAGAATGTCAATCGATAATTACCCTTCTACAGCAGGTTTGTGCGGGTTTTTTTTCCGGCATGAAACTAAGCGTGTAAATCAAACGTTTGCTATCGTCTGGCGGGCGTTCAACAGGGTTTTAGACAGGCTGATTTTTGGCTGAGAATTTGTAATGCAGATGAGCAAATGTTGCATTATTTTGTTAGCCTGACATATGCTACGTCTCTGAGCACATGTTTAGTCCTTGTTTAGGAGCTTGATTACAATGAGTAAGTCGCCCAATGATATGTCTGACGATAGCGCTGATCTGTTAACGGAAATTTCCGTTGCTTACTACCAAGATGGTGCGACGCAGGAAGAAATCTCAAAAAAATTTGCCGTATCGAGAGCGAAAGTAGGTCGTATGCTCAAGCAAGCGCGAGACGAGGGCATTGTTGAAATCACGGTTAAATACCACCCTGTATTCAGCGCCAAAATAGAACAAAGGTTGGTTGAGCGTTTTGGTGTTAAGCGCGCTTTAGTCGCACTTGATCAGCCAAGCGAAGAACAGCAACGCCTGCAAGTGGCAGGCTTGGTGTCCAAATTTATGGCCAGCTCAATTCAAAATGGCTCTGTCGTCACTGTGGGTCAGGGCAGAAATGTATCGGCTGTGGCGCACCATGTTGGTGTGATCCCGCAAAGAGACGTGAAATTCGTCTGTGGCATTGGCGGCATTCACCCTAGAGGTGGCATGTTCAACGCCGATCATATTTGCCGTCAGTTTGCCAAAACCTATGGCGGCACCTCCGAGACACTCTATGCGCCAGCCTACGCAGAAAACCCAGAACAAAAGCGCGCCTTTATGCAAAACGCGACCGTCAAACAAACCTTAGACTTAGCACGTAAAGCTGATGTCGCATTAGTGGGCATAGGGGATATGAGTGAAAACAGCTATATGGTCGATCTGGGCTGGTTTACCGCCAATGAAGTAGTGCAGTCGCGAATGAATCAAGGCGTAGTGGGCGACTTTGCTGGATATGACTTTTTCGATATTCATGGTAAATCCGCCAAAACCGTTATGAGCGATAGAGTAATAGGGTTGGGCATTGAAGAGTTTCGCCCGATCTCTCAAGTCATCGCCATTGCCGCCGAAAACAGCAAACCCCTCGCCATGCTTGGCGCACTAAGGACAGGCGTGATTGATGTGATCGCCACCAGTGTTAGCAACGCCTTGACCGTATTAAACCTTGACGAACAGATGAAATAACAAACATGTGACGGTGTAATGAAAGTGATTGGTTACCTTGTCGAGTTACCTACCAAATATGGAGGTAGAACTCTTCACCTGAAGGTCTATGAATGAGAGCAGTGGCAAAACAGTTTAATTACGGGCTGTCCAACGTTCTACGAGCTAAAGCGTATTTTTTGACAAGTTAGTTAGGTAAATGACCTTTACAATTTTGGTAGAAAATGGCACTAATAATAAAATTATAATCTAGACAAAGCGACATAGGGAAAAACCATGGTGTCTTCGATTACTAATATGCCACCCAATAGCTCGATTTATAGCGAAGGTGAGCACAATATAGCTATCAATAATTTAATTGCTTCAGCTACCCAAAAAGTGCCATTAAATGAAAGTCAAAAAAACGATTTGGATGCGCTGTTTACACTGGCTAAAAGCAATGTTCAAGATAGTATAGAATTACTTCAAAACTTATCAGTAAGCGATGGAGAAGTTTCTTCATATGCACAACATCTTTTATGTAAACTAATTGCTAAGGAAGATGGAGCATCATATGACGCAGCATGCTCTGCGCGTTCTGGCTGTCAGAGCATGATTACCAATTTTTCTGATCGCATCATTACTAATAAAATGTTAGAAGATAACCCCAAATTATTGCTTGTCGCTGGCTCTAAAATCGAAGGAGATGGTCCGTATCGAGAACCAATTCCACTGCAAGTCAAATCAAAAATCGTAAGCTTCGATGAAAAAGATGTTAAACCACAGTGGTGGCACGAGACAAAGCTGGAAGATGGTCAATTTGAAACCCCAAAGCCTTCAACCATCAAAGATAAAGATTATTGGGTAAAAGAGCATAAGTTACCTGATGACGGTGCTTGCCAATTTAGAGCCGCATTTACTTTAAGGGACAAGGATGCTAAGTGGTTATCTGCATCGAAAGAAGACATTCGTGATGAAATAGAAAAGAAACCAATGTCAGTAAAAAACGCTATATATGATTCTGTTACTTTCTTAAAAGAAGTAGACTTAATTCCTGACCGATTTAAACGTTTTTTTGATGAAGAAGGGTTTAAGGATCGTGTTTATGATAAGACCATCAAGTCTGGAGATTTCAATCTCTATTCCCCGCGAGGTATAGAGTCTGCCTTAGGTGAATTTACGACACTAACTAGTGAAGAGGAAGAGTTCTTATCAACTTTGGCTGACAGTATTGGTGAAAATTTAAAAAACGTTTTTAAATTGCCATTAATTTCTGATGGCTCAAGAGCATATTCAGTTCCAACGGGTAACCACTATAACTTAATCACACCAGTTGATTTTTTCACGAAGATTGATTAATTGATTTTCTTTTATTCGTCATTTTCGAGGGTTCTTCCACAGGCCCGCTTGATGGACAGATGAAATAGCACTCATGTGACGGCGTAACTAAATTCGTAGTTACGCCGTCACTTATAACCGATTCAAGCGAGTGTTTTTAGGGGCTAATGTTAGTGGTCATGACAAAAAGTCTATGTTTATCCGTTAGCATTAGAGCCTGACTCTGCCATTATCTCTTTAATCTTCTTATAGGATTTCTTTTTGGAGTTAAAGATTATCTTATGTTCACCATACTCTTTATCTATGCTTGCGACTAACTTACGCCATTCGGATAGGTATGTCATCATTGCATATACAATTACACCAAAGGTAAATAGAACAGGCACACCAAAGATAAAGAATAGGACACTATGAGTATCTAGATCTGGGCTCAGAATGTCAGAACGTGTAAGCAGCTCAGCGATGCCCATGGCAATACCTGCGCCACCGGTGCCCACTATACATGCTAATACAACGATAGCATTCTTAGCTTTTGTCAAAGGCTTTCTCAGGAAAGGCATTTTGGAAAAACTAAGACCTTCTACAATATCTACTTTTCTTATTTCAATTTCATTACCTCTTACCTTAATATTGTCATTCCTGTCAGAGAAACTGTCTTTAGTATGGAAAAAGCAACCAATAAAAATACCCATAACTAAGGATAAAATTAAAAAAGAGAACATATAGAAATTACTATCAAAAAATTTATTAGAATGAGTTATTACCGATGTTAATATTAACATCGTAGGAATAAAGATAAGATAAGAAAAGAGTGCTATTAGCATATCTGTTCTTTTGGATAGTAAGTTTTGGCCTTGTTTAGAAAAAAGGTAGGCTGGAAAGAAAAAGGTCACCAATGCTGTCAGCCCACAGACTAGCCTAGAGAAGAAAAAAATATCTGAGAATAAATATACTAACTGGAATGGTGCAAAGAAAATGGAAATAATAATAATTCCAAACCTAAGACCTTTAGGAGCGTATTCGTTGTCTGAGTAGATTTCCATTCAAATTTCCTAAAAACCGTAAAAGCCTGAATTTTGCATTGCGCTAGAACCAATGTAGCTGTCTACTTTGCTTTGGTTTCTTTCTATCTCTTTTTTTACCATAGATTCTACGGTTAAGTTAGGGAAAGCACTTTTTAAAAATTGCTTGACAGAATCTTTAACGCCCAGAATAGTGTCAGCCGAGTCAACTGCCCAACCGACTCCAAAGGATATACCAGCGATACTTATGAATAGAGTTGTAGCACTGATTGCTACACCACCTAAACCCAATGCCAGCGTAAGTAAGCCGATAAACAATGCTGTAAATAAACCAGCTATGAAAAGTTTGGCTACGGTCACACCAAGTGCTCCCAATAATTCAGCAATGTTTTGTTCGCCTATGTCTTTTTTAAAAAACTCATAGAGGTCAAATGAAGCGACAAATATAAAGGAAATCATATTTGTGCCTTTAAATGGATTTGCACTACTAACAGTATTTTTCACCAAGCTTCCGGCATTAGCTGACTTTAGGTCATCTGAAATTTGTATGGCGGAGCTTAGCATTTTCATCTTATCGCCATGAATGCCGTAATTGATGCCGGTTAAAAAGGTTCTGCTGGTGCGATCGCCTTTAAACACAACCCCGAGTTTATTACCCCACTGTGACATTGTTTTTATTGTGAACTTCCCTTTAACAATAAATTCTTTTAGGTATCCCTTTGCTGCCTCAATTCCGTATTTGGCTTTGTAATAGGCGTAAGCTTGTCCATGTTCTGTCGCTTGCACCATGGCGGTGGCCATGGCATTTTGGTCGCGGTTACTGTTTTGCAGATGTTCGTAGAATTCCAGCAAGGAATTTTCTGCTAGCGTATCAAACAAAGCAGAAATAACCGATTCGTCCATATCATCAATGTTATAGACCTCGCCAATAGGATTTGGAAGAAGCATCAAGCTATCACTGGCTTTGAGAATGCCAAGCACTTCATTGCCGTTGTCCCTGGGTCGAATCAAGGATTTTCTTGGCAAAGGATCAATAGGGCAGGTCATTATCGCGGCTCTTAAATCGCCAGGGGCTGTGATGGCTTCTGTTGGGATGCGATCCAATAAGGTAAAATTTTGGCCATTTACATACAGCTCTAATGAGTTACAGGTTTCGTCAACCGTATTGGGGATCAAGGTGGCCCTTGGCGTAAATTCTTTAGGCAGAGAAGGGCTTTTTTTGCCATTGACCGCAAATTGAATATCAAGATTTTGCCCGCTTTGATCATCGGCCCAAAACATATTGCCGGCAGGGGCGTGCATCACTACTGGTTCTTTATCTTTGGCATCGGTAGTTTGGGCATTGCCAGCGTAAATCCATAAATCGTCGCTCATTAAATTTCTCTCCAGTAAATATCAAATGAGGATTGTAAATCTTTGGTATTAATCAAGGATGTTTCCCCTTTAGCATTGGTCTTACCGTAGATTTCTTTACCATCTTCAAACACGAGTTTGTACGCTTTGTTGGCATGAACCGCCCCTGTGGTTTGGTCTTGCAACACAATGCGCTGGTTGTAACGCATAAAAGACTCATAAGGCGGCGCGACATTGAGCCTAGCACTTCCTTTATCTGGGTTTATTGCCACATTGCCGCCGTTGATTGTGGTTTGCGCTGCGCCGTCAATGGTAATTGAAGAGCCGTAAAGCTTTATATTACCACTACTTTTTAGGATTAATCCCGCGTAACCGACCTGAACTTTGATTTCATCTCCAGAAATAATGGTGGTTTCACCATCGGCGCGAAAAGAGGTGTTGCCTTGTACATCGACATTCAAATTACCGCCCACTTGCAATGAGTCATCGGCACCTATATTGGCCGATAACCCCTCAAGCACCGCAAGGCTCGCTTTGCCACCAATTTCGACAGACAGGTTTTGGCCTATTTTGGTTAGGCGGTTTTCATCAATCGATCTGTGTTGATCTTTTGCGACTTGCTTTTGCTCATTGGCGTTGTAGGTAACGGTTACGTCTTGGTCGACTTGCTCTTTAAACGTTTGTTTTGTCTCTGAAGTTTTATGGCCATGAATGGTTTCTTTGCGATCGCCATGGACGTTATTTTCTTGGTTTCGGCCCACTTCAAGCTCTTCATCATTCCCTATATCTCGGTAGCGATTATTCAGTACCTTGGTTTTCATGTCTTTTTGCGCGTGAAAATGCACCATTTCTTGGTCATTTTCGTCTTCAAAGTGCATTTCGTTGTAACCGTCTGCCTTATGGCTTTGGGTGCGAAAAACAGTGCGAGTTTTATGTTCGGGAAGTTCGTAAGGTGGGGTGTGTAAACCGTTATACACAGCGCCTGTAACAAGCGGCCTATCAGGATCGCCTTCTAAAAAGGTTACCACCACTTCGTGGCCGATGCGCGGCAGATACACGGCGCCCCAGTTCGGCGCGGCCATTGATTGGCTGACTCGCAGCCAGCATGAGCTGTGTTCGTCACTTTGTCCGTAACGGTCCCAGTGAAATTGCACTTTAATTCGCCCAAGTTCATCGGTGTAGATTTCTTCTCCCGCAGGTCCAACGACGACCGCCGTTTGCGGACCATCAACTACAGGGGAGGCCATTTTTGGCGCGCGATAAGTCACATCACGTGGCAGACAAACAAACTGATTTTGGTAGTGGGTTGGGGCATCGGCACCTTCTTCTTCGTGCACGCGAGGGTTTTCACCAAGATGCATCACAGAGAGCATTAGGTAATCACGATTGACCGAGGAGCGCGGATGTTCGCTTATCTCAAAACTTAAGCCTGAGGCCAAACGCATAATATTACTAGAGGCATGAATTTGATGGCTATCGACTCTGTATTCTGACATCCATTCACTGCTGCGCTGAGCGCCAAAGTCAGGAGAGGTGTAGCGCCCAGGGTAATCGAAGCGTTTTAAATCTGTATTTACGCCATCTTGGGCGGTTTTGTTTTGCGGTATTTTCGGGGTGAGGTAGTTGTAATCGCTATAACTGACATCACTGGTGAGAGCGCGATGTACCTGCTCTAAGTCGAAAATGTGCTCTTTGTCAGACACACCGCCACCTTGAGAGTGATACAGCATAGGTCCAAGATAAGAAGCGTTGAGCGGCGTGCTGACAAGCTCTGGAATCGCGTCGTTACTATCAACAATCACCATGGTATGTGCGGCATCGCTGTGCTCAAAGTAAAACCACATGCCATGCTCGGCTAAAAGACGCTGAACAAAATGGTGGTCATTTTCGCGGTATTGTAACACGTAGTCTTTTTCTTGATATTGGCCTGCCAGTTCAAAGCGGTAATCGCTCATCCCCGCATCATCAAAAACATGGCGAATAATATCTGGCGCGGTTTTGTTTTGGAAAATGCGGCAATCTTGGCGCTGGGTCAAAAACCAAAGTTGAGGCACCAAAGTGATCTGGTAACGAGAGTAGCGCCGACCAGAGCCCATATAACTTAGCTCTGAAATGCTGCCATTAAACTGGCGAGCCGCCGCTAAACCTTGACCATAAACACTCAGCACGCCGGTTTTTCTGCTCAGCGCCTCGAAGCTAATGTCATCATTGTCAGATAAGACGGTCAGGTTCATTTCAAACGGGGCAGACAGGGCTTCCGTCACCCGAAAACTTTCTACTTTGAACGACCCTAAAAACCCAGAGACTTCAAAGCTAAACTCAATATCATTCGCCATACAGCTTCACTCTTATGACCCAACCACTGCGGGTAATCAATCTACATGCATATTAAATGGCTGAACTGTAACAAGTTATGTGGAAATCATCACTGTGCTAAACCACTGAGTGAACGATAAAAGAGGCTGGTAAAGTAACTGGCTCAATAGTGTATTTGCCTAGAAGGGTATGTAAGGAGACCGCGAGGATAGTGAAAGTGTCGGTTTCTTCCCTCAGCAGAAATTTGTGGTTTTGTGATGAGGTTTGCAGTGTGGAGTGGTAGGGAAGTCTGTTAGTGGATACTTCTTTCTACCTTCGTAGTTTTTTTGTCTAACAGCGGAACCTTGAGTCTAGGAAATAGGTTAGGTTTGATATAGGAAAATTAATGATTAGTAAAGTCAAACCTTGAATATGGTGGCTTTGTGTTTGTTATTGAATTCAATCTTTATCCGTGAATTAAAATAAAACTGGCCATGCTAGATGGTGAAAAGTTACGACTTAAACCACTGTAAAAGTTGGCTTATAACTAGTAATACCTCTCAAATGATGACGAAAGTTAAGCTAGGATTGTAATTATGGATGTAAAAGAAATTATAGGAGTGTGGGACTTTGGTTATTCTCTTGATAAGCACTCTGTACGTAGCGTATATATAGGTGAAAACGCATGGGGCCACCCAGAGTTTGAAACCGTAAGAACAGATGTAGGTGAAGCCGTATTTCGTTTGAAGTATCGAAATGACTTAACCAAGTGTACTTATATTGCTCAAAAAATAAATGACTATATTTTATCGAAACTACCTTTTATATCTTTCATTGTGTCTATGCCACCCTCCAAAAAACGAACCAAGCAACCAGTACAAGAAATTGCCTCGGAACTCGCGCAGATCACTGGCAAGCCCTGCATTGAAGGTTTGTTAATTAAATCAAAGTCAACACCACAGATGAAAGATATTTCTAATAGACAGGAGCGCATAGATCTCCTAATGGATGCATTTGAAATTGATGAAAGAGTAGCAGCGAGATTGACGGAAACAGGTTATAACGTACTGATAATCGATGATTTATACGATAGTGGCACATCTTTAGAAGCTGCCACACAAACATTGCGTAAATGTGATAAAATTAAACAAGTGTTTGTTGCTACAGCTACTAGGAAAAAATAATGACTACGGTTTTTATTTCGGGCTCAATGAGAATTAAAAATTTAGACGATAATGTACGATTTCGCCTGAAGCATATCACGGAGTCTGGGTTCCATGTTCTAGTCGGTGATGCCAATGGTGTGGACGCCTCGATACAGGAACTCCTGCACCAATATTCCTACCAAAACGTTACAGTGTATTGTACCGGTGGACAGCCTAGAAACAATTTAGGTTGTTGGACAGTAAAGAATATCGTTAGTACTGCTCCTTCCGGTTCGAGGGAATTCTTTACCGCCAAAGACTTAGCCATGGCCAGAGAGTGTGACTATGGGTTTATGGTCTGGGATACTAAAAGCACAGGAACTTTGAGTAATGCTGTTGAGCTTTTACAACGTGAAAAAAAGTCTCGCGTATACGTAAACAAGGAAAAATCATTTGTGACGATAAGTGATGTACAAGACTTAGAGCACTTAATTACTTTCATGAGTGGATTTTCTCATAAAAAAGCAAACGAAAAGATTCGGCTAGATGACAAAATTGAATCTATTAAATATAAGTCCCTCGAGCTCTTTTAACCACTCCCCTTAAATCTTAAGACAGGTGCAAAGAATTTATTATTAGTGAATAAATTCAGGGGCACTTACTTTCCTCGACTCTACTGCTAGACTTATTTATCATCACTGTATAAAATAACAGTATAAACATAGAAGATATGAAGTTGTACACTTATGTTTTTTATATGTTAGGTAGTATAACGACAATGAATTTTTATGCTTTGAGAGTCTCTTTGGTAGCTAAAGAGCCACAGCTGTTTGTTGGTAAAAATATGTCAAAAGACATATTTGCTTTCGAGAATGCTCTTTACTGTTCTGTTGATAATCCGCCAGAAACCGAGCGAGGTGAGAAGTTGTTCTCGATAAAGATTATGATTGAAGGTAGAGACGAAGGGGTAATGGCTGGCATGGTTGCCAAAGCTAAAAGTATACATGGGCATGATGCAGACTTTAATGAGTACAGTGTCGAAGATTTCCCACCGATGGTTTGGCTTTGGGATCGTGAACAACAAGTTTTATTAGTAGAAAAGAAAACCAGCGTTTTTTCCACTCCAACTGCTGCTTGTAAAGCTTTTCAAGCTTTGTCCAATAATATTGAGTTGGCGGAGTTGAACTTGAGAGCAGAGATCGAACCAGTATTGAACACATTAGACAATACTTTTTGGGAAGAATACGATAAGTTCGAATCGGTTCAGTCAGTAAGATTTGATTTAAATCCACCAAATCTTTTCGGTGATACAGAGAAAGAAATGAAGAAGGCGCTTAATGATACATCCGCTGCTACCAATGCAAATACAGTCACCACAACATTCGAAAATAAAGACTCTACACTTAAGTTAAAGAGTGATGGCTGGCTGTCTAATCTCATAAGCTGGTGCAGGAAGGGGGGCGGGAACTGGATGATGAAAGGCCGACTTCGAGGGCATAAAACTAAAACTACTAGTATTAGTAGTGAGCGCACTGCAAAGATAGTTACAATGCAAGGCAAAGGTATTACAGAGATTGAACTTCATAACTATCAAGTTCAAGATGTTGTGCAAGTTATAGAATATTATCGATCCGAGTATGATTATCATGATGAGGTAGAAAATAACAAAGATGATTAAGGCTGTAATTATTACAGGTATTATATTTCTCATGTGCTTAGGCTTTGCTACTCCAAATGAAAGTGGCTATAAGCTCATTGAGTCTGCAACTCCGGGAATTTTAGGGGCACTTCTTGGTGGGCTTACCGCTGGCGTATCTGTAATTTTTAGTGTTTTAATCACTGTGTCGAGTAATGTAGGTTCTACTCATAAACTTGCAAACTTTTTTGTGTTTTTAAGAAGGCTCAAACATGACTTAGTAGCATTACTAATCTGCTTGGTTGCTTCACTCTTGCTTCCATACATGAGATTAGTCGGAATACCGCTTATTGTGTACCCTCAGCATGAACTACTACCGATGAGGGATACATTTTATACTGCATTAGAGCTAACTAGTATTGTAGTATCAGTAGCCGTTGTTTTTGAAGTGGTTAGCGTGATGTTTTTGTTGATTAGCAACTTTCCAAAGTTGATGGCCGACAAATAGTGTCCATATTTCGAAAGCAGCTTTGGTGCAGTGAGTAAAGCCCAATCAATCCATGTAAATATCGCATTTTATCTAAGTGAGCACATAGAAGTGCCATCTCAACCCCTCTAGCACGATAATTCCCCCTTTCTGGGCTGGGTATCTAACTTTAAACAAAGAACTTAGGAACTTATTTGATATAAAAAAGCAATTAGTTAGTATGGCAAAATCTCAGTATCGCATTGTTTTTAAAAAGATTTGAAGGGGTTTTGCTATGATTGTGGGCAAAGTTGATTGTAAGGTATACCCATATCACCCAGATTGTCGGGGGATTAATACCAATTTAACTGAAGGGGTTGAAGGGTTAGGCGCTGGTTATGATCAGGCTTTATCTTTGTTAGCCGATGATAAAGCGCAGGTTATCAGTTTTATTTCAACTCATATGAATACAGAGCTTATGTCTTCACTGCAAAGTTTGGTGGCGTCTTTTGGGTTAATCGGCTAACACTTTGGCTTGAATGCTTAAAACAACCAAGGCGCTCTAGTGAGCGCCTTGGTTATATCTGTCGAAAGTAACTTGTGATTACTTCTTACGGCAGAACTCTGCGATAACATACATAGATTGGCCGCCGTTGGCTTTGCCTGAAACAAGCTTTGGATCATCGCCAATACTGATGCCGCGAATCACAGTGCCTTGTTTGATGACTTGGTTGGTGCCGCGAACAGGCAGATCTTTAATTACCGTTACGTCGTCACCTTTTTTCAGTTCTACACCATTGCAATCAAGCGGCTTATCATCGTCCGACATGCCTTGCATGGCCCAGTTCATGGTTTCTTCTTCCATGTACATCATGTCTAGTGCATCTTGCGCCCAGCTTTCGCTGTTTAAGCGAGTCAGTTGTCGCCAAACGGTAACTTGAACGGCAGGGACTTGACTCCACATGCTGTCATTAAGGCAGCGCCAGTGGTTGATGTCTTCAGGGCTGTCTATCTCGCCAAGGCATTTATCACACGCCATTAACGCCTGATCAACGGTAACATGGCTGTGGGGCGGAACTGGATAAGCGGTAAGAGGGGTATCACTGCCGCACAGTTCGCATTTTGATTGGCAGCGTTCCAACATTGTCGCTTCTGAAGACATAATAGGCTCACATAATATAGGTAATTAATGAAGGGCGTTATTATCCATGTTATGGCTTGAAAATAAAGGCCTATGCTGATTATGAGCAGTTAGGCCGTTTAATGTTGTAATTGGGTAATGACGCTATTTTCGCTGACAGATCTTGAATGCGCGTGCTGTGCGATGGGTGAGTTGATAGCAGCTCGGGCGGTTGGCTGCCCCCAGAAGCTTTGGCCATATTTTTCCAAAGCTCAACACTTTGTGTAGGATCAAAACCCGCTTTTGCCATCAGTTCTAGGCCGACTAAATCAGCTTCAGATTCTTGGGTTCTACCATAAGGAAGCAGCACACCATATTGAATGCCAAGCCCTAAGGCGGCCATAGTGGCACTTTGATATTGGGCGTATTGCGAGGAACCAAGCGCGGCGCTGGTAATTTGTAACCCTGCATTGGCAAGTTGTGACTGTGATAGGCGCTCATTACTGTGATCGGCTAACACGTGAGCAATTTCATGGCCAATGACGGTGGCCAACTGGTCTTGGTTTTTCGCCACATCAAGCAGGCCGGTGTAAACACCAATCTTGCCGCCGGGCAGGGCGAAAGCGTTGACCTGTTCACTATCAAATACCACCACTTCCCAATCTTTAAACCCAGCCTGAGCGGGTACATGCGAAGTGACCGCCTTGGCTACACACTGGACATAGGCATTGGTTTTACGATTAGTACTGATTTTTTGATCTTGTTTCATTTGCTCAAAGGATTGAGCGCCAAGCGTGCTCATGTCTTGGTCTGAAAAAAGCAGCAATTGCTGACGACCTGTTGGTGATGAGCTGCACGCCATCAAGCCGATTGCACTCAATAAAGTGAGGCGTTTCAATGAATTATACATAAGTTATTCGGTATGATTGTTATTATTCCTTTAATCATATCATTTGACTAAAATGCTGTGTAATGAATCATGAGAGAACTTGTATGACAATCTGGAAACAATCGTTTGATCTCGATGGCTTAAATGCGACCTCAGAAAACACCTTAATGCGTCATCTGGGTATAGTGTATACCCAATTTGGTGATAACTTCATTGAAGCGACCATGCCTGTCTGCCATTTTACCCATCAACCCTTTGGTATGTTACATGGCGGTGCATCTGTGGCGCTTGCTGAAACGCTGGGTTCGATAGCGGCTAACATGTGCGTCAGCGAAGACTCCTATTGCGTCGGGCTAGACATCAACGCCAATCATGTGCGTTCAATGCGAGAGGGCACAGTTACTGGTCGCGCTGAGCCTGTGCATTTAGGGATCTCGACCCAAGTGTGGCAAATCGATATTCGTGATGACAGAGAACGGTTAGTGTGCACCAGTCGCTTAACCATCGCGGTAAAAAAGAAGCGTAATGCCAAGCATTCGTTTAAGGAAAGTTAGATGGTGATTGATTTCTCGGCGGGTAAAATCATTGTTACCCCTCATGAGCTAGTCATTAAACTGGCGTCTGAGCATATGATTACTCTGCAAGCTCAAACCGATGCGCTGCAACTGATTGGTCGAGGTGCCAATGTGGTAGCCGCTCATGGCGCGGAAAATAAATGGTCGATCAAGCTTGATAACGAAGCGCAACTCAGTCTTATTGCTGAACAAATGGGGCTAAAACTTCAATAACCTTATCCTAAGCTTGCCTAATTGCTCATAAATAAGGAAACTTAACAGAGTTCACTTTGATTGAGATTTCCTCTTTATGAGCAGTCCTAGACTACGCGTTCAATTTGAAACCTTGTTTGAACACTACAATGGTCAAAATTGTGGTATTCAATTAGAAGAGATCACTGATATTTTGTTTTGCACTAGGCGTAATGCACGGATTGTATTAAACAAAATGGAAGAGCAGGGGTGGATTGAATGGCACCCTTCGCCGGGCCGAGGTAAGCTTTCGCAGCTCAACTTTAAACGTAGCCGAACCGATGTAAGTGAAAACCTCGCCAGACGATATCTGGAAGAAGGCAAGATCACTCAAGCGCTTAATGCATTAGATCAAGACGCAGCTAAATTAGCGCAAATAGTCGAAAATTATCTAGGTGTGCAGCAGCAAGAAGGCGAGCAAGTGCTGCGTCTTCCGTATTACCGAGCGCTCTCAATGCTTAACCCGCGCAAGCCAGTACGCCGCTCTGAGCAACATATCGCAAGGCAAATCTTTAGCGGCTTAACCCGTTTGGATGAGAATGAATCGCTTAGTCCAGATTTAGCCCACAACTGGGACATGCTTTCACCCACACATTGGCGCTTTTATTTAAGGCCCAACGTGCGCTTTCATAACGGTGAACAGCTGACCACTGAAATAGTCGTCGACTCACTATATGAACTTAGAGGTAAACCTCTTTATCGGCATATTTGCGATGTAAGGAGTCCTAGCCGATATGTGGTGGATATTTTTCTCGATAAGCCCAATTATCATCTGCCTTTGATGCTGTCTGAGTCTGACGCCAAAATTTTGCTTCCTGAAAGCAGCCGGTCTGCGGATTACGATCAAATGCCGGTCGGGACTGGGCCATATAAAATCGTCAGCAACACCAAAACACACCTTGTTTTGCAAGCTTTTGATGGATATTTTGGGTTTAGACCTTTGATTGACAGAGTGGAAGTTTGCGTCATCAATGATATTTATGGGTCTATCTTATTTCCAAGTATGGAAAACACCATAAAACAAACCACTGAAAAACCCACATATGTCGAGTTAGACCCAGGCTGTACCTATTTCTTACTTAATCGTCGAAGTGGTCTGGCTAAATCCGATCAATGGGCAAACTACTTCAGCCAGCGGCTAGGGTCTTTAAATCTTTATAATCTGTTGCCGCAAGAAAAGGTGGTTGAGTTAGGCGTTCTCCCAGCACATGGCCTAAAGCCGGGCTGGTATCATCACACCGCTCAAGGGCACTATACTTCTCCGCCTTCTTATCGCAAGGTGACGATTGCTTATCACGGCCAACATCCGACATTTCCGGTTTTAATTCCAAGTGTTGAAGCGCTTCTCAAGCAAGATAATCTTGAGGTTGAACTGGTGAAATACGATGTTTCTTTACCCAACCCCGAGCAAGTGGATATTTGGTTAAAACCGATGGGAATTTCTACTCATCGCGACGATGGTTTGGCAGGTTGGCTGCTTAATTACAGTGATATCGAACAGTTTTGTAACCCTGAAGATTTCGACGATTGGCTCAAGTTAGTGCAAACATGGCAAGGGCAAGAAAATAGCCGCTTTCCAGCAAGAGAAATTGGTAAATCTTTGGTTGATCGTATGCAGATCATACCCATATTTCACTGTTGGCTCGGTATAGGTAGAGAGCAATGCGGCGCGCTGCAAAATGCCAAATGCAATGCGTTGGGTTGGTTTGATTTCAGTCAGGTATGGCTCAAACCTGAGCAGGTAATAGAAAGAGAGCAAGTAAATGGCGAAGCCGAATAAGAAGCAACCGAGCAAAACTGTCGATATTTATTGTGCCAAATGTCGCTGTGAGCTTTAAGTACCGAAAAGGTGGAAAAGGGGCCTTAGTGAAATGCTTTAAAGAGCGAATCGTGGCAGATTTTACCTCTACACCCTGTCATTGCCCTCAATGTGATGGGGAGTTTGCGCGCGATACTTTGATACGAGGAACGCCAGCATTCAAAATGATTGGTGGTAAGGTGGTTTTTAAATAAAAAGGCGGATAGGACACTAATATCATTTAACACATTATGGTAAAAATCAGCCTAATCAGGCTTTTTTACGGCGTGAGCCACAAAAAGTATAAAATTGTCATTTCGGGGTATCATTGATTTTTAAAAGTGATAGAATCGTGCTGTCTAAATTTTACTCCACTTAACTGTAACCAAATAGGTACTCCCAATGGAACTAGGTCTTATCATCGCTTTCATCGTCGCTTCCGCTGTAATGGTCAAGAAAGAGATGGCAAGTTCGAAATAAGTGTAGGTTCGTTCACAACCGTTTTTGATGTCCTTTTGAACGAATATAAGAAAAAAGCTCCCAAATGGGAGCTTTTTTAGTGGGTTAGAATTGGTCTAGAATTCATATTTTGCAGTGATGGCCCAGTTGCGACCTGCCTGAGTCTGGTCATCATATAGCTCGGTTTTACTCCTTACATCACTCCATTTCCAGTACTTGCGGTCCGTTAAGTTAAACAGGCCTGCCGACAAGGTTAGATCTTTAATTGGTCGATAGTAGGCGGTTAAATCTATCACTGTTGCACTCGGAGTAGCGGCTTGAACACCATTTGGTGAGGTGGTGAGATCTGCGCTAGGGTTTATGTCTGACATCTTTTTCTCAGCATAATAGTTGAGTGCAATGCTGCTTCCCCAAGTATTGTTCGGTGAGTCATAATCGAGAGACGTGACTGCATTCCATGGGTTAACCGAGTTAAGTGGCTGTTTGTCGCCATCTTCACCTTCTGTGTAACTGGCGGCAAAGCGGGTTGATATCCCCTCAGGAAGCTCAAAAACATCACTGACCATAACACGGCTCGAGAACTCGATTCCCTTAATGTTTGCTTTGCCAATATTCTGATATTGATAAGTATTGCTATCAATAGTCACTCGATCAATAAAGTCGCTGTAGTCACTGTAAAACACCGAAATTTCAGACTTAGAATAGCTATTGGTGAAGCGATAGCCCATTTCGTAAGTGATACTGTCTTCGGCTTCTAAGTTAGGGTTAGCTAGATTGGTATAACTTTGGTGTCCTCCTACCGAAGAGTATGAGTAATACAACTCTTCAAAAGTTGGCGCTCTATGACCTTGGCTTATTTGGGCAAAGACTTTAGAGTTGTCAGTTATCGAGTAAACAGTGCCAAGTCTTGCGGTTAAGGCAGAACTTGTACTGGTTTGATAATTGTCACTAGAGCTACCAGCGGTGTTGTTGTCTGGTTTGGTTTGAAACCTATCCCAGCGCAATCCTGGTGTGACAATAAGCTTATCTTCCAAAAGGGATATTTGATCTTGCAAGAATAAACCTACGCGAGTTTCTTTTGCATCGGGTTGATAAAAGTTCAGTGAGGCTTGATTGTTGTTTAATCGATCTATGTTCTTATTGGAATTTTTAATATCCTTATAAGAAGCGGCCATACCGTAGGTGACAAAATGTTCCGTATTGTCTGTCGCTAAATATTTATTAAACTCGAAGTCAGTTTGAACTCCTTGATCTTCATAAGAGTAGTCTTTTATTTGGTCCACTGGGCCACCAAATGATGTGCCTTGGCGGTCGGTAATATTGTTCTGTTTATGAGAAAGCCAAGTGATTTGACTATCAATCGAGTCTGCTAGTAAGCTTGAACCCTCCCAAATATGTTTAACACCTAGTTTGGCCCTTTCCGTAGTGTCATCAAGTTCGTATTTTGTGTATGAAGAATGCGCGACATTTCCGGTGCTGTTTTGATTGATCATCTCGCCAATCAACTCAATGCGGTTAGCATCATCAACTTGATACTGAAATTTGACCAACAAATTGTCTGCTTTGGCATCCAAATCTTTGACGGAGTTGTTCTGATAGTCACCATTGGCGAAATTTTCAATAAGACCTGAGTCATTGCGCGTGTAGGCAACCATAGACTCTAGACCTCCACTGCGATTGGCAAGAACAACATTTTCAGTGAAAGCGTCGTTTCGCGAGGCAAATCCGAGTTTAATCTGGCCACCAAATGTTTCGCCTTCTTTTAGGAAATCACTGGGATCTTTAGTTTGAAAGGCAACGATACCACCAATGCCATCAGAGCCATATAAACTCGACGCAGAACCTTTGACAACCTCAACTGATTTGATCATATCAATATTTAAGGCAAGACGCCCTGATGAGATAAAGTCATAAGTCTGGTCATATAAGTACGGCTGTGCAACCCCATCAACCAAAATATTAACTCGGTTACCTTCCATTCCTCGAATATTAATTTGCTGGATCCCCATGCGTCCATTAGACACTGCGTCAACACCAGGAGTGTATTTGAGGACATCGTCTACATTGGATGCGAGCGTTTTTTCAATCTGTTTGTCAGTAACGACAGAAACCGAACCAGCGACTTCTTCAAGTTGTTGCTCATTACGTGTGGCTGTGACGACCACTTCGTCGAAGAGGGCATAGTCATCCGCATAAACATTTGATGAGCAGGCCAAAAGTATAGAGGCTGACAAAAAGGATTTGTTATACATTTGCATTTACCTAAAGTACGTCTTAAAAATGATGCGGACTGAACTCTATAGGATCTAAATGATAATTACTATCGTTATCATTTCTGTTTTTGTGGTTTTTTTTTGCATTTTAATGCTATCGAAAAATGAGAAATCATCTAAAATACAGTAAGATATGAATTATTTGTCTAGCTTTTAAATAAAGTTGGTTTGGGCCAATAATGAGATCTTGATCTGTATTTGAATTTAACAATTAATCGTGGTGATAAATGTGAGAAATCCAATTACTCTTGAAGCAATGCATATTCTCGATGCTATTGACCGTCGAGGCAGCTTTGCGGCTGCAGCTAATGAGCTTGATAGAGCACCATCGTCTCTGAGTTACCAAATCCAAAAGTTAGAGCAAGACTTGGATGTCACCATCTTTGATAGATCTGGGCACAAAGCTCGTTTTACCGAAGCAGGGAAGCTTATTCTTGAGCGTGGTCGTATGATTTTGGCGGCAACAGAAAAGCTGGTTAATGATGCGAGTGTGCTTGCGAACGGTTGGGAGTTAGATATCACAATCGCATTGGATGGCATTTTATCCGTTGAGGACTTTTTTCCTATGGTGGAAGAGCTGGGTAACATCAGTTCTACCCGCATTCGTTTACAAGAAGAAATACTAGCTGGATGTTGGGAATCGTTAGAGCAAGGACGCGCTGATCTGCTGGTTTGCCCTAAGCCTGAAAGTATCCCTCAAGATGTAAAAGCGGAACCAATTGGATCAATGACAATGGTGTGGGTTGCGTCGCCTAAGCACTATGTCCATAAACGAAGTGGTGTGCTTGATGAAGCAGCCAGAGCAAAATATCGCGTTGTGGCAATAGCAGACTCAGCAAGAGAGCAACCAGCGATGACGGTCAATATTTTACACAAACAGCCAACATTAACCGTGTCTAATTTGGCAGCAAAAGTGTCGGCACTCAAATCAGGGCTTGGCATAGGAACGCTTCCACGAACTGTTGCTGAGCCTCTTATTCAGCAGGGAAGTTTGAAAAAGATCGCAGACACCCATGATCTTAAGATTGACATACTTTTGGCTTGGAAGCGAAATCAAATGGGTGAAGCCAAGTCATGGTGTATCCAATACCTTAAGAAAAACTGGCCTTTGAACAACCATAACAACTAAAGAGCGTCTTATTCGCTCAATTTTAAAACCATGTCAGCAGTGCCATCCTCGAATTGTACATCTAATTCGAAGCCTAGTTTTTGCGCCAGCATAAGCATGCCTCTGTTGGTTGGCATCGTCATACCGGAAATTTGCTTAGTGTCTTTTTGGCGACAATAGTCGATGATTTTTTGTAGCAACAGTTTGCCAAGACCCATTCCTTTAAGATCTGAGCGAACTAAGATTGCAAATTCAGCATCGGTATTGTCTGGATTAAGCAGAGCACGTGACACGCCAATAATTTCGGGGTTTGAGCCAGAGTTGGTAATGGCAATGAAGGCCATTTCTCGGTCGTAATCAATTTGGGTGAGATTGGCTAATGCTTCATGATTGAGTTCGCCAACATCACTAAAAAATCGATTATATAAGTCTTCTTTAGACACCTTACTCACAAAATGTGCATGGTTAGGTTCATCTTCTGGAAGAATAGGGCGCATGATAATGCTTGAGCCATCTTTAAGCTGGACTCTTTCTTCATATTCAACTGGGTATGGCCTAATTGCTAGGCGTTTTTGGGCTTCTCCCTGACTTTGTTTAAGAATCATGTCCGCATCAATCACTGTAAACTTGTCACCTGCGGCAAGCAGCGGATGAATATCTAATTCATAAACTTGCGGGCAATCAACGATCATCTGGGATATTCGCACCAATAATTCAGAAAGCCTGGTAATATCCATAGGTATTGGTAATCGTTGAGGGCGGATCTTTCCTTCCTTGATGGCGCGGGTAACTAGGTATCTTGCCAGCGCCATGTTTAGTGGCGGTAAGGCACAGGTCGCATCAATAGATTCATCCCACTCAGCCCCTCCTTGACCAAGCAGAATAACAGGGCCAAATGTGTGATCGGTTTTTACCTTAATACGGATTTCTTCCCCTCCGGCGAGCTTAGCCATTGCTTGGATCAACAGCCCATGTATGTTTGCCGATGGGTAATGGACTTCTGCGCGATCTAAAATCGCTTCAGCAGCGCTTGCCACTTCGTGATGATTGCGCAAATTGAGCATGACACCTTGGATATCTGACTTGTGTGCAATATCTGGTGATCGCAACTTAACTGCCACAGGGTAGCCAATCTGCTCTGAAATATGGACAGCTTCACTGGCATCAGAAGCGAGCCAAGTTGGCAGTACGTTAAAGTTGAAAAACTTTAAAAAAGCACCAATCTGATGAGTGTCTAACTCTAGGCTTACGTTATCCTGTAACTTATTCTCAATCCACTGCTTGGCATCACTGAGTTCACTGACATGCATGGGCTCGGCATTGGTTGGGGTTTCCATTAGTTGTTTTTGATTTCGCCGGTACTCGACTAAATGCATGAAACCAATGACAGCACTTTCCGGGGTTCGATAGGTGGGGATGCCAGCATTGGTAAAAATCTGACGAGCAGGTTTGACTGTATTCTCTCCCGACCAATTAGTCAGTATATTGAAATGTTGCCGGCGAGGGTGCTTGTTTATCGCTTCAACAATAGCTTGAGCGGTTTGTTGATTGTCTGTGCTCGCCGACGGACTGTGCATGATGAGTATCGCATCTGCGCAATCGCTATCCATGACAGCCTTGATGGCTTCAATATAACGTTCTTGTCCTGCATCACCGATTAAGTCTATGGGGTTATTGTGACTCCAATTGTCTGGCAATACTTCACTGAGCTTATCGATAAGGCTTGGTGGCAGGGAGGCTAACTGACCCCCCTTCATTAATAGTGTATCGACCGCAATGATGGCAGGGCCACCGCCGTTAGAGATAATCGCGAGTCTTTCGCCTCGTAACGGAATGGAATGCGTCAAGGTTTCAACGGCAGCAAACAACTCGTGAGAGTTATTAACTCTCAGCATTCCTGAGCGCTGAATAGCAGAGTCATAGATAATATCGAGGCTATCAAGTCCGCCAGTATGAGCATGCGCAGCGGTGCGACCAGCCTGTGTTTTGCCGCCTTTGAGCACTAAGATGCGCCGATTTCGCGAAGCCGCTCGAGCTGCCGACATAAAACGTCGGGCATTTTTTATCGTGTCCACATAAAGAAGTATCGCTTCGGTTTTCGAGTCCATACTTAGATAATCAAGCAAGTCGGCAAAATCGATATCCAAAGCATTTCCCAAAGAAATGATGGCTGAAAAGCCGATGTTTTTATCGTTGGCCCAATCCAAGATTGTGGTGCACATGGCGGCTGATTGGGAAACAAATGCAATTTTTCCTTGTTTAGCATTGATGGGAGAACAGGAAGCGTTGATCTTCATCCATGGCATGATAATACCGAGACTATTTGGGCCAAGCAGTTGTGTGGCGCTTCCTTTTGTTATGTCATTAAGTGGGACATTGTTTTCTTTCGTTAATCTAGTGGCGGACAGAAGGATAACATGTTTGACTTGACGAGCTACAAGCTGCTGCATGAGAGCTTCATTCCTAGAAGCATTAGTACATAAAATAGCGACATCAGGCGTGATTGGTAGTGAAGATACATCTGGATAAGCTAATACACCACATACCGAGCGATGTTTGGGGGTAACAGGCATGACGACACCTTCAAAACCCGCTTGGAGAAGGTTCGTCATAACAATATTGCCTGCGCTGCTCGGTTTAATCGAAGCTCCTACAACGGCAATGGATTTAGGTTTAAGTAGGGCACTAAGATTATTCATGGCAGGCTTTCCCAAAATATTTTTACTACCAGTCTAACGGACCTATCCGACGAAACCAGAATGAAATAAGTGTTGTTATACGCTGATCACCTGACACGCATCTGACTTTGTGTATTATGTCACAATGTAGGGGTAGATATTTCCAAAGTGAGCTTGATTATCAGACTTTCTAACGGCATGATTTACAGTAACTTCTACAAAAGGCATGTGAAGAATCCCCATGAAAAGAATCGCAATAGTTAGCTTACCCTTAATACTGTCAGCTTGTGTGTCGAGTGACTACGTCACTGATGTATCTTCTGAAAGTTACCATGAAGATTATAAAACGGCAGCAATGCAAGAACCACTGATGGCCGAACAAGACATGGGCAAAGGCATGATGGAAGAGGCGACTATGACAGTTAAGCCTATGAACAATAAGGCTAAGCCTGCAGTTGCGATCGTGGCACCTACAGAGAAGCAAAAAGCCATGAGCTCGCGATATGGCTTCACCATTCAAGTAGTTGCCGTAGGTACCCAAACAAAAGTGGATAAACTTGCACGCAAGCTACCAAAAAATGGTGAGCCTATCTGGGAAAACTACAAAGTAGTGAATGGCACTAAGTGGTACACCATCCTTTATGGTGATTACGCGACGCGGATGGATGCGAAAAAAGCGATCGCCAAGCTGCCTAATGAGCTGCAAGATATGAAACCTTTCGTAAAAAGTATTGATGCGATTAAAAAATCCCAATATCCAACACTTAACAAGCTGAACTAATTATTCTCAAAGGGGGCACTAGCCCCCTTTTTTACGCATAAAAATTGACCGTTTGAATTGTCAGTAATGACATACTTTAGTCAAATCAATGAATCTTTTCTGATTTTTGATTACTATCGGTTTTTAATACCTCTGTTATATCACGGAAAAATTTCTCATGGCGAATACAACGATTTTACTACTTTGTGGCGGTGGCTCTGCGGAGCATGAAGTATCACTAGTTTCTGCAGACTATGTTCAGGCCAAGTTGGAGTCCATTGAGAGCTTTGATGTCATTAGAGTTGAAATTAAGAAAGAAGCTTGGTTTTGCAGCGATGAGATAGTGTATCTAGACACCAATAAAGGCACACTGAATTTTGGTCATCGCGCTGTTAAGGTCGATTTTGTCGTGCCATGTATTCACGGCTACCCAGGTGAAACAGGGGATATCCAATCAATGCTGGAACTCGCTGGTTTGCCTTATCTTGGCTGTGGTCCTGAAGCGAGCACAAATTGCTTTAATAAAATCACATCAAAATTATGGTACGACACACTGTCTATACCCAATACGCCATACATCTTTTTGTCTGAGAACAGCCCGCAATCTTATGAAGACAGCCTAGCAGCATTTGATAAGTGGAGTGAGGTATTCGTTAAAGCTGCTCGCCAAGGTTCTTCCGTTGGTTGTTACAAGGTCACAGATAGAGAGCAACTTAAAGCGGCGATTGATGGTGCCTTTGGCTATTCCGATCAAGTGTTGGTTGAAAAAGCGGTTCGACCACGAGAGTTAGAGGTCGCTGCGTTTGAATTTAAAGGAAAACTACACATTACGCCTCCTGGAGAAATAAAAGCGCCGGAAGATGCGTTCTACTCGTATGATGAAAAATACAGCTCAACCAGCCAATCGATTACTGATGTCCAAGCGTCTGATTTGGGCGAGGAACAGCTTAGTATTATTGAAAAGTCATCGAGAAAAGTCTTTGAACAAATGAAGCTTCGTCACCTATCCAGAATCGACTTCTTTTTAACACCAGATGGGCAAGTCTACCTTAATGAAGTCAATACCTTTCCGGGGATGACTCCAATCTCAATGTTTCCAAAAATGTTAGAACACAGCGGCATTACAGTGATCGACTTTCTTAAAGATTGTGTTGAAACGTCACTTATTGAATGAAACAGGTAATTTTCGTAGTTGGTCATGTAAAGATAGAAAATTTTCTTATTTGAGAAACGGTTACAGTGTATCTTTGTTGAATTTGTCATTGCAGTATTATGATTTAACTAGATTTAATTTTATGGGATGAGCTTCAGTAAATTTGCCTTTTGCCGATAAACTTGAATAAGAGCGATATACAATTATTATTAAATTAACTGATAACTAAGATAAAATACTATGGCTGCTGCAACATATCGAGGATTTACCCTCAAAACTGCTGGAAATTCTACCGAGGTATGGCAAGTTCAGATTAAGAATCATACTTTGTCTGGAAGCATGCCTGCGGTTAAAAAGAGCATTGATTGGTTCTGTGACACTGCAAATATCATTGATCCAAAAGAATTTGGCTCTCTCAGTAATAAGAAAGAAACCAGTGAGGGAGGTCCAGTTCAAGAGGATTTCCATGGTTATACACTGAAGAACGATAATGGTAATCCAAATGAGTGGTACTGTTTCTTTAATGGCAAATTAATTAAAGGCGGAAAGGTTGCCATGCAAAAGCATATCGAGGCATACTTGGTCGCTAAGCAGAAAGCAGAACAACAACAGAAGAAATAGTTATTTATGAGTCTCGTATATTCGACAGAGGTCGGTAGAATACAGCCCGAACCGGACAAGGTTCAGCGCCCTAAAGGTGATGGTATTGTTCGTATACAACGCCAAACTAAAGGACGCAAGGGTAAAGGTGTAAGCATAATCACAGGCCTGGATTTAGAAGACGCACCACTCAAACTTTTAGCAGCCGAATTAAAGAAAGTATGTGGATGTGGCGGTTCAGTAAAAGATGGCAATATCGAAATACAAGGTGATGCCAGAGATAAAATCAAAGCGCATCTCGAAAAGAAAGGTCATACAGTGAAACTCGCTGGCGGTTAAGTTCTATAGTGACTCATTTCAAATAAACAAATTTTCAAGGCTAATATCTAACTTAAGCATCACGGATGAATAAGTTAGATATTAGCTATTTTATGGTAAATGGATTATGTTGAATACAACAGACATGTTGTCAGCAAAGAGACGAGGAGTGCAGATGCACTCTTTAATATTGGATCCTTTATTTAACATAATGCACGTAATGCGCACCAAGACTAAGGTAACTTGGACTTGGACCTGTATTTGTGTTGGTAATAGTAATGCTGAGCAACGAAAAACGGCATTAAACATAGACCTAGAAAAAAAGAAATATTAAACGCCACGATGAGCTTATCAAAGTCGTTAAGTTCATTAAACATGATCATAAAGGCTTCAAAAAAATTCATTGTGTATCTCCTAACTATTGAGGCATTTCTTTAACTCAGCACGGCCACTCCAAGCCGTTAGATTGTAGATATTCCGCCTTCAGTTCGCAAAGTAAGACTCGCTATCGCTCAAACACTGGCGCGCTAACCAAACTCATGAAGTAAATCAGAAAGAGTAGACCTAAGCTCTGAGCGCTCGTCATCAGAACAAGACTTGTAATAATTAGAAAGCTGCTTAAATTCATCAGCCAAGTCAGAAACCAACCTTACATTTTCAGTAGGTAGCCCCTTCTTACGGCCAGAACCTGAACGCTTACCGCCATGCATAGGTTTGGAATCTTTATTTTGCATAGAAGAACACTCGTTATTAATGCCAAGTGGAGTACCCCAACCATCAAGAAAGTAAAACTCAGGGTAATTATCCATGTAACTACGAGCGATACGAAGAGACAACTCTGGATGGTCCATATAGTTGTAACCCTCGCGGAACATACCCACTTCATGCTGAAACTCAGAAAGAAGCTTCTTAGTATCATCACCCATAGAAGCCTTGCATTGTACACTCATAATTTGATTCCTGTAACTCTTTTCATGATATTTGATTATTGTAACAGATATCATGGCTGAATCTTGGTTTTTGTAACACATTTCATGTGACAAGGGTGGGAATATTAGGTTTGATATTTGTAACAGGTTTCATGAAAGCCCTTAATGCGCATTACTCGACATTATGTTACGGGCTTGATTTGCTAATCGGTGCGCTGTCATGGCATGTACGCAGCAAGCTGCGACAATGAGCTATGCCCTCACCCTGTCTTAGTCTGCATCAAGGGTGTCAGTGCTGGCGCAATCGTACTGACACCAAACCACTCAACATAATGACGGACCACGTAATGCGCACCAATGATAATTGGTGAAATTTGAAACATTTAGATACAAAGTTTTGATTTACGATACGTTGACTTATTTATAAAATCTTTACTCCATTCAATCAATATGAGTCTTTTTGAATATGATAAAAATAAAAAAATTAATCTTGTTGAGCTTGGCTGTCTTTTCACTGTCGTCAGCAACCGCTTTTGCCGATGATAACCCTGACAATGACGATTCTTCTGGCGGTGGTGCTATACCATGCCACTTTAATCCTGTGTCTTGCTTCCCTTAGTTATTTAAGGCATATCAGTTATGATATGCCTTACTTTTTTCTCTTTTACGATTCAAAATACAGAGCGGGGGTTTATCATCATATACAACATATCTGAGGAACCCAGATATAACCGTCATTGGAGTCACCATAGGTAGTGCCTATGGTGTTAAGCTGGTAAAGCGCGGCTATATATAAGCATATTATCGCATCAAGCGTATCCTCGTTACTTTTAAGCGCTTTTCCTTTTCGCGACTGAATTGTTGATTCAGTCAAGAATGGTTTAAACTGCTGAGGAATTTCAAGTGCAAGCACTGGTGAACCTTGTAGCTCGGATATCAAGTTGGCCAATACCACCTGCCCTTGCCTCTTATCCGCGACATTGCCCTTTTTGTATAGCAACCTTTCTGTTAGCCCAAAACATTCAATAATACTTGGATGTGGATAACACTCAATTTGCCATCGTATTTTCCCCAAGTGTGCAAACCCCATTTCTTTCAATGCCACTGAAAGGTGCACGCTCATGGGATTTGGATAAAGTGACTGGTTAGAAGGATGACACGCGGCTTTTCTTGCACTGTAAGTGCGGCTTAACGCTTTTTCACATTCTCGTTGGCCAGTCTGATTATTTATTATTAAAGGCGCGTCGATAGCAACACCAACAAGATGTTCCTGACTTGATAAGTATTCGACTATTGTCTTCTGACCAAGTATGGCAGGTTCAACAGCTTCTAAGAGCAGTTTATTCCCAATAAGGCTTCCAACCGCTATCGCTGACGTATTCTTCTCCCCATTCCACGCAAGATCAACACCTGCTAGTCTCATATTTACTCCGAATAAAACGTCTAAAAAAGCGAGCCTAACTTAGTCTATCGAACATCTAAAATATGTCATGTATTATCAATCATAATTTGTTCGATTTGTTTGCTAGTATCTTGTAGCCAAATAAGAGAGAATATCGATGAATTTATCTATTGTTTCTGATTGTTTTCTATGAGAATACTCTCCGTATTATTGCTTTATACTCTTCTTGGTGGTTGCGTAAACCACCATATCAATCAGCGGCCTTTTCTTGACAACTTAGAGTATACGCATGTTTTTGGTGAGCCAACTTCAGATGGTCAGAAGGTACGTTTAGTATACACACCTGAAGGCAAGGCAAATAGAGAAGTAATTGTTAATATTGACGAGCCGGTTGACTCTATCTCCATGCACTTCCGGTTATGTGAAAACAATGGGGTTTACGACGGACTAACTGACGATGAACAAAAACACATCCAATCACAAAACGTGGATTGTGACTCCTGGCTTACAATCACTGCGTTGAACAACAACAAGTATGCCTTATCTTATGAGCTAAATATTTTAATTGGATTTAATGTTGAGTATTCAGACGCAAAACACAAGTTTACACCAGTTATGAAAAAGCTAGCTCAATATCGTGTTATCTATACGCCAAAGTCAGTGGCTTATCCTCTCCAACGATATATAGATGATATCGTTGTCGAGGAAACAAAAGTGGAGTTTATGCTGTAGCGTTTGAAAAATGGTGAAATCACACATTTTATGACAGCTCGAGCATCATTGGGACATCTACCATGCCTCCCCTAGTTCTTACCCCCGCGATGCGTCTGAAGCCAAAACTCTTGTATACATGTTCCGCGTTTACCGCCGAATTAACGGTAAAATGAGTATGTCTTGTTTGACGTAAACTGGCAGCTTTTGCCATTTCCCATAATTTACGTGCGATTCCTTGCCCCTGATAATCATCTGAAACGAATAAATGATATAGATGATTAGAATCACGCATACCGATGACGGCGATAATATTAGCTTCTGGATCTATGGCTATGTGATATTGATAACCTGATTGTATGTACTCTTTAATACTTTGACTTGTCATTGAACCAAGTAATGTTTCATGAAATGACTCATCGCAGGTAGGGCAGACATATTTTTTAGCTATCGCTTGTATAAGTTCACTAATCGGTTGAGCATGCTTAATCTCGGCTTGTATAAATCTAATCATATGTCCCTTTCGCTATGCAATATACAAATTAATCGTATCATACTGATATAGAGCATTTAATTTATCAAGACATAATTCATGAGTGACAGCGTAACTAAGTATCAAGTAAAATAATTAGTTACAATGTCACTATTGCTTTTCATCTTAAACAAAGTCACTACTTCACGTAGTCATTTCTATTTTCTAAAAAAACAGACCCAAATTGGTAACCAGAAACTACATAACGAGTCAGTCGCGCAGCAGAATATTATGCTGCGCGATAGTGAGCGCTCGCAGACTGACTCAAATTTTTTGTAATTAAATTACAGGCATTTTTTGGCGCATTATTGCTACAGAATATTATTCCGTCATAAGTTTATGTTTTATCGGGTTTTTATTGGTTCTATACCAGTGGATAGTTGGAGCCGGAGAGAGTTGAATTGCAGAACAACAAAAAGGGCTAACAAGTGCCCTCTTCTTGATTGATTATTTATTGAAGTGATTAAGTGGTAGAGTCGTTGGTCTGATTACGTATTTGCTCAGCGATTAACTTTATTGCTTGCGCTGTACTCATTCCTTGAGCCATAAGCTCTTGGATTTTTTCTACTGCTTCTTGTTGCTCGGCATGTGACAATGTTGGGAGATCATCAAACATAAGCTAGCCCCATTAAAATTTGGAGCTCACTATATTATTATTTAGTTAAGTCGGCCAGCTTTTTTGTCGTAATGAACAATTAGTAACTACCGAGAAAATTAATGAACGCACCCATAGAGTTCTCATTGGTGTAACTTGCACCTATATCCATTTGGAAAAGGTTTAAGGGTGACAATCCAATGCCGGCAGTAAACGTATCGTCTAAATTATCGTAAGCTAAATTTCGGCGCCACCCTGCACGCAATTTTAACTGACGCATAATATCGATCTCCCCCCCTACTCTTACATATTGGGTATTATCTCTAAAGCTGGTATAACGCTCATCTTCGTTAAGATCATAGTCGACACTAAATGCTGAATAATCTCCGACCAGCCCCAAGCCCACAGTATATTGAGGCCTTATTTTATAGGAATAGGATACGGCAGGAGTTGTTCTAAATTGGCTATCATCTATTCTAGATGTTAGAGTTTGTGCAGCCAGCTCTTGGGTCGTAATGTCACGAGGAACAATATTCATGGCTGATACCCCTACTCTTAACGGTCCACGAAACCACAAAAAACCAGCATCCATATTGAACATGGTATCGCCCGTGCCATTATCTCGCACATCTTTGATATCGTAATTGTTTAAATTGGCCGTATAAACATAGGTATAGATACGTTGTATTTTAGGAGATACGCCAAATGAAATATGTTGATCAAGAAACGTTTGGTATTTAGCTAATGATACACCGACTTCCGCGACACCAATTGCGACAGCATTAACCGCACTTAGCTCCGCGTTGACTGCGGTGTTGAGATCTGTGTTACCGGTATTAGCGCCAGTATAGATATCTGTTTGAGCAAAAGCTTCCGTATACGCTTTACCAAATAAGTTAGCCGCTACCCAACTATTTGGGATAGCTAAAGCTACAACCCCTCCCAGTTCTAACTTGGCAATGTCGTTTTCAAGTCCATTTAACGTTGTCTGTAACTGGGCTGCATCAGCTGAGGAAATGCTGTTTGAACTAACAGCACCATCTATTATCTTCGCCGCTTGATCAAGGCCATCGACCATTTCATGTTCATCATTATAATTTAAGCCAATAGAAGGAATGATCATTCCCGCATCATCATTGCGACGATAAATCGCGGTAATAGCGGGGTTGTAAAATGGAGCTGTTAAAAAGTTGGAGGATACAACGCCAGTGCCTCCCATTGAATCTCCCCGCGCTTCAACAGCATAGGTTGCCGCATAGGAATGAGCAGAGAGAAAGGCTATAGGTAATGCTACGATTTTTATTGATTTTTTCATATCGATATAAACTTCTTCATCCCTGTGGTTTATATCGTCTAATTGTGTATGAAGTTTATCTATTCCTCTACAGATATATCATATGTTTTACTAATAATTTGGGATTGTTCAACAATTATGGGACCTTGCCACCTTTGATGAGTCATCGACACCGCAAGAACGTAACGATCTGGAGGAACAATATTGGGCTCTAGTGAGGTTGGATAGTCAGACTCATAGGATTCTCCCCATACTTTATTATATTGACCGTCAACATAATCGTAGAGAGAGGCATCAAGCTTTGGTAATGGACAATGTTTGTTCAGCAAAGCATTTCGCTCAACACGCCACTGATCTTTAGATTGCCAACGAATACTCACTTTTGCCTTATATTCACCAAAAACCAGCCATGAACTCCATGAAGTCTGATCTTTTGCCGTAATATCAACCCGATATAAGCCCATTGGAATTTTGCTATTTAAGTTATAACGTTTGACGTAAGACTTGGTCGGTGAATCCTCTTCACTTAGGCTAATAAAAGATTGATCTGCAGAAATACTTTTTTGAACCCAACGCGTAAGAGAAATATCTGAGATTTCTTTACGTGATGAAACTTCTATGAGTGCTCGGTATGAGTCTCTTCCCGGGCTTTGAGTATCAATCGCCCTGACCGTGACATTTTTCAGCCATTCTGGAAATGGCCTTGAGTCTAGACTTTTACCGCAGTCAACTTGGAGTGATTGCTGAAAAAGCTCATTGAGATGAGGAGAAATGGCCTGATTTTTATCCTGCTGCCAGACTTCTACCAAAGCAACAAACATTGCTGGTAAATCGTTATTGAGCAGAAACTTATGGGCTTGAATCAAGGGTGAGTTGTTCTCAAACCATAAAGTGTTGGCAGCTGAGATGGGCGTACTAGCAAGCACGCCCAATAATAGTGCTTTTAGTCTCATTAGGCCTTCATTTTGTATCCAACACCCCGAAGAGTCTCAATCTCTAGCCCCGGCAACTTTTGGCGTAACTGCAAAACATGAGTGTCTACGGTTCGTGTCGTTGGAAAATGATTGTATCCCCAGACATGGTCCAATAACTCATCTCGCGTAAACACGCGCCCGAGGTTACTTGCTAAGAAGAGTAAAAGATCAAACTCCGTTCTGGTTAGCGTTATAGATTCCTCTTTATAAAATACTTCACGCGTCGCTTTATCGATTAATAGATGCTGCGTTTCTACTTTACTATCATCCTGAGCTTCTGATTCAGGAGCCCTTAGTTGTGCACGAATACGAGCAAACAGTTCTGCCTCGGCGAATGGCTTGGTTAAATAGTCATTTGCGCCTGCATCTAAACCAGTAACCTTGTCTTTTACGGTCACCAACGCCGTCAGCAAAATAACTGGAACATCTTTTATTTCTTTCCAGCCGACTAGGTGCTCTACGGAGTCGCCATCAGGCAGTTGGCGATCTAAAATCACTAAGTCTGATTTCTCCCAGTACTGTTCTACTTCTGCAATGCTTTCAGCGTGAAAACATTCATATCCTGCTTGTTCTAAGCTAACTAGCAGACCATCGGCCAGATTTTTGTCGTCTTCAACAAGAAGCAGTGTCTGTTTCACAAGGTATCTCCAATATAAACGTTGTTGGTGGGCCGACTAGGGACATTCGTCCCCCCATTCGACTCACCATAGATTCAACGATGGTTAAGCCTAAACCAAGACCGGCTTTACTAACAAATGGTTGACGCAATTGGCGCCAATCTTTTTGAGTTAACTCACCTTGGTCTATAAGCTTAACAGTAATTAAATTATCCTCTGTACCTATATCCAGTACAACAGGAGCAACCCCATATTTAATGGCATTGCGTATTAAATTATCAATACAAGTTCCAAGCCAATAGACATTTAGCTTTGCGGCTACATCTTGATTGATTTTAAGTTTAACTTTGCCGTTAAATTCCTCATCAACCTTAAACTCTAACCATTCTTTCACTGATGGAACCCATTCAGTGGCGAGCGGCTTGTTGTCAGACTGAAGATAATCTTTACTCGCTTCGGCAAGCTGTCTTAAACGGCGAGAATCTTCACAAAGTCGTCGAAACTCATCGTATACAGATTCAGGTAATTTTTCGAACTCTCGTCTAAACCCTTCGACTGTAAGAGATAGACTCGCGATCGGGGTTCTAAGTTCATGTGTGAGTATCTGAAGAATCAACATTCGACTCTTCATCTCTTGTCGTTTTGTATTCCATCGATACACTGCCCAGCCTAACACCAGAAAGATGTTGGCAATGACAAGCACAACCATACTAATACGTAGGAACTCTGAATGGTCTTGTACATCCCAACAGAGGTTTCCTCGTCTAACGAAGCAACTGTTCGAGTCACCTTTTAGCGCGACGCTTAACCCTGCTTCATCAGCATTTTTTCTCCAAGTGCTCTCTGGAAAAACAAGATAACTGTCATTTTGCCTTAACCACAGCTCGCCTTGCTCTAGAAACATGCTAGAACCGGAAATTAGCGCCATGATGGTTTCTTCGTCCATTCTTTGCAAACGACCCAACAATGTCACACGTGGTGCAAGCGGCCGCTCTTTTATGTGCATATATTGTTGTAACTGTTCTTGTTTTTCGGGATGAAGCTCAGCGTATCTTTTCGCATAGGTACCACCACCAGGGTGAATTAGCCCACTGCGAGCGAACCACTTTTGGCTTAACTTGGTACCTTTGCACATAGCTCGAGTAAAAACGAGAGGCTCTGTGATTAGTGGGCTGAGAGGCAGTTTACCTGTACAGTTTTGAGCAATTTGATAAAGGCGTTGTATGTCCCTCAACGGGTATGCAGACGTTTGCGGGAGCATTGAATTAGGTGTAATTAAACGCGTGGGATAGTCTGACTGCAAAATACGAATGTCATAAGATGCAGTGAAAATATCTTGATTGAACGAGTCGACAAACTGATCAATTCGCTCAGGTAATGAATTCGCGCTGGCCGTATTACATATAACTGCAATAGCGATCACCAATGTTTTTAAAACCGTTCTAATCAATGCAAAAATCTGTAAATCAATGGGTTAGATTTAGAGTAAAGTATTATCGCAAAAATATAAATTTCCAATGTGATATTGGTGTCAATAATGCTACCCGCAAAACGAAAGAAGCCAGCTAATGCTGGCTCCTACTCGTCAGGCTATACTACAGAGCTTTGGATATCGCGTCTACACTCTCTTTCGCGTCTCCGAACAACATTTGAGTATTTTCCTTAAAAAATAACGGGTTTTGTACTCCTGCATAACCAGTATTCATTGAACGTTTAAACACAATGACATTTTTGGCGTTCCAAACCTCTAGTACTGGCATGCCTGCGATCGGACTGGCTGGGTCCTCCTGCGCTGCCGGATTCACCGTATCATTGGCACCAATAACCAAAACAGTATCAGTTTCTTCAAAGTCTTCATTGATCTCATCCATTTCTAGGACAATATCATAAGGCACCTTAGCTTCGGCTAATAGCACGTTCATGTGACCAGGCAACCGCCCTGCTACTGGGTGGATACCAAAACGCACATTCACCCCTTTAGATCTGAGTTTTTCTGTTATTTCATGGACAGGATATTGTGCTTGCGCGACTGCCATTCCATATCCCGGTGTGATGATGACGGATTTAGAATTCTTTAATAGCTCTGCCACTTCATCTGCCGATGATTCACGATGTTCTCCGTGATCAACATCACTAGAAATCGAGACTTCTTGGCCAAAGCCGCCAGCAATAACGCTAATAAATGACCGATTCATTGCCTTACACATTATGTAGGAAAGAATCGCGCCTGATGAACCGACTAAAGCGCCAGTAACAATAAGCAAATCATTGGCAAGCATAAAACCTGCTGCTGCTGCTGCCCAACCGGAGTAAGAGTTAAGCATTGACACAACGACAGGCATATCTGCTCCACCGATGGACGCAACTAAATGATAACCAAAAGCCAAGGCAATCAATGTCATTAGGAATAAGGCAAGCAAACTTCCATCAGCTTCTACGAAACGTGTTAGCAACCAAGCAGACACAATGACAGCCGCCAAGTTCATTTTGTGCTTGTGAGGTAAGTTTAACGGAGATGAAGATACAACACCGCGCAGCTTTCCAAACGCAACCACCGAGCCAGTAAAAGTCACGGCACCAATGAATACACCAAGAAAAACTTCGACCAAATGAATGACATGCTCGGCATGAGTCGACGCTTCAGGGGCATCCAGATAACTGTTATAACCTACCAGCACCGCAGCAAGTCCAACGAAACTATGCAGTATTGCAACCAATTCAGGCATTTCAGTCATTTCGACTTTCTTAGCATAGTGAATACCTATGGTTCCACCAATTGCCATGGCAATAATGATCCAGACAAAGCCTTGGGATTCTGGACCAAAAATAGTGGCTACCAAGGCAATCGACATACCAGCAATGCCGTAGTAATTACCATATTTTGCAGATTCTTGTTTAGACAGACCCGCCAAGCTAAGAATAAAAAATAGTGCAGCAACAATGTACGCTGCTTGTGTTAGTCCTGCAGACATGTGTGTCACTCCTTAATCTTTACGAAACATTTCAAGCATGCGTTTTGTTACAGTAAAACCGCCGAAGATATTAATGCTTGCAATCAATATGGCGATGAACGCTAAGAAGGAAACCGCTCCATTCCCTTGACCTATTTGTAACAGTGCACCTACGACGATAATTCCTGAAATAGCATTGGTCACTGACATCAGAGGAGTATGTAAAGCATGTGTGACATTCCAGACAACGTAATAACCAACCACACAAGCAAGGACAAAAACGGTAAAATGACTCAAAAATGATGCTGGCGCAACAGAGGCCACCCAAGCAAAACTACATAAACCTACCCCGAGTGCAGCGAGCTTTTTAGTTCGAGACACTGGCTGATCTTTTTTCTCGGTATTTTTTGACACTTCTTTTGTTTGCTGCTGTGTTGGCTGAGCAGAAACCTGTATCGGTGGCGCTGGCCATGTAATTTCGCCATTCTTGACCACAGTCACCGCTCTTAGCACGACATCATCAAAGTCTATATTGATGTTGCCATTTTTTTCCTTACATAGCAGCTTAAGAAGATTCACTAGATTAGTAGCGTAAAGCTGAGATGATTGAGTCGGAAGACGCCCAACCATATCTGTATACCCGACAACTTTTACGCCATTTTTCGTCGTTACGACTTTATCTGGCTTGGTATATGCGCAGTTTCCTCCATTCGCCGCCGCGAGATCGATAACGACACTGCCAGGTCGCATGCTATCCACCATTTTTTTGGTAATGAGTTTCGGCGCGGGTTTGCCTGGAATGAGCGCTGTGGTAACAATGATATCGACATCTTTTGCTTGTTCAGCATAAAGCTCTTCCGCTTTTTTATTGAATGCCTCTGACATTTCTTTGGCGTATCCATCACCTGATCCAGATTCTTCCTTAAAATTCACTTCAAGGAACTCTGCTCCCATTGATTGGACTTGCTCTTTGACTTCTGGTCTTACATCGAATGCACGAACGATGGCGCCTAAGCTACCTGCAGCTCCGATGGCTGCCAAGCCGGCCACTCCGGCACCCGCAACAAGGACCTTAGCAGGAGGAACCTTTCCTGCTGCTGTTATTTGTCCAGTAAAGAAACGTCCGAATTCATGTGCGGCTTCAACGACAGCTCGATAACCGGCAATATTGGCCATTGAAGATAAAGCATCCAGAGATTGAGCTCTAGAAATACGCGGTACTGAATCCATCGCTAGGACACTAATCTTTTTAGAAGATAGCTTTTCCATAAGCTCGGTGTTCTGAGCCGGCCAGATAAAGCTTACCAGTGTTGCCCCTTCTTTGATTAATTCTATTTCTTTATCACTAGGCGCATTCACTTTAAGAATGATATCAGATAGCCATACTTCATCTTGGGTGACAATATTGGCACCGCTAGCCGTAAAAGCATCATCACCAAAGCTGGCTAGCTCACCAGCCTTAGATTCAATATTTACGCTAAACCCTAATTTCAATAACTGTTCTACCGACTTTGGAGAAGCGGCTACGCGCGTTTCACCCGCAAGTATCTCTTTTGGTACTCCGATTTGCATACTGGTTCCTTGACTGCTGGCAACAATGATTCATTGTTTTTATCGAACGCTTTCACGAACTTCAAGCACTTTGTATGGAAAATACAAAGTGCAGTCATATCTAGTTATCCATGGTGTGACAAGCTATAGATTTAGTGCAACAATTTTATCGCTTACATAAAAATATGAGAAACAAATCGGGTGGAAATGAAAAAAGGATCCGAAAATCACGAATCCTCTTCTTAAAGCTGGTGGGTCACTACTCTTTAAGTGAATATGTCGCCTTTAGTTTGATCAATGAACATTTTCGCTTTTGCAAGCATGAACTCATTAGCATCCGACTCTGAAGCAAGGACATCCGAGCGTATAAAGCGATGCTCTCTGACTTCCCCTTCTATATTCTTGGTGATACGGCCAGCGATGCGAAACTGTCCACCTTCGGCTTGCGCTTCTTGGTAGATGAGAAACCCTTTGTACTCTTCTGGCTGTATATCCTTACTACTCTGTTCTTTTTGATTGTTACCAAACAGTCGAGAAAATAATCCCACTACTAAACTCCTAAGTACCATTTTCATTTGATGCAAGCGGCTTTTCAAACCACTCTAGTTCGATGTCATCGTCAAATTTTGGTTTACTAAACACAACTGGGACTTCATCTTTGCGTTTACTTCTTCTGTCTTCAACTATCATAGATAAAGATGCTTTCACCGCGTCTTCAGAATAGCGTTTCAGCACCACGAGTCTCTCTTCCGATAAAGCCGAAAGAAAGTCTATATCATAGCGAATATATACAGGTCGCAATTGACCAAGTGCCAAGCAAGCTAAGTCGGCAAGCTGCTCATGATCAAATCTATTGGTATATTCGCTATCAGCTAATACTTGTCCAACTAAAGTTTCCATATAGTTATGAACGTCAACACTAATCTGCATAAACCTCAACCCCTTTAAGATTTAGATTTCCTTGAGCATTAGCTAATGGTAAAACATATACCTCATACACCTTTACAAAAACACCATGCTTAAGCCACTACCGACATCAATACTCACTTTTCATTATCTATTCTAGTAAAAACCATGGCATACCATCAAATAAAAGTGTCCAAATAAATTACCGCGCATCTTAGGATGCATGAGTGGGGTTGATAGTTTTTCAGGCGAATAAATAGTTGGGGGTACTATTACGACAAAAACGTGAAACGGTTTCTGCCCGCCTTTTTAGATGCATAAAGACCTTTGTCAGCCATTGCATATACTTCTTCTGGTTCTTCTTTACCTGTGGGAGTAAAACAACAAATCCCTTGTGACACCGTCACAATGTCAGAAACGCCGCTATACTCATGCTTTATTACCAAGGCTTCTATGGTCGACTGTATCCTCATCGCATGTTGTTTTGCATCTTCTTCATCGACATGTCCCAACACAACAACAAATTCTTCACCGCCATATCGGCCTACAATTTCACCACTGCGGGAGAAGAGTAAAGCTAAAGCTTGAGCCATTTCTATTAAACATTTATCGCCTTCAGTATGACCATAATTGTCGTTGTATAGCTTGAAATAATCGACGTCTAATAATATCAGACTAAGTGGCAACCCATGCCGACCATGAATTGAAATCATTTCTTTTAATTTTTCATCAACATAGCGACGATTTTTCACCTTAGTTAAACCATCTTCACTTGCAAGTTTTTCAAGCTCTTGATTTACCTTAGCAAGTTCAGCTGTTTTTTGGTTCAACTCTCTTCGCATAAACGCAATTCTTTGCATCGCAATAAGCTTTGAGCCTAACACTGTTTTATCAACGGGCTTGGTTAAGTAATCATCACCTCCAGCCTCGATGGCATTTGCGATCATTGCAGGTTCATCATGACTACTGAGGAAAATGATAGGTATCCATTCTTCATATAGTGAACGAATTCGTTGTGAAACCTCGAACCCATCCATTCCTGGCATAGAAATATCGAGTAAGACAAGATCTGGTTCAAAAACGGGATATAGTTCTAGAGCCTGCTCTCCTGATGCTGCCATTTCCACGCTATGTCCTAGTTGCTTGAGGCGAATAGCCAATTGCATGCGCTCCATTTGCACGTCGTCGACTAGGAGAATTTTCATCGAAGAACCAGAGATTTTCACGCGCATACCCTTTATTAACTAGACTGTAAAATCAGTTGCTTATAATGAAGGTTACTCTATGGAGGCCATTTCCTCCACTATAGTTGACATTTTATGTGGATTTTCTACGATAGCCGTCACTTATTTATTATAATCTAAGAGAAGTAAATCTGATGACTGAAGATACCCAAGCTCCCCCACTTATTGATCTTTCTACCGTTTCTGAAGAGCTACGTCGCGTTATAGAATTTGATAAGGTCCCCGAGCAAATGCATGCCATGGTGGCGTCAATTCATCAAGCTTCAGAAGATGCGGTTCGTGAAGCTTGGAGTCAACTACCAGCAAGTGCTCAAAACATTTTGGATAACTTTGAACAATTTCATGCACTTGTTTCAGTTAGCCAAGCATTTGCTGGACTAAGTGTTATCGAAGAGCTTCAAACACAAGAACTACCACAAACTATCGCTAGTGAAGATAAAGAAGCGTATCAAGCTGACGTTATTGAACAAGTCATGCACAACTGCATCAAAGATATGCTCAAGCAAATTAAAAAAGCTAGGCGCGATCCTCTGCTAAAGCGTGAATTTACTCAAGTGTTTGCAAAATAAATTCGTCTTGAATTGGTATAGTGTGATGGGTAGCGATTTACGTTTTGAGTACGATATCGTTTGTTGTCACACATACTCCTTTAATTTGTGCAAAAACGTCCAAGCCTTTCTTTAATTCCAGTTCATCTCTTGCCCACGCTGTTATTTCTGCCCATAGAAAGCGTTGCTCCGCTAATTCAAGCTTTACATAGACATTTTTGCTCTGGTCATCTTCATCTTGCTTAGAGATTTCAACAACTTTTGATGGCAATATATTACGGATTGAGGTTTGAGATGGTTTATCTAGGGTAATAGATACATCAGCAGCCCTAACTTGAATCCTAAGCTTAGACTCGAGCGGTACTTCGAGCTTTTGTACCCAAAGCTCGACATTTTCAGCAAGTTTAAGTCGTGATAAAGCATAGTGTTTATTGTGACTGGCTAAACTTGCTTCAAAGAGCGAACGATGATGGCTTGAAGTTTGCCATTGACTCAATGCTGGGGTTTCCCAGATTGCTTCAAGAGGCCCTGAAGCAACCACTTTACCACTATCAATCACAACGATATGATTAGCGAGACGTACAAGCTCATACAAACTATGCGATACATAGATAATCGGCAACTGTATTTCTTGAGCCAAATGCTCCAAGTAAGGCAATACCTCTTTTTTTAGGGGCATATCAAGTGATGCCAGTGGCTCATCCATCAACAAAACGGCGGGTTTATATAATAGAGCTCGACCGATAGCAACTCGCTGTTTTTCACCGCCAGACAGCTGGCTAGGATACCTGTGAAGTAATGATTGTAAGTCAAGAAGGTTTAGTATTTTGTTAAAGTGTTGAGTGTCAGGTTGAGTCACTCCGTATAATAGATTCCCTTTGACGCTGTAGTGTGGAAAAAGCCTTGAATCTTGAAATACGTATCCCACTTTACGTTTATGAGTAGGAACATTCAACTTAGTCTCAGAACAGAACAAAGTAGTTCCAGATACAATAACTTCACCTTGATCAGGCTGGTTTAGTCCCGCAATCACATTAATTAAGGAGGTTTTCCCAGCCCCCGACTTCCCGAATACAGATGTAATTCCTATATTTGGGATCGTGACGTCAATATCAAATTTTGTATGCCCCAGTTTTTGCTTAAAGCAAACACGTATATTGTTCATTATCCCTCCAATCTTCTTTGGCACTGTCTTGCAACGAGCTCGGAAATCATTAGTGAAGACAGCGCGATAGATAAAGAAATAATACATAAGCGCATAGTTTCAATTTCTGCACCGGGTGTTTCTATTGAAGAAAACATAGCGAGTGGAAGAGTTTGGGTTACTCCGGGGATATTGGAGACAAAACTTATCGTTGCCCCAAACTCACCTAAACTTCGAGCAAACGATAATAGTGTCCCGCTTACAACCCCAGGGAACATCAAAGGCAAAGTGATAGTAACAAAACGTCGGACCGGTGATGCACCTAATGTAGCTGCGGCTTGATCTAATTTAGGGTCAATGCTCTCAATACTTAGTCGAATCGAACGCACCATCAGTGGCAATGCAACAACAATGCTTGCGAGCACTGCACCCTTCCAATTAAAAGAGAATACAATACCCAAATACTTGTACAACCACTGACCAATAAACCCTTGTTGGCCCATTGAAACAAGCAGTAAGTAGCCAATAACAACAGGGGGTAATACAAGTGGTAAATGCAAGAAACTGTCCAACCAACTTTTTCCAAAAAAATGTTTTTTTGCCAATAACCAACCGAAACCAATACCAATCGGCAATAGCCACAAAACAGTGTAAAAAGCGACCTTCAAACTCAGTATTAGAGCCTGATATTCATATTCAGAAAGCAAGCTACTGACTCCTATAGAAAACCGTACTGATTTAGTAAGGCCATGCCTTGTTTACTTTGCACAAAGTTAGCAAAATCAAGAGTTTTTGTATCAGAATTAAGTAATGCCATAGGGTATGTAATCATTGTATGACTGGATGAAGGAAACGTCGCTACAACCTTAACTTTATTACTTGTTTGAGCATCAGTTTGGTAGACAATACCCAGCGGGGCTTCTTCTCGCTCAATAAATCTTAGCGCCACTCTAACATTACTTACAGGGGCCAACTTATCGTGCAAAGACTGCCACACGCCCATAGTCTGCAGAGCCTGTTTGGCATAAATACCAACTGGTACAGCCCGAGTGTCCCCTACCACTAATCGCTTGTCTTTTAAGTGAGTTAACCATTGCTCTTTGCTGCTCACATCTAACGCCACTAACTGATTGTTCGGTGCGATCACGACCAGTTTATTACTCGCAACACTAGTGACGGCGTCACTTTGTATTTTGTTTTTTTCCACCAGATAATCGACCCATTGGGTGTTCGCTGAAATGTAGATATCTGCAGGTGCTCCGGCCAATATTTGCTTTGCAAGAGAAGAAGAACTAGCTAAGACAGGAACAACTGTAACGCCTGTTTTAACATAATATGCATCACCTAATGCTTTGATTACATTAGTCAATGACGAAGCTGCGTAGACGTTGATCGATGTAGCATTAACGCCTGTCGAAACCAACAAAACAAGGAATAGGATGATGGCTCTATATGCACAGTACGTTTTTAGGTTCATTGATAGAGCTCTGGCCAAATTCGCGTTAAGTCGATGTGTTTTTCTACTGCATCTGCAATCCTATCTATTGCATTTTCTTGTTGCAGAGCATGGTCGATAGCTTTGATATGGCCTGAACCAGACCACTCACATATCAGCTCTAGCGCCTTTGGTGAGTCAAAAACTCCATGCAAGTATGTACCAAAGACTTGGTTACACTCACTGATAGCCCCGTCAACTGGATTCAAGTCATTCTCGTCAAAGATCGCAGCATTCTTTTCATCACTGGACGTTCGACCTACATGAATTTCATACCCAGTTACTGGTGTGCTTTTTTGATTTAATCTAAGTATTGCTTGCACCTCAGTGAGTTGTTTTCGCTTGGTAAGTTCAGTTTCAATGGGTAGAAAATTTAGTCCCTGTGACATCCCCTCTTCCCCTTCAACCCCGTACGGATCTCTTATCATGCGTCCCAGCATTTGGTAACCTCCACAAATCCCAATCAGCTTTCCACCAAGCCTCACATGGCGTTGAATATCTTTATCCCAATTTTGTGAACGTAAATAGTCAAGGTCAGATCTTACTGATTTTGTTCCAGGTAATATAACCAGATCAGCACGATCAATTCTTTCTCCTTTAGAAACATAGCGAAAGTGAATATTTGGGTGGGCTCTTAACGCGTCAAAGTCAGTATGATTACTCATTCGAGTTAATACAGGGACAACAACTCGAAGTTGTATAACTTCCCCTATATTCTGCTCACTACTGATACTATCTTCTGATTCCAACTCTAAGCCATGCAGAAAAGGCAAAACACCGAGTACTGGCTTTGATGTTTTTTCTTCTAACCAGTCAAGCCCTGATTGGAGCAGAGATATATCACCACGAAAGCGATTAATAACAAAACCTACAACGCGGTCACGTTCCGATTCGGACAGGAGTTCCAAGGTTCCAACAATGTGAGCAAACACGCCGCTACGATCTATGTCTGCGATAATGACCACAGGAACGTCTGCAACCTCAGCAAAACCCATGTTGGCAATGTCGTTGTGCCGAAGATTTATTTCTGCGGGACTACCAGCGCCTTCAATAACAACGGTCTGATAATTTCGCTGTAATATCGAAAAAGATTCTAGAACTTTGGGAAATACGGTTTGCTTGTAATTATCATATCCGACAGCTTCCATGTTTCCAATCGGTTGGCCTTGCAGAACAACTTGTGCCCCTGTATCGGAATTGGGTTTCAACAGAATTGGATTCATATGCACGGTCGTCGGTGTACATGATGCTTGAGCCTGTACCGCTTGAGCTCGCCCAATTTCGCCACCATCCTTTGTAACTGAGCTATTGAGCGCCATGTTTTGTGGTTTAAAAGGCGCTACTCTAATTCCCTTTCGTGCGAGAAGGCGGCATAACGCAGAAACAAAAACACTTTTACCAGCATCTGAAGTTGTACCTTGAACCATCAATGCTCTGGATGGAGTCTGCATATTACATTCTTTGGCTTTTCATGTAGTAGAGAACAATCATCATAACGTTTTTGTACCCTTTCTCTCAACTTTTGAATGTCACTTGCATCGTTTTGTCCGAGTCGTCAAATAACCCACATGGCATAATAATGTTGACCTTGTGGAATCAAAAGAGGAAAAACAGTGAGACAAATACTGTCATCGATTGCTATAACACTCTTGCTCCTGCCATTAGCAAGTATTGCCAGTAGCGAAACCCCCTCAGGAATTCAGTTTAACGGGCCGGTAAATTTAACAACCGTCGATTCTTTGTTAGATGACAATAGTGTATTTACTAAACGGAATGCAATTCTTGATGGGCATATTGTCCGGCAAATTAGTATTTCGAGTTTTATTTTCTCCGATGGTAAGAGAGAAATTCAAATTGAAGTCAGTGATAAAGTGAAGCTAGATCAATCCATTGATGCAAATACAGATTTACGGATTTTTGGCAAATTCTCTGGTGGAAATAGTCCAGAAATTGAAGTGGATCATATTCAAGTTTTGTAAACATAAAGTAATTCAGGTCCGATTGCGATAATATTTGGCTTACTTATTGCACAATATTTTAACCGTCAAAAACTTGATGTGAGTTGGAGTACTTACTTTGAAAAAGATCACCTTAATCAGCGCTCTTTTATGCTCTGGTTTTGCTAGCGCTGTAAATGCAAACAACTTTAACTACAACTTTATCGAAGTAAGAACGGCAATTAACCCTGAATTGTTCGGCGCTGAGCTTAGTACTTATTTTACTGATAACTCTCACTTTGTCATAAGAGCCGATACACTATTCGATAAGGATTATGATTTCGCCGGAGGCATTGGATTTAATGGCCCAATAAGCCAATTCGCGGATATATATGGTCAGCTTCTTTTGCATCAAACCAAGTACACTCGTGACTACCAAGAGCGTAGAGAAACAACCGGTGAGCTAAATATTGGTATCAGGTTATGGCTTGCCGATCAAATAGAGGCCACTGGGAGACTGGGTCGTAATGACGATAGCTCGGTCTTTTACGCTGGTGTGCGCTTTCATTCAACGGACCAACTCTCGATTGCTGCTGAAACTCGCAATAATGGTCTTTACGGCCCTCAGGTCACTATGTCTGTTAGATTTCATTACTAACTAATCCAATTCGGCGATTAAGAGGCTTTGGATTCCCAAAGCCTCTTGGGTTTGTCTCTACTGTTCACTTCGTTGTTGCTTACTACTAGTGCTCGCTACTGGTAAGTTTGGATGTTCAAATTTGAAGGCATAATCAACCCCGTTAACCTTCACGCTGTAATTAGCAGGGCCAGAAATAGGCAAGTAGTAAACCATATCAAGCTCATAAGAGCCCCCTACAGGTAAAGTCTTCCAACTGGGTAGAGTAAAAGACACGCGATGCATTGGTCCGTCAAGCCCACCAACGTTATCGGGGCGGGTATGACCAGATGATATAACCGATAAACCCGCGCCAGATTGGTCCTTAGCGTTGTCTGGCGTGGAAACAGGTATATCAAACTGGAATTCTGTTCCTCCAGGTAAAGCTTGGTCGCTATTATTGGTGAAAGTGATTTTAGGATTGATTGGGTAATTCTGATCACCCACTTTGAAACCCGTCACGGTCACATTGATATCCAGAGCCTGAGAAGCAATGGGGGTCGTTGATAGTTTGTTACCATATGGCGTAGCGGATTTAAACTTATCGTAGATAGTCTTGGTCATGGTCGAACCCATATGGTATTCACCTCGACCAGACAAGCATGCTTGCTCAGATTCATCAATTTGAGTTCTTGAGCCTTGGCTATCAAGTAAATAACAATTGTAATCGCCCGCAAGTTCCCAGAACATGATACCGCCAATTTCCTTATCAATTACATAGTCTGCTTTGAGGTTGACAGAAGTCTTATCTTCAGTTGATAGAAAGACTTTCTTCTCATTGTTCCATAGCCATGGCGCAACGGCGACGCTGTCATAATGGCGTGTATAGTTCCCCGTTAATCGATCGCTCGGATCATTAACAGGATCAAGCCCATATGCAGATGAGTATGTACCCCAAATTTGATTCTCCAAATTCTTAGCGTGCCACATGGGGTTTGAACCCGCCCCCATCTCATTACCGTTAGCGTCTTTATCGTGCCACATGTTGTCAATGCCAACGGCACCGTGCCCACAATTGTTTTTCTCACCTTCTCCAGTGCCTGGAGGGCACTGAGTTTGATCAGGTAATGCTGCTCTGCCCCATAATCCATCCGTTCCACCACTGACGCTCTGCCAGCCTCTCGTATAATATGGAACACCAATGTTGATGCGACCTGCTGGCATTGAGCCTCTGAAGTAGTGATAGGCCCAGTCTGTATTTAGATAGCCGATACCACCATATGCGGCGGTTTTGTAGACGTTCCATTGGATAAGTTCAGAATCTTTACCCGTATCATAAAGTGCTGCGTTATGCCCAACGTGATCGTTCCACGCACCGTGTAGGTCATAAGTCATGATGTTGACGTAATCCAAATACTTAGTCACATCAAAAGATTCCATTCCGCGCAGCAAGTACCCAGAAGAAGGGGCGGCAATAGTTAGCATGTAATGAATACCATCTTGTGCTGATGCATTATCCAGTTTCTTGCGCAGTACTTTCATTAACTCCTGGTATGAAGCCCATAAATATCGACGTCTTGGCTCCATAAAGTCTTTATCATCTGGATTTCCTGCACCTGCCATCGATGTTGGGTATTCATAGTCAATATCCAAACCATCAAACTTATATTTGCGCATCATTTCAATCGCAGATGTTGCAAACGTTTCAATACCCGCATGGTTTATCGAGCCATCAGCGTTAGTAGTCATCGTATAAAAGCCACCATCCGCGACTCGTTTACCATTTTTATCAAAGTGACCACCTGTTTCAGCCCAACCACCAACAGAAATCAAGGTTTTTACGTTATGTCTTTGCTTATATGTCGCAAGAGCGCCAAAATGGCCCTTAAAACCAAGAGAGGGATCAATATCAACATCGGACCAAGTTTTACCCACTGCTGGGTTATCGGGATCGTTCACATCACCTATGTTCATTTTTCCATCAGATCCAATGCTGACAAACGCATAGTTAATATGTGTCAGATGCTGCCAAGGAATGTCTTTTACTAAATATGAGGTTTGTCCATCATCTTCCGAGCGCCAGCTAGTGAAATAACCTATCACTCTTCGAGGATGGTCAGCCCCCATTTTTTCACGTCCGTTTTCGTCATAGATGGAGCAATAAGGTACATTTACACCTTCAGTTTGGTATAAACCATCAGGGCGGCAAGAGGCGATGGTTGGGGCTTCTTTTACTTCAAGTAATATAGCTGATGAACTTGAGGAAGCCCCCTTATCGTCAACTGCTCTAGCAATAACAGGCAGTACCCCTTTGCTGGAAGTCTGGTAATCCAGTGAATACGGTGCCATTGTTGCAGTGCCAACGAGTTCTCCCGCAACATAAAATTCCACCTTTTCAATACGGCCATCTTTATCTACTGCGTTTGATGTAAAAGTAACGGTATCGCCAAGATCAACACTGTTAGCTGATAACATAAGATCCACGGTTGGAGGTTCATTACCTGGCTGGGTTGTGGACACTTTTATATCAACACGACTAACAATACTTTGTGCGCCGCGATTGTCATGAGCTATCGCGGTAATATTGTGGTTACCTGCAACTGCTAGCCAATTAATCGAATACGGGTAAGTTTTATCTTCACCGATAGGTTGACCGTCAACAGAGAAAACCACTTTCTCTATAGAGCCATCGGAATCGTTAGCATTTGCAGCTATCACAACAGTTTGGTCGACTTGGATTGAATCTGAAGCCTTAGGAGAGGTCAAATCAACACTCGGTGGTTGGTTTGTATCAGCCAAACATGCGCCCAACTCTTTCCATTGAGACCATTGGCCAGAGTTAGCATCAGGTGAATCACCTTGCGTCCAATAATTTGCTTGATAAGCATAATCTAAGTGTCGGACTTTCTGCCCTCCGGTATAGACTGTTTGATTATCCCAATCGGATAAAGGTGCGCAATCAATCGCAGCATAACTTTGAAATGCAGTCAGACAGGAAGCGCTGAGTAAACTCAGCTGAAAGAGGCGTCGATGAGTCCTTGACGTTGTTAGGTACATTCTTGTTTTCCTTTAAGTTATTGTTTTATTTTTTGTTTGCTGACTTTATTGTTTTTAAGCCAACTTAAATTTCATCGTGAAATAACTTTAGAAAAGAACAGGACCGCTTAAGATTAAAAATGTAATATCTATAAAATCGCTCGCAAGTTTTTCTGTCTGAAGTGCAATTTCTCAGTAGTAAATTTGCGGCGAAAACATTCCATCTTATCGATTATAGTGACAGGTATATGAGATTTTATTTTAACAGTAACATAGAGTTTACTGAGTAACTCCCATTAGCAATAGGCCACCCTTTGGATAGAGTGGCCTATAAGATTATGTATGAGGATGCTTACGCTAAAGACCCCTTGTGTTGAGTAACATCAGCCCAAGCAGTGCTAATAGCAACTCTAGACTTGGTATTTATATTATCAATAAAGCCATTATCACCGGCCTGAGGGTCAAAGCCACTCATTGCTTGTACTAGAGCATCAATCGAACTTTCAGATAACGCTGTGTACTCACGTTCACCGTTTGCGTCTTTCTCGCCCATCGCGATAATCATCTGCGCACGCTTGCCGTCGAAGTAATCATTGAACGTCACCGAACCAATATGCTCAAACTTCGCTTGGTCAGTGTCGCTGACTGGGTCACGCAGAATAGATAATTTCAGATCGTACCCGCTACGTTCGAACCACAGTTTCTGCCAATCGATGCCATTGAAGACAATGTTATCTTCGCTGCTAATATCTTCAACAAGGTTGTCGATGACATCACCGCTCACCACAAAGCTGTCCACATCCGTGCCACCTTTGAAGGTGTTTTGATAACCACCCAACACCATCAGATCACGACCTTCTCCACCGTTGAACTGACTGAACTTGGAGATGGCAGCAGCGATGAGGTGATCATCGCCCTCACCACCATTCAGCACAGCGTGGTAGCCCATTAGCTTCACCACATCGTTACCCGCGCTTGCATTGATACGGTTATAGTTACCGAAGACATTAGCAAAGTCATTGCCCACGCCTAGCTCTACTTGGTTTTTGTTACCAATCGTCACCGAGTAGTCTTGACCGTCTCCCGTATCCACACGGTTGAAGTTGCCAGACGTCACGACGTAGTCGCGGCCTAAGCCAGTGTCAATTTCACCGCCCTCACCAAATACAAACGACTGGTCATCACCGGCGCCAAGGAAAACATGGTTAATGCGTCCAGCAACAACTGCAGTATCGTTACCATCACCACCAAACATCATGTTTTCACGTCCCATCAGAACGCCCATATCGCTGCCTTCGCCACCAGTGAAGATGTTTGACGTACCTGTTGCGTAGAATACGTCATCGCCTCGTCCGCCCCAGAAGTTGTTATTGTCTCCTAGATACGCACCAAGATCTTTACCATCACCACCCCAATTGAAGTTGTAGTTTCCTAGGGAGATGTTGATATCGCCATCACCTTGGAGATGGCCACTGTTGCGAAGGAAATCAAACGTTTTTTCCTTCATGTTCAGTAGATCAGCGGTGAGGTTCTCTTTGAGATTTTCCACAAGCGATTTCATCTCTTTCTGCTTGTCTTGACTGAAGATAGTCGCGAACAAATTGGGCAGGTTTAGCGAGTTAAAGCCAAAAGCACGATCTTGCGTTTCTGCTGTTTCGGTATTGCCATCAGAAGCAGTCGCTCCTTGACTATTATTCACACTCGTCCCATTGACAGAAACCGAGGACTTATTATCTTCCGCTTCTGGTGCTTTGTCTTTCAGTCCATGAGTTTCAGCAAAAGACTTAATGCCATCTGCCCCCATGTCGATACCCGACTTCAAGCTATCCAACAACTTAGCAGGGTCGACAAAGGCTTGCAGTTGATCACCACTGAACTCACCAATGACCTCTAACATCTCTGTGAGGATCGCTACGCCATCGACAGCTTCACCATTGCGCGACACAATTTGGCCTGAAGTGGTGTAATCCACACCAAAAATATCTGCCAGCGTGGTCTCAGCGCCGACTTCAGCAATCTGCCCTAGCAGCTTATTCTTAAGCTGACGAGGCAAATCTTCTGGCGTGTAAGTGAAGGTCGTTTTTGCCTGACCCGTCGCAGAGAACTGTTGTGTCATGAGGCCAAAAAGTGAACCTAAGTTGGTATCCAAAATAGACTGGATGTTGTCACCAAACATAAAGTTCCAGTTACCTGCCGTGACTTGGATATCTGCACCCTGACCACCCACGGCAAAGTTAAACGCTAGCTTTTCATTGGCTTGACGAAGCTTGTCTGCACGGCTTAGATTACTGCTATTATTGCCATTTCTGCTCAACCATTGATTGTAGTGCTTGTTCAATGTAGCCTCCGCATCGTGCTTCAAGCCACGGCTGCTACGCTCATTCTGTGAGTCTAGAGCGACTAAAGTGGTGTAATCAACGCTACTACTTAAATCTAAACCAGACATATCTTTGACGAATTTTTTCGCGCCAGACAGAGACCATTGCTGTTGTTGAGCCGCAAGCCAATCTTGGCCCTCACCCGAGGTAGCAATGCTTTGTAGCACACCCGAGATACGAGCTGCACCGTCGAAAGGATTGATCAATGGCGGAGTTGGAATTGACTTATCCATCATCACAACCAGATCATTACTTCGACCTAGGTTGAAGCTCATATTGCGATTACCGATGAACATTTGTGCACCTTCTAGCGCCTGATAACCACTAATATCGAAGCTGTATTCGCTCTCACCATTACCGATGTGAACCATGACGTTATTGTCACCAAAGGCTAACGACTTAAAACCACCAGTACCGACTTTAATGCCTACATTCGATGTCCCCCAGTTCACTGTAGTAAACTCGCCATCACCCACGTTGACTTGAATGTTACCTGAGTAGCTGAGTTTATTATCGCTCCCTGAGTTGGCTGAAATCTCAGCTTTCACCTTATGTTTTTCCGGTGCTTCGAAAACATTATTATTGTCTCCGATTGCACCACGGGCAAGCTCTTCAACGCCGCTGACACCAATACGAGACAGATCGACATCGCCTTCGGCAATACCATTGCGAATGCGTTCATCTTTGGCAATCACTTCGCCTTGCTCATTCCAGCTTAGCGACACCTTATTGGTTTCGGCTTTTTGAATCCAATCGCCATTGACGTCCTTTGTATGCTTGCGACCCGTTGCATCCACTGCTAATTCAGTGCTGCGAGCAGAAACATCGACGCGAAGACCATTGGCATCCATCGCATTAATAAACTGATGACCAAAGCCTTTTTGCTTGTCATCACTCACCAATGAACAACCAACAATACTAATATGATCAGGCGTGTTGTCGATGTTTTCCGCTTGGCTAAACGACTGCTGGAAATTGGCTAATTTCGCTGCCAGATCTTCGGCACTGTAACCACTCAAATGTGTGTTGTTACTGTCTGAATCATCACGACCATGACCCACTAACTGCCAACGCATCTTTCCATTCAATGTTGACGGGTCGCCATACACAATTCGGTAGTTGCCATCTGAATCCAGCTGCACCACCACACTGCTTTCTGCGTGCTTACCCGCGAGGTTCGCAGCCGCTTCTGCAACAACGGCATCGTTTTCTATTTGGACGATGATTTGACCATCAAAACGAGTTTCTCCGCCGTCCGCTCTTGGGGTAACAGCAACACGTTCCCAGTCATTGACATTTTGGTTGTGGATAGCCGTATCTGCACCTGCAGGCTTTTTAATATCTTCCTGTAGTCCTTTAAGCACTGCGCCTGTCTCACTGCTTTCGATATAAGGCGCGGTAATTTTTTCCCATTTATCAGCATGCTGCGTCATCAACCATTCGGCTTTGTGGTTTGCTGAAGCACTGAGTTTAGGCTTTTTAACTGGCGGCTGGTCTTTGCTTGCTCGATACTCCTGATACCAAGCATCGAAATCATCACTACCATTAACTAAAGCGTTCACTTCAACAATGATGGCTTTGCGGCTTGCAGAGTCAAAATGATCGAGTGCCTTCACATCAACTTTTGCCGTAGATTCTATTTTAGGCACAAATTCGCTTAACTCGCTCGGTACGCTGCGGAACTCAAACAAAATTGCGGGCTCTGGCCGTTCCACACTTCCTGTCGTAGCGTTGTTAATGCCATGCCCTGCCACTTCGCCGCCATACTGGAAATATTCAAATACATTCTTAGCAAGGCTTTCTGAATATGAGCCTTTCAACTTGCCAATGATTTGTTGTCTCACGTATCGTGAATCATCTGCACTGAGAAGTTCCAGCATTTTGACAGGCTTAGTTCTTGGCAAAATCTCCCAAGCATTTTTTACTTTCGGATCGGTTAACCCTTGAGCGTTTGGAGAGAAACCCTCCGATGCAGGATCCCAATCATTGATGTTGATGCCGAACTCTTTAGCTAAATCTGCCGTTTTTGAATACACCGACGTGAGATAGGCATACACGTTTTGCGCAGTTGCTGGATCATCTAACTTATGTTCATTAGCGTTGGCGATAAACTCATCTCGCAGTCCCGACTGATACCAAGGTGCCGACTCTAGCAGTCTGACTTCCTGTGACGAGCTTGAACCAAATTCTTTCGCACTAATACCCATCGTAGCTTGTTGTCCACTAGGGGTCATCCCTATGGTCTGCCCTTGAGCTTCAACCGCAGTACCGTTACCAGCCGCGATGAGATGCTTCGAATTCGATATAACCAGCGTAAAGCGGCCATCATCACTCGCCAACTGAGGTAAGCTTTGGTGGTTTGACTGGTTGATATGTCCTGTAAACTCTCTCGCTAACCAAAGCATTGCTTCTTTACGGCTTTCAATCGCCGCCGTATCACTGGTTTCACTCGGATAGGTAACCAATTCAATGGTGTGCGTTTGCCAGTTATTCACCCCATTGATATTCGCAATACGAGCTGGGTTGCTGTAACCGCCTTGATTCATATCTTTGGTTAACATGAACAATGGGTTACCCTGTGAATCATGCACATACCCAAATGTTTGCGCTGAGTTCTTAGGTAAAACCACAACTAGGCCAGAGAGTTCGTTTTCTATACCAATTGATGTCGAGTCAAAATGGCTACGGAATCCAAGAACACTTTTGGTTTTATGACCCAATGCTTTGAGATCGCTTGTGCCTCCACCTGCAGGCTTTTTAACTGGCATTTGCGGAGACTCTTTATCGCGCGGTGGCGTACCATCATTTTCAATCGCCACATTGCCTTTGCGCTTCTCACTGCCTGATAAGTCATCAGAGTTACCGAGAGCGACTAGTTTATCACCCTGAGAGTCCAGACTATCAGTCGATAGCTTTCTAAGTATCTGATCTCTTTTGTTTAAAAATTCATGAGACAGTTTACGCTTTGTCGTAAACAAGGGATCATCTAACCCATGGTTCCACTTATCGTTAAATGAAGCTCGATAGCTTACATTAATTGCGACTTGTTGAAAGTTAGAAAACTCCTGCGGACTGCGAATAACAACAGCCCCCTGTTCATTAACATGGAAGTAGTGTTGGATAGAACCTTTGCCTTCACCTAAACCATCTTCGGCAAAAAAACTTTTCGGGACAAAGAAAGTCGCAGGGAAATTATCTGCCATAACAGCATAAGGATTTGCATCATCTGCTCCATGATGAACCATCTCGAGACCATTGGTTCGACCTAAGCCAACATTAATTACATCCTTCAGCTCTTTTAAGCGGCCGCTCACATTACCAAGGCTTGCTCCATCTTTTTTGTTATAGAGGTCTTCATTGCTATAGAGCTCCTTATATTTAGGAGTTAAGTCTTCATAAGTAACAGAGTCTTTCCACTGCTCCCATGTTAATGGCTGTTTTACCTTATCCTGTGGACCTAGATCACTATAGGAATACATCACCGTAAGCAAATCATAATCTGCCGTCATCGGCTGCTTTGATACCGGGTCACCAATGACTTTGAACGGCGCCAACTCCCCATTTTTGATGTAATGGACTTGCCATAACTCCTTACCGTCTACCATCACTTTATTTAGAAAAAAGGGGACTGTTTGCTCACCATTGGTCGCAGTTGTTTTATACATACCGCTCTGTTCATCTAGTTCCAAAGGTGTTAACGAGTGATATTTTGAGACCAGTTCTTCTATCCGAACTTGATTTAGGTACAAATCGGCACCTACCGCATTACCAGACTGAATAGATTGCTCTGCATGACTATTAAACGTTTCAAGGTCTCTTCTTGCTGATGCTTTTGCAAACGATTGGTCAACTGGGATAAAGCCTGACATTGGCCCCCAATCAGAACTTTTTGCCTTGACGAAGAGACCTTTACTGCTGTACATCTTAGAAGCGATCAGAGATTTAGACTTCTCGTCAACAGGACGCACACCAATGATCACATTTTTACGCTGTGCAATATCTGCTAGTACTTTTTGATCCGCCTCTGGCATGCCAAGTTCAACCGTTTCAGGCTGCGAAATTGGCTTTAGGATAAGATCTCGGGACTCATAGTTCTTGCCGTATTTTGCTTCATTATGTTTGATGTGTTGTGTATCAAACAAATCAGACACAATTTTTCCCGTATATTGGCTCATTAAACGATTGCTTGCTTCATGGCCATAGGAGGTTTGTTCGCCTGACACCTTGTAGCCAGAAATGGCCAGTTTGGCACGCAGTTTCTCGCCTTCTTCACCTAAGCCTTCGTTGTCCGTGAGTAGTAGAATTGGTGTCTCTTTTGGCAAGCCTTTTAGGTTCTTCTCCACTGAGAATTGACCGTTAACTGCCTTCGCAATCGCACCCACAATACCAGCAGGGTTCGCCACCTCATGAGCGGCGGTGGCTTTGGTCATACTTGGCATAGGACGGTCAAGTAATAAGCCCGACACCGCTTGGCCATTTTGCGCAGCATAACGTGCTAAATCTGCGGCAATTGGACCGCCCATTGAGTAGCCGTGAAGGATGATGTTGCTTGGGTCAATACCCTTGTCATTCACTAGGTAGTTGAACATGGTGCGAGCGTCTTGGTACAAGCCTTTTTCGCTTGGTCCGCCATCGCTTTCACCATAGCCACGCAGGTTGACTGCAAGCATGTCGATACCTTGTTTCTGGTAGTGGCTGCGAATCGAACTCGCCTGCTCTTCAGCAGACGAACCAGAGTCATGCAGGAACAATACGACTTTGCCGCTTGTCGCGCTCATGTCATCTTCATTAGAGCCAGCACCCTGATGGTAATAACCCGTTAGACGGCCCGCTTCCCCTTTCAGGGTGACTTTCTGCGACTCACCCTTTTCTACCGCATGAGCAAGTAGGGTTTGCGTGATGTTTCCTATCTTACGACGCGCGTCTTTCTCACCGTATAATTCATTGTTGAGGAATCGAGTCAACGGGCTAAGAGACTCTTTATCGCGCGGCGGCTTACCACCATTTTCAATCGCCACCTTGTCTTTGTTCTTCTCACTGCCTGACAAAACATCATCAACATCATTGACTTGATGCCTTTGCTTCTTCGCGGCAATATCAAGCTGAGCTTCCTGCAGTGCCTGACCAAAGTTGAAAAGCTCTGTCGGCGTCCAAACACCAAACTTAGGCCGCCATGTATGACCGATAAGCTTGTCAGCCCCACCCGCTTTCAACACTTTTGCGACTGTAGTCGAGCAGTTTTTGGTCAACAACTGATAGCGAGCATCTGGATCGTTACTTATACGATTCCACTCTGCTTGCATCGCCGCGACATCCAAGCCTTCTAGGTTGATTCGGAACACTCGGCCTTTGTCTGCTTGGCTAGCCTTAAAGGCTTCGATTTCTTCCAGCGCTCTCTTAGCAAACAGGTGAACCACGTTGTCGATGCGTTTTGCCACAAGGGCTGGATCATCACTCGCTTGAGCTTGTTTCTGTAGCTCTTGAGCAAAACGGTTTGCTACGTCCATCATGTCGTAGCTGGTGTCATTCCATTGATCGACGAATGGCTCGAAAACATGCGCTGGAATGCCTGTCGATACAAGCATATCCGGATTGCCCAGTAACACACTCGCATATCCTTCAGAGGCATTTTTGTAAGCAGCGTCAATACCTTTCGCGGCATTGAGCTTTTCTATAAAGCGTTTCAGCTTAGTTTCGCCGTCGCTCAAGCCAAAGCCATCGTTTTCTTCGGATGCCATATCATACTCAAGCGTATCATTTTGACGCGCCGGTTGACTGAAGTCGCTCCAGCGTAGTTTGAGGTCCGGCTGATATTCTGTCGCCACGTTGAAGATATTGCGGATGTTGGATGACTTGCTACCAAGTGGCCACCAACTGACGTAATTTTGTTTGTTGAAGTCAGCCGCGGCTTGAGCGTCGATCTGCGTACGCCCTTGGCCAATTTGCAATGCGGCGTGACCCAACGCGCTGTGATCACTCGGCTTCCAGATGTACATGGTTGCGCTCACTGGCGACATGTGTTGTTCAAGCGCTTGGTGTACTCTGTTTAGCCCAGAGATATCAATGCCTTTGCCATCTCTTGCAAGTTCGTTGGCAGAAAGCTCAGTGAAGATCGTATCTGCAATGGCTTGACCATATTCATGACTTACGGCTGCTTTTACTTTTTTAAGTACAGCATCGCCACCACCTAGCTGATCGATCTTGGCAAGATTGCCTCTGCCCTTAGTAACGAAATCGCCATTCCCATCCAGATACAGATGTTTACTCTGTTTTAAATTGGCATTGTCAAGCTGCTCATATATGCGGCTAAAGCTATCATGAGCATTGATTTTTTTCTCAGATACAGCAAGAGTAGAGACTTCTTCCACACGACTATTCACCTGTTCTAGCAATGAGTTCATTGCTTTCACACGGCCAGAATCCGGATGCCCGAGTACATAACCCTCAATCTGTTTACGTAGGTTGAGTAGTTTTTCCATAGACTCTGGCTCGTAGTCTGCGTGTGAAACCGTACTACCATGATACTCAGTTAAAGCGTCGATCACTTTTTGGTAGCTTTCACCACGAACCTTGCCCCGTACATGAGCCGAATCGAGTAGCGCATTTACCGACATCAACTCTATGTTGGAGTTGTAGACCCATGTACTGTCTTCTTTTGTCGCCAAAATTCGCGTGCGACCATCTTGGTGCGAAAGTATCTTGTTATCGACTAAAAAGAGTTCATCTGGCATCTGCTCGAAATTGTCGAAGTTTGCCAAAATAAAGCGCTCAATGGCTTTTTGTTGAGCGGTATCTTCAGGAGTGTCAATAAGGATGGTTTTGGTCTTATCATCGGAACCCGGCCATGAGCGGACTTCGAAACCTTCATCACTTTCTTGCACCAAGAGGTTGCGCTCGGTACGAAGTGAATAGAAGGGCAGAGAGTCACGCAATATGGTATTGACTAGCGTTCCGACCCCAGTTCCATCACGCGAAGCTTCACCAAGCCCTGCTAAGTTCACTCCAGAAATGCGAACCTCTTTTCGAGCCACATCCTGAGACATTGTAGTGTCTACCACAATGCTGTCAGCGTTTACTCCGGTGAGCATTGAGGTGATGGTGCTACCGCTGTTCTTGCCGCGAATACCTGCGTTAATTTGCAGACGGTTCACGGCGTTTGTCGCCCCTTCCAGCGCTTCCAGCTCTTGCTCGGTCAAGCCGTCACTGAATCGACCATCGGCGCTTGTTTGACTGTCGGTGTTAACAAGGCTGCCCGTTTCGCCAGCCCCTTCCACGCTATGAGCGTTACCCGAAAGGCCGCTGCCAGCCACGCCTTGACGGTCTGGACGATCGCCTTCGTTTTGCTTCGCCCCTTTTGCATCATTCTGTGCTTGGTTGGCTTTGCTTTCGGCATTCATCGCATCGCGATCACCACGTGATTGCGCGTCGTTTGCTGCGCTGTGTGCGTCAGATTCGGCCTTTTTCGCGTCGTAACTTTTCGCCACAGCATCGGCTTTGCGTGTTTCTGCATCGGCTTTAGCTCTGGCGATGTCTTGCTCTGCACCTGCTCGATTTTGCTCACCTTTTGCGACACCCGCTTCAGACTTGGCAACGGACGCTTTAACTTTGCTGTTATTGTCAGATTGCGTCTGCTTCGCCGCCGCCATCTTGTCATTGGCTAGCTGCTTGGCCTCGTCGAGCTGGCTTTGAACGCCATCGAGCAAACCGCCGGCAAAATCGTTTCGCCATTGTTCACCTGACTCACCGGAGTGCATTGCTTGATCATTTAGCACATCCAGACCTTGCGCCAGTTTTGTTAACTCGGCAGTCACGGCTTCCGATTCTTCTTTCACTGCGTCACGTTGAGCCTGACCGTTATTTTCTAAGGCTTGTTGGTCGGTCGACTCCAATTGACTTTGTGAACCCGCAACGGCATCCAGCTGTTTCTGCTTTTCTTGTTCAAGGCGTTGGCGGTCTGCTTCTGCGCGCTCTTTATCTGATAGGGCATTCTGCGACGCTTGATTTTGTGTCGCGTGCTCATTCACTGCATTGGCTTGTAGTGACGATTCCGATTTCGCCACGACATTATCTAGGATATAGACCAGCCCATCATTGTGGCCTGTGCCTTTGAATTCGATACGGTTACTGCCAGCATGGGCGGTCAGTTTTAAGGTTTTTTGCTGCCAAGCAGAGGCGTCACCAGATGATGAGAAGACAACTTCACCGTTCCAAAGTACTTCAATGCCTTCGTTATTCAATAGACCTGCACGTTTTGCAAAATCAAAGCTCACTGAAATGACTTCGCCTTCTGTAAGATCGGTCAAATCTTGATAAAGACTGGTGTTGGTGTGAGTATCAAGCTCAGTGACGCGTGTGCCGTGGCCTTCGCCATTAACGCCATACACGCTGCCCGAGTATGAGGCTTCAACACCGTGTGTCGATTGCCAACCACGATCACCTTGCTCAAAATCACCATTCACAATCAAATTTGGAGCTTGGGCTTGATCAGAAGTGTCATCAATGTTGAGGTCGTTGTGCATCTTGCTGAGATCTGGGGTATCCACCTTGGTGACACTACCTGTTAGGCTATCACCCAAGTCCGAACCGACTTCTTCAATGGCATCCATTTGGAAACCATCCAGCTTGGTGATTTCAGGTGTTGCAATTGCACCACGGCCTTTTTGCGTACCAGACGACGAGGCTTCATCACCGTGAACCAAGTAGCTAATGGCCTGGCTGCCACCGACACCCAATAGTGTTTGTTTGATGTTATCAAACAGTGCCGAGAGCTTGTTGCTACTGGTGTTACTCGATGCAACCGCTAAACTGTAAAAATCGCCATTACCGACTTTAATTGCCACGTTATTTCGTGCGTAAGAGGCGTTGATGTTGAGACCGTCACCGATGTGGATATTAGCGTTGGCTTTGCCTTTCATGACTGCGACATTGAGGCCATCCCCCACTTTCGTGTTGATGTTGTATTTGCCCCAGGCTACGTTAACAGAAATACCATTGCCCACTTTGGTGTTAATGTTAGCATCAGCATAAGCAACCGTCACACTCAAACCGTCACCGACCGTGGTGGTGATATTGGCTTTGCCTTTCGCAGCGGTAACCTGCATACCATCACCCACTTTGGTCACAACGTTGCCTTTACTCCAAAGGGCGTTGAAGCTGTCACCATCACCCACTTGGGTCACAATGTTGGCTTCACCTTTTGCCAGTACCACGTTGCGGCCATCGCCCACTTTAGTGATGACGTTCGCTTTACCCCAAGCTCCGGTGTAGTCGTCGCCATTGCCCACATGAGTAATGATGTTGGCTTTACCTTGCACCACGGAGACTTCTTGGCCATCCCCTACTTTGGTTATGATGTTGGCTTCACCTTTGGCAAAGTTATAGCGATCACCGTCGCCCACTTGGGTAAACACGTTGGCTTGCCCCCAAGCGACATTGACGCCCAAACCATCGCCGACCTTGGTCACCATGTTGGCCTTGCCTTTGGCAATACCTATGGTTGTGCCATCTCCGATATGGGTCATCACGTTGCCGATATCAGAGATCAGTAAACCAACCGTGGTGCCTTCGCCTACTTTGGTGAGGATATTGCCTTTACCAGCCAACACCGATGCGGTTGTTGCATCACCAACATGAGTCACGACGTTCGCTTTTGCTGCCGCCACCACGCCCATGAAATCATCACCCACTTTGGTGACAACATTTGCTTCGCCCAGTGCTAACACGCCCGTGAGACCATCACCAACGTGCGTCATGATGTTTGCTTTACCAAACATCGCCGCCAAGGTTGTGCCGTTACCGACTTTCGTCATCACATTCACTTCACCGGCGAACAATCCTAGGCTGGTTCCATCACCGACATGCGTGTAGATGTTCGCTTTACCGACCATTAGCGCCGCGGTCAGATCATTACCGACTTTGGTCATGACGTTGGCTTGACCAATCATCGCAGCAAACGTGCTACCATTGCCGATATGAGTAAAGATATTGGCGTTCCCAACCATTGCAGCAAGTGTTGAGCCATTGCCCACTTTTGTCGCAACGTTGCCTTTGGCAAGCATCAGTGCCACAGACATGCCATCACCAATGTGAGTGAAGACGTTAGCTTCTGCTACCATTAGGGCCAACACATCACCGTTACCAACTTTAGTAAAGACGTTACCCAAACCGCCCATCAGTGCCCAAGCGTTCCCTTCGCCAACATGGGTGAAGATATTGCCCGCACCAATCATAGCCGCAATAGACGTTCCATCACCCACTTTGGTGAAAATGTTACCTGCCGCCCCCATCACACCGAGAGTTTGACCATCACCGACATGCGTCAGAACGTTGCCAATACCAAGCATAATGCCTGTCGTATCACCGTTACCCACTTTGGTGAGGATGTTCGCACCACCCACCATCACACCGGTTGTCGTACCATCACCAACATGAGTCAGTACGTTTGCGCCACCGCCCATCACAGCAAGGGTATCCCCTTTACCTTTTTTGGTCAGAATGTTGGCTCCGCCTAGGGCTACCGCTGTGGTATTCGAGGCTTGTTCATCACCACTAATGTGAGTTATCACGTTCGCACCGCCCAACATGCCTGCGGTAAGTTCGCCGTCACCCACTTTGGTTAGTACGTTCGCCCCACCCGCTAGCACGGATGTTACATCACCGTTACCGACTTGCGTCATCACATTGAAGCCGCCCGCCGCCAACCACAAGCCCTTACCCGAGCCGATTTGAGTATGGGTGTTGTAACCGCCAAACATAACGACTCGGCTATTACCATTCCCTTTGTGCACAGAGATATTGCCGTACGCCAGCAAGTGCGCAAGGTATTGACCATCTCCAATACGAACCAATACGTTGACCGCACCACCCGCATACACATCCATCTTGCCTTGCTTGCTTTGATGTACCAACACGTTCGCCAAACCCGCACCGCGGAAAGTGAGATCCCCTTCCTCACCACTTTTGACAATCACGTTTGCCGCGCCAGCACCGTTAAATTCGGTATTACCAAATTGCGAACTGTGGAGAATAACGTTAGCGACACCGCCACCATTAAAGTAAACATTGCCGCGAGTCACATTAGACTTAATGACGTTACCACCACCCGCACCATTGAAACGCACATCACCAGAGCTTTCACCACTATCTGTCGCTGGCTTAAACAAGGTTTGATCGGTGTACTCATCGATATCGGCCACAGTTTCGCTGGTGCTTCTTACCACGTTTACGCTGTACTGCAGATCGCTGAGTGAATAGCCACCTTTGCCCATCGGCTGATATCCGTTTGCAGACGAAATATCTTCATTGGCTAGGTTTGCGGTATAGTTACCTTCTTTGTACCAAGAACGAGCTTGATACTTAAGCACCCCTGTTTTGGGATCATTAGCAAGTTCAACCACCACAATTTTTGTGTAAGGCCCAAGCACTTTTGCGTAAACATAAGTGTTTGGTTTTCGGTTTGATTTAACCGCTTGAACATCGACTTTCGTCCCATGGGTCGAGATAGCGTGACCACCCATTTTCGCATCTGACAATACCACATCTTTGGCATCAATCAGTGCACCATCGGCGTAGGTCACCCACTCATATTCAGTCAGGTCTTTCTCCACCGCATGAACGGTCAACGATTGCTGATGTTCAACGGCAATATTAGAAAGGGTGTAACCGCCATTGATTGGGTTGACTTCAAAACCACCTGCAGAAGACACATCGGAGCGAGCAAGCTCAGATAAATGATTCCCTTGCTTGTACCAAGCTTCAGAGTAGTATTTGAGTTTGCCCGTTGTTGGATCGTTAGAGAGACGAACTTTGTTGATTTTAGTGTAAGTACCATCTGCGATAGCAAACAGGTAAGTATTTGACTCTCGTTCTGATTTTACAGCAGTAACCACATGGGTGCCGCTATCAATCCATGAACCATGCATTTTCGCCGTGGTTAGAACGATGTCTTCCGCTTTCGCATATTCCATGCCTTGAACATCAAAGCCACTGCCACTGCCTTTCCGTGTAATGGTATTGTAAGCACCACCACCAGAGAAATGAATGTCGCCGTGTGCCACATTGGAATAAAGACTGTTGTAACCACCTACGCCTTCAAAGCGAATGTGACCACGTGTTTGCGTGTAAACATCTTCCGCTTGGCGTGTACGCTCAATACGGTTTGATGCGCCAGCACCTTGCAAGGTAATATCACCTACTTTGCCTTTACGGACCAAGTGGTTGTCAGCACCTGCTCCACGGAAAGTAATATTGCCAGCTTCAACACGTGAACTGATGCTGTTTGCAGCGCCAGCGCCATCAAACGTCACATCACCGCGAGAGCCTTGATAATGGTTAAACCAAGTACGGTCTAGTTTATTGCCCGCTCCTGCACCCGCAAAATTGAGGTTACCTTGGTTGGTTTCATGCCAAAGCGCATTGTAACCACCAGCGCCTTTAAAAGTGACATTGCCGCTCAAACCTTTTCTTTTAATGCCATTATAAGCCGCTGCACCGCTATAACTGACATCACCATGATGACCCATGTGATCAATCGACACACCACCAGCGGCACCAGAGAATGACACATTGCCATCGCCACTTTTGTTAATGTCTGCATACCCAGCAGCGCCTTTTACAGAAAGGTGCCCAGTGGTGTCTTCCACTCTTAGGTATGCCGAACCACCTACGACCGTATCGTTACCGCTGCCGGTATAAACCGTTGCTCCAATCGATCCGACTGTGACATGATCATCACCACCGTAGGCATGGATTTCTCCACCAAAACCAATGGCAACAATATCGTTGTTTCCATTATCGGCGGACAAGTTCCCTGTAAAGAAATATTCAACACTTCTCCAAAATGGTTTTCCCATAAGCCATACTCTTGTTTAGAAGTTAAATGGAAAACCACTGTATCTTTCTGACACAGCGGTCATTTTGAGCATCCACTTTGCCGCGGACAGTACAGACCTTCTGCCCTTTCCACGGTATAAATACACGGCGACGAAGATCGTTAACGACCCCATGGCCATGCCCGAATGGAGCAATCATCTCTGGAATGTAGATATGCTGACCAGAACGCCAGTCAGATGGAGATATTTCGCGCACTCCAGATAACAACTCATCTCGGATCTGCTCAGAGACAAACGCCCAATTACAAAATGCAATTGGGCGTCCATGCTCATCTTCGTAGTAGCAAAACTGGTTTAGCTCAAAGGCCGGCATAATACGCTGTTGCCACTCAGCAACCACGTATCGGCGATGAAGGGACGAGTGTTGACTCAGTAACATGACACCACCTATCATCTGTTGGATTTGAGCTAATGTGAGGCTTGCTGGTTGATGTTTAATAGACACCTACCCTATACCAACCGATATGGCGTTACTTTTTTGCTCGGGAAGTGCGTTTTTTCGGAGCGGCTTTCTCTTCCACGTGAGTTTCCGCTGGTGACTCTTCCGCCTGACTTACCTCAGCATCACCCGCTGGTAGAAAACCAGCTGCCACTAGTTTGTCAAATTCAGCTCCCATTCTTGGGTCCTCTAACATGTTCTTAACCATAGATACCATGTACATAAAACCAGAGGCAGGCATATGGACAACTTGCTTGAGTTCAAGATCATTATCGCTTTCAGCCATTACGCCATTCGCCATATTGTTTTGATCCTGACCTACGAAATAAAGAGAAAAAACACCTTTATTATAATTAACACTAGATACAGTCTGAACAAAGTTCTCAGTCATAACCTTCCCTCAAATGTTTAATATTAAGTGGCGACACTTATTAATTTAAAATAAAATTAATAAAAATGATTATTTACAAAGTAAAATTCATCTTTACTTATTAACATAAAAGTCAATATTTGGTTATCATAATTAGATATCTATTAAAGTCAACGTTAAAAACAAGGTAAAATCTAATTTAATTACCACAATGAAACTAATTTTATATTTCGTGTTTCATTCTAAGTTGCATATAAATATCGACATCTCAAACTTAAGTGAAAAATCACTAATTAAAATAAGAAAAAACACTTTTAACTTATAGTTAACGGAATAATAAAACATTGATTATTATGCGTAAAATTATAAATTTATTTAATTTTACGCATGAGTAACCTTCATGTAATATCGAAGAACAAAATCCAAAAAAACATATCCATAATTTACTCTAGAGCACATCCCAAAAGGATGTTATTGTTACATTGAATGTAAATAACTATTTAAATTCATCTGAAACTTTTATTATGTCCAAAAATGAAGAATTAATTCTGCTCTATATAGAAATGCACTTAAGTTTAACTGGTTGCAGAAAAGAGCCTAGAAGATATGATAAAAAAAAAGTATCTTCGAATTTTAAAACAGAGCTAGCGAGAATAGAAAAAAACAACAAGGTAAAAATCAAAAAAAAATTTTCACAGTTTAGAAAAATAAACAAAATTAAAACTCCATCAATCCTATTCGATAAGAATGACGCCCCCTTTATTTTAGCAAAATACAATAAAGATAAATGTTTAATTAAAAAAACAAGCCAAGAATCACCTGAAGTTATCTCGACCCATGAACTAAACACAACTTGGAATAAAAAATGGCTTGAAGTAAAGCAAACACAATCCCGCTTTGATATTACCTGGTTTATTCCTGAGTTTCTTAAACATAAACGTTGTTTGAGTGAGATTCTTTTGTTTTCTTTTGTTCTACAAATCCTCGCGTTGATCTCTCCACTCTTTTTCCAAGTCGTTATGGATAAGGTGCTAGTTCATCAAGCCTGGTCGACACTAGATGTACTTGTGTTTGGATTAGTGATTGCCGGCTGTATCGAGATAGTATTGCGTGGTTTGCGTGAATATCAATATGCCCATACGGCCAACCGAATAGATATCCAGCTTGGGTTAAAGATGATAAGGCACCTATTTGGCTTACCATTAATGTTTTTTAAATCTCGCCAAATAGGTGCAATTGTTACACGTGTCCGAGAACTGGACACAATTCGAGAGTTTTTGACTGGCTCTATGTTTACCCTGACAGTCGAGTTACTATTTCTGTTCGTATTTCTTTACGTAATGAGCTTACTTTCTACTGCCCTAACTTGGGTGTTTATAGCAACCATACCGCTATACGCCCTTTTAGCATGGTGGTTAACCCCAAAGATGCAAAGCGCTGTTGAAGAACAATTTACCTATGCAGCAGCAAACACCTCATTTCTTACCGAAACCATTTCAGGAAGCGAAACACTAAAAAGTTTGGCAGTGGAGCCTCGTTTTGTGCGCAAGTGGGATGAACAAACCGAAAAAATAGTGACTACGGGCTATAAGGTACAACAGCTTAATAACAAGTCAAATCATATTGTTCAATGGCTGGAAAAAACCACCAGTGTTGCCATATTATGGTTGGGAGCAATGCAAGTACTTTCGTTAGAAATGACCATAGGTCAACTCATCGCATTTAATATGATGTCAAATCATATTGCGCAGCCATTAGCTCGTATGGTCGACTTATGGGGACAGTTTATTCAAACTCGAGTCGCAGTGGAAAAACTGGGTGACATGCTCAACCTCCCTGTAGAACAACATACAGGTAAAGATATGGTCACAATTCAAGGAGCTATATCTCTTCACAATGTTGTCTTTCGATACCAACCCGATGTTCCTCCAACTATTAATGAACTATCTCTAGATATTAAGGCTGGTGAATCTCTTGGCGTGGTAGGCACATCTGGCTCAGGAAAAAGTACTCTTGCTCGTTTGTTGCTACGGTTGTATAGCCCAGAACAAGGCTCTATCACGATAGATGGCATTCCATTGACTCATATCCACATTGAACAATTGAGAAATCAAGTGGGCGTGGTCCTACAGGAAAACTTTCTATTTAGTAAAAGTGTCAGTGACAATATTACTCAATCAAGGCCAGAAGCAAGTTTAGAAGAAATAATTAATGCCGCCAAACTGTCTGGTTCACATGAATTTATCTTAAAGTTACCCATGGGATACGACACTATATTAGCTGAAGGTGGTCAATCGCTTTCAGGAGGCCAAAAGCAAAGGCTCGCCATCGCACGTACCTTGTTGTCCGATCCCAGAATATTAATTTTGGACGAAGCGACCAGTGCTCTTGATGATGAGTCCCAAGCATTGATTCAATCTAATATGGCTAGCATAGCCAAAAATCGAACTGTCGTCACGATCGCTCATCGGCTATCTACAGTGCGAGATTGTGATCGAATAATTGTGCTTGATAAAGGTAAGATTATCGAACAAGGATCTCATCATCAACTTCTAAGAAACAGTCGAAAATACAAACAACTATGGCAACTTCAACAGGAACTGAAACAGGAGAGCCCCACTGCATGATTGTCAGTTTCAGGAACTTGTTAACCAAGTTCAATTTACTATCAAGCTCAAAAAACTACTATGAGTTTCTGCCAGCACACTTAGCATTAACTCAGCGTCCTCCTTCCCCCTTTGCTCGCTTAACAGCAATCATATTAAGTATGGGTGTGATCGCTGTCCTAGTTTGGGCCTATTGGGGCAAACTAGATGTACAAGCTACAGCTTCTGGCCGCCTTGTAGTGTCAGGCCGATCACAAGTTATTCAGTCATATGAACAGAGTCGAATAATAAAAATTCACATCAAAAATGGCCAACGTGTCAAAGCAGGAGATTCATTAATCACTTTGGATACTTTGGGTGTAAATCAGGACGTGAATCGTTTGATCACTCAGTCAGAGTTTAAAACCAATGAACTCATTCGTTATAACGCTTTAATGGACGAAAAAAAGCTTGATGCCAGTTCTATGTTCATTGCCTTACCCACGAAACAACAAGACCTGGTCAAAGAGAACTATCTCAGCGAAAAACGCGAGTATAATGCGACAATAGCAAGTATCGATGCAGAAATGCAGGTGAACACAACCTCTCAAGCCGCACGCCAAAGCGACATTAACGTCTTAATTCGCTTGATTGAAAACATCAGCCAAAGACTCGAGGCAAGCAAAAAGCTCAATCAGGCCAAGGTAATAGGTGATATTGAATATTTGAGACAAGAGAAAGAATTACTCGAAGCACAGCGTCAAGTAAACCAACAACGAGCCGACTTAAAAGTGCTAAAATCTCAACACCTTAGGCTTGAAGAAAGGTTAAGTGGATTTAAAGCGCAAAAGCACAGAGAATGGATGGAAAAGCGCAGACAAGCTAAGCTCCAACTTGCCGCTCTTAATCAGGAGCTGTCTAAGGTGCGTGAACGCGAGCAGTTAGAAATTATTCGCTCTCCAGTCGATGGAACAGTACAAGAGCTAAGCGTGTATACCATAGGAGCTGTCTTACAACCCGCGCAAAACCTGATGGTTATTGTACCAGACAAAGGCGTACAAATAGCCGAAGTTCAGGTTCTCAATAAAGATGTAGGCTTTATTTATCCCGGCCAATGTGTAACCGTTAAAGTAGATGCCTTCCCCTATACACGTTATGGCACAATCGATGCCGAACTTCTGAGTGTTTCCCGTGATTCAACCATAGACAACGAACACGGCTTAGTTTTCCCTGCTCAAATTAGATTGGATAAAAGCGTTATTGACATCGGTGGCCAAATCATTGAGCTCATACCAGGAATGTCGGTTGTCGCTGAAATTAAAACTGATAAGCGACGTGTTATCGACTATATCCTTAGCCCAATTAGGGAATATCAAGCAGAAGCACTCAGAGAGAGATAACCATGAGCATCGCTTTACCAGCCGATGAAACCAAGCAAAATACACAACCAGAGAATAACTGGGGCATTGAGGCCGTCGTATATGCTGGTCAGAAGTTTCACAAAAAATCCACTAGCGAACAGCTAAAATCCGCATTAGGGACTCATCACCCTCAACTAACGGATATGGAAACCAGAGAAGTAGCTAGCTATATAGGGCTAAAAAGTCAGATTACTAAGGTTATCGGCAGCAAACTTAATACATTACCATTACCCGCTCTCATTTATCTTGATAATCGCTGGAAAGTCATCACTGAATTAGACCAAAACAGTTGGACAGTCTTCGATCCCAAAAGTCAGGCCCAGCAAAAAGATTCTCTAACTTCATATGAGAAATCGCCAGTGTATAAGGTCATGTTGCTTGCAGATGAACAACTTAGCAGCAAAGAGGTAAAATTTGGTTTAAGTTGGTTTATACCTTCAATTTTCAGACAAAAAAGTCAACTAAGGGACGTTTTTCTTTATGCCATCGTACTTCAGATCTTTGCCTTAGCGAGCCCTTTACTGTTCCAAAATGTCATTGATAAGGTTCTCGTGGGCCGCAGCCTAAATAGCTTACATATACTCGGTATAGCGATGTTAGCCATGGCCATCTCGGAGCCAATATATAGCTATTTACGAAACACAATATTTGGCCATCTAGCCAGCCAAGTAAATGCAGAATTATCAGGTCGTCTTTATCGCCATTTAGTCGGGCTGCCTCTCAACTATTTTAAACAGCGTCAGACAGGACAGATCATAGCACGTGTGCGTGAAATGACTCAGATCCGTCAGTTTTTAACCGGTTCAACATTAATGTTGCTGCTAGACTTAATATTTGTCATCGTATTTATTGCGGTAATGTTTAATTACGCAACAATGCTGACCTTTATAGTCATTGGCTCCTTGGCAATTTACTTTTTACTTTGGGTGTTAGTCGGTCCATGGATTCGTAAGAAAGTAGAGTCAGAATACGAAGCTGATGCTGATGTGACCGCCTTTCTTACTGAAGCAATCACAGGTATAGAAACCATCAAAACTACAGCTACTGAGCACAGGTTTCTACATCAGTGGCAACGTGTTCTCAGCCATCAGTTGAACCGAAATTTCGACGCACAAAAATTGGAGTTAATTGCAGGGCAAAGTATCGCGCTGGTACAAAAGCTTACTAGCGCATTACTTCTATGGTGGGGCGTGAGTGCTGTTCTAAACGGCGAAATCACCCCTGGACAGTTAGTTGCGTTTAATATGCTGGCGGGCCATGTGACTGGACCTATTTTGAGGCTGGCGCAAGTCTGGCAAGACTTCCAGCACACACTAATTGCACTTCAGCGAGTTGGGGATATTCTCGACGAACCAAAAGAAGCCAGTAAACAAGGTTTAGCATCCGTACCTGAATTAAAAGGAGGCATCGAATTTAATAACATTCGTTTTCGTTATCACGAAGATTCCCCAGAAGTTTTAGCTAATTTATCACTCGAGATTAAGCCAGGACAGTTTATCGGTATTACAGGACCCTCTGGATCAGGTAAAAGTACCCTAACTCGTCTATTACAACGCTTATATGTACCCCAACATGGAAAAGTTTTAGTCGATGGTATGGACCTAGCTATCGCCGATCCCGTATCGTTACGACAAAATATGAGTGTGGTACTACAAGAAAGTATCCTATTCTCCGGAAGCATTGCCGACAATATCCGACTTTGCAAACCTCAAGCCAGTGAAGATGACATCCGTTATGCGGCACAACTCGCCGGAGCATTGGAGTTTATTGAGCATCTCCCTCATGGATTGAATCAACCAGTGGGAGAAAAAGGTGTTGCCTTATCTGGAGGTCAAAGACAACGTATTGCTCTAGCGAGAGCTCTTCTTGTTAAGCCGAGAATTTTACTACTCGATGAAGCAACCTCGGCACTCGACTATAACTCTGAAGCCGCGATTATGAGTAACATGGATGAAATATGTAACGGTCGAACAGTCGTAAGCATAGCTCATAGGCTCAACACTATTCGTCATGCTGATACCATTTTTGTTATCGATCAAGGTCAAGTCCTTGAAAAAGGCTCTCATGAACAATTAGTCACCAAACAAGGCCTATACGCACAACTTTGGAAGCAGCAAACTGGTCAGTAAATTTGCTGAACCACGATAGGCTTATGCTGAGACTCTCGCGCTCCTCACGATATAAGACACCCATGTTACATGCAAAACAAGGCTAAGAGTATTATCCACTGGTATTTTGCTGATGTTGTCCCCATATATTCTTACATGCTGGATTGACCGTACAGTTAGTAAAGGTCAACATCAACGCTCAGTACCGATAAAATTCGGGCCTCTAACTACAGATAACAAAGGAATGGCAATGCGTTTTAGTTATGTTAATACTACCCAAATTTTCTTTGGCCAAAGCCAAATAAGTTCAATTCAATCATCCATCTCACCAAGCGATAAAGTTTTGGTTATTTATGGCGGTGGCTCAATTAAGAAAAACGGTGTTTATGACCAGGTCGTCAACTCGCTTAAAGACCACCAATGGGTTGAGTTTTCAGGTGTTGAGGCGAACCCAACCAAGGAAACATTGGATAAAGCGGTCAACATAGTCAAACAACAGAACATCGACTTTATTCTCGCTGTTGGCGGTGGCTCAGTTATCGATGGCTCAAAATATGTTGCAGCCGCAGCAAAATACCAAGGCGATGGTTGGGATATATTGACAGGTGACTATCAAGTATCAGATGCCACTCCTCTTGGCGCAGTGCTTACACTCCCTGCAACAGGTTCTGAATCTAATTCGGGAGCTGTAATTACTAAAGCTGCAACCCAAGATAAGTTGTCTTTTGGTAGTCCACATGTTCAGCCCAAATTTGCTGTGATGGATCCTGATGTAATGAAAACATTGCCTGAAAAACAACTAATTAATGGTATTGTCGATGCTTGGGTACACGTCTGTGAGCAGTATTTAACCACAAGTCATGGTGCCATGGTCCAGGATGGTTATGCTGAAACCTTATTGCGAACGTTGAAAGTGCTTGGTGAAAACTTTGAACAACGTAATAGCGATGCTTGGCGTGAAAACCTGATGTGGACAGCAAACCAAGCACTTAATGGTCTAATTGGAACGGGCGTTCCTCAAGATTGGGCAACTCACATGATAGGCCACGAACTTACCGCGCTGTGGGGTGTCGATCATGCCCGTTCACTCGCAATAGTACAGCCTTCCCTACTTAGAAATCAGCTTGTGCATAAACGTGCAAAACTGGAGCAAATGGGTGTTAACGTTTTTGGCCTAACTAAATCAGACGATTTAGCCGAAAGAACCATCAATGCAATCGAAAGGTTTTACCAAACTATGCAGATATCTACTCAATTAACCGAGCATGGTAATAATAAGCAGAAAGCGATTGATGCTGTAGTCTCTCAGTTAGAACACCATGGTTTGAAAGCTCTAGGTGAGAATAAAACGATCACCCTTGAAGCCAGTCGCCAAATACTAACGAGCGCGATTGCGTAAGATAGATAAAAGCAGCATTTGCTGCTTTTACTTTAGTTAGCTTGAAACTTCGTTGACCAATCGATGTAATGAGTCACTAGACTGTTGAGTCAAGTTCGGTAACTGTGACTTGATTTTCTGGTATGCGATAATTGGTTGGTCTGCCTTTTCGATATCTAAGCACATATCATACAGAGCCAGAAGACCAAGGCTTCCTGAAGAACCTTTCAACTTGTGTGCTAGCGCCTTCAGCTGGCTTGAGTCCCCATTGTTTTCCGCTTCCTGCATAAGCAGCAATATATCTTTCGCCATCTCATCAAATATGTCTATAATTTCCTTCATTTTGGCTTGACCTAAAATCGATATATCTTGCTCGATTGTTTTGGCATTAACAATATGAGTTTCATCGTCTTGATTTTGTTCAGGTGGATTAAAAATCGGTTGATTTGAGACTGAATCGGTCAAGTTTATTTGCAGCATGTCGGACAATGCCTCTTTATCAAGAGGCTTGGGTAAAAAGCCATCAAAGCCCGCACTCAGATAGGTTTGTACTTCTTCGTTATACACATGTGCCGAAACTGCAATCATCTTCGCTACGCTGTCACTTTTAATACGTTTTAACGTGGTGAGAAGGTCCATTCCATTACAATCGGGAAGGTTAATATCAATCAATGCAATATCGTAATGGTTCTTACCATACAGTTTCTTCGCTGATTCTCCATCATGGGCGGTATCAACCGTATGACCTAAACTTCCCAAAAAGCCCTCAGCAACCATGCTATTGACGGGGTTATCTTCAATAAGCAGTACTCGTGCTAGTCGAACCATCTCTGAAGACAGGTATTTGGGAGAACGTTGGCTTCCCTCTGGTAGGTAAAGACTGAAACTAAACCGACTGCCCAACCCTATTTTAGACTCTAGTCGTAGATCACCATCCATTGCCTGAACAATCCGCTTACTGATAGCCAATCCCAGCCCTGTTCCTCCCATACTCTGAATGCCTCCCGATGCTTGTGTAAAAGCATCAAACAAGCTCTCCTGATCACTTTCCGCAATACCTATTCCGGTGTCTGACACGACAAAGTGTGTATTCTCTGGTTGAAATGGATCCGGTGAGACACTAATAGTGACATGTCCAGCGTCGGTGAATTTGACCGCGTTGCCGACTAAGTTCGTCAGCACTTGGCTTATACGGGTCACATCGCCAAGTAAGTATGGCGAAACCCTACTATCGATAGAAACGCGAATTTCGATACGTTTTTCTTTCGCCTTACTATCGAGTAACTGTTTTACTTCTTGAACTGTCTCATAAATTCCAAAATCTACAGGCCTTATTTCTAAAAAGCCAGCTTCGATTTTTGAGTAATCTAACACATCATTTAAGATTGCTAATAAGGTTGAACCACTACGATTAATTACATCGATAAAGTGATTTTGTTTAGAGTTAAGCCCTGTATCTTTGAGCAGCCGAGCGGTTCCTAATACGCCATTCAAGGGAGTTCGAATTTCGTGGCTCATGGTGGCAAGAAATGTTGATTTTGCCCGATTGGCTTTTTCTGCAGTCGCTCTCGCGAGTTCATGATTGATCACTTCTTGGTTGAGCTTTTCATTGCTCTCTTCAAGTTGACGTGTTCTCTGCGCGACAAGTTCTTCGAGATGCCCTTTATGCTGCTCTAATTCTCGCTTGGCTTGTGCTTCACTCTCAGCGACCAACTTAAGTGACTTAGCAGTATCTCTCGCATTGACTATGGCTTTTCCCATATCAGCGAGTTCGTCGTTACCTTCGACGTTAATATCTATATTTAACTGGCCATTGGCAACGGCCAACAATGCCGTTGAGTACTCGGCTAGACGCTTTACCACTGAAACATAGACAAGTTGCCAAAGAATCACAGCAACGATAAGCATCCCCATTAGGGTAATGAAAGCCAAACTAAACTGTGAATATTGAAGTGTTGTGTGTAACTTTGTCACAGCATCGGTCGTGGCCATGTTAGATTCATCAATCAGTTTGGCAACAGTTGCATTTAGATCTGTCAACTGCACTAAGGTGTTACGCAATAGCATTTGAGCTGTATATTCGCTTTGGTAGCGCTCAACCAACACATCAAACACGATACTTCCATGGTCTAACTCTGTCAAAAGCTGCTTCATTTGGATAGAACGAGTGGGATCTTCAATCGTTTGTATACGACGTTTCATGATCTCAAGGTTGGTTTTAAATGCCTCTTTAATGCTGTTTATTCGGTCGATGTTAGAGGTAGTTCTTGTTTCTTCAATGTGGTTGAGTAATTTAAAGGCCAGTAAATGCAGCTCATGTAAACGCTCAGCGCGATCTAGATCAACTTCGACTAAAGTATCTAGCGCTTGATAGACTTTAGCTGTATTTTTGTTATCCAACAGATTATAAATTTGCGTAACATTCGCTACAGCGTTGGTGCTGGTATTTGCTACCTGCGTCCCTGTCAGCATCTCTAGCTCAGACGCTTGTTGTCGAAGTGACCCTGTAATACTAGATAACTGTTTCTCAAGAAACAGTTTTTTCTCAACCACAAGTCCAAGCTCAGCCAATGTACTAATCACGATTTGCAACTCATCTTCTAACTGGGTTAACAAGTTAGAGTCAAATGAATCAGATCCGAGCTGTTTAATATGTGAGAGTAACTTTTCTAACTGAGAAAATAGAACTTTTCCAGATTGCTGCCGCTCTGCTTCCGTTTTTGCACTCGAAAGCGTTTGAACGGAAGATATAATGAGGGCACTGAGCTCAGAGACTTGTCTGGCTTCTATCATCGAGGGAATGGCTAAGTTAACCACTTGTCGCTCTGTTCTGGCAACTGACGAAAAACCAACTACCCCAATCGCTGAAGAGATCATCACTAAGGCTGCCATCGCGACAAACGCAAACAGTAATTTTCGACCAATACTGGCCTTTTCTAATAACATTTCTCAGTTACTCTTCTGTGGGTGTTGACAATAGGTTATATTCTGCAATGTTTATGGACTTATTCGCAACGGTGTACCTCATGCTTTCAGCCTTAAACCTTAAACATTCTTCGATAGCCGTGCTTCTAGTCAGCTGCTTTTTGACGGGCAATACAGCTGCATCGACAAAGCCGTTAAAGCTATGCGCTCTATATCCACACCTGAAAGATTCGTATTGGTTATCCGTAAATTATGGCATGGTTGATGAGGCGGCAAGACTAGGCATCACACTCAAAGTTTTCGAAGCTGGAGGTTACCCTAACAAACAAAGACAACAAGCTCAGCTAGAAAAATGCCACGAATGGGATGCTGATGCCATTATTTTAGGTACGGTCAGTCCAGATCTTTATTTGCACAAAATCCATCAGCTGATTGGGAACACACCTGTTTTCGCCAGTATCAACCAACTCACTCTCGACCCAAAATCTCACCAGCTTAAAGGCCAAGTAGGTGTCGATTGGTATTGGATGGGCTATTATGCAGGACAGTACCTCAAAGATAAACACCCCAAGAGATCAGGAAAAGCTAATGTCGCACTATTACTAGGCCCGAAGGCAAGCGGAGGAACTGATCCTGTGATGCAGGGTTTCATTAATGCGGTTCAAGATAGTGATATTCACATTATTCAATCCTACTGGGCTGACAACGACAAAGAGTTACAGCGTAACTTGGTACAACAAGTCATCGAGCGCGATGACATAGATTATATCGTGGGAAGCGCAGTTGCGATTGAAGCTGCGATCAGTGAATTACGAATCGCAAATAAGTCTGGTGAAATGGGTCTTATAGCTACTTACTTAAGCCATGGGGTTTATCGCGGTTTACTTCGTAATCGAGTCGAGTTCGCTCCCACTGACAAAATGGTGCAGCAAGGGCGGATGTCGGTTCAACAGGCAGTCAATTATCTTCGCGGATTACCCTATCAATCCAAGCAAACTCCTGTTATTGAACCGCTAACGCCCGAAAAGCTTAATCCAAATGTGATATCTCAATCTTTGTCACCGTCAGAGTATCGCCCAACTTTTCATGTCAATAACTAGGACGGAAACGATGAAAAAAACCACACGAACGATGTCAAAAAGCAAACACATAGCACTTGTTGCTCATGACAACTACAAGCCCGAACTACTTCGGTGGGTCTTGGAACACAAGACTAAGCTACAAAGTCACACTTTGTATGCCACAGGTACAACGGGAGCAATGCTGAATAAAGAAACAGGCCTAAAGATAAAAAGTATGATTTCTGGTCCTATGGGAGGTGATCAGCAATTAGGAGCACTTATTTCTGAAGGTAAGATAGATATCCTGATCTTTTTTTGGGATCCACTTAATGCCGTACCCCATGATCCCGACGTCAAAGCACTATTAAGAATAGCAAGTGTGTGGAATATCCCGGTTGCGGCCAACCGAGCTACCGCAAATTTTCTTGTTGCTTCAGATTTGATCGAATCTGAGGTCAGTATAGAAATTCCAGATTATCAAGCCTATCTCGCTGAAAGACTTTGATTAATGCAGCTCTGGCGGTTAATTTGATTCAACAAAGATATGGGCGTACTTATGAGCTGCAACCGCAGAGTGGTTTAGCAAAGTGGAGAGAAAAGCCGTTGAATCGTCGGAGTTTGTAACAATATCAGATATCAAGATAGAATCGTCTTTTATTGTTACAACCGCTGCTGCCGAAGGCTCACCTTGATGGAAGCCGACATATAAGTCACAAGGTTCAGAAAAGATTATCTGGCTCAAAAATTCAATCACCAAGGCTTGATCTTGTTCACTATTCCAGCGCTTAGCTTGTAACAACGAAAACATGACCGTTAATCGGTGAAAATCCACTTTATAAATGTCGTCCTCAGCAAATTCTGCATTTGCAGTGGGCAACGTTTTTATATGACTACAAGAACGAGAATGAGCCGAAGATAAATACAGCTCTCTTCCCAACAGGCTCTCTTGGGTAGGAAAATCGACCTCTACTTGCTGGCTGAACCAATGATTTTTGATTTCAAGAAGTTCATTTGGACTTTGGTCCATATTTCAGGCCTTATGGGTAAACATGGGGCAAGCTTATAGGCAACGACATGACGTCACAAGTATTTTTAACCATCCACTCAAGTTCCATCTAGAATATTTGGGTTCAACCTGTTTTAATTTGCCTAACCAAATGAAAAAGTGACAGATAAAATCATGTTAAGGAAAATAGCCGCGGTAACTATGCTCTCTCTTGGACTCACAGCTTGCGATAACAATGAGGTTGGCGATGTGTCTTTGGGTTTGTTTACATTAAAAGATATCAAAATCGAAAATTTAAAAGATGATGTGGTAACCGGCGTAACCTGCCATATCCGCTTCGGTGGAAGCCGACTTTAGCTTAGCTGATCCAAGTGATAGCTCTATTTCATGTCGTCAAACTGGAGATATAACACCAGAAATGATCGCTAAAATAGACAAGAGTAAGTCGGGCGAAGTAGTATTTAGAAAGTCAAAAAGTATCTTCTTTAAGTCGATGAAAGTTAGACGAATTTATGATTCAGAAAATCAAACTTTACTCTATTTATCCTATACAACAAAAGAAACAGAAGGTAGCTTCAAGCACAGTTTATCAACGGTTCCACTCTGGGGTACGAAAGCATATTCTGCAGCGGTTGTAATCGAATAGTAGATAGGGCCAGTGTATGAAAAATTGGCCCTATTTCCTGTAAATAAAATGGAAGCAATCCTATTATAATGTGATATGATGCGCCAAAATTTCTAACCCTGTTCAAAAGATGAAATTTCCTGGACAACGTAAATCGAAGCACTACTTCCCTACTCACGCTAGAGATCCACTTGTCAACCAAATGAAGCAGACACCAAAGCTTTTTAGACCGATCATTGTCGGTGTTGGTCAGACAATCGTTGATATTGAAGCGAGAGTTGATGACGACTTCTTGGCAAAATATGATTTGAGTAAAGGTCATTCATTGGTCGTTGAAGAGAGCACAGCAGACGAATTGTATGCAGAGCTGGTTAATCGAGAGCTGATCACGCATCAATACCCCGGAGACACTATCGGTAATACATTACATAACTACTCTGTGCTTGCAGATAGTAAATCTGTTTTACTCGGTGTTATGTCTAAGAATATCGAAGTAGGCTCGTTTGCTTATCGCTATTTGTGTAGAACATCATCGCGAATGAACCTCAATCATTTGCAAATGGTGGAAGGTGCTATCGGACGTTGTTACACCCTAATCTCTAAAGATGGTGAACGAACCTTTGCGATAAACGAAGGGCACATGAATAAGCTCCGTCCAGATAGTATTCCGGAGGATGTATTCGATAAAGCCTCTGCACTTATCGTTTCGTCCTATTTGATGCGCGGTAAACCCGAAGATCCAATGCCTAAAGCGGTAGCCAGAGCGATAGAAATTGCTAAGTCTAAAAATGTCCCAGTGGTTTTAACTTTAGGAACAAAATGGGTCATTGAAGGTAATGCCGAATGGTGGCAAGACTACATAAAAGATAATATTTCGATTGTTGCGATGAATGAAGAGGAAGGAGAAGCTCTTACTGGTGAGAAAGACCCTCTTCTGGCTGCCGACAAAGCTCTTGAATGGGTTGATCTTGTGCTATGTACCTCAGGTCCTGTAGGTTTATACATGGCAGGCTACACGGAAGATTCGGTCAAGCGGACAACTGAACTGCCATTACTTCCCGGTAATATTGCTGAATTTAATAAATATGAATTTAGCCGCGCTATGCGCAAAGACGATTGCACTACACCTATCAAAGTATACTCTCATATCGGTCCATACTTAGGCGGTCCACTTGAGATAAAAAATACCAACGGCGCAGGGGATGCGGCACTGTCGGCACTTTTGCATGATATGGCAGCAAATAGTCATCACCACATGAATGTACCTAATTCATCTAAACACGATCATCCCTACCTGACCTATTCTTCTCTATCGCAAATTTGCAAGTATGCAAACCGTGTGAGCTACGAAGTATTAACGCAGCATTCCCCCCGTTTATCAAGATCTTTGCCTGAAAGGGAAGACAGCCTAGAGGAAACTTATTGGGATCGTTAATCTATTTACAGAGAGCAGTTCTTAACTGCTCTCTCGCCAAACTAAGCTCTCTCTCATTACTCCCTACCTAGACTAAACCTCTATTTTCGTCACTTATACCAAGTCTAAAAAGACGATATATCATAGCCTTACAATAAAAGCATTCCGACATGGCATATCCTAAGAGTGCATAATTGATATATCTATAATTAGCAACTATTCTTCAAAGAGTTGCTAATCAACCGATCAAACCAATAACTTAGGTAGTCACATGAATATCAAGAATAAGCTATATTCATTAGGTGCAGTCGCCGTTTTAGGAGTTGCCTCATTGCTCTTGACGACCTCCCATTTTGCTCAAACTTCTGAGCAGCTTAATCAAGCGACCTTACTTGTCGCGAAGCTCGAAATTCGCCTCCTTAACTTAAGACGTAACGAAAAAGACTTCCTCCTACGCAAGGATATGAAGTACCTCGATAAGTTTGATAAGAACATGGATATTTTCCTCGGTTTGGAGTCTGAATTATCACCTGTATTAGGCGCCAACGACCTGCCCTCCAGCGCTTCTGTTCGCGATGGCATACTAAAGTATCAAACCGGATTTACTAACTTGGTCAATGGTTATGACACATTAGGCTTAAAATCCGAAGACAAATTGCGAGGTAAATATAATTCCGCACTGTCTAATACCAAGTCGTCACTCTCGAGTGATCAGCTTGTAAGCCTTGCAGAATTTGACTCGGGCGTGGCGAAAGGTGAAGTAAAAGAAAGCCTGTTACCCTACAACTCACGCCAAGTACTCTCCGCAGCTAAAGACGTAGTCGCGCAGATGAAAGTTATTGGCCTCAAGTATAACGAAGGACTTTTAGGCGAAACTAGGGGCTTATCGCACAACGTTGAAAAGCAATTTAAAACATTCGCTGCAGCACTAGCCGAGCAAAGTGAAGCCACTCGAAAAAGCCTAAACGCCATTAAACAAGGTGTAAGCTTCGTGGTGATGATATTCATTTTAGTGTTTATTTGGCAGATATCACGCTCAATCAACCAACAAGTTTCAGCCTTGCTTGGAATAATACAAGAGATTGCACAATCAAATAATGTGTCCCTTCGTTCCCAGCTTAAAGGCAACAACGAGCTCGTCTCTATCGGCACTTACTTCAATCGTTTATTGGACAAGCTGGAAACGCTGATCTCGGGTACACAGGCTAAGTCGTCTGAACTTTCTAGTAGTACACAAAGTATGCACGATGAGTTACAAGGTGTGATTGAACAATTCCACATTCAAGCGGATCACACCTCAACAATGGCAACATCTGTGCAGGAGATGGTATCGACTATCAACGAGATTTCTGAAAGTACTGCTGTCGCTGTAGAAGGCGTTCAACAGGCAACGATTAATGCACAAAATGGCCGTTCTGTTGTTGAAGAAACCGTAAGAAATATTGGTGAACTGTCCCAAATTCTCTCTGACAGCCAAGGCTCTATCAGTTCTCTCAATGACCACGTCGATAAGATTGGCGATGCGGTAAACATTATCCAAGGCATTGCTGAACAAACCAACCTACTCGCCTTGAATGCTGCAATAGAGGCAGCTCGTGCAGGTGAACAAGGTCGAGGGTTTGCTGTCGTGGCTGATGAGGTACGAGCTTTAGCAAGCCGAACGCATCAATCAACCGAGGAAATCACTAAAGTCGTGACCGATATCCAGACTCAAATGGCGACAGTTGTCACCAACATCGACCAATGTAATGAACAAGGTCAGCAAACCTTAACGGCCTCTGAAACATTGGACGACAGTCTCGGTCAAATCATAACAGATATGACCAACATCCAGGCCAACTCGGAGCGTATCGCCTCTGCAATTGAAGAGCAAGGCAGTGTTATGAATCAAGTGAGCGACAGCATTACTGAGCTAAATACTATCTCAGAGGGTAATATGCAATCTGCTCAGAATTGTCTTGAAGAAGTTGACAAGGTATCCAATCAAGCTGGAGATATGGACCAAGCAGTTGCTGAGTTCCAAACTTCAAACTAGTTAACTGCCGTTTATATAAAGCGCTTCATCAGTGAAGCGCTTTTTTGTTGCAGTAAGTAAACACTGTTATATCAAGACGACTGTAATGACTTAATTGATTGACCTTTAAGCTCAAAGTGAGATTTTAAGTGATCGATGACAATCCTGACCTTTTTGGGCAATACCCTACTGGCAGTAAGAATCTGAACTTCAACAGAAGGCCAAACGATGTCCTCTAAAAGCGTAACAAGCTGACCAGATTTCAATGCATCATTAACAAAACATCGTGGCAAAATGGTGACTCCCTGATGAGCAATCGCAAAGGAAAGGCACACCATAATATTATTGCTTTCAATTTTAGTATTGAATTTTAGAGGTTTAGAATCTGTCAGCATCTCATTAATTCTGCTTTCCATGGCACACGCTGTACCTGTAAGCCAACAATGCTCCACTAAATCTTCTATAGTACTTGGTATTCCGTGTTGCGCTAAATATTTGGGGGAAGCGACTAATACGGTTTCCAGCTGACCGACGGGTCGATACACTAAGTTACTGTCTTTCAGCTTTCCAACTCTGATGGCGATATCGATACCATCATTGATGGCATCTCTTAACTCATCATCAGCAATAATATGAAAACTCAGTTGCGGGTATTTTGGCGTAAAGTCCTCAAGCGCCCGCGCAAGAACAGCCTGAGCCATGCCGTTACTGGCCGTGATTTTAATACTCCCAGACATGTGCTCCTTGCAATCGGTAATCGTCTGTTTGAATTGACAAAAATGATCATGCATTTTTTGGTATTCACTGACCAACACCCTGCCTGCCTCACTCAAAGAAAAGCCACGAGTCGAGCGGTAAATTAATGTCACACCTAAAGATTCCTCCAATATAGATATATTCTGACTAATCGCTGATGGTGACATCCCTAAGCGCTTTGATGCAGCAGTCATGCTCTCAGATTCTGCAACAACAGAAAATATGCAGTAACGTTTCATGTTTTCCATAGGCTTCCTCTACTGACAAATATTATCGTAGTATTTTTAATTCACTTCTTAAAGTCATGGAAATATACATCATATTTATGAATTTTATTATATGCACAAAAAAACATAATCATAATAAATGCAAGCTCATCTACTTTATAAAATAAAAAATTCTACTATTTTCATGCAATTACAACATATATGATAATTTTTCATTCATAACTATTTTATTTTTTTCTTTGAAATAAAAGTGTAATATTTTATTTCTTATTAATTACCATCGATTGAAAACAAAACTTAAATCAACATAAAGCATTGATTTTAAATGATTATTTTAGATTTAAATTTATGAATGCATCATAGAAGTCAAAACGACCGTAGTCTGATTGGATACTCCCTCTGATTATTTTGGTGGGGCGCCTTATAAATAACATGAATACTTTATTATTGGTTAAATTAATAGTGTTTTAATTTTTAGTTAAAAGTAAACATCATTAACAAAAGGTTAATTATGTTTTAATGAATATATGATGGATTATATTTTGCAATTTAATAAATAGCGTTTAATATAAATACGCAATTATGAATAAAAATCAAATATTGCGATAAAATACTTATCAACAACAAACATGGTGATGCCTATATAAACGGAAAGCGGTTCGATAAAATAGTGGCATCAAAAGTAAAAGAAGTAGAAACCGGACTAAAAAATGCCCCGTTTTCAAGGAAAAGTGTATCGCGGAACTTTGACAAAAACAGGCCTGATTGTAAAGTAGCAAGAAGGTGTAACGTCAACTGATTCGGAAGTTATCTAGAGGAAATCTATTAAGGTAATAGATAAACTCAGTTGACAATAGCTACCCCTAAAATTAAACAGGTCTCGCAATAAGAGACCTGTACTTAGATACTAACGACAACAGAAGCGATGAACTATAGCGTCTTCTGAGATCCTATAATGATCAATGCCGCACTAAATATTAGCCCAATTATACATATCCACTGCCTTTTGGTTACCTCTTCACTTAAGAACAATAACGAAAATAGCGCTGAAAAAAATGAAGATAAGCGTCTGACTACAGAAACGTAAGCCACATTACCCAAGGAGGATGCCCAATAAAATGTTATCAACGTTAAGAAGTGCGAAATAGATGCCAAAATACTACCTCTTATTCCTGATACTTTAAGGCTTTCTCCAGTGAATAGAACCATATATATGCTGATATATATCATTGAGGCGGTGACCACCAGACTTGTCCACAGTACAGGAGACACGATTAGAGCGCCTTCTCTATGCAGAATCGAGCTTACCGACCAGCACAGTGCCACACATAACATTAGCAAAAAGCTTCTGTTAGATAGCATTTTTTTCCAATTCGCCCCTTGACCATAAAAGACAAATATCAGAGAACACAATACACCGAAAAAGCTGATAATCGATGGAGTAAAGCCCTGAAAAAAGTAATTAAGCAACAGCTGAAAAACAGGAATTAGACATAAAATTGGAGCTACTTCCGATACTTTTCCTAACTTAACTGCCAATGCATAACAAACAATAGCAATCGTATCCAAAAAAGATGCTAAAGATAGTAGTAAGACTAACTGACTGTCGATGTCTTGAATGCCAAAATAGCTGATAATGACAATAGATATAGGTTGGATTATAAGCAATATAAAATAAGCCGACTTAATCCCACTCACATCTGTTTTTTTAGTCGATATATCTCTTAGCGATAGAAAAAAAGCAGAACATAGCGCAGCAAAAAACCACATGGCTAGCTCACTGCTTTATGAGCAAATGTATAAGCTTTGTAGAATTCGTCGATATCATCCGTCGTCATATCTGCCCTTAGCGTAACACGAATGGAAGCTTGCCCCCTCGGTACAACAGGAAAGAAAACTGAAGAGGTAAAAAAGCCTTTATCAAGTAGCAAAGAACAAACTGAGTTCGCTATTGAGTCATTGTACAATCTCAATAGTCGTATTGGCATGATGTTTCCTTTCTCTTTAGTGTCAAATAGAGAATCAAAATACTGTATGATATTTTGCAGATGTTTTTGTAGATGAATTAATTCTTCCGATTCATGGATATCCAGTGATGCCATGCCAGCACCAATACCAGCAGCATTTAAACTTTGAGACCAATTACTTGGTCCTCCATATCGATTAATCTTCTCTTTCATTCCATTATTTGGCAACATAGCGAGGCCTCCGCTGGCTCCATATGCTTTGCCTAAAGATGATACTACGATCGTACGGTCATTTAACTCACCTAAGCTGCTTTTTACGAAACCTTCACCTTCGCACCCTATTGCTGATAGAGAGTGAGAGTCATCCAGATAAAGGAAAAGTCCATATTTATCTTGCAGATAAATAAGATCGTTGATTTTCGTTAACCCTCCCATGCTATATGCTCCATCAGCCACATAAGCAACAAATTTTTCTCTACGACATAACTCTTCTAACTGGTTCATATCATTGTGGTCAATCGTAACTATGTCTGTCTCAGCTGAGCATGCAGCTTTAGTATGATTCATTGAATAATGAGCATATTTGTCAAACACAATTACTGGTACTTTGTTCTCTGTCAAAACTCCCGATGATAAAAGAGGCAAAATCCCGGAGCTTGCAGCACTACAAGAGAGCGTAACTAAAGCATGACAAGAAAAATAATGTGATAGTCGTTGTTCATAGTCATGTAAATATGAAAGTTTTAATCTGTTTCTCGAGTTTGGTATACGCAACAAGCCTGTTTGTTTAATACCTTCTATTGCCCCTTGTACAATCTTAGGATGAAACTCTAGACCCAAGTATGATGTCGTACAAAAATGTCTAAATTCCGTACCACTGTTCAGACTATATTTATTAACTCCGGTAGCACATGCATTCAAAGAAGTAATTCCATGACTCAACGCATCATCCCATGATGACTCAGCTAGCGTTAGGACTTTCTGGTAGTTCGTTCTATGATTTTTAACTAGTTCCACTTTTTTACTCCTACATAAAATGGAAAGTATTTATAGTCATTTAAATCAATAAAATACAACGAAATAGTCAACAAATTGGATATGAAACATATTTTATTTAATTTATTTCAATTAGTTGCATAAACATTACTTAAAATTGTGATAAATAATTTAAAATTAGAAATGTAACACCCTGAAACATTATAACTTTTTAGCCCACTTTTTAAGCATTAAACTTTACCAAGGTGTGCAAAACTCATTCAAAAATAGACAATTACAAAGAAAAAACTCAACCGTAATCGGCTCAAAAGCTCAGGCTGGCGCACTAAAACCTATCCTCAACAAACAAAGAGTTCATTGTTATTTTCTTGAATAACTTCCTATCAGGCACTCGCTCCCTTACCGTTTACTTCATTGCCAACCTACTTAAGTGAAGCCTTAAATCTACAAGGTCTAACGTCCACGACAAAAACTCAGATAAATTGATATGAATTTTGGATAGCAACTGATTGAAGCAAACCAGCCATGGTTACTAGGGGAAATCTATTGAGGTGTGTGTCCTTGTAATTTTAAAGTAAAAAGGCCTCGCATATTGCGAGGCCTTGGGTTTTAGTTCAGCACACTATAAGATTGAGTGTGTGTCCTCATAATTCTAAATAATTAACCTTCATTTAAACTGCTGATTTTAGGCATATCATTTCTCTATCACCAATACTGATAATAGAGATGTTAGCCAGAATACCACGTCTATCAATACCAAAAATTACATTGTTATTTTTTAGGTACTCTAAAGGTTGATCACTCTCAGGAAATGATATTGATAAATAATCTTTCCCAATTATAAGATCAAACTCTAAGTTGAAATCATCAATGAAGTTGTCCTCAAAATTTCGAGACACTTTGTGTTTTAGACTATTCCAATTACCTAAGTCAAAAGCAGGCAAACAATTAGTCTTAGAATAGTTATTCCCATAGGGGTAAGCATCTTCATGTAAGTGAATGTTTTCTTTTTTCATACTCACAAGTGTAATGCTCTGTATAGTACCTGTCTCTCTAACAAAGCCAATTTCCATAAGTGAGTAACGACCATCGCCAATTCTCCAGTATAATGGCTGCATCGACGAATCACATTCAAATCTAACGCTAAATGGCACATACTCATCAAATTCGATTGACGTACCAGCACATTCAGTTTTTTCTTTAAGCTTTATCATCATTTATATAGTGCATGTTTAATTACAGGCAACGTGTCTCCCGACTTTCCACTACCAACCATAATTTCCCAGCGGCCGACTTGGATCATCTCATCTCTCTTATAGCCCTGAGATAATGCCTTATTGACAGAAACCTGAAAGCTTTTCAGCATTAATTGGTTATTAATAGGATCTGTGTGCGACATCCCATTCCTCGTCAAATACTCAACCATGTGTTTTGTAGCATTTGGGTGTACCCAAAATTTACCACTATCTACGCTCAACTCAAATGATTTGGGAATCAAAGTACCAGGAATAGTACCTTGCGTTGCCTTAATCGAGTCCCATACCTTTCCGGATCCCAACGCAACATCAGTCGCCTTAGTCGCATCATGGACCTTTGAACTCGCGGTGAGCATATCAACCGCTTCGTCTGAGTGTTTCGCTACCGTATAAGCTACTTTACCCGTTTTAGCTGCTGCTTTACCGACTGGGCCTAACAGTATCGTTGCACCTGCAAGGTTACGATCTACGTCACCAAGCTCGACCCCACCAAATATCGTCTCACCAGTACTAAACTCATAAGCCGCTTTAAGGTTACTGACAACAGGAATAAAGTCCATCGTCAGTTCAATAGCTTCAACTAGGCTGAAGTCAAAGTCGAACATTCCCCCGAGCTCATTATGAGTATAATCGATATATGAACCAATAAAGCCATGCGCGAAATTGGTCGCAAAGTCTCCACCATAAATTTCGCTGGTTATCATACCCCCGACAACGCCAGAAACAAAGCTCTGAGCCAGAGTTGTAAGATTTTGCGTGTATTGATGAATATATCCATTTACCGTAGTTTGCAAAAACGATGCAAGGAAAGTATCAGAGAAATCTCGGTCATAGATCAGGCTGTCAGCACCTGCCATTCCAACACTTTTAATGACATTACTGACCGTGTTTGCTAGCGTGGTTCCTTCACCAACTAAATCGATCATATACTGAGTTTCCATCAAACCATGAGCAACACCAGCAGCAATTCCACCAGTAAGGGCTCCATGTAAGATAGACTTTTCAATCCCTTTAAGATCTCCCTTATTGCTGATCACATGACTGGTCGCTGCAACAGTTGCTCCTGTTGCGGCCCCCGCCAATGATGTAGCAACCATGCCTGCACCAAACTGCGCTACCATCACTTCAGAGAAGTAGGTCATTGCATATGGGCTAACCCACGCAGCCACCGCCATCGCGAGCACCATTTCAGGGTTTTCTTTGATCATTTGACCAACGATCTTAACCCCATGGCGCACATCCGATTCCCAGCGACCAACTTCATGACGAGCCCGCCTTTCGAAGCGTTTCGCTTCGTGACGAATTTGACGCTCTACCCGCTGAACTTCATTACGAACGCGGCTTTCGGCACGTTTTACCTCGTTACGCACTCGACTTTCAGCACGCTTCGCCTCTGCCCGAATTTGATTGGCGACTCGACTGCCTTCTCGCGCGAGTTTTTTAAAACCTCTCCCGATTTCTTTGCCTAATGATTTGAAACCTCTCCCAATTGATTTAAACCCTCCACCAAATGAAAAATAGCCGCTTGGGTCAATAGTGTTGACTGGGTTATTTAGGTTAAAAGTATAACGATTGTAATTCGCCACTGACTCTTTGCCTTTAATAAAGGCGTCAGCTTGAATAAACCGTGCTAGATAAGGGTCATACACTCTACCCTTCATATGAATCAGGTCAAAGCCTGCAACACCCACATGACCGAACATAGAGCTATAAGTTGGTGAAACGGCAAACGCATCATCCATTTCAGGCATGAGTACATTATGCGTTGAACCAAACGGGTCAGTGAAGGTTTGTGAAGTAATCGTACCTTCAGCGTTAGTGACCATTATCTGCTGACCGAGCCGATCAGTATGAGAATAAGCGACCGAACAAGAAGACTCACTACAGGTCAGCGCAAAGCCATTGCCCCCATAGGTCTCGTATTGCTTGTTACCTGACGTTTGATTGTAGGTATAAGCGCCGGATGAGAACGATTTTTCTGTTACCCACTCAAGGCTTGATACATCAAAACGCTTATCTGTGCGGACAATCTGTTGACCGTCTGGTCCGTAGGTAAAGCGAGTTTCATCTCTATCAACGACTGTGTTGTCTTGATTGTCTGAGACGCGACCAACATAGACAAGGCGATTGCTCTCGTAACGGAACTGTCTAAGTCCATCTGATAACATGTTGCCATTTTTGTCATAAGTAAAGTGACGAGTCTCACCATTTTCCTCTTCAAGGCGAGTCAGCTTAAACGGATCAGCGGATTCATAGTAATAATCACCCACACCAGTTTTGTAAGTAATGTTGCCATACTTATCATATTCAAACTCGGAAGTGGCTGAGATAAACCCGTTTGCGTTGATCTCTTGGCAAATACCGTTGGCACAGAATTGCTTAATGGTATGAGCTTTTAGCCTGTCTTGTTCATCATAACTGTATTCATCTTCAAATGAAGTTTCGCTACGATTACGGTAGTAAAAATGGCGTTTACGACTAGACAAGAGATCGTTAGAATTATACCGATATTCATAACGGTACACCAAGGTGCCACTGCGTGTTGCCGATTGCTCTAAGAGTTGGCCTGATACACGATCATAGCGATAAAACTCTTCTAAACCATTACCAAAACGCACATTAGTGACACGTTGCTGGGCATCTTTGGCTAGGACTTCTTTATACAGTTCACCGGTTTGAGCATTGGTCCACTTATATGGCGAGCCATTGCTGTAACCAATTTCAAGTGCAAACTCATTACCTAGACGAGAGGGTGTCGTCTCCTTTTTAACTTGACCGTTACTGTTATACTCGTAGTGAGTCGTCTGCGTGTAGCCGTCTTCTAGAGTAATCTCTCGTTTTTTAAGCCAGCCATTGGGCCACTCGTAGGTGTTAACTTCCTCGTATACTGTCTCTTGATTAGCACAGGTTTGTTGTCTACCTGCCACCTTAACAACACGCTTTGGCTCGGCAAGTGGCAGCTTAGTTGGGAACTCGTAACACACGGTTGACTCAGGAGTCGACATACGTATTACGCGGTTAAAATTGTCGTAACTAAACTCGGTGCGGTCGCCGTTAGCATCCTGCTGCCAAGCAAGCTGTCCTTTTAGATTGTAGTGATATTTCCAATGTCCACGAGATGGGTCAATAGTTTGTGTTCTTTGCCCACGCGCATCATAAACATAAACAATCTTGGTTTCTGGGTTACTGTTAAGTTCAGATGACGTCAGCTTACCCATCGCATTGTAGGTAAAGCGAATGGTATTACCAAGATGATCATCAACCTGATATAAAAGCCCTGTAATGTCATGATAACGTCGGACAACATTGCCCCACTTGTCATATGACTCGGTCACATTATCAAGTAGCTCTGAACGGCTTTCACTTTGGCCATTGACCTCATATTCGATTTCACGTGTTTCAGCATCGCCTTTGACAGCGTATGTTACTGCTTCATCACCTTCAAAATGCGGTAATAGTAGCTGTTTCGAATATTTGTCTTGTTTGAGTTCGGCTGAGATAATGAACCTGTCGTCCATACCTTTTAGGATTTGGTACTGCCCACGACTAGTCACACACGTCATTGCACTTGGCGTAGCGTTATATACAACCGAGACTGTGTCACTAGGACAAACTGCCACCCACTCATTCAAGCGTGCTGGCACATCGTCAATTGTGTAAAACTCTGTCTTTTTGGTGATACCACGAGCTGTTTTTGCAACCATTCGGTTTTTGTCATCATAATGGGTTTCCTCATAAGGAGTTCCATTAATTGACGACGTTTCCACTCGACCTGTCGCAGTAGTTCGATACTGATAGTCTATACATTGACCATTTTCACATCGCTGCGTGAGGTTATCACCTGTATATTTGCTTGTCTCACGCAATACAACCTGGCCATTGACCTTTCTAACTCGCGCCGTCACTCTGCCTTTCGCATCCTGAGTGACTGCATCACTTGTGGTATAGCTGCCCTGACGCGTGATCTGTTCAACCAGCTTATCGTCTCGATAAACATACTCAAACTCTTTAACCAATTGATCGCTAACGCCGTTTTCATAGGCTGGACTGATGATACTACGACGTTCAATCTTACCCACTGCATAATCATTTTCAAATCGATAGTCGACTTGGTCTTCGATCTGCTCACCATTGTTGTTATCAGTAATGGTGATGCGTTTTTCTAAGCGGTTTTGGTCGTCATAGCTGTTTTCAATCGTTTTAGTTTGGCTGATATTGCCGTCAATATCATACACTGACTCAACAACGCGCGCTTTCTGGGCTTGACCATTGGATGTCAGTCGCCATTCGATATCGGTTTCAGACAATCGATATTCAGTATTATCGATATGCCCAAAACGTTCGATTTTATTGGCAAGCCCAGCATAGTCACCATGAGTGATATAAGTGGTCAAGTTACGTGTGTTACTGCTCGGGTTCGGCACACTTTCTTGACTCAAAAACTGAGGCTGTCCCGATGCATTAACGCTATAGGAGTATGTCGATTTAGCTCTGCTAGAATCAGAAATTTGCTTGGTATCACGGCTTACAATTGCCATCACACCACCCATGTATTTATAGTTGTTGGTGACGACTTGTTTATCATCCTTCCAACCTGCTAAATATGGGAATTTGTTTAAATTCGCGGAACGCCCATAGTCAAGCTGAATCGGTAAGTAACAACTTGGTTCACTCTGAGATTTTAAGCGTTCACATTGGCCAATCGCCGATAGATAGTTAGCTTGATATGGCGCCTTTTCCCAGCCAGAGCCACTCGCCTTCTTAACACCGGAGGTATCATCGACCCAAGTTTGTGTCTTGAAGAAGTATGAGACAACCTTATCTTCATGCTCAACATCGATTGTGGTAAGATTACCCGCCGTATTAACCGTTACACTTGGATCGGCTTTTAGAGACTCCAACCCTTCAATTCGGTAACTGTTTTCAACAAAAGATAAACGAGCCTGTTTTTGCGCAAAAGGAATCGATAAAGAGAGCGCAGCTTGTCCACCATCAGTCACATAAGAATCAACACTGATACTGTTTTCAGTTTGGGCAAATGAGGCATAAGGATAGGCAAACTGACTTTTAATCAGGCCAGAAACAATGCCTGACTGAACGACACTGGGAGAAGATTTGTAATTATTAATCGCAAACTTGTAGCTTCCCATCCTTACATATACGGATGAGCTTGAACTATATGAGTTGTGGGCTGCGCGCGCCAATTTATTTTTTTGGCTTGTGCGAACAAACTCATTGTACTGAGTCGCTTGTTTAGGAGTAAAACGTTCTGCTTTCCACTGACTGCCTTGTTTCCAAACACGCAGGTAGCTGGTTCTTTCAATTTCTGGCGTTTCAGGCCCCAGAGGGATGGGAGTAACAACGTCTCCATGAATTAAAACCATGGGTCTAGGTTCTACCAACTTTGCATAAAATTGGTAGGTGTCTCTACTTACATCTTTCATGTACACATCAACACGCGTTGCATGGGCTGATGAGACAACAAACATGAGTAGGAAAAATATAAATTTATGTATTTTCATTTTATTTGTATTTATCCAATAATTTCCACTGCGCTTCGTAAACCAATATCTTTAAAGTCCTTATTCCCTCCAATTTCAGTCAATTAACAAAAAACGACTAACCAAACAAAGTTAACCAAATAAAAAAAAGGTAAAACAATATCATTTACAAATACTATTTTACATATCAATAGCTAAGGAAAACAGTAAGATATCAGGATTGAAAAGAGGTAATTTATCCATCTCGAGTTAATAGGATGAAGATGAGAGAACCATTGAAAATGGCTTAAAAGAGGTAGTTCTTAAGATTTGGGAGTAATAACGTGAAAGTTAGCAACATTTTTGGCCAAACTAGAGTAAAACCATGAGCGCTTAACCAAGATCCCTCACCCAGTAAATTATTTGGTTTGAGCTGCCACGCCATTTTAGGGTGAGATCTTTTTTGTCTTGCTCAAATTTGCCGTCAATAAGAACATCGACTTGCTGAACAATAGCGCGTTGCTTTGGAGAGAGTGACTTGAGTGTATAACCCGTCCATAACCAAATATCTTTATCAGGGCACTCTTGTTTTACACGTTTTACCAGAGCCAATATCGACTCTACATTAGCAGGATGAAGCGGATCACCGCCCGATAAAGACAGCCCTCTTCTCTTTATCCGCGTATCATTCAAATCAGCGATAATCTGGTCTTCGAGCTCTTTTGTAAACAAATGACCAGAATCAACTCGCCACGTTGACTGGTTATAACAGCCTTTGCATTGGTGCTCACAGCCGGAAACAAATAAAGTGCAGCGCGTTCCCTCGCCGTTAACGACATCTATTGGATAATAGGCATGATAATTCATTATTTATAGATGCTTCACTCGGCGAATGACTTCTTGTTGCTTACCCGCATTAAACGGACGAGCATCAGGACTGCCTAAATAGCCACATACTCGCCTTGTCACAGACACTGTCGACGAATCATGATTGCCGCAGTTAGGACAGCAAAACCCTTTGCTGGTACAATCAAACTCCCCGCGATAGCCACATTGGTAACATTCATCAATTGGAGTGTTGGTGCCATAGTAAGGCACGCGTGAATAACTGTAATCCCAAACATCTTCTAGGGCTTCTATATTGGACTCCATATTAGGAAATTCGCCATAGCAAATAAAACCGCCACTTGAGAGCTGAGGGTAAACCATTTCAAAGTCAATTTTATCGTAAGGGTTAACTTTTTTTTCCACATCAAGATGGAAGCTATTGGTGTAATAACCTTTGTCCGTCACACCTTTAATCACACCAAATTCTTTGGTATCGATAGCGCAAAATCGGTGACATAGGTTTTCACTTGGCGTGGCATACAAACTGTAGCCATAACCAGACTCCTCACTCCACTGCTTAACTACGTATTTAAGGTGCTGCACTATGTTGAATGCTTTGGCTTGCAGGTCAGTGTTGTCATGTATATGGGTCTCATTACCATACAAGGCGATAATCGTCTCATGAAGACCAATGTAACCAAGAGAGATTGAGGCACGCCCATGCTTAAAAATGTTTGCTATTGGTTCTTGTGCTTTTAGCCTCACTCCGCAAGCCCCTTCCATATACAAAATGGGGGCAACGCGAGCTTGAACGTTTTCTAGCCGAGCAATTCGAGTCTCTAACGCCCTGCGAGCAAGCACAAGTCTTTGTTCAAGTAATGCATAAAACTCGGCTTCATCTTGATTTGATTGCAAAGCAATTCGAGGAAGGTTTAGGCTCACAACACCCAAGTTATTGCGTCCATCATAGATGAACTCACCGTTTTCTTGGTAATTGTTAAGGAAACTACGGCAACCCATTGGGGTTTTAAATGACCCTGTCACTTTTACCACTTGGTCATAGTTGAGAATATCTGGATACATGCGTTTTGACGCACACTCTAGGGCGAGTTGCTTGATATGATAACTGGGATCGTTGCGACTACGATTTAGCCCTTGTTTGATGGTAAATACTAGCTTAGGAAATACCGCCGTTTTGCGGTTTTTTCCAAGCCCCGCTAAACGATTTTTTAATATGGCCTGCTGAATCAAGCAAGAGGCCCAGCACGTACCCAGTCCAAAACCAAAAGTCACAAACGGCGTCTGCCCGTTGGCCGTGTGCAAGGTATTCACCTCATATTCCAAGGACTGGAAAGCATCAAAACACTCTTTTTCGGTACGACTACGAGCAAAACTTTGAGAATCTTCTATGTTCCACTCTTTGGCAACCGCGAGATGCTTGTCATAACTTGCCAAAACGTAAGGCGCAAGCACTTCATCAATACGATTGACGGTTGTACCACCGTATATATGGCTAGCCACTTGAGCAATAATTTGTGCCGTCACCGCTGTAGCAGTAGAAATAGACTTGGGCGTATCTATTTCAGCATTACCCATTTTAAAGCCATGAGTTAACATGCCTTTTAAATCAATCAGCATACAGTTAAACATGGGGAAAAACGGCGCATAGTCTAAGTCGTGATAATGGATATCGCCTTTGTCATGAGCAGCCACAATATCTCGAGGAAGAATTCGAGTTTTGGCGTAATGCTTAGCCATAATCCCTGCCAGTAAGTCTCGCTGAGTCGGAATAACTTTGCCATCTTTGTTGGCATTCTCATTGATCAAATCAAGATCACTTTGAGCAATTAATCCTTCTATTTCCCTCGTTAACCCACTTTGTTTTTCTCTGGCAATATCACGGTCATGACGATACTCAATATATGAACGCGCGAGCGACGGAAATGGGCCTTTCATCAACTCATTTTCAACTAGGATCTGGATATCAGATATATCGATCTGGTGATGAACCATAAGCTGAGCTTCTATGTTAAGCGCTACCTCAAGCGCATAAACCGCAATATTTTTGCCTTTGACCTCTGCAGCAGCCTCCACGGCTGATTGAATACGCCCACGACAAAAAGGCACCTTTGAGCCATCACGTTTAATTACAACTGGTTTCACTTATCCTCCTTAACCCAATCCACAACCGGTCTAAAATCGCAATATAATGATAATAACTATCAGACAGACACTATATGCTGTGTATTTAACGAAGATCGGTAGAGGTGTGTATTGATATCGATCAACAAAGCTTTGTACCTGATGAACAAGACATCAATCGTATTGGCAGAGATCTCACTCTAGTAAGAAATTCTTCTCTTTGTTTGAAGTGTTTATCACTGAATCCGTGTTAATTTCATGTAGAATTGAATGCTTTAATCAATAGCGCTCTTTTGTTATGGCTAAAGCTTACTCTAACTGGAAGTACTTAACACTTGTGCTGATATTCTGTTTCCTCTCTACCTATGTCACGGCATCTTCTCTTTCAGTTACGACGTGGAATATAGAATGGTTAACGACGACGCCTTCCAAACAGTTTATTGAGTCAAAACGAACACAAGCAGACTTTGACGCACTAGCCAACCATTTTGCAACTACGGATACTGACATTCTCGCCTTTCAAGAGGTCAACGACATAGCGGCGCTTCGCGCTGTGGTAGGTAAGGACTATGATATTTACTTATCAGAGCGAGCCAACACGAACAATAAGCGACATCAGTTTGAGGATATAAATCAATACACGGGGTTTGCTATTCGTAAAGGATTATCTGTCGAGAGACAATCTGACGTTAGGCTCGACAAGCGTAAAAACAGTAAGCTTAGATTCGCCACTTATATGATAATCACACCCAAACAAAAACCATCCTTACATATATTGTCGCTTCATCTAAAGGCGCGTTGCAGCGGAGCATATAAAAACAGCAAGGATTGCCAAGTCCTTATGTCTCAGGGGAAAGCATTGAACCAATGGATTTTAGATCGCGAAAAAGCAGACGAGCAATATATGATTTTGGGAGATTTTAACCACAACCTGAGTTATCAAGGTGACTGGCTATGGAATGAGATCACGCAAACTTCTTCAGCCAGCCTTGCGACACTGTCCACTCAACCACGTTGTAAAGTCCGCTCTAGGAACCAACCTAAGCGCCTTCACCAATTTCGCTCTTTGATTGACCATATCATAGTCAGTCAAGAGCTTTCACTGAGCACGCCAAAGCAGGTCACTTTTCCAAGTGAACAAGTGCTTAAATACCACTTAAGTGATCATTGCCCATTACAAACAACGCTTGAGTGAGCAGAGTACAATACGGGTTAAGCATCCGTTAAATTAAAATTTATTAAGCTCTAACATCGAAACGTCTAACATTTGGACCATATTGGTTGGTACAGACTATGTCATTGACTGGAATGATATTTAGATGCAGACTGCCTTATGTAATATGTATATGGGGTTAATGAAAATATGAACATTGCTATCTGGGGTGCAAGTAGTGGATTGGGCGCTGCTATGGTCAAGTATTACCATCAACAAGGCGCTAGTGTCATTGCGATAGCTAGGGATCCAAACAAAAACCCTGACTTATCGACATACGACCTACCTCACATATCTTGTGACGCGACAGTTGAACAACAAGTAATAGACGCAGTAAAAAAACTGCCTTCGGACACTATCAATATTTCTACTATGGGCAGTTTTCGCTCAGATCATCCTGTCGATTACATCGGGCATCGTTATCTAATCAATGCGCTAGAGCAGAGCAATTCTAAACGCTTACTCTTAGTCACCTCTCTAGGATGTGGAGACTCATGGCAGTATCTCTCAGAACGGGCCAAGATGGGATTTGGTGATGCTGTTAGGGAAAAATCTCTCGCAGAGTCATGGCTGCAAACTAGTCGCTTGGATTACACTATTTTGAGACCCGGTGGCCTGAAAGATGGTGATTTAACCTATACCGGAGAGCTTTCAGAAGGTGGTGAAGTACATGGCGCAATTACCCGCGAAGAAGTCGCAAGACTGAGTTTTGAGTTGCTGCAAAATAAAGATAGCTCAGGCAATATCTATCAGTGTATTGATCCCACGATTCCACCGTATTAACGCCCTTGGTTCAATTAAAAATACTAAATAGGCCAACTTGTTGGCCTATTTACTTATCTACGTAACCCATCAATGACCGATTTTGGCGCAACCTTGGCTAGCTCACTCAAACATTGATCTGTTTTTGGATTGCTGTGGCGAACATAGATATCACACACGGCATATAGCTGCTCTGGAGCACCGGAAATTAAATACGCCTGCTCAAAAGATCTGATTGACTTTTGTAAGTCATAATTCTCTTGTAACACACCATTTAGATACCAATAATAACTATTATCTTCTGCCATCTCTGCCGCTTGCTCAATTTCAAACGCAGCACTTTTCTTATCATCAAGCCTGACCAAGGCCAATGATTTCGAATAGTGAAGAGGCGCATTATTGGGGTTTAGCGTGATCGCTTTGGTTAGTGTTTCTACGGCAATACGATCTTTTTCTTGAGCACGATAATTATCCGCTAAGCTCAACCAAGCTTCGGGATTATTAGGTTGTGCCTTTACCAGAGTTTGATAGATGTCGTCTGCCTGTTTCCAATCCTGATGCCAGCGGTAAATGTCTGCTAACAGTAATTGCGAGCTTTGATCCTTGTCGGCTTGTAAATCTGTAATAAGCTCTGCGACTGGTTTTTCGAGTATCTGCTGCTGTTTTTTATTCAGATTTGAAAAATCTCGAACCAGATTGGTCGCCGCGGTAATGCGAACTCTCGCCTCATCGTCTGTAAGTAAAGGCTCAATCAAACGCCAGCGATGTTCAATGCTGTACGGTGCCGCTCCAACAATCGCTGCCTCTCGAACCTCTGGCTCGCTATCTTGTAAGCTTCTTACTACCGCAACCAGCGCATTTTGACTGGGATAGTTGGCTAACTCCCGAAGCGCTTGAATACGTTGATCTTGAGGCTGCTTAATATCCTGCGCTTTGTAAGAGAGCGCTGCTATTCTCTGCTGAGGCGTCACCTGCTGCTCTTGATGCTGTGCTGGAAGGACCGATTCTTGGCCAGTACTCGCTGCAAGCGAAAGCTGGCAGATTGAGGCGCCAACTAACAGAATCATCAATTTTTTATAAACCCGAGCGTGTTTATTCACTGAGGTATGAGTTGTTGGGCCATGGTTTGAATACAATCGCATCACCACACCTCAAAACTTAGTTTCAAATACAGAGGGTTTACCCAAATGCTTACGCAATACGGCATCACTATATTTTCCATGCGCAACAGGGTTACCCGTTGCTCGGAGAATATACGCCATAGCTTTATCAGCATGAGAAAAAAACTTCTTCCAGCCAGCGCACAAATAGTTCAATCCATGCTCACCCTCTTGAGTGCGAATAAAACGGTTTTTAGGGCATTCACCATAGCAAGCAAATTGATAATCACAGCTCTGACATTGACGCGGCAATGTGCGCTTTTTAGCAAAACCAAATTTTTGTTGCTCGGTGCTATAGGCCAAGATGTCTAGTTTTTGATGATGAATATTGCCAATTTTATATTCGGGATAAACATAGTGATCACACGAATACACGTCACCATTTGGCTCCATAGCCAAACCTTTACCGCAAATTTCACCCAAGGTGCACAAAGGATTTTTTCGTCCCATCCATGCCTCAATACTGGCTTCAAAGTATTGGACAAACACTTTACCTATGTCGTTTTGAATCCACTCATCAAAGATTTCAATAAGGAAATTACCCCATGCTTCATCTGCCACACACCATGGTTCCACAATTGAATCTTTATGACCGGGGATCAAACGCTTATCTCCTTGCTTTAACTGTTCCTGAGGTTGCCAAGTTTGGGGAGCGGTAGTGCGGAACGTTTTTTGTTCAACAATGGGAATAAACTGCATTTGAGGAGAACGCACTTCATCGCGCAAAAAGCGATAAACTTCGAGCGGATTACGACTGGTTAAGTTGTTCACGCAAGTTAGAGTTGCAAATTTTACTTGGTGCTTATGGAGTAACTCAACAGCCTTCATCACTTGGTTGAATGTACCGCGACCAGCACGATTGGTTCTATGAGCATTGTGCAACATTTCAGGCCCATCAATACTCAAGCCCACTAGAAAGTTATGTTGTTTTAGAAACGCACACCACTCATCATTAAGTAAGGTGCCGTTTGTCTGCAAATCGTTCGAAATAGTAATACCTTGAGGCTGGTATTTAGCCTGGAATTCGACAATTTTTTTGAAATAGTCCAAACCTAGCATAGTAGGTTCACCACCCTGCCAAGAGAAAATAATTTCGGGTGTATTTTGCCCTTCAATATATTGTCGAATATAGGTTTCTAAGGTGTCATCGTCCATTACAGGCGAGCAACCCTGTTTGTACTCAAGTAAGTCCTGTTTACTGAGGTAATAGCAGTAAGTGCAGTCAATGTTACACACAGCGCCGATAGGCTTGGCCATTACATGCAGCCGTTTAGACGCTTTACCATTAAATTGAGGACCCTGAGTAATATGCATAAATCACCTTTCTCTGTTTAAGTCAGTTAAAAACAGTCTTAGCCGCCCTGCTCTTAACTTGGTACAGCAATCATAAATGTCATTAATGCCACAGGCTTGTTATACCGGATATAACCTTTTTTCATGGCTGTTGCTGTTAAGCTAAGGTTTCGAAATATGAAAGAGAACTCACTGATGAAAGTTAATAAAAACGTAGTCTTACATTCACTTTCCATTATTTTATCAAGTCTATTGGTCAACGGCTGTACGACAAAACCCACTCACCCTATTGCTCTCAACATTGATCAATATATGGTTAAGGTAGAAGGAGGCTCTTACATCAGGGGTTCTGACAGCAAAAGCGCCAACAAAGCCGAAAAACCCGCCAGAAAGGTAGAAATCGACAGCTTTTATATTTCTAAATTCGAGGTCACACAAGAGCTGTTTGAGTCCGTAATGGGATCATCATTGAGCTACTTTCATGGCCAAAACATGCCAGTAAATAATTTAAGTTGGCAGCAAGCAAATTACTTTATTCAACGGCTTAATCAGTTAACCGGTGAACACTATCGACTTCCCACAGAAGCAGAATGGGAGTTTGCCGCCAAAGGTGGTAATAAGAGTTTCGGTTATACCTATTCAGGTTCAAATAGCATTAGCGATGTCGCTTGGTATGCAAACAATTCAAACAACCAAGCACATCCTGTTGGGCAAAAACAACCTAACGAGCTTGGACTTTACGACATGACGGGCAATGTCGGAGAGTTTGTCATCGACGCTTATGACGATACCTTTTATCGATTTGGTCCAACAACTAATCCTAATAATGCAAAAGAGGAAAAAGCTGGCTTAGCACACAAGGTCGTACGAGGCGGAAGTTTTGCCTATGATGCTGATGAGTCGGAAAATTTCCGCCGAGATTTCGCAAGTCAGTCTATTATTATGTCGGACATGGGGCTTCGGCTAGCAAAAGATACTCAGTAGCGAAAACGCATGCCCAATGCACGATAAGTTTTTACACACGTTTTTGGTTAGGTTAGACAAACGTATATCACCTTATACGTTTATCTATCGCTGCACTCACATAAGTACAACAAACACATAGGTAGCCTATAAATGAACAAGAACATCTGTACCCTCGCCGTTTTATCGAGTCTTTCCTTCTCAGCAATGGCTGTCGATTGCGACCCAAATTTATTACCTTCTTGGAAAGATGGTGCGAGTAAAACGGAGATTACTCAGTTTATCTCTCAATCTACTGATAAGTCGCAAAACACATTTATCCCAGAAAAAGATAGGATTGCTGTTTTTGACAATGACGGCACACTTTGGTCAGAAAAACCCTATTACTACCAGCTTGCTTTTGCTTTCGATCAAGTCAAGTCTATGGCTGACCAGCATCCAGAATGGAGTGCAGAAGAGCCGTTTAAGTCAGTGCTCAAAAATGACATCCCGAGTGTATTTCGCGGTGGTGAGAAAGCACTTTTAAAAATCGTTACCGCCACACATAGTGGTATGACGGTCGAAGAGTACCAAAGCCGCGTGGCCACATGGCTTGAAGCAGCCAAAGACCCGCGATTTAGCAAGGCCTATACTGACCTAACCTATAAGCCGATGCGAGAGATGCTTAGTTATCTTCAAGACAACGGCTTCAAAACTTATATTGTCTCTGGTGGCGGTGTTGATTTTATGCGTGTCTGGGCACCGGATGTGTACAACATCCCTCAAGAACAAATCATCGGTAGCGCGCTTAAATATCAATATGATTACAACGATGGTAGCCCAACCGTAACCAAACTTAATGAAATTCTTAGCATTGATGACAAAGCAGTAAAAGTTGAAAACATTCAACATGTCATAGGTAAAAAGCCTGTACTTGCTGTCGGAAATTCCGATGGTGACCACGCCATGATGCAATGGGCAACAAGCCAGCCCAATTCGATGGCGATGATCGTTCATCACACCGACAAAGACAGAGAGTGGCAATATGACCGTAAATCAAGCGTTGGACATCTTGATAAGGCCATGGATGAAGCAAACAAACGCAACAATTGGCACCTCATTGATATGAAAAACGAATGGTGCACTGTTTATTAACTCCCTCATCGCTCCCCATTCTGGGGAGCGTTAAAATCAAAACGCCTATTTTCGGATCGCTTTACCCGCCCGCTTGATTTGTGCTCTTAACCACTGATGCGCACTTTCGTTAGTTCGACTGGAGTGCCAAATAGAATATAAATCATGCACACTATCGCTAAAAGGAAGAGGAAAGGATTTAAGATCATAGGTGTTAGAGAAATGCTCGATAGTCGACTCTGGCAAGGTACCAATAAGCTCACTACTATTAATAACAGGCAACATTTCCATTGCACCTGCCGCACGATAAACAATATTTCGTCTGGCTAGGTCTTCTATATCTTCACCGGTAAGCAAACTATCCCTTGCCTGCCAACGAGCCACCACCACATGTTCTTCTGCTAAAAACTGGTCAACGGTACAAGCATCTATCAGACGAGGATGATCAGCACGACAAACCACCATCAAACGCTCAGAAAATATCGCTTCGGTTTTGAGTACAGTTCGCCCTCTTGGCGGCAAATCTATGATTAAATCATAACGTTGAAGGCGCAAATCAGCCTCATAATCCTCGGTAAATAGCGGGTGAACCTCTAAAGCAATGTTTGGGGCTTGATCGCGAATTTGACACATAAGTTGCGGCATTAATTCGTAGCTGGCTACAGACAAACAAGCAATAGAAAAAATTCGATTGGATACTTTAGGATCAAAACTACTTGAAGCCGATAAGGTCGAGGTAAAGTTTTTTAGCGCGGTTAACATCGCAGGGTAAATATCCATTGCAAAACTGGTTGGATCAACGCCTGAAGGGCTGCGATGAAATAAAGGCTCATCATAAATATCTCTAAGGCGAGCCAAAGCCTTACTCACGGCAGGCTGGCTAATATCCAACCTAGCTGCGGCTTTAGATAAATTTTGTTCCTCATAAATCGCCACAAAAATGGGAATAAGGTTTAAGTCTGTATTCTTCATGGCACCAACACAAAATCCAACACCGCTCTATTCTAACCAACTTGCCTACTGACCACGACTTAAAATCAAGAAATTGAGCGGCGATACAGATTTCTTCGCATACTGTGTTGATTTCATCGGCTTTCCTTTAACAAAGTTCGCTACGAATTACTTTCGTTTTGTGGATCTAACCCAAAGATACGGAGAAAAATAGTCTAGTGTCATATTCGACTAACACAAGGGTGTGCTAATTGTTCTCAAATAAAAAACATATAGGGATATATATGAACAAGTTAAAAGCAGTGTTATTCGCTCCAGCCGTGCTGGCATTGGAATGGGAAGCTGACGGGATTGATATCGATTGGGAATGGGGTGATTAAAAATTGACAGCAGCCCGACTTGGGCTGCTTTATCTATACCAATATGGTTACATTTGATATTTTAATGTTAAAGAAATACTTCTCTCTTCACCATACCAGCAATTGCTATTGTCGTAGCAAACATAATTTTCTTCGTCAAAAACGTTATTAACAAACATATTTGCTGATGCCCCAGTTAAACTGCTACTTAGCTCACTTAAGTCATAGCCAATAGATATGTCAGCAACGGTATAAGCAGGAACATTACCTTGGGTATTAGTTGCATCCATTTGCATAGTTCCCACATAACGTGCACCACCACTAAAACGTGTCCCTGCAAGCGGCCCTGTGTAAATATGATAATTAGCCCAAACAGAAGCACTATGTTCTGGAACATAAATAGGTGTCGTGCCCTGTAAATCATTGGATGGATCTTCTGTTACCTCCTTATCAATATAGGTGTAATTTGGGGCAATATCAAAGGCATCAGTTAGCTGCCAGCGACCTTGGAGCTCAAATCCTTGTGATACCACTTGCCCTACTTGTAGTTTATTCTGCCTATCGCTAGGGTCAGTAACTACTCGATCGTTTTTTTCTATATAGAAAATTGAAGCTGATGCACTCTTTGTCATGTCTTGCGACTGGTACTTTACCCCAAGCTCAATCTGTTGACTGCTCTCTGGTTTAAATGCTTCACCATTCTTATCTTGATCTGTAGTCGGCTCGAACCCTGTCGCATAGCTCACAAATGGAGCGACACCATTGTCAAAGGTGTATAACGCACCGACTCTGTATGTAAACTGGCTCTGTTCACTAGAAGATATATCAGTGGTGGTTGAAACTGTTTTTTTGTTGTCTGATTTATACAGATCAAATCTTCCACCAGCTAATAAAACAAGACGATTTTTTTTAATTTGGTCCTGAAAATACACACCAAATTGATTGAAACTGATATCATTATCCTGATTGTAATCTGAGTTTAGAGAATTGGGGTCCGAAATAATATTGTTATTCGGAGAGAAGATATTAAAGTCCCCCCAGCCACTGATATCACCTGTGGCATAATTTTTATAGTTAGACTTTCCACTTAACTCCTGATAGTCGATACCCACTAATAGGTTATGCAACCAACTTTTAGCTCTAATATTCCCTGAGATCTGATTGTCGATGGCAAATGACCGCAGCTCTTCATCCGTGCTATAGATTGAACGTGCTAATATTCCATTATCAGACAGGCCATTATTATATGTATTTCTTTGGTGAAACGAACCATCCGTATAGCGAGTATTTTGCATGAAAGACCATGTTTCATCAAACTGATGGTCTAACTTATAGCCAAACATCAAAAAATCACGTTCAAGCGTATTCCATTTAACATCACCGGCAAATGTGGAAGAAGAGAGAGAGCCGTTTGGATTACTAGTGATCATACCGGATGCTGGTAAGCCGGAGTTAATTCCCATTGCTGGGTCTTTTTGATAATAAACGTTAAAGTTAACCAGTGTTTTATCTGATATCTGCCAGTTTAATGAAGGCGCCAGCACATACCTTTCACTTTCAGCATAATCTGCTTGGGTATCTTGCTGTCTTGCTAAGCCTATTAAACGATATGATAAATTGCTGTCTCCGATTTGACCTGTTGTATCAATCGACGCTTCCATAAGATCACGTGAGCCACCACTGATACTAACTGTGGTACTTGGCTGCATTTGTGGTGACTTCGCCACCATATTTACCATACCTCCTGGATTCATAGCACCATAAAGCACGGATGTTGGACCTTTGAAAACTTCGATTTGCTGTACGGTAATCGGGTCAGGTTGGAATTGTAAGTTCCAGTTAGTAAGATACGGTAACGCAAGACCATCGTAATAACTTTTATTTACCGCAAAACCCCGCACATAGTAATTGTCAAGTAATGTAACGTCTGTGCCTTTTGTTTCTGTCACAACCCCAGGAGTATAGCGAAGCGCTTGGTTCAGTGATTGTACTTCTCTATACTCCAATTCTTCACTCTCAATGAAACTTAGCCCTTGAGGAGTCTCCTCCGCAGCGAGTGATGTTTTAGTAGTTGCATTACGATGCATTTGGCCGACAACGGTAATGGTTTCATCTTGATTTGTCGCTCCATTGGTTTCTTGAGACTGTATAGCATCATCCGTTCGTTCAGAAGCCCAAGTGGGAGATGAAAATAATGCTAATAACGACGATGATATAAAAGTTCGTTTTAGACTTGGTGAAATGTACATGTTTTTCCTCGATTAATAGAAAAAGGATAGAAATAGCAATACGTTTACAATTGATAATAATTGTTATTTTTATTTATATGTAAGGACTCGCCCTCTTAGGAATACGATGACAAGTCCTTAGAAAACATTTATTGGTGTACGTTAAAACTCCGTTTAAAAGCAATAGTAAACACAGCTACTATGCTTGTTACTTTATGCGAATTGAGAAATTGGATTTATTAAGGTTCCGGCAAACTTAAGGCTTCCCGCAGGATCTGTAAGATCCACCATTTGTTGGTTATTAGCAAGCTGCAAACGGTTTAGACAAGAGTGGACAAACTCTGGAGAGAACAGACTATGCTGTTCGAATTTCTCTCTTAATTCTGGATGCTCAGTTTGATACCGATGAATATTGTCAGCTACAACTTTCCAGAAATTTTGCTCTGGAAACCCAATATGCTCAACTAAAATCGCACTCATATAACGGAAGAAACAATCGAAAACGTCAGTGTAAAAACATAAGGTCTCTTCCTCCGGTGGTACTTGAATAGAAATACGCTGGACACTGTCGGGTAACTCTGTATTTGAATTAAGTAAGTAAACTTCCTCACCAATATCTTTCATAATAGCTTTCACAGGAACATTGTTTTCAAAAATCAGGATCAAGTTTTCCCCATGTGGCATAAACACTAAGCTATGCTGGTAATAGCAGTGCAATAAAGGTGACAAATAGATATCCATATATTTAGACAGCCAGTCTTCCGTCGAAAGTTCTGATGCTTTTATCAAAGTGGGAAGTAAGGCTTTATTGTTTGGATCAACATGTAAAAGAGATGCCATAGTCATCAAACGTTGACCGGGACCAAGTAAAGGCACAGGGCTTTCACGCCACAGAGCAGCGAGCATTTTTTTGTAAGGGTTATCTTGCAAAGCTTCATGCTCATAATAAGGGTTTCGGTAGCCTGTCGCTGCAATTTCCCTAAGAATTTTAAAACCATTTTTCTGTAGATATTTATCGCCCTGTATCAACTGATACACCCAGTCATTAATAGCTGGTGTTGAGCGCATATAATTGGCAGATAACCCTCGCATAAAGCCCATATTAAGAACGGACAGTGCAGTTTTGACGTAAAACTTGTTCGGATTACTTCGATTAAAAAAAGTCCTGATAGACTGTTGGGCTTGATAGCTATCATCACCATAACCCAAACAGATCAAATGACCTGATGCAATATCAGGGGCAAACACATTGGCCAGCTTATTATACCACTGCCATGGATGCACCGGTATTAACGTATAGTCATCTGGGTTTTTCTGCTTACTGACAATCTTTTTAGCAAACTCATCTTGTGTTGAAAGATCCAATTCTTGCATCATCAAATCATCGTAGTTGATGTCTTGACCATGAGAAAAGTCCGCTCGACTCTTATGTGCAGCTATCCAAATCAAAGAGATAGGATAACCAGCTTCTGGGACATAGCGAAGAAAATCTTGAGCATCAAAACCTATTCTACCATTGTTTGCAATGAATGCGGGATGACCCTCAATCATAGCAGACTCTACTTGCTGGAAATCAGCATTCAGAAGAGCCTCAGCGCTTAACCAATCTTTCTTCTCCTTAAAGGCTGCTGAATACAAGGTACTTGTAATCTCTTCTAAATAGGTGGGTAACAGCTTTTTTGGGATATTAAGTGTCTGAGAAAATTCAATCACAAAGCTTATTGAGTCTAAACTTTTCTCTTGATCACCAAACATTTTAATAATTGAACTAGTTTCAATTAACCAGTGATCCAATTTAAGTAGTTTAGCTTTAAATATGTATTTTATTTCTCCATCATCAGTCTGGAGTTGATATATTCCCCACTCTCCTGCATGATCTATTTTTTTTGGTGTTAGAATTCTTTCGTGACAGAGCTCAGCTAAGCATTTTCTAACATGCTGCCTATTAACCTTTGTCCAAGATTTCGGGTCTATAGAGGTGATGGCCATTTCCGGGTCGTGATGGATATCCATGTTTTTTTTCTCATATTCTAATGTTGAGGCTGTATGAAATTGCTCTCGGGTACAAAAAGCCAAGTTAGCTAGTTTTTCACCAATTTGAATACGTTTAATATGTTGAAAACCCACCATCTTATTCAGTCGATGAATTTTGTAATTACGGTGATCAGGTTCAACCACGACTCGCATGAGCATAGGATCCTGAAACATAAATTCCATCACCGCTTTAAACACGTTGGAGGTAAAACCTGATTTTGGTTTTGTAGTTGGAGCAATAAGTATATGCATACCCATATCACCAGATTGGACATTATAATGTTGTCCAACCTGATCATAATTTGGGTCATAGGTTTCAACTAAAAAGCTCGGAGTACCATTAACCAAACCTATGAAAGCATTACAATGATCGTTTTGTAGGATGTCCTTATAAAAGACACACACTTGCTCAACAGAGTAACCTTGCATACCCCAAAACTCAGCATAGGGTTCGGTCACCCAGCGAAAAACATCTTGTGCATAAAGATCTAAATTAAATGAGACTAAGCTTATGTGACCTAATCCAGAATCTGTTATAGTAAATGGCGTTCTCATTTCGCCTCCTGAACGTTTATAGAAGTTGTATGTGAACGTTTTTTAAATACCATAGCAAAATAAATCGTACTTACTATTAGGCCCAAAGTACCAATATAAAATGGCGTAACGAGCGAACCGTGATCCACAATATAACCGATAGCGAACGACGCTCCGATAACCCCTATGTTTTGGAAAAGGTAAACGCGAGAGAAGTCTTTAGCGTAATTATCTGGGGTAGATCGAGCGAACATAAATACTTCCAGTCGTACTGTCGCTTGAAAAAGTCCCCAGCCGAAAATACCTCGACCCAAAACAACAATCCATGCTTGCTCGGAACTTTGGATCATCAAACCAGCTATCGCAATGCAAATCGCTGCCAATATGCTCTGTATATGACGTTCTGAATGTTTTGACCTATTGTTAAACCAAAGGCCAACTAGTGCTACCCAGCCCGGAATCGAATAGACGAACCCAGACAGCACCTCACTTTGTATCTCTGATATTGATTGCCAATAAAGAGAGAAAAATGGCCGAATCAAAAATACACTGAAGTAGAACAACATCGACACTACCCCAAGATTTAGAATGAAACGTTTATGACTAGTTGAAGTGACACATGGCACTGTTTCTAAACGCTTCTCTGCCGAAAACGGTACCTTAAGCTTAAGGATAATAAATATACACACTACAACTTGTATTGCATCACTAAAAGGCATAACCAAGTAAGCATCTTTTGCGTTAAACATTTGCAGGATAACGCCTCCTAGTAGCGCACCTCCAATAGCACCAAAATGCATTAATACTGAGAAAAGACTAACCATATTCACGTGCTTTTCTTTTTCTTCTAAGCGAATCACAAATGGATAGATAAGTAAGTAACTTGCTTTAAACATCAACATAAGTTGTGAAAGGATCCAAAACTGTAATAGTGATGTCGTGTAGTAACATGCTAGTCCTAAAATGCCTGCAATAATTTGTGTATATATCCACAAATGTACTTCATTGACTTTCTCAGCAACTCTTGTCCAAAAAGGAAAACTTACGGTAACGGTTAGGCAGCTTACCGCAATGTAGTAACCCACCATTTGACTTGAATGAACATCAAACGCCTCAGCAAAAAACTGTGAGTAAAAGGGTAACAGCATAGAATCTGCAACAACTGATACTAACGTAAGTATAATTAGGGAGTACTTGAGATTGTTCATGCTAAGGCCAGCGCTCCCTCTGTAACTGGCGTAGCAAATTCTTGAAATGCAATACGCTTTTCAATCGAATAGTGCTCCACTCCCGTAATATTTTTAATCAACACAGAGTTTCGATAGCATGCCATACCCAAGTCAGGCGTCACAAAACCATGAGTATGAAGCTCAGCATTTTGCACAAAAATACGACTACCACTTTTGTCAACGCTGTAATTACGATTAACATCAAAACGGCCTTGATTATCCCATTGAATATGCGAACGAATCCCTTCTAGGAACTCTGGAAGCTGATAGACATAGCCTGTGGCTAGAACAACGCCTTGAGTATCAATATTAAACAACATACCTTGCTCATCTTGACTCATACCTAGAGTAAAGCGTCCGTGATGGTAATGGGCAGTTTCTAATGTAGTATTAGTCATTAAGTGAGTATTAACCTCTGCCGAAAGGCGCTTAACATATAAAAGGTCAAAAATATCATTAATTAAGCTGACATTGATTCCTTTGTATAGATTCTTTTGTTTACTAATCAATTCCTCTCGCTTCGCAGCAGGAAGATGATAAAAATAATCGACATATTCTGGAGATGTCATTTCTAAGGTAAGCTTACTGTACTCAAGCGGGAAAAATCTTGGAGACCGCGTCACCCAATTTAATTGATACCCCTTAGTATCAATATCTTGCAATAAATCATAATAAATTTCAGCGGCACTTTGTCCACCTCCGACAATAGTAATAGATTCCTTCTGCTGTAACCGCTCCTTATCAAATAGATATTTCGAAGTGTGAGTGACTTCTTGTGTGATTTCTAGACAAGAGTCTGGGATGTGAGGAACTGGCCCGGTTCCCAGAACAATATGCTTACAATAAAAGTTAGCGATATTACCCACAGCTAAATTTTCAGCATCTACTTTGTAGAGCTCAGTTTCCTCATTGAATGTGACCTTTGTTACATTGTGCTGAAAACGTATCTCTGACATTTGCTCAGCCGCCCACTGACAGTATTGATTATATTCCTTACGCATCAAAAAGAAATTCTCTCTAATATAGAAGGAATACAACCTACCTTGTTTCTTGATATAGTTAAGGAAACTCAACGGATGTGTTGGGTCGGCAAGTGTAACTAAATCGGATAAAAAGGGAGTTTGTAAATGAGCGCTCTCAAGCATCATACCTGGATGCCAATCAAAGCCCTCGTTTTTATCTAAAAATAAACCATTAACATCATCCAATGTATGCGTAAGCGCTGCAAGTCCAAGGTTGAATGGTCCAAGACCAATAGCGATGAAATCAAAGATTGGACTATTCATTAAATTGACTCCATGCTCACTAGGTGTGGTTGACTCTCGTCAATATTATTTAATACCTGTTGAGGTGAAAAATACTCGTGTCCAAACAGTTTTATAAGCGCCATAACATCGTTAATATGAGTAATATTTGTGGCTGGATTGAGCAGTGTAAATTTTAAATAGCGCTTCCCACGAACTTTGGTACTGGCAACCACAGCTTCACCACTACGAAATATTGCTTTACGTATATATTCGTTGGCTTTATCTATATTACTATCATCTGCATCAAACTCTGGAATGTAACGAAAAACTAATGTGCTTAATTCTGGTTGGTGGATTAGTTCGATGTTTACGTCAGATTGATAATGTTGGTGGCTAAGTTTTGCAAGGCCTATAACTTGGTCAAAAATTCGGCCTATATTGTCTGCCCCCATAACTCTTAGTGTTAGCCATAGCTTTAATGAATCAAAACGACGAGTTGTTTGAAGGCTTTTGTCAACTAAGTTTGGTGTTCCTTCTTGTCTTTGGCTAAGTGGGTTTAAATACTCAGCATGGTGAGTAATAAGGCTAAGCTTAGACTTGTCTTTGACAAAAAAAGCTCCACAACTAACAGGTTGGAAAAAAGATTTATGGTAATCAATAGTTATTGAGTCCGCTTTTTCTACTCCAGATAGGAGATGTCGATACTGCTTGGAGACAAGGGTTCCACAGCCATAGGCTGCGTCAACATGCATCCAAATTCCATACTGCTGACAAATATTAGCTATTTCATGGGTGGGATCAATACTACCAAAATCTGTCGTTCCCGTAGTAGCGACGACGGCTAATGGAATCAGACCTAGCTCTATAGTGTTATTTATCTCTTGCTGTAGTTCTTGAGTATCCATTCTGAAGTTCTCATCGACAGCAACAGAAACCACAGCGTCGTAGCCGAGACCAATTAATGCTGCGGACTTTTGAATACTAAAATGACTAAGTTCGGAAGTAAAAATTCGAAACTTATGGCTAAAACTAGGTAAGCCCTGTTCACGAACATTATGTTGATATTCTTTCACGCAGTAGTTATCACGAGCTAACAGCATCGCCATCAAGTTAGATTGAGTTCCACCACTGGTAAAAATACCGTCCGCTTTAGCGTCAAATCCAATTTTCTTAGCTGTCCAGTCAAGTAGTTTTTGCTCAATGAGCGTACCACCTGCACTCTGGTCCCAAGTATCTAGTGATGAATTGATAGAAGAAAGTATTTGCTCTGCCAAAATCGCGGGGTAGACAATTGGACAATTCAGATGTGCCATATATTTAGGATGATGGAAATATACAGCATCGTTTAAATAAAGTGACTTTACTTCCTCAAGAGCATCAGCTACGGAATGTAGTGGCTGATCGATATCTACATTCAAAAACCTTGGTGCTAACTCGTCAGGAAGAATCCCACTAAATGGCTGATGAGTCGCTTCAATTTGACTTTTAATTAAGTTTAAACCCTGTATAACACTGGCTTCATAAGAGTGAAGGTTGTTTCGATTGAATACAAAGTCGATCGGTTCGAGGGGAGCTCTTAGTTCGGAATGTACCGCAGTAAATGAGTCAGCACTGATCATTTTGTGTTCCCTATATCATATGGTGTTTAAATGTTCTTAGGCTATCTGCTTTTATCATGCCAAAAACAGAAATACGCATTATAATGATAATTATTATCATTTCAATAGTTGTAATGATTTGTTTATCTTTAGCAGTAGAGACTTAGAGAACTGGGTAGCAGGTGCAAGCCTTATAAGACCATATCAAATCTTCTGGAAACTTGAGCTAAAACAGGTGTAGCAAATCGCTCAGTGGTTCCATGATAACGTTTATTTACTCATTAGGTACAAGAAATAAACACCTCCTAATAAAGAAGCCAACAAGCCGGCGGGGAACTGCCAAGGAAACCACAGGGTACGCCCTACCCAATCAGCGATAACCATAATAGTCGCTCCGATGAGAGCCGCGGAAACCAATTGATTCCGTGCCTGATATTGACTTAGTGTTTTTGCCATATGTGGAGCAAGTAAACCAACAAAGCTAAGTGGGCCAATAACGATAGTACAAAGTGTGGTTATTGATGCAACTAATGCCAAAAGTAGCAAGCGAGCTTTTCGACACTCTAAACCAACACTACCGGCCATTATTTCTCCGATACTAATTAAATCTATCCAACGTGATACTAGCAAAGCGGTGCTACCTAATAAGACCATACCCATAAGCAAGAACTCAATATCATTACTGGCAACAAGGTACGTTGAGCCTGAAAGCCAAGCGATTAATGCAAGTGCATTGTCTTGACCTAAAGCAATCGCGATACGCAAGGCCGAATCTAAACTAGCACTGAGAGCAATACCAGTTAGTAATGTTTGAGACGGAGAAAAATTATGTTTGCGGCCAAAAAACCATACGAACCCAGTCGAAATTGCTGCGCCGAATGCACCAATTAGCATTTGCTCATAACGCTCGATTGCTATCCCCAAAATGGCACCTACGACAAGCGCAAACGCCGCTCCCGAGCTAATGCCCAATATCTCTGGGCTTGCCATAGAATTGTTCGATATACGCTGGATAATGCAGCCAGCAAGTGCCAACCCTACACCAGCTAATAAAGCAGCGAATACCCTTGGAAAGCGAAGTTGAAATAATGATATTGAAAAGTCTAATGACCAGCCTAGTTGATTTCTTCCAACCAAAAGAGCAATGACAATGGCAATAGTAAGGGTCAACACCAACCCCGAAACTACTCTAGCAACACTACGATGATAGTAGTGTTCAACTACTTGGTCTCGCACCTTAAGTTCAGATTGTAAGAATTTTCTTTGCAGTAACCAGAGCAGAAAAGGTGCACCCAGCAAAGCTGTCATCGCCCCTGTGGGTAACAAGTCTCCGCTAGGTCCTGATAAAAGCTGGATAATCAGATCAGCAAATAATAGCATCAGGGAGCCTATAACACCGCTGACAAAAAGCTGCCACTGGAGAATTCTAACGCGCAAAAATCTTGCTATCGCTGGCGCTACAATTCCAACAAACCCAATCAATCCTGCTTCACTAGTTACAGCAGAAACAACTAAAATAGTTAACGTTAGAGACACAAGTTTGATCTGCTTAATATTAATACCAAGAGAAGAACCAACCCTATCCCCGAGTTGAAGTGCTGATAATGGCCGTTGTAGCACCAACAAACATAAAATTGGGAGCATAACTAACGGTATTAACGTCGTAACACCAGACCATCCATTTTGGTTGAGTACCCCAGCTCCCCATACAAATACACTTGTAAGTTGTTGTTCATTCAGCAACAGCAACATTGTATTGAGGGCACCCAAAAAAAGACTCACAACCATGCCAGAGAGAACCATATGCAAAGGCGAAAAACCTCGCTTAGCACTCAATAAGAAAACCAATACAGTGGCTAAACAGCCACCGAAAAAAGCAGGAAGAAAATTAGGAATAACGTTATTTGTCGGTAACAGAAGTATACCTAATACCATGCCTAATTCTGCGCCTGAAGAAACACCTAATGTTGTTGGCGATGCAATAGGATTACGCAACATAAATTGCATAACACAACCTGCAACACCCAGCGCAAAACCACAAATAACAGCCATTGCTAAACGGGGTAGATAGGTTAAATAGGTAACAAGATGCTGATAGTTCGACTCATCATAATTGAACAATACATCCAATAGTATTGACCATCCCTTTGCATAAGGAACCGTGATTTGGATAAGCCAAACTAATAAGACACCAAACAGAAACCCAATCATGGACACTTTTAGCCCGATCATTTTATGACTAAAAGGTAAAGTATTAGTTACATTCATTAAATTTATCTGGTCAATTGCTCAGTGATGCTATCGCTAAACCTTTGAGCTGAAATAAGACCACCAAAAGTCCAGATTGCAGGCAGTTCATATACTGAATGAGTTCGTGTGAACTCCATTGCTTGCCATAATGGTGACTGAGACAATTGTCTGCGTTCAGTATCCTTAAGTGGTCCAAAAATAAGTATATTCACTTTCTGATGTTCAGCTAATTTTTCAATTCCTGCTGTAGTAAAACCCCAATCATTAGTCTCTTCTTGCCAGTCATTTTTCAGACCCATTTTTTCGATTATGGACTGAACCAGTGAGCCAGTATTATGAACTCGAATAGTACTAGCATTCATAAATCGGATAAACATGAGAGGTTTGGTATTCTGGTTAGCCGCATTTATCTTTTCAGCATTAGCTTTTAAACGCGCTTCCGTTTGTTCAATCACAACTTCTGCATTTATCTCTTTTCCTAGTAATGAGCCCAAAGAACGAGTTATATCCGTTACTGATTTAAGCGGTAACTTCTTATCATTATATATTGTGTAAACTAACACTGGAGCTATCGTTTGCAATCGTTGGTAGGCCGATGACATGTGATCGCTAATGAGAATAACATCAGGTTTTAGATCAGATAATAACTCAAGGTTAGGTTCCCGACGTGAACCCACATCTATTACACTCTTTGCAAGTACTGGCTTTGTTACCCAAGTATTGTATCCTGAAACATCAGCGATACCTTGGGGCTGAACCCCAAGACTAATAACCGTTTCTGTCAACGCCCAATCAAGCGCAATTACTTTTTTGGGTATCTCGTCAAATGTCGTAGTACCCATATCATGTTGAACTTCAAATGCGTTGGAGGATAACGCAAATAGCGATATCAAAAGAGTTATTACTGGTTTCATTGCCGGGTTCCTTATTGATAGGAGCTTATGGAATATAGCTGATAGGTTGATTGGTTACTGGATGCAAAAATAACTCTAGTTTCATTCCATAGATTTTCATCAAAGTATCAGGTTTCATTAGCTCTTGTGGTGTACCCTCTGCGATGACTCTACCAGAATGCAACGCCACCAATTGATCACTGAACTTTGCAGCCATATTAACATCATGTAGAACCATGATAACTGTCAAGCCGCTCGTCTTATTGAGCTCTTGGATCAAAGAAAGCAGCTCATACTGGTGAGCAATGTCCAATGCGGAGGTAGGCTCATCAAGTATTACACATGAACTTTGCTGGGCGAGAAGCATTGCTACCCATGCACGTTGCCTTTCACCGCCAGATAAAGTTGCCACAAACCGGTCATGAAGGCTTGTTAACCCTACTTTTTCAATAGCCTCATCTACCAATAGATGATCTTTTTTACTGTAACGCCCAAAGATACCTTTCCATGGGTAACGACCAAAAAATACTAACTCACGCACGGTCACACCATCTGTAATAGGCGGGTGCTGAGGAAGATAGGCGACATTCAGTGCAAAATCCCGACTGGAAAATGAAGATACGGGCTTATCATTAAACAAAACATCACCGCTAGCGGGCTGATTTTGTCGACCCAGAAGCTTAACCAAGGTTGATTTTCCACAACCATTATGACCAAGCAAGGTTGTTATCATCCCCTTTTTAAAACCTAGTTTAGTGGGGTGTAAAATGATTTTATCTTCGACTGCAAACGAAGCATCCTGCAATTGAAACATTACAATCAAGAATCTAGTTATTAAACTTCATCTGTAAACTTTACCATAACAAGAATTTCAATGATAACAATTTTAATAATCATTATCATACAAAATGCTCGTCAGAACACATTCATAAACCAAATCTACTTCATTTTCCTGTTTGACGCGGACAATTGGCGCAAAGATCTCGACCATAACATTTGTAAACTAAGCAGCAACTTGTACGTACTAGTACCAGTTGATCACTTTGTTCATCAATAGATAATCTGTTAGCGAGTTTCACCGGTAAACTGCATGCCTCCAACCAATGTTCCGCCTGTTGAAGTAAGTCATCATCGGAAAAGCTAGATGTCCATTGACTTACTTTTACTAAACACCCAAGTAAGCTATCAGCTAATAAATGGTTTGTGAAGCCTGGCCGAATTCGAGTCCAATGACTCATTTCTTGACGAAAAAATGTCGACAACGTTTGCAACTGGAGACCGGCTATTCTGATCAACTCAGTTTCAGTACCGCGTACATATTGTTCTGACTCGAATTGAAAACCTGATACGAATTTGGGCTGAACATATTGCGCTATACGAGTCAAATTTGGCAGTCCTCCTAATTGATAGATCGAGATAAAAGCCAAATAAACAGGCTGCCAACATACTAGGTCCCAAGTTCGTGTCAACCAATATGCAGACCCTGCTTCTGGATGAGCCACTTGTAAGCGGCTGTAAAGATCATGAATATTATCACTGCAAGGATGATCAATATGCAAAATACACTGGTGCGATGCATTCGTCGGAACAGCGGATATCTTACCTTCGAGATAAGGAGTGACCTTTCGAGAACATTCAAAAAGCCGGTCAAAAAAAACATCTGAACCCATGGTTTAAATATCCATAGAAATAAAGCTCAGCTCAAAGGGTAATGATAAAACACTCCAAATGCAATTGATTCTTATTAACTAAAAATACAAATAGGATGATAGTAGTCCGAAGGCTCACTTTCTTTGCGTTTACTTCCTATTAATCAATTTAGGAAGCGCTTTGAAGCTTGCTAACCTAAATCGACTCGTTCTCATTCCTCTTATCACTCTCCATAATGACACAAACACATGTTTGTCTTTGTCTCCACCTTGAAGTCGGCCACTCTTTTCAAGCCAAGTGTCTGAAGTCAACACTTTGCTCATTTCTAATCCATTGGTATTCTTGCGTAGATGTCGATACAAGAAAGTTCGTGCATCACTCCATCGCTCATCTCTTAGCAAGCGATTGAGCACCCACCACGCGGGCATAGGATGATTGCTATAGTATCGTCGAGCAGTCAGTAACATAAGACCAGTGGCTAAAATGATTACAGCAGCGATATAAAACCATAGCGAGTAGGCTCGAAGGAATGACTGAAATGTGTGTTTTGCGATAAAGGTTTTCCCTGCCACTGTGTGTGTTTCAAGTTGTTTGGTTTTGCTGTTCCACCACTGAAATTGGTATTCAGGTAAGCTTAATTCACCACCTTGCTGGATCACGTATACCATTTCTTCCACACGACTTGACTGATAATCACCACGCATGGCCGTATCCGCCAATTTATTGGGCTTGGGATATGCTTGATATTTTGGCGTTGCACGATCAGATAAGATATCCGGCAGTAGGACTGACAGGCTGTCTTTTGCATTAATTACTACAGTTCGCGTAATCGCATCACCCACGTTAAGTTGATCATTAGACGTTGACCAAGTCTGTTTGACATCTACATCGGTCGCAGTAAACCACTGCTCCTCACCGCTTACTAAACCAGAAGGCAATTTAGCTTCAAAACGTATTGGCCTAGTATACAAAGTGCCCGATACGGACTTGCCATTAGGTGCTGACACTTGAACACTCACTGGAATAGGTGGAACCACAAACTTACCCGAAGATTGGGGATAGAGGGTCACTTCCCAACGCTGCCGAGACCAAGTTTTACCTTGTTTTTTCTCAGTGTAATTGGTCGCAAGCTGGTTGCGCTGCTTGGCAATAGCATTGGGTATCTCTATGCGGCCAATGCGAGTACCGCCAGTAAACCAGCGTGGTGTGGCAACCTCAATATTTAGTATGATTTGTTCATTAACGCTGAATGACTGGGGTTTTCGATCGGCTCTCACATCATCTTGCTTGCCAACCCAAGCTCGAAGTTCAACCTTGTTACTGCGCTCAAGGTCTTGAATATTTTGGGCCATTGCTTGATTAGGCGTTGAGATAGCCACCAGCACGATTAACGACAAAACCACTGATGAAAAGTAACGAAATCGGCTTGTTTGAAATACAGTATTCATTATTCTTGCTCCTCTTTTTCAGAGCGACTAACAAGAGCAGATCTCTCACGCAGCTGGATATGAAATTTGGCCTGCAGAAAATATTTTGGATCGGCCTCTACTCGTTTTAACCACTTATCGGCCAATTCTTGGTCGGCAAGAAGTTCGCTGGCACTTAAGGTCTCTTTGATCATCAATTCTGACGACGTTTTCTCATCAGCTCCCTCGGCGGTTTGCGGGTTGTCACCCAGCTCTTTTGAGGCATCATTTTCTGTGCCTGCTTGACTCTCACTCGTTCGATTGATTTCTTTAACAATACCTTGGATAACCTTGAGGTTATGAGCCACATCTGACTTTAGTGGTTCACTTAACGTATCGCTATCAGCCAAAGATTGTAGAATATCACGCGCAGCTAGGTATTCTCGCTGACGAGCAAGCGCACTTGCCGCATTATATAGCCCTAGGTCTTTTGTTGTTTGTGATGAGCTACTCTGCGTTTCAAGAAAAGCACTGTGGGCAAGCTTATACTCGCCAGCATAGTAATACGCCGTCCCTTTCTTCAACGGTTCGGTAAAGTGCTTGGCAGCCTCTAGATAATCTTTGCGATTAAACCAACGCTGACCCTGCTGATTGGGTGTCAGCCACAAGTCCCACCACCATTGATACATTCGGTCTATTGTCGTTCGCTCCTCGAGCACCTCGGTTGTCTCGGCTTTCAATGATACGGGTTGCGCCAAAACCTTGTGAGGCAGAAATGCGGTAATAGAAATAGTTGCCAATAAACACCATTGCACCAACCAGCCTTTACGAAACCACAGCAACATAATCAAAGCGATGGGGATCAGCAATGGATAACCCATATCTTGCCATGGCATAGCCGAATCACCATTAAGCTGCATATTGCGCACTACATAGCGATTTAATGCCTCAATATCGGCATTATCCACCGTCACTTCCACGAGATACCCAGACGTCTCGCTAGCAAGCTGCTTGAGCGAATTTATATCCAGCGGACGATCCGAGATCAGATCCGAATTACCAGTGGCTAAAATTAACAACTGATAGGGCTTGTTGGAAAAATAGGTTTTATAAGCTTTTATCGTGGCTGGATTAACACCATCGGTCACCAGAAGCACAGTTGCGCCGAGTTGACCTTGCAATTGTTGATCGATAAGAGGCAATGCTTCTTCTGCCATTTTCCCTTTTTGGGGCATAATGTCAGGTGAAATAGCCGCTAAAAATGGCGCAAATACTTCGCTGTCTTGGGTGATGGGCATAGCTACATGGGCAGAGCCAGCATACACAATTAATCCCGTTTGCCCTCCCTTTCTTGCTAACAACAAATCACGTATTTTGTGTTTTGCACGCTCTAAACGGCTGGGGGGCAGATCTTTCTGTAGCATCGAATCGCTGGTATCCATGACAACTAGCATAGACGCCTTATCTTCACCAAAAGGTGAGGCTTGGCGCTGCCAAGTGGGCCCAGCACAAGCGATTATCGCAAGCCCAATGATCACGACTAAAAGCTTTAAAGGTAATTGCTTGCGCCAGCCCTGTTCACCCAAAGTGAGAGCTTGGCGTAAATGCTCGGGCAATACATCCTTCCAGCTCGGCTTACTCTCTTCTCGCCATCGCAACCACAAAAGCAACAACATAGGGATGAAGGCCAATAGCCAAAGTGGACGGATAAAGTGAAACTGAGTCACAAACTGTTCGATGTCTAAGCTGTTAACCATGTTTATCTCCAGACATCTCAGCCCCAATCGAAGATGATAGACTGCGGCTCAACAGCCGTTTGCGTTTAATAGTCGCAAGCAAGAATGCGGTTAAATACATCAGCACAACCCAAACTATCAAATAATGGTGAAGACTTTGTTTTGGTCGATAGGTCGTGCTGTTATATAACTTTGGTTCTAATTCACTGATTCGCGCATAGGCCCTTTCAAGCTCATCACGATTGAGCGCTTCAAAGGCTTCACCACCTGAATCCTTTGCAATTCGCATTATGGTGTCTTTATCCAGTGCATTTTCTCCCACTGTTTTCGGGTTGCCCATAGCAATAACATGAATACGTACCCCTTTTGCCTTCGCCACTTTCGCCGCGTCTATCGGCTCTACAAAGCTGCCCGTATCATTACCATCGGTCAAAGCGATAGCGACTTTTTCTCTCTTTCTGTCAGGTACTTGTTCGTTTTTAGCGCTTTGCTCAAACACTTTTATCGCAAGACCAATAGCGTCACCCAGATGCGTGCTTTGCCCCGCCATTGCCACATCAGTTTGCTGGAGCAGCTCGAGCCATACTTGTTGGTCGGCGGTAAAAGGGGTTTGAACAAAAGCAGCGTCACCAAAAAGAATTAATCCGAGCCGATCACCTTGTCTGGTTTTGACAAAATCTGCCAGAACTTCTTTTACAGCGTCTAAACGTGTCACTGACTTACCTTGCTTAGATACAAAGTCTTGTTCTGCCATCGAGCCCGATAAGTCAACAAGCACCATTACGTCACGGCCCAAACTTTCACGCACTTGCGGCGCGCCAAGAATGCTAGGTTTAGCGAGCGCTGTCACTACCAACACCCAAGACAAAGCGAGTGTTGCACGTTGCCACCAGGTTGGCGTTAATTGGCTCGCACCTTCTGAAGGTGTTTCTCCGATGGCTTTAACTAACAAGTTGAAAAAAGGCACTTTTATCGCCACTTGCTTAGTGCGATAAGCAGGAACCAAATAATAGATAACTATTGGCAGTGGCAGCATTAAAAACCAAATGGGATGATCAAATTCAACACGGGATAGTTGGCTGATCAGGGAAAGAAAATCATTCATACTTTCCCCCTACCAATCGATGCAAGCATGTTTTAAATAGAGGTTTGGTCTTTCGATGATTATGACTTTTCATCCAAGCCAGTGCGCGTTGTTTCAATAAAGCGCATTCTGAAGCATCAAGCGAGATATTTGGGTCAAAGACACTTTTAACCCAGCGCTTGCTAAGATCATCGGTAAATTGGACACCCTTAGGATTTAATTCATCAAGCTTATGCAGAAACTTTTCGTCAAATAAAGGCGCGTCACTATTGTCGAGGTAGATAAGAACAATTTTCATAATTGAAAATAACTCTTTTGCATCGCTATCCTGATTGGATTGCAGTTGTGATATTGCCTGAGCGGCTTCACTCCGATAGCGGTTATGCCACCAGTGAAAGGCGATACGATATAACCAGTAGAGAAATAAGACAAAACAGACAGCCGCTAAAATTGTCCAACCTAGGGTCTGAGGCAGCCAGCTAACGCTCTCTGGTACTGCGACATCATGGAGATCACGCAGAATATAGGTACTTGGAGGTGTATGAATTTGAGCCATTTATCGTCTCCCCACCTGCTTTTTAAATTGAGCGATATGGTTACCTGAAGTATCCAGCTCGATATGAGGCAATCTTTTCATCGCCATCAATTCTGCTACAGACTGCCTCTGCTTAGTGGTTTGTTCTGCCAACCCAGCGCTTGCAGCTGCTACTTTTGTTTGGTTGTCGAGGTTTAGCTGATAACGGCCATCTCCAATCACCCATTTCATTTTCACTAAGTCTTTGGGTAATGCTTGCTCAAAGGGATCGCTAATGGTGACGGCCAATACATCGTTGTGCTGCTGAAGCTGCTTTAAATGATCGAGATGATGATCTTCACAATCTCGCCAGTCACTGATAATGATGAAAGTCGATTGTTTAAGCTTCATTCGTTTCAAGAGCGAAACCCAATGCCCAAAATCGACTTTATCTGAATTGAGTGACTGTACGTTTAAGCGTTGATTTGCCTTAGATAGTTGTTTTAGTTGGGCCAATAAGTCATGCTGAGAACGCTTTGCTTTGCTGTGATACAATTCGTTATCTGCTGCAATCACAAACCCAACCCGGTCACCATCTTTTAATACTCGCCATCCACACATCGCACCTAATTCGGCAGCCACGACCGATTTCATTACTTGGGTTGAAGAGAAAAACATCCCGCTTCGCTGATCAACACAAATCATCACGTTACGATCTTTTTCTTCTGTGTAGCTGCGCACATGTGGTTTTCCGGTACGCATGGTCACCTTCCAGTCGAGATTACGAATATCGTCGCCTGTTTGGTAATGGCGCAATTCCTCAAAGTTCAAACCACGGCCACGAAAAAGGGAGTGATGTCTGCCCGACAACACGCTACCTGAGTTTAGATGAGGCAGTAAGCTGAATGATTCGACTTGAGCTTGCAGACGAACCAAACCTGCGTACTCACAATACAAACGAGGATCAAGCCCCTGATTTTTTGGAGCAATTTTCGGCCGAGCCATAATGGTTCCCGCCTATCCGATTTCTACGTGATCAAGCAGCTCTATCACTACCCGTTTGTGATCGACACCGTCTGCAAGGGCATCATGGGACAGGGAAAAACGATGGCCAAGTACTGAGAGAGCCATAGCACGCACATCGTCTGGCGTTACGTGGTCACGCCCCTGTAACCATGCATAAGCCCTTGAGCATTTATCCAAAGCAATTGAAGCGCGCGGGCTGGCTCCTATTTCCAGCCATTTTGTTAACTGAGAATCGGGGTAGCGCTCTGGCTTGCGCGTTGCCATTACCAACGCAACAATGTAGTTTTCAACCAAGTCAGAAACTGTCATTTCAGGCAACTGACGACGCGCCTCCATCACCAAATCTGAGTCTATATGCCATGAGTTTTCCGGCTTCACTGAGATTTTAGCACCCTGCTCTTCACTTCGTACCAGACGAATGATGTCACGCTCTGCCTCATCTTCAGGGTATTCAACGGTGACCTTCATAATGAACCTATCCATTTGCGCTTCAGGCAATGGATAGGTTCCTTCTTGTTCAACAGGGTTTTGAGTAGCGAGCACCATAAAAAGCTCAGGGAGCACGTGAGTTTTATCACCGACTGTGATGGTGCTTTCTGCCATCGCTTCAAGCAGCGCCGCTTGAACCTTGGCTGGCGCACGGTTTACTTCATCGGCTAATACGATACTGTTAAAAATTGGCCCTGCTTGAAACATGAGCTGAGGTTTCCCTTCTAGCTCCTGATAAACTTCTGTCCCTGTCACATCAGAGGGCAACAAATCTGGGGTGAACTGAATACGGCCAAAACTTGTGTTTAGCCTTTGCGCGAGTGACTTTACAGAGCGAGTCTTTGCTGTACCTGGAAGACCTTCAAGTAACACATGTCCATTGGTGAGCAAACTGATAACCAAGGCTTGAACCACATGACTCTGTCCAATAACACTTTCTTCGGTGCGTTTTATCAACTCGTTTATGGCTTGCTGTACGTGATTCATCCTATTCCCTCAATATGCATTGTGTCTGCTGTGTATATCCTACTCATAAGCGCTATAATTATTGGTTATAAACTTAATAGCTACCCAATCGTAAAATCTTACTTCATCGAATTTTATCCACCCGCTCCGACGACCTTAGCCCTCAGTTGCTCAACCACTTGGGGAGGCACCTGCTTACTCAATCGATTTACGCACTGCTCAAAAGCGAAGGCGATACCACCAGCTTTATAATTACGAGCCAAAACATCACACTCAGCGTAGAGGTGTTGAGGATCGCCACCCACCTCATAAGCCCTATTGAGCGCTTGACTAGCCGCCAGAACATTGGTTTTTTCTAGTGCTAATCCATAAACATACCAATAATGTGGGTTACGCTTGGCAGTTTCGGCAGCCTGCTTTAGAAGCTCAATCGCTTTGTTATCGTCACCGAACCTTAACCATGCTAGGCCAGCACTGTAGGGCAATGCGCTCGATTTAGGCTGAGCTTTCATTCCAGCGCTGAGCACCTCTATCGCTTTGGTTTCCTTATTTTGCGCGCGATACAAATCAGCTAAATTCGCGTAGCTATTTTCAAAATAGGGCTCTATCTCTATTGCTTTGTTGTAAGCGTCAATCGCCTTATCGGTTTCTCCGAGATCGCGATAGAGATTACCAAGATTGGTTCTGCCAAAGCCCCTATCCGAGTTAAATATCTGAATGCGCTTATAATCATCAAGCGCAGGTTGGAGCTTCTCTTTTTGAAGTGGGTTCATTTCAGAATAAGAGCGAACCAAAGCACCTGCGGCCTCCGCTCGCACAGACAAAACAGGATCACTCAATAAAGGTTCAAGTATTTGCCACCTGTCGCTGAAGGCGTAACCCGAAGACCCAGCAATGGCGCCAAGGCGGATCATTTCATCATCATGTTTTACCGAACGAGCCAGTGAAACTAGGGTATTTTGCCCAGTATTGCCCCCCATTCGTTCAAGTGCCGACGCACGGATAATATTACTTAGCGAAGAGTCCTGAGCCGAGAATGCCAGAGCATCGGGAGCACCACGGTGGTCAATGGCATCAGCGTAGAAAGCAAGCGAGAAATGGCGTTGGTTACGATAGGTCGAGTTCGGATACAACTTACCGATTTGTGCATCGGCCCATTGCGCCGTTTTGTCCTCGTGACAAGATGTGCAGACATTCGGCGTGTTGATATGCTGACTAAGATCTGGACGTGGCACATGCCAACTATGGTCGCGACGAGGATCAACTTGCATATACGTCGTTTCAGGCATGTGGCAAGTGGTGCATTTTGATGCTTTTGTGCCCGCCGTATGAAACGTATGCTTTTCTGGGCTGTACTCAGATGCCGAATGGCACTGCAAGCATACCGCTTCTTCCGCTATTTTGAGCTGTGCATTATGCGGGTCATGACAGTTAGTGCAGGTCACGCCTTTCTTCGCCATCTCAGATTGTAAAAATGAGCCATAAACATAGACTTCATCGTATATTTGCCCGTCGTGAAGATAGAGCTCTGGCGTAATTAAACTCAGACGATATTTGTCAAAAAATGAGTCATTAACATGATCGCCCGTTTCATTGAGCTGTGTCCGTCGACTATGACACTGCGCACAGGTTTGTACTTGCTGCGTCATGACGATCTCTTTGGGCTGTAACGTGCTGTGACCCTCTTTTTGCACCCAATCTTTCACTGCTTTGGATAAATCGCGGTCAAAACCTAGGTGTCCTATCGCTTGCTGTGAAAGCTTGTCAGATTGCGCCAATTCCATATGCTTACTGGCAGGTCCATGGCATGCCTCACAGCCAACGTTAATCTCAGACCAAGTAGTCGAGTAAGTATTTAATTGGGCATCATAGTTTTTCTGTACATTGGTAGAGTGGCAATCGGCACACATGAAATTCCAGTTTTGTCCGGAATTAGTCCAATAAAACTCATCGGTCGGCATTGTTTCTGGGTAAAGGTGAAACCAGCGCTGTCCGCCTTGTTCTTTGCGTCTTGAGTCCCAAGCAAAAGGCAATAGTTGGACTCTTCCGTCACCAAACTCAACCATGTATTGCTGAAGCGGTTGCCAGCCAAAGGTGTAACTGACTTTATAATCGTGCCAGTTGCCATCCGCGCCTTGAACATTCACCCAGTATTGGTCATTTCTACGATAGAAACGATTCGCTTTGCCGTTAAAAGTGAAAACATAATTATTGAAATCACCCAAAACAGAGTGCGGATCAGCGTGTTTCATGGCCATATCGTGATGGGAGCCTTTCCATGCAGTAAACTGTTTTTGGTGACAATCAACACAGGCTTGAGTACCGACAAAATCAGCCGTTAAAGACTTGGTTGATTGAGAAGTTTCTGAAAACGCGCTTTGTATCCACACCAGAAAAATGACGAGCACAAATAGACGTTGTTTCGCCTGATTACGACTTGCCCACTGAGTCATGACTGCCCTTATAAGAGTTGTTTTTATTTTTTCTCAGCAAAGATAGAAGATATTTCCTTTCAAATACAACAAATTGCACATCATTAAAGGGAGAACTCATACCAAGATCAAAAAAGGGCCACTGAAGGGCCCTTATAGATTCTATTTACCAATTTACTTGTTATGGCTTTCCTGCAGTTTCTCCATAACTTGATCGAGCGAGAAACTGGCCGCTTTTTGTCTTGGTGGGAATTCTACAAACGTTTCTAAGAATTTACCCACATACGCTTGCGCCGGTACCAGCATATACGCACGATCTAACATCCAATCGTAATAAGTATTAGACGTAATATCTGCAACTTCATAAGGATCCATTCTCAGGTTGAAGATCTTAGGTAAGCGAAGCGCCACGAAGGGTTCAGCCCAGATACGCAAAGTACCTTCTACTCTTTGCTCCATAAAAACGATCTTCCAGTTGTTATAGCGAAGTGCGGTAAGATCGCCGTCGTCAGAGAAATAGAACACTTCTTCACGCGGCCCTTTTCTCTCCTCACCGGTCAGATAAGGCAAGAAGTTATAGCCATCAAGGTGAACTTTATAATTAGTTCCACCAACGGACTCGCCTTTGACCAACTTTTCTTTGACATCACTTTGTCCAGCGGCGGCTAAGAAAGTTGGCATCCAATCCATATGATGCATAATTTCATTAGACACACTGCCCGCCTTGATTTTGCCTGGCCAGCGAACCATGGCCGGAACACGGAAGGCTCCTTCCCAGTTGGTATTTTTTTCGCCGCGGAACGGTGTAATACCGGCATCAGGCCAAGTATTCATGTGAGGGCCATTGTCTGTTGAATAAAAGACGATGGTATTGTCTTTGATGCCAAGCTCGTCGACTTTTTTCAGCAACTGACCAACATGATTATCGTGTTCTACCATGGCATCTGCATAATAGCTGATCCCTGTTTTACCCAAATGCTCTTCTTTAACATGAGTGCGGAAATGCATTCGAGTCGCATTCCACCACACAAAGAAAGGTTTGTTGGCTTTTACCGAACGATCCATAAAATCGAGCGCTGCATCCAGAGTCTCTTCATCGACCGTTTCCATGCGCTTACGAGTTAATGGACCTGTATCTTCTATCTTTCCGTCCGCATAAGACTTAATCACCCCACGTGGACCAAATTTCTTACGAAACTCAGGATCTTTCGGATAATCTACGTTTTCAGGTTCTTCCTCTGCATTGAGGTGGTAAAGATTACCAAAAAACTCATCAAATCCATGATTGGTGGGAAGATGCTCGTCTTTATCCCCCAAGTGATTTTTACCAAATTGCCCTGTCATGTAGCCCAGAGGTTTCAAAAGTTCAGCAATGGTGACGTCTTCGGCTTGTAAACCTAGATCAGCGCCTGGCAGACCGACTTTACTTAAGCCTGTTCTCAATACTGTTTGACCAGTGATAAAGGTTGCACGCCCAGCAGTACAAGATTGTTCACCATAATAATCGGTGAACATCATGCCCTCTTTAGCAATGCTATCTATATTGGGTGTTTTGTAGCCCACCAAGCCAAATGTGTAGGCACTGACGTTGGTTTGTCCGATATCGTCACCCCAAACAACCAGAATGTTGGGTTTGTCTGCGGCGATACTGCTTGTCGTCACGCCAAGTAAAGCCGCGGCAAGAATCGCTAGCCGGCGTTTAACGCCATATTTCACTGTCATATAAACCTCTGTTTGTAATAGAAAATGCTTTGCGCACACAAACTTATAGTCGACAAAACAGATCAATGCGAACCTAGTAGCATAAAAATATCTGAACTCAAACCCAGATCTTATAATCATGATGTCTAAGTGAAGTAACGTGATATAAGTCTAGAACCACACACTCTGTCTTTTAGTAAAAATTCATTTAATACCATTTATAAACAAGTGCTTATGAATGTCTATAACCTATGGTTATATGCAGTATAAAGCGACGCCTAGCAAGTACCGCATTATGTTAGTCAGCGACGAAGTGTTAGCACTCAACACTCGTTTTCAACTTACTAACCAATTTGGAGTTTTTATGGCTAACCAAATGAGCAAGCTTGCTATTGGTATCGGCATACTCGCGACCTCAAGCGCAGCAGTGGCCGCAGATAAACCCAATATTCTCGCGATCTTTGGCGATGATGTGGGTTATTGGAATATCAGTGCGTACAATCAAGGCATGATGGGATATGAAACCCCGAATATCGATCGTATTGCCAATGAAGGCGCACTCTTTACTGATCACTACGGACAACAGTCTTGTACCGCCGGGCGCGCTGCCTTTATCACGGGGGAAGAGCCGTTTCGTACCGGATTGCTCACTATTGGTATGCCAGGGTCCTCACATGGAATACCGGATTGGGCACCGACTATCGCCGATCTCCTAAAAGAACAAGGTTATATGACGGCCCAATTTGGTAAAAACCACTTAGGCGATCAAGACCAACACTTGCCTACCAATCATGGGTTTGATGAGTTCTTCGGTAATCTCTACCACCTCAATGCAGAAGAAGAGCCAGAGACTTACTACTATCCTAAAGATCCAGAATTTCGCAAAAACTATGGGCCACGCGGGGTGATTAAATCCTTTGCTGACGGCAAAATTGAAGACACCGGCCCTATGACGCGAAAGCGTATGGAACATGCTGACGAAGAGTTCCTTGAAACCTCACTCGCCTTTATGGAGAAAGCGGTCAAAGCAGACAAACCTTTCTTTATCTGGCATAACACCACACGAATGCATGTGTGGACGCGTTTACAAGAGAAGTATCGCGGCAAATCTGGAGTCAGTATCTATGCTGATGGCATGTTAGAGCATGATGACCAAGTTGGCATCTTACTCGATAAGCTCGATGAACTCGGCGTAGCTGACAATACCATTGTCATCTATTCAACCGATAACGGGGCAGAAACCGTGACTTGGCCAGACGGTGGCGCGACTCCATTCCATGGAGAGAAAGGCACCACATGGGAAGGTGGAATGCGAGTCCCTCAGCTGGTTCGTTGGCCAGGCGTGATCAAACCAGGGTCCAAATATAACGATATGATGGCTCATCAAGACTGGTTGCCTACCCTGCTTGCCGCCGCTGGCGTCCCAGATGTCAAAGAGAAATTGGCTAAGGGTTATAAAGCAAATGGCAAGGATTGGCGCGTTCATATTGATGGTTACAACTTCATGCCTTATTTCCAAGGCAAGCAAGAAAAAGGTCCACGCGAATCTCTGATGTATTTCTCATCTAATGGTGAGCTTAATGCCGTGCGATGGAATGATTGGAAACTCAACTTTGCCACTATGGAAGGGAATATTTCTGACGCAACCCGAGCCACGCCGAACTGGCCTCAGATCATTCACTTGCGCGCCGACCCGTTTGAGAAAGCGCCGAAGGAATCAGGGATGTATCTGAGATGGATGGCAGACAATATGTGGCTATTTGTTCCAATCCAAGATGTGGTTGGCAAATTCACCAGCACGCTTCAAGACTATCCGCTGCAACAAGGTGAAACCATGAATCCGGCTGATATGAGCTATCGCTCGCTCTCTTTGCAGCAAAAGCTTAAGCAGCTTGATGAGTTAAAAAAGCAGTAATCCAAGAATAGGTCCTAAGCGCAGGGACGCGCTACCTTAAGGCTTAACTTAAGGCCAACAATGACGCCGCTTAATCAGCAGGCGTCATCCAACACAGTCTCCATTGATGGTATAGAAATTTGCAGGTTTACCATGAAAACAATCCATAAATTCATTGCTGTAGCGCCAATAATGCTTATCAGCAGCGCCCATGCTGGCGGGCTCTATCTTTACGAAACCTCAACCACGGATATCGGGTTAGCCTCTGCTGGTATGGCAGCTAGGGCCCAAGATTCATCGGTTATCGCGGCCAACCCCGCAGGCCTTGCCAATGTAGAAGGACGGTCTTTTTCCGGTAACTTTATCAATCTCTACGGCGATGCCACTCTTGATACGATAGACGGTGGTGATGCAGGCAATACGATTCGATATGTGCCTTTAGGCTCAGCTTTCTACAGCCAGCAAATCAACGACAAATGGACAATCGGCGCAGGATTTTACGGTAACTACGGCTTAGGTCTGCAATATGAGCATTTATTTTCTAGAGTCGAGGTACCCAGTGCAACCACTCAAGCACTGACATTCCAGCCGTCGGCATCATACCGAATCAATGATCAATTATCAGTTGGGGCCTCTTTAGGCATTCACTATGGTATTTATGACCTAGAGATGCATTCAACGAATTACGAGGCTCTGAACGCAGACCAACACGACTCCGACGTCCAAATTAATGGCAAACTGGGTTTACTATACGAGTTTAGTTCTGACACTCGAATTGGTTTAGCTTACACCAATGAAGCTGAATTTAAGTTTGATACCAGTGACGCACTAGCACCTCAACAGGTCATCTTCAGCGCCTTCCACAATATCAACGATAAACTTGCTGTAATGGGTAACCTAAACTGGCAAGACTGGAGTGATTACCAAACAATAATGGGCGCAGACACCCAAGATACCTATCAAGTCGCCCTTGGCACTCAATACAAAATTAATCAGCGTTTAACATGGAACGCAGGCTTTGCTTATGATTCCAGCATGTACGCCGACCAATCCCATGGCGATATCACCATTCCTGCTGGTAAAGCTTATCGCATAGGCTCAGGCATAGACTACCGTTTAGATAATACCGATACCCTTTCTATTGCACTCGAAGCGACCTTGATTGATTCTTCAGAATTTCAAGGGCCAAATGGTAATACCATCGCGCAATTTAATGACCCAGCGCTGTACTTTCTCAGCTTAGGTTACAGTTGGAACAGTCACTAGTTGTTGGCCCCTTACTAACCGCTTTATTCACCAGTAATTAACCCTAGCTGGTGAATAAGGCCGCCATTTCGCGCTATTACCAACGACATCAATTGCTTTGTCTATACTTCACTCTAGTTACGAATTAATTTGGTGCTGTCATGACAAGGATATACTTGGTTCTAATCTGCGCACTCATTACTCTTTCTTTTAAATCCTATGCAAGCAATCACCTTCAGCAGGTGAAGATATGTATGGGAGACGGCAGCCCTTGGGTGCCTTATACAATATGGGACGAAAGTCTTACCAAAGTTAAAGCAACCGATATCACGGGAATTTTGCCCGACCTAGTCAAAGAGATTTTCAGTAAAACCCGCTACGAATACGTCATCTCTCCCATGCCTTGGTCGAGGGTGATGCGCAACATGCAGTCCAAAGAGTCAGAATGTGATGTCGCGTTATCAGCAAGCTTTAAGCCCGAGCGAGTCGAGCTCATGTACTACTCCTTCCCTTTGTACAAGTTCAGAATTGGCTATTTCTATACGGGCAGTGACAGTGTCTGGGTGGACTTATCGAATATCAACAAGAATAAGGCATGTGGCATAGTGGGTTACAACTACGATAACTTTAACTATAAAAATGATATAAAACTTGTCGATAATGCATCTAAAGCATTGAGTCTATTAAGCAAAAATCGTTGCCAGATATTCTTAAGTGAAATTGACCCTATTTTGTATGGAATGGAAAAAGGTCTGTATCAAATCGATCAAGAGATATATGACTCACAGGATAACCTGCTGTACAAGGTCATTAATGAAAAGGTGTATCACTTGGTCGTGAACAAACAAAGTAAAAATGCCGAAGCCTTATTAGCCGAACTTAATCAAAGACTGGTCGAAATGCATTACGATGGCACGTCCGATGCAATTAAATCCAAGTATTTGAAGAAGTTTGAATAAGCGATAAGTCCATGGCGCAACGTTTACAATCAGAGCACAACTACTTAAACATCTAGCCAGTGAAACAATACAACCTATGATAAGAAAGATATCTTTCCTGCTCCTCGGTAAAGCTTCCAACATTGAGTGGGTATTTAACGCCCCATACATGCAGCACTGACACCACCTTTTCGCTCGCAACTAACAAATCCCCATTTTGGGCAAACGAAATCCATCCTTTATCAAATAGCTTATCTATATGGGGAGATAGCAAAAGACCATTATTACCATCTAAACGTTCTTGATTATTACAATCTCTCCATGGTTTACAATGGCTTGCAATTAGAAACGACTTTTGTTCTAAACCGGTCACTCGGCAACAAGATTCAATACGCTCGAGGTTTTTCCTATATCTACCTTGGCCCTTTCTTGCAGTGATTAGCTGTTCCTTTTCAGTTCCGGTAATACTAGGATCCAAGCGAATGGCATCTGCAACATTCGCTTCGCGGACTTCACATTCAGGATCACTATCTAAGCAATATGATGTGTTGTCATATTCGAAACTAGCGAGTTCGAAAAGAGTATGTGCTAAGTCTTCACTAATACTTGCTAAATAACAGCCCTGATTTCCATTTCCTGATTTCTGAATGGGAGAGTATTTTTCTGGAAGGTATGGTCTAATTTGTTCAATATGATCTTTCGGCCGAAAGGGTTTATCAAAAACCATCCAATCTACTTTGACTAACCAACCCTCATTATCCCAATAACTTCCTTTATCACCAAAATCATCTGGTTTAGTCGCAGAAATGAATGACTCTATAACTTCGCCGGCCGCTCTTATTTCAGCAAATGCAAAAGAAAATACAATATCCCCGACTCGAGTCTGGGGCATGTTTTCGTAACTTTGGTTTCTGGCGCCATTAGCGTTTGTCTTTGGCGACCAAATGTAACCACCTGTAATTTCTTCTTTGTAAGTCTGCTTATGATTTACCCACCAGTACATACTTCACTCTAGTTGCATATCAAACTTAATGCCGAGTGTTGCACATCACTTTTATAAATCCTACATATTATCTCTTAAATCATTGGAATTATTTAAAAATAAGATATTCATCCACTGTTAGATTGAACTATAGATAGTTGATACCAGGCTCTAATGTCAGGAAAGATATTTCGTTTTCATCCGCACTCTGACATCAACTAATTCATTGCGTTTATGAACATTAAGCATTATTACTAAGCTAAAAAGGCTGCTTGAAAATCTCAAGCATGGCTAAAAGTGCCTACATCGCTTTTCATAATATTTTACGAAATAGTATGCCCCTACTTGGAAATTTAGGCGCTGCAATTATTTTCAAAATAATATTAACACCAATGCAATATTAATTATGACACTTACCACACCCTTTACTGCTACCTCCCCCACTATTAAAAGGTCGAGGCACAAAATTGGAACCCGAGTTTAGACCTGAAGTAGTACTCATAATCGTCAAAGGAGGCCGCGGCTTGCCTTGATTACTAATAATGTTTTGTGTCAATGCACCAGCGACTAGCGGACCCACAACGGGTGCTAGAGGACCTGTTGCAGCACCTACACCAGTACCAATCACAGTACCTACAATTGTCGGAGCAACCTGCACATTAGACCCTCCAGCCAAAGAGGTTCCAGCAGAACTACTTAAATTAGATATAACTGCTGTTGCTATATTAGCCGCAGACCGTTTTTTACGGACTTTTGGGGCAGCATATATATGTATGTAACCGTCCATAACCACAAGATGGGTATCGTCAAAAGTAGTAACCCTAAATTGGTCTGGAACTTTCGCACTTTCCCCTGGATACACTAAACCAAATACATTTCTATCAATATCAGATAGCTCAACAATTTCTGTGCCAAATTCTGAATTATGAATATATACAAATTGATACTCTGACTCTAAACAATAGCTGATACCTGCCGATAATTTATACGTAGTATTTTTGGTTAGCTGATGACAAATAGAAGCATTTGAGGAGAGTGAGAAAAATAATAACAAAAATAACAACCTTGACATTCCATACACCTTTAAATGAGAATAAAAACAAGATTCGATATCATATGGAATTATGCAACAGTGTCAATATACAAAATATGCAAATGCTTTATTATTGTCCTGTTTTCTTTGACCTTGAGCGTTTTAACAAATACATTACTACAAGACATGAAATACTTAGGTTTTATAGAATACAGTGCGGGCATAAATGCCGGTTTTATAAGCTTTTTTTCTTTCACTTCAATAGCACTTGTAAACTATGTTGAAAAAAAGAAAGGTTGGGGTTAAATCATTCGCAGAATTTGAGCTGCTATCTCAGTAAAGTAGATCTATAGTCACAACAAGTTAGATATTTTCAGACAAAAAAGCCGCAAAAATGCGGCTATCATGAATTCGTATTTGTTGAAACAACCATAAGGTGATATTTTTGTCCTTTTATTTTCATATACTTACCTAAAAACAACCATATGTTGATATCGCCAAAAACAACCATACATTGATATTTTTGTGATAAACCGAGCTAATGCTGAGTATTAGTGTAAGAAAGTTTCTTACACTAATACGGTCGTTGTACCAAGCTTGGTTAATACTAAGCGAGCACACATTGAACTGAACTTCAATGTGTGATTAATAACCCAACAGTAATATGTATAGACAATACTGATTGGAAATACCTACAACACGTTAACAGCAATCCAAGTGGACCAATTAGCACTGTTAGACACTTTAGCTAATTTATATACTTCAATTAACCTTTTTATCTGGTCGTGTGTGTTTCTCATAAAATCAAACCGATGCATACCACCTGAGAGATCTAATCGCCAATAGCCAAACCCTTGATCTAGAGTGACTTCAACTATATCACCAGTAGAAAAATGCAACTTTATCGCTCTTCGGTGCGGCACTTCTCTTTTATTGTCAATTATATTTATATCTACTGTTTTAGCGGCCATATGAGTCAACCATGCACCAAATATTGCTTTATAGTCATCCCGATCATCCCAATCATGGTTTACCGTATAAGGATTTCTATTTTGTTCATCAAAGCAACTATTTACTTCTATTTGGCAATCTGATGTTCCTACTAGTGCTTTGAGAACTTCCGCTAACAATAATAAAGAAACTGGGCTTTGGAGATACCGATCCGAATACGAAACACTCTTCAGTTCACCTTCTTTAAGTAGCTTTGTTAGTCGCTCATCTTTACTTTTTAATAACGTCAAAAAACCTCGACCGAAGTTTGAGAGCTGCCCATTTAATTCAGTCGCAATATCAACATGAACAGCTCCTAACAAGTGAGTTGGTTCTTTGGAGTCTAACTCAAAAGGAATTGTCGAGATTTCTGGTTCACTATAAGAAATAATGGAGATGTCTTCTGCTGTAAGCCAATGCTCTCCTGGGGTGGTGGCTCTAACGTCAAGGTTGGCTAATGTTGACCAACCACTACTTGTCAAGCCTTGGAAAACGATCGCCCCACACTCTTCCCCATATCTTAGATGAACTCCAATTTGTTGTATGTCCCTTAAGAAACTCACAATTTCTTCAGTAAATTCAATTTTAGGTACAACGACGGAAACCGCTATATTCCTTGCTAATAGTTCATGCAATTTAGTTTTCATCAAGACGAGAGATGTATCCCACCCTTCTACTTCAGAAGAAAGAACAAACAAACATTCCAATACCTTTTCATTGAGTACATCGTTCAACTGCGCTTCGATAGTTTGGGGGCAGTACCTCCCATCCTTGATAAGATTTTGGTGCTTAGGCGATAGTGATACGTAATGCTTAAAATCCTTTCCTAACCATTCTATTGCTAACATGCGATCGAGTTTATCGGTATCGTGTTTCGAATCCGCTTCTAAGAGGCACTCAGGGCAAAACGCATCACACTGCTTCCTACAATCAAGCTTTACAAGCAACCCATTCAATATTTCAGATATATGACATGGTGCTTTTGTCGCAAATCCAGCGCCTCCCCCAACACTGTCGAATAATTGAAGCACCAACGCATGTTGATTGTCACCAATGACTGTTGGTCGAACGCTATACTGGACCTCATTTGTCGAGACACCGAGTTGCTCTACTAAGCACTTCCGTAACGCTACAGCCAAAGTGGTAGCTATTTTTCGACCCTGCTCATTATCAGGTATGTATTCACCCGTTTTGGGATTCTTAATCACCAGTTCAAATACGTCTGTTCGAGAGTTAATACCCAAATGAATCGAAGACATTATCTTGGCAGCCCCGTCACAGTCCGCATGTCGACCTACTTCATCTTTATCGAACTTACTAGGGCGCGGTGGTTTATGTGTCTTTTCAAAGTTAAGTGCGTTTGGCAACTCACCTTTCGCTGTCATTGACTCTGCACGACCACAAGCCATACATAACGCATATCCTTTACCCGACAAACCAGAACTATGATGGAAGACCTTACCGTTATTATCAGAGACCATATATCCAAGTGCAGGCATTGGTAATGGAGTCGCTGTACCTGATGCAATAACCCAGGAAGGTTGAACGGGAACATAAACATTATTAGAAATATTATTCATTGGCTCTCGATAATAATCAGTGACAAACCCTGTAGGCTGAATTACTTTTTTGCGGCATTCCGTGTTATCAGGAATTGCTTGCCCACAAGCGATATTAGTACACACGAGATTACTCGAATCAGATTGTACTTCTAAATCAGTTTCGTAACCTGTCTGACCACACCTTGGACAACGCCAGGCTAGGTCAAACTTCTGAGAATCTTTCGCGCCATCAACGTGAATTTTTTGCCAATTCAGAGAAATACCTGCCGCTCGATGTACTCGACCATCAAGCACTATTTCAGAACCAGGAGCATACTCGCGAATTGCAACAGCTAAATTTCGACTTGGCAATCCTCGATTTATAGAAACATTATCTTCTCGATCGAGTTTACTTAGATTCCTAAATTGAAGCTGCCTTCTAAAATCGACGATATTATCAGTATCCAAGTTTACGATATCCGTAGGGAACCCATATCCCGGGAGGAACGCCCTTGTTGCTAAATCCCGCAGCAAATATTCTCGACATAAACGGGACTTCTCACTATTTAGCTTAAAAGCATATGGACCATCAGGATCAACACCGACCAATTCATTTTCTATGTATTGATATTCATTTACCCACCGAGTGGTTATTTCCTCTATTTTCTTTGCTGAGATCTTACAAATTCGTGCCAAAGGAGCATTTCTCAACGCTGTACCTTTAACTAAAGTATACAAGGCTGATTGAAACTTCTTATCACACGTTTTCACCCAATTGATATAACGTTCTGCGATAGATTTTTCGTCATTTACCTTTGCATTAAACCACTCGAGATCTAAGTTAAATTTTTCTTTACTTGTTAAGCCAACTTCTTCGATTAAAAAACGCCCCATCAAAAATGAATTTACATGTCTCTGCACCAATTTCTCAGATGAAAATTCAACGTGTGGAGCAGGTATAACGGTGGTGAATGGCCATTTCGGGTTGTTAAAAACCAACGAGTCATGAGGATTGCTTTTGCATAGCGTATAACTTATCGCTCTAGACTCTTTAGATCGGCCTGCCCGACCTGCGCGTTGAAGGTAGTTAGCAGGGTGTGGCGGTACATTATTCATCACTACCACAGTAATCCCCCCTATATCAACGCCCATTTCCATTGTTGTAGAGCAATTGAGGACATTTTTCCTACCAACTTTAAACTCATCCTCATATATTTTAAGTCGCTCAGCGGATTGTTGCGCAGAGTGTTCTGCAGAAGAGTAGTAAAAACCACCCTCTACTGTTCTGTCATTAATATCCGTCCACAAGTTTTGCTCTCTTAGTGCTTTCACTTCCGATGAGTTCGCAATAGCTTTGCGCGTTAAAATCAGTGAAAGCAAGAAGTCATCACTTCCTTCAAAAGCCCATACAGCCGGAAGTTTCACTTCTTCACATAGATTATCATCTAACTGACCTTTAAAGGGAATATACGGAGTGATTCCTTTGAACGTAGTATCCAACAGCTTGTTCGTAACTGGGCATATGTAAGCCGAATTCATCAATGAAAAGCTGACATTAGTCAAGTTCAAACTATATTGTTTGTCTGCTGTTGAATCTTGCAAGATTTTCGAACCAGTTAACGCATTCCAAGCAGAAATCAACCAGCCATTAATAGTGTCTTCTCCTGACGTACTCGTTATATCAATACCTGTGGCAATAGTGAGCAAATTGATTATACGCTGTTGACGTTTACTGCCTTTTCTTACTAGCGGCCAACTCTTTGCTCTGTTTTCATCGACATCACTCGCGTCAGGCCCTAATAAGGTTTTGGGAGAAAAGTGCATGCCGATCCAACGAATCCATTCACGATCAATGGTTATATAGGAGTTTTCGCGTACAAAGAAATCCAGACATACTTTAAGGTAATCGCGCCAATCTGTTACTATTAAGCCGTAATTTTCCCAAAGCTCCGGTACAACATCAATTTTATCCAATCCTGGGTAGACTATCTTAACCAAGCCCTGAGTTTCTAGACTGTTTCTATTTTTGGGTCGTCTAGCAAATTCTCTTGTCAGTAGCATTTGAGTCAGTCGTATAGGCCCAGTCGAATCATCAAATATTTCCGGCGACAACCTCTTGTTCTCTTTTAACATCGACTCTTTTAAATCATTATCTTGCTTAATAACATCAACAAGATCAGACCAAGGGACCGTTTGAGGCACCGGTATAGCAACCGAACTACTAGCAATATTAATATATTCTTTTAGTGCTTTTGCGTCTTCAGGCATGGATTGTTCGATGGATGGCAACATAACTCGTAGTTTTTCGATCGGCATACTCAAGTAGTCTTTCACCTGGTTAAGTAACGCCCCATCTATAACAACTTTGTCTTCAACATGCCTACGAAGCTCCTTAAATACTAGACCTCGCAACCGAGACCGCTCAGCTTCTTGTTGCATCCGAATTGACATTTTTGCGGTTCCTTGTCGGCTATCGGTAAAGGTAATTAACCGACGTCCTCTCCCTGGAACGGAATTAGGACCTATCCTGGATTCTTTATCCACCTCAATATCTGAGCAGTACTCGAGTACTGTTGGTACCGCATTCGCCGTATAGAATGGCGCGCCTAATAGACCTCTTCGCAACGCTTTATTGTACTGACCTCTTCCTGAGTAACCACATTCACAACACTGTTGCGATTCACTCATCGACTTAGTCAACCTGATTGGACTCTTATCTAGAAAGCGTTCATGTCCAGCAATATCAAAACCCGTTAATAGGTAATCATCGCTCTGTTTTGAGCCAATAACGACTTGAGTATCACTTGCCGTTGCATTTTTAGAAAACTGATCTGAGCGCTCTTCATCCATCTCTTTTTCAGCTTCATCAAGTAGCGAAAACTCATCATTAATTTTTCCCGTCCACTGTTGCAAATGTCCATTGTGATCGGCTGCCAATAAATGAGGTTCGTTACAATCATTGCAAAACGCAAGTTCAAGCACTACCGCACCACAATGACATTTCTGACGATGTTCACTATACACATACCCAAATGGCCATGCGCCATTCAGTTTAGATTGTTTTTTATTCGGGCAGTTGGGGTCAATACAGCACCACAAGCCATGCAATGTTCGCTGAAAATAATGAGCTCTGAGTTTTAAAAATGCCTCACTATTATGGGAACTTTTAGTTCCTGTGCAAATATCTAACCATCGAGTTAACTCTGCTTCATCTAACTCATAAGGTTTTAATTTATCTATTAATTCAGCGTAATGTACTGGACCTATATTGTCTCCAGATAACAATTCTCGTATTTTCACAGCTAATGCTGAACTCGCTAAAGCAGAGTATCGACGTTCTGATACTTCCGAGTTTTGACTCCGCTTCTTCTCTTTGGGTTGTTCACCTTCTGGATCTATCGCTTCTATTTCACTGAGGGTTAAATTTGCTGGCGTTACTTTGGGCAACTTAGGAACAACACGTTTCCCCCCAATGACAACTACCTGCTGTAGATCAACATTAGCTAACCTAGCAAGATATTGTTTTAGTTGCGTTTCAGCTTCTGCGCCCGCAATCGTTGCGGAAGTCGCAATAAAGCGAATATCTTCAGGCTTAACATCAAAAGCTTGCATGACACGTCTTAATTGCAGAGCAAGCTCAGCGGCCTGGGAACCAACATACGTATGCGCTTCATCTAGTACGATCCAACGCAACTTACCCTGCGACTTTTGGATAATGGGAGCATCAGCTTGCCTCACCAACATATACTCCAGCATGGTTCCGTTAGTTACCAAAATGGGTGCTGGATCGTCTCGCATCAACTTTCTAGAAAGAACTTCCTGAGGCTGCTTTCTTTGCCTTTGCCTATCTTGGGCTTTAAGGTCATTTGGGGTATTCCCGTTATACAAACAAAAACGAATATCTCCGTTAAAGTGCCTCGTCCAAGCATTTAGTCGTTCTTTCTGAGAATTTATTAACGCATTCAAAGGATAAAGAAATAACGCTCTCACTCCAGTTAGCGAATTGTTTATCTGTTGCGTTTCTCTATACAAATCTTCGAGTACTGGCACCATGAAGCACTCAGTTTTACCAGAGCCGGTACCACTGGTGATAATTTGAGATTGGGGTTGAAGATCAAGTAAGCCCCTCCATGCTTCTAATTGGTGTTTATATGGTCTTATCTCACGATTCAACACATACTTACACTTGCAACTGCTGTCTTTTTTACACCCTTCTTTATGCGGTGCGACATCTAGCGCGTCTAGTAGTTCTGGGCTGAGTAGGTTGTTATGTTTAGGGTTAGAGAGGTCTTCTATCGTTATTTCGTCTGCTTCCCAAGCAAACATTTGCTCAAACACAGGACCATGAACAAACTTTTCATCCGTCTCCATCAACTCACTTAAATGGTTTCTAAGAGCGGGATTATTAATACCCAAAATACTCAAAGTTGACTCTTTTGCTCGGCTATTAGCTTGTTGTTTTAGGGTGGAAAAATATTGCTTCATTTAAGCTTCCTCTTGAGCAAATACATATAATGCACTTTGAAATACGGGGTTAAACCAATGACGATCAAACTCGACAATCTGTCGCAAATGGAAATAATGAATGGGATAAAGTGTCGACGATAGTTCTTCCAATTGAACTTTTCCACACGCCACTGCCGCTGCAAAGATAGGAAAATAAAGGACGCTCTTGTGGAACCCACGAATGACTTCGAAATGAATAAGCGATTCACAGTGTTTTTTGCACCATGTTTCTAACTCAAAACTAAATGCTGTCGGCCACTCACGGTCAGACAAATGAACTCGCACCAAGTCTTGACTCCATTCAGGCAGACAATGTTGAAAAACAGCTGACAAATTCGGTTCTGATTGGATAAATTGATCGGAGAACAATGCTCGACACTGTTCTTCAAACAATGGGGTAAATTCTGAAAGTGTTTCTAGTCTACTGTTTACTTTGTTATCCACCACTTTGTCAGGCAGTCCTATGCTTAACAACATCTGACGATATTTATCAATATTCGACTGCCAAATATGCAGCGGTATAAGCTCCCAAATAACATTAAATTCCACTTTCAAACGTTCCATTAACTGAACGGGGTTATCAGCTTTAAACGCAAGTGCTGATAGGCAAGCGGTGTGTTTCACTATTGCTTTCCATACTTCAAACGTAGCCATTGGGAGGTGAGAATAATTGGCAAACAAGTCATTAATAAATCGCCAACTACTGTGATTAAAATCATTAGCTAACATTGGAAATACATCGGCTATCGCATTTGGATTAGTTATTGGGTGGAATAAGGCAACAGCCTTGTTTAAGGTATGGATATCACTAATACAATCAATAGCCTCACTACCAGGAATAAATTTTGCGCGAAATGCCAGCTCAGTCTTGCTTGAAGGAACGATTAACGCTGGCTGATATAACCTTTTATTCAGTTCGAATACACCTGTCGCTGCGCCATTGGAATATCTTTGTTGAAGAGCATGCGGTTTTTCTGCTGGGTCTGCCAAATTAATCACTTCTGGCTGAATGATGAAATCTTTCCCCAGCTTCACGTCAAAACTTACCGTCTCATTAACCAACTGGGCTTCGGTTGCATATCGACCAATAATTATTTGTTGCTCTCTACAACCCGCCCCCCCAATTACCATTCGAACTTCATCATCAAGTTCACCAGATGCCGCCAGTAGCTCCTGAATTCTATGACGGAACTCATATAGACTTACTTCAAGGACCTTATTTGTAACCTTGTACTCCCAATAATAATAAGCATCACGAGACTTCATAGGTCCTTTCAATTCAATATGATAACTCGCCGCAACATCCACGCGCGGGAAAAACTGAATACGCGCGCCTAATAAATCATCGATGGTGATACGTTTAGCTAGACCCTTACCATCTTTGTCAAAGATTAATGCACTAGACGCTGGAAAAGGTACCCGTACTTTTATCGGGTCAGCCATCAAGTTAGCACTTATGGAAAGAATAATATCTGCTGGCGGTGCCCCTTCGGCTGTCACCTTGATCCTTTTACCGCTTTCTATATTTATTTTCTTATAAGAGATTTGCTCTCCTTCTATCGATACAAATAAGTTGCGTTCACAATGAAGATCAACGTAGCCACTATTAGCTTGTTTAGACGGCTTAAGCTCAAGCTGGAATGACTGCGGAAGAATAGCAAGCCGTTTACGAAGTATTGTGCGATTACCACTCCCCTTTAAACGTACTGATTGGATACCAAACAAACCAGATTGATGAGCTTCTCCTAATGGCTTACTACCTAACCACAATTCTGTATTCGATTCTTGACTGGTAATGGTTGGCAAACCCAAATAGATTGGTTGTCCCGTACTAGAGTAATACTGTAATTTAGCTCCTCGCACACTCACTTGCTCAGCCAACACTGCTGACTGACGAGTCGATATTACATAGGTGTCGCCTTCTTCAGTACGGTAATCAATCTTAATTTCCCCACTAAACTCTACTAATTGGTAGCGTTCAGTCGTTACTGACTTGCACAAGTCTGGAAACTCGGCTGTGTACGTTGAACCTTTTAGCAAAAGAGCTTTAAGTTGGTCTGCTTTGACATTTACGCTTCCTTGCCCAATGACCCAATCATGTTCACCGTCTGACTTAAGTACAATCGGCATCTCATTGATAGAGATGTCACAGTTCGGAATTTCTTCTCGATGGAGCTCAATACCAGCTTGTAACACGACTAGGTACAAGTCTTGCTCTATGGATTGGCGACGAAACTCACAAGCAGGGGTTCGCAAAATAACCTGAGTCATTTCACCTTCAAAGGTTGTATGCCCAACACCCAACTCGGCAATTACTCGATTACCTTCTTGTATAAATAACTCAACTCGACTATTTATCAATGCTTCGCGTTTAAAAGGCATTGATATCGCCTTCATCAATTTAATTTGAGTAACAAAGCCCAAGTCTTCATTGTTCGAAACCCTTTGCCAGCAAATAATTCGTTTTGGTTGTTGTGATTTGCTTTGTCGCTGAACTGAAGCTGACGTCAGTAAACTGGAGAGAAATTCACTGCCAGTGTCTGTATCAAGTGGGATTGGAAATAGATCTCGCCAATTTGGCAATTGAGCGTCTAAATGGTTGGCTGGTTGTTCTTGTTGTTGCAAATTGTATTCATCGGTTAAACGCAACAATAGCTCCGCCATATTAGTAATAAGATCAACGGTCGTTTCTTGTCTAAATGCCTCAGGTAAGTGTTCAAGCCCCTCTAACACCAACTCAAAAGGCGACTGACCGAGTGCTTGAGCATCATCAAAAACCCTAAGAATACGCTTAAAAATTAGTAAGAACCTGCCACCTTCACTAGCTAGCAGACCATAAGGTAGACCCCCCTCTCGAAACACTGAACCAAGAAAACTATGCCTATCATCGTTATATTGACTAACGGTTCGCTGCCAATATTTAAAACCTGTTTTTATTACCTTACTACGTTGATTTGCATCTAACTCAAACCCTAAACTGCTTGATATACCACTCCAACTCCATCCTCCTTGATATTTACGTCGGTACCATTCAGCACTAAAAAGACAAAAAGCCGCACACCAGCTACTATCCCGATGCAACTTTGTTGGCAATTTTTGGCTTTTTAAACTGATTTGCAAATGACGATATTCGGGCTCTGATAGTTGATAGGTAAATAGCGGCTGACCCGTGGGCTGAGATAGTTCTCGTTTCGTCAAAATGGCCCTTAGACAGCTATTAACAGAAGTAGAGTCGAATATCATACTTGCAGATCCAAGTTTGCTACGGGGCGTAGTATCCATTGATAACCCCTCCTTAGTGCCTAGCCTCAAATTTTATTTTGCTAAATACTCCGTACTTAGCAGCCCTCAAATACAATCACACACATTGCAACAAATATCATAACAGGTAACAAGTTGATTTTATATGGGATAAGTAGGCAGTCACACTTTGATTTAGTAAATAAAATTACCGAGGTGTGACTAGTTTTACATAATTTGCGAGCATTGCTCTTAGACGTGAGACCTTGGAGCCCCTAGGTATATAAATCTAAAACCTGACTATTCAGTAATTATCCTCGTAACTAAAAAGATACTCTAGTCTATCACCTTCCCTTGCTACTCTACGACTGTGAACGCTATACCACATGCACCGACTATTTTTAGTTTTGTATGTTTGTTGACAAAGCCCCATACAATGGCGATTACTCCGAATAAAACACCAATTAATGGAATAAATGGCATCCCACCAATAACATAGCCTAGACAGCCAGCTTCTATATTATTTTCTTGTTTATTTTCCATACTACTTCGATACTTCTTGTGGTTTATAACGCTGAATTAAGGTGTGATCAACGCTACCACGAAATTTAACCATACTAACGTAAACACAAAACCCAACGATAGAATAAAAAACCATGACTGTTTTTTCTTTTCACCGTTATATATCACTTATGACTATATTGCATACCACTTGGCTTTAAGCGCGCTAACGAGTTGCTCAAGGTTGTCTAAATTTCGAACCACGCGCCAGAGTTTGATAGAAAGATATGACAGAGACTGGGCATTTTATCAGACATTCATCCAACCTCTGTCTGCGCAGATATCAATTGGGCACTTTTATTCGGCCGTACATAAGAGGAAGTTCATGCTCTAGCTCAAGAATGGTTTTTAATCTCTCTTCAAATGATTCTGGGCGCTTGTCTATGCGAAAATAGGTCCTTGGGCGCTCTCTAAAAAAGTGCTCTCCTGTGATTAACGCGCTTTTGCCTTTATCCATATAATTGAATAGTTGAGCAAAGAAATAGTCGTTATCTTTCTCTCCATTGAGTGTCACCTTACCCGTAGGCTGGATAAGGATGGGCTGAGTACAGTAGCCAATTTTACCTTTTTTGTTTTCGCAATATAGGTACAGTTGCAGGCCTGTTCTGTGTTCCAAAAAACCTAAATTTTCAAACCGACAAGCAGCGACACGGCCAAAAAACCAAGTATAAACAATCCCTCTTTTGCGATCGAAATAGATATCAGCAGGTCTTGGAGTATTAATAAAGAAAATGCTAAAGAAAATTGCCAAGCATAGGGAAACACCAGAAACAACAAAGTCTTTTATCAGAAATTTTTGCTGGGTTTCTGTTCCGTAAGAAAACACAGCTTGGCTGTAACTCCAAAGAGTATAATTACCATCCGTATCAAGCATGGTTTTATAATAGGAATAACGGTTACTGTGAAATTCATTAAATTCATACCCCATTGATTCTTTGACTTGATAGCTACTCAGAACTTCCCTAGCATGAGCCAGCGAACTGGGACCTAAATCACTTGAAAAAGTGTATACTAAAAACCAAAGCGCGATAACTAGCGGTACTAGAAACGGTAATCGCAAATTATCTCTTGCGCTGCGCACGGCAAGCACATCATCTGTGACCTCCATAAAAGGCTCAAGTGGATCATCTTCAGGTTTGATTGAAGTGATCTTGGCAAACTCTTGTCGCCATTTCACTAGCTTTTGTGGGTAATGATACCTAAATAAAAAACCGTGGCTGTTTTTTCTTTTCACCGTTATATATCACTTATGACTATATTGCATACCACTTGGCTTTAAGCGCGCTAACGAGTAGCTCAAGGTTGCTAGCTTTCAAAGCACATGCCAGAGTTTGATAGAAAGATATGACAGAGACTGGGCATTTTATCAGACATTCATCCAACCTCTGTCTGCGCAGATATCAATTAGGTACTTTTATTCGGCCGTACATAAGCGGAAGTTCATGCTCTAGCTCAAGAATGGTTTTTAATCGCTCTTCAAATGATTCTGGACGCTTGTCTATGCGAAAATAGGTCTTTGGGCGCTCTCTCAAAAAGTGCTCTCCTGTGATTAACGCGCTTTTGCCTTTATCCATATAATTGAATAGTTGAGCAAAGAAATAGTCGTTATCTTTCTCTCCATTGAGTGTCACCTTACCCGTAGGCTGAATAAGGATAGGCTGGGTACAGTAGCCAATTTTACCTTTTTTATTTTCGCAATAAAGGTACAGTTGCAGCCCTGTTCTATGCTCCAAAAAACCTAAATTCTCAAACCGACAAGCAGCGACACGGCCAAAAAACCAAGTGTAAACAATCCCTCTTTTGCGATCGAAATAGATATCAGCGGGCCTTGGAGTATTAATAAAGAAAATACTAAAGAAAATTGCCAAGCTTAGGGAAACACCAGAAAGAACGAGGAATACTACAAAAGACTCTTGCTCATATTCTGTTCCGTAGGTAAATACAGCTTGACTGTAACCCCAAAGGGAGTATTCACCATTTTTATCAAACATCGTTTTATAATATGCGTAGTTTTCCTTATCGTAATCGTCAAAGTAGCCACCTCTGGCTTCTTTGATTTGGTATTCAACAATTCTCTCTTTCCCTGTATTAATAGATGCAGTATTCAGCCCCAACTCTCCGACAAAGGTATAAACCATAAACCATAGTCCTATAACTAAAGGAACTAGAAATGGTAATCGCAAATTATCTCTTGCGCTGCGCACGGCAAGCACATCATCTGTGACCTCCATAAAAGGCTCAAGTGGATCATCTTCAGGTTTGATTGAAGTGATCTTGGCAAACTCTTGTCGCCATTTCACTAGCTTTTGTGGGTATTGATACCTAAATAAAAAGCCATGACTGTTTTTTCTTTTCATTCTAATCTCTGCTAAATATTGCTTGGTTTATCATCAATCATTCCATAATACGTTTTTTCAAGAACGCCGTCTGACGTTAGCATACGTTTGGGCACAATAATATCTGGGCTTTGTTGGTAGTACCAATGCAAGTGCAGCTCTTCATCTGGCTTATTGTCCATCTCAACCGAAAAATTCAAATATAAGGTTCCATTAATCATTTCAGATTGGAGGAAATCTTCACTGTTGGCCGCCGCGCTAAGCGCCTGTTTAAATGCTTTTGTTGCCACTTCATCTTCAACCCATTTACGATTGACTGGCTGAATATAATCCACAATTTTTTTGCTGCATACCATACCAATAAGATTGGATTGCCCCTTTATATAACTGGGCAATGCAATGCGATAACCATAGACTTTTTTGGTCCGTGATAAATCCTCCTCAACCCAGACTTTTAGCTCAGGGCGCAATAATAAGTTCATAAACTCTTGCTGTTCTATCTCAAATGCCAAACTAAATTTTGATTCATGGTGTCTTTTAGCTGCGACATCCAACCTTTGCTGCATATTAAACTTACCACCCTGTTCAAAATACCAGAAAGAGTAATTTTTACTGTTACCCCAAAAGCATCGAACCAGCAAATTTTCCAGTTCAGTCTTGCCATACTTTAGTTTCATTGACTCAGCTACAATCAAAAGGGAGAAACCTATCAAAGCAAAATACCCAGAGCTAATGGTCGCTGAGGAGATATTTCTCAACGCCAAAAGGGGCCCTGTAGCAAACATGGAATAAGCTATCATAGAGTTGATGTTGGCATACATCAGTCCTGTATTTCCCGTCTCATACGCATCTACAGCATCTACCGCTGAGGAGGCAACAAGTGCTAAATTCGACGCACCAATCAAGCCTGACATAATCTTAGATTGCACTAGCAATGAAAGCTGCTCTAACCGACGGTCAATTACCCGAGTGGCCGCGTGTGCGCCTCCTTTTGTTATCGCGCCAAGCAGCCCAGGCAAGCCAGCGTATACGGCTTGATAGAATTTCTCGGAGTTCAGGGCTTTTTTGGCTAATAGCAGTTGCGCTCTTTGGGCCGCACTATGGTCAACAATCGCGGCCGATAACGCGGCAACTGCCAACGCATAATCTTGACTGGCAGACAACCAATCGTGACTTTTTGTCGGGTCGGCCTGTTCAAATTGATTGGATTGAGTCAACTGCACTAGCATATCGATATTGGCTCTTAAAGACAGCATAGAGATGGCTCCATCGGCTGTTTTACCCAGCAAATTAGCCGTAGTGTCTGCGTCAAAATTAGCAAAACGGTGTCCGTATTTAGGCAGCTTTAAATACGAGACCGCTTTATTATCTGCTTCTGTCTCTAGCCGAGGGAGCGTGGTTGTTTTTTCCACACTAGCCCATTTGATTAATTTGGTGGCGGCTGGCATTACCGATTGCGTTCTGGTCATTTTGAAATGACGTTTCCCTACCGAATCTATGTGCTCGGCGAGTATTTTTCCGAGTTCCTCCAGAGTAATTCTAACGTTCCCGCCTTGCTCAACAATACCAAAGCCTTTTTCAAAGAAATCGGGGATAAAGTTGAGTAGCCCAGAATAGGCCGCTGGTTTTAAATTTAAGGCGGTCTTAGCCACCGTATCTGAGCCATAGGTGGCGAGCGCTGACACCCAGCTCCAGAAGAATTTTAGGAGATTAGGCGTTGTATCGGCGAGTGTCGCAGCCAGTTCAGCCCAATCAACTGTGCTTTGGCATTGAAGAAGGATCAGCTTGAGCTTTTCTTCGTAAGTCAGGTAAATATTGTTTGCACCTTGCTCATAAGCCAAGTTCATCATATTAATGGCCGTATCATGACCTTCCTGAGTGCCCTCAAGACCATCCATAACACTCGACATAATGTGGTTGAGCTTCTGAACTTCTTTAAACGGCTCGATAGACTCCTCGGAGAAATACATATCGAAATAAGCATCAAGGGCACCCAATGAACCGTCTGCTAAATCTTCAAACGCGAACATTGAAAACAGCTTGAGTATTTCAACTCTTCGCGTCTTAAAGTCTGAAAACAGTGCTTCTCTCTCATCATAGAAACTGGTCATTGCCTCAACATTGATGTTTTCTTGCACTGCTTTTCGGATCTCAGGATCTTTGTCGGGTTTCATTAGCTCACGAATTATGTCACCGATAACTCTAGGGTAAGTATCCGTGTTATCAGCCGCTTTTTCTGTCGTAACCAACAGTGATAGCACAAAGGACATTTCCGCTTGCCGCCCGACAGGATCAAACAAGGCGATAAGAGTACCGTCTTTTTGTTCACTGTGACTTTTTTGCATGGTTTCAACCAGCTCATCGGCGGCAAGGTAGTAGTTTTTCGCCGTGGTGAACACATCCAAGCCGTATTTGCTGGGCTTGTCTTTGCTTTTATCCGCTAGCCATTTCACATCATGGCTGCGGTAATCTTCCACCAAACTACTTAAGGTATCTTGGGTGGCGGTGTCGCTAAAGTCATCGCTGGCGGCCATGTCAACTTGCTGCATGGCTTTGGTGCGCCATTCTTGGTCGCTGTTCATCTTATCTATGATGTCGGCGGCCCATTCGTGCTCTGAGTAAGCAATCGAGATTTTTTGTGTGCCATTGGTGACAAAGGCAAACGGGTAGAAAGTCGCGCCGGATGATATATCGAGCGTTAAGCCATCTTGGGCGTTTTCTTCGTTGGTGAAATAGTACTTCTCAAACTTTTCAATCACGCCGGTGGCGGTTTCGGTTTGCGCGTAGCGGAAGATATGGATCTGCTGATTATCGGCTTTACCTTCTTCCTCTTTGATGTAAATCCAACCTTCACGCAACAGGCGCAAGATATAACCGCCAGTTTCATTAAGGCCGGAAGCGCTGGCCATTTCTGGCAGAGTGGGCGGCGCTTGGGCAGGCATAATGGTGTCAAAGAAGTTGGCATAGCCATAGCGCACTGGATAAATTGGCAACACGTCGGCTATTTTACCTGGCACTTCGTTCATAAAGGGTTCGACCAAGTCGATGGTTTGTGTGGTGTTGACTACGGTTTCAATTACCCCAGCTTCAGCAGAATAGACGTTGTCAGCAGCTTTAATCACCTTAACGTTGGCGGTATTGCTCATTAGCGTAGACACCCTAAGCTGCATTTTGGCAAATACGCCTGCGATAAGCTCAGTTAACCCCTTGCCGTAGGTCTTAATGGTGTTGATGTGCTTGTTAAATAGCTCATCGGATAAATAGGCGTATTTAAGTTTGCTGGCTTGATCGCGCAAAAACTCCAGCCGTGATTGAAGCTTTTTCAGCAAGCTATCGAAGCTTTCATTCACGGCTTTTTTCGCTGCTGCCCAATCATAATCGTTAAGGTAAGATTGCGGGTTCCCCTCACCACGGGCGCGAATGAAAGCCAGCAAACGATCTGTGGTTTCATACGGCGCAAGACGAAGTATGGCCGAGAGTATTTCACCCTCTTCCAGTATCATCGGCATGGTATAGGCGAGCAAAGCTTCTGTGGTGTGTGGCAGTGGCATATTTAGATTGCCAACCAAGGTCTCACAAGATTTTTCTAAGCTAAACTCGGTTGCTGGGTGCACGTGGGTAAAATGCAGGCGCGTTTCTAGCCCAACAATATCTTGAAAATAGCGGTCGGTGGTAAGCTCATGGCCAATTGCGCCCCATGGTGCCAATCCCGTTTCTACCCGTGTCGGTTGCCAAAAGCCTTGATTACGTTTTCGCGCCTTATCGAAAAAGTCGTCGTCACTGATTTCTTCAATGCAATGCGGATTGGTGCGCCGAACTGGAGAGAGACAAAAATCATCTTGGCTCTCTTGCATCACCAGTTTGACTTTACCCGGCATTAAACTAGAAACAGAAGACTTACCTGAACCATCTAACGCACCAGCACCAAGTGGCGTAATCCCTTCATCGGTTAATGCGTAAGGGGCATTAGTCAGACGCTTGCCGTTGGGGTAACGTACACATACTTCAACACTGCAAGGAATATCCAACATAGGATCAACCGTCACACAGGGGTTCTGCACTCCAGCCATGCAAGTTGTGTTACCCTTGTTCATGGTCATTTGATCGCTCAGGCGCGCCACGCCTTTACCCTCGATGAACACATTGGCTGAGGCAGAAATAAACTCGGCTTCATCTTCAATCGTCCCAGACGAAATGCCTTTTTGGTCACCATCAGCATCACCAGTACTGACCGCAAATTTACTGCCTTTGATAGCAATGCTGTTGCCACCATCGGCGCTCACTGTAGTGGTACCCTCAACAAGATCGGCCGATTTCGCATTATTACCATAAGGAATCGGCACAACCGCAGGGCCGACTGTCGTTAAACATACATCAGGAGAGGTCGCATTGGCTTCACCGCCTGACCCTTTGTGAACGATACTTAATCCATTGGCGTTGATAGTAACTGGCATACTCTATTCTCGTATTTGGAAGCGATTGATAATGAAAGTGTGTTAACTATTGAGCGAGGTTAATTTAAGTTGATTTTTCTGGCTTTAATCTTGTGACTTTTTACCGCTTCTGTGGTGATCGTCTCTGCTTGAGTCGTCACTCTGCCACTGCGCCCATTGTAGTGGGTCGAGGTATCTTGGCTTTTTACCGTGACTTCCTTTGTCCCTTCTAAAACAATTGTCTCTGCCTTGAGCGTCAGCGACCTTCTGTCAAGACAGGACACAAGAATGTCCTTTAATATGGGGAGCGAAGGGTCCATGTTCATAAACTCAATTTTGCAATCAAGCTGATTATCAATGGCAAGCTCAAACTGCTCAGACGTAAAATCACCACTCGTGCTTGCCCATATAGGCACGCCCGAGGGATTTCCCTCAAAATCAATCAGAACTTGTTTGTTATCAGAATGTACCTGTTTAATTTGCCCAACACGCGCACAACGAAATACGTTGTTAGGTCCCTGCTCTGTGGTGCTCATTGCAATGATGCTCATATAATAGTTACAGATAATGGCGAATCTACCATTGCTTGAGAAGAAAGAAAAATGTCGAAATAACAGCAACAAATGTTAAAATCACCAGAGAAAGACACGTTTTACCATGTTAATTTAGGGCATTTGAGTAATGTCAATTAAATCCACCTGTTAAAAAGCCTATCCAAGGAAGAAAATTAATTTAAAAGGCAGCAGAAGTTCACAGTTTTTAATAGCTTAAGTATGCGATTTAGAGATGATAAGTACGAATCGCAACGATATCTAGGTTTACTTCATTTGGACAAGGTTTTGTAGGGGAAACATCTGACCTTTAGCAGTGTAGAGTATTTATTCTAACTATTTTGGGACATTTTCATGTTTCATCCACAGTCAGTACTTCTCTGGACAAAAATGTTTCACTGGCTGTACTAAATTAGTAAAATACGGATCATCTTGCTTTATAGCAACAACTTCTGTACTAAAACATGACGTTATACTGACCAAAATATTCCATTCTTGTTTAGTGTGAGCCAGCCATATACACAACCAGCTTAGTCCGCGACCTATCTGGCAAAGAATACAGCTAACCCCCCTGATGTTTAGCACTGCAATTTGTAAGAGGTTGTCGTATTTGGTTCGTAGGTGAAACGTTCTGGATCCGCTAGCTAAAGTAACTCGCGTTTTTTACTATACGGTGCGCACGACAAGGCCTTACAATTCCACAATCAAATTTTCTTACAGGCAGTCGCAGTTCAGACATTCAGTGCCGAATTTGGTAAAGCGACTCCCTCCGTTTTCTCCATCAAATGGTTCGTGTGACACGATGAACGCTAAGCGTTTTCCATTTGCTCGATGGTCGCTAAATTCGCCAGCTTAAACTTATAAAACCGCCGTATGCCTTTTTGGTTATCCTCATCTATCTGAGCCTGCGATCGAGCATCGATGTACCACTTTTTCTCAAGGATCCACCGAAACGCCGCGCGCTCAGTAACGTAAAGTTCCTCTTCGCCTTCGTCAATCCCAAAATCCGTGATCACCCGCATGCGCTGAGTTTGAGATAAACTCTCATGCAGGGTCAGTACGAGAGGGAGCCTAAGGTTCCACAGCGTATCTTGAGATAGAACCTCCCCACTTTTTTGTTTGGCTTCATTGGACTCTAATTCTTCCTTGACGGCTCGCACTCGCGCAAAATGAAAGTTCTTAAATGCCAGCTTTGAACTTTCTGATCGATCAAAGGCGCGAAACAACCAGCTAGTCCCATCGTGCATAATCGCCAAAGGGACTAAGATTCGTGTGTCATGGTTATCACTATTTTCGGAAAGGTAGTTGCACGAAATGGCATAGTGCCCCGATATGGCTCGGGTGATCTTGGCCACATTCTCCAGATTAAGTTGATTAGGAATTCTCCCGATCAGCTCAGACGTCACATCGGACTCGACAGGACGAGAGTATCGGTTAAACCCATTCGCCAACATTCCTAGAGCCTCATCAGGGTCAAAGGCGCACAGAGGCACAAATGTCTCTCTAAGAATGGTGTTGGTTTTTTGTGTTTTGTTGTTGGGCCTTATTGTCGCGTACTGCGTCAACACTCGTGATGCCGCCGCCTCAGCGATCCCAAACACCGCGTTTAAGTCGGCTCGACTTACCCGACCGGTAAAGAACAACTTGAAATCAATATACTCAAGGCGTGGGGTTATCTGCGCGCTCACATCCCCATCCTTACCTACAGCATGTAACGTCATAACTCATCTCTAACCACTTATTCATTGCTTAGACTACCAGAACTATACACCATGAGTCGCTTTAAAACGAATGAAATACTAAAATTACATTTTTAATATATCATTTTGATATAATATCTTGACCAGTTCCATATGCAGATCTACACTTAATGCAAATAAGTGCGGATAAAATGTCTCGAATACATCACCTTAGAATGCGCTTTAGCTCACACCGTGCAAATTACTTCAGAGTAGAAATAGACCATGACACAAAGCCAGACACTCTACGAGGGTGCGCAAACCATCGGTGACGCATTCTCGGAGACAAACGCCAGGGAAGCCGATAATGCGCCATCTTCTCTTAACCAATTACTAAATAACTTATTGGTTTCTGGTGCTCGGCTTGATATTGATCCGGATCAGTATCTGTACTTGGCCGCCATGCACGCTTGGGAAAGGGACATCGATGATAGCCTCAACCTCGTACAACAAAGCTTTGATGAAGAGACTGTGCAAGCGGTCGTGCGCTATGTCGATGCCTATGCTGGACGCAACGAAGGCCACACTGAGTCCAGGGTCAGCAACTTTTTAAAATGGGGCGTCGAACAACGTATCATGACGTTTGCAGGGACATCAATACGCGATGACAACCCGCAATATCGCCTCACCCAGTTGGCGCAAGATCTGCTAAAACCGTACTTTAAAAATGATAACTTCGATCAACAAGAGAGCCTCAGTCAACGATATAAACGCATTGAGGTGCTACTCAGTGAAGTCAATACCATAGACATCGAAGAGCCCGAAGCTTGGTATGAGGCGGTGCACTCGTACCTGCCCACCCTCCAGGATTTGCTTGGCGGGATTTCTAAGAACCAAGAATTACTCATCGCTCAGTTCTCTAACGAGCAGCAAATCATCAAACAGCAGATCAATACCTCCATTGTTGATGATATGTCTGCACTCTTGAATGTCGCCGATGAACTGATGCACCAAATCAATGATTTGAAAACCATAATCTTTACGGGTGTGGATCAGGTAATAATGAACCTCGCCACGCTACAGCAAACCGCAGTGCTTCGCTCTGCGCCCATTCGATTAAGAAATAGCCTCGAAGAGATCGAGGTATTTTTAGAGCGCACATCCGAATTTGCCAACATGTCACTGATTGACCTTATCGCATTTCTCGATAGGGTAATGCAAAGTATCCGGCTGCGCCTCACCATCGATCCGAATGCGAACCTCGCGCACCTTATTGATTCTGCCATTGAGTCTACCAAAGGCCACTCTTGGGCCTTGGCACTGCCGTATCAAGAGCCATGCCTTCTCATGCGTGAGTGGTCACCACCCCCACCGCCGGTCGATGAAAGTCTGCCAGTACTGGAAATGGAAAAAGAGCGGGTAGTGAGACAAAACCCAACACACTTGTTGGTTGATTTGGCCAACCAAATTGCCGAGCAAGCTCTGAAAAAACATCACCGAGTAGATCTCGCCGACCTTCTCAGCCGGATCTTAAAACCCCAAGACAATGGCTTTGACGAAACGGATCGCCATCGATTGGCCGTGCTGACTCTTAAAGCCATCACCACAATTGCACCGATGCCAAGCGAACTGATCCACCCAGGTTGGGTGCCTATCGATGAAGACAACCACATTTTTATTGAAAATATATGGGTTCAAGGCCGAGCCCCATCGGAGAGCGACACATGAATGAAGAAACCAAAACGTACGAATCGATCCTCGATGTCATGGCAGACCCCTTATTTTCACAGGTAGACACCATGCTGCGTGCAGGCATTAATATCGTCCCAGAAGACGACACACTCCACAGCTTTGTTAACGCGGCTTACGAGCCATTGAAAGCGTATTTGTCAAGCGTCTACATCACACTGCGCTGCTCACCTGAACAGGTCTATTACAGTCACATGCAGCGCCGAACTGGCGTGCCTCACCGCACCATGAGTGAGCTGTCCATGGTCGTTGGCCTTACCATGGTGTCGATGCAGTTGGATTTACGTCAATCGCTTGAAAGCTCAGACTGGGTCGCTGTCGATCATTTGATTGACCGACTAATAGAAAAGCTGCCAGAAGAGCGAATTAAAGATCTCTTTGGTAGCCGTCGATCTACCACCGTCAGCACCCAATTTGACCAAGTCAAAATTCGGGATGAGGTGATGAAATGCATTCGAGACCTCAATCGTAAAAGCTTCATCCGTATGGATACCGCCACAAATCAGTACATGACCACTGCCGCCATCTATCGCTTTATCGACCCGCTAAGAGGCATTGTCACCGCCGACGAGATCCCCAACAAACTGATTGAACTGAGCAGAGCTGGGTATTTGGTGTCGAGCACAGTACAAGCCGACACCGAGGATGATCTTATGATTGAGCGTCCGCACTGGACTAGCCGCGTGGAAGACGATTCGCCCGATAACCTAGACCTTTTTGATTTAGACAATAACGAGGACGATACCGATGAGTAAGGCATTTCCAATATTGCGTTCTTTAAGCCTTGTGAACCTGAATGGCATTACAGTGAGAACGCTCGATCTCGTTGAGTTGCAAGAGTTGTTGTCTCCAAGCGCTTATTCAAGCTTTGGCAACACAGTCAGCCTGCTTGGCGAAAATGGCGCGGGCAAGACCACCATACTAGGTGCCTACCAATTGGCCCTGATGGGGGACATTCGCTTTGTTTCTCTTGGTACATCAGATACATTTCAAAAGACTCAGAAACTGGCTGATAGTGAGATGTTTCATCGTCTGGGGAACCCTTCGATGGTGGCACTGGAGGTGCAAACCCGCAGTCAGCAAAGGCACCTTTATTTGATCCACGCAAAAAAATCCAGTGGCATCAACATTGAGATGACCCGTATGCGCTTGGTTCTACCCAAAGGCGTTGAGCCTATGTCTTGTCTTGCCCTGCAAGAAGGCCATAGCTGGCGGCCTCTAACTCCTCACATGGTTCGGGATACCGCTGCATCTCTTGGCTGTGAGTTAACTACTTACGAGAGCGTAGAGGGGTACTTGCTCGATCTCTTTAATGACGGGATCTTGCCCAAGCCATTGCAAAAGGACAAGGACAAGGCCAATTATGCGCAGGTGTTCCACAGCGCAATGAGCGGCCGGCTTGATTCCAATATCGAGCGCAATTTGAGCAGCTACTTGATGTCGCATAGCCGAGGTAACATAAAAGGGGTTGTGGATGTTCTGCAAGACTCCATGCGAGTGGTGCGTCAAACGCGCATTGAGCTCTCGAAAAATTCAAAGGATTACACCTTTTTTAAGCAGCTTTTAGAGCATGCTACAAAGGCCTCATCCTTCGGCTGGGCAGTGGCGGAAAAACAACTGATTTTGGCCGATGAGCAGCTCGAATCAGCACAAGGAGCGCGCATTGCAGCCAATGAGGCACTCGACAAGGCGCAAGCGACAGTAAAAAAATTAGGCGCTGAGCTAGAGCAACTGCGACAAACCCGCGATACACTCGAACAAAAGCGCAACAAAACCGAAGAGCGATTGCGATTAGCTATGGTTGCGGCTGATGAGTTCGCACGTCGCGAACGATTCAAAGAAGATCTCAACACCCTTACACCGGAAGCTGAGCTGGCAAAAAACGCGCATCAAAATGCGCAGCAAGACTACCAACGTGCGTCCGAGGCACTCAGCCAAGCCCAGCAAGATCTTGCAGAAACGCAACAGCAATTAGCCGATGCGGTCAAAGCGTTTGAGATCACATCAGAGCGCGCTGGAAAATATGAGTTTGCGTGCCGCCAACTCAAAGCTGTTGAAGCCTTTCATGGCCATGTAGACCCAGACAACTTACAAGACCCTATGCAGGCCTTGGCCGCAACTAAAACCCAATGCGGACAAAACCTCAACGAGCTTGAGCGTCAACTGCAACAGATGAACGAGATCCGTGAGACCTATCATCAGTTCAGTAAGCAGCTTTCAATTATTGGAGAAACGGTTGATCCTAATAACCTTCAAGACTGGGTGCAGGCGAAAAAACGCCACCTCCAAGAGAGCCAACTGATCGCAGCCAACGAGCCGTATGAAAAAGAGAAACTTCAAGCCTTAAATATCGAGCTTGAAACCCAACAAAAATATCGGACTTTACTCACATCTACTGAACTGGAAAACCAACCCGATAGCGTCCCTACCTTCATGCAGGCCGTTACGCTGTATCGCCAGAAAGTCGACGACGCCGGTCAGAACGTAGTCGCAGCCAAAACCCAATGCGACGAGCTGCTAAAGCAGCAACAACGACTGAACATTGAGCTGGTGCAGACCGAAGCCAAGCACGAAACCTGGTCACAACTGCAGCCTCAAGTTCGTCTTTTGACCCAAGCTTACCCTGATCAAGCAAGTTGGACAGGCAACGATTGTCTCGAACTACAAAAAACTCTTCGAATAGAAAACGATGCCCTAACCGAAACTATCACCGAGCACAGCGCCGCTATTTTGAAATTCAGTGCTGATCTTCAGATCTTAAGAGACCGCGACTCGAGTCACCTTGAACTGCTTCGAACCCTAGCCTCAGACGTTGATGGGCTCCCTATTTGCGATCTGTTTAACGACATCGACCCTGAAGATGCGCGCTACATGGAAGCCGCCCTTGGGAGCCTGATGAGCGGCATTTTGGTGGAAGATCCTCACGCAGCCTCGCGTACCTTACTAGCGACCTATGGTGATGATTGGCCGTTGGAAGACTTGGTACTTATCCCAAGCGGACGCCCGATTTCTCAATGGAATGAATCCTTTGAAGACAAAGAACTGTTTGAAGATATCACCGCGACGTTTATTGGCGCTGATGAAAGCACCGAAGCGCCTTGGTGCGTATTAACGTCAGGCGAGGGTCTTCGCATCAGTCAACTTCGTGATGCTCCAGTGCTGGGAGATAAAGCGCGAGAAGCGCTCATCACCCGCCTAGAGTCTCAGATTGAACGCCACGAATCCGATCGCAGTGATGCTACCGATGCGCACGCCACCCTGACGCAACACATTGAAGCGTTGCGAATGGCTCTACCGAAAGCCACTGTCGCTTTTGCTGACGAACCCGATCTAGACGCAGCAAAAACGAAGATCAAAGACATCGAGCGCGCCCTTTCACAAGCCAAAATGGAATATCAGTCGCTTTGCAATACAGAGGATGCGGTCAAACATAGCCTATCAATATTGACGCAGTGTGAGCCGTTTGCCCACAGCCTGTATCGCGACATCGTAGCAGACATTACCGTGTGTGAAGCGGCTATCGCACGTTGCACGGAAGCGCAGCTAGAGATCAACCAGTTTTCACCCTTGTTTAAAAACATTGATACCGAATGGAAACTCCTACAACAGCCCTATCCTAACGATCCTGTATCACTTGAGAAACAAGTACTCGATGAGCAAGCGCGCTATGAAGCCGCCAGCGACCAACTCAGAAGCATGGAGGCACTCCATGAGGTGCGATTCCACCTTGGTAAAACGTACTCCCAAGCAAAAGCCTTACTGGGAGACACCAGCCATAAACAGGACGCCTTGAAAGAGCAAGCCAAGCAGATCGCAAGCCAAGCCATGCAGCTTGAGTGCAACAAAGGCGCGGCGGAAACTGCACGCGATAGCGCGCAGAAGCGCAGTATCGAAGTGAGCGCCAAACTTAATCACCTTGAGTCTGAGTTAGGGCGCGTTGAGGTCGCTCTAAAGGACGTTGGCATTGACTACTCACCTGGTCTCGAAAAGCGCTTGCAAGAAAAGAAGTCCTGGCTTGAGGATGAGTATAAATCAGCGCAGCGCAGCGCCGATACGCACAGTGAATCGCTCTCCAAAGCCAAGGAGCACCATCAACAAAAACGCAGTGACGCTGACCTAAACCTACAAAAAGAAGCGCAAGCGAGAGCCCATCACGAGAAAGCTGTAACCGAGCGCCAATCGGTAATGGGCGTGATCTCAGATGATGGAACCACCGCCGTCCTAAAAGACACAATGACTTCCATGCTCGAACTTGACGCCATCAACCAAAGAGACACCGCATTTCAGAAAGCACGCAGCTTCATCAGCAAAGTCAACGGCTGTGCGCAAGACTACGGAATACCTGTTACCGATCCCATGCTGGCATTTGGACAAACACTCACCGGCACTGATCTTGTCGCGCTATCGCATCTTTACTGCGAAGCCGTTAGCCTACTTAAGCGACGCATACGTCAAGACCTTATCCAGAGCGGCGATCCTCAGGAAATGCTTATGGATCTGGACAAGGCGTGCCGAATGGCCCGAAAATCTCTTGATAACGCAGAGGAGATGTTCCAAACCAAGCGTAGCGAACTGGGGGATGCCATTGCGAAACGCATAACCGATGAGCAGCGCGCGGTTCGCAAGCTCAGCGCTCAATTGAATGGCATCGGTTTTGGCCAAGTTGCGGAAGTACGTCTTGTCACCGACTATGTGCCGAAATTCGATAAAGTGCTCGAAGCGCTTCAACAAGGCTCGCAACTCATGGACGACCTATTTGCCGACGCCAGCACAGTCGAAGAAGCGTTGTCCGACCTTTTCCACCGAGCCACAGCCGGTGAAATCAAGGGCGAGAAGCTGCTCGATCACCGTAATTACTTAAGGGTTAAGACGCAGATCCGCCGACGTGGGCGCAATGAATATGAAGATCTTGAGGGCTCTCAATTATCGACTGGCGAACGTCTTGGATCAGGCCTCGTTGTTTTGATCAGCATCATCAAGCACTGGGGAAGCGCAGGTCATGGAAAGAAGCCATTTGCAATCCCTTTAGTCATGGATGAGGTGAGCCGCCTCGATGCGCAAAGCCAAGCCACGGTTTCCGAGCTCTGCCGCCGCTGCGGGGTTCAACTTTTGATGGCCGCGCCTGAAACACTGGGTAAAATCACCGGATTGGGGTATCAGTTGGTGCGCGTTTGGCCTAATGGCGTCAATCTTGAAAATCCAAGTCAAGACTATGAAGCCCGCTCTTGGGTACAGATCACCGGGCTGCAAGACAGCACTGAGCTCACCGTCGACAGTGAGCACGTGCTAAACGGCATCCTGGGTAAGTCTTAGTATGAGTAGCGATTTATTGCAAAAGTTGGGTCTGCCGCGCACGCAAGTAGCCGAAGTACTGACCCGACTTGCCACCAATAAAAAAGTCATTGAACGGCAAAAAGATGGGCCACTTCTCGCCCATCTCGAGTCGCTGCGCATCGCCCATTGCGCAGGACGACTGTGGCACTTAGACAACCCAGAGAGACTTGACCAATTGCGCCAACAAATCGGCCTAGAGGAGGGTCATGCAACTAAGGCGCGCGGTGCTATCGTACGTAATACTGAACTCGTTCATCACAAATGTGCTGCGGCCTGGCGAGGAGACAGCAAGTCTGGCCGAAGCGAACCGCTTCTTCCGACGCAAGCCGTGACAAGCGATGAAGTGATCAGAGTGCGAAGCAGCAAGACTGGATTGACCGTCACCTACCCAAGTTGGCAACAATCGGTCGATGAAGAAACAGAGGCACGCTCAGAGTGCACTATCCCTGAGCGCTTGTGGCGTGGAAAGCACAGGCTCTCTTTTGCGGACATCAAACTCATCATGACAGTTGAAAATCTTGGCGCTTTTGTCGATCTGCCTTTGGTTGAGGGGCTTGTTCTGCTGTATGTACCTGGCCTTAATCTTACCCACACAGAGCTATTGGCATCCCTACCCGCCACCGTACCTTGGGTGGCCTTTCCTGATTATGATCCGAATGGCCTATCGATTGTCCAAACAATGGCGAACAAGCTGGGACGTCCTGCACGCATTTGGCTTCCCAATTACTGGCAGGATCAGGCGGCGCAGCGCAGTCGTGAGATGATTGGCGCGAGTAAGCGTGGCTGGCTTGACGCCCCATCCTTAAGCCTACCGGGACTTCGTGATGTGCAGCGCTGGCTTGAGCAAGAAGTCCTTGTCTTAGATCACCGATGCGATGCAGCGCTAAATGACTTGGTCAGCGACGAGCTGGGTATTGTGACACTCAACTAACTAACGCTACCACCAGACTGACTCTGGTGGCGCATCCCAACTTTTCGCTCGGAAACGGTCGAATGTGAGATCACCGCTCTCAAACTGAACGCACCAGAGTGGCACTTATTATGATCCTATGTATCACTTATCTTTTTTAACTTCACTTCGACTCGTGACGTCCAGAACGAGAGACTAAAGACTGTTCGATCTCTAAGAAGCTTCTGGGGCAAAGGCATGTTACGGCTATATTGTACGTCCTGGCTGTAACTGCTAGGTAAGCCCCTCCAGTTTACTAGGAATAATTTATTGGTGATGCCTATCGCACACGCTCGATAGTCTCTGAAATCTTAGAACCCCTCTCCCAAGCCAACCGAGGAAAGTTGCCATTTTGACGTCTTAAAATGCTATGCGCGATTATTCAATTTCAAAAACTGTGTCAGGCATCTCAATCCCAAACAAAACTCTGTTAATCATACTGTTAGCTCCTATATTGAACTCAAGGGGGGAGCTGTATGTTTTTGCAAAGGCCAACGCCACACAATGATGAAAGCTTAGATAGCTTCTTTATCCGAGTTGCCAACAAGAATGGTTATGATGATATCCATCGCTTCCTAGAATCCACCAAACGCTTCTTACAAGGCATTGACGATCACGGCTATCAGACCTTTCCAACGGATATAACCCGCATAAACCCATGCTCGGCCAGTAGTAGTTCCAGTTCCCGAACAGCTTCACTCCTTAAGCTCGCTCAATTAACGTTTAATGAGCCACCCGAGTTGCTAGGGTTGGCAATTAACAGAACAAACATGAAATACTCGCCGTCAACTAGCGCGGTTGTTAGAGGTGCAGAAGTCTTTCCTCGCGGTTTGCTTCGGACTAACTCCACACCCTGCTGTCCTTCGTGCCTACAAGAAAATGGCTACGCCAACTACCTTTGGCATTTTAAGGGATACGATTACTGCCACATTCATGATGTTTCTCTGACCCTCTCCTGCGTCTGTGGAACAGAATATGACTACCGAAAATCTGGTTTAAAAGGAATTTGTAGCAATTGCAAAGAACCTATCATCGTAAAGAGTCGAGAGAACAATAACGAGGCAAAATCCACTGTTGCAAACTGGCTTGCAGGCAATGAATCTAAAGATCTACCAGACGTCCCTCGAAGCTATCGCTGGGGCTTAATTCATTGGTGGACACACCTTAATGGCGACAAGTTTGACCATTGTTCATTCACCCAGTTTTTCTCAAACTGGCCAACATCGTTCCATTCAATGATCGATGATGAAATCGAATTCAATCTTGAGCATGCTATTGTCAGCACATCTGAATTGCGATTAAAAGATCTTCTTGGTCGGTTGTTTTTCGGTTCAATTCGGTTACCTGAACGGAATCTTCAAAACAATATCGTCCTAGGTGAGCTTCTCAGCCACTTAGAAAAGCGTTTATGGCAAAACAAGGGATTAATCGCGAACCTCAAAATGAACGCGTTAGAAGCGACTGTATTGTTAAATTGTAGCCTAGATCAGATAGAATCCATGGTTGAACAGCGCATCTTGATGCCAAATCGTAAAACTAAACCCAATATGCCTCTGGAGGTTCACGATTACCTATTTCATTTCGGCGATATTTTCTGTCTTTGGTTAGCTGAATTCCAAACTGATGAGTTTAACCGTTCGTTCTATGTATCGAGGTGGTAAATGCAAACTCTGAAAGAGCTAATCGTATCCAATCCTGACGACTTAACGACTGAGCTTAAGCGAGCATTTCGTCCACTAACACCGCATATTGCAATTGATGGTAATGAGCTTGATGCACTGACGATATTAGTCAATTTAACCGATAAGACTGATGTTCAGAAAGACCTGCTCGATCGAGCCAAATGCAAGCACAAACTTCGAGATGAAAAATGGTGGGCTAGCTGCGTAAATTGCGTTAACTATCGACATAGCCATAACCCAAAATTTCCTGATATACGTTCTGAAGGCATTATTCGAACCCAAGCGCTAGGTGAGTTACCGAGCTTTCTACTCTCCTCTTCAAAAATCTCACCATATCATTGGTCATATAGCCATGATTCAAAATACGTAAATAAGAGCGCATTCCTCACCAATGAGTTTTGTTGGAACGGGGTGATATCATGCTTGGCTGAGCTTCTTAAAGATGTTGATCATCCTCTTTGGAAAACTTTAACGAAATTGGGTTGCTATCAAAAAACTCGAAAAGAAATGGCAAAAAAATTAGCGTCAATTGCTCACACGACCATCAATGTCACACTAGCACCAAATCACCTGACGCAAATCTCTCTACCCGACAACGAAGGGTCCTATATTTCACTATCACCTGTTGCATCTCAGACTATGCAAAGCCACTTTCATCAAGGGCTCCAAGATGAATATCGGCATAGCGCGATAACGCGGTTTAGTCGAACCACCAACATGGGTGTCACGTCAATGACATGTGGCGGAGCATTTAGAATGTTAAGGTCTAGAGCTAAGTTTTCAAGTACCTCTCATCACCGATTAAACAGTAAGCGAAGTTGGTTAACATCAGAACATGTTCAATCATTGAAACAGTACCAGCGACTTAATCAACGCCTCATACCTGAAAATGCACGAAAGGCGCTCCGTAAAAAATACAAAATTGAGATTCAAAAGATGGTCAGCGCTTGGCTTGCGCTGCAAGACCGTACCCTTGATTCGAACATACTTATCCAACATTTGAATCATAACTTATCTTGCCTAAGAGCCACCAAGCATTTTGCCTACGATCCAGCGATGACCAAACTCTTTATTGAGCTTTTGAAACGAGAGTTCTCTCATTCAATCAATAATGGCATGCAGCATGCCAGTGGATCGTTTTTAGTTCTACCGAATATCAGGGTTTGTGGCGCAACAGCTTTAAGCTCTCCGGTAACGGTGGGGATTCCGCCACTTACCGCTTTCTTTGGCTTCGTTCACGCATTCGAGCGGAATATAAATCGCGCTACGTCAATCTTTCGTGTCGAATCCTTTGCGATATGCGTCCACCAATTACATGTCGAAAAGCGAGGTTTGACAGCAGAGTTTGTGGAAAAAGGCAACGGAACTATATCCGCTCCCGCAACCCGTGATGACTGGCAGTGTGATGTCGTATTTAGTCTTATTTTAAACACCAACTTTGCTCACCGTATTGACCAATCTACGTTAGTTACATCACTACCAAAGCGATTGGCTCGAGGTTCAGCAAAAATTGCAATAGATGACCTTAAACATATCAATTCATTCTCCACATTAAAAGCAGCTATCGAATCTCTGCCAATGGAAGCTGGTAGGTGGTTATCACTTTACGTACAGCCAAGCAATAACCTCGGTGATCTATTGACGGCGATAAAAAAAGACCATCACCTTATGGCAAGCTGTGTCGGTTACCACTTGTTAGAAGAGCCCAAAGATAAACCAAACTCTCTCAGAGGTTACAAACACGCTTTCGCCGAGTGCATTATTGGGCTCATTAATTCAATCACCTTTAGCTCAGAGACCGATGCCAAAACAATCTTTTGGTCGCTAAATAACCATCAAAACTACCTAATAGTACAGCCAAGGATTATCAACGATGAAACTACCGACGAATCTTGCCTATGAGCGCTCTATTGACCCATCAGATGTCTGCTTTTTCGTCGTCTGGCCCAATAATAAAAAAACACCTTTGACTTACACATCTCGAACTCTGCTCGGGCAAATGGAAACGGCGTCGTTGGCCTATGATTCATCTGGTAACCCCAAAGAAAGCGCTACAGCTGAGGCTTTGGCTCAAGGGAATCCTCATCAGGTCGATTTCTGCCACGTTCCATATGGTGGTAGTCATATCGAATGCAGTTTCTCCGTCTCATTTTGCTCTGAACTACGCAAACCGTATAAATGCAGTTCAAGCTCTGTCAAACAAACATTGGTACAACTGATCGAGCTCTACGAAACGAAAATCGGCTGGACTGAGCTAGCAACCCGATATTTGATGAATATTTGCAACGGTAAATGGCTGTGGAAAAATACTCGCAAAGCTTATTGCTGGAACATTGAACTTACTCCTTGGCCATGGAACGAGGAAAAGGTTAAATTTGAGGATATCCGTAATAACTACATGTCACGGCAAGACTTTGAAAATAATAAAGATTGGCCTGCTATAGTTGAAATAATCAAAACCGCATTTTCTAGTACTAATGGGCTGGCGATATTTGAAATCAAAGCCACCTTGCACTTGCCAACCAATGCTATGTTGCGGCCAAGCCAAGTTTTCACAGAAAAAGAAAGTGGCAGTAAAAGTAAATCTAAATCTCAAAACAGTCGAGTTTTTCAGAGTACAACTATTGATGGTGAACGAACGCCAATACTAGGTGCCTTTAAAACGGGAGCAGCTATTGCAACCATTGACGACTGGTATCCTGAAGCAACAGAGCCACTCCGGGTCGGACGGTTTGGCGTTCATAGTGAAGATGTTACTTGCTACCGTCATCCGTCTACAGGAAAGGATTTTTTCTCGATACTTCAACAAGCAGAGCACTATATTCAAGTGTTGAGCGCTAACAAAGCTGCCGATCAAGACACTATCAACGATATGCACTTCTTAATAGCAAACTTGATTAAGGGCGGGATGTTCCAGCACAAAGGGGACTAAACATGAAATGGTATTACAGAACAATCACCTTTCTTCCAGAGCGATGCAACAACGAGACACTGGCTGCAAAGTGCCTTCACGTTTTACATGGATTTAACTATCAGTATGAGACACGAAATATCGGTGTTTCATTTCCTCTTTGGTGTGATGTGACGGTTGGAAAGAAGATTTCATTTGTCAGCAAGAACAAGATAGAACTCGACTTACTGCTTAAACAGCACTATTTCGTCCAAATGGAACAACTTCAATATTTTCATATATCAAACACTGACCTCATCCCAGAAGATTGTACGTACGTTTCATTTAGGCGCTGCCAATCCATAGATAAAGTCACACCAGCTGGGCAGGCAAGGAAAATCAGACGCCTGGAGAAGCGGGCTCTATCTAGAGGCGAATCGTTTGACCCATCATCTTTTGCTCAAAAAGAGCATAATGTAACAGCGCACTACCACTCACTTGGGGAGTCAAGCAAGCAGACGAACCGCAACTTTCGACTCAATATCAGGATGCTCTCGGAGCAACACCGTGAGGGGAATTCGGTTTTTAGTAGCTATGGCTTATCAAATTCAGAAAACTCGTTTCAACCTGTGCCCTTAATCTGACCCTTATTTTCTAGGTCGCTACAACCATTTGAAACTATTAGTGTTTTAATATACTGTAAGAAAAAGGGTAAAAAGCACTTCTTAGCATCTAATTAGTTGAAAATAATGAGCTAAACTTTAATTGATAACGGTGAACTGCCGAGTAGGTAGCTGATAATTCGTAATCCTGAGTGATACGTGTGAATGAAGTGTGAACTGCCGAATAGGTAGAGTGCACCCACAACATCAACACCGTTACTTCCCAAACAGCCGCTCTGCTGTTTGCTTTAGCCCAAAAAGAGGACTATAATCCCCAATCACTACTGAGAAGTAGCTGATAATAAACGAACCACCTTCATTCGAGTACAAGAACAATTTACTGCTGAATAAGTAGATAACTACGGAAGAAGTTCTCTAACATCACACTCGAGTACCTTCGCCAACTGATAGGCTTTCTCAAGTGTGATGTTTACCTCCCCTCGTTCAATTCTCCCAACGTAACTTCTATCAATGTTTGCTCGCAAAGCTAGTTGATCTTGGGGCACACCTTGATCTCGGCGTTTATTGCGTAGGTTGATTCCAAACCGTTTCGCTAAGTCTTTCATTTAAATCGATTCACAAAATGAAAAACTATCTACGCTTGATGCAAACATTGCCACGGACTATAATCCGCAAAATAATCCAATCTGAACGTTTCCAATGAACATAAAGCATCGAATTAACAGCGATATCTATCAAACACTATCTTTACCTTCCTTAAATCACTTCAGTGTGATCGAAGTCAGGAACAGCATTCAATCAAATTCTAGTAAATACGGGAACAATAATAATGCTCGCCTGTTCGTTGCAAGACAGCTTCAATCTCTTGTTGAGGCAGGCTTAATTGTCTGCAAGGGGACTGGGCGCAAAAAAGTTTTTACAAAAACCGACCTCTTCCATGAAGCCGATTTTGAGCTTATCGATAAACGTAATTCAGGCAGCACTTTGGTTAAGAAAGCGCAACAAAATGACAACTGCTATTCTTCAATATCTGCCGAGCTAGAAAAAGAAAGAACAGATATTGAAGCCGAACTCACTGTCACGTTAGCTGAGATAGAAGAATACAAGGATCTGATGCGAAGATCTGCTGAATTAAACTCTCTTCTGCGCCCATCATATTCCGAAACAGCTCAAAAGGCAGCAACACTCATGGCTAAACTGAATGTACGAAGTGGCGTGTTAGCTCTCCTTAGAAGTAAAGAGGCACCAACATGTTAAGGCCTTGGCAAAATGATTGTATAGAAACCGCAGTAAAGAAGTTTTCCATCGGTAACAAACATTTTCTCACGCAAGCGACACCTGGGGCCGGAAAAACGCTCATGGCCGCCACTCTTACGAGGAGACTATTCGAATCAAATTCAATCGATATCGTTGTCTGTTTTTCACCATCAAAGGAAATTTCAGATAATATCAAAGACTCTTTTTCATCGGTCCTAGCCTGTGAGTTTGATGGAAAAATAGGTTCCGTTGGATGTTCAATAACGTATCAATCAATGCGATTCTTGCCGCCTACGTTTTGGTCGACACTAGCGAAGCATCGTGTTTTTTGTGTTTTTGACGAAATACACCATTGCGGCGGAGACAACCAAGAGAACAGCAACTCTTGGGGACAAAGCCTACTCACAGAGGTTCAGGCCGCGGCCAAATATACTCTAGCATTAACAGGGACACCATGGAGATCTAATCTCACACCAGTTACCTTAGCCTCATATACTGATCCTGAAGGCCAGATAGTCTGCGACTATCAATACTCACTCGCCCAGGCCGTACAGGATAAGGTATGCCGCAAACCCAAAATTGTCCTAGTTGACTGTCATCACTCAGTAGTTTCAGGTTCAGAAACTCGCGATAGCTATCGATCAATGAGCGAACTAATCGAGAAAGGGAAAGTCAGTTATTCGTTGATAATACAAAATGTTGACGCCCTTACTCACATTTTGAGTCAAGCAGTTAATCGCTTACAAAAAATCAGAAGAACCAACAAAAATGCCGGTGGCCTCATTGTTGCCTCTTCTGTAGAGCACGCAAAATACATAGATAAAATCCTGAGAGAAGATTTTAATCAGTCGACAAGTTTAGTCACCTACAGAGAGCAAAATGCTCAAGATTTAATAAACCAATTTCGAAAAAGTAATACTGAATGGATTGTGAGTGTTGGGATGGTAAGCGAAGGCACTGATATACCACGTCTTCAGGTATGTTGCCATCTAAGTAACGTGAAAACGGAACTTTACTTCAGGCAAATTCTAGGGCGTATCCTTCGAACGACCCCATGTGCAAATCAAGAGGCGTGGTTCTATACATTTGCAGAACCAAACTTGAACCGATTTGCAGAGGAAATAGAAAATGACATTCCTGAAACTTGTATGTATATCAAGGTTAAACAAGATCTTTCTGACTATACCGACGTTCTAGCGAATGAGGTAAATGCCCCTTTTTCAAGTCAGGGTATACCCACAGTCTCCAAGCAAAATCTACTCTGGAAAAGCGATCGCTCCGAACTCTCGACTCACAATTTAAATACTTACGATAGCACCGAGGTCATATTAAACCGTTTCAAACAAAGGGTGATTGAGGCATTTAGGTATGTATAAATCGTCTAGGTGCTGCCTGCTAGAGTACCGCTTTATTAGCAGAGCTGTTTCGAATTATAGTCTCAACTAATGACAATTTAGCCTGCTAATTTCAATAGGATCCAAACTTTAGATTGCTATACTAATTCTCATATGACCAGCTGTAACATAGGAATGTAATGAACTATTATGCTGAGGATCTCTTCTAGGTAATGTTAACCTGGAGGGTATATGAAAAAGCTAAAACAACAGTACCGACGTCGCAATACGGCGCATGGAAGCTTATCTATGGGATGTGTATCCCAGCGTACGTAGTGGAACCCACAAACATTTTTCAACCAAGCAGGAGAAGAGCTATTTTTTTCTCCACAAGGTTGAATACAGTGAGTACCCGCTTAAATTACGACCTGCTAAAGGAAAATCACTAGCTACCCCTTGGGATGACCATCCAGCATATGTATATGATGTTGCTAAGTGCTGGAAGCACAATTCTAAAAGGCGTCACCAGTACTACAAATAAACATCATCGAGCCTCGCTAATGCGGGGCTTATTACTATCAATCTACATGTTGGCTGCCGACTAGCAGGTAATCTTTCACTGTTATTACGCAGCTTGCGAAACGCAAGTTGCGTAATGAATGAACTCAAAACTGTACCAAGCCGTTTCAAAGTGCGTGCTTTTGGCTATAGAACATAATTAATGTGCAAAATATGCACATTAATTATCAAGTAACTATCGAGTATTCCTCGGTAGTTGAACTGTTGTAATAATTTCCTGAACAACGATAAAGCTCAGTTATTGCAGGTTCTGCAACAACTTATATCTGCCCTAAGTTTGTTTCCACGCATTCACACTAACGGCAGTCTAGCTGATTTTGCTATACTGCAACTAATCTAATTACCCTGTCAGGCTGTATGCGATGAGCAAGAAAAAGTTGACCGAAAAAGAGCTGTTAGAAGGAATAACTCCTTATAATGCCCACACTGATTTGATTGCCAAGAGTGAAACAAAGCTTGATTGGGTATCTTTCGCCGACGGCGTCGAACGGGTTACCGATGATTTTATGGCTGACCGAAATGAGGTTTTCGGTGAGCCCGGTTCAAATTTGGTGAATCGACACACTTTCGTTTCAGACCTCACCTTAGCTCTCGATAGTCTTCCTGATGGGGATATTGAGCTTTGCGATTTAGCTAATGAAATTGGTCGAGTCATTGCTAATTTAAACTCATCACATAAGAGTGATTTGCGTGAAGCAATTCGTGGCCTTGAGCACGGATATGACTCGATAGCCCTTAAAAAAAGGTACTAGTGATGAGTAAATGCACTAATAAGTGTCACAGCAATAATGTAGATAAGCTCAAAAGGGATGTTTCTGGATTAAGGCAGTCAACCAAACAGCTACAGCTTTTAACCTGGTGTGTATTTGTCCCCGTTACTGCCATTTCAATCATTTACCTCTTAATTTCTTAACAATCATTTGAAACTTTGGTTCTAAGGGTTAATCAGTCCTAGCTTGGTTTTGGCCCAAACCTTTTGAGAGTCTGCTCACTTTTAGATAACAAAGAGTAATGTTCTTGGTTGCCATCCAATTGGGCAACAGCCTGTTGGACAACGCTAGCCCATAATTGTGCAAGTTGCATGTTCGTTCCAATTAGTGGCAATCTCTTTTTGGTATACTAGGCTAAGCGTGTCATAAAATCACCATGTGAATAGAATAAGGTTCTAAGCAGCAATGAAAGTTAAAATTGAGAAGACCTGTGATGGTGAAGCTTTCTTCAACATTCCAGAAATACTGCAAGAAGAATTGCAATGGGAAGAAGGCGATCAAATCGAATGGCTCGACAATAACGATGGCTCATGGACTTTACGCAAAGTTGAGCTTGAGGATGATACCCAGTCGAAGTCTATAGAGTACATTCTTTCACAACATCCTACTTTAAAAGAGCAAATGGAGGATGTGTTTGAGGACTCTGGTTTGAGAGCAGAATGGTTAACTTCCGCAATTCCAGCGCTATCTGGGCTAACTCCGCTAGAAGTTGTACTTAACGGTGATTTAAAACGCGTTTTAGATGCATTAAATCGTATCAAGTATGGTGATTTTTCTTGAGATGCTTTTATCTCAAAAAAATCAGGTTGATATGTTGAGCCATTAGTCAAATCTTTCCAGATGAAGCCTACTTTGCAAGGCAAAGATACGCTACATGGGCTGGAACTAACTAACACTAACACGCCGCTTGTACCCAATCATAGTCTGTCTAAGAACCTATGTCGTAGAACCAAACAGACCAACTTTCCCTGCGGTGTCAGAAAAGTTGCTTTGTGACAATCGGTAGGTTTCTATTTAAGCCGTATATCCGTACGTCAACTTATTGATCTCTTCTGTCACCAGAATGATACCGGTTTTTGTGTCACAGAGTGAAAGTGGAGTTTCGTTTTCAAACACCAAACTGGGTTTATTTAACCAGCGTAATGTCACATCACGATCACCAAAATACTCATCTGCTTCTTTGACCATACCTGCAAGCATAAGAGCATGTTCACTGGCCGTTGGGCTTAGCGTTGCGTTCGGCTCTTTCATTTTTCGCTGGAGAGTACGCAGATTAACGCCAATAATTTTCGCGTAATCTTTCTTAGTCAAACCAAGAGTTAACATTCCTCTATCCAGCGTTTTAACAGGAAGCCCTTGACGAATAATTTTTAGACTATCAATTACGCTCTGAGCTTTACGCTTCTCACCTCCGAGCATTTCATAAGCTGCACTGAACATTAAAGTACCTCCGAATCTAACTACATTTACACAATAGGTGACATATGACGTAGCCTGATAACTTTAACACGGAAATGTTTCGACGTTTGCTAGTTGCATAATCTTTTCAATTAATAGCAAGCTGGCTTTGCTCACTAGAACTAATCCAAGCACGAATTGTTGTAAATGATATAAACGAGCAGTGGTTCATGGAACACAGCTATAATAGAGGAACTGATAGGATTGTTCGCTAGTAATAATTAGCGCGTCTATATAAACCATCAGAGGACTGATCTGCTCTAGTCAGACTGGAGCAGATCAGTCCTCTTTCCGGAGAATTGGCTAGAACACTTAGAGATAAGAAAATAGGCTGGATTAGAATCACTAATACCGACCCCAATTCCATTAACTCAAAAGAACAATTAGATAATTTTTCAGATCTTGCTAGGAAAGCTATAATGTAGTGAATAAGGGAATTTGGCCTGCCACATGTAGGCTGGTCGCTTGGTTACAATACCAGAAATAATCGGAAAAATCAGGGCTCTGTATGGTTCATAACTCAGAAATGTCCAAAAACGAGGTATTAGTGGCATAGGTTTTTTGTGGCATCGGCTTTTCCTGACACTGGATCAACAAAGCACTTCAAAATATGTCTCTAGGGGAGATGTCCTGTTCTTGCTGGTTAAGATAGTTCTCCCATCCGATGTCTTTAGGCGGCTGGTTAATCTTTAGCTCGTTCACGCTTACCCGAAAAGGGTTTTGTTTTTCGCATGCAGCCTTACTAACTTTTGGAGCCGCGTTGGCAAAATGCTCGAGTAAAATCTTATTTGATTTATCTCGTAATGCGAGGCGGCTTGACCTATTAATTAGCTTTCTTATGCGTCGTAAATTACCTTGAGAGAAGGCGTATATACGTTTCATCATCTCAGGGGATGCAAGAGCTGAGGATTCATGAAACGGAAGCGCTTCATCAAGCATTGTAAGAAAAGTTTTATAAAGAGTGCGATTTTCTTTATTGTTCAATCGAAAAGGCTCTAGTGTATGTTGTAACTCAAAGCGCCCCGCTAATTGGTTATTTGCCTCCAAAATCAGCACTGAGTAAGGCATCCCAAACAGCACCACTGGAATCTTCGAACGAACGATTAGCATTTTCAACCAATCAGCAGCGCTATGTAAGATTTGTTTATTTTTCCTGTCAATCATGTGCTGAAATTCATCAATAATGATTAACTCCACTCCACACAATTTCATTAAATCACTCATTTCTTTCGCTATTTTGACCGGATCATTCCCTCTTGAGAAAGCTAGCGGGTCTCCAAGATCAGATAACAATTGTTCAGAAGCTGTTATTGGGGTGGCATTTGGAGGAAGTGATGTGGACAAAATAGGTATGATAGAGCCATCATTTGTTTCAGAACGAGGGTTTTTAGCTAAGTATTTATCAATTAACGTTGTTTTACCGGCACCCGTATCTCCTACGACAATCATACAGTCTGGCTCATGGATACCGTCACTGAACTCTCGACAGTCTGAAATATCGTCAATGATATCGGTAATCTTGGGGTTTTGGATAAAGATCTGTTTGACTTTATCAGCTGTTGTTTCAACTTTTTGACACTCCATATCAACTACCTCAATGACAATTCACTCTATTGACCAACCACTAGTATTGACTTCAATATCCCAATCGAACTCATCATCAAGTTCCGATTTGATACTTTTATCTTGCTGTTGTGCTTTCGCTACGGAAGATGCTCTTTTAGTGTGCTCTTTCACGCGCTGCACACGGGATGTAGTTATTGTGCCTAAAGAATTTCGCTGCTGGTTCTGACCAGTTTTTTCAAATGCCTGGTCAATGATTTCGAGGATTTTACGCCAAGCTTCAACGACATCTCTGTGATTGTAATTCTTTCGAATATATTGCCTTGCGTAGTTACAACAAGTCTTGTGTAACCACTCAGAAACAGAATAGGCGTAGTCAGCATCAATTGCCTCTACAGCAAAAAACTCTTCTTTCGTTTCATCAAGTACATACACCCTACCAAGACAGCTAGGATCATACTTGATTCTCACACGTACGCTTTTCATGTCTTTACAAGTTGCTTCTCCAAAATATCTTGCCAGCCGAGCACTAGAGTAGCGTACTGTTGTACCAAGCCTAATCCCATTCTTATCGAGAGATACCTCGCGGTTTTTCCCTAGGTTAAACTTCAATTCCTCTCTGGAACCTTTGAAAGGACGTGGAGGAATTGAAGAATTGACAGCATCAAGCCAACTCAGGTTCGGGATATTGTTTTCAAGCCCATTTTTCCCATTTTGATACATATCAACTATCCAAATATGAATCATTTCTTGAAGAAGGAAACTGTCGATTACGGCATTTTTAAGCGGATCGTAGTCTTTCCTTTCAAATATGTTAGTAAAACTCTTTCCAGGTATCCTAGACAAGAGTCGATTATTGATTGTGCGAAAGTAACGCTCTACTGATCCCTTTAGCCAAGGTTTTTTAGTTGGATTTTTCTTCACCTTTATTTTCAGCTCTTTGCACGCGATTTTGAAGTCAACACTGTTAAACTCAGCACCGTTGTCGACAATTAAATGTTCTGGGAGACCATAACAAAGCCAAACCCCTTCTACCGAGGGATATAGTTCTTTGACGTAATCTTTCGGTAGAATAGAGTTTTCAAGAGCTAATGAGACTGAAAGGTAGCTCGGTGGCTCAAATCCTAAGTAGAAGCCGATAATACTCTTTGTATGAGTGTCGTATAAAAGTGTAAGCCAAGGCCTCCCCAACGGTATACCATGGCGTTCATCAATAACGAATAAATCAAGTCTGGTATGATCTGCCTCTACTCGTTCCAGCGCTCGTGTTGTTGCGGGTCTTTGACCAACTTTCCTAAATGTCGCATCAGCCGCACTTTTCCCCTTCCTAAGCACAATTTTTTCGTACTCAGAGTGCTTTCTCAACCTGTTCCTAAATGATTGTATTGAAAACAAACTGTACTGAGTATCATTAGTTTCGTTATACTTAGAAACTTCAGTTTCAAGTGTGAGATATGCGGAAGCAGCCGTTTGCTCTTCAGCTGAAAAATAATCTTTAATTGCTTCTTGAATTAATGGCTCAAGTTCTTCCGGTACGTTTTTATCCGTGTTTCCAGCTGTGACTTTGGGTATAAGAGATGACAGCTGGAAATCCGATTTTTTAAAAGCTCTCCAGTATCGGTAAATACTGCTTGCTGAAGGCGTAGTTGAACCGAACTTTTCTTCTAAAATTGGGAATGCGTCATCGATTTCCTTCTTAGAAAAATTTTTTCCATACCGCTCAATAAGAAGTTCTAGAACGTTGTACCTATGTATGGCTTCATCTCTACGCTCTTCACTTGCACCAAACACATCCTTGAAAACTAGATCGACGTCTTTCCAAAGAGGAAGCGATAACTTTTCCATCGGCTTAGATGCAATACCAGAACGAGAGCTTGGAAACAGCTCACCAAATCTCTCAGTGTCTTCATCACTCATATCTATGAGCTCCAAATCGGAGTTTGCCAGTCAATCGGCTGATGCATATCAATTGTCAAAAGTTGTCTAGCAATCAGGTCGTAAAGAGCTGGTAGTGATCTAGAAGAATGAACTGAAGAGTATTTAACAATTTGCTCTATTCGAAGCTCTCCATATTTCCTTAATAAGCTCAATATCTGGTGCTGGAGCGAATTAAGACGGTCATCGCAAGCATAGCGGTGGATGATCTTCAAGTTATCGAGCAACGGATATATTTGGATATCGTCCTGAGTCAAAACTTTTAGATCATTGCCCATACTAAGGGCTTGCTCTCTTTTCACGGAGAAAGTCTCTTTGAATTCTTCGGTTTCCGCAATGCACTTTGGTTTAATCTCATAAAATGGTTGATATGTGTCGTTGTAAGTTACTAAAAAGTCAGGAGTATATCTGCGTTTCTTACCTTCGAAGTAATACTCAAAGCCTAAGGGTTGCGCTTCAAAATTTGTGATCTGATGTGAAAATTCGAAATGAAAACAAGCATCAAACTCTAAATCGGATTCTACGGTATGGATGGAGTCAGTTTTTAGGCTGACAAAGCGTGAAATGTTTTTAATTGAGGAGTTTCTAAGAATTCGCTTTTTCATAACATAACAACCATACCTGTAGTAAACTTACGTAAGCATTGTATGCTTTTTGAGCTTTTTCAAGGTATGGTTGTTTTTATTTCAGGGTATGGTTTCGTAAAGGCAACATATGGTTGCTTTTACAGTATTTCTGAATAATCGCCAGATTACTCTTTCCCGAACACGTTATTCTCTTGCTCTTGTACACGGATAAAAGTTGTACGTTTGGTAAGCTCTTTAAGCTTTGCTGCGCCTACATAGGTGCAGGTTGAACGCACGCCGCCAAGGATGTCTGAAATAGTGCCGTGAACACTGCCACGAAATGGCAATAGTACCGTTTTTCCTTCGGCCGCGCGGTACTGGGCGACACCGCCTGAATGCTTCTTCATCGCCGACTCTGACGACATGCCGTAGAATTTCATCATGGTTTGGCCGTCTTTTTCAATCAGTTCGCCGCCTGATTCCTCATGACCAGCTAACATACCGCCGAGCATCACAAAATCGGCGCCGCCGCCGAAGGCTTTTGCTACATCGCCTGCGCATGAGCAGCCACCGTCACCAATGATCATGCCGCCAAGGCCGTGGGCCGCATCGCCACATTCAATAATGGCTGAAAGCTGAGGGTAACCAACACCTGTTTTTACTCGTGTGGTACAGACAGAGCCAGGACCAATGCCGACTTTTACGATATCTGCACCGGCTAAAATCAACTCTTCACACATGTCGCCCGTGACCACATTACCAGCTGAAATCACTTTATCTGGAAAGGCGATTCTGACTTTTTCAATGTATTCAACCAGATGCTCTGAGTAACCATTGGCAATATCGATACAGATAAAGATAAGCTCATCACTTAGTGCCATAATGTCTTTGGTCTTTTGAAAGTCAGCTTCCGAGGTGCCAGTTGAAACCATGACGTTTTTCAGCGTTTGGCTATCGGCACTTTTAACAAATTCAGCCCAATCATCAACCGTGTAATGCTTGTGAACCGCGGTCATCACACCATGCTCGGCAAGCGCTTTGGCCATTGCAAAGCTACCGACAGAGTCCATATTGGCTGCAATTACAGGGGTGCCTGACCATTGACGGCCGCTGTGCTTGAAGGTAAAATCGCGGGTTAATTCAACTTGAGAACGGCTTTTGAGCGTTGATCGCTTTGGGCGAAAGAGTACGTCTTTAAAACCTAACTTAAGTTCTTGTTCGATACGCATTGTGCATTTCCTTGATTCGATAGTGTAAGTGTCACTGACAAACTGCGGTGTAAAAGCGTTGGCAGACGCGATTACTGTTTTTCGGACACAAAAAAACCGGAGCGTTGGCAGACGCTCCGGTTTTCAGCATTATAGGCTGTGATTTATTTCCCGCAAGACTGATATTTGCAATTTTTTTGTGGTACCATTTCGAATGTTTGCAAACCAAATTTCACCTCTAGACTGCTTTGTAATCACCCCTGTCTACCTCTTTTAATCATTAGCCAAAAACCGTATATGTGGCAACAAATCACTGGCGCATAGCCCTCGTTGTCCGTTTTTCTCAGCATCTTTGTCTGCTGCAAGACTATGAATCATCACCCCTTTTACTGCCGCACTCAAAGTATTGTCGCCTTGAGCTAACAGACCTATGATTACCCCGGTAAGCACATCGCCCATTCCTGCGCTCGCCATTCCAGGGTTGCCCGCATTACAAACATACATAGTTTTACCATCGAATATCAAGGTGCCCGCACCTTTTAGCACAATTACGCCGCCGTATTGAACATGCAGTTTTTCTATCGCTCGGTATCGATCGCTTTCAATATCTTTAATCGAACAACCCAGCAATCTAGCGGCTTCGCCAGGATGAGGTGTAAGAATTCTTTGGTTATCTTTGCTGGGATGAGAAGCCAATAGGTTCAATGCATCGGCATCAAATACTTTATTAAGCTTTAATGAGCAGACGCTCTCAAACATCTTTTTTGCCGTGCTGTCAGTGCCAAGCCCAGGCCCTATCGCGATACAGTCACACCACTGATTAAGCCTATGTTCTAGCTGGTTTTTATCTTCCCACGACGCCGCCATCACTTCAGGGCAAGCAATGATTGAGGCAAGCGTATTATCTGGGTGAGTGAGAAGTGCGCTTAACCCTGCCCCAACTCGCATACAGGCTTGACTGCTTAGCAAGGCAGCGCCGCCCATACCTTGGTTTCCACCAATAATGAGTGCTTTACCATGGTGACCTTTATGAGCAGACTTGCGTCGTGTTTCTAAAGGCGCAAAATCACAAACAGAATTAAGAAGGTGCGCTATTTGGGTGTTTTGCTTATCAAACACATCTTCAACACCCAAACCGCAAAAATGAACTTCGCCTACATAATCACGTGATTGACCCGTAAACAGGCCACATTTAAGGCCAATAAAGGACACCGTATGCTTGGCATTAATACTCACTCCCAAACTTCGGCCAGTATCACTGGATAGCCCTGATGGCACATCGACAGACAAAATGTCTGCGCCACTATTGTTCAATTTTTCTATCAGTTGAGCAGCGCTGGGTCTTACTTCACCTTTGAGACCAGTTCCGAGCAGAGCATCAATAATACAGTCAAAGGCTAATTCTTGGTCAAGATCCGGCGCTTGCGTCTCACCGCCTGCGGCGAGAAAATCATGATAAGCGGTTAGCGCATCACCAGAGAGCTTGTCTTTATCAACACTTTGCCAGACACAAACCTGCATTCCGGCCTCAAGGGCTAACTTGGCAATCACATAACCATCACCGCCGTTGTTACCACCACCACATACCACCAGCACTCGGCTACAATCTGGGTATTGGTGACACATTAGATCAAATACCGCCTTTCCGGCTCTTCGCATCAGCTCATGCATGTCAATGGAGTTAGCTTTTGCCGCCTTTACTTCTCCTGATTTAACTTGTTCGGCGCGATAAAGCGGAATACTTGATGACATGTGTTCTCCTAAACGTAATAAGGGCCAGACTAATCTGACCCTTATTTAATCATATCTGCGATATCATTTACTTTGATTAAGTACACTTAACGCCTCTGAAGTCGCATCTTGTATGGATAAGAACAAAGACTTTATTTCGCCCGTCGGGGTTCTCATGGGGTTCAACGTGATATTTTGGTACATGTATTTCGCTTGTTGGGTAACAGGTCGAACATTTCGGCACTTAAACAAGTATTGGCGCTGATGCCAAGTAATAAAGCTGCGACAACCTAGATCATAGACAGGCTTAGCCTTCATTTTAAACCACTCTTCTGGTATTTCAGGAAAGATCTCGAAAATGGATTTATCAATCGCATCATGACCATGCAGACCGCTGTGGTGAGTCATAAAGCCATTCCATACTTGAACTTTGTATTCTCTGTTAATGACTATCAAACCCAAGTCGACGTTTTGAACCATATCGACCATCCAATGAAACTGCTCAAATTCGGCAGGAAGGTTGACCATCAGAAGTCCTCCATTAAGTAGGATAACTTGTCGTCGAGTAATGGGAGCGATTCATCAACGAACATAAACAATAAATCACAGCGAATTGCCGTACCATCAATGTTGTAGCTTACTTCAAAAGTCATGGTCTTTTGAAACGCGCCTTCTGTATTTTTAATAATCGAGTCTATTGAGATATGTTGGCCCAACAACTCTGGTGAACTTTGAAAAAAACGCACTTCCGCTTGCTTACCCAAGCCGTTAAGGAACGAGCCTACCAAGATATTCGACACATCCATTAAGAGCTCAAGTTCTTCAAGCTCTTCACTTTCAGCAGGCACCTTCATCAATTTTTTAAGGTCGCACACACTCGAGTCACTCAAGAGCACGAGAGCTTCCCCTGCTAACCCTTCACCGCTAAAGCCTTGACAGACTCCAGACACTTGGTCGTTATCGGCCAAATCTCTCAGCGCCATTTGCAGTTCACTGACTTCCAAAATATTTACGTTCGGCAGTGGAAGGTGCACAAATACATCAAAATGCCGTGCAAGCGCATCCGCCGCAACACCAATCGCAACGTTTGCTACTTCTCGGTATATGTCGCGACGTTTAAGGACAGGCAGATCGAGTGGCGCAGGAGCGACCATTTGCGGCTGAGAGGAAGGTTCAACAAGCTCTTTGAGCACACCATTGAGTATGTCTTTGTCTATCGGCTTCTGGATAAAAGCTTTAGCGCCAGAAGCCATCACACGTTCTTTCGCCTTGGGTTGAATATCACCCGAAACCACCACAACTTTGATGTCAATACCGCGAGCCTGAATCTCATCTAAGGTACCAAAGCCATCAAGCTCAGGCATGGTTAAATCAAGAAACATGATTTTGAATTCGTTCTGTTCCAACTGCTCCAAAGCGTCAAGGCCATGTACAGCAAAAGTGATTTCTGCATTTAAAGCGGGGGGCAGTGATCGCGCCATTTGCTTGCGGGCGAGCGCAGAGTCATCACAGATGAGAACAGGTAAAGACATGAATGCACCTAATCAATAACAAGTTTATCAATAATTTCAGTGTAACAGATGCTCAGGATCTCGAAGTGGTTAAAGCAAAAAATACACAAGATCCGAGCAGAAAAATTAATGTTGCCAAACCACAACACATTGACTAGCAGATGGTAAAAACCACACCAGCCGCTTACTACTATTCATCGTCAGCTCCAGAGTTGAATACGTCTTCGTCAAAGTTTTCATCTCTATATTTGGCCGCTATCTCTCTAAATACGTTTTCTATGTTAAGGAAAGCTTGGACCACCAAAGGTTCGAAATGTGTGCCCTCGCCCTCTGCGATAATTTCAAGTGCCTTGTCGTGGGGAAACGCGGGTTTATAGACTCGCTCGCAAATCAGAGCGTCATAAACATCAGCCAGCGCCATTAAACGAGCACTCAAAGGAATATCCGTGCCCTTTAACCCTTCTGGGTATCCGCTACCGTCCCATTTCTCCTGATGGCTATAAGCAATTTCTTTAGCCAAGCTTAAAAACTCACACTTGAAATCAATCGAATCTTCTACCGACATCAACACGGCTCGACCGAGAATTGTGTGGCGTTTCATTACTTCGAACTCTTCTGATGTCAGGCGGCCCGGCTTGAGCAAGACTTCGTCTGGAATCCCCACTTTACCAATGTCATGCAGCGGAGCCGACCGATAGAGCAAATTAATCGACTCTGGGGTTAGCTCATCAACATAATGACCCATACTGACCAGCTCTTCCGCAAGTACCTTTACGTAGTTTTGGGTGCGGCGAATATGGTTTCCTGTTTCGTTATCACGAGTCTCTGCCAACGAGGCCATGGCGCCAATCGTTGCGTTCTGCAACATTTCTAACTCGTAAGTACGCTCTTTTACTCGCTCTTCCAAGCGCTCATTTTGCTCTTCGAGAGCACTAACCGCATGTTTTAGTTTCAGGTGTGTATTGATACGAGAAAGCAATATCGGTGGGCTGACAGGCTTGTGAATATAATCGACTCCCCCGACTTCAAAGCCTCGTTGCTCGTTTTCAATTTCAGACTTGGCAGTCAAAAATATTATAGGGATGTCACAGGTTACAGGGTCTTTTTTTAGCTGTTCGCACACCTCATAACCATCCATCTCTGGCATCATTACATCTAACAACACGATATCAGGCTGTTTTTTCGTGCAAATATTTAGCGCCTGTTTGCCCCCAGTAGAGACAAACACACGATAATGTGGTTTCAACAATCCGCTGAGCAACACTCTATTTTCAGCATTATCATCAACAATCAATACGCTAGCCAGATGCTCTTCCACGCCTACTCCTGACATCAGAATTTAACAAAAGCCATACAAGTCAGTCATTTAAAATCTGTTCCGAACAAATAATTCTAAGCTCGAATGTGACTAGTAAGCTTTCGAATCTTGTAAGTATCGAAGTACAACTCGTCCTCGTCAAGGAGATGCATAATCAATGTCTACTCTCACTTTTAAACAGTTATATATAAAATAGACATTTATTAACGATAAACAGCGATTAGAACAAGACAACTAAATTCAAATGCACCATGGATTTTTCAAATATCCATTTTTGTGCATATACTAATGACTAATATATCAATATTGGTTAGTCAAAAATAAGCAGGTAAACACAATGCGTGTTAACGAACCCGTGACTCAGAAAGAAGTCACTTATCCACCAGAATATAATTTACTTTCGATTACCAAAACCAGTAGTCATATCACTTATGCCAGTAAAGAGTTTTGTGATGTTGCTGGGTACACGTTAGACGAACTCGTGGATCAGCCACACAACATCGTTCGCCACCCTGATATGCCGCCTGAAGCATTCAACGATATGTGGAACTTTCTCAAGGCTGGAAAGTCTTGGATGGGGATAGTGAAAAATCGCTGTAAGAATGGGGATCATTATTGGGTCGATGCTTTTGCATCCCCTATAAAAGTCAACGGCCAAATCGCTGAGTACCAATCCGTTCGTTTATGTCCAAGTCGCCAACATGTGGCCAATGCTGAAAAAATCTATGCCCAGTTAAAAGCAGGTAAAACGCCCAGTAAGCTAAAAATGCCGAGAACTCGGTTATGGCAACGTCTGGCAGGCGCGTTACTTGGCTCCGGCATCATTGCGACAACAGTCGCGAGCTTTTCAGCTATTGGAGCTGTGTGGTTGTTTTTTATATTAGCGACTTTGTCAGGCTATATGCTGACTCGTCGTTTGGAAGCACTTTCCGCTCAAGCCAGAGAAGTATTTAACAACCCACTAATGGAATTGGTATACAACGGTCATATTGATGATATCTCAGAAATCTCTTTAGCGCTTAAGATGAGACAATCCGAGCTCAATGCCGTTGTGGGACGTATTCAGGACTCCAATCACCAAATCGCTGGTGCTGCACAGTCATCTGCTCAAAACTGCGAAACAACCGCAGACAACCTGTCGGGGCAAACATCTGAAACTGAGCAAGTGGCTGCTGCAATAAATCAAATGCATTCGACCGCTCATGAGATTGCTCAAAATGCTCAAAACGCGTCAGATGCCACGGAAAAAGCCAACGAAGCAGTCGTCGAAGGCAAAGGCTCTGTCGAACAAACTGTTGCTTCGATGAATGAGCTTTCCCGTCAGCTGGGTGTGGCCTCAGAAGTGGTTCAGCAACTTTCAGAGCATGGACGTACCATCGGCGAGGTACTTATCGTCATTCAAGGTGTCGCTGAACAAACCAATCTACTTGCTCTCAATGCAGCGATAGAGGCAGCTCGGGCAGGCGATCAAGGGCGGGGTTTTGCAGTCGTTGCAGACGAGGTACGTAAACTCGCACAGCGAAGCCATGAATCGACTGAAGAAATACAAAATATCATTAATTTAATACAAACCAGCACAGATAAAGCCGTACAGGCAATGGATGAGGGCAACAAGCTTTCAGATGTCTGTGTCAATTGCGCAAGCACATCAGGTGAAAAGCTAGACGCATTATTCGATCAGGTAACAGACATCTCAGACCGAAACAATCAAATAGCAACCGCAATAGAAGAAATGGCTCGTGTTACTGAGGATATGAACTCGAGCGTTCAATCCATTAGCGAGGTATGTTCTGCCACCAATATCTTGGCCAGTGATACTAAGGAAGAATGTGAGACTTTAGTTGATAACTTAAACTCTCAAGGCCAGCTTGTTAGCCAGTTTAGAAAGCTGTAAAAATAAATGCCTTCCATATTTGGAATAATGCCGTTCGGATAAGTATTAACACTTATATTTAAATGGATATTTGGCCCGAACAAAGAGGACTGAACGTGGAAACGTTCGGTCCTTTCTTTTATCTGGCAAAATGAAATGGCTGATGCTCTCTCGCATTTGTTTGAGCCTAACAGGTAAAGTGCCATCGGGGCTGAGCGCTAGCCAGCGCAACTGGGCATCTATCAAATTTATTGCTGCTGTGAAGCTAACCCGAGTTGGACTTACATTCGCATCTTCGGCAATATGAATCATTTCTAAACGTACTAAATTATAGGC
>NZ_QLYY01000014.1 GCF_003350295.1 Vibrio tetraodonis
GAAGCTATGACTGAAAATCCAGAGCGCTGTGCGTTCTCGGTACCATTGGTTGACTCAAAGACACGTGAGACAGAGCTTTACGCGCACAACCAGACCAAGCAAGACTACCCCAAAGATAAATCTGTTGCAGATTTGTTTGAAGCTCAAGCCGTGCTTACACCAGACGCACCTGCAGCCACCTTTAATGGTGAAACATTAAGCTATCGAGAATTGAATAAGCGAGCCAATGCGTTAGCGCATGAGCTTCAATCTCGGGGTGTTGGCAGCGATGATTTGGTGGGCGTTCACCAAGAGCGCTCGATGTCGATGTTGGTGTCTTTACTTGCGATATTGAAATCGGGCGGGGCGTATGTGCCGCTCGACCCTAACTACCCACAAGAGCGAATACAAGGAATGTTAGCGCACAGTCAACCAAGCTTGGTGCTGTGTGATAAGGACTCTGAGAAAGCGATGGCAGCTTACACGGAGGCGGTATTGGTGGTTGAACATCACCAATGGGCAAACGTAGAACGCGAGCTGATTGCCCGTGGCGATTTGACCTCTCGTGACTTGGCGTATGTTATTTACACCTCAGGCTCTACTGGTGAGCCTAAAGGCATTTCGGTTGAGCATCAATCAGTGATGAACTTCTTGTGGTCGATGGCGAAAAAGCCAGGATTGAGCGCAGAAGATACGTTACTCGCGGTGACCTCGATGTCGTTTGATATCCATGTGTTGGAGTTGTATTTGCCCTTGGTTATGGGTGGTCATGTGGTGGTGGCCTCGAGTGATGATGCACTTAATCCAACCCAGTTAGCAGGATTAATAAGCAAGCATCAGGTGAGTGTGATGCAGGCAACGCCCTCGACTTGGCAAATGCTGGTCAATGATAACTGGCAGCCAGCGCAGCCTCTGCGCGCCATATGTGGTGGTGAAGCCATGCCAGAGAGCTTGAAGTCATCGCTACTCACTCATGGTGCTATCGAGCTTTGGAACGTGTATGGGCCAACCGAGACAACGGTATGGTCATCGGTGAAACGAATTGAACAAGAATCGGCTATCACCTTAGGTCACCCGATTGGAAATACTCAGTTCTATGTGCTCAATGAGCAGCATCAGCTTGTACCAACCGGTGTTGCGGGAGAGTTGTATATTGCGGGTGAAGGACTAGCTCGAGGCTACTTGCATCGTGATGATTTAACCGATGCGGCGTTTGTGGCTAACCCCTTTGTTTCGGGCGAGCGTATGTATCGCGCGGGAGACCGAGTACGCCGGCTAGCAGATGGCGAGCTGGAATATTTGGGTCGCACTGACCACCAAGTAAAAATTCGAGGATTTAGGGTTGAGCTGGGCGCAGTTGATGCGGCGGCGCAAAGCCATGAAAGCGTCAATCACGTGGTGAGCGTGGTTCGCCAAGGCAGTGACAGTGGTGAAAGCCAATTGGTGACCTATGCGGTTTTGAACTCTGACTGGGTTGAGCGAATCGACGAAGCGCGAAGCGGTTTGTATGAGCATCTGAAAGGGCAGTTGCCCCACTATATGGTGCCATCGATTATTCAAGTATTAGAGGCGATGCCACTGACACCGAATGGCAAGATAAACCGTAAGGGGCTACCAGAGCCAACGTCGCTGAGCATGGGCGTGAGCTATCAGGCGCCGCAGGGTGAGGTAGAAGCGCGTTTGTGTCAGCTTTGGTCAGAGGTGCTCAATCTGGATGCATCGACCATCAGTCGAGATGCGAATTTCTTTGAAGTCGGTGGACAGTCTCTTAAAGCGATCCAGTTATTGAACGGCATAAAAGCCGTATTCAATTTCGATATTTCAATGAAAGATGTTTTCATCTCCCCTGAGTTAAAAGACTTAGCAAAGTATATTGAGAACAAAGCGAACGCACCGCTTCAGTCTAAGCATCAATGTTTACCAGTTGACCGAAGCCAGCCTTTACCTCTGACTGATATGCAGCAAAGACTCTGGATTATCGACCAGCTGGAAGGTGATAGCAGTCATTATAATATGCCTCTGGCGTTTCGTTGGAATGAAGCGGTTGACCTTAATATTCTCCAAAAAACTCTCATCGAAATCGTCAATCGCCATGAAATTTTGCGCACGAGCTTTGAGTTATGCGAAGGGGAATCTGTTCAAAAGGTAAGGGGAGAAATCACCGCTTTTCCATTGGCTATCGATGATCTTCGTGGCCAAGATACCAAGTCCCAACAACAATTCATATCAGCGTTGTTTGTCAAAGAAGCGAAGACAGGTTTTGATTTGGGTGAAGACCTTATGATCAGGGCGCGGATTGTCATTGAACATGATCAAGCAAACATATTGTTGCTCACTTTACATCATATTGCTGCTGATGGCTGGTCACTTGAAGTGTTGGTCAACGAACTCAACTTCATATATGGCCCTTTTATGCAAGGGAAACCGCATAGCTTGGCGCCTTTGCCAATACAATATGGAGACTATGCGGTTTGGCAAAGAACATGGCTTACTGGTGAGAATATTGAAAAGCTCCGCTTGTACTGGCAACAGGAGCTGCAATCACTACCCATGGTTCATCGTCTGCCGCTTGACTTACCAAGGCCTCCTGAGCAGAAGTTTGCTGGTGAATTATTGGTTGGTAAGCTACCGCCCCAGATTTTTGGTGAGTTAACTCAGCTTTGCCAAAATCAGGGAGTCACCCCTTTTATGGCGATCCATGCAGCATTTTCGACCTTGATCGGACGCCTAAGTAGTGAAAATGATATTGTCATTGGTACGCCGATAGCCAATCGTGAACATGTCGATGTAGTAAATAATATCGGATTTTTTGCTAATACATTGGTTTTGCGCAGTGACTTGAGCGAGAGCCCGTCCTATCTTGAACTGCTTGCTCAGTCAAAGAAAAAAGCATTAGCTGCATATGAACATCAGCAAATGCCTTTTGAGCAGTTGGTCGAGCTCATCCAGCCGGAACGCAGCTTGGCACACTCACCTTTGTTTCAGATCATGCTGACTTATGCCAGTGATGATTCCGAGCATGATGGTAAGCAAAGATTTATCGCGTTGGACCAAACGCAGAACCATCATACGTCTAAGTTTGACCTCACTCTACACGTCGCAGAAGAGCAGGGCAGCGCAAGTCTTGGTTGGGAGTATGCGTCATCTTTGTTTACCTCAGAGACCATCAGCAGAATAAACGAGATCTTTGTAACCTTGGTGTCTAATTTGGTGCAATCGCCAAGTCAAAGTGTTATGTCACATGAAATTGTTCCTGATGAGGATAAGGCGCTATTGGAAGAGGAGTTTAATGACACTGCCAAGTCTTACCCGGAGTTTGAAACCATTCATTCTCTATTCGAGCAACAAGTTGGTAGAAGCCGAAATCGCATTGCATTGACCTTTGAGGGTAACTCTCTGACATATCATGAGCTAAACAATAAAGCCAATGCGCTTGCTGCTCGTCTTCAATCAGCCAACGTTGGGCCTGATACCTTAGTCGGTTTGTGCTGTTATCGTTCTATAGAAATGGTGGTTGCTTTACTCGCAATTCTGAAGGCTGGAGGGGCTTATGTACCTTTGGACCCGGACTATCCAACTGAGCGTATTAATAGCATGCTCGATGATGCAAAGCCTCAACTGATCTTGACTACCAATGCGACGGCAAGCAGTGTATCAGCAGATCATTTACAAATAAATTTAGATACTTTCGATTTTTCTCATTCCAGTCATTTTTCTAATCCAATCAGTGCAGGATTTACTTCAAACAATCTCGCTTATGTGATTTATACCTCTGGTTCGACGGGCAAACCCAAAGGTGTGATGAACGAACACAAAGCTTTGGTTAACCGAATTCTATGGATGCAGCAAGAATTTGCTCTTGATGACACGGACAAGGTCTTGCAAAAAACTCCGTTTAGCTTTGATGTTTCAGTATGGGAGTTTTTCTGGCCTTTAATGGTAGGTGCAGAGCTTGTAATAGCCAGGCCAGAAGGTCATAAAGATGTTGATTACTTATTGAATGTCATTGAACAAAGCCAGATCACGACACTGCACTTCGTACCACCTATGTTGGCTATGTTTATGTTTGATGGTCGATACCAAACCCAATCTAGCTCGTTAAGGCGCGTGTTTGCCAGTGGAGAAGCTCTACCTTCAGAGCTAGCTAAAGAGTGGACAAAAAACCATGATGCTGAGTTACATAATCTTTATGGGCCAACAGAAGCGGCCATTGATGTGTCATGGCATGCTTGTAAGGCTGAGATCGATTACGTCACGGTTCCGATTGGAAAGCCTATCAATAACACTCAGCTTTACGTGCTGAACCAAGATCTGCAGATAGCACCAATAGGCGTGGCAGGAGAACTTTATATCGCCGGAGATGGTGTGGCAAGAGGGTACCTGAACCGTCCTGAGTTAACCAAAGAGCGGTTTATCTCGAATCCATTCTCAACTGATAATCAATCTCGGTTGTATAAAACAGGAGATTTAGCCAAGTGGAATCACCAAGGTGAGATTGAGTATTTGGGGCGTCTTGATCATCAAGTTAAAATTCGCGGTTTTCGAATTGAACTGGGTGAAATTGATGCTCAGTTACAGAGACATCTCGGTGTGTCCGAATCCATTACCCTTGACGTGACAGGGGCGAATAGTTGGGACAAACAGCTCGTGAGTTATGTTGTTCCCAATCACGGGGAATTTGAAGACAAGGATTATACAGAAGGCTTAACGGCATATTTGTCAGAATCACTGCCTTCGCATATGGTGCCCGCACAAATTATTCTCCTCCAATCGCTTCCTTTAACACCAAATGGAAAAGTTGATAGACGGGCTTTGCCAGTGGCTCGCTTTAGGTTCAAATCAACAGAGTATTCGGCGCCTAAAAATAGGGTGGAACACCAACTTGCACGGATTTGGGGCCAAGTATTGCAAATCGAGCAGTCGAGTATCAGCCGTGAAGCGAACTTCTTTGATATCGGCGGACAGTCTTTGCGAGCGATTCAAGTCTTGGCTCTGGTCAGACAAGAGTTTCATGTGTCTCTATCTGTGAAACAGCTGTTCATGACACCAGTACTTTTCGACTTTGCGGCTTTAATTAACCAAACCAATGTGGAGTCTGAAAAACTTACGATCATACCGAGTCAGCGCGATGGCTTGTTGCCTCTTTCACATATGCAACACAGATTATGGTTTATCGATCAAATGGAAGGGGCAAATGCGTACTACAACATTTGCTATACGATTGAAGCAAAGGAAAAGCTGGAAAAAAGTAGGCTAGAGAATGCGTTGCTTAAAGTGGTTGAGAGACATGAAATCTTGCGTACAAGCTATTTTGATCACAGTGACCAAGTTTGGCAAAAAGTTAATGCTCATCCAAAGAGCTTGGGGTTAGGCTACTCAGATTTAAGTCACCAAGATGCTGAATCAGTGCACGTTAAACTTAAAGCCATCGCGCAGCAAGAGGCAAATACGCCATTCGATCTCTCTCGAGATACCTTATTCAGAGGACATCTAGTCGATATCTCTGAGCATAGAAGTGTTGTCATATTAACTATGCATCATATCGCATCCGATGGCTGGTCTCTTGGGGTTTTACATTCTGAGCTTGAACGCCTTTATGTTGGAGCCGAAATTGAGCTATCACCTTTACCTGTTCAATATGGTGACTACGCGAATTGGTTACAACAACCTCAAGCAAAGTCTGAACTTGATGAGCATTTAGACTACTGGAACCGCCAGCTCGATGGTAGCCCTCAAGCGCACTCACTGCCTCTCGATAGACCAAGACCCAAGTCTCAGTCTTACCATGGGGAGTTATTTAAGTTTGAACTTGAGAATGAACTTGTCTCATCATTTAGGACGCTTTGTAAAACGCATGGTGTGACGACTTTTATGGGGTTGCATGCTGCGTTAAGTGTTTTAATTAGCCGACTGAGTAATCAGCAAGATATTGTTATCGCAACCCCAGTCGCAAACCGTGGATACTCCGAGACGGCCTCTTTGATTGGCTTTTTTGCCAACACCTTGCCTCTTAGAAGCCAGCTTAGTGATGACATTACCTTTCACGACATGATTAAGCAGTCTAAGCGCATTGCATTGGAGGCTTATGAGCATCAACAGGTTCCGTTTGAACGCATTGTGGATACTTTGCAACCAGAACGTAGTCTGAGTCATCACCCAATATTTCAGATCATGCTTTCTGTTACTGACTATGTGCAAAAAGGGCAAGAGACGGATCTGTTTAGGACTATTGATCTGACTGATGAGGAGAATGTGGTTGCAAAATTTGATCTTACTTTGCATGTGATAGAAAAAGAGAAAAACATTGAATTAGCGTGGGAATTTTGCAGAGATTTATTCAATGTTAACACTATTGAAAAATTCAATAGTGCTTTGACTACCCTGCTTAAGGAAATGCTCGCATCGCCAGATTCAAACGTTTATATGCTGCCTATTACGAGTGATTCCGAGCGTCGCTCTTTATTTAATGAATACAATCAGACTCAGTTTGAGCTTCCAGACGTAGGCAGTTATTTGTCTTTGTTTGAGCAACAAGTCAGATTACACCCTAGCCAAATGGCAGCCCGTTTTGGTGATCAATGTCTGTCTTATGCTGAATTGAACCAAGCCTCCGAGAGCCTTGCAAGGCGCATTATCTCGGCTGGTGTTTTTCCCAAGCAGCTGGTAGGTATCTATCTTGACCGCTCTTTGGATATGCTGATTTCTATGCTTGCAATCGGTAAAGCTGGTTGCGGTTATGTGCCACTCGATCCTCGTTATCCAAATGATCGTATCGAGTACATGTTGGAAGATTCACAACCAAGCTTGGTTTTAACGCTTAAGAGTTTCTCTGAACAACTTGATGGTTCAGTAAGCAAGCTGTGCCTAGATAGCGAAATGTCGGAGATGGTATCTACTGACACGTTACCAGAAGTGACTCGAACTGATCTGGCTTACGTCATCTATACATCCGGATCTACGGGTAAACCAAAGGGAATTGCGATTGAACACGGTTCTTTGCTCAACTTTCTTTGCTCTATGGCAGTTAATCCTGGGCTTGAAAGGACGGATAATTTACTTGCAGTCACTTCAATGTCTTTTGATATTCATACGCTTGAGCTGTTTTTGCCCTTAATTCTTGGTGCGCAGGTTGTTATCGCAAGTACAGAAGCGACGATGGATGCTGAATTACTCGCCGGCCTAATTGATTACGAGCGTATTACCGCTATGCAAGCCACGCCTGCGACATGGCAATTACTGCTCAATAACGGCTGGAAACCTGACGTGATGTTAAAAATGCTCTGTGGTGGTGAAGCTATGAATGCAGCGGTTAAGACAGGCTTGCTTATAAGTGATGAGCATCAGCTATTTGATATGTATGGTCCGACCGAAACAAGCGTTTGGTCGGCAGTAAAGCGTATACGTCGAACCGATGCGTTAGGTGTTATTGGTGGTCCAATTGCTAACACCCAGTTTTACGTTTTAAATCCATACCTTGAGCCCGTTCCGAATGGTGTTGGTGGCGAATTGTATATTGGTGGCTTAGGCGTTGCGCGTGAATATTTGAATCGCCCAGAACTGACTGACAAGTCGTTTGTTACGGTAAATATTGATGGCCAACTTCGCCGTTTGTATAGAACAGGCGATCAGGTCCGCTGGGTAGATAAAGGTTCTCTGGTTTACATGGGACGTTTAGACACCCAAGTAAAAATTCGTGGCTTTAGAGTAGAATTAGGCGAAATAGAGTCTCAATTGTTGCAAAATCCATGGGTCAGCGAAGCGATTACCTGTGTCCAGTCTGCCGTGGGTGTAGAGCCTACTTTAGTAAGTTACGTTGTGATTGATGATTCAAATACCGACACATCTTGGCCTTCAATCAAGCAAGCTATTTATCAAGGTATTCGAGCTGAGCTTCCTCACTATATGGTGCCTTCTTCAATCGTCGCAATCAAAGCGATGCCACTCACGCCGAATGGCAAAATAGACCGCAAGGCTTTGCTGAAAAAATCGTTTGATCTTGGACAAGAAAGTTATGAGCAACCAATAGGAGAAACAGAGCTTCAATTGGCTGAGATTTGGCAACATCTAATTAAGCCTGATGCACCGATTAGCCGCAATGCTCAGTTCTTTGAGATTGGTGGACAGTCCTTGTTAATTATGTCAATGGTCAATAAGGTTCGATCTAGGTTTAACGTTGACTTGACGGTAAAAGAAGTATTCTCGACCCCTGTTTTGTCAGATTTAGCAAGTTACATTGAAGGTAAAATGGATGACGGGGACTCCAACCTCACATCTAAGTGTTTAGTGTCGTTTAGTGAGGGTGCACAATCTGACATCTATTGTTTTCCTGGGTTAGGTGGTATGTCGATGGCCTATGCGCCTCTAGCAAATGCGCTGCGTGGGATAGTTAATATCCATGCGTTCGACGCTCCGGGTATGTTTGGACATACTGAGTCAACCGAGTGTTTTGATGATATGGTCGATAGATATGTTCAAGAACTCAAAGCGACTCAGTTTAGTGAACCCGTAATATTGATAGGCCATTCGTTTGGTGGAAGAGTGGCATTCGAAGTGATGCGTAGACTTGAAGCTGAGTCTATAAAAGTTAGCTTGATACTTCTGGATACTCTTCTGACCGACGCAAGTTTTGAAGCTGTCAGTCGTGAGCCAAGTGAAACAGAAATCAAAACGTCTTTTCTCAGTGGTATTTCGAACTGGCTAGGCATAGATATACCAGTGCTGGAACACTCTAGTGAGTTTGATTTCGACGCTGCATCATTCGCTATTGGTCAAAAACTGTCAGACCAAGGTTTTTGCGATAAGGACGGCTTCTCGCTTGACGGGTTCTGGCAGATTTATAAACAACAGGAGCTAATGAATCGCGGCTATCACCCATCTGGCCAATGTGTTGGCAGCATACATCTTCTGTGTTGTGAAGAGAGTTCGCCTTATTTGCAGCAGGTTTTGGATGCTAACTCTCTTTATTCACTCGAACAGATACAAAGTTCCATAGTTACTGGAGAGCATAATTCTATGCTTCACAAAAACCATGTTGCTGGTATCGCAGATTATTTGTTGTCACTTATTACCGTAATCAATCAAAAGTAACTGTATGGCTATTTCCCGTTTGTAGATCGGGCAATAGCCTTATCTAATATGGAATAAATTTATGTCTCAACCAACCAATACGGTTATGGAAGACCCTAACAGTGGGTTTAGCAATCTGGCTTATTTTATTATGCTTGCTGCTACGCTTATCTCCCTGTTGGGAACCCTAATGACAGATTTTGCATTAGGACAATGGGTATATAAGAAAACGAACTCTGCAACAGCATATGGGATAATCGGTTTTGCAGCACTTGCTCCACAGCTATTTTTTACCCCTTTGGTCGGTACTTTTCTTGACCGTTTCCCTCGAGGGAGCATTATGATCGTTGGCCATGTTGGTGCTGGGCTTTGCTCACTGAGCATGATGTTTTTGTACTCAAAGGAAATGCTAAGTTTTGAATGGATACTTGTGTTTGTCAGTATAGGTTCAGTATTTAATAGCTTTATTAGTCAAAGTTTTATGGTTTTGGTTCCTGTGTTGGTCAAACAAGAAAAACTGATAAAGTATCAAGGGTTCTCGCAGGGCGGTCTAGGGATCGTGGAATTATCCGTTCCTGCTCTTGCGGCATTCTTTCTTGTCACTATTGGCCTAAAAGGAGTCTTCATTTTTGATGTAGTGAGCTTTGTCAGTGCCATTTTTATTCTTTCTTTTATCGTGACCAAAATTAATCGCAATGATGGTAGAAGTGAGTCTCTTGATGGCGAAAAAGAGAGTGTTCTACAGCAAGTGAAATTTGGTTTTAAATATTTGATGGGGCATAAATATCTTTTATCTCTTTTGATATTTATGGGAGTCGTTAACTTTAGTATTGGTATTGTTCATGTATTGCTAACCCCCTTGGTGCTGAGTTTCTCAACTGTTGTTGAACTTGGCACTGTATTAACAGCAGCCGGGATAGGCACCCTTATGGGCTCATTTGTCCTAATGTTATTGAGTGATGTCAAAGATAAAAATGCCTTTTTATGTTGGATACTATTTTTTATTGGCATTATTTTGGTTAGTGCATCGCTTATTTTTGTTAATCAGAGTATTACCGTATGGGTGTTAATGGTTATTGCATTGATGATGACCTTATTGTTTGTCATGGTTGAAAGCGTAAATCAAGTCATATGGCAAACTTCTGTGCCGAGTGAACTACAAGGGAGAGTGCTTAGCGTACAAACCTTGGTAACCCAAATGTCATTACCTCTGGCTTTTTTAGTTGCAGGACCAATGGCAGATTTTGTTTTTGAACCCATGTTCAATGAGGGCGGTTTGCTGGCAAGCAATGTAGGAGAAATTATTGGCATAGGCCCAGGGAGAGGTATTGCTTTTTTATATAGTGTATGTGGATTAATGATCATACTTAGTGTGGCAATTTTCTGTAAAAAATCAAAATAATAACTTAGTTGAAAGGGAAAACAATGAAGGTTTTTGAAAGCTTAGAATCAGAAGTAAGAAGTTATATTCGTTCATTTCCTGCGGTATTTGATACGGCGGATAATGCTCTAATATGGGATATAGAAGGCAATGAATATATCGATTTCTTTTCCGGGGCAGGAACATTAAATTATGGTCATAATCCTGATGCGATGTTGAATGCCATTTCTTGTTATCTCAGTCGAAAAGGAATATTACATAGTCTTGATAAAGCGACCATAGCAAAAGAGGCGTTTATTAAAAAATTTAATCAAATTATTCTAGAGCCAAGACAATTAGAATATAAAATTCAATTTACGGGTCCAACAGGAACCAACGCTGTGGAGGCTGCGGTTAAATTAGCACGTAGAGTCACGGGAAGAAGAAATGTTATCGCTTTCACTCGCGGCTATCACGGCTTAACGGCCGGGGCGCTTGCTCTGACGGGGAATGACTATTATCACCAGTCAACCTATGGTGGGAGAAGCGATGTCTACCATGCACCCTATGATCAATACTTTGGTTCAGAAGTGGATACTGCTTCATACCTAAAGCAACTCATTGAAGACAGTAGCAGTGGTGTCGCTCTGCCTGCCGCTATTATCTTAGAGACAGTCCAAGGAGAGGGGGGGATTTACCCAGCTTCTAAGCAATGGCTAAACCAAATTGCGGACATATGTCAGCAGCACGATATTCTACTTATTATCGATGATATTCAAGTAGGAAACGGACGAACAGGTAAGTTTTTTAGCTTTGAGTTTGCCAATATTACACCAGATATTGTCTGTATGTCTAAATCCATAGGGGGCGGGTTGCCATTAGCTTTAAATCTAATCAAGCCCAAATGGGATCAATGGTTACCCGGAGAGCATACTGGTACATTTCGAGGAAACAACCTAGCATTTGTCGCCGCAACTCAACTGCTTGATTTCTGGAAAGACGCGGAGTTTTCTGCAGAAGTTGAACGCAAAGGACAGGTGATCGGCGGCCGCTTAAATGAGTGGGTTAAGGCCTTCCCTGCTTTGAATATGTCTGCTCGTGGCCGAGGCATGGTATGGGGACTTGAAATTCCCGAAAATGATGTCGCTAAGCTCATATCCAAACAGTTATTTGATGAAAAGCTCTTGCTAGAGTGCTGCGGTGCCAAGGATAGCGTTTTAAAGTTCCTTCCACCTCTCACCATTGAGCGAGACACTTTAGTGCGAGGGTTAGATAGAGTCGAAGCGGTGTTTAAACATATTTACTAAGATGTATACTCTGTAACTATAGAATAAGGGCTTAGCCTATGGGTTGAGCCCTTTTAAATGACTGATTATAAGATGTAAATAGTTTGGATAGACAAGAATTTCTAATTTCATCCCCAATAGGCTTACTTGATTTCCCCGAAACAATTGAAGTTCAACATACTGGCTTTGATATCAGTGCATACCATCAAAATTTGTTTGGCCACCATCAAGTTGATTTCCCAGGCAATCTAGGCAAGGCGGTTGATAAGCGATGCGCAGAATATCTTGCAGGACGTATTGTTGCTCGAAAGGCAATAGAGCGAATTAATAGCACTAAGCCGAAAATTGGTACACATGAAGATCGCTCTCCTATTTGGCCACAGGGATTAATTGGGTCGATTACTCACTCTGATGGAGTTGTGATAGCTGCCGTGGCAGAGCAAAAGCATCATAGATTGCTTGGTATCGACTTTGAACATTGGATGAGTGCAGAGCTCGCTGGTGAGCTTTGCGATCAGCTGTTAGATCAATCGGAAAAACAGCTGCTTTTGCAAAGTGACTTAGCATTTGAGCGTGGTGTTACCTTGATTTTTTCGCTGAAAGAAAGTTTTTATAAGGCGCTCTATCCTCATGTGAACACTTTTTTTGGTTTTGATGAGGCAAGAGTTCGCAGTATAGATACCACCAATGGAGCTTTTATCATCGAGCTTTTGACCAGCTTTGGTAAAGAATATCAACAAGGCTGGTCAATAAAAGGTTGTTTTAAGGTATTGTCTGATGGTGTACTGACCTATATCTATGGATAAGCTCAGACATCTATGTATATGATTTGAAGAAAGATAATCAAATAAAAATAAACGCATACTGTTTTTATAGACAGCTCTATGGTGTATCATTCTCACTTCATCTAGAGGGGTACAATGCATGAGTTTGATTTACCAAGAAACTTCACCAAATCCAAGTGAATTTTGCGATTTGCGTGTCAAGGCAGGGCTGTCGGCCAAATCACTAAAAGCCGCTACTATCGCACTTCCAAATAGCTTGTATGCAATTTCAATTCGAGATGGTGAGCTACTTGTTGCTATGGGAAGAGTAGTAGGAGACGGGGCTTGTAATTTTGAAGTGGTGGATGTCGCGGTTGATCCTGAGTATCAAGGAAAGGGACTAGGCAGAAAGGTAATGGAGTATATTGATGGGTACTTAGCATCAGTGGCGTTGGAGGGCTCTTATGTGTCAATGATTGCTGATGAGCCTGAATTCTACCAAAAATTGGGTTATCGCTTGGTATCTCCAGCATGCCAAGGAATGACAAAGAAGTTTAAGCCAGCAAAACAATAATATGATTCAAAAATGTCGATACGATTTTTTGCCCGCCATCGCAGGCCCATATGTACACGCAGCAAGACACAAGCAGACACTTTACATTTCCGGACTGACGGTACTTGGCACAAATGCTCAGTCAGGTGGACTGATTGAACAAACTGAGGAAGTGTTGTCCCAGATATCACAAATACTTGAGGCTGAAGCCTGTGCCATATCTGACTTAATCAAGCTAACCATATTTGTCACCGATATTAGTTTACTTTCATCGATAAGAGAGCAGCTATTTGCTTTTTACCAAAGGCACTTACCTGCTTGTTCCTTGGTGGAAGTTTCAGCATTGATTTACCCCGATTTGCAGATAGAAATTGAGGCCATTGCTGGGCTTGAACATACCCACGGGATGTAACACCCATATCTAAACCCATTTTTACAAGGATGTTGGCTGATGGCCAAAAGGATTATTTTTGTGCACGGCCGTGCGCAAAAACCATCGAAAGATGATTTACAACAGCTTTGGTATGAAGCAATCAACCATGGATTATTAAGAGATGTTGGCCTGCAAGCCTTGGAACAGTTTCAGGAGATCAACAAAGATTTCATTTATTACGGTGATTTGTCGAATGACTTTTTGCAGCAGCCAATGGAAGATATAGGGTTACGTTATCAATCACTGGAAAGACTTAAAAGCTACACCAAGCAGCAGTTTAATAAAGCGTCATATCACGCACTAACTCAAGCAGGTTTTCTTAAAGAGGCGCTGGCAGATATTTTTTCTGCTCCGCTAGGAAAGCTTGGTGTCGCCACTCCCTTAATAAAACTTGTTGCTCCGGACATGGCTCATTATTGGAATGGTGACTCCTATTTCGCGAGTGATGTAAGAAGTCGCCTAACACCTACGCTTAAGCAAGCGTTAGACAGAGGGGATGATATTATGCTTGTCGGCCACAGTTTAGGCTCTATGATTTGCTTTGATAATCTCTGGAAGCTCTCTCACTATGGTGAATATCGTCGACTGTATGGCGCTGATAAAAAAGTAAATCTCTTTGTAACCTTGGGATCTCCCTTGGCAGATGAAAACGTCAAACAACAGCTTAAGGGAAGCAGAAACCGAGGATTTAAAAAGTACCCAACCAATGTTAGAAGATGGTGTAACTTTGCCGCAGAAGATGACTTTATTTCTCATGATACTCGTGTAAGCAATGATTATGACGAGATGTCTAAGTTAGGTCTACTTAAAGCCCCTATTGAAGATTTTCATATCTACAACCTGACCGTTATGGAAGGGCGGTCCAATCCTCATGCATCGATTGGATATTTAATTCATCCAGACTTCATCTCTGTGGTTAATCATTGGATTAATAATTAGATGATATAGAGTTCTGGTTGAGAAAACTCACCAGTAGAGATAGAGAAAATGTCGATGAAATTGAGAGGTATGTAAAAGTTTGTAACTAATAACTTGCTCTATCACTTATATCTATAAATCAGGTATTTATCATTGGATGCTGATCACCTAAGTTGTGTTGCAAATTTGTTGACAATGAAGGAGTTGCAGTGATCTTACCGTTTAAGAAATACGCCTATCTATCAGGCCTATTGATCTCATGTTTGTTTGCTCAAGCTAATGCCTCACCAGATAATATCAAACTAGGAGGTGAGGCCTTTGAGCAATCGATGGGGGCTTGCTCGGATTATCATGTCACCTTGAGTCTCAATACTGACGATTGTGGAGCAGAGACAAGCTGGAAGATTAGAAATAACCAAGATAAGACTCTGTATACGGGATCGGGTTATGACAATAATCAGAACTACCAAAAGTTAATGTGTCTAGAGGCTGGCCAGTACACGCTTGAATTTTTGGATTCAGAGGGGGATGGTATCTGTTGTCAATTTGGCGAAGGTGCTTACAGTTTAAGACTTAATGAGCAGGAGCTGGTCTCTGGTGGAAGATTTGACGACTCTATTGAGCACCACTTTGTTCTGGGTGAGAAGAGTGGTGAAGGCAAAGATTATTATCAGTCAGCACAGGGAAAATCAGGTTATGAGCTGAAAACCGCATTACACAATATTATCAAAAATCATCAGCGGCAAAGTTATTCGGCAGTATGGAGTTTGGTCAAATCAGCAGATATTGATCGCTACTATGAGAATGATGGCAGTATCCTTGATATATATTCGGAAAATGTATCAGCGCCAGATTCAATCAACTATGTCGCTAGAGTTGACCAGTGCGGTAACTACCGTCGTGAGGGAGACTGCTATAATCGAGAGCACTCTTTTCCTAAGAGCTGGTTTGGCGGTAAAGTCGCGCCGATGAATACTGATGGCCATCATCTTTTTGCTTCAGATGGCTATGTGAATGCAAAGCGGGGTAATTGGCCTTTTGGAGAGGTCGGTGTGGCGACTTATCAATCATCAAATGGATCCAAGCTTGGTTATGCGACGAGCGATTTAAACTACACTGGAACCGTATTTGAGCCAGTTGATCAATTTAAAGGCGATCTTGCGCGTGTATATTTTTACATGGCAACACGCTACGAGCATGACATTGCTTACTGGGAAGGCAACACCAGTAGCTCTGATGCAGTGCTTAATGGAACCTCAGATCAAGTTTTTGAATCATGGGCACTTGAGATGTTCAAACGCTGGCACTTAAGTGACCCTGTTGACCAGAAAGAGCGAGATCGAAATGAAGCGGTGTTTCAATTTCAGAACAACCGCAATCCTTTTGTTGATCACCCAGAATTTGTTGAGCAAATTTGGGGGCATTAACTGACTATGATTTCACAGTGATTGAATTGGCAGATAGAACTCCTTTATGAAGTCATTCTGGGGTTCTGTCTGTTTAAACCCAAGCTTAGATAGCACGGAGATACTGCTTTTATTCCAAGTATGGACGCCTGCCCAAATACTGCCTTTGTAGCCTATATCTATGGTGTATCTGAGTACGTCTCTGCACATGGTTGTCGCATAGCCACGCCCCCTTTTTTCTGGTGCCACCCAATAGGCGAGCGCAACATCTTTAAGCCTCGGAAGGAGTGTGACTTGCCCAACAAGTGATAAGTCCACCCGATGTCGGCATGTCCAGACAAAACATTCATTCGTTTGCCAGTCTCTAGACCGATCCCCACACCATTGCCTTGCTTTATTGAGCGTATCAAGTTTTGAAAGGGCTAAGTCTGGATGAAATGCATTAGCACTGAAGGCATCAAATAACTCCTTACCATCAGAAGCGCAAACTGGCTTAAACATCAGGTTTGAGGTGGTAAAAATACTGTTTTGTATCCTTATATTGGGTAATTCAATTTGCATAATAAAATAATATTGTCATTAGTTCTCTAATTATTGGTTCTGGAGTGATTCCTAGGTGCAAGCAAGGGCTATTAAACCGTTAAGTTAAACTAGTGCTGATTTTCTTCGATTAACTGTATGTTTATCAGCTTGTTATAGGTAATTACAAGTAAATAATCGCTGGAAAGATATGAGTTTCCCCCCGTTTTGTATCACTTATGAACGGTCATATGTATCATTTTTATGATAATTGATTTGAACTCTAATTAATAATCAGGCATTTTATTTTTAATCGAACGTTCAATTAAAAAAGGAAAAGGGTTAATGCCTAAGGTAGGGATGCCTGATATTAGAAAGCCTCAGTTGGTTAATGCGACTATGTCTGTGATAGACAGAGTGGGTTTGCACGGTGCAAGTGTTGCGTTAATTAGCAAAGAAGCGGGCGTATCGACGGGAATCATTAATCACTATTTCGGGGGTAAGCAAGGTTTATTGCAAGAGACAATGCGAGAAGTCCTTCGTCAGCTGTCTCATACGGTAAAATCACGTCTTAGCCAACTACCGAAGAATGAGCACCACCAGAGGATAAACGCCATTATAGATGGTAACTTCGTGGGCTATCAGGCAGAAAATAAAGTGGCAAAAACATGGCTGGCGTTTTGGTCGCATTCTATCCATGACCCACAGTTGAAAAGACTTCAAAGAGTCAATGAAAAACGACTTTTATCTCACCTGAAAACCGAACTTAAAGCCTTGTTTGATAGTGAGCAAGCGGAGATTGTTGCCCATGGAATCGCGGCATTAATCGACGGCATTTGGTTACGAGGAACACTCAACCCTGGTGGTATTGATGCCAGTAAAGCTCGATTGATTATTAATGACTATTTAGACAATCAACTAAACCACTACTCAAGAAAATAAATAAAGTGCTAAACATAAGATGAAAATGAAATCTCAGTATATCGATGGTTGTGCATGCTATGCCACATCAAACGAAACTTTTATCACCTACAACCCAGCAAATGGCGAGCCACTGGCAGAGATAGGTCAATCAAATGTTGACGATTTACACATGGCAATTGAGTCTGCTAAGAAAGGCTTTCAAATATGGTCTGCGATGACGTCTACCGAGCGCAGCCGCATTTTATTGAAGGCGGTCGAGATCCTTCGCCAGCGAAATGATGAGCTTGCTGCACTGGAAGTTGCAGATACTGGAAAGCCTTTGCAAGAAGCCATTGCAGTCGATATTACAACAGGTGTAGATGTCATAGAATATTATGCTGGACTTGCTGTTGGCTTGCAGGGCGAGCAGCAACCGCTAAACGAAAGTCAGTTTTTTTATACTCGACGTGAGCCGCTTGGAATATGTGCTGGGATAGGGGCTTGGAATTATCCTATCCAAATTGCAATGTGGAAATCTGCGCCTGCTTTAGCAGCCGGTAATGTGATGATATTTAAACCCTCTGAAGAAACGCCGCTTTCCGTTTTAAAACTGGCGGAAATCTTTACACAAGCTGGTTTGCCGGATGGTGTATTTAATGTGGTGCAAGGTGATTATCGAGTGGGACAAATGCTGACAGCGCACCCTGACATTGCCAAAGTATCATTTACTGGTGAATCGGGTACGGGCAAGGCTGTTATGGCCGATAGCTCAGCAACGCTCAAACATGTCACTATGGAGCTTGGCGGTAAATCGCCTATGGTGGTGTTTGAGGATGCCAAACTCGATGATGCCGTATCAGCAGCCATGGTCGCGAATTTCTACACCCAGGGTGAAGTGTGCACTCATGGAACCAGAGTTTATGTGCATGAGTCTCTGTATGAGGCTTTTTTGAGCCAATTAAAACAAAGAACCGAAAAACTGATTGTCGGCGATCCTATGGATATGGATACCCAAATTGGTTCGCTAATTTCGCGTCAGCACCTTGATAAAGTATTAGAAGCGATTGAAATGGCTAAAAAAAGCGGTGCCAAACTGCTGATTGGTGGTAATCAAGTGACTGACAATGGGCTGTCTAAAGGTAATTTTGTCGCTCCTACCGTCTTTTATGATTGCTCGGATGACATGCCTCATGCCAAAAATGAAATCTTTGGCCCTGTGATGTCTGTGCTTAAGTTCTCAGATGAACAAGAGGTGATTCGACGCGCCAATGATACTGACTATGGTTTAGCGGCTGGGGTGTTTACTCAAGATCTGGCTAAAGCTCATCGAGTGATTCACCAGTTAGAAGCAGGGATTTGCTGGGTGAATACTTGGGGTGACTCTCCGGCTCAAATGCCAGTGGGTGGCTACAAGCATTCAGGTCTTGGCCGAGAAAATGGTCCGGAAACTTTGCGTCACTATACTCAGACCAAAAGCATATTAGTTGAGCTGGGCCCTTACCAAAGCCCCTATGCCTAAGCCATTGTGACTTAAGAGGTGAGAGATGAAACAGAGCTACGATTATATCATCGTTGGCGCGGGGTCTGCGGGTTGTGTGCTAGCCGATAGACTGACAGAAAGTGGTCAACATCAGGTCTTATTGCTTGAAGCCGGAGGCAGTGATAAAAGCATTTTTATTCAAATGCCAACCGCATTGTCGTACCCGATGAATACCGAAAAATACGCTTGGCAGTTTGAGACGGTCGCCGAACAAAGTTTGGATGGTCGCAAACTTCATTGTCCGCGAGGGAAAGTGTTGGGCGGCAGTTCTTCTATTAACGGTATGGTGTATGTCCGAGGTCATGCCTGTGATTTTGATGAATGGGAAGAGCAGGGCGCTGAAGGTTGGAATTATCAAGCCTGTTTACCTTACTTTCGGCGCGCAGAAGCATGGATTGGAGGCGAAGATGACTATCGTGGCGGCGCTGGTCCATTAGGTACATGCAGCGGCAATAACATGACGCTGAACCCATTATATCAAGCCTTTATCAAAGCAGGTGAGGAAGCCGGATATCCGACGACATCAGATTACAACGGTTATCAACAAGAAGGCTTTGGTAGCATGCACATGACGGTTGATAAAGGGGTAAGAGCATCAACGTCTAACGCCTACTTAAGGCGTGCTTTGAAGCGTTCTAATTTGACCTTATTGAAAGGTGTACAGGCTCATAAAGTATTGCTTGAGAATAGAAAAGCAATCGGTGTTGAATTTGAGCACAGAGGCAAGTTGGTACAATGCCTTGCCAACAAAGAGGTGCTACTCAGCTCTGGCCCTATAGGGTCTGTGCAACTTTTACAGCTTTCGGGTATCGGCCCCAAGGCGGTGCTTGAAAAAGCTGGGGTAAAAGTTGAGCACGATTTACCGGGTGTTGGTGAAAACCTTCAAGATCACCTTGAGGTGTATTTTCAGTATCAGTGCCACAAGCCAATAACACTTAACAGTAAGCTTGGCTTAGTCAGTAAAGGAATGATTGGCGCTGAATGGATTTTGACCCGTAAAGGTTTGGGTGCGACTAATCATTTTGAGTCGTGCGCGTTTATTCGCTCTCGTAAAGGACTCAAATGGCCCAACATCCAGTACCACTTCTTACCAGCGGCAATGCGTTATGACGGCCAAGTCGCTTTTGATGGTCATGGATTTCAAGTACATGTGGGCCCAAATAAGCCGCAAAGTCGTGGCCGAGTGGCAATTAGGTCCAGCAATCCTAAAGATAAGCCAGAAATTCAGTTTAACTACATTTCAACAGAGCAAGATCGTCAAGATTGGCGCGATTGTATTCGTTTGACTCGTGAGATCTTGGGCCAGCCTGCGATGGACGAATATCGAGGCAATGAAATTCAGCCTGGTGAGCACATCACCAGTGACCAAGCGATTGATGAATGGGTTAAGCAAAACGTAGAAAGTGCGTATCACCCTTCATGTAGCTGCAAGATGGGCTCTGACGATGATCCTATGGCGGTCTTGGACTCTCAATGCCGAGTGCGAGGTGTAGAAGGCTTATGGGTTGTCGACTCTTCTGTATTTCCCACCATTCCTAATGGCAATTTAAACGCCCCAACCATAATGGTGGCTGAGCGGGCTGCAGATTTAATTTTGGGCTTACCAGTGTTGGCTGCAACGGAACTTCCAGTATGGATAGCGCCAGATTGGCAAGATAACCAAAGAATTAATACCCCTGTGAGAGAGGTTGAGCCTCAGGCTTAGGGGAAAAATAATGATAAGGAAACCATTATGTCTATGATGAAAAAGTCGCTGGCGATGATAGTGCTCAGCGCAACGACAATGAGTGCTTACGCCAATCAATGTTCAACGGTTCGTTTTGCTGATGTTGGCTGGACAGACATCACCGCCACTACTGCGGTTGCAAGTGAATTACTGAAGGGAATGGGATATAAAACCAGAACCGATTTACTCTCGGTCCCCGTCACATACTCTTCGTTGGCCAATGGTGATATCGATGTGTTTTTAGGTAACTGGATGCCAACGATGGGAGCAGATATTGCTAAATATCGTGAGGCAGGAACCGTTGAAACGGTGCGAGCTAACCTTGAAGGGGCTAAATACACCTTAGCGGTACCAAAATATGTTTATGATGCTGGGATTAAACGTTTTTCTGATCTAGTAAAAAACGCAGATAAGTTCAAAAACCGCATTTATGGTATCGAACCGGGTAACGATGGTAATCGACTTATTCAGTCAATGATCGACCAAGATGCTTTCGGTCTCAAAGATTTTAACCTCGTAGAGTCGAGTGAAGCGGGCATGGTTTCTCAAGTTGCTCGCGCAGTTCGTCGCAATAAGTGGATTGTGTATCTAGGCTGGGCACCCCATCCAATGAATCAAGCTGTTGAAATGGAGTATCTAGCGGAGGGAGACGAATTTTTCGGTCCTAATTATGGCGGTGCGAATATTTACACTAACGTCAGATCTAACTACTTGAACGAATGCAAAAATGTGGGGCAGTTGTTGAAAAATCTTGAGTTCAGTCTTGAGATGGAGAGTGCATTGATGGAAGACATACTGAATAAAAAAATGAAGCCATCCAAAGCGGCTCAGCAATGGCTTAAAAGCAACCCTCAGCTTCTCAATAAATGGCTTAACGGCGTGCAAACTCTCTCTGGTGATGATGCCATTAAGGCGGTTTCTGACTACGTCAATGCTAATGCATAAGGTAATTGGCGGGCTTAGGCCCGCTCCACAAAATAAGGCTGTATTGTGAACTTTATTACAAACAACAAAATTCCTTTTGGTCAATGGATGGAGCAGGGCGTTGATTGGTTAACCATTAACGCGGCTGGCTTCTTCGATTCCATTTCTATTTTTCTTGAAACTGTTATTTTGTCTGTCGTTGATCTGTTTAAATGGATGCCACCCGAGGTGCCAATTATCGCCACAGCGGCCATCGCTTGGTATTTGCATCGAAGTATTCCGCTTGTTGTATTTGTGATTGCGGCTTTGTTAATGATATTGAACTTGGGTTATTGGCAGGAAATGTTAGAGACGTTTGTATTAGTGTTTGCCGCCACGACCATGTCTGTACTGATAGGCGTCCCCGTTGGAGTAATGGCTGCTCACCGGCCATGGCTATACACATTATTGCGGCCGATTCTAGATTTAATGCAGACAGTACCCACCTTTGTATACTTGATTCCAACTCTTGTTTTGTTCGGTCTCGGTATTGTTCCTGGGCTAATATCAACAGTCATTTTTGCCATCGCAGCGCCAATTCGATTGACCTATCTGGGGATCACCAAAGTGCCTGAAGAGCTTATTGAGGCAGGGCAAGCTTTTGGCGCGAGTAAGAGAAAGCTGCTGTTTAAAGTAGAGTTGCCAGCAGCCATGCCAAGCATTATGGCTGGTGTCACTCAATGCATTATGCTGTCTTTGTCTATGGTCGTGATTGCGGCGCTTGTTGGCGCTGATGGGTTAGGTAAGCCTGTGGTGCGAGCGCTGAACACAGTCAACATTTCTCAAGGATTTGAAGCTGGCCTTGCGATTGTGTTGGTGGCGATCATCTTAGATCGTTTGTGCAAATCACCTAATCAAAAGGAGGCTTAATCATGGATGCCATTACGATTAAAAACCTTGATGTGGTGTTTGGCGATCAACCACAAAAGGCATTGTCGCTGTTAAATGAGGGTAAAACTCGTCAAGAGATCATCGAGCAAACAGGGCAAGTAGTCGGTGTCGATAACGTCACCATGAGTGTCAAAGAAGGCGAAATATGCGTTCTTATGGGCTTATCAGGCTCGGGTAAATCAAGTTTACTGCGCGCTGTGAATGGCCTAAATCCTATTACTCGTGGTTCTTTACAAGTGAAAAATGGCGATAGCCAAGTTGAGCTATCTTCCTGTGATGCCAATACACTTCGCCACCTTCGTACTCATCGAGTGTCTATGGTGTTTCAAAAGTTTGCCTTAATGCCTTGGCTTACTGTATTGGATAATGTTGCTTTTGGGCTTGAAATGCTTGGTATGCCCAAAGCGCAAAGGAGAGAGAAAGCGCGCGAGCAGCTTGCTATGGTGGAGCTGTCTGATTGGGAGAATAAATACCCACATGAACTTTCAGGTGGCATGCAACAGAGAGTAGGGCTAGCAAGAGCTTTTGCGATGGACACCGACATCTTACTTATGGATGAGCCTTTTTCAGCGCTTGATCCCCTTATTAGAGCACAGTTGCAAGATGAACTTATTTCCCTACAGAAAAAACTCAATAAAACTATTTTGTTTGTTAGCCATGATCTTGATGAAGCGCTCAAAATCGGTAATAACATCGCCATTATGGAGTCGGGTAAACTTATTCAACATGGCAAACCTGAACAAATAGTCTTGGCGCCTGAAAATGATTATGTCAAAGATTTTGTCGCGCATACTAACCCACTCAATGTGCTTAAAGGGCGTTCATTAATGCAACCTGTAAGTCAATTAGAGCGCGAAGCGGCAAGATTGCAGATTTGCCCTGTGCAAAAAGTTTGGGTTGAAGAACGCGATAGCAAACTCTACCTTGATGATAAAACTTCATTAACACTTATCGATTGGCGAGATGAAAAAGTGAATCTTGATGACATATCGCATCAAAGTGTGGTGATAGCTAGCCCAGATATAGGCATGCGAGAAGCAATTAAGCTAAAGCAGCTCAGCGGACAGCCTATTCTATTGGTCGAAAATGGCGAGTTGGTGGGGGTGCTAGATGACAACGACTTTTATTCTGGCTTGCTAGGTAAACATAAGGCGGCATGATGATTTGACCAGTGCCCTAAGCCGATATTTCTTAGCAGCGCTGGTTTTCTTTACCGGCTGCGGTGTATAAAGCCGTTTGTCTTAATGAAATGGTCGATTTGTTTTGGCACCGCAGAGTTATATATCATAGTGGTGTGGGCGCTGCGCATCTCGATATGGTCTGTCATACCTTCGATTTTGGTTTCTTCGACCGTTACAGTACCATCTGAGAGAGTGTTATCTTCTATCATCAGTAAGCTTCTTGCGCCAATAGCTAGTGTTCCCGCAATACTTCCCAGCTTTTGTGGATGATTCCAATTATCTTCGTGTTGTTCTAAACCAAATTTAGGTGCATTACCTAATACTGCTCCCATACCCAAATCTTGGATCCGATTGACAATGGAAGCGCCTTGCAGTGGTGAACCTACGGCGATTACATGAGATATTCGCTCAATATTTGGAGCGCGAGAGGTTAGGTAGTGCTTAATGATAAGTCCGCCAAGGCTATGCCCAACCAGCACGTTTGTTTGTGTTGTTGACAGTGCATGATCAATAACGTTAAACACCTTGTTTTCGTCTATTGCTAGGCTGTTGTAGCTAACCGTTTTTGTATCATGACCGTATGATCTGAGCTTTTGACTTAGCGGCTTCATGACCAAACCATGCATATACAGCCCATGAAGAATAACAATATTCATTGGTGGTCCTACTTATCAAAGAAAAACCATTGTGCCAATTCTCACTGTATTTATCTAGCATGGGACAGCACTGTTTGAATCAGTTAAACAAGGAGTTGAAACATTGGTCTTTTTGAATGGTTCTAAACTTTCGGAACTGAACAACAGTGAGTAAAGCCACGATATGAGTAGTCATTCCGTGGCTTATTGAATGATGTTGTTTGTTAGAAGTTAGTTAGTGGGCCTCCACGCTCCCCAAATATTGCCGTTGTAGGTGGATTTTGGATCTTCTCCTCCTTGAACCCACCACTGAGCTTGCCAACTTTGGTTTGCAAAAGTCACGACTTCACCGCCTAGATACGTTTTTGATGAGTTCCAAGCATCACCTGAAGTTACCGTTTGTTGCAAAGTAGCCTCACTGGAAATGACTTCAAAGGTGAAAGTTTTGCCGCTATTACTCTGTGGGCTGGTGGCTGAGAAAATCAAGGTTTCATTTTGGGTGATAGAATCGGTATTGATAATAATCGAAGATGAACCACTATTTTCTATTCGGACAGGAGTGCCTTGAGTTTGACTTAACTTCGCAGCTTCGTCCATAACTATTACCATTTTGTCACCAGCATTGACGACGTTGTCACTTTTCGATAGTTCATAAAGTTGCCCAGTTAATGATGGGCTGCTGTCGTTGTTACTTCGAGAGACCGTCATTCGGCCAGAAGTTTGGTTGTCTTTAGCGTTGAAGAAGTTAAGTGAAGAGTCATTTTGAAAGAACATGTAATGTTGCATTTCATCATGCCAATCGCCTATAAAAATAGAGCCCTTTTGGTTGATATCATGCCAACCGTTGATTTCAGCAGCAAGAAGGCGGTCCCAAGCGTTTATATTGGCGGAGTTCACACTAATATCAAAGCTGCGAGCCACTTTACCATCTTTATCAAGGATGTCGTATTTTACAGTATCTCCAATTTCTGGTGCCTGGAAACCATCTGGGATAAAAGAAGCAATACGGTTTAAATCCGGATTTGGGGCATGTTCATTAGTAGGTGTGGTTGCACCGCCATTTTTAATGGTAATATCCGAGCAGTTATAAAACCCTTCACCGCCATTATCAATACGTTGCCAGCGCACAAAGAGTATGGCGTCACCGGAACGACCCGATGGAATAGTGACATTGGTGCGATATTTCTTGTGTCTACTATCGTTTTCATAGTTTTCGGCGGCTATATTTCCCTCAGTATGTATTAACTCGAGATCCTCCCAAGCGAGGCGCTTAGAAAGATCTGCGTTTGGCTTGGTAAGGTAGAACTCCCAAAAGGAAGGATTGTGAGCTACTGTTGCGTGAAATACGTACTCGAACGTGCCAGCATTTATTTTAGTCCTTTCCCAAGCTGGGTGTGGGGCTCCTATACCACTTTTGTGTTTGTCATTTGCGTAGCACAATGTGCCATTAGGAATAAGCCGTCTGACCTCATTAGCGTTTCTATAGTCTATGACGTTTTTTGAGTATTCATGTCTTTGAACGAACTGATATTGACCAGAAAGTTCCTTAGCGTTTGCACAAGCTGCGTTGGGCGGGCTACCGGACCATAATCCTCCTTGTTCATAACAGATGGCTTGCCGAGCTTTTGGAAACTCAGACCAACCATGAGCAGAGACATGAATTGGTAAACTAGATAACAAAGAGGCGCCTATTGTAAGCCTCAAAATATTTCTATTAGATCTCACTTTCTTCTATCCTATTAAAAAATTATTAATCAAACATCTATGTTTTAAGACCTTAAAACAGATGGTATTTACTTTTTAAAAAGCGGATAAAAGGTAATTGAGTTTTTTATTTTTAAAAGTTTCTTTATTATTTCTATGAATTGATATCGCAAATGATAAAATAATTACAAACTTGACGTAAATTTTTCTTTCCATCTTAAGTTTATGATTTAAAAAATTTTTTGTTTTAACTCTTGGTCTTCTTGTTGAATTTTTCAACGAAGTTTTACTTTTTATTTTTAATTAATAGTTAATTAAGTAAAGGTTAATTTACTTAAATAACTAAATTATATATTTTAAGTGAAGAGTGATTTTTAAAAACATCGCTCTTTTGATTCACATACTTAAATAATTAAAAGGAATAACTATGAAAAAAAATATATTGTCGTGCATTATTCCAATCGCTGCTAGTATCACAATTTATTCTTCTCAGGTTTACGCAGTTTATAATGGAGTAGAAGTAAGCCCTCAAGACGAATCTTATATGGTGTTTTTATCTACTGCCTCTGGTGGAACTACGTGTAGTGGGGCGCTTATTGCTCCAAATACTGTTTTAACCGCTGCATACTGCGCTGTCGATAACATGGACGCTCATTTTCTATACTCTGCGAATAATGATGGAACTGTAAACGGTGAGAGTAAAAAGGTAGTTAAGCATTACTTTGCTAATGATTTATACACTTTTGACGAGCCAGGTCAGTACTACGACATCGCTATTTTGGAACTTGAAGGCACCCCTGATAATGTTGAGCCTCTCCCAGTTGCTGAAAGAAAAATCCCATTAGGTGCGGATGTATATCCTCTGGGGTATTCTTCCGGTCAATTAAAAAAAATGCCCATCCCTGCGAAAGTAGCCGCCAAAGAGAACTCTAAGGCTTATTATATAGAGGCTTATTTCTCCGAGTGTCCAAATTCACCTCATTACTCGAACATTTATTACAACCAGCCAAGTATAAAGGGGGATGAGGCTAGATGTGGTTTCCTAGAGTGGGCTTTTGAAAACCGAAGAGAGCCGATAAGTCAGACACAGTACACTATTAGTGTCGAGAACCCATCTCTGCCACCCTCTCATCCTCAGTATTCACTAGATGAAAGTAGTGGTTTTGTCACCAAGTACGGAGCTACTCGAGGTGATGGCGGAAGTCCTCTTATATTTGAAGGCAAAATTTATGGTGTAGCCAGTACGGTTACGAACATTTATTCGGCACGACATAATGTGGCAACTTTTTATGAAGGCTTCGAACGTGAGGGAGCTTTAAACTGGATTATGGAAACCATGAAAGATATTCAGACCCGTGTGGACAGAGCAATTGTATTTCCTAACAATTAATTGATAAGTCATTCCAAGGAGTTTTGGAGACACACTTCTGAGCATATTATGTGTTATAGGAGTGTGTCCTCATAATCATGATGGTTTCATTGTTGTTTGAATTTTATACTGTAAAAGTAGATTTTTATATAAATACATTTAGGTGTATTCTCGCATAGCATTTTAAACAATTAAACCTTCATTGAATAAGGTCATAACTCAAAAACTATTAGCAGAAAGATGTTCAAACTGGTGACTCAATATAGTAATTAATCTGTCAATAAATTCATCTCCTTTTGCAATGCATAAGTTGAAACCGAGGTTGTTAGTATTACCGTATACTCTTGTTCGTTTTATGATGTGATAAAAAGAATAATAAATTTAGCACCTAGTAAAAACCTAGCTATTATGATATGTAAAGCATTGATTGATATTGGCTTTCAAGAGAGGGTTTGTGTGACTGATTTTTATTTATCACAAAAAGAGGTGATTATTGTTCAAAATAATCATATAGAATATTACCAATCCGGATTAAAAAAACTTGAGCATCAACCTATGGTTGTCGGTCTAAGCCCAGGTAATGGCTTCTACTCGAAAGAAAATATACTGAGTTTGGTTAAGGGACTGTGTAGTCTAGTACCAAAGCTGCTTATCATAATCCCTGATGTTATCCACGTTCATAACTTTCGTGGAATGGGTTACTCTGAGGAGTTAGCAATTAAAAAAGCCGGAGATGAGTCTCGTCGTTTGGAGAATCGTTTGACACATGTAACCAGTCTTCTAACAAAAGAACTTAATTTAGATAATTTCCATGTATTAGACTGGCAGAAAGACATAGAAGAAAGCCAATCATATCAAAGAAGTGTTGATAAAATATTGACCCATTATCACGCCAATCATTCATTTAGAACGTGCATCGAAGCAGTTTCAAATAGATACATAGAGTCTAAAGCAAAGCATAGAACCCTCATAAAGCTCGACATCAATCAGGCTGTTATGTATTACCTTAAAGAGTTAGCTCTATTTGCTTCAATGCCTAATGTTATTGGTGAACATACTACTATCTCTTATCATCAACTTTGGCAAGATGGAATTCCTTATCTGGAGGAGATCTATCCAAGCATTAAAAGCCATCTTTCTTTGGTTCAATATCAACTTGAATAGCTGATGCTAGTAGACTCGATTATTGTCTTGATTGTCACTTATATAAAGGCTGCTGTCTAATATTAATAGATAACGCAAGTATAGAGAAAACTATATGGACTAATAACTCTCAGCAACGAGAAAATTTCATTTTCTAGTATTGATTAATAGCCTTTTAAATGTTTTTAGATGGATTGAAGATTATATAAAAACCGCCAGCTTTTGCGTGGCGGTTTGATGTTGATTATTACTTAATGGTTACAACTCATCTTCTAGTGTGGAAAGCCGAGAATCTCTGGTTGGGAAAGCGGTAATCACATAACCGTCACTGCCTACTACAATGGCGACATTGGTGAACAGATAATGATAACGACCATAAACAAAAGTGACGGCTGCATACACTCTGCGTTGACCGCCTTCGCCTGTTCTGGTTGTAATTCTAGGGTTACCGTCAACACTGGTTAAGGCTGCCATAATCATGCGTGCTAGCATCTCTCGGTTGTGAAAACCATGTTGCATGAAATCTCTTTGGTGACCACCATCTCTGTTGGTCCATATATGTTCTAGCCCGAAGCCAAACCTTTCACGCCGTCCATTATTTGCATCAGACAAAACCACAAATCTGCGATTATTACCCGGAGCGGCTCCATCATAGGCAATTGCCCAAGTGTTGTTGGCTACTTCATTGTATGTCATACGTGAGCTTACACCACTATTGGTAAATGCTCTTACTATGGTATTGAAGTTTGCGGAATTTCTAGTGTAATAGTCTCCACCAGTTTGCAAAAGGGGAGGCAAGCTAACGACAGTGTCTATCGGCCTTCTATTTGCTCTCCTGCGTATGTTTTGTACACATTGGAACCCATCGTCGTCTTTGACTTCTGGATCGTTGTTGGCACAAGAGCCGGTCAGAACATTTTCATTACGCTTCTTGCCTTTTTTATTCCTTCGTGAAACAAGTTTATCGGGTTTCACATTTGATGCATTGGCAACTAACATAGCGCTATTTAACAGGTCTATAGCCGCTTCAGGGTTGTGATTGATAAAGTCGTTGAGGTGCTGATTGCCAGTGTCAACTGATAGCGCAGGGCCTGCTCCTTGCGCTGCAAGATTAAGATGCTCTTGGACATCATTAATGACAGCGCCTAGCTGATCACGGGTAAGATCCCCCATAAGGTTTATTGCTTCACTTTGTTCTATGGTGCATGTTCCTTCATCGGCATCCGTGTTTACATTGTCATCACAAGCTAATACATTCATTGCCGTGTTAAACGCATCCGGATTATCGTTGTGTGGCTGAGTCTCTATCACTTCGTAAACGATATTATTGTTATTGCCAGTAGGTTGAGGTTCATCAACGATAAGAGGAGGAACATTGGCGAACGGTTGATGGTTTTGTACACCACAGATGCTAGGCTCTCCCAGCAATCTAGCAAATGCCCAAGCCCCTAGACTTTGTAGTGACTGAATGAAATCCTCCACACACCTCTTTTGACGTCGATGTGCAGTGGGTAGCTCCAAGGGTATCGCCGTCTGCTGAGCTAAAACGAGGTTTTCTGCATCGTTGGCGTATCTATCTCCTTGTGTCGAACCAGAAGCAGCAGTGATATGTTTTCCACTAAAAAACTGGTCCTCAACTGCTTTTGAGCTTGTGCTGTAAAGAAGGTGATATGAAGACCACTGATTTTGCGAATAATCATCAGTTCTAAAGTGGATAGGGCTACTGATAAGAGAGTTACCAACAACGGTCACGCCAGTTTCTGGAAAATAGTCAGCATCATTGAGTTCTAAAGAGACATTGGTTTTTTCAATCAGCTGTTTTTGAGCTTTATCCGAAAAAATATTAAGGGTTGCAAGTACATACCCGTCTTCAATACTTTCTTCAAGGTTGAGCTTAAATTCCCAGTATTTCATCAGAGGATTACCTGAGCCAGGTGTAAAAAGATAAGAATCTAGAAGAGGTGGAGTAGGGCCCAGTGCTCGGTCTCCTGTACCGTTGTATCGCATTTTAAGAAGATTGCCGTTGATTTTTCCAGTAAGGCCTACATATCCAAAGTGCCCATCTCGGTCTTTGGAGACTTGTGAATCTGGCGTTGACTCCTCACCTACGGCTCTGATCATAAAGCTTGCGCTGTTATCCACATCGACTTTTACTAGCATTCTAATGCGGCTAATCAGGTTATCACCATACTTTGTTTCTGATACTTGGTCTGTCGTTGCAGTATGTAGTACGCCGTCTCTCAGCTCTTGATCAATAGCTAACTCATTGTAAATAATTTTTTGATATTTGGTTTCACTACTTGTATCAATGGCATAGAAATGCCCACTTTTTTTGGTACAAAGGCTTTGCCCGGTTGGAATATTTGGGTCGTTGTCTTCGATATTAGAGAGATACTCAAAAGCGTCATGGACAGTGTTAATGCTGTTATCTCGGGTTATCGCTAGTGTTTTTCCATTGTCTAGAAAATACCTTCCCCACATATCGATCTTACCTTGGTTGTAAAGCTCGGCTGATAGTTTTCTGGCTTCGGCTGGTTTGAGAAATCGATAACCACTCTCACACTGCTCACCTTGGACTTCAACATGACTCGGAGTGATATCAATCACGGCCAGTGAGCTAGTTGAATATAATGCAGATAGGCAAAGTATTATTTTCTTCTTATTCATTAAATTTACCTCTATTTGGCAGCAAATAAAATCTATATAAACGTGTTCAAGCTTTAAAATAAATAATAGATTGATTAAAAAATAAATTGTTATATGTGTGAAATATGACCCAAGCCTCAATTTATTAAAGTGAATCTTATAATTTAACTTCTCGTATTGTTTTAATTTATTGATTTTAAAATAGATTTAATTTTTGATCTGATTAAATCATTAGGTTTAGTGTTATTTTTTAAAATATAAACTTAAGATATTTTCACTTATTTGTTAATTTATTAATATTATTTAAAATGTGAAGTGTTATTATTGTCTTTTGGGATAATTCTGTCTTGTAAAGTGTATTTTTTATTAATCTTCTTTATATTTAATTTATTATAATGAATTAAGTTTTTATTTAGTAATGATAAAATTCTTTGGTCACTTATGTGCTATCTAGTTTTGCTAGCTATTTTTTAAAACCTTATAATTAGACGAACATTTTTTATATGCATCTTGTTTATTTTTAAGCAACTCATGACTAATAAAATACCCATTTAGGGGCTAGACTTTTAGTATGCTCAATGTGGTTTGGAGGTGCGTATGAATGTTCTTATCCAATTTGATGCATCAGGTGAGTACAAGGATGGCACTTGGAAACAACCTATCTCTTTTTGCAAAGGGGAAGTCCACTCAGTAAGTCCATTATCTGCGATAGTGCTTATAGAGCAGCGCAAGGCTCATATTTATCATCGGGCTGATGATGAATCTTTTGAAAGCTTGGATGATAACTAGCGACAATATGATTTTGATGATGCTGTTAATAAAACCAGAGAGTGTGCCACCTCTCTGGTTTTTCCCATACTCTGTGAGTGAAGGTGTGTTTTTAAATGTAAATCTTACTTTTTGAGTACAACATGGCATGGCCCGATACAATAACATTGTCATCATCAACATGGCAGTAGACGGTTCCCCCGCGTTTTGAAGCTTGGTAACCTTTTAAGTTATTTTTGTTTAGTTGAGATGCCCAATAAGGGGCAAGTGACGAATGAGCTGAGCCAGTAACTGGGTCCTCGCAGTCACCAACATCAGGCCAAAAGTAGCGAGATACAAAGTCGTGATCCTGACCTTTCGCTGTAACGATAAGATCATAAGGAGCAAGTTTCTCCAAGTACTCTCGGCGCACTTTTACCTGTTTTACCTGCTCTTCATTATCAAAAACGGCAAAATAAGCTTGGGGCGTTTTGAGTACTTTTGTCGGGTGAGTAGTCAGTGATTCAAATACCTCAGCTGGGCATTCGGATTCAATTGGCAACCTATTAGGAAACGTCATTAGAATCCGTCCAGAGAGATCTTTCTCTACATTTAAGGTGCTGACATGAAGGGTATCAAATGAAATTTTCCCCTCTACATCATAGAACTGGTAAAGGCAGAAAGCAGCGGCGAGTGTTGCGTGGCCGCAGAAGTCGACTTCAGAGCTTGGTGAAAACCAACGGATAGCATATTGGTTAGCTCCGGTTGGTTTGATAAACGCGGTTTCAGATAGATTATTCTCAGAAGCAATACTTTGCATGATGTCGTCACACAGCCATTCGCATACAGGAACGACTGCTGCGGCATTGCCTTCAAAGCGTTGAGTGGTGAATGCATCGCAGACGAACATTTCGAGTTCCATACCAAATTCCTTGTGTCTTTCAGTTTGTCACAAGCATCATAGGTACCCTAGATAAGTTTGTAATGCATTACATCTTACTTGTGTGATCACCTTTGCCCAAAGTAGTACTTTGGTTACATTGTGATTATCTAGAGAAAGGCTGAGAGTCACCGTCTCAACCTAAGTTGTGTGGTGGCTGGGCGCTAGATGTGCATTAATGAGTCGTGATTTAGCTGACTGATGTCGGTTGCGCCAGTTAAGGTCATAGCAACCCTCATTTCTTTCTCATAAAGGTCGAGCAGATTCTCAACTCCTGCTCTGCCATGAGCGGCGAGCGCATAAATATAGGAACGACCCAACATTGCACAATCGGCACCCAAGGCGAGCATTCTAACTACATCAAGTCCGGAACGTATCCCCGAATCGACGAATATTTTTAAATCTCCTTTGACAGCATCGGCAATGTAAGGCAGTGCTTTAGCAGATGATAGAACGCCATCAAGCTGGCGCCCACCATGGTTGGAGACAACAATACCATCAGCACCAAAACTAACCGCATCTTTCGCATCTTGTTGGTCTAAAATACCTTTTATGATCATAGGACCATCCCAGAAGTCTCTAATCCACTCTAGATCTTTCCAACAAATAGAGGGGTCAAAGTTTTCTCCTAGCCATCCGATATAGTCTTCGAGTTTTGTGGGCTTTCCACGGTAGGTAGAGATATTCCCAAGATCATGAGGCTTCCCGAATACGCCGACGTTAAACGCCCAGTCAGGGTGACGCATCGCTTGAAAAACTCGTCGCATCGCTGCATTTGGTCCACTCATACCAGAATGTAGATCGCGATAGCGCGCTCCTGGAACTGGCATATCGACAGTAAAGACCAGTGTGCTCACCCCAGCTTCCTTGGCGCGTTCAAGAACATTTCGCATAAAACCACGATCTTTTAGTACATAGAGCTGAAACCACATGGGCCTTTTAAGCTTTGGAGCCACTTCTTCAATAGGGCATACTGAAACCGTTGACATGGTAAAAGGAATACCTTTTTGCTCTGCTGCCAATGCCGCTTGAACTTCACCGCGTTTAGAATACATACCAGTTAAGCCAACAGGAGATAGGGCGATAGGTAGAGCAAAGCTTTCTCCAAACACTTTTGTGGTTATATCAATATCAGACATGTTTTTTAGCACTCTCTGCTTGAGTGCTATCGATGATAAGTCCTCACAATTGCGCCTTAATGTATGTTCGTTGTATGAACCACCATCTATGTAATGAAACAAAAACGGTGGCAACTTGGCTTGTGCTGCTTTGCGATAGTCAGAGGTAGATGAAATGATCATTAGTAGCATTCCTAAGGTTAAGTATCAGGTAAAGAACATATCTGGTGAATTTGGCGTTACATCATGAGTGCGTCCGTCATACCAAATCCATATATTGCGATGAGACCAATGATGCCAGTGACAATGACATAATAGAGTGTTGGCAGAATAGTCTTACGAAGTGTAGCGCCTTCTCGTCCCAGTAAACCCACAGTTGCAGAGGCAGCAACAACATTATGGATCGCTATCATATTGCCAGCCGCAGCCCCGACGGCTTGCAAAGCGACGACGATAACGCTTGATATGGATAAGGTTCTTGCAACTTCAAACTGAAACTGGCCAAACATCATATTAGAAACAGTATTTGAGCCCGCGATAAAAGCACCTAGAGCACCAATAGAAGCACTCAGTGCAGGAAAGGCTTCACCGACTAAGCCCGCCGTAAAGTTAGCCGTTGTAATTGGCATGCTAGCTAAGTCTGCTCCATTGATGCCTGAGTTAACAAAAATTCTTACCATGGGTATCGTGAACATCAAGACAAAACCAGCGCCGACTAATGCTTGGCTTGATTCGCCACAAGCTTTGACTAGCGGCTTAACGCTACCAGATTGTAATAATACCGCGACAAAGGCGACAAAAACTAAAATCCCACCCGGCAAATAGAGAGGCTGAATTGCCGCATTAATATCAGCGTAATTGAATATATTTTCAAAGGACAAGTTGATACCCATCAGCACAGACTTTACATCGCTACTAACACGACTTGATACTAAAGCGAGAGCGAGCAAGACATACGGAAACCATGCTAACCACATGCTCATTGGCTTACTTTGTGTCGTATTGAGCTCGATTTTTAGTGCACCCAACCATTCTTTAGGCCACTGGGACTCATCTTCAAAATCCCATGTTGTTCGAGGGACTAAAAAACCTCTTTTGGCGGCAAAGACGACAACGGATAAGCCTGTTAGCCCACCGATGAGTGAAGGGAACTCTGGTCCGAGAAATACCCCAGTTAGTGCGTAAGGTAAAGTAAAAGATATGCCTGCAAATAGAGCAAATGGAACAATATCTAGGCCTTCAGTCCAGCTTTTATTTTTGCCGAAGAATCGTGTGAGCATAACAGCCATTAGTACCGGGATGAGCGTACCTACACAAGCATGGATGATAGATACACTTGCCGTGATCTGCTGCAGGTAGATCTCCCAACTCGAACCGTTATTTACTAATGACTGGCTTATGTTATGGCTATCTAGTCCTTTGTTGATGCCTACTATTATCGGGGTGCCTACAGCACCAAACGAAACCGGAGTTGATTGGATCATCATACCCATTAATACAGCGGCTAACGCGGGAAAGCCAATCGCTACGAGAAGGGGAGCAGCAATCGCGGCTGGTGTCCCAAATCCTGAAGCTCCTTCGATAAAGCATCCAAAGCACCATGCAATAATGATGGCCTGCACTCGTCGATCTGGAGAAATGTTGGTAAAGCCATAGCGAATGGTCGATATAGCGCCTGTATGCTTCAAAGTGTTGAGAAGAAATATTGCGCCAAAAACAATCCAAAGAACTGATACTGTGATGATTATTCCCTGCAGTGTCGACGCGAGAATCCGAGACGTAGACATATCCCAAACAAAAAATGCAATGGCGACCGTCAGGGCGAAAGCGATAGGCATGGCTCTTTTTGCAGGCCAGTTTAGACCTACCAATAGAAAAGCTGCCACAGCTATCGGTGAAAAGGCCACCAAGGCCAGTATTGTTTCATTCATTAGTACATCCTCGTACAAACAGGCCTTGGGACTCCCGTGAATCACCTAGGTTCTTTTATTGTGATTTTTGTGTTAATTCTTAGTGAAATTAATACTTTATTTTCTATGGATACAGAGAAATAATGAAAAAAATTGATTCCAAAAATTGCATAATGATATGAAAGCAGATGATCTTATTCTTTTCTCTCAGGTGGCAGAATTAGGAAGTTTTAGTAAGGTTGCTGAAGTAAATAACCTTACAAATTCAGTAGTTAGCAAGAGAATTGCACGGTTAGAGCAAGACGTAGGTACTCAGCTTCTCTATCGAACCACTCGAAAATTAACGCTAACAGAAGCTGGTAAGGCACTGAATAATAGTGCGAAAAATGTGAAGCAAGCAGCTCAAGAGGCACTGGATTCAGTATCTGGTTTTGGAGAAAGTATGAGTGGAAGGATCAAAATGTCTGTCCCATGTATTTCTGGCGATTTAGTATTAGCGGATGCAGTGGCAGAATTCTGTACTTGGTATCCCGAGTTAAATATAGATATGTCGCTAGATAATCGGTTTGTCGATTTGGTCGATGGTGGCTATGACTTGGTAATTCGAACTGGGTACCTAGAGGATTCGAGTTTGATTGCACGCCATATTCTTGATTCACAGTGGCTGGTGTGCGCATCACCCTCCTATCTTTCCCGCAATGGCAGACCCCTCCAACCTCAAGATCTTACAGGGCACAATTGTTTACAGTATGCCTATCAGACAACTGGCGCTTCGGACTGGGAATTTAAAGGCTTTTCGGGAAATTATATCGTCAAAGTATCGGGTAATTTTTCCACAGATAACGCAACAGCCCTGCGAAAAGCAGCGATTGGCGGGCACGGTATCGCTTATGTCCCACGATGTTTAGTTTACCACGATCTTGGAAATGGTCAGTTGATTGATATTTTCCCAGACTTAGTGGGAAAACGTTTAGGCATTTATGCTGTTTATCCCTTTACTCGCCAGCCTACAAAAAAGGTAAAGATGCTCATCGAGCATATTCGTACCCGCTATCTTGAAATCAAACATTACTTTAAATAACGAAAGTACTAAAAGCCGATGCAAACTAGCATCGGCTTTTAGTCATTCTGTCGTTAGGCTGCTTCTACAACCTCTTCGTCTAAATCAAACGAAGCATCAATGAGCTTTTGGGTGTACGCATTTTGTGGAGAGTGGAAGATCTCATCAGCGGTTCCTTGTTCCATCACTTCGCCTTTTTGCATGACTAAAACACGATCAGATAATGCTTTCACCACGCTTAGGTCATGGCTAATGAACAGAAAACCAATGTTGTGCTTTTTCTGGATATCTTTTAGTAAGTCAATAACAGTGAGCTGGACAGATCTGTCTAGCGCGGAAGTCGGCTCGTCTAACAAAATAAATGAAGGCTCTAAGATTAGCGCTCTCGCTATGGCGATACGCTGTCGTTGACCCCCTGAAAACTCATGTGGATAGCGGTTAATGGAATGAGGATCTAACCGAACTTCTTCAAGAGCTTGACGCGCCCGCTGCATGCGCTGCGAATGACTGAGTTGAGGTTGGTGTACTGTTAAACCTTCAGTGATGATATCACCTACTGTCATACGAGGGGACAATGAACCATAGGGGTCTTGAAAGACCATCTGAACGTCTTTTTTGAGGGCAAACCTTTCTTTATGAGAGAGTTCTGCCAAATTGTTGCCTTTGAAGGCAATATTACCCGTAGAAGGTAGAAGCCCGATAAGCGCTCGACCAAGAGTTGATTTCCCTGATCCTGATTCACCTACGATACCAAGCGTTTCCCCTTGTTTTAGCTCTAGAGATATACCTTTAACCGCCTCGAAATATTGATTATAACTCGGAATAAAATGACTTTTAATGAGAAACTTAACTCGGATATCTTCAGCTTTAAGCAGTGGAGGGGCGCTGGGGTCAATAGGATCTTTACTGCCTTTAGGCACCGAATTAATCAGCATCTCGGTATATTCATGCTGTGGGTTGGCAAACAGCTCACTGCATTTGCCTTCTTCCACAACATCACCTTTACACATGACAATGACTCTGTCTGCCAAATGTTTTACTACGCCGAGGTCATGGGTAATAAATAATATAGCCATACCCATCTTCGCTTGGATCTCTTTGATTAGATTAAGTACTTCGGCCTGAACGGTGACATCAAGTGCTGTGGTTGGTTCGTCAGCGATTAGAATATCTGGTTCATTGATAAGAGCCATGGCGATCATTATTCGTTGCAGCTGGCCACCGGAAAACTCATGAGGGTATTTACTGTATGCTTGTTGTGGGCTGGGTAAGTGAACCAGATTAAATAGCTCCAATACTTTTTGTTTTGCTTGAGAGCGCGAGACAGGGCGATGGCACATAATAGCCTCAGCAACTTGAATGCCTACTCGCATAAAGGGGTTAAGTGATGTCATGGGTTCTTGAAAAATCATACCAATACGGTCGCCACGTATGGTTTGCATTGCTTTCTCTGGTAATGTTAATAATTGTTGGCCTTCAAACAAAATTTGCGACTTTTTATCGACAATGCCATTTTTAGGCAGTAGTTGCATTACAGCATTGGTTGAAACGGACTTTCCGCTTCCAGACTCACCGACAATTGCGAGAGTTTCTCCTTGGAATAACTCGAAATTGACATTCTTAACTGCATCAACAATACCATCATTGGTTGTAAAACTGACGGAGAGGTTTTTTACCTCGAGAATCGGTGTCTGTGACATTTAAATTCCTTTTTAATTCATCTTTTAATGAAAGCTTTCCAAATCATTTCCATAGCTTTTCAAGCTGGAAAAATGATGGTGCGCTTTTTGGACATGCTCAAACTCTAGCATCCACTGCGCATTTCTTTGAGCACTGCAAAATGCTCCCATATGGGACAAAAGATCGTTACAACTTTTGTCTAATATTGAATGAGTTGCTTCAATCAGTTCTGTGGGTTCGATAGATATAAACTGAAGCAATCCATAACTTTGGTTGAGTAAGTCAAATGCACTTTGGTATTGACCCATTTTGTTCAATATTTCTGACTGTGATATTGCTGAGTCTCTCAAACTTCTGAGTAAGCAACCAAATTGACAGGGTTTTGTCTGTTCGTCTTTGACGGCGTTATGAATATGACTGGGCAGGTGAGTAAGAACCTGATCATATAAATTATGGGCTTCCGGCCAATGGCCTTGCTCCAACAATTGCTCTGCTTTTAAATAATTAGTCCAGCACTGTTGTAAGTCCATATTCGATTCACTCCACCAAAGTTATAACAGATACTATTTAAATGTAATTTATTATCCATTGCAAATAATTATCATTTAGTTGTGTGCGGCAACTTATTGGTTGATATTTGACCACTTAAACTCTGATCGTACCTAAGTCACTAAAATATAAATAAAACTGGCCTACACTTGGAACTTATAGAGCGAAAATATAACGATAAGGAAAATAGAGATGGCAATTCAAAGGCTTGAATCAAGTCAGCTGTATCACGCTGCGCAGCTAGCAATGCTGCCATGCAAGTCGACGAAAGAGCTGGCTCCTATTGATGAAATTGTTGGCCAAGAGCGCGCGCAGAAAGCGGTAGAGTTTGCGATGTCCATTAAAGAAAAGGGCTACAACATCTATGCTATTGGCCAAAACGGCTTGGGCAAGCGTACCATGATTTTGCGCTATTTAAACCGTCACCGACATGATGTAAAAGCGCTATATGATTGGTGCTATGTTGCTAACTTTGAAGATACTCGAACGCCTAAAGTACTTGCATTACCGAGAGGTATTGGTAGCCAACTTAAGCAAGACATTGAGAAGCTAATGTCTAAGCTAGTCAATGCCATGCCTTTAGCTTTCGACAATGAGCTCTATTACAGTCGTGCTGACAAACTAAAAAATCAGTTGGCTCAAAAACAAGAAGCTGAACTAGCTGCCATCACTAAAGATGCGAAAGCCAAGGGAATTAGCTTAACCATAACCACCCAAGGTGACTATCAATTCGTTGCTATGGATGGGGATGAAATGCATACCGAAGAGTCATTTGAGGAGCTAACAAAAAAGGAACAAGAGTATTTTGGATCTACCATCGATGAACTTGAAATCAAGTTGCGGGATATGGTTCGCCAGCTTACTGAGTGGGAAGAAGCCTACAGTGAGAAAATCAAAAAACTTAATGATGATGTGACTCTTGATGTTATTACTCACTTTATAAAACAGTTGAAGAAAGACTACTCAGGCTATCCGACAATTAAAACCTATTTAACCGAATTACAACAGGATATTGTTGATAATGCCGATATTTTTCTTGAGCAGAGTGGCGAGCAGGCAGAAGTAGCAACCGCCTCATTAGATAAAAAACTTCCCAGACGCTACAAAGTTAACGTTCTTGTAAGCCGTAAAACAGATGACTTTCCGATTGTTGTTGAAGAAAATCCGAATTATCACAGTTTATTCGGTTATATCGAGACGGCGACGTTTAAAGGAACGGTATTTACGGACTTTTCACTGATCCGCCCAGGTAGCTTGCATAAAGCGAACGGCGGTGTGTTGATGATGGATGCACAGAAAGTGTTGGAGCAGCCTTATGTTTGGGACGGGCTAAAACGAGCGCTGAGAGCGAGAAAACTGAGCTTTACGTCACTTGAAAAAGAAGTCACCTTGACTGGTACAGTGTCACTTGATCCCGAAGCTATACCGCTTGATGTGAAAATAATTTTATTTGGTGATTATCGTACTTATCAACTTCTGCAACACTATGATCCAGAGTTTAGCGAGTTATTCCGTGTGACGGCCGACTTTGAAGACGAAATGGTTCGCAGTCCAGAATCTGAGTTGCAATATGCTCGCTTTATCTCAAGTGTGGTTAACGATAACAATATGCTGCATTGTGATAAAAAGGCGATTGCGCGAATTATTGAACATAGTTGCCGATTATCTGGGGATCAGACTAAGTTATCTTTACATTCAGCCAATATCGCTAATCTTCTCAGAGAGTCAAATTATGTCGCTCGCCAAGCAAACTCGAATATGATTCGAGCGAGTCATGTTGAGGAAGCACTGGCAAATCAGGAGCTTAGAGTTAGCCGCTTAAAAGATAGTGTGATGGAAGGTTTTATCAACGGAACCACGCTACTTCAGACACACGGCCATTCAGTAGGGCAAGTCAATGCGCTTTCGGTGTTAAGCACCAGTGAATATATGTTTGGAGCGCCTAACCGAATCACTGCGACGACATGCTATGGAGACGGTGAGGTGATAGATATCGAACGCAGCGTCGACTTGGGAGGAAGTATCCACTCAAAAGGGGTTATGATACTCACAGCTTACCTCTCTTCGGTGTTTGGCAAAACCGCAAAAGTACCGCTTAAAACCACTATAACTTTCGAGCAATCATACGGTGGTGTGGATGGCGATAGCGCGAGCATGGCCGAATTTTGTGCAGTAGTATCTGCGTTCTCACGCCAACCTAATTGCCAGAGCATTGCTATTACAGGTTCTATGAATCAGTTTGGCCAAGCTCAGCCGATTGGGGGGGTGAATGAAAAAATAGAAGGCTTTTATGATGTTTGTGGGATTAAAGGTCGCAACGATAATCAGGGGGTGATTATTCCTAGGGCGAATATGCATAATCTGATGCTAAGGCCAGATGTTGTTAAAGCTGTCGAACGTGGTGATTTTCATATATGGGCGATTGATCACGTAACAGAAGCCATTGAACTGTTCATGGGCAGGCCAGCTGGAGAGCCTAGTGATGAAGGTAGTTACCCAATCGATACTATATTTGGTATTGCCCAAGCGAAATTAAACGCTTTAAGAAAATAACTAGGTTAGCTTGTGGTGGGCCTTCGGTAAGAAAGCCCACAACAAGATCAGTCTATCAACTCATTTCCCGATTTAAGTTTGTGGTGAAAAGCATCAATGTTACCTAAAGTAGTATCTGCAATATTGCCGAGAGCCTCATTGGTGAGAAAGGCTTGATGGCCAGTAAATAGAACGTTATGACATGCTGAGAGGCGACGAAAAACATCATCAACAATGATGTCGTTGGATTTATCCCGAAAAAACAAGTCTTTTTCATTCTCATACACATCCAAACCGAGTGCGCCGATTCTGCCCGTTTTTAGAGCTTCAATAGCGGCTGCGGCATCTAATAAGCCGCCTCGACTTGTGTTAATGATCATTACGCCATCTTTCATTTTGTCGAAAGCGGTCTTATCTAAAAGGTGGTAGTTTTCATCCGACATAGGGCAATGAAGCGTGACGACGTCACTTTTTTCAAACACTTCATCTTTACTACAATATGTCGCGCCTAGTTTTAGTGCTAATGGGTTTTCGAAAGGATCGTAACAGAGTATATTCATTCCCAGCCCCTTAAGAATGCGCATTGTAGCTATACCTATTTTGCCAGTCCCAATAACCCCAACCGTTTTTTGGTGGAAGTTGAATCCAACGAGTCCTTCGAGTGAAAAATTGGCATCGCGAGTACGTTGATATGCTTTGTGGAAACGTCGGTTAAGGGACATCATTAAGCCGACGGTGTGTTCGGCCACCGACTCAGGAGAGTATGCTGGTACTCTGACTACTTGAATACCGAGGTTCTTAGCTGTTTCTAAGTCGACTCGATCAAAGCCAGCACATCGCATTGAGATGAGTTGAACACCTTGTAATGACAACTCATTTAAGACTGGAGCAGACAAGTCGTCGTTTACAAAAGCACAAACGACTTTACATCCATGAGCCATTTTTGCGGTTTTTTTAGTGAGCGGAAAATCATGAAAATGCAGTTCAAAGCCAAATGGCTTGTTGGCTCTGTTGAAAGACACTTCGTCATACGACTTAGCGCTGAATAGGGCGACATCTAACATATGGACCTCTAAAGTTTTCAATGAGGAAAAATCTAGTCATATTGAAGCGCGAAAATATTAAAAGTTAAAGTAATTATTATCGATAAAAGGTTAACCTTATTCTCAATAAAAGCCTTTTTTACACTTATAGTTGCAGTGTTATTTTTATTATTAAGCCCGGGCGCGTATAAATTCCGCCCAAATTCTCCATCAACATCATAATTTACTGCTAAATTATTAGAGACAAAATAAATAGCTCTTGGCTTAATTATCATTAGGTTAGGTGGGTGTTGTAGCTAGGCGCTGAAAGTATCTATTTTCTGGCTAGGGTATATAAACATGATCACAAAGAAGCTATCCGAGGTGTCTATTGCGACACGGGCATGGTCCATATTAGGTCTATTTGCCATTGGGCTGCTGGCTAACACAGTTCTTAATATTGATAAATCTCGTGAACACATGCGAGAAAACTACGAACGTGGAGTATCGACACTGGTTGAGGCTGCTTCTGGTGTTGCAAAGCATAACTACCAACAATATAAATCTGGCCTTATTTCAGAAAGTGAGGCGCAATCTCGCACGTTAAAGACAATATCGGCGATGAAATTTGATGGCAACAACTATGTTTTTGTCGTTAGTCGAGAAGGTTTACAACTTGCTTCTGGCGTTGAGTCATTAATCGGTAAGAACATCATCGGGCTTCAAGATAGTACAGGACGCTACTTTGTTCAGGACCTGTATACACTTGCTCAAAATGGCGGTGGTTTTGTTGATTACTACTGGAAAAATCCTGATTCGACCACAGCAGATCTCAAAACAAGCTATGCGCTCATTTTTCAACCATGGAGTTGGATGATTGGCTCTGGAATGAATATGCTTGCTTTAAAAGAGGATACACGGAGTTCTGAGGTAGCCTCAATCAGTTACGCTATAGGTATTTTAATTTTATTGTCGGTGGTGATAGGTTTCTTTATTAAAACCATTACTACACCACTCAATCGTACTGTAAATGCAATGAAAACTTTATCTAAAGGTGAAGGTGACTTAACTCAGCGTTTAGAAGAGGAAGGCAGTAGAGAACTGGTAGATTTGGCTCGTTACTTCAACCAATTTGTTCAATCAGTTCAGAATATTATGCTCAATATCAGTGATGCGGGTAGTGAAGTATCTAGTGCTGCAGGTCAGCTATCTAGATCGGCACTGCATATTGATCACAGTCTTAACCAGCAGCAAAGCGATGTCGAAACATTAGCGAGCGCAATGACTGAAATGTTGGCAACCGTTGAGGAAGTAGCGGCGCGAACAGTAGAAGCCAATGATGCAAGTCGTATGGCAGCAAAAGAAGCGAACCATAGTCACGAGATCATCAATAAAAATGTTGGTGGTGCTAATGAACTTGCTGGTGAAATACAGTCTGCCAGTCAAGTTGTACAGCAGTTGGCATCCGATGCTCGTAATGTTGATACCGTTTTAGAAGTGATTCGCGGTGTAGCTGAACAAACCAATCTATTGGCACTCAATGCAGCCATTGAAGCAGCGAGGGCAGGGGAACAAGGTCGTGGTTTTGCTGTAGTTGCAGATGAAGTGAGAAGTTTGTCGCTAAGAACACATGAATCAACGCTTGAAATTCAAAACATTGTAGAGAAGCTTCAATTAGGCGCCGAGAATGTTGTCAAAGTGATGGACCATGGGACAGAGAAAGCAACCAATGCTTCTGAGTTGTCGAGTCAAGCAGGAGTAGCAATTAGTAAGATTAACCAAGAAGTTCACACCATAGAGGAAATGAACCAACACATTGCTACGGCGGCTGAAGAACAGACACTTACTGTTAATGAGATGAACCGAAATATGGTAAGCCTGAATGATATGGCATCTTCTGTATCAGCAGAATCGGCTCAGATGGCAAGTGCCAGTACTGAACTTGATCGTGTGTCCGATAATTTAATCTCTATGATTCATCGCTTTAAGCTTGCTTAGATTGAGGCCCTAAGCTGATGTGGTAGAATCGACTTAGTTCGAACCTAGATTAATTTATTGATGAGACAATTAAAAACATCTATACATCCCGATATTAACCACTTGGATCACAAAGCTATCATTCAAAGGAAAGCGGCGAGAGCCATAGTGGTTAATGGAGAGAAAATTCTACTGCTATATACACAGCGTTATCATGATTACTCCATTCCCGGTGGTGGAATTGATGATGGAGAAGACATTATTGCGGGTTTGGTGAGAGAGTTAACAGAAGAAACCGGTGCTCGAAATATTCGTAGCATCAAGCCTTTTGGTATTTATGAAGAATTTCGACCATGGTACAAGCCAGAAGCCGATGTTATTCACATGCATTCCTACTGTTATACCTGCAAGGTTGATCTCGATCTTGGAAAACCTTCCTATGAAGATTACGAAATAAAAAACGGGATGACAGCCATGTGGGTCAATATTCATAAGGCGATTGAACATAACGAAAAAACCATGACTAGCAGTCCTAAAAAAGGTATGAGCATTGAGCGTGAAACCTACCTTTTACACCTCATTGCCAAGGAAATGATGTAGTACACATGTTTTTTTTGACATGATTAATAGTTGGCGTTGCGGCACATTTTTGTTGCGAACATTTCTCCGGCTGTAGTATAAGTGCCTATACTTATCTAAGTAACTGAATTAATAGTATACTTAATGTTGGGAAGAATACTGTCTATGATGCCAATACGCCGCATTCTCTTAGGAGCTCTACTTGTTAGCGTAAGCTCTATCGTACAAGCTAAAGTCATTGAATCAACCAACTTAGTAGGATTCGGTAAAGCCAAGTACCCAGATGGCTTTACTCATTTTGATTATGTTAATCCTAACGCGCCTAAATATGGCAAGGTTACCTACGGCCAGGTAGGAACATATGATAACTTCAATCGCTATGCATCAAGAGGTGTTGCTGCTGCCGCAACAGGCGAACTCTATGATTCTTTAATGTACTCTCCCAGTGATGAAATCGATGCTTATTATCCCCTAATCGCTCAAAGAGTCCGATATTCAGATGATTACACTTGGCTTGAGCTAGATATTAACCCCAAAGCCCGCTTTCATGATGGAGAACCAATTACCGCCGACGATGTCGCTTTTACTTTTGAGAAATTTATGACAGAGGGAGTCCCTCAGTATCGAGCTTACTATAAAGATATCAAGTCTGTTAAGGCAAAGAATAAGCACACAGTTCGGATAGAAATGGCAACGCCAAACAGGGAGAAACTTTTTAGTTTTGCTCAATCTACACCGGTACTGCCAGAACATTTTTGGAAAGATAAGTCTTTTTCAGAACCCATATCCACGCCGCCAGTGGGCAGCTCAGCCTATAAAATCATCGATCATAAAACTGGGCAGAGTGTCACTTATGGATTAGTGGAAGATTATTGGGCGAAGGATCTTCCTGTCAATATTGGGCGACACAACTTTAAGCAGATTCAGTACGATTATTATCGAGATGATACTGTTATGCTGGAAGCATTTAAAGCGGGTGAGTTTGATTTTCGTCTAGAGACATCGGCAAAGTACTGGGCTAACTCCTACACAGGAAAAAACTTTGATAAAGGTTTTATTACTAAAGAGGAAATTCCCCATCAAAAGCCCGAAGGTACGGCTGGATTTGTTTTTAATACTCAAAGGGAAATATTTAAAGATCCGCTAGTGCGAGAAGCTCTTAGTTATGCAATGGACTTTGAGTGGATGAACAAGAACATGTTCTATGGTCAATACTCTAGAACCCGCAGCTATTTTCAAAATACAGATTATGAGGCAAAGGGGTTACCCAGTGAGCAAGAGCGTAAAGTTTTAGAGCGGTTTAAAAATCAAATTCCTCCACGGGCACTTACACATGAATTTGAACCGCCTAAGACAGATGGCTCTGGACGAATTCGAGCTCAGATGAGAGTCGCTTTCAAACTGTTGAAAGAAGCTGGTTGGGAGCTAAAAGATAAAGTACTTACTAACACTAAGACAGGTGAAGCGTTTCGTTTTGAGTTAATGATTTATAGCCCGACCGATGAACGAATTGCGATACCCGTTCAAAAGAACATGAAGCGAATGGGTATTGAGATGAAAATTCGCACTATTGACACTACGCAATACACAAAGCGATTAAGAGACAGAGACTTTGACATGATCTCCAGAGGGTATTCGGCTAACCCATACCCGAGCCCAAACTTGATGATTATATGGAATTCAAACTATATCGACTCTACTTATAATTTTGCAGGAGTTATGGATCCTGTTGTGGATAGCTTGACAATGGAAATTGCTCAAAAGCAGCAAGATCCGGATGCTTTGCTTGCACTCGGTCGCGCATTGGATCGAGTCCTACAGTGGAACTTTTATATTATTCCACAATGGTACGTAAGTAAGTACAGAGTGGCTATGTGGGATAAGTTTGATCGCCCGACTACTTTGCCTAAGTACGACCTAGGCATTGATACTTGGTGGATATCGAAAGAGAAAGCTGCGAAATTGCCGGAAAAACGTCGTTAGCAAAGAGGGTGAAGCATGACCGCGTATATTTTTCGCCGATTACTGTTAGTGGTACCCACTTTGTGGGCGATAATCACGATTAATTTTTTTATTATCCAGATCGCTCCAGGTGGTCCTGTTGAACAGGCTATTGCGCAACTTGAAGGATTTGACTCAGGGATAATGGAGCGTTTCTCTGGTGGTGGCAGCGAAGTTTCTCTGGATATTGGTAGTGATACTAGTCCGAGTGGTTACAAGGGTTCAAGAGGGTTAGATCCAGAAGTTGTCGAGGAAATCAAAAAGCAGTTTGGTTTTGACAAGCCGATTCTAGAGCGTTACTTCACTATGTTAAAAGATTACGCCACCTTTAATTTTGGAGATAGTCTCTTCAAGGGTGGTAATGTGATCGACTTAATCGTTGAGCGTCTTCCTGTATCTATTTCCCTGGGGTTGTGGAGTACATTGATTATTTATTTCATCTCGATCCCATTAGGTGTAATGAAAGCGATTCATCACGGTTCAAGATTCGATATTTGGTCGAGTGCAGTTGTTATAGTTGGTTATGCAATTCCGGGGTTTTTGTTTGCCATCATACTGATTATATTATTTGCTAGTGGTAATTATTTTAGCTGGTTCCCACTACGTGGCCTTGTTTCGAGCAACTTTGATCAAATGCTTTGGTATGAGCAAATTATTGACTACTTTTGGCACTTGACCTTGCCGATACTGGCTATGGTGATAGGTGGGTTCGCTACGTTGAGTATGCTGACTAAAAATTCATTTTTGGATGAAATCAACAAACAATATGTCGTAACAGCTAGAGCTAAAGGCTTGGATGAAAACAGCATTCTTTACAAGCATGTTTTTCGTAACGCCATGCTGATCATCATCGCTGGTTTTCCCGCAGCGTTTATCAGTATTTTCTTCACAGGTTCAATGTTGATTGAAGTCATGTTTTCGCTTGAAGGTATAGGTTTACTTGGCTTTGAATCAACGATTCAGCGAGACTATCCGGTGGTCTTTAGTTCTCTCTACATTATGACATTACTGGGTTTGATTTTGAGCATTATATCAGACTTAACATACACTTGGGTCGACCCCAGAATAGACTTCGAGGCCCGTTAAATGCAAAACAGCAAAACGGCTAACCCGTTAAATCAAGCGCGTTGGCAAAGGTTTAAAGCGAATAAGCGTGGCTTTTGGTCGCTGTGTATCTTTATGGTTTTGTTCACACTCAGTCTGTTTGCAGAGCTAATTGCCAATGATAAGCCCATATTAGTAGACTATGACGGCGCTTGGTACTTCCCTATTGTAACCCAATATTCTGAAACTGTATTTGGTGGTGAGTTCGAGACCGAAGCCGATTATACCGATCCTTATGTTGCGGAGCTGATAGAAAACAAAGGTTATATGGTATGGCCCCTGATTCGTTTTAGCTATAGCACGATCAATTACGATATTGCTGGCTCAGTTCCTTCTGCACCGGATAATGTTAATTGGCTTGGTACCGATGATAAAGGTCGTGACGTATTGGCGCGTATTATTTATGGCTTTCGTATCTCAGTACTATTCGGGCTTATTCTTACTTTAGTATCAAGCGTCATTGGCGTTATTGTTGGTGCAACTCAGGGGTATTATGGTGGCTGGTTAGACTTGTTTGGTCAACGTTTCATCGAAGTATGGTCTGGGATGCCAACTTTGTTTTTACTCATCATCTTATCCAGTTTTGTTGAACCTAATTTCTGGTGGTTATTAGGCATTATGGTGCTATTTAGTTGGATGAGTCTAGTTGGTGTTGTGAGGGCTGAGTTTTTACGTTGTCGAAATTTTGATTATGTAAAAGCAGCACTGTCAATGGGCGTCAGCGATAGTCGAATTATGAGAAGGCACATGTTGCCAAATGCGATGGTAGCTTCTCTAACAATGATGCCATTTATCCTCTCGGGATCGGTCACAACACTCACATCTCTCGATTTTCTTGGTTTTGGTTTGCCTGTTGGATCTCCCTCTTTAGGAGAGTTGTTGGCTCAGGGCAAAGCCAACTTACAAGCCCCTTGGCTTGGTTTCTCTGCTTTTTTGGTATTGTCCATCATGCTCACCTTACTGGTTTTTATCGGTGAAGCAGTGCGAGATGCCTTTGACCCTCATCATCAAGGTAGATAGTCATGGCGAAAGACATACTCACGTTGAACAATTTGTCGGTAGGATTTGGTGTTGGCAACGAGATAAATAAAGTCACAAATAAAGTGTCTTTTACGATTTCTAAAGGGGAAACCCTTGCGTTAGTTGGTGAAAGCGGATCTGGAAAATCAGTGACGGCCAATTCAATACTTAAGCTTCTTCCCAAAGGCTCTTCTCATTATCTTGAAGGTACTATCAACTTTGATGGTATTGATATACTGAACTGCTCTGAACGCGAACTGAGAGGGATCCGCGGTAATCGTATAGGGATGATTTTCCAGGAGCCGATGGTATCTCTTAACCCTTTACATAAAGTGGGGAAACAGTTGGTAGAGACACTGGCGATACATAGTGGTGTTCGTCAGACTCAAGCAGAAAAATTAGCCGTTGAATGGCTACAAAAAGTGGGCATCCGTTATCCTGAAGTGAAGATTAATGCTTATCCTCATGAATTATCTGGTGGGGAAAGACAAAGAGTCATGATAGCAATGGCTTTGATAAACAAACCAGAACTATTAATTGCTGATGAACCAACCACTGCGCTTGATGTGTCTGTGCAAGCGCAAATATTGGAATTATTGAGAGATTTGCAAAAAGAACTTGGAATGGCGATGCTGTTTATTACCCATGATCTGAGCATAGTTCGCCGAATTGCAGACAAAGTTGCGGTAATGCAAGATGGACAGATAGTTGAACAGGCTGATTGTTATTCGCTATTTTCCGCGCCTGAGCACTCTTACACACAAACACTGATTCACTCGGATCCTCGAGGGCTACCCGTCGAAGTCGCGGAAGATTCAGAGAGTCTTATAAAAGTAGACAAATTAAAGGTTTGGTTTCCTGTAACTGGAGGTCTATTTAAAAGAGTAGTTTCTCATATCAAAGCGGTGACAGATATGGACTTTGACCTGAAACGAGGTCATTCAATGGGTATAGTAGGTGAAAGTGGGTCTGGTAAATCTACTACGGGTATGGCTATTTTGCGTTTAGTGAACTCTGAAGGCTCCATCTGCTATGAACGACATGAGTTACAGGGGTTGAACCGGAAGGAGATGTTACCTTACCGCAGTAAAATGCAGGTGGTTTTTCAAGACCCATTCTCCGCGCTTAATCCTAGAATGTCTGTTGCACAAGTGATAGGTGAAGGGCTATACGTTCATCATGACTTTGATGAATTAACCGTCGATAAAATGATTTGTGAGGCAATGGAAGATGTTGATTTAGATCCTGAAACTCGCCACAGATACCCCAATGAGTTTTCAGGCGGGCAGCGTCAAAGGATTGCAATAGCAAGAGCTTTGGTACTTAAACCTGAATTCATTCTACTCGATGAACCCACATCATCACTTGATCGAACGGTTCAAGCTCAGGTTCTTGATCTTCTGAAATCTCTTCAGCAGAAATACGCTTTAACCTACTTGTTTATAAGTCATGACCTTAATGTTGTTAAATCCCTTTGCCACCATACGATTGTAATGAAGCAAGGGCTTATTGTAGAGAGTGGGAGGACAGATAAGCTTTTTGAAAGTCCTAAACGTTCATACACACGTAAGCTGGTCGAGCTTTCAAGTTTCTAGGTGCTAATAACACAAGGGTTGAGGGGGGAAACTACGTGTGTTATAGATCTTTTTCTAAGTAAGCTTTGACGATAACTTCAATTTCTCCCTTCTCTTTCAATTGCGTGAGAATAGAGTTAAATGTTTCGACGAAGTCGTCTTTGTAAGGGTATTTCTCAGGTTGGATCGTGGTAAAGCCTAAGTACCCTTGCTCTGCGCTCACGACGGCCCCTAACGTGAGTTTCCAATCCTCTGGCAGTAGGCCATCGGTTGTCATACGTTTTATTTCCCAGAGAATAGACAATCGGTCATTCATGTAACAATCAATTTTCTTCTCATATAATTTTAGCAAGCTTGGCCTGCTCCCTTTTGCTTCAGAAACGGTTATTTTGCCTGCTTTTACTGCATTCCAAAACTCGCTTCCACCGAGCGCGAAAGCCTCATTTACACCTATGGTCAAACCGAGGTAGTCCGATGGCCAATTATTTAGTGGGCGATCTTGTACGCTGTCATTGTTGCAAAATACAACAACCTCTTCATTCAAAATGGGCTTTGAATACGGAGATATGTAAAGGCGTTTATCAGCATAGTAATAGGGAGGGAACAGGGCGAAGCCGCGTCCGGACTTGAGCATTTTAAGCCCACGTTTCCAAGGGATGGGTACAATTTTTATCTTATAGCCTGGCATGTCCTCAAACACTCGACGAAGAATGTCGCTGTATATCCCTCTCGCGATGCCATTTTCTACGTAGCTGTATGGTGGATAAGCGTCGTCACCATATACCAAAACTTTAACCGGTGGCTCGAAAGCAACGGCTCGCCACGAGAGTAAAAGTAGAATGAGTGTCCATTTGAGCAAAGTTCGTCCCTTTAATGTGCTCTTTCTATGTTTAACTTTAGTTTATTTATTGAAGGTTAGGCATTAGACTTTGCGTTTTCGCCATTTAATTAAAGCAAAACATGACAGAAGACGACAAAAATACTCAAGAAATTGAAATCGAAGCGATTGGAGTAGAGGTATCAAGTGAGCCTATTGAGCTATATAAGGTGTTTAAATTAGCTAATTTAGTCGGTGGCGGAGGTGAAGCGAAGCACATCATCTCTGAGGGTTATGTTGCTGTCAATGGTGAACTTGAAACTCGTAAACGTCGCAAAATGTATCACGGAGATGTTTTTGAGTTTAACCAAGAGTTCTATGTGGTTATCTGTGATGCTGAGAACTCGGAGTATGAAAGCACAGTTAGTGATTCCGTGACAGAGGAAGTTCGTCATAAGGGCACAAAACCACAAGTGAAGCCAGAAAAGGCTGACAGCAAGAAAGCAAACTCGAGCAAGAAAAATAAGATTGGTCGCTCAGATATCGATTTTTTCTAGCGGTCGGTTTTGCAAGATTGAGTAAATGCAACCAATGTGGCTAATATAGAAAAAGCCCCGTTTTGTACGGGGCTTTAATCGTTAATACCAAAGGTCTTCTGGGGGTATCTTACTTTCAGGTGCATAGGAATCATCATCGAGTGGATGCTCGGCCTTGCCTCGCAAACTCTCTAGCTGATGCTCAAGCATTTGGACAGTGTCGTAATCACCCTCTGAGCAAGCGATGTATATTTGCTGCTCGATAGCTCGAATACTATCTCGAATACTCATGCCCTACCTCCTGCGCTGTTAAACGCTTGGCCGAATAGTTTACCTATTCTCAAAACGATTATAGTCAAGGAGACCAAATTCGATAGGCTGATCTTTCTTATACCATTGGTGAATTTTGTCACTGAAAGACCAAAATTCAGGTGAGCTTCTTCGGATAGCAAATTTATCCAATAACTTAATGTAATCTTGCTCCTGTTTGACCTGTGCAATCATGTTTACAAATAATGGGATTTCTTTTTCACTGAGTGATAAGAAGGCAGCAGGGTAGCTACCTAGAATGCCGCGAACCAAAGTGAAGTCATCGTTATCAAAATCTCTGTTTCTTTGCTCATCAAATAGACTGGAGATATTGGTATGGGCATTATTGTGCAAGAGAGTAAAGACCTGACTTTGGCCTGATTCCGATTCTATCTGCAGTATTATAATCTGAGGGAAGTAACGGATACCTCCGCCTTTTAAGTCATCAATGGTTGCGAGTGCTTGTTCACTTTCAGGAGACAGTCCGGTTTGCTCAATAGCATAACGATTATGGAGTACTGGAGAAAGCTGTGTTTGTAGAATGTTATACAGCTCTTTTTTTGGATTATCGGTCTGATAGGGAACCTGACTAGGTTGATTAAAAGGTTTAACGTTACGTTGTAAGAAGTCACTTAATTGAGCACTTTGGTCCTCATACCAGCTTGACTGTTCGAAATGGCGAATGTCTTTGGGCAGCAGAGTAACAAAATTACTTTCCCCTTCTAAGCGAAGAAAATCCATAAACATACGGGTCATAAGTTGATGACCAAAGTTGCCATACACGTCAAATCCAGCGACGAGGAGATAGTGGATACGTTCAATCAGTGCATAGTCAAGGACCCACGCGGTTTTGGGCGGTTTACCTACCAAACCTTGAACGACGGATGCACTATCAAAGTGCCTAAAGACAGTGAGTGCAGCATTTGGGTTGGTCCCATTGCCTGTCCAAATCACATCGGTTGTGAGATTTTGGCCGTCTTTAAACCACTTATTAATAAATTCAGACTTTGCTTCTAAGTAACGGGCTTGCTGCCGAGAATATGAGACCCAGTTGGTAATCGGCACAGTATTACTTTCCAGTTCCCCCGGCAGCTTCAAATTATCTGCTTGTGAGCGATAAAACTCGTTGACTTCGGGTATATCCGATTTATCAGGATCCAAGAAAAATACCCAGAAACGGTCATTAATAACATTTAATGCCAGCTGTCCACGACATACAGGGCCTTTTATGTAGGCGTTTATTGTATTTTGTGCATTGTCCAGCATGAACTTAAAACGAGCTTTAACGGGAAGGTCGATAAAAGCTGTCATGGGATTGGCTGCAACTTCGACTGAGTAGTCAGGTAGTTTTGCCACATCATACTTGGAGTCGATAAACCACTTTTTCCAGTTAGCCAAGCGTTGTTTATTGAGTGCAAAAGGCATATGGGTCTTATCAACAATGGTTGATAAGACAGGAATCAACCGGTAATAAACGCGCTCGGTTTTAGGGTCATCATATGGACGGCGAGTTGTAATCTGCTTGATGGCTTGTCCTGGTGGCGTGGTTGAACGGATCAGAGTAAAGAAACGAGGGGTTGACTCTTTAAGATCAGAAAAATACAAATGTGACAGGAAAAGGTGTTCGTATATGTATCTAGCCATTAGCTGTACTTTACGCGGACTGGCGTTCAAGAATTGCTCATATTTATTAACCAGGGCATCTTGCTCTGAGGTCAAGGGCAGAGGAGCGCTCATGAGCGCTCCATCTTGTAGCCAAGACATTAAGGTTGAATACTCTGCTGATGTTAGATTAGGCATGCCATAAGGCATTCCCCAATTAGGGTATTTGCTTTCATATTCCGCATATTCTTCGATAGTGGGGCACTGCTGTTCACGATCAATAGAAAAATCGAACCCCTCTAATTGAGTTTGCATAGGTAAAGGGTGCGCTTGTTTTTGCATCAACATTTTTGCCATCAGCCCAGCTTCTATATTGGCAGTAGGCGATTGTGTTCGCTCATTCAAGACAGGATTAAAACCAAAGTCTCTCCATTGAGAGGTGCTTTGAGCATCTTCAAATAATCGAGTGGGTGTTGCTGCGGTTAGTCGTGTACCTTGATAAATGAGGGCTTTGCTCGCCCCGCGATCAATACCAGCTGTGGAGGATAGTTTCAGTTGGCAAGGAGCGTCATAACATGCGTGACATACTACGCAGCGGTTATCAATAATAGGCTTTACTTGGTTGAGAAAGAAGTCACTAGATGGGCTGGATGCCTCTACAAGCCGTTCCCTCGGTTGCGCATAACCAAAGAGTTTGTCGTAATTAAGACTCGCATAGGTTGCACAGCCTGCAAAGAGTGTAATAAGAGATAAGATAAATAGTTTACGCACATTCATGTGAAAAATAGCAGTCCAGATCAGTTCAATCATTGCAATTAAAGCATACTTAATTAGCCATCAAATAACCAACCAAAGTCGTTGAGCCCTACAATTTTGACGAGATTTTACAAGGCGTTCACATAGCCTAAAAAGGCTTAACAATGAAGCTAAGCCTTTTGGAATATAGAGCGACATGAAAGGTGCGTTAGGCTTTTTTCAGTCGTCCGAGTTTTGCCATAGAGATTGGTTTGGTAAACAGTGCTAAAGCAATACAGGTTGCCATCATGAAGGCCGAAATTGTGTACGCAAGGCTATAGTTTTCAACATTGGACATTGAGAAGCCAACAACAGCCGCACCTATAGCACCGCCAATCCCCCATGCTGTATACAGCACACCATAGTTAGTACCGTAGTTTCTAAGACCATAGAATTCTGCTGTTATGGTTGGGAATACCGCTAACAATGTACCATAGCCTACCGCAGCAACTGCTGTTCCTAGGATTAATGTGAACTCGCTATTAAACGTAGCGAACATAACCATATTAATGCCCTGTAGAATGAACGCCAGAAGCAATGTTCTTATTCCGCCAATCTTATCGGCGAGTAACCCTGCGACGACTCGTCCACCGGAGTTAAATATCGCGAGAATTGAAGCGAGATAAACGGCATTAGGTAAATCCGCTTGTATGCTTGCGATAGTCGTGATGTTACCAATGATCATTAGACCAACTGATGCTGCAAAGGCATACATAATCCAAAGAGAGTAGAATTGAGGCGTCTTTAGCATGGACTTCCAAGTTAAGTCACTATCATGAGCACTTGGATTTGTAGACTTGCTGGCCTTATTATGTGGTGAAGCGGGGGCATAATCTGCTGGAGGATTACTGATTGTAGCGGCAAGAGGAACGGTGATCACCAATATGCTAATACCAAGAATAATAAAGCTTGTTTGAATCCCCATGCTATCTATTAGAGATGAGGTAAGCGGAGCGAGATAAATAGCAGCAAGGCCAAAACCAGCAGCAACTAATCCATTAACCATGCCTTTTTTCGATGAGTGAAACCATTTCATCGCTGATGGTGAAAGACAAGCATAGCCAAAGCCAATCCCGGCCCCCGTCATTACACCGAAAGTGATATTTAGCATCAGTGGTGAATTTGCAAAGCCAGATGCAATCATACCTAAGCCTGTTAAGATGGTGCCAAGAATCAGGATCTTACGTGGTCCCATTTTATCTTGTAGGATCCCCGCGATAAGAAGACAAATTGAAAAGGTAATAGTTGCAATAGCGTAGGGGGATGAGGCTTCTGCTGCACTCCATCCTGATTCTGTCACTAACGCTTTGTTGAAGACACTCCAAGCATATAGGATGCCAAGACAAAGGTTGATACAGAACCCTGCTAGTAGTATTCGTGTCGCTTTATCAATCTTGCTCATTTTACTTCTCATTTTACCTCTGTCTGTGAGAGGTTTGTTTTATGGTTTTTTTCAAATTTATTTAGTGTTTATCAACACAAAACATAATGGGCGCGGATTATACCCAATATTGAGATGATTTAAATCTATTTTTTGTGTGGGTTAATATCGGTACGAAAAGAGATAAACTTTGCGTTAAGTAAAGTTCTTATCAAGCGTTCGTGGTAGGCAGCAAACTGGCAGATGGGTTATTAGTGTCTAATATTATAATTATCATTATTGGTCTGGGCTAGTGGGCGCAAACTTGAGTAAACATGCCGCAATACTATATCTCTCAAAAATCAAACAGTTTCTGCATAAGGGGGCCTTACTAGCTCAGCTAAGCTTACTAAACGTCACCCTATTGTTTTCCCCTGTATCAGTTGCGAATCAAGAAAACACAGAGTCACGAACTTTGATTGTGACCAACTCAAAAGCGTGGAAGCCCTTTTCTTATCTAGACGACGATCAACAACCCGCCGGGATATTGATTGACTACTGGCAACATTTTGCCAAACACAATAATGTCGAGATTGAATTTCTTTTATTAGATTGGAATGACTCACTTGAGGCAGTACGCACAGGACAAGCAGATGTGCATGCAGGGATACTATGGTCTGAAGGAAGAGAAGCCTATCTAGATTACACCCCAGAGATCATCACTATTGATACTCAGATGTACATAAATCGAGATTTGATAGGTCTTGACCTCAATGACTTTATGTTGGGCAAACATAACTATAAAGTGGGAGTAGTAACGGGCGGATACGAAGAAGAATTTACTCGCAACAATTACCCTAATATTCGACTTGTGTCATTCAACAATAACCAGAAAATGATTGATGCGGCGTTTAAAGGAGAGATCTCCGCTTTTGTTGCGGATTTACAAGTGGGAAATTTCTATCTTTTGACAAGCAACCAGCCCAACGCTTTCATTGGTGTTAGAAATCTTTACTCAGGAGACTTGAGAGCTGCGGTAAAAGAGGGTAATAAAGCGTTACAAGATAGGATAATAAAGGGACAGGAAACGATTACCACAAGTGAGAAGCAGCGCATTTTGAGTCGTTGGATGCACGTCAATACTGTCTACCCGGCTTATTTGGCACCGATTCTCATTGCGATTGCTGTGGGTGGTGCGATCCTCTATATATTTGCATTGAGGTATTCGGTGCGCATGAAAACTCGTGAGTTAGCCTTGGCCAATGAAGAGCTAAAGAAACTCTCTGAGACGGATTCATTGACAGGGCTGAGTAATCGTCGACATTTCGTTTCGGAGTTTCAACAGCGTATAGAGATGCAGGGTGACGTATGTGTCATTATATTTGATATTGATGACTTCAAATCTATAAATGACAACTACGGGCATCAGGTCGGTGATCATGTCATTAAAACGGTTGCAGAGGCGGTACATGAAAAAGTCGGATCGGACCAACTTTTGGGCCGTATCGGTGGTGAGGAGTTTGCCCTTGTGATGAACAACCAAGATGAGCTGCGAGTAAAAGAAGTCTCCCACGCTATTTGTGACTTAATTCGAAATCTAGACTTTAGCGACAAGCTTCCCTATCAGGTTACCGTCAGCTTAGGGTGCGCATATTACCCAACGGCACATCAGGATATACAGCTTTCAGATGCTGATCAACTAATGTATCAAGCGAAAGCACAAGGGAAGGACCAAGCGGTTGTGCACAACATGGAAAATTCACATTCTTGACCGCCCGTAGAGGTCAAACTTTTACCACTTTGCGCACAAAGAAAGCAAACAAAACCATTTGGCGAAGAAAAACCTTTTCTTTTCAAATTACTGTGGCATATTAGACCTGTATTCACGATGATGCGTGCATCGTATAATGGCTATTACCTCAGCCTTCCAAGCTGATGATGCGGGTTCGATTCCCGCTGCACGCTCCAATCCAAAACCTAGTTCAACCTGTTATTTCCAATTGTTTAAACTTCGTATCTAGCATTTTGATTCTAAAGATTTTTTCTTTCGCATCGAAATCAAATATTATTGATCTAGCCCCCACATACACCAAATTAGCCTTTTCTCCAAAGCAGATTCATAGTGCCATGCATTTTTCGTCGATAAATCGATGGTTTTAGTGAAGGAACTTGCTTACGGCACGTACCACCATTTGTTGTCGATGGCCTTGAAACCTTCCGTTAGCGTTGGGCTTGGAATTCGAATATGAGTTCGCTCTGCTAAGTTGGCTTTGGTAAAAGCATCACTTGAAAAAGGATGGTTGATCAATAACTCTTGTAAGCTCCCGTCCTCAAATGCGGCCTCTAGGCCTTTATGCATCACGTCAGATAACTCGGTATCGTTATTGCGGATATAGAAAAATCGTCCGTAGGGGTAAATCAGAACCAGTTGGTTCTCGACCATCAGTTGCTTTTGGTTTCCGCGATAGGTTTCAAGGAATTGGTGAACTTCTGTTGCACCCAGTGGAAATAAGTCAAACCGTTTTCCTCCAACCATTTTGATTAAGATCTCAATGCGTGGTGCGGTAGTCACTTTCAGTCCCGAAGCTTCCAAGATTCGAATGTCTCCCCAGCCTTGTCCTTGCCCCATAACAAATGGGCTCAGTTGAGATACATTTTTAACATTCTCAACTTTTGCCTGTGTATCTTGATGAATAATAAACAAACGCCATCCAGTCAAACCTAAATCTATGGGTAGGTAGATAGGTTTAAAACGCCCATCTAAGGTCTCATCAAAACCAGTATCAAAAATATCGAGCTGGCCATTTTCAACAAGTTGCCGCGCCCGATTTTGATTAACTTCATTAGAGTCGACAATTGCTGTCATGTCAGAGCCTGATTTTTCAATCGCCAGTTTCAGCATGGCGAGCCCTATCGATTGTTGACCTATGCCATCAAGGTTGGGGTAGCGAATTTCTCTTGCAGAGACGACACTAGCGATGACAGACAATAGCAATAGAGTGATCATCTTCATGTTGAGTTTCCAAACTTTTTAACTGAGTTTTAGTATAGTTATTTGTCAGTAACCCTCCAGCTCACACTATAATTGATAGACATCTTTCTAGAGATTATTTAATGAGTAAAAGGTACGTCAGCAGGATAGGGCGTCGAGTGTTGCTAATTTTAGTCGCCATTAGCAGTGTGATAACCCTGACCACTACGGGGTTGCAGCTGTACTTGGACTATGATAGAGAATTTAGTGACGTTGAATCGACGCATCAAGAAATCAAGCAGGTTTATTCTGGGCTGCTTGCCACCTCATTGTGGTTCTATGATATCCCGTCATTGCAAAAAAGGCTTGAGGAGCTGACGAATCTGCCCAAAGTTGATTATCTCGAAGTCGGTCTTGATGGAGAGGTAATATCATCTGGAATAAAGCCAGAGGGAAGTCATGTTACAAGCCGGTTCGAAATAAAATACTTTGACCAAAATACGGATTTAGAAGCAACGGTGGGAGAGCTTTCTGTTACCTCCAACTCGGAAAAAATTTATCACTTTCTACTTCAGCAGTTTTTCATCAGTCTCCTACTCAATGCGGTGAAAACCTTTCTGGTGTGCAGCATTTTATTTTGGGTATTCCATAAAAGTATAAATGCGAGAGTCATCAGTATTGTCAAATACCTACGACATTATTCGCCACGTTATGCAACCTCTAATTTACAGATGAACAATAAACATTGGACGATCGAGGACACGGACGAACTCAGTTGGGTTGCTGATGAAATTAATAAGCTTACTTGTACTTTTACTAAGCTGTATCAAAGCATTAAAGCTGAGCAAGAAAAGCTGCAAGATTTTACCTATGTGTCTTCTGACTGGCTATGGGAAACTGACAATACACATAGGTTGACTTTTTGTTCTGATCCGATGAGAGCTGCGTTGGGTATCGGTGAAGACAAGATACCTATTGTTCATAAAATTCAAGGGTTAAATAAATCGTTAAAACTACAAGAAAAGCTTGAACAAAAGAAAAGCTTTTCAATGTGCCAAGATGAAATTGAATTTGATGGTAAGGCTTATTACTTCGTTTTCCAAGCCATTGCTAAATACAGTGGTGATGTTTTTGTTGGTTTTCGAGGTACAGCAATAAATGTTAGTGAGCTGAAACAAGCGCAGCTTGAGTTAGAAAAGCTCAATCATTCACTCGAAGCGACTATCGCAATGCGAACGCAAGCTTTGCAAGAAAGTTTAAGGGAGCTTGAAAGCACTCAAGAGAAGCTTGTCGAATCTGAGAAAATGGCGGCTTTGGGTGGCTTAGTCGCTGGTGTGGCCCATGAGGTAAATACACCGCTTGGCATTGCCGTCACGGCTACTTCATTGGTTGAAGATAGTTTAAATAAGCTCAGTGATAGCTTTGACAATCAGACATTGACCAGTACTGAATTTACTAGTGAAAGCCAGATCATGGATAAAGGACTCTCTATGCTGAAAGCGAATTTAGAGCGTGCTTCTATCTTGATTAAAGACTTCAAAAGTACGGCGGTTGATCATATATCAGAAAATCAGTCTGAGTTTAATATTCGTCAAATGTTAGAAGCAGTGTTAGTGAGCCTTGAGAGTGAGACGAAAAAAGTTCCAGTAAGCATCGAGTTGATAGGTGAAAGGGAAATTACAATAAATAGTTTATCTGGTGTCTTAACTCAAGTGATGAGTCACTTGATCCTCAACAGTGTTTACCATGCGTTTGAACAAACTAGTAAACCTGCCAATATTTCGATTAGCTACCAGCAGTCTGAGCATGGCATCACTTTTTTATACCAAGATAATGGGCAGGGCATAGATTTAGAAGACCAACAAAAAGTCTTTGAGCCGTTTTATACGACTAAACGAGGGAGTGGTGGCTCTGGGTTAGGTCTTACACTGGTATACAACTTAGTCAACCAAAAACTAAAAGGAGAGATCCTGCTGGAATCGAGTATTGGTAATGGTGTGAGCTATAAAATAACCTTGCCCAAATCCTTGTCGAAATAAACCATCATTTTCCGTTTTCTAAGGACGCGTTTGACAAGGCAAATCTAACCAATCGTGTCAGAGTTGATATTGACAGCCCAGATACCAAAGAAAGCTTTAGTCAAATTGATAGTCGTTGGTGGTGTACCCCCTAGTGGTTGTAGTAAGCAGAAATATTATAGCTAAGGGCGCATTGTTTAAGTTTTATCGCGGTTGTGACAGGTCACAATGCTCTTAGCTATATCCCTACGCCAAGCTAGTTATTATTATATTATTTCGTTCTCGTGAACATTTTAATGCCGAGTATATGTCAACCAATCCTTATAAATAGTGTGATTGACTCCCGCCTTTTTGGTCTTGGATGCGTTCAACCTGAAATATCACTTTCTTTTACATGCGGCATAAATATAACTGATGGATTTGTTTATAAAAATACGAATTTAACAATAATGAAACAAAGATGGTTGTATTTACATTGTTGCCACTTTTTCATGTGTTCTAATAGGTGCATAAAAGAAAAAGTGGTGCTCTATTTCAAACGGCTTTGTACGGCTTAACTATGACATTGCTAGTTTGACTTAGTGGGGATATGGCTTTCGAACCACCCCGAGAATAGTAACCACAACGTCACTCAATTGTGTAGGACTCAGACCAGATACATAAATGGTTTGTGTACCAAGGACAGGTTTTTAGTCAGAGCATTTCTCGTCAAATGACCAAGTATGGAAAGTATGTTTTTCAGGGTGACCTGCGTAAGCAGAATTTACCACGTGCATAGCCTAGCGACAGGTGCATTTGATGGGGGATTGCCTGCATCACATCCTCGTATTTTCTCAACAACGTCGATTCGTACTAGGAAAAAAAATAATGATAAATACAATAACGTCAGTGATCTTTGGCACGGCTGCACTTGTTAGCCATAATGTTTACTCGCTTGATATAGCTATAAAATGCCCGGACGAACCTATTAACACTATGATGTTAGTGAACGATCAGGTATATGTTGTAGTTGATAATAACCTTATCCATAGTAAAGCTTTACTGGATAACTTAGAGCAAGGCAACATCCGTTTTTGTACATCTCAAGTGACCAATATGTCCTCTTTATTTAAAGGAAGAAAAACTTTTAATACCAAGATTGGAGACTGGGATACATCAAACGTTACCGATATGTCCTCAATGTTTTATTGGGCAGAGTCTTTTAACCAAGATATCAGTCGCTGGGATATGTCAAACGTGACTACGATGCGAGAAATGTTTTTTGGTGCGAAAACATTTAATAAAACGATTGGTCATTGGGATACTTCAAGTGTTGCAGATATGGATTCAATGTTTTCTTGGGCTAGTTCATTTAATCAAGACATCGGTTATTGGGACACCTCTAAAGTGGTCAGTATGGCTTGGATGTTTTTTAGAGCTAAAAAGTTTAATCAAGACATCGGCTACTGGAATACATCTCGCGTGAAATGGATGCATTCGATGTTTGGTGGAGCAGAGAATTTTAATCAAGACATTGGCCGTTGGAATACCTCAAATGTCACTAATATGTATGAAATGTTTTATAAAGCAAAGAATTTTAACAAAGATATCAGTAGATGGAATACGTCTAAAGTATTATCCATGTATCGGATGTTTTTTGGTGCTGTGTCTTTTAATCAAAATATTGGTTATTGGGATACCTCAAATGTGACTCACATGAAGCAGATGTTTGATCATGCGATTAAATTTTCTCAAGACTTAAGTGATTGGAATGTGTCTAACGTAAGTAATTATAGTGAGTTTTCAATAGGTAGTGGTCTCGCTACTGTTCAGAGACCTAGTTTTAGTGATTCGCCTTGGTTAAACCAAAATGAATCTGTGTCCGAATATTATACTCTCAATCAATAACCTTGGCGATCCCTTACTGATGCCTTGTTAACACAAGGCATTTTTTCTAGTTGATTTTTAATTATTAAAACAAATTAATGATTTATATAATAATATTCAATATCATTAATGTTTACTTTGTCTTTTTAACGATAAAAATATCGAACTGATATCTTACTATAAGAATTTTTCCGATAAATTCTCCTCGATTTACTGATAAATATTCCTTTAATAAAATATAATTATATTTTTGTTTGTATAAGGAAGTAAAAATGAAAAATACATATGCTTTATTAGCTTTAGGGTCATTTTTAGTCTTCGGCCAACAGGTACATGCTTCAGAAATATCAGTTAAATGCTCAAATGACGCGGTGAACTCTATCATCATAAAAGGTGGTATTGAATACTTAGTGGTAGATAATGAACTTATTAAAAATCGATACAGATTATATGATTTAGAACAAGGAAAAATTCGATTTTGTACAACGCATGTCACGAGCATGTATGGCGTGTTTTCTTCATCAAAAAAATTTAACGCTGATATAAGTGACTGGGACACATCAAATGTTACAGACATGAGTATGATGTTTTCTCAAGCGCTTACGTTCAATCAAGATATCAGCAATTGGGATACATCAAAAGTAACTAATATGACAGGAATGTTTGCTAGCGCTGAATCCTTTAATCAAAATATTAGTCACTGGAATACATCCAATGTAAGCGATATGTCTATGATGTTTTCGAATGCTAAGTCCTTTAACCAAAACATTGGTCGCTGGGATACTTCTAATGCGACAGACATGTCCGATATGTTTCGCTGGGCTGAATCATTTGATCAAGATATTGGTGATTGGGATACCTCGAATGTAGAGCTTATGTCAGGAATGTTTTCATCTGCTCGCTCTTTTAATCAAGATATTGGCTCATGGGATACATCAAAAGTGGTCTCCATGTCTTCCATGTTTGGTGATACTAAGGCATTCAACCAAAACATAGGCGATTGGAATACGTCTAATGTAACCAACATGGTGGCGATGTTTAGCGGTGCTACAGCATTTAATCAAGATATCGGTAACTGGAATACTTCAAAGGTAACAGACGTACAATTTATGTTCTCGGGAGCTAAAGCCTTTAACCAATACATCGGATTATGGGATATGTCCAATGCTACTAATATGATTGGTATGTTTATGGATGCGAAAGAATTTAATCAAAATATCAGTCCATGGGATACGTCAAATGTTAAATATATGGCCCATATTTTTGAAGGTGCTTCAAGTTTTTCACAAAATTTGACTAACTGGAATGTTAATAATGTTGAGTGGCATGAAAACTATAGAAAAGGGAGTCGCTTATACAATAATAAAGTACCGTACTCATTCAGGTATTAATTTTATACTCGAACTCTATTCTTATATAAAACCTCGCAATCGCGAGGTTTTATATTAAAACTATTCAAATGAATTATACAGTTTATATCAATATTTTTAGTTCCTATTAATATCAATATTAAAATACCAGCATTGTGACCCCAGTCTATTGTTTTGAATAAAAATGTATTAAGAATAAAATTAATTTATTTTTCACAAAAAATTCAAATATAATCATAAAAAACAACAAGTTGATGTTCTCCGTATCTAGGGTAAGTTCTAGTTCTTGACTTATCCAACAGCGTCTATTCAAACTAGGAAATAATAATGATAAAAAACATCACCTCCATACTTGCTGGATCCTTCGTGCTTGCTAGCCAATGCGTATTTGCCATCGATATTTCAGTGAAGTGCCCAGAACAGCCAATTAACTCTGTGCTTATAGAAAAGGGGCAAGTGTATGTTGTCGTAGATAACGCGCTTATTCGCAACCAAACCATGCTGGATAAACTCGAGCAAGGGCACATAGGTTTTTGTACTACCCAAGTGACTAATATGGACATGGTGTTCTTTGAGAAGGCGAGCTTTAATACAGATATCAGCGACTGGGATACCTCAAATGTTACCAGCATGCACTCGATGTTTTTATATGCAGAGGCCTTTAACCAAGATATTGGCTTTTGGGATACGTCGAATGTTGCCGCTATGCTACAAATGTTTTCTTTCGCCAAAGCATTCAATCAAGATATCGGCCACTGGGACACCGCCAGAGTCACAGACATGCAGTCTATGTTTCATAAAGCCCAAGCTTTTAATCAAGATATCAGTCATTGGGATACCTCCAAAGTGACCAATATGTTTGGGATGTTTTATCAAGCGGATGCTTTTAATCAAGATATCAGTCATTGGGACATCGCCAATGTAACGAACATGAATAACATGTTTCAAGGCGCTGGCGTATTCAATACCGACATTGGAAGTTGGGATACCTCCAAAGTCACTACTATGGACTACATGTTTAATGGTGCAGAAGCGTTTAACCAAGATATAGGCCACTGGAACACTTCCCAAGTCACCAGTATGCAAGGAATGTTTATGGTCGCTTATCGCTTTAACCAAGATATTGGCCATTGGGATATATCGAAGGTGACGAATATAAACCGAATGTTTCTGGGCAGCTATGCGTTTAATCAGGATATAGGTCACTGGGATACCTCCAAGGTGACCGACATGTCAGGTGCCTTCAACGCGGCGCTTTTATTTAACCAAGACATTGGCCATTGGGATACCTCCAATGTGGTCAATATGAAAGAGATGTTCTCTCAAGCCACTCGCTTTTCACAAGACCTAAGCAATTGGAATGTTAGCCAAGTGACTGAGCATATGGACTTTGCCAAAGACAGCGTATTGAGTGAGGTGCAGCTGCCGATATTTACCCAGTAGAGGTTGATTCTTTTATATTTATTACTTAGCTTTGAGCCTCGCACAAGCGGGGCTTTATTATATTTTACTCATAAATGGTTTATTTTCTCATTTTTAATATTTGTATTATGTAGTTTCAAATAAATGATGGATTTAAATTTAAAACTATCATTATAAATCGCACATAAGTGTGATTTTTCTCGATATGTTTTTGTTTTATATATGATTTCCTTGATTAATCATTACTTTAAAGTCGGGTTTTAGTATTATTTCCTCTCATTAAAATAAAAATATAGAAATAATACGTCATGAAATTTACGTCAGTTATTTTATCCTGCATGGCTTTGGGTAGTGCAGCCAGCTTTGCCGAAGAAGATCATTCCATTCGTTGTGATGCCAATCCTCCGGGCAGTGTGGTGATTATCGATGAGCGCTTATATGTGGTGGTCGATAATGCGCTATTGCGCCAAGAAGATTACTGGCAAAACTTTATCCACGGCAAGATAGAGCTATGCACAAGTCATGTCACTGATATGAGCGATTTATTTGCTCAATCACCTTATTTTAATTACGACCTCAGCCAGTGGGATACGCGCCGCGTGACCAATATGGATCGTATGTTTAAAGGGGCAAAACGCTTTAGGCAAGACTTATCTAATTGGTCGGTGGAAAAGGTCACTCGCCACCAAGACTTCGCCCTGCAAAGCGGCCTGCCTGATTATTACCTGCCGCAATTTCAACACTAATTTCTGTTAATAATGTCTATTCAACCTAGGAATTAACCATGAAAAAAAACCTTCTGTCACTGCTTGTTGGTGCAGCGGCGCTTGCCAGCCAGCATGCGTATGCCATCGATATTTCAGTAAAATGCCCAGATCAGCCCGTCAATTCGGTGCTGCTGGAAAATGGCAAAGTGTATGTGGTGGTCGACAACGACCTGATTAAAAACCAAACCCTGATCGATAACCTAGAGCAAGGCTATATTGGCTTTTGTACCACCCAAGTCACCAATATGGATAGCGTGTTCTACGAAAGAACCACGTTTAATGCCGATATCAGCGATTGGGATACCTCAAATGTCACTTCAATGCACGGGATGTTTTCTGGTGCAAAGGACTTTAATCAAGATATCGGTTACTGGGATACTTCTAATGTGACTGATATGGCGGCCATGTTTTATCTTGCAAAGGCTTTTAATCAAGATATAGGCCATTGGGATACTTCAAAACTTACCAATATGCATAGCATGTTTATGAATGCCAAGGCCTTTAATCAAGATATAGGTCATTGGGATACATCTAATGTTACTAGAATGGTTCAGGTGTTTGCCTACAATAGCGCGTTTAACCAAGATATTGGGTATTGGGATACCTCAAAAGTAATTGATATGCATGCTATGTTTAGAGGCTCTATATTTAACCAGGATATAAGCCATTGGAACACTTCGAGCGTGGTCAGAATGTCTTATATGTTCAATAACGCAGATGCTTTTGAGCAGGATATCGGTAACTGGGATACCTCAAAGGTCAATAGTATGTTTGCCATGTTTGAATGGACTAGTGCGTTTAACCTAAATATAGGCCTTTGGGATACCGCTAATGTAACTGATATGACTAGGATGTTTAATGGTGCAAAAGCTTTTAACCAAGATATTGGCAATTGGGATACGTCAAGTGTCACCAAGATGAAAGAGATGTTTAAAGACAATGCCATTTTTTCACAAGACCTAAGCAACTGGAATGTTAGCCAAGTAACTGAGCATACCGATTTTGCTAAAGACAGTATATTGACTGAGGAGCAGCTGCCGATATTTACCCAGTAGTGGGTGATTCTTTTAGACTTATTACTTAGCTTTGAGCCTCGCAAAAGCGAGGCTTTTTACTTGGAACAGTAGAAAGAGATAATGCTTAATTGATAATATGAATTGTACTTCGGTGGTGATTTTTGCTCGGTAATGTGAATCGAGGTTGAAATTTTATTTCGACATTTTGGGGTTCAATGCTAAGTTGGGCGGTGCAACCAAAATAGCAAAGGATTATTTCGTCACATGTTTTCTCATCTACCCACGCCAGTTCTTGATCCTATTCTTTCGTTATCCGTCGCCTACCGTAATGACCCTAGACCAGATAAAGTGGACTTGGGCATAGGTGTTTATAAAAACAGTGCGGGTGAAACCCCTGTTATGAAGGCCATTTCTCAAGCGCAAGATATTGTTGTGGCAACCCAAAAAACAAAATCTTATGTGGGCCTAGCCGGCTGCGAGGAGTTTAATCAGAATATGATTGAACTGCTGTTATCAGGGACCTCTGCAATGGAAAGAGTCGCTGCGATTCAGACGCCAGGGGCAAGTGGTGCGTTGCGCATGTTGGGTGATTTAATCAAGGTTGCGCAGCCCGGTACTTGCGTTTGGCTGTCCAACCCAAGCTATGTCAACCACAGGCCGGTAATGGAGGAGGCAGGTTTAAAAGTTAAGCAATACACCTACTTTAGCCCACAAACCAAGCAAGTAGACACAGCCCGTATGCTGGAAGAGTTGGCTCAGGCTGGTCCAAATGACGTAGTCTTATTACATGGCTGCTGTCATAACCCAACGGGCGCAGACATTGATTTTGCTGCATGGCAAGCCATCACTGAGCTTGCACAAAAAAATGGGTTTGTGCCGTTTGTCGATGTGGCTTATCAAGGTTTTGGCGATGGCTTAGATCAAGATGTGCAAGGCCTTCGTTATATGGCTGATAATGTCGAAGAGATGATGATCACTACTTCATGCTCAAAAAACTTTGGTCTCTATCGTGAGAGGACCGGTGCTGCTATTATGGTGGGCAAATCTTTGCAAGATGTTACGAATGCAAAAGGGAAGGCGCTGACTCTCGCTCGCTCTACTTATTCTATGCCACCTGATCACGGTGCAGCTTTAGTGAAAACCATTTTGCAAAGCCATGAATTGACAGGGATATGGAAACAAGAGCTGAGCGAAATGCAGCAAAGATTGGTTAGCTTGAGAAAGAGTTTATGCCAAGAGCTTCGAAATACTCATAACACGTCACAGTTTGATTTTATCGAAAGCCACAAAGGCATGTTTACTATGCTAGGATTTAGCCAAGAACAAATGGCGCAACTTCGTGAGACATATGGTATTTATGGTGTGGGCGACGGGCGAATTAATATCGCTGGTTTGACTGAAAAAGACATTCCTTATGTCGCGGAAGTAATCACTAAAGTCTCTTAAGGTTTGTGCCAAGGCCCACATAAAAGTGGGTCTCTCTGTCAAAGACACGTTGTTAGAAAGTTAGGTGATCGAATGGATAAAGCGTCAAAGGCTTTGGTGGCTATGCTACTTAGTGGAGGATTGATGGCTTGTTCAACCACAAGTCAGAAACCTGAGGAACCACAACCTAAACCCGCAATTGAAGAACCCAAAGACAAGCCTGATGGCTCTGAGGTGGATAAAGATAAGCAAATTGCTGAAAAGCCCAAACCCGTTAAACCCAAGCCTCAGCCAAAGAAGACTGGCGATGGCAAGCTGATTTTGGGTCAGCAGGAATGGGTCTATGTTCCTGGGCTTGAAGAGAACTTTAAGGCGCGGATCGATACTGGTGCGACAACGTCTTCAATCAGTGCCACTGACATTGTCGAGTTCGAGCGTGACGGACAAGATTGGGTCAAGTTTACTATTGAACATGACGGTAAAAAGAGTAAGCAGATGGCACTGCCTGTTGTGCGATGGGTTAAGGTTCGCCAGTCCAGTTCAGAAGAATCTCAGCGCCGCGCTGTGGTGGAGTCTTGGGTTCAACTGGGCGATCTAAAAGAAAAAACCGAGTTTACTCTGGCCGACCGCACACATCTTAACTACCCCTTACTTTTGGGTAGAAGTTTTGTCACAGATGTGGCGATAGTGGATGTGAGTAAAGAGTTTGTGCAGAAAAAGCACAAGTAGGCAGTTTGAAAGAAAAACTCATCATTTAACGGCACCTTAAGGTGCCGTTTTTGTTATGGATATCGTGTTTTTTGAACGCAGTATCAGAACTCAGTAATATATTTCGCTAACCTTGCGGCTTGGATTTAGATGCAACGTCGTAACGGCAGCATGTTATTCGTCATTTGTTCCCGTTTTTGTCGCTCAGCCGATAGTGTCTGCTTATTCTCAAGGAGTCTTTAATGAAGTATTTATCGATGGCGGTGGTCATCAAACAAGGTAAAGTTTTGATCCAAGAACGTTATCGCTCGAACCAAGGTATGGTGTTTGAGTTTCCCGGCGGAGAAGTAGAAACCAATGAGTCGGGCACTGACGCTGCTATCCGCGAGTTATACGAAGAAACGAACATGAGCGGCTTATCTCACGTTGCAACTTATAGTGATATTAATGAATACGGTGGCCGTATTTACTATGTGGTGTTACATGCCAGTAATCATGATGAACCAAGAGCAAACGACTTAAACCGCCAGCAGACTTTTCATTGGCTTTGCTTGGATAATTTACCCATTGATGAATTTTACAAAGCCGATGTGAGTTTCATTCGCCAACATTTAGACAAGCATTTACAAAGAGAAGTAGGAGAGATGGCCTAGTAGGCGCATTATTGAGCTTTGATGTGACCCTTCCATTTTACCATGAAAGGGTCATAAGCCTGTTATTGGATCTCGAGTAGTTCTACATCAAAGATCAAAGTCGATGCAGGCGGGATAGGGCCTGTGCCTTTTTTTCCATAAGCTAGGGTGCTAGGAATAAATAGGCGGAATTTATCGCCTTCAACCATATAAGTTAAGCCTTCTTGCCAGCCTTTAATCACTTGATTTAAACCAAATGAAATCGGCTCACCGCGCTCGACTGAACTGTCAAAGACAGTGCCGTCGATAAGTGTGCCATGGTAATGCACTTTTACCTTACTTTTGGGACTAGGATTGGTTGTACCTTCGCCTTTCGAAAGCACTTTATATTGCAGGCCACTTTCTGTGGTAATAACACCTTCTTGTGTGCCATTTTCGAGCAAAAAGGCTTGACCCGCCGCGAAGTTCTCTTCTCCCGCTTTGCTTGTCACTAACGTGCGGTAAATCATAAAGCCCGCGAGAACCAAGATGACGATAGGAATAATAATTTTAGACATAAGGTCTTTCCATAATTGTTAGGGTTGTTGGATAAGATAGTTGATAGTGTTTGCAATGCCATCGAGATCTTTGTGTCCGGCAAGGAGTACCATGTACTTGCCGTTAACAATAAAGGTAGGGACAGCATTTATCTGGCCGTTTTGAGATATGTCAGCAGCTTGCTGCATGGCGGCGAATAAGCTTCTTCGCTGATCCTCTGTTAATTTATCAGGGCTGGATAGATCTTGGTCGGTAAATGCTTTGTTGATGGCCAGCTTTTGTTGCTGCGCAGTCGCGCCTTCCATTTGCACCGCATTAAACATCGCATTCATCAAGTCATGGCTTGGGGTTGTTCCTAGTTGGGTTTGTGCGCTGTAATAGATCATGGCACTGACTTGGGCACTTTGATTAAAAATTACATGGACCTTACCAAATGTCTGATTGGTCGCGGCTTCAAGTTGGGGGATTGCAGACTCCATATTTGCACAGTGACCACAATTGAGAGAGAAAACCTCAGTAACAACGGGAAGTTGATAAGCGGACAAATCGGTAGGTAAGCGTTCAAATTGTTTGCCTTCTTGTGGGTGTTCGCTTTTGCTGCAACCTGCCAGCAGAGCCACGAGGATAAGACCCGCAAAGGCTAGTATTTTTCTCATACTTGGTACTCTTTACCATTAAGGTGATGTATCAATCTTAGGTATTGATTCTACCTTGTCATGGCCCTGAAAAAAACACTTTGAAGCTAGCATTTCAACGACAAAAAAGTCTTCATTTATAATTAAAGTATTTCCTAGTTCGCCGATATAAATCATGTATCGCAACAAAAAGTATGGTGGATCGATGAAATATCTTGCTTTACCGCTTCTTCTGCTACTGACTGGGTGTGGCAACCTTGCAAAAGAAATGCGCTATATGACAGACGATATGTTAGAAACTGCGCCCAAAACAGATATGGACGTTCGTTATCCATCTTGGGGTAATGCGCCGAGAGTTGCATCTAGGTCAGGAGTGATGGGGCCGATGGGACGAGAAGCCAGTTACAGCGATTTACAAAGCTTTTTGATGAAAAATGGTGTTGAGCATGAAGTCTTGCCTGGCGATCATCTGATGGTAAAGCTGACTGACACCATTAAATTTAATACTGGTTCTTCAATGGTTGAGCCGAGCTCAGCTTATTGGCTCAATAAAATGGGCAGTTATTTAGCCACCCAGCCGGGCATTGATATCGTCATTGATGGACATACAGATAATACAGGACCACCATCGCGCAATGATGTGCTATCAATGAAACGCGCAAAAGCAGTAAAACAGCAATTGATTCGTAATAACGTGGCGATGGACGCTATTTTCACCCGTGGCTATGGTGAGTATGTGCCAGCATGTACCAATAGTACTAGGGCAGGAAAAGCCTGCAATCGACGCGTTGAGGTTCTTTTTATCGTTGCTAACCAGAGATAAAATTCGCACTTGCCAAAAGCCACAACTAGACTTTGCTATGTAGATTCAAGTCATTCATAGTATTTAGTGTGGAAAGTAAATGTCTAAGTGTTTTGAAGTTATCCCCAGGTTCTTTTTGCTCTTAATCTTTTTGGTACCTCTACCTTCAGCTGTATCTTCGCAGCCACTAACCATAACAGTGAGCGAATATCCTCCTTATCATTCAAAAGATTTACCGGGTTTTGGTATTAACGCTCAAATTGTGACTGCCGCATTTGAAAGCCAGGATATTAGTATTGATTACAAGCAAATGAACACTTGGAAGGAAGCCTTTGACTATGCTGCACAAGGAAAAGCCGATGCAGCCGCATTATGGGAGTATAACCAAGCTCATGAAGAAGATTTTTTAATCAGTGAGCCTGTGTATAAAATTAGTGCCCACTTTTTTTACAATAATTCGCTCGATTTTAGTTGGCGCAATGTGAGCGACCTTAAAGGCTACACTATTAGCGCATTGATAGGTGGTTATTATGGTGATGCGTTTGAAGCGGCGGAAAAAAGTGGTGAAATAAAGGTGGTGCGTGTCTATGATGAGACGGAGAATTTAAAAAAGCTAGTTGACGGTTCCATAGATCTTGCGCCTTTGTACATCAGCAGTTTCAATTATGTACTGAAAACTCAAGGTTTAGGCGATAAAAGGTCGGAGTTTAGTTATCATCCCAAGCCTTTGTTTACAAACTCAGTGCACTTGTTAATGCCAAAATCTAACCCTCAAAGCCAATCCAATATGGCGCTATTTAACCAAGGGCTTAAGGTGATTAAATCAAATGGTGCGATGCAGTCTATCCTTAATGATCATCTCAACTATCGCTAATCAATACCATTCAAATTTCTAAGTATTTCATTTTCGATATCCTTCGTTTTTGCTCGTTTATGCCATTCTCTAAAACTCTATGCGACAATGCCAGTTGAGAAACCCTATTAATTACAACAGAGTCATTAGCTTTAGCTTATTATTGATAATAATATTGACCAATTCAATCATTTCAACCGAACAACGCCCGATGCCATCAACTCTCCAGCTTTATCGTGTCAACTTTGTTTACTCATACTCAATTGTTAACCAAGAGTATAAAAAGTAGAGTTAATTAACAAAATAGAGAACATAAATGAAACAAAATGTGTTCGAACGCTCATTAATAGCCTGGGGACGTTTCATCTGGTAGTCAGGTATGCAGAATACAATTCGCAATTATAACAAAACCAATCGTACCCAATAATGTAAACAAGGACTCTTACTATGATGACGAGAAAACCCACCTTACTCGGTGAATGTATTGCCGAGTTCATAGGGACTGGATTACTGATTTTCTTTGGTGTTGGCTGTGTCGCCGCCCTAGTGTTAACAGGGGCCCAGTTTGGCCAGTGGGAAATTAGTGTGGTATGGGGCTTTGGGGTAGCAATTGCCATTTATTGTACTGCTGGTGTATCGGGGGCGCATATAAATCCTGCTGTCACTATTGCATTGGCAGCGTTTCATGGATTTGATAAAGCTAAGGTTGTGCCTTACATTGTCGCTCAAACGTTAGGGGCATTTTGTAGTGCTGCGTTAGTGTATAGTTTGTACAGCAATTTATTTATCGATTACGAAATCACCCATGGTTTTGTACGATCTAGTCAAGAAGCTCTTGCAACAGCAGGTATTTTCTCAACTTATGCTCATGCATCTTTGTCATTTTCTGGGGCGTTGGCGGTTGAGTTTGTGATAACGGCCGTACTTATGTTTGCGATTTTGGCGCTGGGTGATGAGAATAATGGCGCCGCTCGTGGCCCTATGAACCCATTGTTGATTGGTGTGTTGATTGCTGTCATCGGTAGCTCGCTGGGCCCGTTAACCGGGTTTGCAATGAACCCTGCGCGTGACTTCGGACCAAAACTTTTTTCCTACTTAGCGGGTTGGGACTTTGCGCTAACGGGGGCTAAAGACATTCCTTATTTTATTGTTCCTATTCTTGGTCCTATTGCGGGCGCATGTTTTGGCGCTTGGGCATACCCTAAGGTGATAGCGCAATATCTACCGAATACGGGCACTGGCTGCACGATTCCTAATCAGTGTGATGACGCCGAAGAGAGTCAAGAGGCTCACGTTTAATACTAAAATTATTGCTATAAATATCGAATTAAAAGGAAATTATTATGACGGAGCCAAAATATATTGTCGCGCTCGATCAAGGCACAACCAGTTGCCGCGCAGTTGTGCTCGACTACGATGCCAACATTGTCAGTGCGTCTCAGCGAGAGTTTACGCAAATTTATCCTCAGGCTGGCTGGGTTGAGCATGATCCTATGGAAATCTATGCCACACAAAGCTCGGTATTGGTGGAAGCTTTGGGCAAATCCGGTATCCGTAGTGATGAAGTCGCGGGTATTGGTATTACTAACCAACGTGAGACCACTATAGTCTGGAATAAAGACACAGGAAAGCCAGTTTATAATGCGATTGTTTGGCAGTGCCGCCGTACAGCAGCCATTTGTGAAGAATTGAAAAGTCGAGGTCTGGAAGAGTACGTCCAAGAAAATACAGGCTTGGTACTCGACCCGTATTTCTCAGGCACAAAAATTAAGTGGATTCTTGATAATGTAGAAGGTGCGCGCGAAGACGCTAACGCAGGAAAATTGTTATTCGGCACCGTTGATACTTGGTTACTGTGGAAAATGACTCAAGGCCGAGTGCATGTGACCGACTATACCAATGCTTCCAGAACCATGTTGTTTAACATCAACACACTTCAATGGGATGAAAAACTGCTCCAAGAAATGGATATTCCTTTGTCCATGATGCCAGAAGTGAAGAAGTCGTCAGAAGTTTACGGGCAAACGAATATTGGTGGTAAAGGGGGGACGAGAATCCCGATTGCGGGTATCGCCGGAGACCAACAAGCGGCACTTTATGGTCAAATGTGTGTTAATGCAGGGCAGGCAAAAAATACTTACGGAACAGGCTGTTTTTTGCTGATGAACACGGGCCAAGAAAAAGTGACCTCAAAGAATGGTCTCCTAACCACATTGGCATGTGGTCCATCTGGTGAACCTGCTTATGCCCTTGAAGGTGCCGTGTTTATGGGGGGCGCCTCTATTCAGTGGCTACGAGATGAAATGAAGCTTCTTGCCGATGCAAAGGATTCAGAGTACTTTGCCACTAAGGTCGACTCATCCAATGGTGTCTATGTGGTTCCGGCATTTACTGGCCTTGGCGCGCCATACTGGGACGCCTATGCAAGAGGAACTATTGTTGGCTTAACCCGCGGCGTTAACTCCAACCATATTATACGGGCAACTCTAGAGGGCATTGCGTACCAGACACGTGATGTATTGGATGCCATGCAAGCGGATTCTGGGATAAAGCTTGAGGCACTTCGAGTAGACGGCGGCGCAGTTGCTAACAACTTTTTGATGCAGTTCCAATCTGATGTATTGGACACGCAAGTGCTTCGCCCTCAAGTGACCGAGGTCACTGCTTTGGGAGCGGCTTATCTTGCCGGATTGGCGGTAGGGTTCTGGCAAAGTCTTGATGAAGTTGCGGGTAAAGCCACCATAGATAAGACCTTTGTTCCTCATCATGATGAAGAAAAACGTAGCCGTCGTTATAAGGGATGGAAGCGCGCAGTAAAATGCGCTCAAGTTTGGGCACAAATGCATGACGAGGACGAGTAAATAACCCAGAGACGTTATAAAAATGCCCGCTTGAATACAAGCGGGCATACTTCAAGAAAAACTGAAATTATTTCTTTTTGCCTTGTACCACTTGTTTGTCTTCTTCAGTCAGCTCACGAATACGTCGGCTGATGTCACGGCGCTCTTTGGAGATCTCCGCACTTTTTATGATATGGTCGTCTACACGATCCTCGTAATCGGCTTTCATATTTTTGATGATGGCTACGATTTCATCAGGCGTCATGTCTGGTTTGATATAGTCCATCAAGTTATCCAGAAGATCGACTCTTTTACGGTTATCGCGAACTTTTTTTTCATTGTCGAGCAGTTCACGCTTCAGCTTATTCTTTCTGCGTGCTTGAGCTACGATTTCAAATACTCCACTCATAAGTGTTTTTCCTGCTTTTACTTACCTTAAAACTACAGAGATTAAACCACAACATTTATGTCGATAACAGGTTTAAGATCAACAACTCTCTAATGATGACTAGTTTATCACCAAAAAGCCAATCCCGTCGTTGAGTGCAGGCAGCAGTCAGGATATGATTTCGTTATTAATAGAATAAAAAGATAAAGTTTATGCGAGCGTCTGACATTGTAATTCCAAAGGTTGAAAGGGCAGAGTTGTCTCAGCAGTCGAGCAAAATTGTTGAGGCTTACCGTAAAGAATGTCGCAGTCAAGAATTGACGGAAGTTGAATTAAATCGTAGAAAAATCATTATGATTGACGAGTATGGTAATATAAAAAAGCCATCGATTCTTTCTGAGCACTAAGCTAGAAAGGTATGACTTAAGGAAACGATAATGAATATAGAATTAAGCGATATTGAAGCGCGTGTCATTGGCTGCTTGATAGAAAAGGAAGTCACTACTCCAGACTATTACCCTTTGACCCTCAATAGCTTGACCAGTGCTTGTAATCAGAAGAGTAATCGTGAACCTGTTATGACCCTGTCTGAAACAGATGTTCAACAAGTAGTAGATGGATTGATTGCTCGAAGATTAGTAAGTGACGAGAGTGGATTTAATAGTCGAGCAAGTAAGTTTCAGCATCGTTTCTGCAATACAGAATTTGGCGATTTAAAGTTAACATCTCAGCAAAAAGGCATCGTCTGCTGCTTACTGCTTCGCGGTGCGCAAACTCCGGGTGAACTTAGAACTCGTACTAATCGCCTAGCAGATTTTTCAGATGTTAAAGAAGTAGAATCAATTCTAGAAAATATGGCTTCTGGTGGTGATTCTCCCTTAGTCGTAAAATTGCCAAGAGAGGCAGGCAAACGAGAGTCCCGTTATATGCATCTATTTAGCGGTGAAGTCGATGTTGACGCTATTGCTGCATTTTCTCCCGCTGTAAATATCAGCTCTGATAGTAAAAGAATCGAATTGCTCGAGACTGAGGTGGCTGAATTGAAAGCTCAGATTGAAGGACTTCGCCTACAAATAGAAAGCCTCACTTCTTAAATGACATCTGAACATGTAAAATCATCGTGTTCGATATGGTATGTCTACTTGATTCGGACACGTTTCAATTCCCTTTATTGTGGTATAACAACGGATGTATCACGTCGGTATTTGCAACACTGCCAAGGTTCTGGTGCCAAATCTCTGAAAGGTAAAGGCCCACTAACGCTCGAATGGTTTGAAGCGGTTGGGAAAAGCCGCTCCACTGCCTCTAAATATGAATACCGCATAAAAAAGTTGTCCAAAACACTAAAAGAAAACCTGATACAAAAAACAGTTGTTTTAGATGAGCTTTTCGACATTGAGAAAACTTGAGTCAATTGGATGCTTTTAACATCAGTTAGTTATGATTCTCTGTAAACAACCAAGTAATATTTAATCTTCCCCACAAAATTACGTTGTTTCTTTGATTGACCATCAAATGATCAAATTTTGTATTAACCTTAAACTTGTAACTTTAATAAGGTTGGTATGGATATGAAACTGTTAATAAAAGCCACGATAATGTGGTCGGTAGCATGGATGGCCATAGTGGTGAATGCAGCGACCGTAGTCCCAGATGGGCGAGGTAACGGGATGGGGAATACGGGTGTAACTTCGGCTGATTACCTTTTGGCTCCGTTTTACAACCCAGCACTGGTTGCTCTTCACAGAGACTCAGACAAGCTTGGTGTATTGTTTCCTGGTGTCGGTGTAAGGCTCAGAGATACCGATAAGACGCTTGACACTGTCGATAAGCTTCAAGATGAAATTAAAGCGTTTAAAGCTAACCCATCAGACACTGGTGCAGAGGCGAGGCTGAATAGTTATTTAGACCAACTATCTGATGATAAACCACTTGGGGTAAATGGAGGTGTGGTTGCTGCGATAGCACTTCCGGTTGATGTTCTATCGACAAATATATTTACTCGTGGTTACGCCGAAATAATTGCCAATAGTGATATAGCAACTACAGGAACAACCGAACAGCGCTACCAAAATTCGAATGTTGATGTGATTGCATTTGGTTACGGTGAGATTGGTGTAGCTATCGCAAAACGAGTGAATTTTCTAGGGCAAGATGTCTCCGTAGGTATTTCTCCAAAATTTCAAACCATGAGAACATACAAGCAAGCAATCACGGTTGAAGATTTTGATATCAGTGATTACGACAAAAGTGAAACCAAAAAGAATGCATTTAACGTAGACCTGGGAGCGGTATGGTTATACGAACAGTTTCGAGCAGGCGTCGCGGTTAAGGACCTGTTCTCTCAAGAGCTCAATACGTTAGATATCGGTGGTGTCAGTAGATATAAATTAAATACCCAGATTACGGTATCAGGGAGCTATGCACTTGAATATTTTACGGCTTCCACAGACTTTGATTTAACCAAACAAAAAAGGTTTACGGATCAAAATGATGATACGCAATTTTTACGCTTTGGTGTGGAAGGAAATGCGATGGGTTGGGCGCAATTGAGGCTTGGGTATGAAATTGATCTAGAAGATACGCTCGATAATTCTTTCACATTCGGTGTCGGTGTAAGCCCTGCTGATTTGGTGAGTTTTGACTTAGCGGCCAGCTATGCTGGTGACAATCAATATGGACTATCCGGAAATTTAGCATTTACTTTTTAGACTCTTATTTTGAACTGTAAATGGCTATGAGCGCAGAGTTTGTATCTATCGGTTTTTAAATCTGAATAGGATACAAACTTTGCGTAAAACAAAAACTTTCAAACATTTGATAATTCGGCTCGAAAGCCGGGCAAACCCTATGTAATATATGCAGCAATACAAATATCTTTATTCAAAGGGTAAATAATGTTCAAGCTAGCGCTGATAACACTCGCTATAGCGGTCCCAGTCGTGACATGTGCACATACGACCCAAGTGCTAAATGGGTATTGGCAATATGAGGAATATTTAGAAGCTAACCCAGAACAGAAAGAGCTAAGTCAAAAGTTGACTGAAGCTGTAAGAAACGCTCCAATCCCAATAGTAACGGAACAAACTAAGTCTCTATCTATCTCGGTTGTTTATCCTGGACAGCAAGTATCAGATTACTGGGTGAGAAACATTAAATCTTTTGAGGCACGGCTTAGAGAGTTGGGTGTTAAATACGAGATTAAACAGGTGTTTACTCGCCCCAACCTAGATGTAAGACAGCAAAGTCTATCGCTGCTAGAAGCAGTGCAAAATAAAGCGGATTATTTAATTTTCACCTTGGATACTACCCGACACCGAAAATTTATTGAAAATGTACTCAGCTCCACTGATACCAAGCTTGTTTTACAAAATATCACCACGCCAGTTAGAGCATGGGGAGACCAAAAACCCTTTATGTATGTTGGTTTTGACCATGTTAAAGGCATGCGCCTACTCAAGAACTATTATAAAGAAAACTTGCCAGCTGGAAGTCGTTATTCAGTGTTATATTTTTCTGAAGGCTATGTTAGTGATGCTCGTGGAGATACTTTTATCGAAGAGATGAGTCATCACGACTCCTATCAACTATCGTCATCTTTCTATACGGCTGCGACACAAGAGTCTGGTTACAATGCTGCTATCAAGGCTGTGGAGAAAGACCCTGATATTTCCTTTATTTACGCATGTTCTACAGATGTAGCACTGGGTGCTGCTCAAGCCCTGAAAAAATTGAATAGGAATGATATTCTTATTAACGGTTGGGGGGGAGGCAGTGCTGAGCTAGAGGCATTGAGTAAAGGGGACTTGGCGGTGACTGCGATGCGCATGAATGATGATACTGGTGTTGCTTTAGCCGAAGCGATTAAATGGGATATTGAAGGAAAAGATGTGCCAGATGTATATTCTGGGGACTTTGAATTGGTAACGAAAACTGATACGCAAACCAAAATAGACAAATTAAAGCAGAGAGCTTTTAGATATTCGGATCAATAATGTCATTTTTAACTCGGCGAAGGACCAAAAAGCGTCTTGCCACTTTATTAACGCGTTCGATTTTTCTTACCATAGCGGTTTTATCCTTGGTGGTCGTATTACAGAATTACCAAGTAAATCGACAAGTGGTCTCTCAAGAAGTGGCTCGATCTAAGCTTCAAACCCAAAGTTTGGTTCAGCAAATTTTAAATTTTAGACTCGAAGCCCTTGAAATACAGCAAGATAGTTATAGTCGTAATGGCTCACTGGTCGATGCCTTTATCGCAAAGGATACAAATCGACTCGCTCGATTTTTTAATGGTATTGATCAAGCGACTCCAGAGTTAGCCCCTGATTTTCGTTTTATTACAGAGCAATCCCAAATAGTTTGGGATGATGCGAATTATCAGTTTTATGGCCTATCAACGGAACAGCTATCGCACATAAGCCAAGACATGACGACAGGGGGTAGTTGGCATTTGTCCCAAACACCTTCATTACTGGGTACCCGTTATCTTATGGTACGTCGTGTTCCTATTATCAATATGGCGTCTGGAGAGGTATTGGGTTACTTACATATTGCGGTCGTATTGAACAACAACTTTTCTCTTATGAGTGCGGTGTTGAGAGGCAGTAATGCTGATCAAGTATTGCTTGCTGTGGGATCAGAAGTTATCGCATCAAGCACGAAAGATATCGATTTAAGTCATATCGAATGGTTGGAAGAGTCAGCAGTGGATTTTACTGCGAGTCAATATATGGTTTCGAAAACTGATTTGACAATCAGTGATGTTCCAACGTTTTTGTCTATCTATACCATCCAGGATAACAAACCCATTGTTATTATGGTGCGCAGCCACTATATGTGGGTTGCAGTGGCTGTTGTACTCCTTTTCTTGATCGCAGTATATGGCCGTTTATGGCTCGGTAAGCGAGTCTCAAAAGAACTGTTGAAGCTGATGAAATATACAGAAAGTTCAGTCGAAACGAAAGGAATGACTCGATTTCTTGGCTCACACATCGAAGAGTTTGACCAAATAGGTTCCTCTTTTGAGCTATCTTTCCAACGATTTCATGAGCAAGAGAAACAATTTGCGGACTTATTTAACTTCTCGCTATCGCCAATGACGCTGTGGAATGCTCAAGGACAGTTATTAAGAAGTAATCCAGCCGCTGAAAGAAGCTTTTTGGTCAATAACGAGTCAGAGAATGGCGATTATCATTTACTAATTGAAAAGCTTGGCCCTCACATACGCTTATGTGCAAAAGGTGCGGCATTAAAAGGCATTAACATATCAATAAGAGACAAAACATATCGGTGGAACCTGTCACCCATATTCATAGATAAGGGAGTAAATAACGTTTTGGCTCAAGGGCAAGATGTGACAAGCTTTGTTGAAGCTGAGGTTCAAAGTCTTGCTGCAAGGAGAGAAGCGGAAGAGACGGCAAAAGCAAGGTCTGAATTTTTGGCCAAGATGAGTCATGAACTGAGAACTCCCTTGAACGGTATTTTAGGCGTTTCGCAGTTACTAAAAGGAAAGTTATCAGATACTCAAGATGTTGAGCACCTTGATGTACTGTGTAATAGTGGTGAACACTTATTGGCAGTACTCAATGATATTTTAGACTTTTCAAAAATAGAACAAGGTAAGTTTCAAATCCAGTCTGTAGATTTCCGACTTGTGGAATTGGTCAGTGCCGTAGAAAAAATATACACACCATTGTGTGAAGAAAAAGGCGTTAGTTTTGAAGTCGTTACTAATCTTAGCAATGAGACTTTTGCCCATAGTGATCAAGTAAGGCTTAATCAGATTTTGTTCAACCTTGTGAGTAATGCTATCAAATTTACACACAGGGGCAGTGTAACAGTATCAATAATGTGTCGTAAGCAACCGACAGGGTACTATTTGAATGTCGGTGTAGAAGACACAGGAATTGGTATAGAACAAGAGCGGATAACCCATATTTTTGAACCATTTGTTCAAGCTGAATCGACCACCACACGAGAATATGGAGGTAGTGGTCTCGGGCTTGCTATTGTTCATAGTCTAGTGGAAATGTTGAACGGTGAAATAGAAATAGAGAGTACTATCGGCAGAGGTACGCATTTACTGCTATCCATACCCATTGAACTCGTTGAATCTGCAGAGCAAGTGGAAACCAATACCTTGGTTGAACCAGCGAGTTTATTTGAGCGACCGCTAAATGTGCTTTTGGTCGAAGATAATCATACTAATGCGTTCATTGCTAAGGCTTTTTGTGAAAAGTATGGCATGGACGTAATATGGGTCCAAGATGGTTATAATGCGATCGAAAAGCTCAAACAACAGAACGACATTGACCTAATTCTTATGGATAATCAATTGCCCAATTTGGGTGGGATTGAAACGACCAAAATAATTCGTGACGATATGATGTTGGATACGCCAATCTTCGCTTGTACTGCCGATGGTATGCAAGATACCAAGCGTGCCTTCCTAAATGCAGGCGCTGATTATGTTATCATTAAGCCAATCAAAGAACTCGCTTTGAATCAAGCGTTTATTCATTATAAAGAAAATCACTTAAGTAAGAATAAAGACTTGTAATAGATGGATAATTGAAGCATAAGCCCAATAAAGCACTATTGGGCTTATGTGTTTTTTGTTCAAGCACAGTATTTATTTTTCTCGTGCTCGTGGCTTTCTAGGTAATTAGAGATTGCAAGATAACATTCATCATCACACAGCAAATGCAGCTTACTGCGGCGCTTAAGAACATCGTCAACGCCGACTGCGAGTTCCTGTTTAACGAGATAATCAATCTCTTTTTGATAGATACCTGGGGCAAACATTATGCCTAAATCTTGTTTTGTTTTGACACCACTGAGTAATCGATTCACTCGGCTGCCATATGACTGAATCCAACGTGAACGTGTATCAGCGTCAACAAATGGAATATTAGCAGCGAGTTGGGATTGCATAGCTGGCCACGAGAAGTTCTCCCCTCCGGGTAAAGGAGTGTCTTTCGTCCATGGTTTGTTGAGGTTAAAATATGGAGATAGTTGCTTCATCGCTGATTCAGCTAGCTTTCTATATGTTGTTAGTTTACCACCAAAAATTGACAATAGTGGCGCTTGGTTTTCTTGGTGATCTAAAGAAAGCGTGTAATCGCGAGTAATCGCTTGAGGTGAATCTGACTCGTCATCGCAAAGTGGACGAACACCACTAAAGTCAGAAATAATGTCATCCAATGTTAATTGTTTACGGAAGTGGCTGTTGGTGACCTTGAGCAAATATTGTTTTTCATCATCACTTATCGATACGTTTCTGGGATCTCCGTGGTACTCAACGTCAGTCGTTCCTATGATTGAAAACCGACCCAAATAAGGAATCACAAAAACGATACGATGATCTTCATTTTGCATAATGTACGCCTGTTCTTCATCGTGAACTTTGGGTACGATAATGTGCGATCCTTTTATTAACCGAATACCATAAGGTGAGTTTAACTCAGCATTTTCAGTAAGGAAGTCTTTCACCCATGGTCCGGTAGCATTAACTAAAGCTTTCGATCTTCTAATAAGTGTTTGCCCTGAACGAAGATCATGTATTTCTACATGCCAAACACCGTTCTCCCGTCTTGCTTTGGTCACTTGGCAATAATTACTTACTTCGGCTCCTAGCTCACGGGCTTGGATAATGTTGAGCACCACAAGCCTTGCATCATCAACCCAGCAATCTGAGTATTCGAATCCAATACTCAGCTCAGGCTGCATAACGCTTTGGTTATCGAGCGCAATCTTTTTACTCCCTGGTAGAGATGTACGCTTTCCTAGGTGATCATAGAGGAAAAGGCCTGCTCGAATCATCCAAGCGGCGCGTAAAAAAGGGCGATGAGGTAATCTAAATCTCATTGGGAAAGCGATATGTGGCGCTTTTGCAAGTAGAACTTCTCGTTCTGCTAAGGATTCACTGACTAGGCGAAACTCATAGTGTTCTAGATACCTCAAACCTCCATGGATTAGCTTTGAACTTGCAGAGGAGGTGGCTCCAGCAAAGTCTTGGGCTTCATACAGTCCAACTTTGAGGCCCCGTCCTGCGGCATCGACCGCTATCCCAGCGCCATTTATTCCTCCACCTACAACAATGATATCCAGTAGTTCCTGTTCTTCTTGGTCACTTAAGCAACTATTATTCATAAAACCGCCATAGCAAAATGTTCGTTCGAGCGTTTAATTTTCGTTATTTAATCATATTGTAGCTTTATTTGTTAGTGTTTGTCTGACCAAACCCGATCAAGATCATTAAATTAATCATGATTCGAAAATAAATCGAACGTTAAATGTTGTTCTATGAAACAAAAGGGGATGAAAAACTAGCAGTATGAACTATTTTTATGGATGACTTTTTACCGCAGTCTTTAACTGCTAGCCAATGACGTTAGTCGTTCTACAAATTGGTTCTTTCTTATATCGGAGAAGGAAAGATAGTTTTAGACTATCATCATCATGCGCCAATTTTGTATTGGCGCATGATGAGTTGGTCGAGAGGAGAGCATTTATCTTGCCAGTTTTTGGTGTGCCTTCGAGAAGTGACCAGCACAAAATGCTCCAACAATGGATAGTTCGCCAGCCAAGCAGAGGCCAGCGGTGACTTCGGCGAGCGCTTTTGATTTTCCAGTGCCATGTAATCTCATGATTTCTAGACATGCTCTTTGACTTGGTAGATGCGTGCCACCACCTACAGTGCCGACCATGATGTTAGGTAAAGTAACACAAGCATATAAACCGCCATCCATATTTATTTCCATACGCGTGATGCCAATCGCGGACTCAGCTACGCAGGCTATATCTTGCCCACATGCAGTATAAAGAGCAGCAAGTGCATTAGCATAATGAGCATTAACGCCAATTCCGCCACTAAGTGAGGCGCCTGTTGTCGTCATTTGACCGAACTTAACCATTTTTTCTGGTGTGGTATGTAGATACTTCTCTATTAGATCTTTAGATAGGTTTATTTCAGCAGAGACCTTTTTACCCCTGACATGCTTTAGTGTGCAAGTATTGGGCTTTTTATCACCCGATAAGTTGCCATCAAGAAAAGCTTCTCGAGCTTTGATTGGTGAATGTGCACATATGTAGTTAAACACCTCATTGGTTGCTATCGTAACCATGTTTTGACCTGAGGCATCACCTGTATGAAACTCAAAGATAAGGTATACTCGGTTACCCTCTATATTTACACTTACATCATTCAACTGACCATGTGCAGTTGTCGATTCAGCAATCTTCTTACATTGTTCATACTGCGTTACAACCCAGGCCACAAATTGTCCTGCCTTAGCTAGGCTATGAAATTCAAACACTGGTGTTCGTGTCACGCCTTCGTTGAGCAATATCGCACTCGCACCACCGCCAGATGTAATGAGTTGGGCTCCACGATTGTATGATGCAACTAATGCTGCTTCAGTGGTGGCAAGTGGGATCAAATAATCGCCATGAGCATGCAGGCCATTAATGCGAAGAGGGCCTGCGACTCCGACAGGAACTTTTACTGTGCCGATAAAGTGTTCAATGTTTTTGTTATACGTATCAGACAGACTTCTTGTGGTTGGATCGAGTAAGTGCTGTTGTTCTGTCATGTCAGATAAAACGCTCCAGCGCTTATCCAAGTTTTTTGCGGAGATATATGGACTCTGCGTTAGCGACTGCTCGATTGGAGCTGAGCTAGGCAAAAGCCTACTCTCCAGAGTAGCTGAACATAATTCCGTGTTGAAGTTTGACGCTCTGTCATGACTAGACAAGTTGAGTTTGGGCATGGTGATGAAAAAAATAGTGTTGTCGGGCGATTCTAGCGTCTGTTACGAGGAAGACAACATTTATTCTTTAATGAGAAGTAAATTTAACCTAAACATGAATATCAAGCAACGTACCGATCATTTCTTGGTCTCTCTGTAATACATTGGTACCAATACGACTATACTGCTCTGCTTGAGTCAGCTTGACCATTGGTTCTATCTGATAGGTTTCAGGCGGCTTGAATTCCACCTCATTGAACTGGTAGGAGTTATCTTTATCGATAGGGTTGGTTGCTTTGGGTTGGTATATTTCGCGCGCAGCTTCCTCTGCCATTTTAGATGACTGCTCGATTAGCTGATAGCCGGGTTGCACCGCAGATACTGCCATAATCACCCCCTATACCTAGTTAAAGCCTACTGTAGATTTGCTTTTTTAGCAAGTTATGCTATCGAAACAAGCTCGCTATAAGTCTTTGCTCTTCATCAGTTAGTAGAGCGTTTTTAGGCTCTGATAAGGTTTGAGATATCTCAGTTTTTAGTGTTCTTAGCTGACAGGGTGTCATATTTTTTATTTGTTTTTTAAGAACTTCAAACTGCTCTGAATTCATGTTGGGCTGCCTCCGAATCAAATCAATTTTCTCATTCGAATAGCAAGAGATGTCTCCTTTCATCGTCTCACCTTGTTACAAGATTTAAGATCCCATCTTATGTAGAATTGCTGCATATATGTCCGAAAAATGTCAGATGGGTTTTATATTTCTGTGAATTATGCCATATAAATAAACGATAAAGATAACTTAATTGTCATTAAAGTGACTCAGTTTTTTGCACGAATTACGAATTTTTTAGCTAAAGAGTGCAGCTCAGGAAGCATTCGGTATATGAGGTAGAGTTGTTCTAATACCATTTTCACTTCGCTGTTATCTTGATCTCGCCATTCCTCTAGTCGACTTTTCAGATCAAGATCAATATTATTACATTGAGAATCATAGTGTTCCGAGCCATCGAGCAACTTAGTCAATATTTCCAAGTGATGATGGATAACTTTATGTGCGTCTAAAATAAGTTTGTGGGTCCCCGCTTCACTGATGCGTGTTCTATGGGCACCAAGAGCAGAGGAGTAGCTCAATAAAGCGTGACTTAGTGTCAAGAAACGGAAGCTTTCGTCTGTGGCAGCGCGATATCGCCCCGGTTCTATCAGCATTGAACTTATGGCATTGCTTAGCTTTGCATCGTGGTTGTGAGCCTTACGCCTTGCTATTCGATAAGGCAAACTATCTCTCTTTCCGATTCGATATTGACCTATGATTTGTGCAAGGTACTCTTGGTTGGCTTGAATGGTTTCAGCCATGACTTTATGCAGTCTTTTTGACTGCCAATCTGGTAAGATGAAAGTGATGGATAATACCGCTAGCGCGCACCCAATCAGGGTATCAGTTAATCTTGGAATAACTATCGCATAGCCGTCGCCGTGTTGATGAAAGCAAAATAGAACTAAAATTGTGATAAAGCTTGTGGCATATCCATAGTTTGCAAGTCGCAGCATAAAAAAAGCGACGCCCGAGACCACAATCAGGAGTAGTTGGCTTTCTTGCGAAGGGAGCAGAATAAGTAAAGGTACACCTACCAACAGACCAAGTATGGTACCAGCCACTCTAGCAACCAGTTTATTACGAGTTGCACTATAGTTGGGTTGGCAGACAAATAATGTTGTCATCAGTATCCAATACCCTTGTTCAACATGTGTCATCTGAATTAGACAATATCCCACCGTTAGTGCCAAAGACATCCTCACTGCATGGCGGAATAACATCGAATCGAGTGAAAAATGTGATATGACTCGTTGCCAGCCCTCTTTCAGGCTATGAGCTTCCGTGTCATCGAGTTCGGTTGTGTCGAGTATACCTGCGTTTGAAGTACAGATATTACTGAGTTGCTTTTCAACGGTGGCAAGATTATTAAAGAGATAGTTAAGCTGGTTAATCAATGATTTCTTGTCACTCTTTGTTTCTGTTTTTAGGTGTTCCAGTGAGCAAACTAATTCATCGAGCGCAAGTAACGATTGACCAGTATGAATATATACCTTACCTAGCTGGATTGACTTCGCTACTTGTTTACATGCTTGTGCTTGTGTTTCGAGTAGGTGCTTGAATCTAAAAAGTATGTCTGAACGACCAAACTGCTCGCATAACTCTTGATAGCGATAGTGGCTTGAACTGATGCGTTCATGGATGTCTTGAGCAAGGAAGTAAATGTTGAGAAATTCATCACTAGACGATTGAACATGGTCCCGTTTAGACCTGTTTAATAAGGTTGTTTTACATTGGTTCAAAGCAGTTACTGTTGCTGCGTTGAGTGCCGCTTGTTTTATTCTATAGGGTTGGGGATCGAGACCAGTAACAGGGTGAAAGAGTTGGCTACGTGATTCTAGGTAGTTCGCGAGATGAATAAAAACGTTAGCTAAACTTTGTTGAACAGGTTGGTGGGGCCATAATGCTGACCAAGTTATCGATAATATGAAATACCAAATAGAGCCTGAAAGCAGCCAGATAGGTTGTTGCCAGAGATTGGAGCTTTGTTCAGCACCCAACATTGTGTATATGGCGACGAGTAGTGAACCGAATGCAATACTTGCATAGCTAGCACTGATTGCGCCAAGCATGATGAATCCGAAAGTAGAAATACATAGCCCTATCGCAAACAAAATAGGCATAGAAAAAAGCAGTTCGATAGAAAACGACGCAATGGAGAAGCAAACTAATGTAATAAACGTAGCTTTGATACGGCCTAAGACACTTTCATCTGTTTCTGATAGTGCGGCTGCGATAACACCTAATATTAATGGAATAACAGAAGTGTCGATCGAATAAAACCAGCTGACGCTAACTACACCGACCAAAGCGACCAGAATCAGCAAGCCGTAATTGATGGTTTTGTTTACCCAGTAGAGGTGAAGTTGACTTAAAAGTTGCACAGTGATTGCTTTTCGTTCTCTTTAATGTTCATATTAACTAATAATACATGTTAAATTTATGATGTAGATAAGGAAAAATGCTTATTTTCGAGAAATTAACTCGACGTCGATAGTTATCCATCGACAAGATCTTTTCACTCAATGCACTGGTTACGTTATTATGTGGATAACTAGACCTGAGGAAATGTAAACATGCAGCTAACTGCAACCAAGACTGCACAATATTTGATACAAAATGAATATAACCGGGTTTCTCTAGAATCTGATGTCATCATACTCAGCTCAAAGTGGTTTGAAGAACATATCCCGTTTAGTGTATGGAGTGGTGAAGTTAATCTAAAACGAGGCATAATTTGGGGTGGTTTGCAGTTTTTTTCTCACCCTAAAGACGGTAGCAGACAGTCATGGTTAATTGAAGGGCTTTCATGGCAGAGCTGCGGTCAGTTTGCTCGCCTAGCGGTTGATTGCTATCAAAAATGGCATAACAAGCAATGCCAACAGCTTTATAAACTTCTTCCCCAATGGGAAATGGCCTTACAGGGGTTAGAGCGTCAACCTGCGTACTTAACTCATTCTACCGTTAATTGCCAATTAACGAAGATTTTCGACGATCTAAAAACGACTCAAATGACGCTGGAAGATGCCGTTTTGATGGCACCCCAGAAGATGGCCAATCTAGTGGCTTGGGTGACAGATACCGAAAATGTTATGCAATTACGCAACCAAAGGTGGATGGAAATAGAGCTGGAAAACTGGAAAGTGCTTTTTTCTCAAATAGAGTCGTCTCCATTGAACTTGTCTCAGCAACAAGCGGTTTTACTGAATGATGACACCAATTTAGTGCTTGCAGGAGCAGGCTCAGGAAAAACCAGTGTTCTAACCGCACGTGTCGCATACCTTCTTCAAAGCCATCTTGCACAATCGGAAGAGATTCTTATGTTGGCATTCGGGCGAGATGCTGCAAATGAAATGCGTCAGAGGCTAGAAAATAAAATCGGTTTAAGTGCTGACCAAGTGAAAGTTAATACATTTCATCAGCTTGCACTAGCTATTTTGAATGATGTTGAAGGCTCCTCAGTCACCATCTCTCCTATTGCCACTGACGATAACTTAAAAAATGCATGGTGTATGGCGTGGTTAAAAAATCATTGGGCTTCATCAACCGCATTCAAACGTTGGCAAAAGCACCTCAAGAAATGGCCAATTGCTTACATAACTGGAGACGATGAGTTAGCAAGCCATGCTGAAAATCCAAAGTTAATTAATTGGTTAACAAAGCAGCTCGAACAACTGTCTACATTAGGGTCTACCAAGAAAGATATCCAAGAGAAGTTAGTGACGTTTGATGACTATACACGCCTTAACAGTGAACTCGCCCTAGTCTGGCCTTGCTACCAAGCTTGGATGGCGAAGCATAGTGAAGAGGGGCATGTTGATTTCAATATCATGATTAGCAAAGCGATAGAATATGTTGAAAAAGGGAAATACAAGCCTTCATGGAAATATATCATGATTGACGAGTACCAAGATATTTCACCAAAACGCTTACAGTTAGTGGAAGCTTTATGCAACCAAAAAGGATCGCCTAATTGTGTATTGTTTGCTGTTGGTGATGATTGGCAATCGATTTATCAATTCGCGGGTGCGGATGTAGATTTAACGACAGGGTTCGCTAAACGTTTTCGCTATTCAACGGTACATAGGCTTGATACAACTTATCGCTTCAATAATCAGATTGGCGAAGTGGCCAACCAGTTTATTCAGCGTAATCCTAATCAGTTGATAAAAACATTACAAAGTTATAAACAGAAAAAGTCTAAGTCTGTAACCTTGTCAGAGAGTAGTTCGGTAGAAAAGATTCTCGAAGAGTTAAACCGCAAAGCGAAAAGTACTCAAAGTGTGTTGCTGCTCGCCAGAAATCATTATCACAAGCCAGAGCTTTTGCCACAGTGGCAAAAACAATTTGCTTTGTTATCTATCGATTTTATGACGTGTCACGCTAGCAAGGGACGCGAAGCTGATTATGTTATCATTTTATGCGTCGATGAAGGCCAGTTTCCTCCCAGAGTTAAGAGTCTACACATTGATTGTGCTTTGACCCAATCTACGGACCCTTTTCCTTATGCGGAGGAGCGACGCTTATTTTACGTTGCTCTTACACGCGCCAAAAAGCATGTCTGGGTGACGTATTCAGGTTCTGGATCCTGCTTTATTCATGAACTTAAAGACCAAGACTATCCAGTTAATGTTAAAAAGCGCGGTGTGTAACACGATGAAAGAAGAATTATGTATTGTCTTAACGACAACAGATTGTCAGAAAACGGTGCAAACAATCATAGAAACAGCATTAGAGCGGGAGTTGGCTGCTTGTATCCAAACTTTGCCTATTCAAAGCAGTTATAAATGGGAAGGGAAGTTACACCAAGATAGTGAAACTCTACTTATTTTTAAAACGAAAAAAGCCTGTTACAAGAAACTAGAAGACCTGATTAGTTCGCTCCACAATTATGAGGTACCGGAAGTGATTCAACTGTCAATCACTGGGGGATTCAACCCCTACCTGACATGGCTGAAGGAGTCGACACGTTGCTGAGTTAAAAGAAGAGTCAGTGATGTCAGTGCACCAATAGTGTCCATTAACATATCTTTTTGAGCATCCCAGATGTCTCCTTGAGAGCCTAAGAAAGCTATCCCTTCATCCCCTCCAGCAAGGGCAGCATACCACCATTCAACGATTTCGTAGCCTGCAGCCAGTGACATGATAGCAAATAAAGCAAAACATACAGCGAGTTTAACACTCATCAATTGGCGTCGGATTATGTACTCAGCGATGGGGTAGGCATACAATCCGATAGAAAAATGCGCGACGCGGTCGAAGTTATTACGTTCTGAGCCGATAAGTTGATTGAACCAATTGAATGGAACCTCGGCAAAGGTGTATTTTGCTCCAATAGTATGCAGTGTAAGCCAGATAAACATCAGAATGTAGGCTGTGTTAGAGAACTTGAACTGTTTTGATATTATCCAAATAAAAAACAATATTCCTAAAGCGGGAATTATTTCAGCGACCCATACAGTATAAGAAGTTGGGGAAATGGCAGAAAAGGCAAATACGACCGCATAACCAATTGTTAACCAAAATAAAATTGATAGTGATCTATTGTTGGTATCCATTTGGTCGTCGCCTCTCTAGTCAGTTAACATGTGTATAATGCCACCCAATAAAACACTGTTCAATTAAATTTTAATGGTTTATATCTCACATTTTACTAACTGATAATGTTGAAATGCATAATTAACACACAGATAAAATCTGTGTTATTGCGCTGGACCTCGGCAAAGTTTGCTTTACTGGGCCACGAGATTTAGAATCCTGCTTCAACCATAGCACAATGAAATAAAGTGAAGCCATGAAACTGGAAACCGTCGATTATAGGGCCGAAGATGCGGCGCAAAAATTTGTCAAATCACTTCGCGAAACAGGGTTTGGAGTACTGAAAAATCATCCAATTCCCAAAGAGCTCGTCGAGTCAATTTACGAGAACTGGTATCAGTTTTTTATGACAGATCGGAAGAATGAGTTCACATACAATGTTGAGACACAAGATGGTTACTTTCCTCCTTCTGTTTCTGAAGTAGCAAAAGGGCATGCGGTCAAAGATATCAAAGAGTACTTCCATGTTTACCCTTGGGGACAAATACCGGAGGAACTAAAAGCGCAAATTTTGGATTACTATCAGCAAGCAAATAAATTTGCTGAAGAGTTGTTAGGGTGGGTTGAAGCTCATGCACCAGCCGAAATTCAGGACAAGTTTTCTGTGGCACTATCGGAAATGATTAATGGTAGTGAAAAAACCTTGCTAAGAGTGCTGCACTACCCACCGATGACTGGCGAAGAAGAGCCTGGAGCGATCCGAGCTGCCGCTCATGAAGATATAAACCTACTTACTGTCCTTCCTGCATCTAATGAGCCTGGTCTCCAAGTCTTGGGCAAAGATGGGCAATGGATTGATGTGCCATGTGACTTTGGTAGTTTAATTATTAATATCGGTGACATGCTTCAGGAAGCATCTGATGGCTATTTCCCTTCTACCACTCATCGTGTTATCAACCCTGCAGGTGAGCGCCAAGAAAGTTCAAGAATTTCATTACCTTTGTTTCTCCATCCCAAACCTGAGGTGGTACTCTCAGAGCGCCATACGGCAGATACATACCTAACAGAGAGACTAACAGAGCTTGGAGTGCTTTAGCAAAATTTGTTTAGCGGGCCAGTGAGTACTGGCTCTTTTTTTGGGTAATGATCGTTAAATCTTATATATTGGCTCGACAAATCGACAATTTTAGCTTTGTATTAAAAATAAACGCTGAATAATTTGGATATGAACGAACATCAGGAAGTCGCCGCCCAATTTGAACAGTATATGGAAAATCCATTGCTGTGGCCCATAATGGAAGTCTTGAAAAAACAACCTTCTGGATGGAAAGTTCACACACTTTCGTCCCATCTTTGCGATCTAGAACTTTTGCCAGTTCTCGACGCTTCACCGGAAAAAGATCTTTTCAAACGCAACTTTCTAATCATGAACGCTCTATATCAATTGCAAGAAACACTGTACCCAGAAAACTGGCTGCAGGTGCAAGCAATGGATATTGTGTTGATGCCTCAGTCTCAAGTTTTCGGCCATGAAGTCGATCATGCAGACCCGCTCCGAGACTATTATCTTGATTGGCATAATTATGAAGCGGAAGAAGGTGAGGTAAAACGCTTATTGAACGAGTTTTGGACACGATACAGAGAGTTTGTTGGTAGCATTGATGTAAGCGACATGGATCGAACTAAAGCTTTGTCGCTATTCGAGCTTCCTATGGACGCAAGCCAAACTGAAATTCGTAAGACGTGGCGAAAGCTGGCTTTAAAATGGCATCCTGATAGGGAAAATGGCAATAGCGAACGATTCAGGGTATTGTGTGAAGCTTGGCATGTATTGAGGCATTGATAAGTGTGGCTAGCACCCTTATCAATGCAAATTTACGTTAGGTCGGCCCAATCTACTTTTTTTGCTGAAATCTTGCTCTTCTAAAACGATTCAGAGCTGCAATCACATCCAGTGCTCGGGGTTTTGCGAGATCACCATACTTGGGCATGTTGTCCAACCAGTTTTTATCAAGCATCGTCTGAATTTCTTTAGTTGGATCATCAGATAGGCCTGTTTTATGGGCAAGCTCAAACCAAATCCAGCCTATGGCGTTTATCTCACAACTCGACTCTAGCTGTTCTAATGCAGAAAGATCAGTAAACTCCTTCCCAAAACGTAGCGCATCCGTTCCTTTTGCAGACACCCTAAACTTACCCTCAGTAAGAATTTTCTGTAGGGCTGCTCGATTGAGCTGGCGAGGTGAGAAAGTAGACAAAGGAGTTAATGACTCATTAGTACGCTCAGTAGGATGCTGTTTGATCACTTCTCTCGCTTTTTGAGTTACATCTATAGCTTGATAATCATGCATTTGGATAACGTTATCGGCAACATCAAAATAGTCTCCTGAGCCGCCCATAACCAATATTGTTGACGTGTTTAGTGAGTCTCTAAGTTGGCCTATACGATCGACTAGTGGCGTTATCGGCTCTGCATCTTTGTTGACTAGGGCTTGCATACGCTCATCGCGAATCATAAAGTTAGTGGCTGATGTATCTTCATCAATCAAGATTGCTTGAGCGCCAGCTTCTATAGATTCTTGGATCCATGCAGCTTGAGAAGTTGAACCTGAAGCATCTTGAGTAGAGAAGTCAGTCGTATCTCGGCCCATAGGTAAGCAGTTTATATAGTTAGATAGGTTTAAGCTATGGACACACCGACCATCCTCTGCACGAATCTTATTCGTATTCCGGTTGGTGACAATATACTCTCGTCCGTCTCCGGGGATATGGTTATAGATAGAACGCTCTATCGCGCATAGCAGCGTTGACTTGCCATGAAAACCTCCACCTACAATCAAGGTAATACCTTTTTTGATACCCAAGCCCGTCACTTTCCCTTTATTTGGAGTGATGATGTCGACTTCCATCGAACTTGGGGCTGTAAATGGTTTGGCATCCTGCATAGGTAGATCACTGTTTCCAGCAATTCTCGGAAGTATTGACCCGTTACCTATAAAAGCAATTAAACCGAGCTTATCAAGCTCATCACGCATAAAGTCTTGGTCTTCCACAACCTGGCAGTGGAGCTCGAGGGCTTGCTTATCGATTTCTCTCTCTAATGTAGACCGCCTAATGTATTTAGGCAGGTGAAAAGTAAGTAGGTTGTCTGCTTTCTTACCAAGTACTGAGCGTCCTTCTGCCGGCAGATTGATGCGAAATCTGAGTTCGATTCCTTCTTCAGTGAACAGGACCGCCGTAGAGTCTAATACTGTTTGCCCTGTTAAAGATATATCAAGGCTGTTTTCTTGTTTACAAAGCTGAGAGAAATGGCGTGCAATGAAATCACGCGCGGCAGTTTGATAAGATAGAGACTTTCCTTGCAACCATTGCAGTCCTGTCAGTGACCATGGGCGAATTGCTCGTACTCTTGAAGCTGATGCATAGGGATCGGGCTGTACCTGATCGATCAGGAACCTGTAGTCACCAAAATCATACTCACCTTTGATTTTTTGGTAGGCACGATAGTTTTGTTTTTCAATTTTTTTTAGTGTCGCAGTTAACTGTTCCATAAAGCGATCTCAAGCGCGGTTCATTAGAAGCGAGGATTATAAGAACCGCATGCTACAGAGTAAAGAGAATCAATGCTCTTGAAGTGTAACTTGACGGTAGAGATTGTATTCAAACTCATTGCTAGGTATTGGCTTAGAATATAAGTAGCCTTGGCCATACTCACAGCCTTCACTCACGATAAACTCTTCGTGCTTTTTATTTTCAATACCTTCGGCTGTGACTTTCATATTAAATGCACGGGCTATCCCTATGATGGAACGAACTATTTCTTGGTCCTTACGACACTCATCGATTTTTTCAATAAAGCTCTTATCTATTTTTAGGGCATTAAATGGGAATTTTTTTAGGTAATCATAAGAGGAATACCCCGTGCCAAAGTCGTCAAGTGACAGTGTCATACCTAGATTGCGTAAACGCTTGAGAGATTTTTCCATTACGATATCATCAATCACGATACCGCTTTCAGTAATTTCTAACTCAATGTTTTTGGTAGAAAGTTGGTGAGTAATGAGTAAATGTTCGAGCTCTTGTACAAACTCCAAGCTGTTGAGTTGAACAACAGAGACATTGATGGCAATTTTAAATTCGGAATTCCATTCTACCCACTTAGCACCTTTTTTGACTGCTTCGGTTAGAACAAAACGTCCTATTTCAAAAATAAGTCCATTTTTTTCGGCTATGTTAATCAAAGTTTCACTGGAAATCTCTCCCATTGTGGGGTGCCTCCAGCGTAAAAGAGCTTCTGCACCTATCCAAGACTTGGTTTTTGTACAAACCTTGGGTTGAAAATGCAGAAGTAGATCATTGTCCCTTATTGCCTTGAGTAAATAAGACTCCAATTCTTGAGTGTCTGATGAAAAAATTGGTAAATCTTGCGAGTAATAACGGTAATTTTGTCCACTATCTTTACTTGATAGAGCGACTTTTGAAGCAAATTGCAGCAAGCTATTTGGGCATAATGTATCTTTAGTAGTGCAAACTCCAATGTAAGCATTAAGATGAAATGACTTACTATCAATCACAAATGTCGATTGGCTCGACTGCACGATATGTTTACACAGGTCATCAAGGTCGCTCTGATCTTTCAAATCACTAACAACTAACACTATATCGGCAGACGTAGGTAAAGAAGTAATGATTTTGTCATTTACTTTATTTTTGATCTTCCTATCAAACTGAATCAGAAGTTGTTTCCAAGTTATACTGTCGTCCTGTTCTTGAATCAGCAATCCGTTGATGAAGTTAATGTGTATGACAGCACCAAATAGTGTGTTGTTTTGGGCTTTTTCTGCAAGTTTAGTCACCTCTTTTTCAAGGGCCTGGCGATTTAAGAAACCCGTTCTAATATCGTGCCATCTCTGGTAATCAATGATTTCCTCGGCACGTTGTCGTTTCCTGATCTCTTGTTCAAGATACCCATTGACCATGTCCATATCATGGTTGCGTGCAACAACTTTGTTTCTCAGTTCTATGTTTGTGTTCTTTAACTTTTCTTTCTGATAAAGAATCGATAACTGTAGTTCGATTGAGTTACGAAAGCTCGAGATAAGCTCTTGGTAACAAAGCTTGGGTGAATAAACGTCGTTACCCCAAATACAGATTGTGCCGAATACATGGCCATTGGGCCATTTAATCGGTATGCCTTGACAAGAATTTGAGCAGTTATCATAAGACAAGAAAGTTTCTGAACTTGAGGCAAGCTTGTTTTGTTTGGCAAGCATTATACGTTCATCTTCTACCCAGCAGCATAGATCTTTATAAGTAACCTCAGGTTTACTAATTGTGGATGAGCTCCATGCATTTTTATTTGATTCAACGGTCCTAACTTTGTGTTTTTGGGTGTCTACTATCAATGCAGTAGGAATGGACATGATTTCAGCAATTAAATTAATATTGTTTTGCCAGCTACTTGAGATATCTTCTGGGATAACTAAGTTGGCTGTATTGATGTGTGACATTTGTACCGAATCCTTTGCTGCTAACCGCTTTCATATAATAACTTTAAAGTCAGTAGCATTTGCCCATAGATGTTTGTCTAGTTGACTGACAGGAAGTGATACATAGACTGCATACTTCTGTGTTCTCAATGTTAAGAGCTGCCAATCCTACTGGTTTGTCGCGAAGAGGTCAGCTATATGAGCCTTTTGTTATATGCTGTCTCAGAATTGAGATATTTTCTTGCAAAGAGTCCAGACTTTGAGATAGGCCTCGCTAGTCAAGGTTTGAACGGTGAATCAGAGGTGTTCGATCAAATTTTTGGCGACAAATTCTGCAATCCAAGGTTGTGCTTTTTCGTTAGGGTGAAGTCCGTCATCCATCATCCACTTGGGGTTAGTGATCACGCCTTCTAAGAAAAAGGGCAACAGTGGAACATCAAGCTGCTTCGACAGCATAGGGTATAAATCAGCAAAGGCTTGAGTATAGCGTTTACCATAGTTAGGCAGGATATGAATTTGCATAAGTAACGCTTTTGCCCCTCGTGATTGAACTAACTGGATAATCTGACGTAAATTATCTTGTATGAGTTTGGGTGAGAATCCCCTAAGGCCATCGTTTGCCCCAAGTTCTATAAGCACGATATCGGGTGTGTGTGTGTTTAATAGGGTAGGTAAGCGGTCTAATCCATTGCCAGTGGTATCACCAGACACACTGGCATTGACCACGGTTAGTGTTCTGCCTGTTTTAGCGATGACATTTGGTAACAATGTAGGCCAAGCTTTATCAATCGACATCTGATAGCCTGCACTCAGGCTATCACCCAACACAAGAAGTTTGGCAGCGTTCAATGGACTTACGTAAGTGAGCAACAAGAGTAAGGAAAGTAATCGAATCATGCATCCATCCGTAATCAAAGCAGAGTCATTATCGAAACTAGTCTCTACTAAACAAGAACAATTAACAATCCTAGAGAACATAAATTTGGATATCAAGGAGGGTGAAAGCATCGCAATTGTTGGGACGTCTGGAGCAGGTAAATCGACTTTAATGACTCTTCTTGCAGGCCTTGATACACCCACATCAGGAAGTATCTCACTTTTAGACAAGCCGATAAGCGAAATGAATGACGAAGAGAGAGCGCTTATTCGTAGTGAATCAGTCGGGTTTGTATTTCAAAGTTTCCTCTTAGTACCAAGTTTAAGTGCTTTAGATAACGTAACGTTGCCGTGTTTACTGAAAGGTGAACCGGAAGACAGAGAACGTGCTCAGCAGTTATTAGCTTCAGTTGGTTTGGAACACAGAATGCGGCATTTTCCTACACAGCTATCCGGAGGGGAGCAACAACGTGTTGCTCTCGCGCGAGCCTTTATGATTCAACCTAAAGTGTTGTTTGCCGATGAGCCAACCGGAAACTTGGATCAAACAACAGCTGAAAAGGTGATTCAGCTTTTATTTGAACTTAACAAGCAGCACGGCACCACATTAGTTTTGGTGACTCACGATATGCAGCTAGCTGACTTGTGTGATAGGCGACTTCACATTCAGGCTGGAAGATTGGAGGAATGCTGATGTGTTCATTTAGACCTCTCACAAGTATCAGCAGAATGGTTTCGTGGAGCTTCAGTGAGATACGCAACGCTCACTTATGGCCAATCTCAGTTGCTATTACGCTAATTATTGCCTGCATATTTGCAATAACGGCTCTTGCCGAAAGAGTTGAGCAAGCTGTTGTTAAGCAGGGAAAGGAAGCTCTAACAGCCGATACTGTTTTTGTGTCTTCTAATCCTATCCCTGAGAGACTTTACGAGCTCACCAGTTCACCTGATATTTCTACCTCATTGCAAACCCGTTTTGCAACCATGGCGTTTAGCGATAAAAACATGAAGTTGGTCATGGTTAAGTCAGTCGATAGTCGTTATCCACTTCGTGGCAATCTTGTTCTGGCTGACAACGAGGGTACACGATCGAGTGTACATCCGAGAGAGTTATGGCTAGATGAGCGGTTGTTTACTATTCTAGATATATCTATAGGTGACAATGTCACTATAGGTGATGCAGACTTTCAAGTGACAGGGCGTGTTGTTGAAGAACCAGGATTGAGCTTTAACCCATTTCAGCAAATGCCTTCAGTATATATACACAGCTCAGATCTTGATAAAACAGGAGCTATTCAACTAGGGAGTAGAGTTCGCTTTAGTCTCTTTATTAGTGCTCAAGATTCATCAATTGAGTCTATTAAGCAAAATCTGACTTTGACCCCAAGTGATAGGTGGAAGGATCAGAATACCGCTAGTCGAACCAATGAGGTATTTCAACGCACTGAGCAATACTTGTCTTTAACTGTTGTGATTGTGGTTCTAATGGCTGCAACAATATTAGTATTTACTTGCCAGCATTATGTTGAATCTCGGCGCAAAACTATTGCTATGTTAAAGAGTTTGGGTGCAAGTAAAGTTTGGCTTATTCGCTGGATCTCAATTCAAATCTTGATTTTGTTTTCAGGAGCGATCATTGCAGGCGTATGTGTAGGGGTTGCACTTGAGTACTTTCTTCGTATCCCCTTGGTTGATGTTTTACCAACCCCTCTTCCAAGCTATGGACTCAGCCCTCTATTTATCTCCGTTTTGACTAGTGTTTTGATCTGCATACCGGCACTTGGAATTCCTCTACAAAGACTATTGAACATCAATGCATTGGAGGTAATGCAACCTAAAGATGACACAAACAGGAGTTATTGGACTTTATGGTTGCTGTTAGTCCCCATAATACCCATGGTATGGGTCTATAGAGACAACACACTAATATGGGTAGTTTTAGGAGGAGTTGTGTCACTACTCATATTGCTCGCGTTTGTCAGCGTTTTTATGATGAGATTACTGACGAGTCTCAGATTGCCGACGTCTTTTAAGCTAGCTTTGAGTAGAATGAATCGTTCGCCAATAGCAACAGGCTTACAGTTTGGTGCGCTTGCGCTGTCACTGATGCTGCTTTCGGTCATTTGGTTAGTGCGGAGTGATTTGCTATCGGATTGGCAAAGGACAGTTCCTGTGGATGCTCCCAATGCATTCGCACTTAATATTGCTCCCTATGAAAAAGACGCGTATCTCAATGCTCTTGATAATAATAATGTCGAAAGATCCGATGCGTACCCTATTATCAGAGGTCGATTAAGTAAAATAAACGGTCACGAAGCAAAAAAAGTCGCTCAAGGTAGAGAAGGCACAGATGTTCTACGCCGAGAGATAAATTTCACCTATGCTACTGAGGTTCCAGGTCATAATCTTTTACTCCAAGGCAGTTGGACGACACAAAAGGGAGTATCGGTTGAGTCCGATGTAGCTAAAGACTTGAACTTAGAAATAGGGGATAGCCTAGAGTTCGTCATTAATGGCCAAGTGGTTATAGCTGAAGTTAACAGCATACGTGAGGTTGAGTGGCGGGACATGAAGCCCAATTTTTACTTCATCTTTACCCCTGACGTGCTTAAAGATATCTCAGCTACTTACTTGGTGAGCTTTCGAGTTGAAAGCGATCAAGATCTATTTCTTAATGGCTTATCAAGAAATTATCCGACGGTAAGCTTGATGGATATTCGACAAATGGGCGCAAAAATTCAGCAACTGCTCGAGCAGATGGTATGGTCAATCACTCTTCTCGCAGCACTGGGTGTTGTTGCTGGTGTATTGCTGATCTTTACACTTCTTCGTCTTAGTTTGAGCCAAAGACAAGAAGAAATAAGACTATACAGAACTTTGGGTGCTAGTAAGAGGCGAGTTATGAGAACCATTTGGGCTGAGTATGGATTACTGGCAATCATAGCAGGTTTGATTGCCGTACTTGGGGCTGAGTTAGTGGTCGCAGGTGTGGTTTCATTCGGCTTCGACCTCTCGCCAAGTCCTCACTTTGTTATGTGGTTGGTGCTGCCATCATTAACTTTTTGCACACTTGTCTTGGTAATAAATAGTTTACTCAATCAGCTGTTAGCCCCCACAAATAAAGAATTTGGTTAGGTTTGTATATGCTAAGTTATCCAGTTATCCACAAAAACGGTGGATAAACTTTGGGATAACTTAGCCTGTAGATAACTTAGTATTGCTCTTGAAGCCTGTTGGCATAATGTATAGGGATGTTTTGTTATTCACAGTACTGATTTTTATGTTTTTCATGAGATATTAGTCAAGTGCTTTTTTGATTTTTTTTACTTGAAATTAGTTCATTTATCCCCTTTAAAAAATGTGATTTTTTTCACTGAATAAACTCAGTAAAATGTACTGACAATGAGCAAATTAGCAGCACATATGTTAGAAGAAAACAAAAAATCGGATAGGCCTACCATAGCAATCATCGGAGGTGGTATTGCTGGTTCTACGTCAGCTTTGCATCTGGCTGAGATAGGCTTGAACGTTGTGCTGGTTGAAAAGTCTCCCTCGTTAGTTAGTGGTCCTCCAATTTGTCATTTGCATGCTGGAGGAAACTTATACAGAGATATCTCGGCCGATCAGTGTATAGAATTACTAAAGCAATCTATCGACTCTGTACGGCTATATCCTCATACAATCAATCGTCGTCCTACCGTTATCGCTGTGCCTAAAAGTGATAGTGGGAATCCACACGACCTCATTGAGCGCTTAGAGACAATCAAATCTTGTTATCAGAAGTTGGTCGATGCGGACAACAGAAATCAAGTCCTTGGCTTGCCAGCAGATTATTATAAATTGTATAGTTATGATGACCTTCAACGAGTGGCAAAACTTAATCAGAGTAATCAACCTAGGTCTTTTGATGATTGGATAATTCCTTTTGCCAAGTCTGTAGATATTGACTCCTTGCAGTTTCCGGTGATAGCCGTACAAGAATATGGTTGGAGTGCATTTCGTGTGGCGTCGTCGGCAACCATTGTCTTAGAGTCATTGGACAATTGCCAACTATATACCGACACACAAGTTGTTGGTTTGAACCAACATGGTAAGGGTTGGCAATTGGAATGCTTACATGTTGAAGGTAAAAAAATCCATATAGATGCTGACTATTTAATTAATGCATGCGGCTACGAAACGGGTAAGATTGATGATTTAGCGCTCGCACCGCGTGAGAGATTGGTTGAATTTAAAGCCGCCTATGTGACATGTTGGGACGAATGTAATGAGCTTTGGCCCGAAGTGGTTTTCCATGGCCCTAGAGGCACGCCAAATGGTATGGCACAGCTCACGCCATACGCAGGTGGTGTTTTTCAATTACATGGAATGACAGAGGACATCACTTTATTTAGCGACGGACTTGTATCATCTAACAGTATGAGTTCTCAACCTCAGTTGCCTCAAAGACTTACCAAGAAACTCTACTCCGGTTGGGATAAATCCATGGCGTTAGAAAGAACTTACCGTGCTATTGATCATATGGCGAAGTTTATCCCTAGCTATAAATCGGCACATCAACTTGGTATCCCTCTATTTGGAGCGCAACAAATCCCCGGTACTGATCAAACTCTTCGTGCTGCGGATGTCTCCTTTGAAGGACAAAACTATGCAAGAGTTGAGGTAGTGAAGGGCTCTTCAGCTCTTGAAGCCGCTATGAGAATCGCTGATAATTGGAAGTTATTTAACTACGGGGTTTCTAGCATAGAATCTCTTCATCCGCTTAGCATGTCACTCACTGCTCGTGAGGTAGAACTAAAAGCAGAAGAGCTTGCGATACAGCGCAATTATCCTGTTGAACTCGCAGTTATATATGGCAATTAAACTAATCCGAGTATCAGCTGATTTGATGAATCCATGCACTGTTGGCAAGGCACTCCGTTATTCAAAATGGTGACCCCACTCTCGTGCATATTAGTAACCAAAAAATCTTGCCCATTGGCACCAAACTTCTTGTAGGCCAAGTAGATCTCCTCTTACAAACCTAACTTTTTGCCCTGGCTTTGATTGTGCTAGTCTGGGGAGGTCTATACGGGCGACGCAGCCTACTTTTGGATAACCGCCTATTGTCTGTCTGTCGTTAAGTAATACAATGGGTTCACCATCTGGAGTTATCTGAATTGCACCTAGTGCAATACCTTCACTCAGATATTCTCTTTGTGGCGGGGCTACATAACCATCACACAACCTATATCCCATCCTATCAACCAGTTTACTGACGCAAAATGTCTGACTGTATAAAGAATTTAATGCGTCCGTTGAAAAGTCGTTTGCTTGATAGCCTTCAATTACTCTCAGCTCAAGAGGTAAGTTATAGTCGGGTTTGTATCTAAAGGTCATCTGTTTGGTTTTAGCTGTCACTTCATGCGGCTCAAAATGAATGATATCCCCAGAGTTGACCGGTTTTCCATTCTTGATACCGCCAAGCTGATCACGCATGACTGTCGCCGTACTCCCCAAATGAACGGGTACTTTAAACCCACCTTTCACCGCTAAATAGCTTCGTAGCCCATTTTTAGGTAGAGCAAAGGAGAGAGTTTGCCCTTGGCCTGCGATAAAAGTAGACCAATTATCTATATGTTGACCATCTAATTTAGCATTCAAGTCACCACCTGCGATTGCCATTTCACAGTTTGAGTGAATGAAAAACTCTGCTTGTCCCAACGTAATTTCCAATGATGGGCAATTAGTATGATTACCAAGCAAATGATTTGCCCAGCTATAAGCATAATCATCTACGGGGCCACCTTGAGTAATTCCAAAATGAGCAAGTCCGAAACGTCCAAAGTCTTGAATAAGCGTTTGTTGGCCTGGCTTAACGGCTGTGATCGCACAAATATTAGTCACTGCCACCCCCTCGTAATGCGTCCACCAAGATGAAGAAATTCGTCGTTAGTAATTGACTTAAAGCGTACCTTTGTTCCTATAGAGAAAGGCAGAACATTTGATTTATCAGGCGTGTATAAATCTATTGGGCAGTTTCCTATTATGTTCCACCCCCCCGGTGAGTCCGATGGGTAAACCGCTGTGTTGTTATTGGCTATTCCTACACTTCCTTTTGGTAATTTGACTCGAGGGGTGGATTTACGCGGCAAACGAAGCGCTTCAGTTATTGAGGAGAGGAAGGCGAAACCGGGAGCAAAACCAATTGCGCATACCGTATATTCCTCCTTAGTATGTAACCCAATTATATCGTCTAAGCTCAGACCTTTAGCTTGATACAGACTAATCTCAGGACCCACGTCTTGATGATAGTATACGGGAAGCTCGACTACTTGAGTGTTGATATTATCCGGAAGGGCTTTAATGGCCTCTTTAACCAGTTTTTCTAAATAAGGTATAAATTCAAAAATAGAGACTCGATGGGGAAGGTAATCAATCAATATAGAGTCCATTGATGGCGTAACATTCATAATAATGGCGCCAAGCTGATTGGAAAGATACCTGCTTATCTCACCAATTAATAGAGAAAGTTTATGACTACACTCGGCCTCAAAGCGAATGAGTATTGAGCATTCTGCTACAGGGTCAACAGAGGTTTCTATATTCACCTTTAGCCTCCTCAAAGAGCATCTCTAATTTTATGAATCATTCCAATAGCTTGTTCATTGTCACCGTGCACGCAGATAGTATCAGCCTCTATTGGGATTAGACATCCATCTATGGTTCGAACTTTTCCGTACTGAGCGATTTGTTTGACTTGATCGAGAATCTCTTCTTCTTGGGATAGCACCGAACCTGACAGTGAGCGAGGGGCAAGTTCGCCATTCGATAAATACGCTCTGTCTGCAAATGCCTCAAATAACAAAGGTAATTCATACTTATCGGCAATGTCGAGAAGCTTTCCATTGTCACTCATGGCTAAAGTCATAAGTGGGACTCCAAAGCAAGCCACAGCATCAGCCACAGCGTCAAAAATAGTTAAATCACGCAACATACTATTATACAAAGCGCCATGCGGCTTTACGTAACTAATCTGAGTGTTTTGACTTTCAGCCAGTGCTTTCAGAGCACCAACTTGATAGATAACCATGTTTGTAATTGAATCTTTATCCATATCTAACTTACGTCTACCGAAGCCTTGTAAGTCGGGATAGCTTGGATGAGCACCTATTTGAGTGTCGTGCTTGATTGCAAGCTTGATCGTATTGAGCATAATATCTGGGTCAGATGCATGAAAACCACAGGCTAGATTCGCCATATCGACCCATGGCATAACAGCTTCATCATTGCCCATTTCCCACATCCCGAAACTCTCACCCATATCGCAATTGAGAGTTATAGTTCGTTTTGTCATCGAGTAGATCCCAATAGTCATGCATATTCAATATGTTATAAAAATAACAGACAATCAGTGACTTTTTCATGATTTTTGTAATCAAAACGTAATTTTCAGTGTTGTGATAGCTTATTTTAAGTTTAGTTTTGAGAGATATATTGTAGGTGATGCGCAAAAAGATACACTATATTTCGTATTAAACATCCTTTACTATGTGATTGAAAATAATGACAAGGTTATTACTATGAATGTATTAGTCACTGGTGGGTTAGGTTATATTGGTAGCCATACCTGCATTCAAATGTTAGAAGCAGGCATGACACCGATAATTCTGGACAATTTGTACAACAGTAAAAAGTCTGTGCTTGAGCGCATTGCGAAAGTTACAGGTGTTGAGCCTTTGTTTATTGAAGGTGATGTACGAGATAAAGAAAACTTAGTTAAGGTGCTGAAGGAGCAAAATATTGGAGCGGTTATTCACTTTGCAGGGCTTAAAGCTGTGGGTGAATCGGTAGAGAAACCACTCGAGTATTATGACAACAATGTTAATGGCACCTTGGTTCTAGTAGATGCAATGCGTCAAGTTGGTGTCAAGTGTTTGGTCTTTTCTTCGTCTGCAACTGTTTATGGTGATCCTGCGTCCGTGCCTATTACGGAAGACTTTCCAACTAGCGCAACAAACCCTTATGGTCGCAGCAAACTCATGGTGGAAGAATGCCTCACAGATTTTGAGAAAGCGAATCCAGATTGGAGCATCACCTTACTGCGCTATTTTAACCCCGTAGGATCTCATCCGTCAGGCGATTTAGGAGAAGACCCATCGGGTATACCGAACAACCTAATGCCATTTGTTTCACAGGTTGCTGTAGGGAGAAGGGAGTATTTATCTGTATTTGGTGATGATTACCCAACGTCTGATGGAACGGGTGTACGTGATTATATACATGTCATGGACTTATCAGATGGCCATGTTGCTGCGCTGAAGAAAGTAGGGGACAAACAGGGGCTTCATGTTTTTAATTTAGGTACGGGTAATGGCTACAGTGTTTTGGAAATGGTGGCTGCCTTTGAAAAAGCATCGGGAAAACAGGTGCCATACAAAATTGCGCCAAGAAGGCCTGGTGATATCGCGGAGTGTTGGGCTGACCCATCAAAAGCAATACAAGAACTTGATTGGAAAGCTGAGAGGACTCTAGAACAAATGACGACAGATACATGGAGATGGCAGTCGAGTAATCCCGAAGGTTACCCTTAGTCATATGAAGGCAGCTGTCTAATTACTCCTCCCGGACCTAAGCGATTAGCTTCGGGAGTTACAATACGATACGGGCTGTCTCTTACTATTGAGTTTACTCAATTTTTATCCTTTGTAAGTAATAGTTACCCTTCTAGCTCTTCTACTTCAGCTCTGCATCCTTAGCGATTAGGATAGCTGAAGATATTGAATATGATTAGACTAACTTGTAAGACTGTAAGTGAAAATATTAGCAACAGTTGGTTAACTACTGGCGACGCTAACTCAACTGTGCGACACAATACAATTGGACGTATTTTCTAAGGGCTTGTTTATCTATTGGACGTTGAAGAGGGTGAGTGCATTTAACAAAATATGGACTCAGGGAGAAACAATCTTCCAATAGATGACCTAATAGACTGTCGGCTTCTGATAGTTTTACACCTTGTGTTGTATATTGTTCAACATCATCCGGTAGCTGTCCTGTCCACCAATGAATCAGCTCTCTGCTCTGTCTATTTCGTGAGAACCAATGATCGCCAATCAGTAGAAGTAGATCATTAGGTTGAATTGCAAACGAGTATTCCCCTTGCCAATGATCTATGGCTTGAAGAAACGTTTTTCTACACATGTTACCACCTGTGACCATATGAGATGCTAAGACCCATACTGTTCCTACATCAGAGGTGATTCTGTAGTGATGTATAGGGTTGAAATGAGTAGTGGAGCCTAAGGCTACATATTCACAGTCATGGCCGAATTTCGTCAATGTACGGGATAGCCGGCGAGAGAAGGCTAAACTCAAGTGGTGCTCATCCATTCCCTCACTATGAATATTTGGGTAATGTTTTTGGTAGAGCCTCATACAATCCGTTTGAAACTCATTAACACTCTTGATCAACAAGTCCAACAGCAAGATGATTCTCCAAAACGTTGCGATACTATCAAAAATGTTAGCACGTGAATTTCGTAATTAGTTACATTTGGATATAAAAATATTAAACATTTTTAGAGGTTTATGGTTAAGATTGAAGTTGCGTCACAACACTACAAAGAGTGTTATTTGTTATGTTGCTATATCTCCAATATCGACTAAACATTTATCGTCTTTCTTGATCACAGTTATGACCATGTCAGTTCTGGGTAACATGGGTCAGTACTCGGGGCCAAAAATTAGTCATCAATTTTTTTGAACAACTTGATCAACTCAGGATGATTTTATGAATGTAAAGATGGGTAAATAATCTGTGATAGGAATAACCTAGACGATAGTCTAGTTGATAAAGAGATGCGTTTACTATTGGATAAGAGCTATGAGTTCAGAAGTTAAAAACTACAATCCAGTTACCAGAGCCGTCCATTGGACATCAGCGGTTGTTGTTATCGGTATGTTTGCAGTTGGACTGTGGATGGTTGATTTAAGTTACTACAGTGAGTGGTATAGGACTGCGCCTCATTGGCATAAGTCTATTGGGATAATTCTTGCGGGACTGACCATATTTCGTATCGTTTGGAAGAAAACAACAGTTTCGCCTGATATTGAAGGCAAGCCGTATGAAGTTATCGCCGCCAAGCTAGTTCATTTTTTGATGTACGTAGCCTTGCTGACACTATTTATTTCTGGATACCTAATCTCTACCGAAGACGGGCGAAGTATTGACGTGTTTGATTGGTTCTCAGTTCCAAGCCTTGGGGCGTTGTTTGAAAATCAAGCTGATATATCTGGAGAAATACATTTCTATTGTGCTTGGGCGCTTATTCTGATGGCAGGAGCACATGCTGCGGCTGCGATCAAACACCACGTGATAAACAAAGATAATACTCTACGTAAGATGATAGGAGCTTTAAAATGAAAAAAAAGGTATTCGCTACTGGACTAGCGGCTTTCGTTATGTGGCTGCCATTTGGAGCCAGTGCAGCGGACTACGTTATTGACACTAAAGGTGCTCACGCATCGATCAACTTTAAAGTAAAACACTTAGAGTATAGCTTTATAAAAGGTCGATTCAATGACTTTGAAGGTGATTTTTCTTATGACCCTAAAAATGTGAGTGCTTCTAAAATATCCGTCACAGTTGATACTACCAGCCTAGACTCTAATCATGCAGAGCGAGACAAACATATACGTAGCGGCGATTTCATCAATGCATCAAAGTTCTCTACAGCGACATTTAAAAGCACAAGTGTTGTCGATAAAGGAGATGGTAAGCTCGAGGTTAATGGCGATTTAAAACTTCATGGCGTTACTAAACCAATCACAATAGACGCTCAGTTTATTGGAGCTGGAGCAGATCCATGGGGTAGTGAAAGGGCAGGCTTTGATGGCAAAGTTCGTCTCGAGCTCGCTGACTTTAAGATTCCGGTAGTAGGTTCTTCCAGCTATGTTGACATGGAACTGCATGTCGAAGGTATCAAAAAGTAACAAGCAAAATGCCTCTGATTATTTTGTCAGAGGCATATTTCTACGTATTTCCGTTCGCCATCGTGACAACACGTTTTAAAGTCCATCTAATCAATAATGGTATGCAATCCATCCCTTTCGTTTCGCAGTATGAAACAATAGCAAGTGCAAGGTCAGGTTTCGCAAATTTTTTCAAAACTCTGGTGACTACTTTTTTGGGCGGAATTGGATGATCTAAAGGTATACGAACCATATCTTTAAAAAACGCCTCGAAACCATTGTTATATAAATAATGTTCAATATCTCGATCTGGCAGTTCTGTTAAGCGATGCCTCTCTTGATCATTGTCTAGTTGCGCTCTAACTGCGGAAGCGTATTTTTTACCTGCGGCGTCACCATCGGTGACCACATGCCAATCAATTCCAAATGCTTTTGCGATTTTCACCAAGGATTTTAACCCTGATTGTGCGAACTCGATAATTTGTACACCTTCAGCTGCGAGGTTGTAACCGCACTGATTGGCAAGCTCATTGAATAACCAAACCTCTGTTTCCCCTTCTACTAGAAGCCAGCACCTAGCGAAAAGTGCACCAGGGCGATGGAATCTTATGTGGAAACCAATTCGTCTAAGTTCATCTTTGGAGAAACCTTGAGCGGGAAGGTAAGTGGTTATGGTTCTATCAGACTGCCTCACCAAACGGCGGATACTGTTAAGGGGAACTTGTCCGAGTAGGTCACCGCTATTAGTAGTAAGGATTTTTTGCATTGGTAATAATTGAAGCAGGCTCCAAGCTCGGGCTAAATGGGTCGGGTGAAGTCGACCTTCTGGGTCTTCAAGAATAAGTAATGGTCTAGCACATCGACGCAACTTATTCGGCCCTTTTGCTTGCAAGTAAGCGTTGAGCAAACCCATAAACAATAACCTAGTTTGTTTGCTTTGAGTTTCTTCGACAACTTGAGAAATACTTTTGTTGTTCGGTGAGCTGTTAAAGAAAATGCCATCTCTCTGTTTGCGAAGGTTTTTACGTGTGTTGGATTTGAATGAAAAATAGTGCTCAACCAATACATTCATCGAATTTAAGCTGCTTTTCATCTCGCCCTTATTTACGTGGCCGGGAACCGCCATCAAGCGCCGACATGTATTGTTGATTCGCTTTTCGATTCGGTCATTATTATCACCGTTAAAGCTTATAGGCCTTTCAAATCGGCGAGAGTCTTTCAGTCTGATTACAGGGTGAAGGGTCATCAGTTCTTGAGCAAGTTTTTCTGAGTGATGTAATGGAAGCGTGTTCCCTTGGTTATCCAGAAATGAATATCGCGTTTTTACTTCATGCCCATTTCGACTCGCACTCAAACAATAAATGATTTTGTTTGTCCCTTGAGCGTTTTGAATCCATACAGGCCTGACTTTTCGGTAACGACCGGAATTTATTTCTTTTTTGTCAGTAGAAACTAGACTCAATACAATTTGTAGATGTTGTGTTTGAGGATGAGCAACAGAGTAATCGACGTGAAAGTCCGCCATTTCGAACTGGTAGGGTGTGCCCTTAGGTGGTAGTGCAACCGCAAGGGCATCCAGTAGTGATGATTTACCCCAGGTATTTTCTCCAATAAGGGTAGTGAGTTCTTCAAATGCGATGGAAAGTCGCTTGATTCCACGAAAGCCGGAAATTTCTATCCGCTCTAGAAGCATTAACCGATCCCAAGTGATCTATCCTTCTTATGAGCATAATAGAAAAAGCTCTATGAAGCAGAAGGTTAGTTCACAAAGTTAAAAATATTTATCCCGTTAATCTAGCCATATGTATTTTGTAAACCAATAAAAACATGAAAGTTAATGAATTTGTCATAAGTGTCCATGTATTATGTGTGCGAAAATGAGAGATAAATATGAAATATAAAAAGAATAAGATGTCAAAAATTAGACTTGTGCACGTAAATGATACCCATTCACATTTCGAACCTACCTCCCTTCAATTATCGATAAGTCTGCCAAATAAAGATATATCACCTTATGTTAGCGCAGGGGGTTTTGCCAGAATCGCCACTCGAAAAAAGCAGCTAGAATCTACTCTTTGTGATTCCAGAGAATTGGTGTTTCTTCATGCGGGTGACTGCTTTCAGGGCACTTTGTATTTCACTTTGTTTAAGGGAGAAGCGAATGCAGAAATGCTTAATGCGCTTAACCTTGACGCTATGGCTTTGGGCAATCATGAGTTAGACATGGGTAACCTGCCTGTCGCCAAATTCGTCAAGCAAATTAATTTTCCTTTACTCGCGGGCAATTGGGATCTTTCTGGAGAAATGCAAGACAAAACATACACGCTCCGAGATAGTGAAAATGTACATTCATTTGATCCTAAAACTCGAACAGCCAGTTGGATTACAAAGTATGCTCAGGGAGAGCCAATCGCTATCTTCTCGTTAGCGATTGATAAAATGTCCGATATATCGAACCCTGACCATGACACGCCTTTTACTGATTCAATACAAACAGCGAAAAATACGGTTAAGGCAATTAAATCTCAGGGAATCAACAAGATAATTTTACTCAGCCATATGGGCTATGAAGCCGACTTTGATTTGGCCGAAAAGGTCGATGGGATAAGTATTATCGTTGGTGGGCATAGCCATCGTTTGCAAGGTGACTTCAGCGCTTTGGGGCTTAAAAAAGACGATGACTATGGAATGGTCGTTAATGATACTTACATTGTTCAAGCAGGTTACCACTCCCTTAGCATGGGACATTGTGATATTGACTTTGATAAGAAGGGTAACGTTATTAAGTTTGCCGGAAAAAACGAACTCTTACTCGGTCGGCGTGTTTTCTTGGACGCCAGCATGACGAGTGCAACGGATCAAGCGCCATATAATCTTGCTCGTCAATTTATTGACAATCACCCTAATGTGATTGTTTGTAAGAAAGATCTTAGGGTTCAGGAGATTTTGAATAATAGATACCTACCTCGAGTGCGAGAATTGCAGAACCAATTCATTGCTGTGGCAGGTCGGCCAATGCGTCATGTCAGAGTTCCGGATGAACTTGGTGCAAGTGAATTGGCACCTATTGTTGCTAAGTCTTTTGCTTATTCGATGAGTAAGCTTGGTTATAGTGTGGACTTCGCTATTCATAACGCAGGGGGAGTAAGGAACTCACTGCATCAAGGTAATGTTTCCGTTGCTGATATTGCCGGAAAACTGCTCCCATTTGCCGTCCCTGTTGGTGTTTATAAAGTGAAAGGGAAGGATATTGCCGCGGCACTCGAAGGGGCAATAAACAATGCGCTGAATAATGGAGTTAAGGGGACTGGTGATGGTTCTTATCCATATACACACAACCTTAATTTTAAATATTTAAGCCAAGCGCCGATGGGGAAAAGAATTGTTGAACTTAAAATATACACTCCAATGGAAGGCTGGCAACCAATTGATAATAGTAAATATTATCTAGGTACATCCTCAGCTTATACAATGAAAGGCAAGGAAGGATTCGATGCCTTATTGAATATGGACGGAGAAGAAATTGTTACAGATTGGTCCATGACGGAATGCTTTATTGAGCTACTCAAAGATAATCCGAATGAACTTAATGAAGCTCAACTGACACAGCAAAATTGGTGGCACAAAGGTTGCTAGTTATACATTGAGCTAATGTTAACTTGGGGGACCTATGCTAAAGAGAAATTGGTTCGATATCGTGGTTGTAGTCAGCTGGGTAGGAGTTTGGTCAGCGCTGGTTTACTTCATCCCGTCTGGCGGCATATAAATGCCAAAGGTCAGTTTGTGGGGAGGCTCTCCCCGCAAACCGTTCAGTCTCTTTTTTTATCTAAGGCGACATTTCTTCAGTACTTCCACTTAGAAATAGATAAATATATCTATTCTATTTTCCTGCTCCAAAATACTTAAATAGTAACGCTTCAGTTGTAATAGACATGTCATAATTCGATCGTCAGGTCGTAACACTTAGGTGGTTTAAAAATCACTATTTAAAAACTCTTCATTCAACAGTAAGTATCGATTAATTCGAGCCAAAATATTTAATGTGAATAAAATGTGAACATAAGTTTATTCGAACTGTCACAGAAACACTCTATGCATAATCTCTATATTTATCTTCATAATTTTGCAGTTTTAGTGCATTTTATTTTTACTCGATGTTAACGCTTTGTTTCATTAGAAAAACTAATGTCAAAGCTGAAAATTTGTCATTTTTTGAACAGGAAATTATTGCTTAATATTCACTCATCGAAACAAGTTAACCAATTTATAGAGAGGCAATCATGGCTCAAGCAATGCACATCGGAACTATTGAAGCACCCATCTCTATGGACAAAAAAACCTATACGGTTTCATTCAAAGGATTGATTGCACACCTATTCGATATTCTTTTTACAGACAATACTCCTCATACGTACTATGCAGGTGACATGTCTGGCCATATTCAAAAAGATATAGGTCTGTATCGATAGCAATAGTAGTGCTATGGATAGTGAACTTAAGCGCCAGCAGTAATGTTGGCGCTTTTTATTTTGGTGAGTTTATTTTTTAGAAATATGCCTGACTGTGTTACTCGTCAGGGAATCAATACTGCTACTTTTAGTCGTTAGATAGCGTTCAAATTCAGGCAAAAGTGGCCCTAGAGCATCAGTTAATGTGTTTCTAATGGTATCGACCACCACTTGAGTCCCTCGTTCAATTTCAATATTGACATAATCTCCAAGATCTTTTTCTTCAAATGTCGTTTGGCGGCGAGTTTCAGGGATGAGCCAAACCTCAAACCAATTGCTTGATTTATCGACTTCAGAAACCGTAAGGCTAGCACCATTTATCGCTATGTATCCTTTTTGGAAAATATAGGGCTTAAGTGATGGTGGAAGCTCAAGCCTAAGGCGATAATTATCTTCTATTGCTTCAATTTCAGCGACCTTAGTTTTGTCATCAATATGCCCAGAAAGAGGATGACCTCCAATTTCTGCTCCATCTTTCGCTGCCCGCTCCACATTTACCTTTGTGCCGGCATTGCAGCTTCCAAGCGTGGTGAGCCGAATACTTGGCAGCATTACATCAAATGAGGCTTTGATCGGCGAGAGCAGCTTGGTGACGGTTAAGCACACACCATCGACAGCTACACTCGCTCCTATGTGAAGGTCATTGCAAAAGCCTTGTTCAAACTCAATGTCGAAAGTACGGATCCCACTGTGATCCTCTATGTCCTGAATAATGGCGATTGAGGAAATAATTCCTGTAAACATTAGTGCTGCTCCGATTTGATTTTTATGAAGGTATAAGAGGCTCTGACAAACCTTGGTCGCTATGATTGATAGAATAAACGTAAAGTCCAAGTTTGAATTGTGGCAGAATAATAGATTTATCCCTAGTTGGGAAGTGAGGCTGGTTTAAGGCTATGATTTCTATCTCTCAATTGGCAAATCGGAATTTGCTCCCCATTCAGTCCAAGAGCCATCGTATACTAATAAGTCACGGTAACCTGCAATCTGAGCGGCAACTAAAACAATAGCGGCGGTGACACCAGAACCACAGCTAAATATATACTTTGCTTTTGCTTGATCAAATGAAGCAGATAAGATTTGCTTTAGCTCAGTGGGTGATTTGAGTTTATGTCCATCTATTAACTCAAGAAATGGCTGACATATCGAGTTTGGAATATGTCCGGATCGTAAGCCCACTCTTGGCTCAGCAACTTTTGCGTTAAAGCGTTCGTGAGAACGAGCATCAACGATTTGGCAAGTTGAATCATCTATATGGCTCAACACAAAATTAGAGTCGACAAAATAATTGGAGTTTAGTTGGCCGTTAAAATCCCCTTTTAACGAAATCTTCTTATAAGAAGTCGTTGTTTCGAGACCTGAATTTTTCCATTCTGTTAGGCCGCCATCGAGTATATACACCTCTTTATGTCCCATTGCTTTAAACATCCACCAAGCTCGTGGTGAAGCAAAGATCCCGCTGTTGTCATACACAACGATAATAGAGTCTTGATTTAATCCTAAGTCGCATGCAAGCGTGTTAAAGCGCTCTTCAGTGGGCATCATATGCGGAAGTGACGAGTCAATATCGCAGAAGACTTTATCGTAATCGAAACGAATGGCACCTGGGATAATGTTCACTTTGTCATTTGTAGGGGTCGATGGGACTTGGAAATCAATACTTGCGTCGAGGATAGAGAGCTTTCCAGTATTACGCAGTTCGTTTAACTGTTTTGGTGTGATAATAGGTGACATAAATTTCCTTATTTACACTTGGTGAGCTTGTGTTTTTGGCCGTTTAAAGAACTTCACTACATACAATGCAGTTACTTTGTTTGGATACTCTCAGTTCTTGCCATGACATGGCCATGCCATCCATAAGTAACAACACGCCTTGTTTGGGTTGACCGAAATTCGCGATAAGTTTGATGGCTTCTAGTGCTTGTATTGTACCGATAATACCGACGATAGGCGACATAACGCCTGACTCCACGCAGCTCAAATTAGTATCTCCAAATAGAGAGCTCAGACATTGATAACATGGCTGACGTTCATCCTTATAGGTAAAGACACTTATCTGTCCTTCCATTCTTATCGCTGCGCCTGATACTAGGGGGACTTTGAGTTTGTAACAAAGTCGGTTTAGTTGGTTTCGAGTATCAAGGTTGTCAGAACAATCAAGGACTAGTGTATGCTGGCTAACCTCATACTCTAAATCTGGTTCATCTAATCGCTTGGCAATGGGGTGAATACTTAGGTGAGGATTCAATTGTTTGAGCGACTCAGTCGCAGAGCTCACTTTGTATTGCCCTTGGTTACTGTCGTGATGTAAGACTTGCCGATGAAGGTTAGACAATTCAACCACATCGTCATCGATAAGCGTTAAACTACCGATGCCAGCGGCGGCTAAATACTGGCTAGCAGCACACCCTAAACCGCCAAGACCAATAATAAGGACTTTGCTTTGGTTTAACGCCTCTTGCCCCTCAAAATCAAAGCTTTTGAGAGTAATTTGGCGATTATAGCGCAGCATTTCTTGATCGGAGAGAATGGTCAAATCAATTCCTAATAGAGTGAAGGATTAAACAGTTGAATGTTGACTGTGTCACCAATTTCAACATGCCCACGATCTTGCTCAAGCACGGCAAAGCAATTGGCGAGACTCATAGAACGAAATGCTCCTGAACTTTGATTGCCTGTGCTTTCAACAAAGAATTGACCATTTTCAATACTATATATGGCTCTTTGGTAATCTGTGCGTCCGGGAGCTTTTCTAAAGGCAGAGCGCGACTCAGCCGGTATCGATTCAGGTGTTTTCCATTGAGAATGCCCTGCTAATTTTGCTAGTAGAGGTTGAACCAAAACGTACATAGTGACGACCGCCGATACCGGATTTCCTGGGAGTCCGCAGAACCACGCGTTTGTTAAAGAGCCGAAAGCGAATGGCTTACCTGGCTTGATCGCCAGTTTCCAAAAATCAATGTTTCCGATTTCTGCTAATATCTGCTTTGTGTAATCTGCTTCACCAACACTTACTCCACCAGACGTCACGACAACATCAGCCAATGCTTGGGCCTTTTCAAAAGTAGACTTTAGCTCGCTTGGACTATCAGGAATAATACCTAAATCTATTGCCTCACAACCGAAGTTTTCAATCAAAGGTTTTATACCATAACGGTTGCTATCATATATTTGCCCTGATTGGAGAGATTCACCCAATGAGATTAATTCGTCACCGGTAGAGAAAAATGCGACGCGTGGCTTTCGAAAAACATTAACATGGCTAATGCCCAAAGATGCAATCATAGGGATATCTCGAGCTGTCAATCGAGCGCCTTTGGGCAAAACCAAGTCACCCTGTTTTATATCGTCTCCTTTTGGTCGAATATTGCTTTGTGGCTGGATGTTCGATGCCTCAAAGATAGCGCCTTGGTCTGTCACTTGCGCTTTTTCCTGCATAATGACAGCGTCACAACCCTGAGGAACTGGGGCTCCGGTCATAATTCTCACACAGGTATTTTTCGGCCAAGTCCCATCAAAAGGTTGCCCAGCATACGATGTACCGGCCACAGGTAAGGCTCTATTTTGGCCTAGATCCTCGATTCGTACAGCGAATCCATCCATGGCAGAATTTGCAAAAGGTGGGACGAAAATGGGAGAGTTAATATCTTCTGCGAGCACATGGCCAATCGCATCGAGCAAGGGGAGTGGTAAGTTTGTTTGAACTGGTTTAATTGATGCTAGCATCTTATCTATCGCATCATTGATTGGCATTAAGCCAGGCGCGTCACAGCAACCCATCATATCGCCTCTATATTATTGTTGTTTTGTTACTAATGTCGTTAATGATTATCGTACCATAGATAATGGTAGCTACAATAAAAGCCATTGATAAAATATGGGTGTAATTGTGCAAAAATACGAGTATCCTAGCTTTCCCAAAATCTTACCTATTAGGGTGAGGTTCGTAGCCACTCAGATTGAGTGACTTTTTGGAACAACAGATACCATAGGTTGATGTTAAAACGGCAAACAAACTTTGAGAGGAAGTAGGATGTCAGGTCTGAGTGAATCTGCAAAATTGGTAAAAGAAGCGCTAGAGAACCGTGGGTTAGAGACGCCAATGTTACCAAATCAAATGAACCGAGAAGAGAAAAAAGAAAAAATTCAGCATCATATGCGTGAAATTCTTACTCTATTGGAACTCGACCTTACAGACGATAGTCTCGAAGAAACACCACATCGAATCGCCAAAATGTATGTGGATGAAATTTTCTCTGGTCTGGATTATTCAAATTTTCCCAAAATCACTGTCATTGAGAACAAAATGGACATGAGTGAAATGGTACGTGTTAAAAGTATCACTGTGACCAGTACGTGTGAGCACCACCTCGTTACCATAGACGGACTGGCGACCGTTGCCTATATTCCCCGAGGAAAAATAATCGGCTTATCTAAGATTAACCGTATTGTGAGGTTTTTCGCTCAGCGCCCTCAGGTCCAAGAGCGAATGACCCAGCAGATCTTGGTTGCTCTACAAACTTTGCTCGAATCTGATGATGTTGCTGTGACTATTGATGCCACTCACTACTGCGTTAAATCACGCGGAGTCATGGATGCAACTAGTGAAACTACGACTACAGCCCTTGGTGGTATTTTCAAGAGCAATCCTGCAACAAGACATGAGTTTTTGCATGGAATACGCTAGGCATTAAGCTAAGCCAACTATTTTTATGAGCCGCTTCTTGTATGAAGCGGTTTTTTGCTTTTTACGGTCAGCGCCAACAAAGGGCCTGACCATTCTTAAAGGTTTTTCTATGACCAACACATTTAAGAGTCTTAACCTAAAAACTGAATTGGTTGAGACACTAGATAGTTTAAATTATTTTGAAATGACACCGATTCAGCAGCAAGCATTACCTATTGTATTACAGGGGAAAGATGTCATAGGGCAGGGTAAAACTGGTTCGGGAAAAACGGCGACTTTTTCTTTGGGGTTACTCAGTAATCTTAAGGTAAAGCGCTTTCGCGTTCAGTCATTGGTGTTGTGCCCAACTCGGGAATTAGCCGACCAAGTCGCTCAAGAAATTCGCATGCTTGCTCGTGGAATTCATAATATCAAAGTATTAACTTTATGTGGCGGGATGCCCATGGGCCCACAAATTGGTTCTCTTGAACATGGAGCCCATATATTGGTGGGGACTCCAGGTCGAATACTTGACCATCTATTAAAAGGTCGTATCAATTTAGATGAGCTTAACACTCTAGTGTTGGATGAAGCTGATAGAATGTTGGAAATGGGCTTTGAAGAGGCCATTGATGCGATTACTGCACAAGCTCCTAAAACAAGACAGACGCTATTGTTTAGTGCTACTTTTCCCGCCAATATTGAGACGTTAGCATCAAAAGTAATGCAAGAACCACAGATGGTTAAAGTTGAGTCAACTCATCAGCTAAGCACTATTGAACAGCAATTTTTTCTACTTGAGACGCTAAAAGAACGTGATGAAGCACTTGAAGCTTTGCTTTTAACCCACAAACCTGAGTCTTCAGTCGTGTTTTGTAATACCAAAAAAGAAGTTCAAAATGTCACCGATGAACTGAATTATCGGGGCTATAGTGTCACAGAACTTCATGGTGATATGGAGCAACGTGACCGTGAACAAGCGCTGACCATGTTCGCCAATAAAAGTATCTCAATTTTAGTTGCAACGGATGTGGCCGCTCGAGGTCTGGATGTCGATAACTTAGACGCGGTATTTAACTATGAGTTATCTCGTGATCCAGAAGTTCATGTCCATCGCATTGGGAGAACAGGGCGTGCAGGGGCGAAAGGTATGGCGTTTAGCTTTTTTAGTACTAAAGAATCGTATCGTGTTGCTCAAATTGACGAGTATATGCACATTGAAATTTCGCCAGTAAATCTACCTGAGAAGCCTATTGAAAAACCTTTCTACCCCAAGATGCAAACCATTCAGATTTTGGGCGGCAAAAAGCAAAAAGTTCGAGCTGGTGATATCCTAGGTGCGCTAACTAAGCAAGCGGGATTGGATGGAAAGAAGATAGGCAAAATTAAAATTTTACCTATGGTTTCATATGTTGCGGTCGAGCATGATCTTGTGAAGCCCGCCCTTAAACAGCTCCAGAACGGAAAAATGAAAGGCCGGAATTTTAAAGCTCGAATCATGAAATAACCGCCACAAACTAATGGTCCCATTACAAATATAAGACTTTCTTATCGAAAGTCTTATATTCTGAATTCTGTTAATCGGTAAATTTATAGCTTATCCCGAGACTAAAAGACCAACCGAGATCATTCTGGATTAAAGGGCTACTTGAATCATGATGTTCAAGCTCTAGCTTGGTGAGAATCATCCACTTTGAGCTAATGTCATATAGGCCAATTAAGCCCGTCTGGTATACCCAAGTGTCATCGGCCTCGAATTGTTTAAAGTTTGAATTCAAAGACTCTACATTTGAAACAGAATATAAATGACGAGACAGCTTTTTGTCTCGATAGTCGACTTCAAAATAGGGCGTTAATGAAAATGCATCGAAAGGTAATGGCAGGGTTTTACCAAGATGAAGTTGTACTTCATAGCCATTGTGTTCGTCAGTTACATCGTGAAGATAGGTCAATCTAGCTCCCACACTACCCAGTGTTATGCCAAGTTCTCCGTTTCCATCACGATCTTGGATGCCATTTGGAATGTCATCAAACTGAGAGTCAACCTCGGCAAACCTCCAATGACCCGTTAATCCCACGTACGGCAAAACGGAAACGTTGACTAAGCTGCCATCAATAAAACCATATTCGCCGTTATAGAAAAGATTGGGCTCAACAGAAAAACTACCTTTTTGATCAGTCGAAAATACGGACTCGCCAAAAGCACCACTTAATCCGATGAAACCAAAATCATTATTTTGGTCTTCTTGTGCAGCCACATTGAGAGAAAAAGCACTTAAGCAAAAAAAATAAAGGGCGCGGTGTGATTGAATATACATAAGATTCTCCTTGTTCGTAACAAAAAGAACGCTCATTTTCAAAAAAAATTTCAACTCACTATATAACCAATACATCTAAATTATAATGCTATCATAAAAAAAGTTAAGCCACCCTAAATCGGATGGCTTGGCTTATTCGTTAAAGACTTATTTGTCAGCTATCAAATAAATACAGGTACTCGCCATAACCTTGTTGCTCTAATTCTTCCTTGGGAATGAACTTCATTGCTGCTGAATTCATACAATAACGCAATCCAGTTGGGGCAGGGCCGTCTTTGAATACGTGACCCAAATGAGAGTCCGCAAAGCGACTTCGAACCTCGGTTCTTGGATAAACAAGGTAGTAATCGGTTTTAGTCACTATGTATCCTTGGTTGATCGGCTTGGTAAAGCTTGGCCACCCTGTACCTGATTTGTATTTATCAGTTGAAGAGAATAGCGGCTCGCCAGAGACTATATCGACGTAGATGCCTTCTTGTTTGTTATCCCAATATTCATTATTGAACGCTTTCTCAGTGCCTTCTTTTTGTGTTACGTAGTACTGTAGACTGGTTAACTTGTCTTTAATTTCTTTATCCGATGGTTTGTTATACGGCTTCACATTGGCAACGGCGTTATGTTCATCAATTAATTGACGCAGTGTTTTAGGGTTTTTCTCTCTGTCATCACCAAAGATGTCATTTAGATACTGATCTCGCCCTGAGGCATAGCGATAGTAGTTATAACGAATTTTGTTATGTTTGTAATAGTCTTGGTGGTACGCTTCTGCCGGCCAGAATTTGGAGAACTTGATCAATTCCGTTTTGAGTGGTTTTTTAAAGATTCCCAGGCTTTCAATTTCATCCATAAAATCTCTCGCAATCTGCTTTTGCTCATTATTATGATAAAAAATCGCTGGGCGATATTGAGGGCCTCGGTCTACAAAGGACCCTTTGTTGTCTGTTGGGTCTATATGACGAAAGAACTGATCGAGCACTTGTTCGTAGCTGACAGTGTTTGGGTCAAATTTCACTTCAATGACTTCAATATGCCCTGATTTACCGGAAGAGACCTGTTTGTATGTAGGATTTTCCAGCTCACCACCTGAGTAGCCGGACACTACATCGATCACACCATCGAGCTTTTCTAGATCAGATTCTGTGCACCAGAAGCAGCCGCCCGCTAGGGTTGCTATTTCATAACCATTTGCGTTTTTAGTGTTTACTTCCGTTTTAGCAGCGCCTAAAAATGACGTTAGGGCTGCCGTCAGAGCAAGGGCAGAAAGGATTATCTTCGACTTAACTTTCATATCAACCTCTTCGAATACTTTGTCTTTGACTAATAAGAAAGGTGAGAACACAAAAAAATTGCATTTAATATGATTTTTTAACAATACGAGTCGTAGGGTACAAAAAAGGCAACCTAAGGTTGCCTGTGTTTGATTAAGATAACTGGACTAGCCCAAAGACGGAAGAACGCCAGTAGTAATCAGGATTTGAGCAGTAATGATCACTAAGCCGACTGACCCACTAATTATAAGTCCTAGATTGCCGCCGATAACCTGATATGTTTCCTGATTGTTTTGACTCACACGGGCTTTTTTAACCATCAATACAGGAAGGAAAATGGCGAGTACTGCGAGAGATATGGCCGCGTAACCTAAGGCCATAATAAAACCTTGTGGGTAAAACAGACCGAACCCCATAGGTGGCAAGAAGGTGATTGCGCCTATTATAACGCGGTTGGATGACTCTTTCTTTTTGTTGAAGGTATCGCCCAAAAACTCAAATAAGCCTAAGCTAGCACCCAAGAAGGAAGTCAATAGAGCAAGATCTGCAAACACCCCTATAGTCTGGCTTAGGTTTGACTGATGAACCTTGGTTGATAACGTCGCAATAAGTCCACTTAAACCTTGATTCTCTATTAATGTATCTTGGCTGACTACGCCTAAAGTAACGATTTGCCAAAACACGTAAACGATCAACGGAATAGAAGAGCCTATGATGATGGCTTTTCGAAGTGATGGCGTGTTACCATCTAGGTAATTTACGATAGCAGGAATGCTGCCATGGAAGCCAAAAGAGGTAAATATAACCGGTATTGCAGCGACAATTAGACCTTGCTCTATTGGCATGCTAAGGAGGTAAGATTCAGTCACGTTTGGGGCGAGAAAGCTAAGTGCTGTGGCCATAGCGATCAGCTTGACAGCAAATAGAACTCGGTTCACTTTATCTACGGTACTCGTGCCAATGGTTACCACAGAAGCTACGATAAAGGTAAATAAAACTGTCGATGAAGTACCGCTTAACTCAAAACCCGTAAAATAAGCTAGGCGTTGACCAAATTGAGCACCTCCTCCGGCTATGTAGGCTGCACACAAAGAATAAAACAGAAAAAGCATAGAGAAACTGGCTACCCATTTGCCTTTACTTCCCAAAAACTGTTTAGCAAGAGTATGCAGAGTAGCACTTGAGTCCGCATGCTGGTGTAACTCAACCATTAATAGAGCGGTGTACGACATCAATGCCCAAAGTGCAAACATAATAATCAGTGATGACGAAAACCCTATCCCGGCAGAAGCTAGTGGCAGAGCTAGCATTCCTGCTCCAATGGTCGTCCCAGCAATGATCAAGGTGCTGCCTAGTACTTTTGATTTCTTCATGTATTATTTTCTTTACAGTGATTTGTTATAGGTCTTAACGTTTTTGTACATGACAAATTACGTTTTATGTCATATTGGCTAACGCATTCTGTAAAAAAAAGGCGTTCATTTCAAGTGTTATGTACAAATTTTTGCTCATTGGTGTAATTAATACTTTACATTTTTTCACGATAAAGTGTGGTTAATCCTGCTTAGGTTGTTCAAAAACCAACCTATGACTCAAAGCTTCTTAACATCATTTTTTCAAAAAAATGTCATAAAGTTGGTGTAAAACGGTCGGGTAAACTTTATAGTCGAGTTGAGACTTGGAAATAAGTCTTTAGAAACGATGTATACAAGGGAGGTCAGAATGAGCGACCAAATCGTAAACGATGAATGTCTTGAGTTAATAGATGCGATGGAAATAGGTTTTACCTTGTCAGATTATGAGCGGGTAACCGATGAGCTGATAGATGAAACGTTAAATTAATCATCTTTTATACATTCATACCAAGAAAGAGCCAGTGCAAAAGCGCTGGCTTTGTGCTGTTATGTTATTTATCTTTTTATTTTGTAGAAGCCGATGAACTATCTTGCCCATTTGCATATCGCATCGTACTGCCAGAAAGATTTATGGTGGTCACCGAGGCGATGTGGAAAGGTCGATGGTTAGAGTCTTACCAAAGCATGGAAAATATACATTTTGCGTTGCAAAGAATGTCTACACGTTCGCCTAGAATGGTAGAGTTAGTCTCCTGTTCTGATACGTTAGATCAGCACTATGATCGTTTGAAAAGCATTTTTCATGTTTTATATCCTGAGATACTAAACGCTTCGAAAAGATTTTGATAGAATTCTAATCCCTGTTTCATCTGGAAATCTAACATGCCTTCATTTGATCAATTAGGCTTATCTCTAACTTTAACCAATACTCTAAACAAATTGGGGTTTAACACTCCGACACAGATACAAGAGCAAGCAATCCCTGTTGTTTTGGAAGGGAAAGATGTGCTTGCTGGAGCACAAACAGGAACAGGCAAAACAGCGGCCTTCGGCTTGCCAATACTGAATAAAATATTAGACGCTAGTGATGAGCGAGATCTGCAATCTAACGATGTTCTGGCTTTGGTTGTTGTTCCGACTCGAGAGTTGGCGCAACAAGTATTCGAGAGTCTTACCGCTTATGCCGAGTCAACAAAGATAAAAATTGTCACCGCATATGGTGGAACCAGTATCAATACGCAAACTCGCAATCTTGAAAATGGGTGCGATGTCCTTATTGCAACGCCAGGTCGATTACTAGATCATCTATACTGCAAAAATATTAATTTGAAAAAAACTAAATACTTGGTACTCGATGAAGCTGATCGTATGTTGGATATGGGCTTTATGCCTGATGTGCAACGTATTCTTAAACAGATAAATGCTAATCGCCAGACTCTATTTTTTTCAGCAACTTTTGATAAGAAGATTAAAGCTATTGCCTATCGACTGATGAATGAACCTGTTGAAGTTCAAGTCACCCCATCCAATAGCACTGCGGAAACCGTTAAGCAGATGGTATATCCAGTCGATAAAAAGCGAAAAGCCGAATTACTCGCTTATTTGATTGGTTCTCGAAACTGGCATCAGGTGCTCGTCTTTACCAAAACCAAGCAGGGCAGTGATTCTCTGGCTAAGGAACTAAAGCTCGATGGCATTGTTGCGGCATCAATCAATGGAGACAAAAGCCAAGGCGCTCGTCAAAAAGCGCTTGATGATTTTAAATCTGGTAAAGTGAGGGCATTGATAGCGACTGACGTAGCGGCTAGAGGTTTAGACATCAATCAGCTAGAGCAAGTTATAAACTACGATATGCCTTATAAAGCAGAAGATTATGTTCACCGTATTGGGCGGACTGGCCGTGCAGGGCATGAAGGCATGGCTATTTCTCTGATGAGTAAAGATGAGGAGTATCTACTTGCGGCAATTGAAAGGCTTTTAGATACTCGTTTGCCGCAAGAATGGCTACAAGGTTTTGAGCCCAGCTTGGAAGACACGGGAGACAATGAGCTGAAACAAACTAAGCGCAGCAAAAGCCGTTCTGCGGAGAAGCGAAAACTTAAGGCTCAAATGAATATTCATTCTAATAGAGGAAAGAAGAAGCCAAATAAATAAGTTGTTTATTTTGATATATCATAGGGTTTGGTATGCGTTTAGAACTATTGTCAAAAAAGCATGATAAAAAACTACTTAAGTTTGAACTTGAGAATAAAGACTGGTTCGAGTCTATGATTCCGCCCCGAGATCCCGATTTTTATTCTTTACTCGGAATTACAGAGCATATCCAATTGTTTTTACTTGAGTATAAAGCAAGAACTTTAATCCCAATGTTAATTATTGATGATAAAGAAAACTTAGTTGGAAGGATCAATGTATCTAACATAGACAGCAATAAACATCAGGCACATATTGGTTATCGCGTCGGTCAAGCGTTCACAAATCGAGGAATCGCCAAGTATGCGGTGACTAATATGGTGCGAATAGTAGAAAAGTTTGGCATTAAAGAGTTGTTAGCTTACGCCTCAACAGAAAATATTGCATCGCAAAAGGTACTCAAGACCAACGGTTTTAAAGCCGTTGGATTGGTTCCAAACTATGCTGAATTGCATGGTGTTTCGATTGACTGTATTGAATTTAAGTTATGCCTGAGTTAGTAAAGCAAGCTGGAATATTCGTTTACATTCTAACAAATTGTATTCCTAAATAGGGCTTTCTAGGAAATTTTTTTCGTTGTGTTTTAGTGAACTATAAATAAAAATTTTAAAAATTATAAAGTTACAAAGATTTGCTGGGGTTCCGTATGCTCTATGTGGAATTTCTGGTCTTGACTTAACCTAACCATGCACTATTACTTACCGTTAGTATCTATTAATGCTGAAGGAACAGTGTTCGGAGTCACTATGAAAAAAACCTTAGCTCTACTTTGTACAGTTCTAGCTTCTACCTCAGTCCTTGCAAAAACCAATGTTACCGTTTTTGGGGATGACTCTTATCCACCATATTCTTACATTGATAGCGGTCGCATGACTGGTATATACACGGTCGTACTAGAGCGCATTTTCGAAAAAATGCCTGACTACAATGTAACCATAAAAGGTGTTCCGTGGAAACGAGGACTACTTGAGATAGAAGGGGGCAAAAGCTTTGCCTTGTATCCTCCCTACAAACGTCCAAAGCAGCGTCCGTATATGGAATACGACATGTCTATTTTGGATGAAAAGCTAGTTGTAGTGTGCCAGAAATCTGTTCTTAGCTCACCAAGACCTAACTGGCCTGGCGACTATATGGGGTTGACTATTGGTAACAATTCAGGATTTTCTGCTGGCGGAGATGAGTTCAAAGCTGCCGTTAAAGCTGGGAAGATAAAACTCAGTGAGACGAAAGGAACGCCTAAGAACTTACTCAAGCTTATCGCTGGGCGTGTGGACTGTTACATGAACGACGCCTTATCGATACAGTGGGAGCTCAAAAAGCTTCAGAAGGAAGGCAAGTATAACGGCTCAACCATTGTAGAAGGTGCGACAATTAGTTCAGAGCAAGGCTTCCTAGGAATTGCCACCAAAGGCGATAAATTCCCTTTCAAAGATGATTTCAAGTCACAGTATCACAAAATTCTTTCGGAAATGAAAGCGAGCGGTGAAGTGGACAAAATCATTCAAGAATATGTGAAATAGTGTAATAGTTTCATAGACAAGCGGGAGTTAATCTCCCGTTTTTTTTACTTAGATTTCTTTATTTTGTTTTTTGTTAATAAATCCTTATTATTGACTATTATTCAACTAAACTTTTTATTGAAATTAAATTTTTCAGTTGTAGGAATTTAATATGATATATAATAAAGACTTAATCCTTCAATCTATAGTTCAATATAATAAGTCCAATGGGAATGCTTCTGAAAGAAGCAGAATAAGTAATTGGTTGCATTTTGAAAATCATGGAAAAGTTGGTCAAGTAAGAGCGAATATATTGAAGAGTTATGTTGAAAAGTCTCAGCCTATATATGTTAGTGGTTTGATATCAGAGTATTTATCCGCTTCAGTAAAACCAGGAACCCTAAATAAAATAATAAAAGATAACAGTCAAAAAGATTGCTTTAAACATGCGAAGATACTCAATGGCGGAAGTAATAAATCTTCTTCCTTAAGAACATTCGTAAAATCTGCACATAATAAAATAATCTCTGGAGATGCACAATGTATCAAACCATACCAGAATAAGTTGCTTGAAGGTAACTCTATACCTCCAGAAAGAGTGATTACCAGCGGGTTTAGCATATTTAGAAGTGATTTAAACATGGTCAAAGACTTAAATTCATCGGCACATACAGTTACCATGTATCAGCACAAAAGTACAAACGACATGTACTTTGGAAAGTCTTTAACTGATGGCAGTGAAGAAAAAATCAATGCTTTATCAGAAATTTTATATTCTCTAATATGGCAAAAATTTATTGGTGATCGCTCTTCTAAGTCACTTATCATGCTTGATGATAGTAACCAGATTTGTGGAATTTGTTCAAAAGGGTTAGACCAGTTCAGTGAACTAAAAACGCAGCTAGGAAAAAATGGTTACCCTTCGAAATTAGGCTTACTATCAATTGCTGTATTATCCTATTTGCTTGTTGAGGATGATTTGCATACAAAAAATGTTGGTACATTTAATTATCATGGTGAGACAGTTTTTGGTAAAATAGACCATGATTATATTGTTTCAAAATTTAAAACTCATCATTCTCATTTTAACAATGACTTCGACCTAGAGTTATTAATTGGATATCTACTGACACAGGATGTTAGTTTACTTAAATTAATACTGAAAAGCCTTAGGTTTTCTCCTGGAACAAAGAATAGTCGTATGCTTAATTTCGGTCATTATTTAAGAGGGCTAAATGGCGGGGCAAATACAACATTAGGAAGAAAAACCACTCGAGATTTTTATTCAAATTATGTAACCATTCATAATAAGTCTGAATGTGAGTTTTTAAAAGATAAAATAAAAAATCTGAATATCCAAGAAATGGATAAAGACTATGATAGCATTATAAAGTTCGCAGCAAGATATAGTATTGTAGGTATAGATAAAATTAATGACGTTTATTTCTTTATTAAGAACAGGATTTTAATCGCTAAGAATGAGTTATTAAGCCTAGGTTAGATTAGCAGATAACATAGTTAATCATTACATAATGATAGACTTCCTTTGTCCGAATCATAGATCAAAATATTGACGTTGATTTTTCGCTATGTTCTGGTGAAAGGCACTATAATCTTGACTAAACTTGGCAGGTCGTACATTTGGTGTACTTAACTGTTTGAGCCTTAATGGATTATGGACAATTTACAGGGTTTACAGATGGAATTCAAAGTCGCTGCATATGAAGATTATGAACGTTTGGCTTCACTGCAGGCTCAAAGTTGGAAAATGTTTTACCAGGGTGCTTTGGAGCCGGAATATTTAGATCTTGATATCCTCGCCGATCGCCGAGTTGTTTGGCAAACTCGCCTCATCAACCCTCCTTATAATCAACATGTTCTACTGCTTGAGGAAGGTGGATTACTCTGCGGGTTTATATGTGCATTCGGTAACCATGACTATGAAAAAGGAACAATTATTGATGCATTACACATCGATGATTATTACTTAGGAAAAGGGTTGGGCGTTAAATTAGTTGGTCATGTAGCGCAGTGGGTTAAGAAGCACTTCCCTAATAATGGTATTTATGTGAATGTTGTAAAAAGTAATCGCAGAGCGATTACTTTTTGTGAGCGGTTGGGGGGGCACTTTAAACAGGAAAGAACTTGGAATGCACCTTGTGGCTCCCAAGTCCCAGAGCTGATTTATTCTTGGAACTCGCCCGAGGAGTTACTTGAATCAACTTCGCGACTCCAGAACGGCGCGCTTAATTTGGTTAAAGGGTAGTCTATTGTCATCGAGACTAAGCGTCTTATGTGCTATGAACAGATCTTAGCGTGTGCTGGCACAGCGCTTTAGCTGTGAACACTTTTCTGAAGGTGTTCGATAAATGCTCCAACTTTTTTGGCTAGATGCTTTCTTGATGAATAAAAAGCGTATAACACGAGATCTTCCGGTTCATGCTCTAAACGCAGTTCAGTGAGTAGACCACCATCTATTTCAGTTTGGCAAAATTCTAACGGTAATATTGCAGCACCCAAACCTGAAATTGCACCTTGCTTAGCAAGTTGACCGCTGTTGACTCGAAAATTAGACTGAACTCTCTGTGTGACAGTTTGCCCTTTTTGATATTTAAAGACCCAAGGTTTGCCATTTAATACAGAAAATGTACTAATACATGGAAAATGGTTTAAGTCACTTAACTTCTTTGGTTTTAGGTAAGTCTGTAAGAGTTTAGGCGCTGCAACTACAGTACTAGTCCAGCGATTGATTTCTTTTGCTATCCAACTACTGTCTGGCAAGCCACCTCTATGGAAACTGAGAAATACATCGAACCCGCTCAGCAAATCATGGTTAGGGGCTAAGTTTGTGTCACAGCACAGTGAAATTGATGGGTTTTCAGCGCAAAAAGATACCACAGCTTCTGCCAATTGAGGCGAATCTGGCATGAGTACTCTTAGCTGACCGAACGCATCATGGCTGTGCTCAGTCACCTTGGTTAATGCATCATTAAGCTGCAAGAGCAAGGGTTGAGTTTGTTCGTATAACTGATCTCCCGCTGGAGTGGGTGAAGTTTTACGAGTGGTCCTATTAAATAATCGCGTGTGAAGCGTATTTTCAAGTAAACCGATATGACGGCTAACATTAGATGTCGGTAATCCAAGAAACTCAGAGGCTTTTTTAAAACTATTGTTCTCATAAACACAGTGAAAGCTTTTTAGCCATTGCTGTTCAACCTTATCTATCATCTTCAACTGTCCCATTTTTTGAGATTATAAATTTAAAAATAGCGACTTTATTACTTAAATTCTCTCGATACAATCCTTTTACCATGTCTGCGGACCCAGAAGATACTGGCAGCTATTAACTGAAACAGATGAGCGAAGATAACAATGAGCTGGTTAGAGAAATTAATACCAAGTAATAATATAATTAAAGGACGCAAGGCCGAGATACCAGATGGTGTATGGATGCAATGTCCCAACTGTACAAAGACATTATATAAAGCGTTTGTTGAACAAAATTTGTATGTATGCCCTGAGTGTACACACCATATGAGAATGCCTGCTCGTGAGCGATTGACATCTTTCTTAGATCAAGGCGAAGTAATGGAAATGGGAGGTGATATAAAGCCCAGAGATATCGTTGGATTTAAAGATGTTAAGCCGTACAAAGAGCGTCTAAAGATAGCCCAAAAACAGACTGGAGAGAAGGATGCACTGATCGTATTAAAAGGTGAGTTGTATGGGTTACCTATTGTCACTTGTGCTTTTGAATTTTCATTCATGGCAGGATCAATGGGTTCGGTGGTAGGAGCTCGGTTTGTTGCCGCTGTTGAAACAGCAATAGCCGAGAAGTGTGGACTGGTATGTTTTTCAGCATGCGGTGGGGCACGAATGCAAGAGTCCTTGATGTCACTACTACAAATGTCAAAAACCAGTGCGGCTTTGGGGCGTTTATCTGATTTGAGACTACCTTATATATCGGTCCTAACAGACCAGACCTTTGGCGGGGTATCGGCAAGTTTAGCCATGTTAGGGGACATTAATATTGCCGAGCCAAGGGCAAAAATTGGATTCGCTGGCAGGCGGGTTATTGAGCAAACGGTTCGCCAGCAATTGCCCGACCAATTCCAGCGCAGTGAGTTTTTATTAGAACATGGTGCTATCGATATGATTGTGGACAGGCGAGAGATGCGAAAAAAGGTCGCCAGTCTACTATCTAAGCTAATCAATCAGCCACTTGTAAAACGCTAACAATAAATAAAATTTATAAAGTTTATTGGCGATTTACCAAATTCATTTATCAAGTAAATAATGCCATAAGCGGGCACTTTATTCTCACACTCCATCAAACATAGCAGTGTGAATAATTGATTGGTTAATAACCATATTGAGTTCGATTTTTGAACGCTGGCTAACCATTTAAATTAGTTAACATGCTTAAATTTTGATGCTTTACTACTCTAGGTTAAAAACTTGGTAATCTATTTGAAATTCTTGATAATCATAAGTTACTGATAATTATATATTTTTAGTTTTTTTTATATAAATCACATTAGATCATGAATGTTTTTTTTGAAAAATTAATATTTGAGCCTATCATCTGCGCGGTTCAGGGGATTGACATAACGCTTTTTAGCATAAGCCGTTTTCAATCCCCTCTTTATTTAGAGTAAAAAATTCTTTGGAGTATAAATGAAACTCACAAAATTAAGTGTGTTATTTTCGTCGTTGTATTTTGGTTTAGTGGGTAATGGTTACTCTTCTAATACGGCAACTATGACATTTACCGAGACAATTGATCTTGTTTGTGGCTTAGATGTTAAAGTACCCTCTGGAGGTAATCCTACGATCCTATTTAAAGGCGAACAAGCATCTTCAGGTGAACGATTTGTTACTTTTACCCCGTTCAGCAACAATAGCACAAAGCAAGCTCTCCAACTAGCTATCACAACACTTACTCCTACTAACTTGGACTTCGTATCAACTGAAGGCGAGGTAACATCTATAGGTAATGATCTAAAGCTTTGGATTGGACCAGAAGGTAGAAAAACTTCGGCTAGTTATGATGATGTTACTCACGCAAAGTTGGCAACGGAGACATATACCGTGTCTCATGCAGAACCATTGTCTGCTATTGCGACCGTTAATCGCTATAAATCAGAAATAGCACGCAGAGCTTCTGGTAACGCTGAAGTGGAGGCGGTGATCACTCTTACGTGTCGTCCATAGCTTATTAATAAAAAAATTGGATAGTTGTAAAATGTCGCTTAATCCTTTGCTAAAACGAAGTTTGACTTTAGTATTAATATTGATCTTTTTTAATGTAAGCCATGCTCAGTCATTAAGTGGTGGATCATTAGAAAATATATTTTTTACCAAGAGTGAACGCTTGCAAGTTACTTTCGGTAATTTAAATAAATACTCTGAAAATTACAGAGTATCTGTTAGCAAGCTGAAATTTAACCCAACTGATGTAAATAGTCTTATTAATATAATTGATAAAGAGAATAGCGATAAGCAACTATCCAAGTTTTTTAATAAGGTAAAACCTAAAAGTACGACTAAAAGAAAACTGAATAAAATATTAAAAATAGCCTCAGGAAAAACACGTAGAGTTAAAGTCCCAGTATTTAATCTAGAAAAGAACAAACTGAACTTCTATCGTATTTGTAGTGAGTCAGAGCCTAAAGGTGGCTATGTATACGAGGTGTGTACGCACTCTGTTATATACTATTCTCCGAAAAGATAAGGCAGATATATGAGATGTTTAGCTTTTTTATCATTGCTGTTTTTTTCTGATTTTCTATTGGCCGAGTGTACTGAAAGGTCTTTAAAAGGTCGTTCAGACACAGTGTATACTCGTATGAGTATTTGTTATCACTTTGCACCTCGTGCACAGGTAGTTGGTAGACCGGACAGGAACATGTTAGTATTTGAAGTCTACCCTGCAGATAATAGACGAACTCGTTTTGATAGCCATGTGCAACAAGTGGTTAATACAAATGCTCAAAGTAGGTGTGTTTTTGTTCGTAGAGAAAGGTTTAATCGTAATAAAGATTATCGTTTTTCTGAAAATGACTGTAATTATTATCAATATCAGAAACTTACGTATTACACATCAAATGATGATTCAAGAAACACACCTGTTTTGTACTTTTTTAGCTTGGATACATCGCGAGCTACTAGTGATATAAATGTTTCCTTTGAAGTGGCTGATGAAGAAATTTGGAATAATATTCGTTATTATATAAAGTCTGCCCCTATTGTAGATTCCTGCTCAATTACAGTTTTTGGAAATACCGGAGGTATGATATTTATCGACGAACCTGATAGAGGAGGTAAAACCCTTGATGTTCGCATGCACGCACAGGGTAGTCGCCGCCTTAAGCTAGAAAGTAATTCCAATAGCGATATTTTAAATAGGCACTTTGAAGGATACTCACTTCAACGATACAACGACAGAACTAGACAATTCACAAACTCAGTGTGGAAATTAATTCCCGAACGCCCTATTAGACTTCACGGCTCATATAATTTTAGATTAGCTCCAATATATAACTATAAAAAATCTGATTTACCACCTGGTGAATATATAAATACATTGGAAATAGTATGCGAATAATAGTGCTAATCATTAGTTTATTATCATTTCATACTTTGGCGCATATGCAGGCCCCAAGAGAATTAAATGAAGTGGTGTATAGTCAATTTCCTCAAGTTGAATTAACACTAGGAAATGCATACGACATCGATAAAGTCTATTCGCTAGAGGTGAATGGAGTTTTAGTAGAGGAAGCTATTCGTCTGAAAGGAAATCAAGTTAAGAAACAGTTAATACAGCTGCCGAAAGTTGAGCCAAATAAAGTGAATCGCTTTAGAGTTTGCTCTATGACTGCAGCGACACAAGAGGTAAGAAGTAAGATATGTTCAAGAGTCAATGTTTATTATCCGCAGCGATAATTCTCACTCTTTGGTTAAATGTTGTTTCGGCGGCAGGCTTTAGTATTCCCGGTGCTTCAGTGCCCGGAGGGTACGATCGCGTAACCACTTCGGATGGCGTGACTTGTGAATCAACCATAGCCAGTAGCTCTTATGTTCAAGCAGGCTTGATGGGTGTCACTGAAGACAGTGACTACAACCGTGTTACCACCCCAAACTATTCGGCTAATATTGAAAATAAGGATGAAGTTGGTGCCTATGTTCAAGTGGTGATCCCTTTTGGTGGCGGAAAACGTGAACGTTTAAACTGTAATCGCCTTTACAATATTGAAATCGATCGGCTAAAAGCACAGATTGAAAAACTCAAAGCGGAAGCCAGCCTGGGTGACATTTGGGCGCAGGCGAGTGAAGAACAGGATAAAAGCATTCCTGAGATGATCACAGTCGATGAAACACGTGGGACTGCACTTTTCGATGTCGATGGCTACTCGCTGAACTCATCGTTTACTCATAAATTTAACGATGTGGTTTTTACACTTCTTGATAACGATCAAGCGAAAGTTAAGGTTATCGTACACACTGACTCTGGTTTACCAGAGAGTGAAGAGCTGGATCTTGCCGAGCAACGAGCAGACTCTATCGCAAGGTATCTAGAGAGTAGAGGCATTGAGAAAAGCCGGATAAAAGTACTCGCAAGAGGGAACCTTTACCCCGTAGAGTCGAGTGATACCCAAGAAGGCCGAAACGCAAATACTAGGGTTGAATTTATCATTAGTAAGTAAGCTGACGACGACAAATCGGGTTTAAGTAATCTATTTTCTGATCCACAACGTACAACACCTTAGACTCACAGTGGAGAAGATAAAATGGAATTGCAAATCGAATCATTGGAAGGTGGAATTTACTTAGCTTACTCGGTTGATGGTGACGAGAAGATGTTACTGCGCGATGGCAATCATGACCCACTTAAATTTTCGAGCTTATGTCAAGCGAAGGAGCATTTTAAAGACCAGCAGTACCACAGTGCTTGCCTGGTTCACCTCAGCGCTTATGACGAGATGTGTGGTGAAAATATCGCAGCGGGTATCCCGCTCAAAACAGACCTTCAATGGTACTAAGCGACTCCTACCAAAGCTTATTAGGCCAGCACTCTTGCGGTGTTGGCTTTCTTTATATTAGTATCCCACAAATACGATTATTAAAATTGTCTTACCCCTAAATGTGTATGCTCAGCAAGATGTATTATTCATAATGCATTTGTCTTGTTTAAATTTTTATTGATTACTATATTTCAGCATCAAGGGATGTGACTCGATTGTGAAAAATAGCCTCTCTATACGAGCGTATACCCGTCAAAAGCATGGTCACACACATGACTACCATCAATTGGTTCTGCCTATAGCTGGCGTAATCGATATTGAACTTGAGAGTTACGTAGGAAGCGTTTCTGTTGGCGAATGTGTTGTAATTCCTGCAGGAGTCTGTCACCACTTTCGCGCTCATGAATCCGCTCGTTTTACTGTTGCCGACTTAAACGAGTTACCATCAAATTTACTTGATACGACAAGTTTGGTATTTCCCATATCGGCGCCTCTCTTGTCCTACTTATCGTTTGTCGAGTCTCAGCTGCAACATAGGGTCGAGGATACTCTTGAAGATTCTATGATGTCTATGTTCAATCAGCTTATGATTCAACAATCTTGTGACATGAAGATAGATCGTAGAATTCGACTAGCAATACAAGCTATAGACAAGGATCTCAGTGATGAAATCAGCATTGACTCTTTAGCTGCAAAGGCTTGCCTTAGTCCAACACAATTTAAGAAGTTGTTTAAGCTTTCTACAGGTCAAAGCGTGATGCAATATGTTGCCAAACAGCGTATGGAAAAGGCGAAAGCTTTATTAACTCACACAGATATGCCAGTCCAATTGATTTCTGAAGCGGTTGGATATTCCGACCTGTCGGCATTCAGTCGGCGGTTTTCTCTGTTTTTTGGTCTTTCACCTAAAGCTATGCGTGGTTGAATGTTTGATTAATGGTTGAGTCTTTAAAGCCAACTTTAGTGTCTTATCTGCAAAGTGTATCTGATCTTTTTTCATTATCATTTGTGCATTAACTACATACATAAGAAAATGGTAATGAAACTCACGGTACATCAAAAACAGAGAAAAATTGGCATAGGTTTGATTTTGTTCTCGTCTTTGCTTTGGGGAACAACAGGAACGGCTGCTGCATTGATCCCCAATGTGAGCCCTTTGGCGATTGGCGGATTTTCTATGGGCTTAGGCGGTTTATTATTGGCATTGTTTGCGCGGAAAACAATCATCAGCGATAGGATGATATTGAATGAAAACAAGTGGCTAGTTTGTATTGGAGCCTTAGCCTTAGCGGTTTACCCTCTCGCTTTCTACACCTCTATGAAGATGGCTGGAGTCGCTATTGGTACGGTCGTGTCCATATCTAGTGCGCCATTATTTGTTGCCATCATAGAACGTCTTTTTAGCAAAAATACCACAGTGGATTTACTTTGGACCTTTAGTCTTTTTATCGGCACATTAGGCATAAGTTTACTGGTCTTTTCAGACTCACCTGTCGCTATGGAGTCTCCTGAGGTAAATCACCATATTGGTGTTAGCTTAGGATTGTTAGCCGGTTTGACTTACGCGATTTATGCATGGGTGGCGAGAGATCTAATCACTAAAGGGGCGAATTCAAAATCTGCGATGGGGAGTGTTTTTGGTTTAGGTGCTGTATTTCTCATCCCTTCACTTATTTTTACCGGTAGTGGGCTATTTGACACACAATTAAGTACCTCAGTTGCTTTATATATGGCATTGGTACCAATGTTTTTGGGGTATGTCTGCTTTGGACACGGCTTAAAAGTAGTGTCAGCAAGTCAAGCAAGTTTACTTACGCTTTTTGAACCTGTTGTTGCGACTGTATTTGCGGTAAGTATAGTTGGTGAGCGTATCGAAGCACTTGGATGGATAGGTATAGGGCTGATCATGATATGTTTACTACTGCAATCACATCAGCCCAAGAGGCAGTCTCATCTAGCGTTGCAAAGCGAGTGATACTTTGGATGTTGGTTTTCTACCCAGCGTATCACTGATTTCCCAACCAGCTTGCGCAAGCATGTGTAGATCGATTCCAGTATCTATACCTAAGCCATGGCACAGGTAAACGACATCCTCTGTGGAGACATTACCGGAAGCTCCAGCAGCATATGGGCAACCGCCAAGTCCAGCAACACTGCTGTCTATAACTCTAATACCCATTTGCAGGGATTGGTAAATATTAGCTAATGCCTGCCCATAGGTGTCATGAAAGTGAACGGCGATGCGCTCAAGTGGAACTTGCTTACTCACAGCTTCTATGACTCTAGCTGTTCGCATCGGCGTGCCTGTGCCTATGGTGTCGCCGAGAGATACTTCATAGCAACCCAGATCAATGAGGGAGCGAGCTACTTTTGCAACCTCGTTTGGATCGGTTGGTCCATCATAAGGACAATCAAGGATACAAGATAGATACCCCCTAACAGGAATATTCCGTTGCCGAGCTTGTTCTACTACGGGTTTAAATCTTTCTAAACTTTCTTCAATGGAGCAATTGATGTTTTTTTGGCAAAACCCTTCAGAGGCCGATGTAAATACAGCGACTTCATCTGCTTTGGCCGTTATTGCGGTTTCTAATCCCTTTAAGTTGGGGGTTAGGGCGCTGTAGCAAATATTAGGCTGACGCTTAATTTGCTGCATCACCTCCAATGAGTCCGCCATCTGTGGCACCCACTTGGGTGACACAAATGCGCCCGCTTCAATAAATTTAAGCCCACAGGATGAAAGCTGATTAATGAGCTTAATTTTAGCTTGTGTTGATACTGCTTTCTCATTTTGCAGGCCATCACGAGGTCCAACTTCAACAATTTTTACTGACCGAGGCAGATCTGTTTTTGGGATCATGGCTGTCCCTCATTTACCCAGCTTGCAGAGCGCTTCTCAAAAAATGCACTCAGTCCTTCTTGCCCCTGTTCTGAGACTCTAACGTTAGCAATAAGCTCACTAGTATAATCAATCAGCTCATGCGCCAGTGGTTTAGACTCGCATTCTTGAATAAGCAGCTTAGTCTTTGTCATTGCCACAGGGCTGTTAACAAGTATATGGGAAAGAATGTGCTCTCGGCGTTCGCTGATTTGCTCTGAAGAGACTACTTCATGAATCAGCCCCATATGCAGGGCTTGCATCGCATCAAATCGTTCAGCCGTCAACATGTAGCGTCTTGATTGTCGAGCACCAATACTACGATTCACGTAGGGGCCAATGGTTGCAGGCACTAAGCCTAATTTTACTTCGCTGAGACAAAAGAGTGCGCTGTCATCTGCCAACGCAATATCACAGCAACAGATTAGCCCTAAAGCGCCGCCAAAGGCACAACCGTGGACAAGAGCAAGAGTTGGATGCGGGAAGTTGTCCAAACATTGCATCAAAAACGCTAACCTAGATGCGTCTTGTCGGTTTTCTTGCTCAGTTTTACTTGCCATAGATTTCATCCATGCCAAATCAGCACCGGCAGAAAAATGTTTGCCGTTTCCTTGCAGCACTAGGCATCGAACTGACTCATCATGAGCCAGTGATTCGATGGATTCAATTAATGCTTCGATGACTTCGGCATTAAAAGCATTGTGTTTTTCAATGCGATTTAACGTTAAGGTTGCAACGCCACGTGAATCAAGGTGGTAGTCTAGGTATGTCCTATCCTTGGTGTTGTTCATACCGTTTCCTTACATTCTGAAGATGCCAAATTGACTATCAGGAATAGGCGCTTGAGCCGCCGCTTTTAGTGCTTGTGCTAATATGTCACGGGTCTGTTTCGGATCGATAATTCCATCGTCCCACAGTCTTGCACTGGCATAGTATGGGTGGCCTTGCTGCTCATACAATTCGACAATTCCTTTCTTGAATTGATTTTCTTGAATATCAGACCATGGCTCGCCTTGGCGCTTTAACACCTCGCGTTTGACTTGGGTTAGAACCCCAGCTGCCTGTTCACCGCCCATCACAGATATTCTGGCATTGGGCCACATCCACATTAGAGTAGGGTCATACGCTCGGCCACACATTCCATAATTACCAGCGCCGTATGAACCGCCGATAATAATGGTAAACTTAGGCACATCAGCGCAGGCGACCGCCATAACGAGCTTAGCGCCGTGTTTGGCAATACCGCCTTCTTCAACTTTTTTCCCAACCATGAAACCGGTTATATTTTGCAAAAATAACAGAGGGATCTTACGTTTTGCGCACAGCTCGATAAAGTGAGCACCTTTCTGCGCGGATTCAGCAAACAAAATGCCATTGTTGGCGACGATCCCGATCAGCCTGCCTTCAATTCGAGCAAATCCACAAACGAGCGTTGTACCAAATAAGGCTTTAAACTCATCAAAGTCTGAGTCATCGACGATACGGGCAATCACTTCTCGAACATCGAAAGACAGGCGTAGGTCTGAATTGACGATGCCATATATTTCTTCAGCTGGCAGTCTTGGAGGGAGAGCTTTGTCGACAGGAGCTTGATTTGCCACTTGATTACAGCTTGATAGTGCTTCACGAGCCATGTGCATCGCTTGTTGCTCATTTTCTGCGTAGTAATCGGCAACACCAGATTTCCTACAGTGAACATCGGCACCGCCAAGCTCTTCATCTGTCACAATCTCACCAGTGGCTGCTTTGACAAGCGGAGGACCTGCCAAGAAAATCGTGCCTTGTTTTTTGACGATTACAGACACATCTGCCATGGCAGGTATATAGGCGCCCCCCGCAGTACAAGGACCTAACACAACCGCAATTTGTGGTATGCCCTTGGCTGACATGCGCGCCTGATTAAAGAATATCCGCCCAAAATGATCTTTATCAGGAAACACTTCGGCTTGATGGGGGAGGTTAGCACCGCCAGAGTCGACCAAGTAGACGCAAGGTAGATTGCATCGTTCCGCTATTTCTTGTGCTCTAAGGTGTTTTTTGACGGTGAGCGGGTAGTAAGTTCCACCTTTAACAGAAGGGTCGTTTGCCAGAACCATACAAGGTACACCCTTGATTTGGCCAATTCCTGCCACGACGCCAGCACATGGGATGGACTCTTCGTATACCTCCCATGCCGCAAATTGGCCCACTTCTAAGAAATCTGATCCTGGATCAAGCAGAAGATCGATACGTTCGCGAACAGGCAATTTTCCTTTCTTGCGCTGTCTTTCAACGGCTTTTGGGCCTCCACCTTGTTTAAGGCTCTCTAGATCTGCACTGAGTTTTTCTACAAGCCCTGTCATTGCTTGCTGGTTTTTAACAAACAATGGGGAATCGGTTTTTATTTTAGTTTTAATGACTGCCATAACATCCTCGTTAGCGTGACTCTTCAAACAGTTCACGCCCAATAAGCATCCTGCGAATTTCTGACGTTCCTGCACCAATTTCATAAAGTTTTGCGTCTCTTAATAAACGCCCGGCAGGGAATTCATTGATATAGCCGTTGCCACCAAGTAACTGGATAGCATCTAGGGCAATTTGAGTGGCCATTTCCGCGCTGTATAAGATAGCTCCAGCTGCGTCTTTTCTGGTTGTTTCTCCTCGGTCACATGCGCTTGCTACGGCGTAAACATAAGAGCGCGCGGCATTAGCTCGGGTGTACATGTCTGCAACCTTTGCTTGGATTAACTGAAACTCGCCAATAGAACGACCAAATTGCTTGCGGTCATGGACATAAGGAACCACGAGATCAAGACAGGCTTGCATAATGCCAAGTGGGCCTGCTGCAAGTACAACACGTTCATAATCCAATCCGCTCATAAGAACTTTTACGCCTTGATTTACCTCGCCAAGGACATTTTCAACCGGAACCTTACAGTTATTGAATACCAGCTCACAGGTATTGGATCCCCTCATCCCGAGTTTGTCTAGCTTTTGAGCATGACTAAAGCCTTCAAAATCCCTTTCGATGATAAAAGCAGTAATCCCTTTCGATGCTGCGGAAGGGTCGGTTTTTGCGTACACAACAAGAACATGAGCATCTGGACCATTAGTGATCCACATCTTGTTACCATTAAGTACATAGTGATCACCTTTAAGCTCGGCTTTCAGTTGCATGCTTACCACGTCCGAACCAGCATTAGGTTCACTCATAGCCAAAGCGCCAATGTGTTCACCACTAATTAGTTTCGGAAGATATTTTTCTCGTTGGGCAGCGTTGCCATTGCGAAATATTTGGTTTACACACAAATTTGAGTGGGCACCATAGCTCAAAGCGACGGAGGCTGAAGCTCGGCTAATTTCCTCCATCGCCACCACATGAGCAAGATAGCCCATGCTTGCACCACCAAACTCTTCATCAACAGTGACACCAAGTAATCCCATTGCTCCCATTTCAGCCCAAAGGTGGTTAGGAAATTGGTTTTCTTCGTCCACTTTAGCCGCAATAGGGGCTATCTGCTCTCGAGCAAAAGCATTGACGTGCTCTCTCAACATGTTGATTGACTCGTCGAGTCCGAAATTGAGAGGGGTGTATTGAGATATCATATCGCCTCCGATTGGCTGATTTTCTGTTAAGCACAACATCCATTATTGATGGCAGTTCAACTTGCTTTAGAACGCTCTAAAGCCTCTTCACATCGTTTTCGAGCAGTATTCAAATCTTCTAAGACTATTGTGATGTCTTCCAACTGACGTTTGAGTACGGCTTCCTTGTCGTCGATGATTTTGAGCATTTTTATTAATTGAGTATCCAGCTGATTTGTATCGTAAAGCTCCAACAAGTCACGGATCTCGGCGAGCGAAAAACCCAGCCGTTTTCCTCGTAAAATCAGTTTGAGACGAACCTTGTCTCTACGTTGATAGACGCGCATGCTTCCTTTGCGTTCAGGTTGAATAAGGCCCATATCTTCGTAAAAGCGGATACTTCTTGTTGTGATATCAAACTCTTTCGCGAGCTCGCTGATTTTATAGGTTCCCACCAGGTGAAACTCCCCAAGTTTGGTGATAGACAATCACACTGTCCGCTACGACGGTAAAAAAGATTTTACAGTTTGCGAATGTGTTTGTTTACGTTAACGTAAATGTTAGTGCTATGCTTACGTAAACGTCAAGGAATAAACGTGCAAAAATTTAATGGCCTAACGAGTAAAAGTGATGCTTAAGACACTCGCAACGCAGTTGCTTGGTGGGCTGAGCCGTTTTTAAACCGTCATGAGGAGTAGGTAATGGAACAGAAAGAGATTTGGATCGTAGCGGCGAAGAGAACCCCAATGGGTCGTTTTCAAGGCATGCTATCTGAATATTCTTCGCCTCAGCTAGGGGCTATGGCAATCAAAGCTGCTGTTGAAGAGCACCCGGAAGTTGCTGGATTAATAAACGAAGTATATATGGGGTGCGTGTTACCGGCAGGAACAGGTCAAGCACCAGCGAGACAAGCTGCGCTAGGGGCAGGTTTGGATGAAGCAGTCGGGTGTACGACGGTCAACAAAGTGTGCGGGTCAGGAATGAAATCCGTGATGCTGGCACATGATCTTATCCGAGCTGGAAGTGCTAACTGTGTCCTTGCTGGTGGTATGGAAAGTATGACCAATGCCCCTTATCTTCTCAAAGAAGCACGGTCTGGGATGCGCATGGGGCACAAATCCAGCTACGATCACATGTTCCTTGATGGTCTTCAGGATGCTTATCAAGGTGAGTTGATGGGCGTATTTGGTCAACAAATTGCGGATAAGTTGGATTTTACGCGCCAGAAAATGGATGAGTGGGCATCACTTTCTGTTAGCAGAGCGATGCAGGCGCAGCAGCAAAAGTTATTCGATGATGAAATGGTCTCTGTATCTTTGCGAAATGGCGAAGTGCTGGATTATGACGAACAACCACCATCTATAAAGCCAGAAAAAATTCCACAGCTTAAACCTGCTTTTGCTAAAGATGGCTCTATCACAGCGGCTAACTCTAGCGCCATTTCTGACGGGGCTGCAGCGCTTGTCGTTATGGATGGACAGTTAGCTCAACAAAAAGGCTTGAAACCACTAGCGATAATCAAGGGGCATGCTACTCATGCTCGTCAACCATCTGAATTTACTATTGCACCAGTGCACGCTATTGAGCATTTGCTCTCCCAGCTTGATTGGGATATTGATGAAGTAGATCTGTGGGAAATCAATGAAGCTTTCGCTGTCGTAACTCAGATTGCCGTGAAGCAACTTGGTCTTGATAGTGAAAAAGTGAACGTAAAAGGCGGAGCTTGTGCACTAGGTCACCCGATTGGGGCAAGCGGTGCAAGAATTATCGTGACTTTGATTCATAGCTTGCGTCAGCTTCAAAAATTAAGTGGTGATGGCAGTTCGAATGAAAAACGTGTGATGAAGGGTATCGCATCACTGTGTATTGGTGGTGGTGAAGCAACCGCTATTGGAATAGAAATACCATTATAAAAGACAAGGATAATCAATAATGAATCAGTCAGTTCCCTTATTCATTGGTGGAGAATTCTGCCAGTCTCAAACAACCGAGTGGGTTGAGGTCACAAATCCAGCCACAAGCGAAGTGATTGCTAAGGTTCCATGTGCAACAGAACAAGAAATGGAACATGCAATAAAAAATGCTGCAGAGACCTTTAAATCATGGAAGGACGTGGCGATATCGGAGCGCGCACGTGTCATGCTTCGTTATCAGCATTTACTTAAAGAGCATCATGATGAGCTTGCAGAGCTACTTTCAAAAGAAACAGGCAAAATTTTAATTGATGCGAAAGGTGATGTTTGGCGTGGGATTGAAGTCGTTGAACAAGCAGCCAATATTTCCAGTAACATGATGGGTGAGACAGTTGAGAATGTTGCAACAGATATCGATTCTTACTCAATGATTCAACCGCTTGGTGTTTGCTGTGGTATTACTCCGTTTAATTTTCCAGCCATGATCCCTTTGTGGATGTTCCCACTAGCCATTGCAGCCGGAAATACTTTTGTTCTTAAGCCATCAGAGCAGGTGCCTCTTACCGCGATGAGGTTAGCAGAACTATTTGAACAAGCCGGCGCCCCTAAAGGTGTGTTGCAAGTCGTTCATGGCAGAAAAGAGCAAGTTGACACTCTGCTAAAGCATCCTACCATCCGAGCTGTTTCTTTTGTCGGGTCTGTTCCCGTCGCTCAATACATTTACAAAACGGGTACAGACTATAACAAACGAGTCCAAGCTTTTGCAGGTGCAAAGAACCATATGGTCGTTATGCCTGATGCGAACAAAGCACAAGTAATCAACAACTTGGTTGGTAGCTCAGTTGGTGCAGCTGGACAGCGCTGTATGGCGATTTCAGTGGCTGTATTTGTGGGTAGCACAAAAGAATGGATCGAAGACCTGAAAACAGAGATGGCGAAGATGCAGCCCGGTGCTTGGAATGACGATAAAGCGGCATATGGTCCGCTTATCAGCAGAGAAGCGAAAAACCGCGTGGTAGCGCTCATTGAGGAAGGTAAAGCTCAAGGCGCTGTATGCCAGCTAGATGGAACTCAATGCAATGTTGAGGGAATGCCACAAGGAAATTGGTTGGGTCCGACGCTGTTTACAGGTACAACGACAGATATGTCTATCTATGAGCAGGAAATTTTTGGACCTGTGTTAGTGTGCATGGAAGTCGATACCCTAGATGAGGCCATCGAGTTAATTAATAACAACCCATATGGGAATGGCACGTCGATATTTACTGCCAATGGTGCAGCAGCGCGCAAATATCAGCATGAAATTCAAGTCGGACAAGTGGGAATCAACGTACCTATTCCGGTTCCATTGCCTTTCTTCTCATTTACAGGCTGGCGCGGCAGTTTTTATGGCGATTTACATGCATACGGAAAGCAAGCCGTTAGATTCTATACCGAAACCAAGACTGTTACTTCACGTTGGTTTGATGACGATATCCCGACTGGGCCAAATCTAACCATTCAGTTGCGATAGCGGGAGGAGAAATGGATTTTGAATTAAATGAAGACCAGCGCGCGTTCGCCGAAACGGCTCAGCAGTTCGCCATGGGGCAACTAGCTCCCATGGCCGCAGAATGGGATGAAAAGCAAGTATTTCCAAAGGATGTTATTAAAGCCGCCGGAGAACTGGGCTTTCTAAGTTTGTATACACCGGAAGATGAAGGTGGATTGCAATTAAGCCGATTAGATTCTTCGATTATTTTTGAACAACTTGCCATGGGCTGTACGTCAACTACGGCATTTATGACCATTCATAATATGGTCACTTGGATGATTGCGAGCTTTGCTTCTAAAGAGGCCAAGCAGTCCTTTTGTCCAAACCTGATTTCTGGGGAATGGCTAGGATCCTACTGTTTAACTGAGCCGAATGCGGGTTCAGATGCAGCATCGTTGACGACAAACGCAAAAAAACAAGCTGACACTTACGTTATTAACGGTGGTAAAGCCTTTATTTCTGGTGCAGGCGATACGGATGTTCTTGTCGTGATGGCGCGTACAGGAGATCAATCGGCAAAAGGCATTTCAGCGTTTATTGTTCCAGCAGATGCTGATGGAATAAGTTACGGACGTAAAGAGCCTAAGATGGGCTGGAACAGTCAGCCTACTCGCGCGATTACCTTTGATAATGTTGTGGTGCCAGAGCACTTCCGCTTAGGTGAAGAAGGGGAAGGGTTCTCTATTGCGATGAAAGGCTTAGATGGCGGACGCATAAACATCGCGACCTGTTCTATTGGTACAGCGCAACAGGCTCTTAATGAGGCTCTGCAATACGTCAAAGAAAGAAAGCAGTTTGGTAAAGAGTTGGCTCACTTTCAAGGTTTGCAATTTAAATTGGCTGACATGGTCACGGAGTTGGTTGCGGCGAGACAGATGGTGCGTTTAGCTGCGAGCAAATTAGATAATAAGGACTCGGAAGCTACGGCATATTGTGCGATGGCGAAACGGTTTGCGACAGATGTTGGATTTAAAATTTGCGATCAGGCTTTACAACTCTATGGCGGGTATGGGTACATTAAAGAGTATCCGATGGAACGCCATTTTAGGGATGTTCGCGTTCATCAAATCCTCGAAGGAACCAATGAAATCATGCGTCTGATTATTGCTCGCCGTGTGTTATCAGAAGGCTCTCAGCTACTTTAATTTTAGGGACAGATTACAATGAATATTTCAGAGAGCGGTGCCATTGAGCATACTATCCAAAATCATGTGGCAATTGTCACCATGAACAATCCCCCAGCTAATACCTGGACAACAGAAAGCCTTACAGAGCTTAAACAGCTGGTTTTAGCATTGAACGATAATAAAGACGTTTATGCGTTAGTTTTAACTGGGCAGGGAGAGAAGTTTTTCTCTGCTGGAGCCGATTTAAAGCTTTTTGCCAGTGGTGATAAAGCAGTAGCGGTTGATATGTCTCGCCTTTTTGGTGCGGCATTTGAAGCTTTATCGAGTTATGGAGGCGTCTCCATTGCTGCAATTAATGGGTATGCCATGGGAGGGGGACTAGAAGTTGCACTTGCTTGTGATATTCGTATCGCCGAAGAGCAAGCTGTGATGGCGCTCCCAGAGGCGAAAGTTGGCCTACTTCCGTGTGCTGGGGGAACACAAAACCTAACAGCTTTGGTGGGTGAAGGTTGGGCGAAACGCATGATTTTGTGCGGAGAGCAAGTCACAGCAGAGCAAGCTCTAAATATTAAATTGGTCGAGGAAGTTGTCAGTAAAGGCAATGCGCTAGATGCTGCAATAAGTCTTGCAGAAATGGTTGCTAATCAATCTCCATCTTCGGTGACAGCCTGTAAATCTTTGATTCAAAATACCAGAACCAATCCCCTAGCTCATGGACTAGTCAGAGAACGTGAATTGTTTATCCAATTATTTGATACAGAGGATCAGACGGAAGGCGTGAATGCCTTTTTGGAGAAGCGTCCACCTCAATGGAAAAATAGATAGGGGGAGGTATGACAGCATTGGTTCGCTTTGAAGAGCTAAATTGTAAAGAAGGAAATGCAAAGATCGGTGTCGCAACGCTTGATAATGCACCTTCGTTAAATGCTCTCAACTATGACATGTTGATGCAGCTTAAAACTCAACTAGAGGTCTGGCATGAAGACGATAATATAGTTTGTATTTTTCTTGAGGGGCAGGGAGAGAAAGCTTTTTGCGCTGGTGGTGATGTTCGTACTATGCACGATAAGATGAGTAGCGGTTGTTCCGAAGAGATCGCATCTTATTGCACCTCTTTCTTCAAACTTGAATATGAATGCGACTACTTGATCCATACTTACTGCAAACCCATTATTGCTTGGGGGCAAGGTATTGTGATGGGCGGTGGTATGGGACTCTTTATGGGGGCTAGCCATAAGGTGGTTACTCCAGAAAGTCGCCTCGCTATGCCGGAGATCAGTATCGGACTTTACCCAGATGTTGGGGCTACATGGTTCTTGAATAAGCTAGACCACGGAATTGGACTATTTCTTGGGATGACAGGGGTCATGGTCAACGCTACTGACGCATTGGGTATTAGGCTTGCCGATCACATTGTTAGTGCTAATGACAAAGTGGATTTACTCTCTTGTCTCAAAGACACGCTTTGGTCAGACATTGAAGATGTGTATCAAGAAGTGAGCGTACTTCTCAATCAATTAAATGATAGAGTCAATGGGCACCAGCCTGATTCACAAATGCTGCCTTTTATTGATGAAATAAAACAAGCATGCAATGCAGAAAGTGTTGCTCAAGTGAGTGAAAATATCCTCGGGTTGTCTGGAGAGACGAAATGGATGGAAATTGCCAAAAGCAATCATGCTTTGGGCAGCCCGATTACAGCGCATGTTTGTCATCGTCAATTGACACAATATCGTGACTTGTCGTTGGCAGATTGTTTTCGTCTTGAGCTCAGCTTGTCTGTTCGCAGCTGTTTGCTTGGCGAGTTCCGTGAGGGTGTACGAGCCCGCCTAATTGATAAAGATAACCAGCCTAAATGGCGATATAGTCGAGTCGACAATGTTGATATAGGCACGATCAACAACTTGTTTAGCTCATTGTGGGATGAAAATGACCACCCATTAGCGTCACTTGGTCACTACTAAAAATAAGGAAATTACTCATGAACACCATTGCGTTTATCGGTTTAGGTAATATGGGTGGACCCATGGCCGAGAATCTGTTGTCTGCAGGGTTTAATGTGCGAGTGTTTGATTTGATGCCAGAGGCGGTAAAAGTTTTAGAGTCAGCAGGCGCCTATGCAGCATCCTCAATCGCGGATGCAGTAAAAGACGCCGAATCAATCATTACTATGCTCCCTGCTAGCCAGCATGTAAAAGATGTATATCTTGGCGATAATAAAGGCTCGAAAGGGCTATTGGATTTGGTTGAAGATGGCGCATTTCTCATTGATTCATCAACCATTGATCCTCATTCAGCGAAAATGGTTGCTGAGAGCGCTGCACAAAAGGGCCTTGATTTTGTTGATGCTCCTGTATCTGGCGGTGTAGCTGGAGCTAAAGCTGGAACATTAACATTCATTGTTGGTGGCTCCGAAGCTGCTTTTTCTAAAGCTGAGAATGTGCTAAAACATATGGGTAAGAACATTTTCCATGCAGGTAAAGCGGGCGATGGACAAATGGGCAAAATATGTAACAATCTGATGTTAGGTATTTTAATGTCTGGTACTTGCGAAGCGTTGAATCTAGGCATTGATAATGGGCTTGATCCAAAAGTCTTATCTAACATTATGCTGCAGAGTTCTGGTCGCAATTGGGCTTTAGAACTTTATAATCCCTGTCCTGGTGTTATGGAGACTTCGCCAGCAAGTAATGACTATCGTCCAGGGTTTATGAGTAAGCTGATGCTCAAAGACTTAGGATTGGGGTTAGATGCGGCTTCAATGAGCCAATCTTCGGTCCCAATGGGATCTCTCGCACGAAATCTGTATGCTTTTCATAACGCAAATGGTAATGAGGAGCTAGACTTTTCAAGTTTGTTCGAGTTTTATCAATCAGAAAAGTAATGGGGTACGCGAATGGAACTAAAACATAGTGTTATAGCTATTACTGGGGCCGGGCAAGGTTTGGGTCAGATGATGGCGACAACATTGGCAAAAGCGGGAGCTGAATTAGCTTTACTCGATGTAAATGATGAAGCCTTGCTAAATACCAAGGAGCAGTGCAACGTGCTGGGAGTGAAAGCATTGACTTATAAGGTTAATGTCACAAACGAGCAGCAAGTTGAGCAGGTATTTAGTGACATTGTGAGAGATTTCGGTCAACTAGACGGTTTGATTAATAATGCAGGGATCCTTCGAGATGGCTTATTGATCAAGGTTAAAGACGATGAAATGACCAAGATGTCTCTTGAGCAATTTCATTCAGTGATCGATGTAAACCTAAATGGCACCTTTCTCTGTGGCCGAGAAGCCGCTGCGCAGATGATCAATACCCAACGAAACGGAGTGATCATTAATATTTCCAGTGTTGCAAGAGCTGGGAATATTGGTCAGAGTAATTACGCTGCGTCGAAAGCGGCGGTAGCAACACTGGCGACCACGTGGGGTAAAGAGCTTGCTCGCTATGGAATTAGGGCCGCCGCCATTGCACCTGGTGTCATCGAAACAGCGATGACGGGAGGAATGAAACCAGAAGCTCGTGAGCGTTTGGAGAAGATGGTTCCTGTTGGTCGTATGGGTTCCCCTGAAGAAATCGCTCAAACCGCCAAGTTCATTTTTGAGAATGATTACGTCAACGCTCGTGTATTTGAAGTTGATGGCGGAATCTTTATGTAAACAAACGTATTTTTGTCGAACAAAAGGCACGCTATGTTGCGTGCCTTACTCATTTTTACTACATATTTTGGTAATTGGGGCCACCACCACCTTCAGGTGGTATCCAAGTTATGTTTTGCGAAGGGTCTTTAATATCGCATGTTTTGCAGTGCAGGCAATTGGCTGCATTGATTTGAAGCTTGGGGTTATTATCAACCGTGATAATTTCATATACTCCAGCTGGACAATAGCGTTGGCTTGGCTCGTCAAACCTTGGTAGATGACTCTCAATGGGTATATTTGCGTTTTTAATCACCAAGTGGCAGGGTTGATCTTCTTCGTGTTGCGTGCCAGACAGATAGACGGATGACGGTCTGTCAAAACTCAGCTTACCATCAGGTTTTGGATAGCTTACGCTTGGGCTCTCAGAGACTTCTTTCATTCCAAGATGATCTGGCTTGGTGTCTGAGATATTCCATGGGGCCGCTCGTTTAAGCAACTGATGCCAAACATTTTGTTCCAATGTTGCAAGAGCACCACCAGCAATGGCGCCATATCTGTGAATTGATGACGCAAAATTCCGGCTTAAATGAAGCTCACTATAAAGCCAAGATTGTTCAAATACACTTTGATAATCTGGCGTGTTGTCACTGTTTTCTGCTTTTAACTGTGAGAAGACGGCTTCAGCAGCCAACATACCTGACTTCATAGCTGTATGGCTTCCCTTTATTTTGCCTGAGTTAAGGGTGCCCGCATCACAGCCAATTAAAAGACCACCAGGGAATTGTTGTTTTGGTAGAGAATGAAGTCCACCTTTTGCAATCGCCCGAGCGCCATAAGCGATCCTTTCTCCACCCTCAAGATATTGGCTTATTAGAGGGTGATGTTTAAAGCGTTGAAACTCATCGAAAGGACTGAGGTGAGGGTTTGAATAGTTTAAATCAACGATAAGCCCGACGACGATTTGGTTATTATCCAAGTGATAGAGAAAGCTACCACCGTTTGAATTCGTTTGATTTAGTGGCCAGCCCGCACCATGCAGGACACGACCTGCTTGGTAATGAGGATGATCTGCGGGTACTTGCCATATTTCTTTGAGACCCAAGGCGTAGTGTTGTGGTTGGCACTCATTGGCTAATTGGAAGGTTTCGATTAACTCTTTGCCTAGGTGACCTCGCGCTCCTTCCGCAAAAAGAGTGTATTTCGCTTTCAGTTCGATGCCAGCTTCGAACGAGGGCTTTTGCTCTCCTGACTTATTGAGTCCCATGTCAGATGTGTTGATACCAATCACTGATCCATTTGAGTCATAATTTATGCTTGTTGCGGCGAATCCTGGATAAACTTCAATCTCAAGCTCTTCGGCTTTTTGACCTAACCAACGACACAGGTTAGCTAAGCTAATAACATGATTTTTATTGCTATTATGCATAAGATTGGGCGTCATAAAAGATGGCAGTTTTATATGCTGATGATCTGAAGTCATATAGACAAACTCATCCAAGCTAACTGGATTATTGACAGGAGCCCCTAGATCTTTCCAATCAGGAAATAATTCATCCAAGGCTTTTGTTTCAAATAGTGCACCAGAAAGGATATGCGCCCCAACTTCAGCGCCTTTCTCCACAACGCAAATAGATACAGGCATGTCATTGATTTTACTAAGCTGTGCAAGTTTTATTGCGCTTGATAACCCAGCAGGTCCTGCACCTACTACGACAACATCAAACTCCATACATTCTCTTTCCATTGGTGTAAACCTACCTTTCCAACTTTTGAACACTAATCAATATAGTCTAGTTGACGTAAACGTAAACTTTACTAAGCTATGTATATGACAGAATCGGTGACCAATTGTGTTTAATGTGAAGCCGATCGGCAAAATATAATCGAGAAACTCAGTATAAACATTCTGAATATCAGCCTGTTACTGTTGTGTAGTTACTTTTAGCACCAAGGAGGAGATGTGAAAGTACTAGTAGCCATAAAACGTGTGATCGACCCATATGTAAAAGTTAGGGTGAAGAGTGATGGCAGCGGTGTTGAAACGAATAACGTTAAGATGTCCATGAACCCATTTTGTGAAATTGCAGTAGAAGAAGCGGTTCGTCTAAAAGAATCTGGCAAAGCGAATGAAGTGGTCGTCGTGTCCATAGGAGACGCTGCGAGTCAAGAAAACCTTAGAGGAGCACTTGCATTGGGAGCTGATAGGGCAATACACATAAAACATGATGTATCTCCTGAGCCTCTCGCCGTTGCAAAATTGTTGAAAGCGGTCATGGACAAAGAGAATCCATCACTTGTTCTTCTTGGTAAGCAGTCCATTGATACGGATAACAATCAAGTCGCTCAGATGCTAGCAGCTCTAACCAACCGTCCTCAAGGTACTTTTGCCTCTGATGTTAGTTTAGACAATGATCATGTTAGCGTGACTCGAGAAGTCGATGGTGGACTTGAGACCGTAAAACTTCAGTTGCCAGCGATCATTAGTACCGATTTAAGGCTCAATGAACCACGTTATGCATCCTTGCCTAATATCATGAAAGCGAAAAAGAAACCATTGGAGGTCATTACTGCAGATGACTTAGGAGTAGAAGTAGTATCAACTCATGAAATCATTGAGGTAATGGCACCAAAGGCGCGCACAGCAGGGGAAATGGTAGCCAACGTGAGTGAGCTGATATCTAAGCTTAAAAATGACGCTAAGGTCTTATAGGGAGATGGGCATGAATTCAAAAACGTTAGTCATTGTTGAGCATGATAACCAAGTTCTTAGTAGTGATACCCTAAAAACGATTTCTGCCGCTACAGCGCTTAATCAATCAATAAGCGCAATTGTTGTTGGTTGTGATTGTCAGAATGTTGTGGATGCTGTCGCTCGTGTTGAAGGCATCTCAGAAGTGCTAGTGGCAGATTCGGAGATTTATCAAAAGCAGCTCGCAGAGAATACCGCGCCATTGATTCAGCAAGTCGCGGCGAGTTATTCACATCTTTTTGCTCCTGCGACAACGTTTGGCAAGAACTTGATGCCAAGAGTTGCGGCTTTGCTTGATGTAGGTCAACTATCAGATGTTATCAAAATCGAATCTGAGGACACAGTCATTCGTCCTATCTATGCGGGTAACGCGCTGGCCAAAGTAAAGTCATTAGATAAAGCTAAGGTGATGACAATCCGAAGCTCGGCATTTGATAATGCAGCGGTGACTGATAATGTGAAAGCTGAAATCAAGGTTGTCGACATTAATATCGGTAACGACATATCTGATTTAATTGAACGTCAAAAGACGCAAAGTGCTCGTCCAGACTTACCTGCTGCCAGAGTGGTTGTATCAGGTGGTCGAGGAGTAGGCAGTAAGGAAAATTTTGCTTTAATCGAACAACTAGCAGACAAACTTGATGCTGCTATTGGCGCCTCTCGTGCCGCAGTGGATGCCGGCTTTGTCTCTAATGATTTACAAGTGGGCCAGACAGGGAAAATAGTTGCACCTGAGCTTTATATCGCGGTTGGGATATCTGGAGCTATTCAACACCTTGCTGGTATGAAAGATTCGAAAGTGATTGTTGCCATCAATAGTGATCCGGAAGCGCCAATCTTTGAGGTGGCAGACTATGGCTTAGTGGGAGATCTGTTTGAAATACTGCCAGAGCTAACACAGGCTGTTTAGCACATAGCTGTATACTGTGCGTGAAACTCCGATAATTGCTTTTTCAATTATCGGAGTTTTTCAGTTTAAGCTAACTCAACTTGGACCAAATACACGTAAAAGACTGATGAGTCTGATTAGATTTCCTAAACTTATGCTATTGGGTAAGTTTAGGATGTCCTATAAATGACAATACATTTAGATATTGCCACTTTATCAATCATTTGTGTGTTACTTTCCGTGTGTTATTGCATAGGGCTTTTTTTAATTCAGAGACTTCAGCCAAGTGTTGGTGGCATCAATACGATAGCGACTTCTTTACTACTACTTTCTCTTAGCTTCTTTTTTCTTAGTTTCGGCAATAATGTGACTCTCTGGTTATCCAAGATTCTAGCTAATTCTTTAATGGCTTTTAGCTATATTCTCTTGCTTATGGGGATTTGTCAGTTTAGAGGCTTTAGCGTTAAACTCGCTAATGTCGGATTCTATAGCTTTCCTGTACTTGTTGCTGGATTAACATATTTTACCTTTTTCATGCCTTCAACTAGTGCGAGGGTGATTTTGATGTCGATTTACATATCGACCATGTGCTTTGTCTCTATTATTGCTAATCATAAAGGCAAAAGCATTGATATATCGCCTTCGACAGTTTTGCTTTCTTTTGGGCTCGCGATTCAATCTAGTTATAACTTGTTTCGCTTTGGCTGGAGTCTATTTGAAGGTGTTGTTGAAGACTTTATGCGTGCAGGAACTGTGCACCAGTTAGCCTTTGTTAGTACCTTACTTATGATTATCCTAATCTTTTTTTCAGTGACTTGGATGCTGACAGGGCGCTTGGTGGCGACACTGCATGATACTGCGATCAAAGATGAACTAACTCAACTGTATAACCGCCGTGCGCTTGAGGAATTGATTCCAACAGAGGTCGCTAGAGCTCTTAGGCATGGTCAACCTTTATCGATAGTCTTACTTGATATCGACCATTTCAAACAAGTGAATGATACTTATGGCCACCAGATAGGGGATAAGGTACTAAGTACAACCGGCCGTATACTCAAATTACACACTCGGAGGGATGATCTGAGTTTTCGTTATGGTGGGGAAGAGTTCATGGTATTACTACCCAATACCGACATCGAGAAAGCACTGATTGTGGCAGAAAAGTTAAGGGAGGAGATAGAACACTCTCGGATGTTGCCAAGTAAAAAAGATCGCTGTACAGCAAGTTTTGGGGTTACACAGTTACGTGATGAAGAGTGGCAAAGCGCTGTAGAGCGTGCTGATGTTGCACTCTACAACGCTAAAGAAAACGGCCGTAACCAAGTTGTTGAAGGGAGAGTTAACCTTGTCTCGACTGTCGATGAAGAAGAAAGTTAACACCCCCCTTTACTTATGTTACTTAAGCTTCATTTCCAAATGTTCGACCATGAATTTAGTAAAGCGTGCTGCTTCACCACCAGTGCAAGCCCTGTGATCAAAGGTCACTGATAGTGGCATAGCTTTTACTTCAACAGCCTCATTATTTCTCATCACCACCTTTTCTATGATGCGTCCTGCACCAACAATGGCCACCTGAGGTGGAGAAACGACAGGAGTGGCATAAAGCCCCGCTATTGCACCAAAGTTAGACAGGGTAATGGTTGCGTGCTGTAACTGTTCACGGCCGATTTTACGGTCACGTATTCCAGCGACGGTGTCATTAAGCCATGAGCGAATATCTGCTGTTTTCACTTCGTGTGCGTTGCGAAGCACAGGAACATACAGGCCGTGGCTACTGTCTACAGCGATGCCAATATTCACTGCGCTGTGAACACAACGCGTCATTGTTTCAGCATCAAACCATGCATTCAGAGCAGGCTCTTTTTGACATGCATGGACGACAGCCTGAATCAAACGTCCCGAAATGTCTTCGCCCTTCACCCAGTTTTCTAAAAGTGCTTCTTCCGTAATAGTTACAGATGCCACATTATGATGAGACTCAGACATGGTGCCAACCATGGTTCGGCGAGCACCTTTAAGCACCTCAGTTCCGGGCTGCTGTTTTCCAGCCTCTTCATAAATATCGGCGTCGGTGATCATGCCGTCGTGTCCGCTGCCTTTGATTTTAAGTAAATCGACACCTAACTTCTTAGCCAGAAGTCTAGCAGAGGGCATAGCGGTGATCGGTGAGTCATCATCAGCATTGCGAGAGGCACCGATCCAAAAATCATCAACATCGACTTTGTGGGTTTGATTAGAAACGTTACCCACAACGGTTGCAGCGTCTTTTTGTTTCTCTTTACTGCTCTCAGTAGCACCTTCTTCTTCGATTTCGAGTAAAAGGCTACCAATGTTGATCACATCACCTTCTTCGCCATGGCGGCTAACAATTTTACCACTATATGGAGCGGGAACATCGACCACCGCTTTGGCTGTCTCAACCGTCAAAATAATTTGGTCTAGCTTGACCATATCTCCTACATTAACATGCCATTGCACAATTTCTGACTCGGCAAGTCCTTCACCAAGATCTGGTAGTAAAAACGATCTCATTTCCAATCCTCCATGAGTTCTTTCGCTGCAATAACAATGTCTTCTTCTTGAATCATAAAATAATCTTCATTTCGGTAATATGGCATTACCGTATCCATGCCTGTCACTCGTTTCGGTGGCGCTTTCAGCTTGCACATAGACTGCTCGGCAACACGTGTAATGATTTCGGCGCCAACACCACAGCTTCTACTTGCTTCATGAACGACGAGCAAACGCCCAGTTTTGCTGAGTGATTTAAAGATAGTATCCATATCAATCGGCTTTATACTGGCTAAATCAATTACTTCTGCCTCTATGCCCTGTTCTGATAGTCGTTGAGCCGCTTGCAACGATTCAACAACCGATGCACCCCAAGTGACAAGTGTGAGGTCTCTACCTTTACGTAGTGTAAAACATGTATCTATAGGTAGGGCTTCACCATTATCAATCACGTTCGATTTTACTGTTCGGTAGATCCTTTTGGGTTCGAAGAACATCACAGGATCATTGCTTCGAATTGCGCCAAGAAGTAAACCGTATGCACGCTGCGGTGATGACGGGATAACGACTCTAAAGCCAGGAATATGAGCAAAGATTGCTTCAACACTTTCTGAATGGTGCTCTGGCGCATGAATACCGCCACCAAATGGTGCTCGGAACACGGCAGGGCATGTTAATCGTCCACGTGTTCTATTACGCATTCTTGCCGCATGACAAATGAGGTGTTCTAAAGCTGGAAATACGAATCCTTGGAATTGGAACTCAGCTACAGGTCTTAGCCCTTGTGTTGCCATACCGACACTGACACCACCGATCAGCGCTTCCGCCAATGGCGTATCAATAACACGTTTAAAGCCAAATTGATCTTTAAGCCCAACGGTGGCTCTAAATACGCCGCCGTTATCACCAACATCTTCTCCTAACACTATAACATTGTTGTCTTTTGACATTTCGTGGTGCAGAGCAAGGTTGACCGCTTCAACGAGTGTAATCTCAGACATGTTTGCCTCCCTGCATACGCATTGCTTTAGTTATGAGTTCGTCACGCTGTTTGTTAAGCTCTGAAACAGGCGACTCATAGAGATAATCAAATGCGGCTTCAGGTGCTTGAGGGGGGAGGTTCAGATAACGTTCTACAGCTTTTTCAACTTCGACTTTTGCGCTTTCTAGTAGGGTTTGCTCGTCTTCTTCAGACCAATGCCCTTGCTCCATCAAATACGTTTTGAGCCTTTTAATTGGTTCATATTGCCAAGCTTGGTTTAATTCATCCTTACTTCTATAGCGCGTTGCATCGTCGGCTGTTGTATGGTCGCTTAGACGGTAGCTGACGGCTTCAATTAGGGTTGCCCCTTTGCCTTTTTTGGCTCTATGCAAAGCGGTTTGGACTGCATCGTACATAGCAACAACGTCGTTACCATCCACTGTGATACCAGGGATACCTGCGCCTTTTGCTTTCTCCGATAGAAAATCAGCAGCACATTGCAGCGCTCTTGGAACTGAGATCGCCCATTGGTTGTTATTGACAACAAATACCAGCGGTATGTTCCAAGTCCCAGCACAGTTGATGGACTCAAGGAAATCACCTTTTGAAGTGGCGCCATCGCCGCATGTCACTAGTGCTGCGTTGTGGTCTCCAGCAATCTTGAGAGCAGACGCAACGCCTACAGCATGAGTACACTGCGTAGCAATAGGGACACAATAAGGTAAATCACGACACTCGATTTCACTATTTTCAAAAGTAAAGTCGCTGCCTCGCTCATCGCCACCCCAGTACTGAAGGTTTTTTTCCATACCGATTCCTCGAACCCACATAGCAGGCATATCTCGATAGTATGGGATGAATACATCCTGAGGTTTCATTGCGTGACCTATGGCAATACCAAAGGCTTCGGCGCCAAGATGAGAAGGGTAGGTACCTAGCTTTCCGGTTCGTTGTAATGCGACAGCTTTGTTGTCGTAGGTGCGTGCGACTACCATGTCGCGATAGAACTTTTTCAGTGTTGTAACATCGGCCCACTCAGGAAGTGGGTTGACGACTTGGCCATGTTGGTCGATAAATCGATTCATGGGTAATGCCTGAACGTTCATCTCAAGCTCCTTATTGTGCTGCATTCTTTGGCAGCAATTGATTAACATCCTCCTGATGTGGCCATTTTGAATATTCTGAGTTTCTTCTCAAATTGAAATACTATTCTGAATAACCGGATAAAGTTGTTGTTAAGTACTGATATATTGTTCTTATCCAGTTTTGAATGTTGGCAACATCAGTTGGCTTAAGTGTAACCAAATTGTTAAGTATTGCCTCCTGTAGAATGGATGAAGGGAGTAAACTAATCCTTACAAAGCTTAAAAAACAGATGAAAGTGCTGGTTTTTTTATCGCTCACAGACTAGATACGAAAAGATCCACTAATGATGAAGCAAAAAAAAATAGAATATTATCTGGTTTTTTTTGTAAAAAACGCCAAGAAAAGTTATTTAATGCAGAAAAATTAGAGTCATAGCGGCGTTAGGTATCATTGTTTAGCACGAGTATGAAGCATGGTATCCGTGGTTTAATAAAGAGATTACCTCTGGGCACTAGTTTAAAGCTGTCATGCATTAACTTAGATAATGTAAGGTTATTAAGTTATAATATTGTCATTGGAATATTTAACGTCACTTGGTCTGGGCCCATCATAAAAAACAGCAGAGACGGACTACCGCATAAGGGCTTACTATGAAAATTGCTACCAAGATAGTTATTGCTTCGACTTTATTATGCAGTGTGGCGGTGGTGGCCACGGGTGCATTTGTCGGATGGAGAGCGTCGACCTTATCAGAACAAGCCTTATATCAGCGAGCGATGAGTCAATTGACTTCCATTCGTGAGAACAAAAAAAGTGAAATAGAAAACTACTTCCAGCAGATCAGAGGTCAGATGGTGACAGTTGCCAACTCCATCGGTGTTAGAGATGCGATGGTGGCGTTTGCAGATACGTTTGAGCGATATCCTGTAGAGCTTGTGAACTCCTCTGATGTTAGCCAACTCTCAAGTTACTATTCGTCGGGTTTCGGTGAGACATATCGTGGAGTCAATGGTGGCCAATCGGCCAATGAGCAAAATGTCTTATCGAGTCTATCTGACAAAGCCAAAGCCCTACAGGCGAGGTATATTGGTGTCAATCCGAACCCCCTAGGTGAGAAGCATCAGCTTATGGCTGATACTCTGGGCACTGAGTATGATGATGTCCATAAAAAGTATCACCCGAGTATAAAAGGCTTTTTAGAAGAGTTTGGTTACTATGATATTTTTCTTGTCGATACGAGTGGTAATATTGTTTATTCGGTTTTCAAAGAATTGGATTATGCGACAAATTTAAACACTGGTCCCTATTCATCTACGGGTATCGCCAAGGCATATAAGCAAGCCCTAAACATAAGCCCTTCTCAATATTATCTAGAAGATTTTGCTCCTTATTTCCCATCATATGAAGCGGCGGCTTCATTCATCGCTACCCCTATTGTTGTGGAAGGACGGTCAATAGGCGTGCTTATTTTTCAAATGCCGGTGGATAAAATAAACAGCATTATGACGTTCGGACAGAACTGGAGTTATGCAGGCTTGGGTCAAACCGGTGAGACTTATTTAGTCGGTCCAGATCAGTTACTCAGAAGTGAATCTCGCTTTTTACTCGAAGAGCCAGAAAAATATTTCTTAGAACTAAAAACACTTGGCGTTCCAGCTGAGACAATACAACAGATAGAGGGAAAATCATCAGCGATTGGCCGCTATAAAGTGAGTAGTGATAGTGTCAATGCTGCTTTGTCGGGCCAAAGTGGTACAGACGTTGTAGTGGGGAAAAGGGGAGTTGAAGTGCTGTCTGTATATGCGCCCCTTGATGCAGCAGGTCTGAAGTGGGCGATTGTTACGGAAATAGATAAAAATGAAGCCTTATCCGATTTACAAGCACTGATTCGTTCGAAATTTACCACAGTGGTTGTCAGTATTGTGGTTGGGGTAATTGTAGCGGTATGCGTATCTTACTTTCTCGGAAGAAGTATTGCCAAACCTGTCAGTAGGGCAAGTAATAAAATCCAAAACATTAGTAAAGACAATGATCTTACCAAACGTCTTGATGAAGATGGAAAAGATGAAATGACGGAATTAGCCATTTCTCTCAACTCTTTATTTGCTCATCTTCAAGATATCATCCGTAAGTTCGCTCAAGCCACCGATGACTTGAACAATAATATTCATAGTATGAGTGGTAGCATGCATAGCACGCGTCTAGCCGTTACAGATCAGAATGAACGTGCTGAGTCTGTTGCTGCAGCAATCAATCAGATGGGTAGTTCAATTTCCGAAGTTGCTGAGTTCGCCAGCCGAGCAGCCGAGTTTGTCAAAAATGCAAATGACACCGGTAGCCAAGGCGTCAGTGTTGGTCGAAACTTAGGAGGAGAGATATCTCAACTCAGCGAAGAGATGCAAACGGCTGTGGATGCGATTAGCCGTCTAGACAATGAGAGTAAGTCAATTGCTGAAGTTTTGGATGTGATCCAAGGAATTGCAGAGCAAACGAATTTGCTGGCACTTAATGCTGCTATTGAAGCTGCTCGAGCCGGAGAACAAGGCCGAGGTTTTGCCGTAGTGGCTGATGAAGTACGTAATCTTGCAGGAAGAACTCAGTCTTCTACAGAAGAAATCAGAGAGAAAATCGAATCTTTGCAAAAAGAAACCGGTGATGTCTCGACGAGCATAACTAATGCCAACGAAACGGTATCAAAAGGGGTTGAAACGTGTGACACAAATGCCCAGATGCTCGAGCAAATAGTGACTATGCTAAATGATCTTAATGAAATGAATGTTCAAATAGCTGCTGCGACTGATGAACAACAGTCTGTAACAAGTAAGATCACCAGCAGTATTACTTCAATTGCGGACTCGTCAGCACAAGTGTCTAGCCAAGTTCAAGATGTTGATGAGGTACTTAAAGGCCTTTCTTCTCAAGCTGAGCAGCTAAACTCGGAAGTTTCGCAGTTTAAGTATTAGGGAGGCGAATCGGTAACTTGCTTTCTATCCTTTGACGAAATTTCACCCCGTTTGGTTGCCAAATACGCTTCCGAGGCGGGTTTTTAACCATCTGAATAAAAAAGATAAAAATTTTATTGACCTGACATCACAATAGGTTAAAGTACGCCTCGTTCCAGCGGCACAGCCCGCTGAGATGGTGTTACCATCGCATAATTGCGTTGCCCTGGTGGTGGAATTGGTAGACACAAGGGATTTAAAATCCCTCGGCGTTCGCGCTGTGCCGGTTCAAGTCCGGCCCGGGGCACCATCTAAATTTGACTCACGTAAAAGAGACACAATGTAAGGCGCGTTGGCAGAGTGGCTATGCAGCGGATTGCAAATCCGTGGACCTCGGTTCGACTCCGGGACGCGCCTCCATTATATTTCAGCATCAAAGCCAGAGTTATCTTGATTTTACATCACAAAGTCCCGTGATAAAAAATCATCCTATTGCCCACTGGACAAAGATACCCGCAACAAAACGAATTCAACTTTTATGCTCGTTCTGTAAATCTCATAGAACCAGTTTTTATTCCTAGTCTTATTCTAAATAGATAAACTATTTAATGGCATTTATGCCATTATTTTTTCATGATTTTTATAAATTTGTTACTGAATGTATTGGGTATAATTGTGGCGAGGTTAGTAATATCTTGATGATACAAAGGAAATTGAGATGCAAAAAGTTGGGCAATTGCCAATGCCACCCACAGCGGGTATTTTTGGACACGTTAGCTATTTAAAGAAAACCAATGTACATCAGCAGATGTTGGCGTGGATACAAGAATACGGCGCTCAGTTTCGTTTAAAACTAGGCCTTAAAGATGTTCTGGTGTTGTCCGATCCTGCTCAAATTAAGTCGATATTAAAATCTCGGCCTAGCGAGTTCCGCCGTTTAAAAAGTATTGAAAGTGTGTTTGATGAAGTTGGCCTGAACGGTATCTTCTCTTCTGAAGGTGAAAAGTGGAAACACCATCGAAAGCTGACAGAGCCAATGTTTCAGCCTAGTCACCTGAAGCACTTTTACCCTAACTTACGCATGATTACAGAACGTCTACGAAAGCGCTTTGAAGCCTTGTCCAAATCTGGAGAGGTTGTTGAATTAGTTAATGAATTTAAAAAGTATACCGTGGATGTCACTTCACTCTTAGCTTTCGGTGAAGATTTTAACTCAATTGAGCGAGAGGATACGTCAGTTAGAGATTGTATTCAGCGTGTTTTCCCTGTGGTAAATCTACGATGTAAGTCTCCTATACCTTTGTGGCGTTTTTTTAAAACCAGTAAAGATAAAGAGTTTGATGCCAGTGTAGACGAGATTAAGCAGTTTGTTTCTGAATGTATAGTGAAGCAACGTATTCGTTTGAGTGAAGAGCCAAATCTTAAAGATTCACCAGAAAATATGCTACAAATTATGCTGTTGGAGCAAGAGCAGGACTCGTCATTAACTGATAAAGATATCATTGCTAATGCAATTACTGTCTTGCTAGCTGGTGAGGACACCACCGCGAATACGCTCGCGTGGATGGCATTTTTAGTCAGCAACGATAATGATAGCGAGATTGCTCTGCATAATGAGCTTGAACAGACAGGTGATAATCAGGTACTAGACTGGCCAATTGCACGGCTGCCTTATGTAACTGCGATCATGTACGAAGCGATGCGTTTGAAGCCCGTTGCACCGCAGCTTTATTTGGAGCCTAACCGTGATACTGATATTGATGGGTTAGAGGTTAAAGAGGGCACAGCCATTTTTGCTATGCTCCATGCTAGTGGTTTTGACCCTGAGTTATTTGAGGATCCTAGCTCGTTTAACCCTAATCGGTGGATAGAAAAGACAGGAGCTTCTTTTTCGAATCTGCAACCATTTGGTGGAGGCTCTAGACTATGCCCAGGGCGATCATTAGCGATTATGGAAATGAAGTTAGCCTTTCATGTATTATTTAAAGAATTTAGTGTTGAGCCACAGCAAAAGCCGGAAAGTGTTACCGAGCAATTTGCTTTCACTATGTCACCTGTTGGATTTAAAGTGAAAATAAAGCAAGCTGTAGAGTAGTGCACGAGTTGCTGAGCAATGATTCATCGAAAATTTGCTGATGAATCATTGCTCCACTTTTAGATTAGAAAGCGATAGGTTAACCTATTCTCCTGCCACCACATGATTTTTGAACTTTAAGCTTGCAGCAAGAATGTACAAACAAGTTGCAAGCAAAATAGAAAACAAATATCCCAGTAAAGTATGTTCTTGAGACATATACTGGTCAGCAATAACAGGGCCTAATACTGAACCTATGCTGTAGCTAAACAACATGACTTGAGTTGCTGATACTATGTATTTTGCGTCTAAATTGTCACAGCCAAGGTTGATGGAGATTGGATACAAAGCAAACGTTGCCATACCAAGCAAAAATAACCCTAATGCCATTAAGCGCAGATCATCATCAAGCATAACCAAACTAACCGCCAGAGTGCCCAGTAGACAGAAAAACGCCATTAATAGTGTACGACCTAAATATTTCGACATCCAAGGCACTACGGGCTGCACTAGCATACCGCCAAGTATGATAAGCGCCATCAGTGAGCCTATATCGGAGTTTTCAATTCCCTGTTCGGCAAGCTCAAGTGGCATCATGCCATATATAGCGCCTATAACAAGCCCGGATACTATGCTGCCAATAAGGGCGGCATGATTTAGCTTGAAAATTTGCTTAGCTGTTAAATGTGCAATTGACTCGGAGCAAGGCTGATCACATCGTCCAAATAAAACAGTAGCAATAGATGAGCAAATCAAAACGCCAATGATGAGAAAAGGCAGATACCCACCGATGCCCACATAGCTTATTCCTAGTTGTCCAATTGCGCTGCCACCATAAAGCGCTGCCATATATAAACCGAGACGCTTAGCTCGGGCCGTTGGAGAGCCTTGCAGTAACCAAGATTCTACGACGACAAAGATACCCGCAACAGAAAAGCCTGCCACAAGACGAGCGACTAACCAGACTGATGAATGTGCCAAGATTGGCAGAACTAGACTTGTAATGGAAAATACTGCCAGACATAGAGCGAGAGTACACTTATGACCCAATCGACTCACTATAGGCTCAATAATGATCGCACCAAGCAAAAGGCCAACATAAAACACACTTGCTAGCCAACTCGCTAATGAGCTGTCTAGCCCATAGTAAGGTAGCATAAGTGGAATCAGGCTCATTAAATAGCCTGATGCTACCGCATAAAGAGCCAGCGCAATAACAGGGGTTGAAATGCGAGCTTTTGCTGCAGGAGCAAGAATGTTTTCCAATGTCGTAGCCTCTTAATATAAGTCATAGTTAATAAATTTGGCGCGACTATGAGGCTATTTGTGCTTTGGGTAAAACGAATAATTTTGGTCGTTTCGATAAAAATTTTTTTTCGAAGCGTTTTATGATTAAAAACAAAGAAAAGGCCATATCAGTTAAACTCATTATGGCCTTATTTGGGATGACTGCGGGTGTTTTTACTTCTGTAAAGCTTCGCTAAGCCATTGCTTAAATTGACTTTTAGGCAGTGCACCATTTAAAGAGTCGACTCTTTTACCATTTTTAAACAGCATTATTGTCGGAATGCTTCGAATTTGATGCCTAGCTGCTAGGTTTGTTTGGCTTTCAGTATCTATTTTTACAAATCGAACCTTTTCTGCGTACTCCAGTGCAACATCGGAAAAAATGGGAGCAAAGCCTACACAAGGATTACACCACGGGGCCCAGAAGTCGACAACGACGGGTTGATCACTGTTTAAAATCGCGTCGAAGTTAGAATCCGTTCCTTCTATCGGAAAACCATCAAGTAGTATGCTTGAACATTTCCCGCATTTAGGGCTTTCAGATACTCTTTCAGTTGGGATTCGATTCATACTCTGGCAAGAAGGGCAGCGTGTATTAAATGTCGACATGATTTATTTCTCGTTTAGTTTTCTACACAAGTGTGACGTTGATTTTATCAATGAGGTGACACAGAAGATAGTCGCTAGTTATACTTTGAAAATATAAATATTCCAACCGACTATGTTGGCTATCTAACACAATAAAAATAAAGGTTTCGAATGACTACAACATACGCAGAAATTACTGGCTGGGGTAAGTGCCTTCCGCCCTCCGTACTCTCCAACCAAGATTTAGGTACTTTTCTTGATACCTCAGATGAGTGGATTCAAACCAGAACAGGGATTGAGAATCGTAGAATTAGTCATGTCGATACTTCAGAGCTTGCTACGGTTGCGGCAAAACATGCCGTCGCATGTGCTGGTTTGGACATCAGTGATATCGATCTTCTTATTATCGCAACCTGTTCACCAGACTCTCTTATTCCTAATATGGCATCTAAGGTGTCACAAAACTTAGGTATGGAAGGGACAATGGCGTTTGATCTAAACGCAGCGTGTACCGGCTTTCTTTATGGTTTAGAAACTGCAACAAGGATGATGCAATCTGGACGTTACCGTCATGCCTTGGTGATTGGTGCAGAGCGCCTGTCTTTTTTTATTGATTGGTCGATGCGAGATACGGCAGTCCTGTTTGGTGATGGTGCGGGAGCAGTTGTACTGAGTCAATCAGAAAGCGCAGTGGGTTTACAAAATGCGCAGCTAGGCTGTGACTCTCAAGGTAGAGACATACTGTCGGTGCCTAAATTTGGCAGTTCGATGGACCGTTTTGCCGCCGATAATGGATACTGGGAATTTAATTTCGTCGGTAAAGAGATCTTTAAGCGAGCCGTCAAAGGCATGGGGGCTGCAGCCAATAATGTGTTAGAAAGAAGTCAGTTATCGACAAAAGACGTAGACTTGGTTATTCCTCATCAGGCGAACATACGTATTATTCAAACCCTGTGTGACTTATCTGGTATTGGGCGAGACAAGGCATTTATCAACATTCAAAAGTATGGCAACACGTCAGCGGCGACCATTCCCATTGCGTTATGCGAAGCGCTAGAGCAAGGGCGCATTAAAGCTGATGACAATATGTTGCTGGCAGCTTTTGGTGCAGGGTTAACTTGGGGAGCAGCACATGTAAAATGGGGAAGTCGAGTCATGCCAATAGGTGCCAGTGACGCGGCATTGCCAGAGTGTGATAAACCAGTGCTTGAGTTGATCGATGAGGCGGTTAAGTTCTGCAAGAAACATACTATTTACTGATCACCTAACCCTTACTAGTGAATTGGCGTGTCGAGATGATATGATGCGCCTTGAGCTATTTAAATGAAACTAGGAACAAAATGAAGTTTCTTCACACCTCTGACTGGCATCTCGGACGTCAGTTTCACAGTGTTTCTCTCCTTGATGACCAAAAGGCGGTATTGGCTCAGTTAGTTGAGTATTTACGAGAAAACCCAGTTGATGCGCTGATTATTGCGGGCGATATTTATGACCGTTCGGTTCCGCCAACTGCTGCAATTGAGCTAATGAATCATTTTGTTAGTCAGGTTTGTGATGAACTCAAAGTGCCTATCATTCTTATCCCAGGCAATCACGATGGTGCACAAAGGCTCGGTTTTGGCTCGTCGCAAATGAAAGGGGCTGGACTACATATCTTGTCGAGTTTTGAGGACATGTGTCGACCCGTTGTAATTGATACAGATGTTGGAGAAGTGGCCTTTTATGGCATGCCATATAATGATCCTGAAATGGCACGCCACTATTTCAAGCAATCCGTGTCGACGTTCGATGATGCGCACAAATTCTTGGCCAATGAAATTAAGTCTCGATTTAGCCCAAAGCAGAAAAATGTATTGATCAGCCATTGTTTTGTGGATGGGGCGATAGAATCTGAGTCGGAAAGACCACTTTGTATAGGTGGATCAGAGCGAGTCAGTCACGAGCATTTTGTCGACTTTGATTATGTGGCACTCGGGCATCTTCACCAACCACAAAAAAAAGGTCAAGAGTTCATCCGGTATTCCGGCTCTCTAATGAAGTACAGTTTTTCTGAACAACATCAGAAAAAGGGCGTGACCTTAGTTGAATTTGATAATAATGGCTTTAGGTCAGCGACACACATTGATCTAAAAGCGCCGCATCAGATGCGAATTATCGAAGGTGAACTGAATAACATCATTGAGCAAGCTAAAGAAGATCCTAATCATGACGACTATTTATTGGTTCGTTTAATGGATACTCACGCCATTCTAAACCCGATGGAAAAGCTTCGCAGTGTATACCCCAACGTATTACATATTGAGAAACCGGGCATGTTAATTGGTGTAGAGAAAGAATTGGCAGCCGCTACACTGTCACGCAGTGAAGTTGATATGTTTCGTGACTTTTTTAAAGAAACCCAGAGTGTCGATTTAAGTAATGAGCAAGATGAGGCGATTTCGGATCTGATCATGCAGCTAAGCCATCAATAACAGGGAAAAGAATGAAACCACTATTGTTAACCCTGCAAGCCTTTGGTCCTTTTGCAACGACACAAACCATTGATTTTCGATTATTAGGCAGTAATCCTCTTTTTTTAATCAACGGCCCAACAGGGTCGGGCAAAACCTCAATTTTAGATGCGATTTGTTTTGCTCTGTACGGAGAGACGACAGGCAATGAGAGACAAGCAACTCATATGCGATGTGACTTGGCCGATCTCTCGACACCAACAGAGATAACATTTGAGTTTGCGCTCCATGACAAACGTTACCGCGTAACTCGCTTGCCAGAGCAGCAAGTACCTAAGTCGCGTGGAGAGGGCACAACAACACGCAAACATACAGCATCGCTTTATGAAATCACCGAAAGTGACCGGTTAATTACTAGCAAAACGGCTCAAGTGAAGCTGGAAGTGACCAGTCTACTAGGTTTAAATGAAAGTCAGTTTCGTCAGGTAATGGTGCTACCGCAAGGAAAATTTCGTGAATTATTGCTTGCAAGCTCAAAAGACAGGGAAGCGATTTTTGGTCAGCTGTTTCAAACCGATATCTACAAAAAAATTGAATTCGCTTTAAAAGATAAAGCTTCGTCTATTGTTACCGCTAAAGAAGAGTTTGATAACCAAATACAAGGCGCGCTGAAAGTTGCTGAAGTGTCTTCAGAGCAAGAATTGAATGTTCAAATCGAAGACATCACTCAACAACTGGCTAAAGCTAAGCAAGAAGAAAAGTCGAGCTTTGAACGCCTTAATCAAGCGAAAGTTAAACTTGAGCAGTCGAAGATGCTTGCTGGTCAATTTTCTAAGCGGGAACACAGCCAAAAGAACTTAAATCTGCATTTAGAGCGGCAAGATAAAATAATAGACATGACCTCATTACTTGAGCTTGCTGTCAGCGCGGAAAAGCTCAATGTGCCGTATCAACATTGGCAATCATGTCTTAATCAAGTCAAGGCGCTGGAAAACAAAATCTCGGCTTTTAATATTGAAAGGCAACAAGCTCAAACCCACTTAACTTTGTGTGAGCAAGGATTACAACAAGCCATATTAAACGCTGAGCAACTACCTAAATTAAACGAACAACTGTTTCATTTAGAGCAAAGTAAAGAAAAACTAAAAGAGATAGATCTGCAGCAAACTAATCTGAAAGAGCTTGAATCCCAAGGTAAAGAGCATGTTCACACCATGACGAAGTACCAAGCGTTAAAAGCTCAGCTTTTCGAAGAGTTACAGACAAGTGAACGCAATTTAGATAGTGCTAGGAAAGGGACTACGGAGAAAATCTCTCTTGAAGCTGATATAGCGAAAACCCAGCGTTTATTGGCCGACCTGAGTAAGTTGAGATCTTTGATCACTGAGCAGGTACAGCTTAACAACCAAATCAGTGCTATTCGTATAACTAAGCAGCAGTTAGAGAAAGAGTTAGCAGAAAAACGCCAACATGCGGACAAGTTGGAAATGCATTGGCATAGTGCTCAGGCAGCAGTGCTGGCTAAACGACTTAAATCGAACCAACCTTGCCCAGTTTGTGGTAGTTGTGAGCACCCGAGCCCAGCCGAATTTGAAGGTAAGGAAGTACATAAGCAGGATGTGCAACAAGCTCGTCAAGTTGAAACGGCGGCATTAGAGCAATTTAATACGGCACTGAACGAATTGGAGCGTCATCATTCCTTGTGTGACCAACAGGAAAAACTGATTCAGTCATACAAACGGGAATTGGGTGATGATGCTATTCTCGATATTGAATCGACAGAGCAAAAGCTTTTGCAGTTAAAGGCAAGATACCATGAACTTGATGCCATTGATGTACCTAAGTTAGAAAGTGTCGCTGCGGAACTTAAGCAAAGGTGTGAAAACGGTGAGGCGAAAATAAACGTTCTTCGAGAAGAAATATCAGCCAATGACGCAAAACTTGAGGCGCAGAACAAACAGTTAAATCAGCTTCGAGCCTCAATCTCTGGCTCATATGACTCTATTGCCCAACTTGATGCCGTGCATCTGGATTTCCAGCAGAACATTGAACGGCTTAATAATGCATTAAAGCATGCGCAAGAGTCACAGCATAACGCGACGGTAAGCTATTCCAATATTGAGTCTCAGATATCTTCTCACCAAGAGTTATCGACTACAGCGCGGAGCAATACACAATTGGCTGAGACAGAGTGGGATGGTGCTTTAAAGGCCGCTTCCTTCTCCTCATTGGCGCATTTCCTAGAATGCCGCTCTAGTTCAGAACAAATGCAACAATGGCGTGAACAAATAGAGCAATATAGCTCGACTAAGTTAAAACTCGAGCAAACCATTCATGATATTGAGCAAGAACTTGCCAACACTTCTCGGCCAAATCTAGAAGAAGAGCAACTTAATGTTACGCTTCTTGAGTCAGAACACGTTGAGCGTCGAGGCGAACTTGATGCTGCTCAATCGCTTTTCCATCGCTTGGAAAAAGTGGCTTCGGATATTGCCCAATTACGGTCTAAAAACAGTAAACTCGATGACGAATACAAAGTTTATGGCACACTTTACGATGTCGCGAGCGGAAAAACGGGTAGTAGAATTAGTTTACATCGTTTTGTGTTGGGTGTGTTACTTGATGATGTATTGATTCAAGCTTCTCAAAGGTTGAGAGTGATGAGTCAGGGGCGTTATCAACTGGTACGAAAAACCGAGGGCTTTAAGGGTGTCGCTGGCCGAGGATTGGACTTATCGGTTGAAGATGGATACACAGGGAAAACACGTGATGTAGCAACATTGTCGGGTGGAGAATCGTTTATGGCGGCACTCGCACTCGCACTGGGCCTATCAGATGTTGTTCAGTCATACAGTGGTGGAATAAGACTCGATACCTTGTTTATCGATGAAGGCTTCGGCAGTTTAGATCCTGAGTCATTAGATTTGGCCATGCAAATCCTAGTAGAGCTTCAGCAAACGGGGCGTATGATTGGCGTCATATCTCATGTGTCAGAGCTCAAAGAGCAGATGCCACTACGGCTGGATGTGAACTCATCAAGATCGGGAAGCAAGATCTTACTTGTTGGCGCATAAATGTTACCAGCTAGTCATTGTTACTCAATGAGAGAAGTTACTGTATTTCGTGATTTGGTTGATACAGTAACGAACATTGACGTTGAAAGACAGAATATCCATTAAGACTTCTCTAAGCATAATATATTGAGCATTTATAATATTTTTCACATCCAAATTATTATTATGCTAGTATTAGAAAATATTGCTTAGAAAAACTATTATGGAAAGTAAAACAATAGATATCTCGATTATTATATCAGCAAGAGATATTTCATATTCTATAATCAATACTATTGATTTATTAAAGATATGCAAACTGAATATAGAAGTAATTATTGTAACCTATAATATAGACGATAGCAATGTTAATTATGAATTTAATAAATACTCTGAATTAGATAGAGTTTCAGTCATTAAAAGCGACTTTCCTGAAAATGGATATTGTTTTAATTCAGGAATAAAAAACGCAAGAGGTAAGTACTTATTCTTCATGAAATCAGACGGATATGTTGTTGAAGATGGACTGATTTCTTTATTTGAACACGCGGAAAAGCACTGCTTAGATATGGCAATTGCTTGGGAAAAGTATGTTGGAGATAACGGAGCATATATAAAACCTTCCCATTTTCTTGGAAAAATCAATTCAACTACTTTTGAAGAAACTCCAAAACTGATAAAAAATATATTTCCTTTTAATAGGATATATAGGAAAGCATTTTTAATAAGTGAAAACGAGTCAATTTTTTCAGATTTTTCTAATTACTCCAGTGATAGTAAGCCTTGTATTTATGGATATTACAAGGCAAAAAGAATAGGGTCTGTTGACAAGGTCGTCTATATAGAAAGTACTGAGAGCGAAAAATACTTTATAAAAAATATAAAAGAATCTATCCTCGTAACAAAGGATCTTGATAATTCTTTTAGTGCTCTTGAGAAAGAAACTCAAAAAAAAATGAGAAAATTTTTCTTCATAAAAGAATTAATTAGTAATATAGGTATATATTCTAAGACTAAGTCATTTAAAAATGAAGATATTAAGGATGTTAAAAGAATTCTTATATATAATTTCAACCTTCTTAAATACTTAAGTTCTGGAGAGTTGATTTTTTTAAAAAATATGTATCATAATAATTTAAAAAAACGTCATGTAATCTTCAGTTTAAATTTCAGTGCATTTAAATATATTATTAGTAAAAAATCCATCATATATTACAGTTTCATTAAGTCATTGCTTTTATTCAATATTGGTTTTTTTTGTTCAAAAATTTTTAATGTAAATATTTCTCTTATAGGAGAAAGGGAAGGAAAAACAATATCTGATAATGGCTTTGCTTTTTTTAAAGGCGTAGGTAGGAGACTAAACTGTTATTTTGTCACTAGAGAGAAAAACACTGAAGAAGCGAGTAAGCATGGTAATGTCTTAAAGTATGGCAGTATCAGGCACTTATTTTATGTTGGACTGGCGAGAAGATACTTCTTTGACGTATCAATGTTAGATATTTCTCCTTATTGGAGAGTTCTCAATAAAAAGCCAAGAAATAGCAAGAAACTTATTTTTTTACAACATGGTGTTATGGCACTCAATCGTACATCATTCTATTATGATCATTATTCTATGACATGCAGGAACGAGCTTCCTGATATGCTTTGTGTTTCATCTAATTTTGAGAAAAATAGTTTTATTAGTGACTACTCATTTCCTGAAGATATTATTAAAGTCACTGGGCTTTCAAGGTATGACTATCTTCCTGAAGTTACAAACAAACAATGCAACAACATTCTTTATATACCAACTTGGAGAAATTGGCTGGAACATCAAAGCTCAGATGAATTTATAAAATCTCAATATTATCGTTCAATTATTGATCTTATATCCAAATTATCAAAATGGGCAAGCGAAAATGACCATCAGATTACTTTGGTATTACATCATAAGATGTCTAAATTTGAAATGAACGTTAATCTTCCATGCGTTTCTTTCCGGTATATGTCAGATTTAAACTGGGAACATATGTTGTCTACAGGTAGGTTATTAGTCACTGACTATTCTTCTGTTGTATTTGACTTTATAAGATTAGGAAAGCCCGCGATCACTTATCCATTTGACAAAGAAGCATTCCTTGCTGTCCGAGGAGGGGAAATGATTACGGATAAAGAAACGCCCTTTTTGGCATCATGTAATAATAGCGACGAAGTCATTGAAAATATAGGAAAAATAATAAATGATAAGACAATCTATCTAAATGATGACCAGGTTTTCTTTGATTATAATGATAGATTGAATTGCAACCGAATTTTAACAATGGCTGACGAGTTGGACAGAACTGAATAATAAGTATGCCTGTTACTCAAAAAAGTTCTGACCCTTGCCTACTTGTCTAAATCAAACACCATAATCTACATTTTTCATCTCTATATCCGAGTAACTCGCCCGTTGCTTGATTAATGAAGGTAATCTTGTTGCAAATCTATGTTCAGTTTGTAACTTCTTCCACAAAATATCTAAGCAATAGTGATGGCTAACGAGTTTATTGAGCTTGAGAGGGAGCTTGCTCGAATGCTCGAGACCGAGTGCAGATTCAAAAAACGTACTCATTAGCTTAATAGCGAAGCTTCTATGGACAATATAGCCTGATGCGGTTTGTGAGTTGATTACTCGAGAAAACCCGAGTTGATCATCGATTATTGCAATAGGTATGGCTTTGTTATTGCCAAGAAGAAATACATCCCAATCGCTAGAGCAATCCAAAATTCTCTCTAAGTTAGAAAGAAATAGTTCGCACTCTTGGACTTCAAAGTCATCTTCCAAGACTAACAAGTATGGACTGGAAGAGTGAGATAGATAGTGGGCAATTAAGTTACCATGACTCAGACTGCAGCCTAACGCACCACACTCTGGTTTATAGTAAGCTTCAAAGAATGACTCATCATCAATACTAATACCGCATTTTTTTAATTCAGATATGCTTTCTGCTTTGCGGTCTGTTCTATGAGTTAAATTGATGATTTGTAGTTGGACTTTGTCATTAAACATTGTAAGCACCTTAAGAACCTAGAGCCCAATATGCTACGCATCATCAGCACAGATAGCTATAAAGTCCGGTTTGAATTCCGTTTAATTCAGATTACTTCAAGCTGATTTTATAAGTTTTAATTCAGGCCAGTACATCTTGATATATCTGAGCGTAACCCAAATGACCAAACCTGTAGCGATAGTCAGCTCGAAAAAACCAAACTTATGTAGCCAATGCCAATGTGGATGATATTGCTCGAAAAAGCTGGTTAAGCGGTGCATGGCAATCGCGCTAATTACGGATGGAAAAGTTACGGCGGCAATAGAGGGTTGGAACTTAAGCCGAATGAGACGGAAGTAACATAGGTATATGGTTAATGTCATGGTAATGGCTATGCCTGCCAAGGCTCCTGTGAGAATTGGATCTGGCTGGCGAAAGTTTACCAAGTATGACGCAAGTGATAGGTTGATTGGCGCCGCCATGATAGCGAGAGTTGGCCGCGCTCTTCTGGGTAATCTGCCTAAAAACATCAGTCTGTAGAGAACGACAGGCAACATGACAAAATAGGTTGCGATACAAATATTGACTAAAGATTCAGAAAACACGGTGTGGCCAAATTTAGTGCCAGCTAATGAACTACTGATAAGACCTACAGGGTATAAAAACCAACTAGGAACAATATTAGCAAGCTTAAAGTTTTTAGCTTGGAAAAAGAAGAACAGAACCATCATAGTAAGGTGTAGCGACAATGCAGCAAACCATAATGGATAGGCGATAAAAGGCGAAATAACCGCTAGGTAATCACATAGTACCAGCAGCGCCATGCTCATGGGTGCTAGTAAGCTTCCGTTAAGAGGGTTGCGGAGATCGTTTAAAAATAGTCGATAGTTATTCAGGTACTTAATTAATACCGGAATAAGTAATAAGGCACCGATTGCAGCAAGGTAGGGCCGGATAAAAATACCCACTTCAGGAATATACAGCGCCCAAGCATGCCCCAAGCCAATGATGCCCAGCGACAATGCTGCTTGAGATGGAGGGACATTATGAAACTTAAAAAAGCGTCGCCAGTTCAACTGCGTAAATCCTAAATAAAATCTGATTAGCCTAACAATGATATCAATTCAGTTGCTTAATTAGCAACTATGATTTGTTCTCACAAGGTAGATCTTCTTGTCGTAATTTTTCATTTTTTAACGTTCGATGTAGAAGCTGGCTATAAATAGGCTGGCCTCCCAAGAGTTGAGCTACAATGACAGCGCCGAGACATGTAATGATAAGAGGCAAAATTAGGTAGTAATTATTCGTCATTTCAATAACTAATAATATCCCTGTGATGGGCGCTCTGACTGTGGCGGCAAACAGCGCCCCCATACCTGCAATCGCGAACATGCCCGGAGAGATTAAAAGCCCTGGAAACAAAGTTTGTACGATAAGACCAAATGCGTAACCAAATAGCGTCCCAAGCGCCAGCATAGGAGCAAAAATGCCACCTGGCGCACCAGAAGCAAAGCAAAGTAGGGTAGTTAAAATACGAGCGATAAAGAGAATGATTAAAACCCCAGCACCATAACCTCCATTGGTAATGGTAGGGATGTGGCTGATCCCCCCTCCGGTTATTTCGGGCAAGTAAAGCAGCATAAGACCGAAAAAACCGCCCAAACAGCTGCCTGTAATCAAATATCGCTTACGATCATTTCGGTGCAGCTTTACAAACAGATCCTGAGAAAGATTGATCAAACGATTAAATGCAACACCAAATACACCAAACATTGCACCAAGCAATAAGAAAAGCCATAGCGCTGCCAATTCTGGTCGTTGATATTGAGGCATAGTGATGACGGCATCTTGCCCATTGATGTATCGAAAGACGATATTGGCGGAAATTGCCGAAATAATAACGGCGCGGATTGAAATAAGTGAATAACGAAACTGAGGTCGCATTTCTTCGATCACAAACATGATGCCAGCCAGTGGTGCATTGAAGGCGGCCGCTAGTCCTCCTGCGGCGCCAGATGCCAGTAATGAGTGCTGTGTATCATCATTTTTGACCTTAAAAATGTCAGTAACCATACGTCCAATAGCGCCGCCCATTTGCACAGTGGGGCCTTCTCGACCCAGCACCATACCCGAGCCCAATGCGCCCATTCCGCCAAAAAACTTAACGGGAAGAACTCGCCACCAACGAACTGGTCGTATTCCATCCATGGCACCTTCAATTTCAGGTATGCCTGAACCTGCGGCTTCGGGAGCAAAACGATGAACTAGGTAATATCCTATAAAAGCGAGTGCAGCACTAATCAGAATTGCGGCGAGCCAAAGCGGTAGCAAACGACCAATTGCTTGTTTTAACCAATCAGTTCTGGTGTCTGAAACAAAGTGAACCGCCATCTCAAATAGGGTGCCGACAAGGCCAGATAATATTCCTACTATCAAAGAGAGGGCGAGAACAGAGAGAGGTGTTTTGTCTTTTGAGAGAAATTGATTAATCGCATCCTTTGGTACCTTAGATAAAAAGGATTGCTTGATCTTCTCTCTGGTGTTCATTTGTATTTTGGTCCCTGTTATGAATGAGTATCAGTGCTGCGCCCGATGCTCAAGCAAATTTCGCTTAGGGTGTTAGGGATCAGTGGGCTGATTATACGCTTGATAAGGACAATCTTTATCTATCAAAAGTGAAAATTTGAATTTCAAATATGTAATAAAATTTTATGCATTAAGTTTCATTTTATTGACAGAGGATCACACTTGTTTTCTTGATCTCTGAGCGATATAAACCACAATTAAAGGGTAAGGAAATCTGAACTATTCGCATAGAGAAAGTTAACCTTGCACACAATATGGAAAGTTTTACCCAAATATACAGAAATCCTCGTATTAATATCAGAATGTCGAAGATGAAGGCACTGATTCGCAAGCTCACGATTGAGTCACGAGGGACAAGGCGCACTGATTTGTGCGCCTTTTGTTGTTTAGAGTTTATGAAAGGCCAGCGAGCTGCTGAAGGATGGCATCGAGTTGCTCCCAAGGTAGCTTCTGGCTATCAATGACTTCGATTCTACTCTCCTTGGCTGACATTGACGCCTCTGATATCGATACGACACCATGAGAGATATTGAGTGTCATCACCCCTTTATCCGTTTTCATGACCCCTTTGATACGCTCAGCCGATAGGTCAGATAGCATTGACAGCAATTCATCAAAGCAAAATTCCACCTGTTCGCTAAATAACCAACCACAACTGTAATAGCCTTGGCCGCTATTTTCTCGCCTAAGAACGTGCTGCCCAGCATTTAGTGTTAGAGGGGGAGCCATATCTTGGTCATGAGTATGTAAATTAGCCACCTTAGGTGAAATATTACCTCTAATGCTGTCGAGGATTTCAATCGGGAACTGCCCATCTTTGACAAGGCGTGCATTGATCTTTGGCGGATCTTGCTTGGCTACCCAATCATTGAAAGCGTCTATGTCTTCCGTAGTACATAGGTCTACCTTGTTTCCTATTACTACGTCGGCAATCCCGAGCTGTTCAATAAAATTATCATTAGAAAGATATTTTGGATTGGAAAGATTACGCGGGTCGACCAAGGCAAGGGTTGCCTTTAAGTCAATATGCTCGCGAAACTGTTCAGACATAAGAGTCGCGAGGATCTTGTCTGCATGCCCCAATCCTGTCGGTTCGATGATCAACCTGTCCGGCTTACTACGTAACAATGAGGTGATGGCGACAGAAGTCGGCACGCCAGCAGCGCAGCACATACAGCCGCCTGGCACCTGTTTGACTAGCGTTCCTTGCTGCGTGAGTATCGCGCCATCAATGCCGATTTCACCAAATTCATTGACCAGCACAGCCCAATTTTGATTGGCAGGCTTGTTTTTGAGCAAGTTAAGAATGGCGGTTGTTTTACCTGAACCTAAAAAGCCTGTGATAATGTTTGTTGGTGTTTGCATATCAATCGTTCGTCATTCCATTTCTAAATCTATTCAAGAAGTCGATCAGCGCTTGTTTTTCAAATAGCGTTTACGACGTTCTTCTTTCTTCTGTGCCTTAAGCTCGGCTTTACGCGTGGCTTCGATCTCGACTTCAACCAACTCTTTAGTGATCATTTCAGGACGTTCAAGCGTGACTTGTCCCAAGGTGCCATTACGCAGTTCATGGAGCAAAATCTCTGAACATTTGTGTAAATCGACACGGCCACCTGATCGCAATGCGCCGCGCTTACGACCAATTTCTTCCATCAACTCAATGTCGCTTTGCGGCAACTCTTCGATTTGGTAACGCTCTTTCAAGCGTTCTGGATAGGCTTGGGCTAAGTATTCTACCGTATAGAAAGCCACTTCTTCATATTCCATCGCAGTGTCTTTTACTGCGCCTGTGGCTGCAAGGCGAAACCCGCTGTGTGGGTTTTCTACTTTCGGCCACAAAATCCCCGGCGTGTCAGAAAGCACAATACCATTTTGTAAGTTGATCCTTTGCTGACGGCGAGTGACAGCGGGCTGGTTTCCCGTTACTGCGATAGTTCGGCCTGCAAGCGTGTTGATGATGGTTGATTTGCCCACATTTGGGATGCCCATGATCATGGTGCGAATATTTTTGCCGATTTCTTCGCGGTGGGGAGCCAGCTTGCGGCAAAGGTCCAAAATCTTATTCACTTCTTGCGGATTAGACGTGGTAATCGCCATCGCTTTAACATCTTGCTCTTTTTCGAAATGGTCTATCCATAATTGAGTCAATTCAGGATCAGCAAGGTCTCTCTTGTTTAGAACTTTTACAACCGGCTTGCCAGCGCGGATTTCAGAGATCATCGGATTTTCACTGCTAAATGGAATGCGAGCATCCAATACTTCGATGATGACATCAATTTGTGGAATGGCTTCTTCGATCTCTTTACGGGCTTTGTGCATGTGGCCCGGAAACCATTGGATTGTGTTGTTAACCATGTGAATATTTGGCCTTTGTAAATAGAAACGGCTGGCGGCATAACGCTAATCGTGATGGTTGATACCCACGATAACGCTCAGTTGCCGTAAAGCACTAAGTTATAGCTAATCTTAACATTGAGTTTGAGTTTCTCATAACTTAGTCATTGGTTTTTTCCAAAAGGTCTAAACCACAATAAGGCTCTGATATACAGTAAAACTTATGATAATTAAAAAGTGTTAAATGAAACTGATTTAATACTTTGCCTTAGCTGTGTTTGTTGTTTATATTTCGTGTTTCATATGGATAATTCGAAAAATAAATCTATGGCAGCTACCCAACATTCCCAAGAACATGAAACCTTATTTGAAACTAATGAACAGCTTGTTTCCACTACCGATTTAAGTGGTGTTATTACCTACAGTAATGAAGCCTTTTGCCGCATTGCAGGATTTAGCCAAGATGAATTGCTTGGACAGCATCACAACATTGTCCGTCACGATTCTATGCCCAAAGCCGCATTCGCTGATATGTGGGCGCATTTGAAAAACGGTCAGGCGTGGCGTGGCATTGTTAAAAATAGGACCAAATCGGGTGGTTTTTACTGGGTAGATGCTTATGTGACGCCCATTTATGATAATGGCGAGATGGTTGGTTACCAATCCGTTCGGGTTAAACCCAAAAGAGAATGGGTAAATGTTGCCGATAAGGCATACAAAAAATTGCGAAAAGCCGAAAAATCAGGACGTCGCCAATCACTTCCTCGTTTCGATGCGCTGCGCTACGTCATGGTGTTTGGTGCCCTCATTGCGCCGCTACTCGCAAAAACGTTTGCCGTTGAAGGCGCGCTTAGCTGGATTTTGAATCTGCTTCCACTCGCTGGCTTTATGCTTTTTAAACAAGAGCTTGTCGACACACCAAGGCAGCTAAAGCATTTAAGAACAGTTTATGACAGCATCAGTCGTTTGATTTACTCTGGTCAAGGACAGTTTTCTGTTGCGGACTTTCATATTAAGTTGCTATCAGCGCGTATTCGTACTGTCTTAGGACGAATGACAGACTCTGCAAGGCCGCTTTTGAGTCTATCAGACAGTTTAAGCGCGACAACGAATCAGGTGTCGGAAGCGCTTGAACAACAAACTCGTGATATTCGCCAAGTGCGAGTGGCGTCAGAAGAGGTGGAATTAACCGCTAATGAAGTTTCAACCAGCACTCATGAAGCCCATGAACTTATCGATGATACGCTAAATACTTGTTTGCTAGCCAAAGAGACGATAGACAAAACACATGCCAACCTTGAGCAGTTAAGTCTTCAAGCAGAGCAGGCCACGCAAGCCACTTTTCAACTGAGCGAACAAGCGCAAAATGTCAGTCAAATGATGGAAGAAATCGGCGGGATCGCCGAACAAACCAATTTACTGGCGCTTAACGCGGCAATTGAGGCTGCAAGAGCGGGGGAGCAGGGCAGAGGATTTGCGGTTGTCTCAGATGAAGTTCGAGCGCTTTCAGGTCGCACGGCCAATGCCACTGTGCAAATCAAAGACAGCATCGGCACTATGTTAGAGACGATTGAAAAGTGGCAGAAAGATATTATTGAAAATCGCGAGCAAACCAATGCCTGTGGTGAAGTGGCTCAAGAAAGCGCAAAACGTCTATCAGATGTTGAAGCTATGATGCATTCGATGGACAACTTGATGAAAGTGGTCGAGGATGCCTCGATGAAGCAGCGCCGATTATCAGAGGATGTGAATTTGCATATTCAGTCGATTGCGTCAGCTGCGGAGAAAAATCTGATAGCAACTCAATCAGTTAACCAACATTCCCATGAACTGCGTAATCAAGTGAACGAGTTTTATCATCTTGCGCAGCGATTTGAAGAAAAACAATAGCCGAGAAATATCGGCTATTGTGGCTAGACAGCTCTACGCAGGTATAAAGCTGCGTAGGTGTTGTTTAACCTGCTCAGAAGTGAACGCAGACTCAACACTGTATGAGTAAATCTTGAAGTAATCATCAAGTGTTAGCGCAAATTCTTGCATGACTTTTTCCACTTCTGCCGTCATTGTCGTATTCGACACAGTGCGGTTATCGGTATTGATTGTAATGGCGATACCATCTTTTAAAAATACCTTTGCAGGGTGGTTAGATAAGGCAGTAACCGCTTTGGTCTGAACATTACTGCTTGGGCATGTTTCTAAAGCGATATGCTGATCTTTGACCATGTCATAGGCAGCTTGATGGCCTGTAATGTGAATACCATGACCAATACGTTCTGCGCCTAGTAAGGTGATTGCATCATAAACATTTTGCCCCACACCTTGCTCGCCAGCATGAATCGTGACGTTATAACCCTTATCCTTAGCGTACTCGGCATACGGGACAAACTCGGCGCAAAATCCAGCGGCTTCTCCACCGGCGAGATCAAAGGCAGCAATACCATTGCCTAAATACGGCTGACCAACATCTAATACTTCTTTGATTCTGTCTTTTGGTGCATGGCGGAGAATCGAAAGGATGTAGTTGCCTTTAATATCGTAAAGCGATTCTGCACGTTTCATGCCGTTGACAACGCTTGATAGCACTTGCTCAAGTGTTAATCCGCTTTCAAGATGTAATAGGGGGCCGAAACGTACTTCAAGGTATTTGACGTTCTCTTTTGCCGCATCTTCATAAAGCTCGAAAGAAATTCTCTCAAGTGCGTCAGCGGTTTGCATCACAGATAGGGGCAAGTCAAAACGCTTTAAGTACTCATCAAGGTTTGGGCAAGTTTCAGGTGCGATCATCAGCTCGCGTATCTGCTCAATATCTTGAGTCGGTAGGGAAATACCTTGCTGATTTGCAAGCTCAAGAATCGTTTCAGGGCGCACACTGCCATCAAGGTGGCAGTGTAAGTCAATTTTAGGAAGATCAATAAATTGCATGAGTCTCTACCTTTATTGAAAGGTTAAAGTATCGTTATTCATTCAAAAAAGCCCCGCATCGCGAGGCTTTGTTAAGCGCAAGAAGAATTAGTCGAGTAATTCTTTCGCTGTGTTTACCACATTTTCAGTGGTAAAGCCGAACATCTTAAATAGCTCGCCTGCTGGTGCTGATTCACCAAAGGTTGTCATACCTATGATGCGGCCGTCAAAGCCAACATACTTGTACCAGAAGTCGGCAATACCGGCTTCAATAGCCACACGCGCTGTTACATCTGATGGTAGAACGCTTTCACGATACGCTGCGTCTTGTCTGTCAAAGGCATCAGTCGATGGCATAGACACCACGCGTACTTGCTTGCCTTGCGCGCTTAGCTCAGCCGCCGCATTAACGGCAAGCTCTACTTCGGAACCCGTAGCAATTAAAATAAGCTCTGGCTGGCCTTGGCAGTCTTTTAGGATATAACCACCTTTGGCAATGTTCGCCACTTGCTCTGCGCTGCGCTCTTGCTGCGCGAGGTTTTGACGAGAGAAAAC